>CAWFGS010000001.1:0-908073 GCA_963815535.1 uncultured Alphaproteobacteria bacterium
GCACCGCGCCAACCACCCACAGTTTGCATAGCGAACATGAAGTCCCACCGGTCAAGAGCATCAGTTTCACCCCGCGACAACTGCTTTCAAGCCAATATCGCCGGATATTTTTGCAGTCGGTCCATTCGACGCATTTCCGCAACACCATGTCGCTGTTTCATTCAATATCGGGTTTGCCCGCGCCTTTCGCGATGAACCATCAGAGACATGACAATAGGCAGAAATTCGTAGCGCAATTCTCCGTCTATGGAATCGATTCGATCCTATCGAAGTACCTTATGCCCGACGTAATCGCGCTGTTCGGGGGGTGGCGTAGCCGGCTCGATCTTACGGCGGTGTGTTTCGTTGCGAAAGCCGGCGCGGTCCGCTTGCGGGGACGCTGGCAAGCAAAGCAGCCTTATCGACTTGGAAAGTCAGATGGGCCGCTAGTTCGGATTTATCGATAAAGCAGCGCTCACTACCCAATTTGTTCGACCCGTCATCGTTTGTTTGGGGGCGCTGTCCAAGCAGGTATTCCGCCTTATGGGTTTGCTCATCGACATGTCGAAGTAAGCAAGTGTGCGACCACACCTCGTGCACGTCAATTGCTATGACTGTTACGGTCAAACCTGGTGAACGGTCCTATTGCCCCAGCAACCGTTCTGCGATGGCTCGCACCTCTGCGCCCATATCGTCGCGTTCCAGCGCCAGGGCCAAGGTTGCCTCTACGAAGCCCAGCTTGCTGCCGCAATCGAACCGCCGCCCGGCGAACGTCACGGCGTTGAACGCCTGCGAACCGATCATCCTGGCCATCGCATCGGTAAGCTGGATCTCTCCACCGGCGCCCGCTTCCTGGGTTTCCAGGGTCCGCATGACTTCGGGTTGCAGAATGTATCGCCCCGAAACGATCTTGTTGGACGGTGCTTCATCGATCGCAGGCTTTTCCACCAATCCGTTCACCTGCGTCACCGCGCCGTCCACCGGGCCGGGGTCGATCACGCCGTAGCTCGAAACCTGATCGTGCGGCACTTCCAACACGCTGATAAGATTGCCGCCGACTTCGTTATAGACATCGACCATCTGTTTCATGCAACCCGCCGAACCGTTGCGATCGGCGACCATCAGTTCATCCGGCAGCAGAATGGCGAAAGGTTCGTCGCCGACCACCGCCCGCGCGCACCAGATGGCGTGGCCCAACCCCAGAGGAACCTGCTGGCGCACCGCGATTATGTCGCCCGGCGTCGCACGGCTCGCGTCCAGCACGGACATGTCCTTGCCACGCGCCTTCATCGTCGTTTCCAATTCGAATGCGACATCGAAATGTTCGACGATGGCGGTCTTGCCGCGTCCGGTGACGAAGATAATCTGTTCGATCCCCGCTTCGCGCGCCTCGTCCACGGCGTACTGGATCAAGGGGCGATCGACGATCGGCAGCAATTCCTTTGGTATCGCCTTGGTCGCGGGCAGGAACCGCGTACCGAGCCCTGCGACTGGAAATACGGCTTTTTTGATCGGCTTCATAAAATTGCGCGCCCCGGATTACACGCGCAGTTCACGCGTTTTGCGATTGATATTCCGCTATTAAATTCGAGCACGGCAGGCGCCTGGTCAAGTTTGCATATCAGCAAATCCGGCAGATAGGTATTTCGTTGATTGTAGCGCAGCGGCGAACCGTCGATGCGCGAACAATGCAATCCATGCGCCTGCGCCACCGCGACCGGGGCGCAGCTGTCCCATTCGTGCTGACCGCCGGAATGCAGGTAAATCTCGGCATCGCCGCGCACGATCGCCATCGCTTTCGCCCCGGCAGAGCCCATTGCAATCAGCTCGCCATTCATCGCTTCGGCCACCGCGACCGCTTCTTTCGCCGGGCGAGTGCGACTGACCACGAAACGCGGCGGGCCCGTGCGGGGTTCAGGTCGCCCGCCGCCGCTCGTGTCCAGGACGATCCCGCCATCGCAATCGGGCAGCGCGACCGCCCCCGCTTTCGCCACCCCATCCACAGCCAATCCGACATGAACCGCCCAATCGTCACGCCCTTCGCCATATTCACGCGTGCCATCGACCGGATCGATAATCCATACGCGCGTTTTGTCGAGGCGAGCGGGGGTGTCCTTGCTTTCTTCCGACAGAATGCCGTCATCGGGGCGCTGGGCACGTAGAGCATGGACCAGAAACCGGTTGGCGATATCGTCGCCCGCTTCACCCATAGCCTTGCCGGACAATGCGCCGCTTTCCCGAACGCGCACCAGAATGTCGCCGGCAATGCACGCCAGATGGGCGGCCAGTTGCGTGTCGTCCATCGCGGAAACGTCGGTCATTTCAGCGGCATAAGGTAAGCGATGATCTGATCGGCGGCTTCATCGACGCTCATTTCGACCGTATTGACGCGAATTTCGGGCGTTTCGGGCGCTTCGTACGGACTGTCGATTCCGGTAAAGTTCGCCAGATCGCCGGCGCGCGCTTTCTTATACAAACCCTTCACGTCCCTTCGTTCCGCGACATCCAGCGGGGTGTCCACGAACACCTCGACGAACTCCGCTTCGGGTATCATGGCGCGAACCATGTCGCGTTCCGCGCGAAAGGGGCTGATGAAGGCGGTCAGCACGATCAGCCCGGCATCGGTCATAAGCTTCGTCACTTCTCCCACGCGGCGGATATTTTCGATCCGATCCGCTTCGGTAAATCCCAAATCCCTGTTCAGACCATGCCGGACATTGTCGCCGTCGAGCAGAAAAGTATGTCGGTTCATCATGTTGAGCCGTTGTTCCACGGCATTGGCGATGGTCGATTTGCCGGATCCCGACAGGCCGGTGAACCACAATACGCGCGGCGTCTGATTTTTGAGATCGGCATGTTCGGCGCGGGTAATCGTGGTTGGCTGCCAATGTACGTTGGCCGCGCGGCGCAAGCTGAAATTCAGCATCCCGGCCCCGACAGTCGCATTCGTCATCTTGTCGATCAGGATGAACCCGCCCAGCGATCGGTTCGTGTCGTAAGGTTCGAAAACCAGAGGTTTTTCCGTACGGATCTCCGCCACCCCGATGGCGTTCAGGCCCAGCGTCTTGGCCGCCAGCCGCGCGCCGGAACGCCCGCCGGTGTTCACGTCCACTTCGTATTTGGGTTCCTGAACCGTGGCGGTCACCATCTGGCTGGCAAGTTTCAACCAATAGCCGCGTCCGGGCTTCATCGCGGTTTCATCCATCCACACGATGGTCGCTTCGAACTGATCGGATGCTTCGGGCGGATTGTCGGCAGCGGCGATCACATCGCCGCGGCTGCAATCGACTTCGTCCGCCAGCGTCAGCGTGACCGATTGGCCCGCGACGGCTTCCGGCAGGTCGCCGTCATAGGTTGCAATCGTTTCGACCGTGCTCGTCGTGCCCGACGGGACCATGCGAACCGTATCGCCGGGCGCGATCGTGCCGCTGACGATCTGCCCCGAAAATCCGCGGAAATTGAGGTTGGGCCGGTTCACCCATTGAACGGGCATGCGGAACGGCTGGCTCTGCGCGGTGAAATTGGCAAGCTCGACATTTTCCAGATGTCCGATCAGCGGCGGCCCGTCATACCAGGGCATTTCGGGTGAGGGTGCGGACGTGATGTGATCGCCGCGAAACCCCGATACCGGAATCGCGGTAAAGGCTCCGATGCCGATCTCCGCTGCGAAGGCCGTGTAGTCCGCGACGATATCGTCGAACACCGACCGGTCGTAATCGACCAGATCCATCTTGTTGACGGCCAGCACCAGATGTTTGATGCCCAGCAGATGCGCAAGATAGGAATGGCGCCGCGTCTGCACCAGAACACCCTTGCGCGCATCGACCAGAATAACCGCCAGATCGGCGGTGGATGCGCCGGTCACCATGTTACGGGTGTATTGTTCGTGGCCGGGCGTATCGGCGACGATGAATTTGCGTTTTTCGGTGGCGAAGAACCGATAGGCGACATCGATGGTGATGCCCTGTTCCCGTTCCGCCGCCAGCCCATCAACCAGCAGGGCGAAATCGATGTCCTGCCCTTGCGTCCCCATTCGTTTGCTGTCGGCTTCCAGCGCGGCCAGCTGATCGTCGAAGATCATTTGCGAATCGTACAACAACCGCCCGATCAGCGTGCTTTTGCCGTCATCCACGCTGCCACAGGTAATGAACCGTAGCAGCGATTTGTTCTGATGGCGTTCCAGATAGGCTTCGATATCCTGTTCGATCAACGCATCGGTTTCGTAAGCCGGGCTGACGGTTGGGGCCTGGTCCATCAGAAATACCCCTCCTGCTTCTTCTTTTCCATACCCGCGCCGCCTTCGTCCTGGTCGATGACGCGGCCTTGCCGTTCGCTGGTCGTGGTCAGCAGCATTTCACGCACGACCTCGCTAAGCGTCGATGCCTCGCTTTCGACCGCGCCCGTAAGCGGGAAACAGCCCAGCGTGCGGAAGCGAACGGATTTTTCGGTAATCGTCGGCCGCGTGCCCATCACCCGTTCCAGCCGGTCGATATTGTCCGCCATGAACAGGCCGCCGTCATATTCGAAAGTCGGGCGCTTTGCCGCGAAATACAACGGCACGATTTCGATCCCCTCGGCCATAATATATTGCCAGATGTCGAGTTCGGTCCAATTGCTCAGCGGGAAAACGCGCACGCTTTCGCCCTTCGCCTTGCGCGCATTGTAAAGGTTCCACAATTCGGGCCGCTGCTGCTTCGGGTTCCAGCTGTGGCTCGCATTGCGGAAACTGAACACGCGTTCCTTCGCGCGGCTTTTCTCCTCGTCCCGGCGCGCGCCGCCGAATGCTGCGTCGAAACCGTAATGATCGAGCGCCTGCTTCAACCCTTGCGTCTTCCACATATCGGTGTGGAGCGCGCCGTGATCGAAGGGGTTGATACCTTGTTCCAACGCGTCGGGATTGGTCCAGACCAGCAATTCCATACCGGCATCGTCCGCCGCCTTCTGGCGCAGCGCGTACATGTCCCGAAATTTCCAAGTCGTATCGACATGCAGCAAGGGGAACGGCGGAGGGGAGGGGTGAAACGCCTTCTTCGCCAAATGCAGCATGACGGCGCTGTCCTTGCCGACGGAATACATCATGACCGGTTTCACCGCCTCCGCCACGACTTCGCGCATGATGTGGATGCTTTCGGCTTCCAGGCGTTCGAGATGGGTCAGTTGGCGCACGGAATATCTTTCGTAACGGTTTTGTCGCGCTACACACCCCATCCATCGGCGAAGCGCAACATAGCTTTGCCCCGTGCCTGCGATGCAAAGTTTTAGTGGCGCGGCGCGGCACCGCGATACGCGCTATTGCGTAGCGTGCAGCTGGCGGTTTTGCATGACCTGCCGGGTTACGCCTGCGCCCATGTTCACCCGTGACCTATTCCCGCCCAGCACCGCCATGTCCCGTTTGCGTGCGCTGATCGGGCGTTATTACCTGCTGGTGATCGCCGTGTTGATCGGCGTTTCCCTGTTGTTGATGAACCGTGGGCCAGGCATACCCTATCTGGTGCTGGCGGCCGCCCTTTTGTTGGCCATCGTGATGCGTGAACGCGATATCGCCCAGCGGATCGAAACCCAAATCGATATCGCGCTGGCGGAACTCAACGAGAAGAACCGGATGCTTTTGATGACGGAGGCCACCGCCCATGTCGGCCATTGGCGGCTGGATTTCGCCGACGACACCATCTTCTGGTCCGACGAAACCTATGCCATTCATGGCTGGACCGGGGACGCCCCGCCGCCATTGGCAGAAGCGATCGACCTGTTCCACGAAGACGACCGCGAAGGTGTGGCCAATGCGGTGCAGACCGCGCGCGAAACCGGCCAACCCTATGTCTTTCAGGCGCGGCTGATCCGGCCGGACGGAACGATGCGGCATACCGAAGCCGTCGCGCAGGTCGAAACAGGGCCCGATGGTACGCCCACCGGCTTGTTCGGCGTATTTGCCGATCGCACGGACGAGGTCGCGATGCGCCACGATCTGGTTGCCGCGCGGGACAAGGCGCGCGCAGCCGTCGGTGCGAAAGCGAATTTCCTGGCGAAGATGAGCCATGAAATCCGCACGCCGATGAACGGCGTTATCGGTTTCGCCGATCTGCTGCTGACGACGGATCTGACTGACGAACAGCGCCACCACGCGGAACTGATTGCCGATTCGGGCAAGGCGCTGACATTGCTGCTCAACGATATTCTCGATCTGTCTAAGATCGAAGCGGGCGAACTGGCGATCAATGGTAAAGCGATCGATTTGCATCATCTGTTGAATCAGAACATCCGGCTGGTGGAACCCCAGGCCCGTGAAAAAAACGTGCATCTAGAGCTGTCGATCGCCGACGACGTGCCGCGCCACATCATCGCGGACCCGCTGCGCGTGCGGCAAGTGCTGGGCAATCTGCTGAACAATGCGGTGAAGTTTACCGATGTCGGCTTCGTCGCGATGGACGTTACCGTACGCGCCGATACGCTGGAGTTCGCGGTGCGCGACAGTGGCATCGGGATCGCGATCAAGCGACAGGCGCATATCTTCGATGCGTTTACCCAGTCGGAAGCGGATACGGCTGCCCAGCGCGGCGGAACCGGGCTGGGCCTTACGATATGCCGCCAGCTTGCAGCGAAAATGGACGGCGATCTGACCGTGACGAGCAAGCGGGGTAAAGGCAGCGTCTTCACGTTCACGATGCCGTTGAAACACGCGCAAGCGCAACCGACGCCGCCGATAACGAAGCCGGATCGAAACGAGCGCTCTGCGACGCCAGGCCACCGCGTGCTGCTGGCGGAAGATTACGACATCAATCAGATGTTGGTGGCTGCGATGGGGCAGCAATGCGGCCTGCAACTCGATATCGCCGACAACGGCGAAGAAGCGGTGCATATGGTAGAGGATGCCGCCCGCAACGATAGGCCATACGCGCTGGTTCTGATGGATTTGCAAATGCCGGTGATGGGCGGTTTGGGCGCGACCCGGATCATTCGCGAACGCGGTTTCCGTGCGGACGATCTGCCGATCGTGGCGTTGACCGCGAATGCTTTCCCCGACGACATCACCGCCTGTCTGGAAGCGGGAATGCAAAGCCATCTTGCCAAACCGTTGACCCTGCAATCGTTCGAACTGGAATTGCGGCGCTGGCTGCCCAAAACCGCCATTGCGGCGTAACGATGATCGCTTGAACTTGGGCGCTTCTCGGCTATCGTGGCGTAGCTTTAGACGAGGGGCGAGGCAGCTATTCCAGGCGAAGAAACCATTCCGGTGATTGTCGGCGTAGGCCAGATCAACGACCGCCCTGCCGACCCGCAACAAGGGCTTGATTCCGGGCAGTTGATGGCGGCTGCGCTGCGCGAAGCGGCGGGCGATGCCGGCGCGTCGGCAAACTGGCTGGCGGATGCCGATTGGCTGGCCTTGGTCGATCAGATATCGTTTCCCGATCTCAATCCGCTGCCGGATGCCGTTGCGCGGCAATGCGGCATGACGGTGTCCGAAACGTTCCAGAGCAAGGGACCGAACGGCGACACGCCGATCATGCTGCTGCACGAAGCGGCCAATCGCATTGCGCGCGGGCAGACCCGGATCGCGGCGATTGCGGGCGGGGAAGCATTGCGAACGGCGATGGCGCGGGCACGGGCGAGTGCGAGGGCGGCGCAAGGTCGCGATGAACCTGCCGCCAATCTGGTCAAGGCCGTGTCGCAGCGCAAACGGCCCGGTTACGCGCAGCGATACGGCCTGGCCGCGCCGATCGACGTCTATCCTTTGTATGAAAACGCCACCCGCGCGCTTTGGGGGCAGACTTTGGCGCAAGGGCAGGCGGAAAGCGCCGAGTTATGGGCGGGCATGTCGGACGTGGCGGGCGGCAATGCTTCCGCTTGGCTGCGCGATCGCGTCGATGCCGAAACCGTTGCGACCCCCACCGCGGACAATCGCCCGATCGCACATCCCTACACCAAACTGATGGTCGCCAATTCCTCCGTCAATCAGGGGGCGGCGTTCATCGTTACCAGCGTTGCGGAGGCACGGCGACGCGGTGTGCCGGACGATCGCATGGTCCATGTCATGTACGGCGCAGCCGCGCATGAGCCGGCCGATTTTCTGGCGCGAGACGGGTATGACGGGTCTGCCGGAATGACTGTGTCGATCCAGCGGACATTGGCGCTGAATGCAATGACCGCTGCGGATTGCGATCATGTCGAACTTTACAGCTGTTTCCCCTGCATCCCCAAGATGGCACGGCGCATTCTCGATTGGCCGGTGGATCGACCGATCACGGTGTTCGGCGGGCTGACTTTCGGGGGTGGGCCAATCGGCAATTACATGTCGCACGCCGTCGCCGAAATGGTTCGGCGTCTGCGCGGCAACCGGCAGCGCGGCCTGCTGTTCGCGAATGGCGGGCTGGCGACGCACAACCATACCATCATGCTATCGGGCGCGATCGAACCGAACATCGAGTTCCCGCAAGATTACGATTTTCAGGCGCAGGCCGACGAACGGCGCGGCGCGGTACCGGTACTGAACGAGGAATATGTCGGCCCGGCCACCATCGAAACCTACACAGTGTTTTACAACCGCGATGGTACGGCAAAAGACGGCGTCATCGTCGCGCGTAATGCGGCTGGCGAACGCACTCTGGCGCATGTCGAGGGCGGCGATACCGATACGATCGCGATGCTGACGGGCCGCGATTGCGAGCCGGTCGGTCGCTCCGGTTCGATCGTTCAGCGGCCCGACACCGAATTGCGGGTCTGGCGCAATTAGGTGAGTTGCGCGCGCAGCTTGTCGAGCGCGGATGCTTTCAACTGGTGAATGCGGGGCACGCTGACTGCCAGCGTTTCGGCGATTTCTGCCAGGTTCAGCTCTTCCACGAAATACAGTTGCAAAACCTGCTGCAACCGTTCGGGCAGGGTCGCGATGGCCGTGGCCAACCGTTCGCCGTCCTGCATCGCGCATATCTGTGCGAAGGCATCGGGTTCGTCGCTGGCGAAGACGGTCGAATGATCGTCATATTCGTCGTCCATCGGGCCGATGCGGATATGCTCCGCTTCCAGCGCGGCCATCGCTTCGGGTGTGATGTCCATCAATTCGGCCAGTTCGCCGGTGGTGGGCGCGCGTCCGTGCGTCGTCTGGAAAGTCGTGCGCCAGTGTTCGCATTGCGCCAACCGCTTTATCGCTCCGCGCGACACCGGCGCCATTTTCCGCAGCGTATCGAACATCGCGCCGCGCACGCGCATTTTGGCATAGGCGGCGAAGCCATCTTCCGTCGGGCCATCGTGGCGGCGCGCGCAGTCGGTCAGCGCCATCAGGCCGACCTGCACCAGATCTTCCACTTCCAGCCCGTCGCGCCCGCTGCCGAAGATATGCCACGCAGCCTTATGCACCAGCGGCAGAAACCGCCGGACTCGATCCTCGATCTGGCGCTGATTGCCGTATGCCCCGCGCAGGGACCGCGCCGTGGCGGTGTTCAGTTGCGAATGATCGTGTTTCATGCCGCGATGCTTTCTGGGGTTGGTTCCGGTGCGGGAAGGGCGGTTGCAGGGGCCTCGCCATCGGCCCCGGCGGGTGCGCCGATAACGGCCATCACCTCCACCGGTTGGCTGGCGGGCAGTTCGGCGATGGACAGGACCAGACAGTTCGGCACACGCTGCTTCAGCAATCGCGCCAGGGTCCGGCGCGCGGGCGGCTGGACGATCAGGGCCGGGGTCGCCTCGCTGTTTGCGACCAGTTCGGCCAGTTGCGATGCGATGTTCGCGCCCAGATCGGGATCGACCAGCGGCTGCCCGCTGACGGGATCGCGCAACCCTTGCAAAATCGTGCTTTCCAGCGCGGCGTCCAGCGTAATGACGGGCAGCGGGTCGCTCGGCGCGCAGATTGCCCCGACGATCCGCCCGCCCAGATCGACGCGAATGCGGTCCACCAGTTGATCGAAATCCTGCGTCTGTTGCAGCGCATTGGCCAGACTGGAGAATAGCGGAACCGGATGGGACAGCGTTATACCGTCCGCGAGCAAAGCGCGCAGCAGGCGTGTGACCGCCACCAATGTCAGCGTTTCGGGATAGAACGCCTCCACCAATCCGGGCATTTTCTCGATCAGCGCGTCCAGCAGGCCGCGTACTTCCTCCGGCCCCAGCAGCGCATCGGGACGTGCGGCGAGCAGTTGATTGAGATGCGTGGCGATGATGGTCGCGAGATCGACAGTCAGGAACCCTTCCGCAATCGCATGATCGCGCATGCCGGGTTCGATCCACAGGGCCGGGCAATCGAAGCTGGGGTCGCGCGTGTCGATGCCGATCAGCGTGCGGACCGGCCCGACCTCGCCCGCGTCGATCGCCAGGATCTTGCCGGGATGCAGCGTCGCCGCGCCGATCGGCACGCCGCCCAGCATTATGCGATAGGCGTTGGGCGCGAGGTCGAGGGAATCGCGCACCCGGAATTGCGGCACGATAAATCCGGTGTCCTGCGACACTTGTTTGCGAACGCCGGTGATGCGCGTGACCAGCGGCGCGCCGCGCGCCTCGTCCACCAGATGGACCAGCCCGTACCCCAGTTCCACCGTGACCAGCGTATGGTCGCTGACATCCTCGATCGCGATGGCTTCGGGGGAGGGTTTTTCCGCCACGGGTTCGTCGACAACGACGATGGCCGCGCGTTTCTTCAAGCTCCAGGTAAGCCAGAACACGCCCGCTGCGGCGGGCAGGAACACGCTTTGCGGCATGGCGGGGATCGCGCCCAGCGCGGCCAGCACCACGCCAACGGGCAACCAACTGCGCGGATCGGCGAACTGGCCGCCGATGTGCCCTGCAAGGTCGCTTTTGTCGGCAACCCGCGTGACGATGACGGCGGCGGCGATGCTGAGCAGCAAGGCGGGAACCTGCGCCACCAGCGCATCGCCGACGGCCAGCGTGATGTAGCGTTCGGCAGCCTCGCTCGCGCTCAGGCCGTGAGTAATCATGCCCAGGCAGAAACCCTGCGATGATGTTGATACCCAGGATCAGCAGAGCTGCGATCGCATCGCCCTTCACGAATTTCGATGCACCATCCATCGCACCGTAGAAATCGGCTTCGGTCGAAACTTCCGTGCGGCGGGCTTTCGCTTCTTCCGCCGTCATCAGCCCGGCGGCGATATCGCTGTCGATCGCCATCTGCTTGCCGGGCAGGGCGTCGAGCGTGAAGCGGGCGGAAACTTCCGACACGCGGCCCGCCCCCTTCGTAATGACGACCATGTTGATGATGAGCAGGATGACGAACACGAACAGACCGACTGCGAAATTGCCGTCGATCAGAAAACGCCCGAAACTTTCGATGATCTGCCCGGCCGCCGCTTCGCCCTGATGCCCGCCGACCAGCACGATGCGGGTCGATGCGACATTGAGCGACAGGCGCAGCAAGGTCGCGAACAGCAGCACGCTGGGGAAGCTGGAGAAATCGAGCGGCTTTTCCGCATTCATCGCCGCCATCAGGATCGCCACGCTCAAAGCGATGTTGAGGACGAAAAACGCGTCCAGCATGATGGTGGGAATGGGCAGCACCATCAACACGATTAGCATCAAAATGCCGACTGGCAGGGCAAGCGTGGCGAGCGGCATCTGTCCGGTCAGGCGCTTCATCAGATCGGTCACAGATCGAACGCCCGCAGCTTGGTATAGGCGCTGTTGACCTGTTCACGCGCACGCGCGCTCATCGCAGGGCCGGCGACTGCAAAACTGTTGCGGAGCGTTTCGGACATGGATGCCGATTGAGCGGTCAGAGTCGGCAATGTCAGCCGGGGTTGCGATAAGCTGGGTTGGGCGGCCGTGGGTTGATAATCGAACCTGCCATTGCCCGTAAATGGTGCGCCCGGCCGTTCGGCGGCAAAGCCGGAGCCGTAGTTCGCCGTAGCGCCGGGCACGAACTGGCCGCCATCCTGCGCCATTGCCCGTTCCATCTTGCCGCGCATCAAATCCATCACCCCGCCGACCGATCGCGCAGCGCCGCTCGCGTGATAGAAGATCCCGCGATTGGCGGCAGCGGGGGCGGGCAGGATCGCGGCAGCCGATATGTCGGGGTTCTGCTGCAATTGACGCAGAAACTTGCCCGCGCCGCCCGCACCCAGAAAATGCGCCATGTAGAGTTCGGCAGCGTCGGGTTGACGCCCCAGCACTCCGGTCAATGCGGCGCGGTTGTCGCTGGCCAATGCGCCGGCCATCAGGGCGGAGGTATGGGGATCGAACCGCATCGCCATGATCTGGCTGCGGCTGGACCCGGCAGCGGGGGTTACGCCCAGCGCATGGCCATGCCGCCCCAGCGTATCGGACCAGGTGCTTTCGATGAACTGAAACAGCCCGCTGGCACTGGATGTGCGTGCCTTGGCATTGGGGTCCATGCTGGATTCAAGCCGCGCCTGCGCCAGCAGATAGTCGAAATCCACCCCGGTCCGCCGGGACGCATCCGCAATCGCTTCACGGGTGTTCAGCCGCCCGCCTGCCGCCGCCCGGCCCGTGATGGAGGGTGTGACAGCCGGTGCGACGGAAGCCGGGGCAGGGAGGGCAGAGAAAATCGCGCGATCGCTCAAAAGGGAAAATCCGTATGGTTACGTTCCCGAAAAGCTATGCAAGTGCCGTGCCAGTTAGGCGGTTCTGTTAGGCGGTCATCACATGCGCCGTGCGTCGGTCACCCGATGTGTCGTATAGTCCGGCCGATCCCGTCAGCGCGTCCAGACGGCTGGCGATGTTGACGGCGAGAAGGTTGCGAACGCGGCGGTTGACCTCGTTCAGCTCGCGCGCGGCGACCAGCAGACCTTCGCATTCCGCGTCGGGTTTGGCGGTTTCGCCACATTCCAGCGCATCGCACAGATCCTGCTTTCCCGCCGTGCTGGCCATCAGCGCATCGATGTCCATAGTGGCAAGCGCCTGCCGCTCGGTTTTCAGAACGGCAATCATTTGCCGCAATTCGGTGGCGCGGCTCGGGGCGTTCATCGTGTGACGCCCAGCAGCATGGGCGCCGCGATCATGGCATCGGCGATGCGCGCCGGGTTCAGGGGGTAGGTTCCGCTTGCCAGTGCATCGCGGATCGCCGCGACGCGCGCTGCGTCGACGGGCGGGATTTGCAGCGTCGAGCGATACGCCTGCCTCCACCTTTACGCCGGTGGCGGGGTTGGGTGCAGGGGTGACAAGGTCGCGCTGCGCGCCTGGCTGCGGCGTGTCGCGGTCAACCGGCCGCGGCGATCCGATGGATTGGATGCGGGTGATATCGACGGGGGACATAATGACTTTCCTTGTTCGCGTTCCCGTCCCAGAACGACGCATTGCGCCGGGCATTAAGGGGGCGTCCGAAAATTAATCGACCGGAATGACGACCTTGCCCGGCCGTTCGATACGCGCGCGCACCGTTTCGACCTTGCCCGGTGGCTGAACCGCGATCCAGTCGCCCGCGCCGCCGCCTTCCATCGCCTCGCCCGTCTGCAGGATCGAAAACCCGCGCCCCTCTATGGCGATGCTGACGCTGTCCCCGCGCGAAACGAGTTCGGCGGACCTGGCCGCGACCGTGGCGATCTTGACCAACGGCACGAAGATGCGCCAGCCGCCCGCATCGGGGCAGCGCACCGCCACGCTGTCGCCGCGTGAGCCATACAATTCGATCGCGAGGTAGGAGCTGCATCGTGCCAGCCGCAGCCTGCGATCGACGGGCGCGCGTGCGCCACCGGGTGTGCCGATGGCTGCCCCTGTAAACTGTTCGACTTCCCGGTCGATCGCGGCTGGGTCTGCGAACCGGCCATCCGCAGCGTGGGCTGGCATAGACAGGGCTGTCAGGATCGCGGCGGCGAAGAAGGCTGTTTTCATGGCGACAATTTCCAATCGGGCGCGCGCCGGATGACGCGCGCATATGCCGCGCCCCTGCAACCATCGTGCCAGCCGCTTCTATTCTGGGGATGGGGAAGGCGGTCCTTCGAACGCGAAAACGGCCTGGGTTTCCGCGCGATCGCCCGCCTGCAACGTGACTTGCGCTTCATGTCCGGCATCGGCGCTGACTCGCATGGCGCCCGCCGCTCTGGCCAATGCCTCGTCGATCTCGCCCGCGCGATAATGAATGACGATCCGCAAACGCTCGCGCGCATCGGCGCGATAGGTGGATAGCCACGCCCCCAGATCGTCCCCCGCCATACGTGCGGAAAACAGCCGTTCGGGCCGATCGGGTGGCAGAATATCAGGCGGCGCGCCGTGTGCCGGAGATGAGGTCGCGGGCTCTTCGTAGTCGAGAGCGCTGGCGGTCACGGTAAACAGGATCAGCGATAGATCGGCCAGGATGACCTGCCAACCGGGGCTGCCGCGCGCAATCACGCGACGACCGCCAGCTTGACTGGCGGTTTCGGGGTCGGCGCTCTTTCGGCGGGGAACGATTCTGCCAACTGTCCCCCCATCCAATCGAACAATTCCTGCCGCGCGGCATCCTCTCTTGCCGCATGACGTTCGATGGCCTGAGCCAGCGGCATGGCGACGAAATTGGCCAGCATCAGGCCGTAAAGGGTGCTGACGATCGCCATTGCCACCGTCGCCATCATGGCATCGCTGCCAAGCCCGGTTGCCGGCAGCGAACTGAGGGCGAGCAGCGTTCCGGCAAGCCCCAGCACGGGGGCCAGCTCCGCCCCGGAATGCAAAGTGGCGACGGCGCGCCGCGTCCGCTCCGCGCGCATGCCGCGATGCCTGTCGTGTTCGGCGACCGCTGCCGCCCATGATCGGTGGCGGATCATCGCGTCTGTAAAGTGCATGATGGCGGGGTCGCGAAATCGTACCGCCTCGGCGCGCAACACGCCGCAAGTTCGTATGTCGCCGACCTGACGTGCCAGATCGGCGCGGGCGCGTGCGCCGTCGAACGGCTTTCGCACAAGAGTCAGGCTGGCGCGGAGTGCCGTCCTCGTGTCGGCAAGGCCCGATCGCAATATGGTCGCCAGAAATGTGCCGCCCACGACGATGGCGGCGCTTTGTGCGTCCCATAATGCAGGCCATGATACCGCAAATTCCATAATGGACCCCGCTCCTTCCCGCACCAGAACGACCGCCTGCGCTTTGGTTTCAGCCCCCAAGCGGAAAAAAACGGCAAATTCATTCCGACGCGCGGCAGATGATTGCCGCCCTTATCTTCGAACCCGCAGAAATGCGCCGCGAACGCACAATTGGCACACCGTTTGCAAAATAGCCTGCGAGGCATTTTCGCCTTCGAACTTGGCCCAAGGATGGCGTGCGATATGAGCGGTTCTCTATTCGGTATTCACGGCGCGGCGCTGGAATTGCGGTCGCAGCGCATGGGTATCCTGACCAGCAACATCGCAAACGCGGCCACACCCGGTTACAAGGCGCGCGACATCGATTTCGACGCGGCGCTGGGCGCGAAAATGCGCGGCAGCGATGCCGACCGGGCGGTGGCGGGCGCGATGAAATATCGCGTCCCGACCATGCCCTCGCTTGACGGCAATACCGTGGAACTGGCGCATGAACAGATGGCGTTTGCCGAAAACGCCCTGCGCTATTCCGCGACGCTGTCTTTCGTGCAGGGGACCGCGCAGAAGCTGACCCGCGCGCTGACGGGGCAATAATCATGTCCGATGGCCCCATGAACGTCTTTACCGTGGTCCAGCGCGGCATGTCGGCGCAGATGGTCCGCATGAACGCGGCGGCGTCGAACCTCGCCAATGCAGGTTCGGTCGCGGGCAGCGAACGCGCGACGTACCGCCCAATGCGTGCGGTTTTTTCCGAAGATCTCGATCGCGCGAATGGCGCCAGCGGCATGTCCACCGTCCGCGTGGACGGCATGATGCGCGAACAGATCGCACCCATCAAACGTCACGAACCCGGCCATCCGCTTGCCGATGCGAATGGCGATGTCTGGGAAAGCCCGGTCAACGAAACCGCCGAAATGGTCGAGATCATGGAAGCCAGCCGCCAGTACCAGAACCTGGTCGAGGCGATGCAGACCGCGAAGCAATTGATGCTCGAAACGATGAGGAACACCTGATGGAACTGCTCAATCAACCGGCGCCGCTGACGCCCGCCGCCCCCGTCCAGCCCGCCGCGCAGCCGGTCGTCCAGCCCAAATCCCCAACCGGGTTCGACGCGCTGGGGCAGGGCGATTTTCTGCGCCTGCTGGTGACGCAACTGGAACAGCAGGACCCGCTGGAGCCGGTCGATAACAAGGACATGCTGGCGCAGATGGCGCAGTTTTCCAGCCTCGCCGGGACGACCGAAACCAACGATACGCTTAAACAAATCCTGACCAAGCTCGACAGTCTGATTGCGGTTCAGGTGTCCGCCGGTGGGGTGAACAATTCCGCGCGAGTGTCACCCGTTATTGACCCCGTTTCCCCTTCCATTCCCGCTTCCACACAGGAGTAAGCCCAATGTCCTTCTACACCTCCCTTTCCGGTCTTCGAAACGCCCAGACGGACCTCGGCGTCATCGCCCACAACATCGCCAATGCCGAAACCACCGGTTTCAAAAAGAGCAAGGCGGAGTTTTCCGATCTGGTCGCCGGCGGTGCGAACGCCGCCCCCAATCAGGTGCGCGGCATCGGCGCGACCGTGGCGGGCGTAAAACAGGATTTCGGCCTCGGCGCGATCGAGCAGACCGGGACCGCGACCGATTTTTCCATCAACGGCGATGGTTTTTTCGCGACGCGGCACGGCGAAAGCGGACGCGAACTCTATACCCGCGACGGCGCGTTCGAAGTGGACGAGAACGGTTTTCTGCAGGATGGTCAGAACAATCGGCTGCAGATCTTCGAACTCGACGCTGCGGGCAACGTCACCAATCCCAACGCCACGGTGGACGCGCAGGTCGCCCCGCGCAACGCCGCCGGGTCCGCGCTGGCCGGCATCACGATGGAATCGGATGGCCGCGTCAACGCCGCCTACACCGATGGCACGGTGGTTGCCGTCGGACGCACGGCATTGGCATCCTTCCTCGCGCCCAACGGCCTGCGCCAGACCGGTTCGTCGGCCTGGGAAGCGACCGGCCTTTCGGGTCAGGCCGATCTGGGCGCGCCCGGCGTCGGCCAGTACGGAACGATCCTGTCCGGCGCGCTGGAACGGTCGAACGTCGATCTGGCCGAAGAAATGGTCGGCCTGATTTCCGCCCAGCGCAATTTCCAGGCGAATGCCAAGGCGATCGACACTGCGACCCAGATTTCGCAGACCATCATCAACCTGCGGACGTAAGAAACGATGGACCGCATGATCCACACCGCGCTGTCCGGCATGGAAACGGCGATGACCCGGCAGCGGGTGATCGCCAGCAACCTCGCCAACGCGCAAACCACCGGCTTTCGCGCCGAAAGCTTCACGGTCGATCCGGCGGAACTGAGAGGTCCGGCGATCGAAGCGCGCGCGATGGGGCGGGGCGGCGTGCACGGCGCGGATATGCGCGCGGGCGCCATGATCGAAACCGGCAACGCGCTGGACATCGCGATCGGCGGCAAGGCATTGCTGGCTTTGCAGGGCGCGGACGGTTCGGAAGTCTATTCCCGCCGCGGCGATCTTTCGGTCGGCGCGACCGGCGTGTTGCAGAACGGCGACCGCCTGCCTGTAATGGGTCAGGCGGGGCCGATCACCATCCCGCCGGGCCGCGCCGTCACCATCGGCGGCGATGGCAGCGTCTTTGCCGCCGATCCCGCTGCACCCGACGCGCCGCCCGAGAACCTCGGCCGGATCAAGCTCGCCAGTATGGAAGGCAGCGCGGTCGCCAAGAATATCGACGGCTTCCTGCAAGTCGTCGGCGGCGGGATATTGCCCGCCGATCAGGCTGCGACGGTCAGTTCCGGCATGCTCGAACAGAGCAACGTCGATACCACGCAAGTCCTGGTCGATATGATCGAGGCGCAGCGAAGTTTCGAACGCCGGGCCAAACTGTTTTCCACTGCCAATGAAATCGACGCCAGCGGCGCGCGGCTGATGTCGCTGAAATAGCGCGCCGAACGCCGTAACTTTAACGAAGGACAAGAACCATGCCCACATCCGCATTGCAGGTCGCCCGTACGGGGCTGGAGGCGCAGGACGCCCGGATGCGCGTCATCGCGCACAACCTCGCCAATATCGGGACCACCGGGTTCAAGCGCGACCGCGCCGATTTCGCGACGCTCGCCTATCAGGATGTGCGCGTCGCCGGCCAGCAATCGACCAACGAAACCGCCTATGCGGTCGGCCTGAACCTCGGAACCGGCGTCGCGGTGCAGGGAACCAGCCGGATCGGCACGCAGGGCACGCTCAACACCACGGGCAACGCGCTGGACCTGGCGCTGGACGGCAACGGCTTTTTCGAAGTCGAACTGCCCGGCGGCGGCATCGGTTACACGCGCGCGGGCAATTTCACCCTGTCGGCGGAAGGCACGATGGTGACCGCGCAGGGCTTCGCGGTGCAGCCGCAGATCACCATTCCGGCAGGCGCACAATCGGTATCCATCGCACCCGACGGCACGGTCAGCGCCGTTTTGCAGGGGGAGGCCGCGCCAGCCGAACTGGGCCAGCTGACCATCGCCAGTTTCGTCAATCCCAACGGCTTGCAGGCGACGGGCGACAATTTCCTGCTCGAAACAGCTGCCAGCGGGGCCGCCGAAACCGGGCCTGCGGGAACCGAAGGGCGCGGCAATATCCGGCAGGGCATGCTGGAAGGCGAGCAACGTCAATGTGGTCGAAGAACTGGTCGAGATGATCGAGGCGCAGCGATCCTACGAAATCAATTCCAAGATGATCAGCGCGGTCGACGAAATGCTCCGCAACGCGAACCAGACGCTGTGAGGTACTCCATGATCCGAACCGCCTTCGCCGCATTTTCGCTGTTGGCCCTGTCCGCCTGTGGCGCCAGCGACCCGGCCCCCGGTTTCCCGCCGCCCTGCCCCCGCCACCCCCGCCGCAACGGCTGGTGACGACCAACGGCGCGATCTTTCAGGGCGGCGCTGGGCTATGCCGCGCTGCACGAGGGCACGCGCGCCCGCCGCGTGGGCGATGCGCTGACGATCATTCTGGTCGAAAGCATCCGATCGACCAAGGCGACGACCGGGCGCACGGACCGCAACGGGTCCGCCAGCATCACCCCGCCATCGGCAGGTCCGCTCGATTTCCTGAACCCCGATGCCCTTAAAGCGGCGGCGAATGCGTCGTTCAAGGGGCAGGGCAATGCCGGCCAGAACAGCTCCCTGTCGGGGGCGGTCGCGGTGACGATTGCCGATGTGCGTCCGAACGGGACCGCATTCGTCATCGGGGAAAAGCATTTGTCGTTGAGCCAGGGGAAAGAATGGGTGCAGTTTTCCGGCATCGTCCGGCTGGCCGATATCGACGTGGATAACCGCGTCATCAGCACGCAGGTCGCCGACAGCCGCATCGTCTATTCCGGCAAGGGCGCGGTCCAGCAGGCAAGCCGCCCCGGCTGGCTGTCGCGTTTCTTCGGCCAAGTCAGCCCGTTTTGAGGAACCCTGCCATGATCCGTCTCGATATTCATCCTGCTGGCCGCGCTGGCCGCGTCCGTTCCCGACCATCGCGAATGCCGAACGCGTGCGCGATCTGGGCGCGTTTCAGGGCGTGCGGCCCAACCAGCTGACCGGCTACGGCGTCGTCGTCGGCCTGCAGGGGACGGGCGACGACAATCTCGCCTATCTGACGCAGGCGATGAAGGGCGTTTCGGGCCGGTTCGGCCTGACTCTGCCGCCGGGCGTCAATCCGGGGCTGAAGAACGCCGCCGCCGTCATCATCACTGCCGAACTGCCCGCTTTCGCCAAGCCGGGGCAGCGGATCGACATCACGGTGTCCACGATGGGCAAGGCCAAATCGCTTGCGCGGCGGGGCGTTGATCCTGGCCCCGCTGTCGGCGCGGACGGGCAGGTCTACGCAATGGCGCAAGGGATCGCTGGCCGTCGGCGGGCTGGGCGTTTCCGGCCGCGACGGGTCCAAGCTGTCGCGTCAACGTGCCGACCGTCGGGCGCATCGCCGATGGCGCAACCGTGGAACGCGCCGTGGCGACCGGTTTCGACAGCGAGGGGACATTGCAGTTCAACCTTCACAATTCGGACTTCCTGACCGCACAGCGGATGCGCGATGCCATCAATCGCCGTTATCCCGGCTCCACCGACGATCGTCGATGGCGTAACCTTGTCGATGGTGATGCCGTTCGGCGCGAATGAACGTTCGTCCCGGATTGCCGAGATCGAGATGATCGAGATCATACCCGCCGAAACGCCCGCACGGGTCATCGTCAACAGCCGCACCGGCACGGTCGTCATCAACCGATCCGTCCGCCTTGCGCCCGCCGCGATCAGCCACGGCAAGCTGGTGGTCCGCATCGAGGAAGCGCCGCGCATCGTGCAGCCCGAACCGTTCGGCAATGGCCGGACTGCGGTCGAACAGGCGAGCGCGATTTCGGTGGACGAACAGGGAAGCCGGGTCACACTGATGCAGGGCGGGGCGAACCTGTCGGAAATCGTCGATGCGCTGAATATGCTGGGCGTCGGCGCGGCCGATCTGGTGGTCATCCTCGACGCGCTGAAGCAGGCGGGCGCGCTGCAGGCCGAAATGGTCGTGATATGATCGCCGCCCCCGCCATTCAGGGCGCGCCCGCGCAAACCCCCATGCAAACCCCCACGACTGCGCCGAACGGCGATCTGACGGATGCCGCCAGGAAGTTCGAAGCGATCTTCATCCGGCAGATCCTGTCAACGCGCGCGCAAGAGCGACTTCGGCGGTGAGAAGCTGTTCGGCGGGCCGGGGCTGGAACAGTTCAACGCCATGCAGGACGAGAATCTGGCGCGCATCGCATCGGAAACCGGCGCGTTCGGGTTCGCCGAAGGTGATCGAGGCGCAGCTTGCCGCGCAAACCTCGCCTGCAACGAGCGCACCCAAGGATTAAACGATGGCGACCAATCTGATCAATATCGGCGCATCGGGCGCGAAGGCGGCGCAGGCCGCGCTGGGCGTGACGGGTCAGAACATCGCCAACGCCAACAACCGCGATTACAACCGGCGCAGCGTCGATGTGGCCGAAATGACCGCGACGGGTGGCATCGGGCGGTCGGGCGATTCGCGGCTGTCCGGCGTCCGGGTGGAGGGTATCGGCCGCGCGACCTCGCAATTTCTGGTCGCCGATGCCCGCCGCACCGGCAGCGATGCGGCGCGCGCCACGGCGGAACTGTCGGGCCTGCGCGCCGCGGAACGCAGCGTCGAACAGATCGGGCATCTATCCGGCTCTGGTCGAATTCGAAGCGGGGCTGGCGCAGCTGGCCGCCGATCCGCTCGACCCGTCCTATCGCGAAGTCGTGCTGGAAAATGCGCGCACCATCGCCGCCACCTTCTCGCTGGCCGTGCAGGGCATCGAAAGCGGCGGCGACCAGATCGCCTTTGCGGCGCAGGACGGCGTCGATCGCCTGAACGTGCTGGCGGGCGAACTGGCGCGCACCAACACCAACATCGCGCGCAGCCGGGACGGCTCCGTCGCCAACGCCGCCCTGCTGGACCAGCGCGACGCTCTGCTGCGCGACATGTCCGGACTGGCGGGGATCGAAACCGCATTCGACGGCTTCGGGCGCGCGAGCGTACGGCTGGCCGATGGCAGCGGACCTCTGCTGGTCGATGGCGACCGGGTGCAGCAAGTGTCGATGAACCGGGCGGCGGATGGCACGATCGCCTTTGCCAGCGGCGGCGCGGCGGTGGCGATCGGGGCGGGCAAGCTGGCGGGTCAGGCGCAGGCGCTGGACCGGATGGCGTCGTTGCGCGCCGATCTCGACAGCGTGGCGAACGATCTGATGGCGCGCGTCAATGGCGCGCAAGCGAATGGCGTGACGCCGTCGGGCGCAAGCGGACAGCCCATGTTCGCTGGCACGGGCGCTGGCGATTTGGCAGTGATCGCGTCCAATGGTTCCGACATTGCGACCGCGCCCGACGGGCAGCCCGCCGAACAGCCGCGACACCCGCAATCTGGCGGCATTGCAAAGCGCGCTCGCCAATGGCGGGCCGACCGCATCGCTCGACAGCGTGATCTTCGGCCTGTCCAGCCAGATCAGCGCGCGCGGCATTACCCGCGATGCGCTGCAGACCATCGCCGATGGCGCGGCGGCAACGCTCGCCAGCGAAACGGCAGTCGATCTGGATGAAGAAGCCGCGAATCTGGTCCGTTTTCAGCAGGCGTTCCAGGCGTCGGGCCGCGTCATTCAGGCCGCGACCGACATTTTCGATACGATATTGGCGATACGATGATGGATATTCTTTCCAAGGGAACCGCCGCGTTTTACGACCGCAACATCGCACAGATGGCGGGCCTGCGCGGTGAAACCGAACGGTTGCAGCAACAGATCGCCACCGGCAATCGCCTGACCGCATCATCCGACGATCCGGTCGCGGCGTCGCGGCTGCGGACCCTGTCGCGGGCGGACCGGCTGGCTGCGGTCGACTGCTGCCAACGCCGACCGCGCGGCCAGTCTGTTGCAACAGGCGGACGGCGCACTGGAAGGCATTGCCAACGATATGTTCCGCGCTCGCGAACTGGCGGTGCAGGCGGCCAACGGCGCGTTGTCGGACGATCAGCGCAAGCTGGTGGGCGAAGAACTGTCGCAGATCCTTACCAGCCTGCTCGCCAGCGCGAATTCGCGCGCGTCGGACGGCAGCGGCCTGTTCGCAGGCGAAGCGGATGGCCCCGCCTACACGCTCGATGCCGGCGGGCAACGCGATCTACACCGGCACGGCGCAACGCAGGCGAGATCGACGCTGGGGCAGGGCATCACCGTCCCGCGCGGCGTCACCGGCCCGCAGATGTTCGACTTCAATGCCGCGACAGGCCCGACCGACATGTTCGCGTTGGTCGGCGGTCTGGCCGAGGCGTTGAAGGGAACCGCGACCGATCCTGCCGCCGCCGCGCGCGCCGCACTGGGCGGGTTCGGCGATGCGCTGGAATCGCTAACCCGCGCGCAAACCGTCATCGGCGTGCGCGCGGCCTGGGTCGAAACCGTGCAGGACCGCCAGATCGTCGCCGAGGAAACCCGCGCGCAGGAAACGGCCGGATACGGGCGGCGTCGATTTCGCCAGCACCGTCGCGCAGCTGCAGCAGATGTTGACCGTGCTGGAGGCGAGCCAGGCCGGCTTCGCCCGCGTCAGCCGCCTCAGCCTGTTCAATTCCATCTAACTCGAAAGCCAGACCCATGTTGCCAGCTGCCGGAATAGTCATCCTGCTCGTCCTCGTCTTCGGGGGCTTCATGCTCAGCGGCGGCGCGCTCGGCCCGGTCATGGCCGCCATGCCGCTCGAAATGCTGATCATCGGCGGCGCCGCGATCGGCGCGCTGGTGGCGGGCAATTCGATGCACGAGCTGAAAGCGCTGGGCGGCGGGTTCGCGAAGGTTTTCAAGGGCCCGAAATACACGCGGCAGGATCATATCGACGCCATCGCGCTGACCGGCCGGCTGATGCGGATGCTGCAGACCGAAGGGCCGGTCGCGCTGGAAAGCCATGTCATGGACGCCGCAGCAAAGCGCCGTCTTCGCGGAATATCCGCGCATTTTGGCGCAATACCGATCTGTGCAATCTGATTACCGACACGTTCACCCTGCTGGTGGTGTCTTCGGGCACGCTGGAAACGCACGCGGTGGAGGAAGTGATGGACAACGCCATCAAGACCCATCTGCACGATATGGACGAGCCCGCGCACGCGATCCAGAACCTGGCCGACGCGCTGCCCGCGCTTGGGCATCGTTGCCGCCGTGCTGGGTATCGTGAAGACGATGGGGTCGATCGACCAGCCGCCCGAAGTGCTGGGCAAGATGATCGGTGCGGCGCTGGTCGGCACGTTTCTGGGCGTGCTGCTGGCCTATGGCATCGTCGGCCCGCTGGCCGGGCGGCTGAAACAGATCAACTCGCAGGATCAGCAGATCTTCCATTCGGTGAAACAGATGCTGATCGCCTCGCTCAACGGGTATCCCCACGCGCTCGCGGTCGAAAGCGCGCGGTCGGGCATGCCGGGATCGGTGCGGCCCGCGCTGATCGAATTGCTCGACCTGCTGAAAGCGCAAATAGGATGGCGACCGCGCCAGCCGCCGACACTGCCGACCTGCCGAACCTGCGCCCGATCATCGTCAAGAAGATCACGGTGTCAGGAGGCGGGGCATCATGGCGGCGCGTGGAAAGTCGCCTATGCCGATTTCGTCACCGCGATGATGGCGTTTTTCCTGATGCTGTGGCTGCTGGGCGCGACGACCGAAGCCCAGCGCAAGGGCATCGCGGATCACTTCACGCCCACGCTGGTCACCTTGCGCGAAGACAGCGCCGGGTCGAACGGCATGTTGCAGGGCAGTTCCATCACCGAAGCCGACAATTACCCCAACGCCGCCGGGCAGACCGGCACGCAGACGATCACCGTCCCGCGCGACAGCACCGGGGGCGCGCGCGAAGGGGCGGCAATGGACCCCAACGCGATCGAACGCGCAAATGCGTTGAGCGAAGAGATCAAGGAAAAGCTGCGATCGCGCGAAAAACTGGCCAAGCTCGCGCGGCAGGTGCGGGTGATGAAAACACCCGAAGGCATTCGCATCGATCTGGTCGACAATGCCGATTTTTCGATGTTCGCGCTCGGCACCACGATGCTGGTCCCCGATGCGCGCGCGATGCTGCAGGTGATCGCCGAAACCATCCGCGACGATGCCACCGACATCACCGTGCGCGGCCATACCGATGCGCTGCCGTGGCGAGCCGGGCGTCAGTGACCAACAACTGGTCGCTATCGACCGGCCGCGCGGAAGCGACGCGGCAGGAATTGCTGCGATCGGGGCATCGCGCGAACGCCGCTTCGCCCGGATCGAAGGCGTGGCCGACCGCGAACCCCTGATCGCGGACGATCCCGCCGATCCGCGCAACCGGCGGATGTCGATCCTGTTGATGGATTGAGCGGGGCCAGCACGGCCAAGCACGACCAACGCCCGGCGACACGCCGATCGCCCGGTAATTTTCGTCTTTCGCCCCCATTGCAGTCGCGCTATCGTCATGGGCCGCCGGGCCAAACGCGCTTTCGGCTGGACGCTATCGGTTCGTCGAAAGGAACTGGAATGCATTCGCGCAACGCCTATCGCTCGCTTCGCCTCCTGGCCGTCATCGTTCCCGCGCTGGTGCTTTCGGCCTGCGTCTATCGCCCGGTGGTGATGGACAATTTCAGTTCCGCGTCGAATTATGCGGAATTGCTGGCGGAAATCGAAAGCAATTCCAAACTGGCGGGTGCGCTCGACAAGAATGTCGACACCGTAATGCGGCCGGGCGAACAGGTTCCCGGCTGGCGCGACAGCGGGATCGATATGGACGTGTTGCTCGACACGATGCCGGGCGGATCGGCAGGCAATGTTTTTCTCGGCAACCGGGCGGACGATGTCTTCCTGACGGCGGACCGTTCCTTCGCCGATTTCTTCGGGCCGCAATACACCACCCATACCGTGGTGGGATCCGACGTGGCTTTCGCCAAGGTCGGGGCGGATGAAAGTGTCGGTCTGGTCCGCATCGGCCAGGGCATCTGGCTGGAAACGGTCGGGGACCGAGTCAAGATGGGCAATGCGGTGTGTTCGGGAACAGGCCTCACCGCGGCACGGGTCCAGTCGCGCCGCCCGTACGACAGCCTGACCAAATTGGAAAAAAGCACCATGGCCGCATTTGTCGCGCGGCGGCATATGAGGATGGTGGCGAGAGGGTGTGCCGCGTAGGGGAGACGGCGGGGGAAGATCGCTGGCGTTCGCGTCACTTCCTGCCCGACGGGCGCCGGCTGCCGGTGTTCGACAGCCGCAGTGGACGCTTGACGATCATCCCGCGCGCCGACGTCGCACGGATCATCGCGGGCTGAGTTCACCGGCAGGGTTCCCGACCAAAACCAATTTGCTGCGTCCGATCGTACCGTTGCAACGGTGCGCTTGTGTTCCTTTCCTGAAACCTCTTGCGCGCGCGGACCATTGGTGGGTTTATACCTTGGTGATGCGGATACGCGAAAAGAGGCGAAGCGATGATTACCACCGTCAATCCGGCGACCGGCGACGTGGTCGGCACCTACGACGAACCGACGAATGCGGAACTCGAACGCGAAACTCGCCAAGGCCCATGCGACGTTTCGCGTCTGGCGCGATAGCGATCTGGCCGAACGTACGACGCTGCTGTCCAACCTTGCCGAAACTTACGATGCCAATAAGGACCGGCTGGCAACCTTGTGCGTGCAGGAAATGGGCAAGACCTACGCCTCCGCCGTGGCCGAGGTCGAAAAATGTTCGGCCCTGTTTCGCCATTTGGCGCAGAACGGCCCCGCGATGCTGGAACCGGAAACCTATCCGCTTGGCGGGGGCGGCGTCGCGCAAGGGCGCTGGTTGCCGCAGGGGCCGGTGCTGGCGGTCATGCCGTGGAACTTCCCCTATTGGCAGGTCGTCCGCTTCCTCGCGCCGACGATTCTCGCGGGCAATGTCGGCCTGCTGAAACATGCCAGTTCCGTTCAGGGTGTGGCGGCGTTGATGGAAGACATGGTGATCGAAGCGGGCGGGCCCGACGGATTGTTTCAGAACCTCGCCATCCGGTCGGACAGGGTGGCGGATATCATTGCGGACGATCGCGTGGTGGCCGTGACGCTGACCGGCAGCGAGGGCGCAGGGCGCGCAGTGGCGCAGCAGGCGGGCCGTCATCTGAAGAAGGTCGTGCTGGAACTGGGCGGGTCCGACCCGTTCATCGTCATGCCGTCCGCCGACATGGACGCGGCGGTGGCGCAAGCGGTAAAAGCGCGCATCCAGAACACCGGCCAATCGTGCATCTGCGGCAAGCGGATGATCGTGCACACGGATATTTACGACGCGTTCCTGGAAAAGTTCTCCGCCGCGATGCGTGCCGTCAAAACCGGCGATCCAATGGCGCAGGATACCGATATGGGGCCGCTTTCCAGTATGGAACAGCGCCAGACGGTGCTGGATCAGCTGGCGGCGGCGCAGGATGCGGGCGCGACATTGCTGTTCGGCGGCGAAGCATTGCAGGATGATGGTTTGCGCGAAGGTGCGTTCATGTCCGCAGGCATTCTGATCAATGTGGATCCCGATCATCCCTCCGCCGCCGAAGAAATATTTGGTCCCATCGCGATGGTGTTTCGCGCCGAGGATATCGACCATGCGATCGACATCGCCAATGCGACGCCGTTCGGGCTGGGATCGTCCGTCTGGACGCAGGACGATGGGGAACGCGAACGGTTCATCCGCGATGTGGAGGCGGGCATGACGGCGGTGAACCAGATGCTGGCCTCCGCACCCGAAGCGCCGTTCGGCGGGATCAAACGATCGGGCCACGGGCGCGAATTGTCGCATCATGGGCTGCACGAATTCATGAACCTGAAAACGGTCATGCTGCCCGCATAGCCCAACGCGAAAGGCCCGAAGCATTGCTGCTCCGGGCCTTTTCATCGTGCGGCGGATAGGGGATTACCGCAGCAGGCTAAAGCACGTTCTGCTGGCTCTGATTGGCCTGGCTCAGCATCGCGGTCGATGCCTGGCTCAGGATCTGCGCCTTGGCCAGCGCGGTCGTTTCCGCGGAATAATCGGTATCCACGATCCGGCTGCGCGCATCGGACAGGTTGGTGAAGTTCGTTGTCAAGTTGCTGATCGCCGATTCCAGCCGGTTCTGACCAGCACCCAGCGAGGCGCGGGTGGCGCTGACGTTGTCGAGCACATCATCGACATTGGTGATCGTCGTTGCGGCGTTAGCGGCGCGTTGTCACGTCGAGAGCCGCTGTCGTCAGTTTCGTACCGTCGATACGCCGTTGCCGACAGCGTCACGGTATCGCTGACTTTCGCACCGGTCGCGATATCGAGCTTCCTGCGGCGTGCCGGCTGACTTGCTGAACAGTGTCGACGCCGTTGAAATTCGTGTTGGTCAGCACGTCGTCGATCTGGGCCTGCAACTGCGTCACTTCGGCGTTCATGTAACCGCGGTCTTCGGCGGAATAGGTGCCGGTCTTGGACTGGACGGCCAGTTCGCGGACCCGCTGCAGCATGTTGGTCACTTCTTCCAGCGCGCCTTCGGCCGTTTGGGCGAGAGCGATGCCGTCATTGGCGTTGCGGATGCCCTGGTTCATGCCGCGGATGTCGCTGGTCATCGTGGTCGCAATGGCGAGGCCGGCGGCATCGTCCTTCGCGCCGTTGATGCGCTTGCCGGTGGAAAGGCGTTCCATCGCCTGACCCAGCATCTTGTCGGCAGCCATCGCGGCGTTGGAGGATTTGAGGGCGCTGATGTTGGAGTTGATAACGGCCATGGGAATTTTCCTTCGTAGGGGGTTTGGTCTTCGTAGGTAGTCTTCGGTTGCAACCTGGCTGACTGCCCGGCTGTCCCCCAATAGAGCGACCATTCAATCTGATCTTTAAGCCCGCCGATCCGTGTCTCCCCTTTCCCGCCCCCCAAACCACCTAAGTAATTGCGCGGGGTATTAAGTTTCCGCTTCGTTGGTCGTTCACCCGCCAAATGTCGCTCTGAACGAAGGTTAACGAGGGGGCCACAATGACCGAAGTCACCATTGGCGAACACGCATTGAAAAAACATTCCGGGCTGGTGCAGATCGCCGCCGGGGCGCTGGAAAGCCTGCCGGGCGATGGTTGCGTGATGATCGGCGATGCGGCGACGACTGGTCCGCCCGGCGCATGGGCGACCGGATCGTGACGTTGCGGCAGGGGGACCGGCCCGCGATCGAACGGATCGGCGCGAATGCGGCAACCGTAATGTACACTCAGGCCATGGCTCCTGCCAGCAGCGCGGCGGTGATCGCGGCGGCGACCGCACCGGGCACGCCCGTCTGCGCCGATGCGGGCAGCGTGGCGCTGATGACTTTGGCGCAGCGCGTCGCCGCCAGCGACATTCCCGTTCTGATCGCCGGGCCCACCGGCACGGGCAAGGAAGTGCTGGCGCGGTTCATCCACGCCAACAGCGCGCGTGCGGCGGGGCCGTTCGTCGCCATCAACTGCGCCGCCATGCCCGAAGCCATGCTGGAAGCGATGCTGTTCGGCCATTTGAAAGGCGCGTTCACCGGCGCGGCGCGAGGCCAGCGAGGGTTTCTTCCGCGCGGCCGATGGCGGCACGCTGCTGCTGGACGAAATCGCGCGAAATGCCGATCGGCCTGCAGGCGAAACTGCTGCGCGTGTTGCAGGAAGGCGAAGTGGTCCCGATCGGCGCGACCATGCCGATCCCGGTCGATGTTCGCATCGTCGCCGCTGCCAACCGCGATCTGCCCACCGAAGTGGCTGCCGGGCGATTGCGCGCCGACCTGTATTACCGCCTCAACGTGTTCCCCCTGGCGCTGGCCCCGTTGCGCGAGCGGCGCAGGCGATATCGCGCCGCTCGCCTTCGCCATGGTGCTGCGCCACAGCCCGCCATCGGGTGCGTGCCCGTGGATCGCGGATGCGGCGCTGGCGAAGCTGGCAGGCCACAAATGGCCGGGCAATATCCGCGAGCTGGAAAACGTCGTGCGCCGCGCGCTGCTTGCTATGCGGCGACGGCGCAATGATCGAAGCGGATCATATCGTGTTCGACGCATCCGCCCGGATGGTGGCGCAGGCGGAAGCGCCCGCCGCGCCGATCGGCCACGGCGACCAGTCGCTGTCGGGCATCGGCCGCGCGTCCGAAGCCGAAGCCGATCATCGCCACGCTGGACGGAATGCGGCGGCCATCGCGCAACGCACCGCCGCGCATCTGGGCATATCGAACGCACCCTGCGCTACCGCCTCGCCAGCATGCGTGACGCCGGGGTGGCCACCGCGCCGTCATCGGCCCGCGCCTATGCCGGAGCGATCCGATGAGCGGGGTGAGCGGAGTAGGCGGCGGATGCGGCGGGCGGCGTGCAGGACATCATCGCGCTGCGCCAGCAAATGATCGACCGGTCGAGCGCGATCGCAGTCCCTGCGTCCCGGATCCCGGCAACCGTCGAAACCGCGAAACCTGCGGGCGGCGGTTTTGCCGACAGTTTGCAGACGGCGCTCGCCGGAGTGAACGACACGCAGATCGCCGCTTCGGACATGACGGCCGGTTACGAACGCGGCGAAGTGACCGACGTCGCGCAGGTCATGCTGGCGCGGCAGGAAGCCGGCGTCGCGTTCGAGGCGACGCTGCAGGTCCGCAACAAATTGCTGTCCGCGTATCAAGACATCATGCGGATGGGGGTCTGATAGATGGCCGACGATGCCACTCTGCCCGCGACCGCCGCGCCGCTGACCGGTGCCGCCGATCGGGGATGCGATCGGACGGCGCCGGCGCAAAGGCGGAGCGTTCTTCGCGCAGCCCGCCATCCGCAAAAGCCTGCCGATGGCGGCGGGCTTGCTGACTCTGGCAGGGGCAGGCGCATTGTACATGGCGCTGGCCGCCGGGCCGCAGCGGGTGCTTTATTCCAGCCTGAACGACGCCGAACGCGCGGAAGTCGCGGCGGCGCTGGATACAGGCGGCATCGGCTACGACGATCGACAATTCCACCGGCGCGCTGACCGTGGCGGAAGACGATCTTTATCGCGCGCGCATGATGGTCGCGAGCGACGGCGGTCTGGCCGCGCCCGAAACGACTGCCGAAATGCTCGACGCGATTCCGATGGGGTCCAGCCGCACATTGGAAGGCGAACGCCTGCGTAACGTGCGCGAGCGCGAACTGATGATGACCATCATGGAAATCGACGGGGTGGAGGCGGTGCGCGTCCATCTCGCCCAGGCTGAAAAATCCGTATTCGTACGCGAAAACGCGCCGCCATCGGCCAGCGTCATGGTCCGCCTGGCGCGCGGCCGCAATCTGGCGCCGACAGCCAGGTCACCGCCATCGTTAATCCTGGTGCGGGGTCCGTCCCGGCCATGACCGCCGATCAGGTGCGCGTCGTCGACCAGCACGGCCGCGTTGCTGTCCGACCGCAGATCGAACGGACAGCGACCGGGCTGGAGATTGCAAGCGGGACTACGAGGAAAAGCTGCGCGCCGCAGATCGCGCAATTGCTCGTCCCGATGCTGGGCGAAGGCAATTTTTCCAGCGAGGTGCAGGTCGAACTCGACCGCGACGATACGACGTCGGCGCGCGAATCCTATGAAAAGGATGGCGCGGTCCGCAGCGAAACCAGCCGGGAATCGATCGCAGACCGGCGGCGCGTCAGGCAGGCGGCGTGCCGGGCGTTCTGGCCAACACCCCGCCACCCGCCACGCGCATCGGCCAACCGGGCGAAGAAGCCGCAGGCGGCGCGGCAGGGGCAGGACCGACCAGCGGCGAGACATCGGCGCAGCGAACGTATGAGCTGGGCCGCGAGGTCGCGGTATCGACGACGCAGGCGGGCGGGGTGAAGCGCTTTCGGTCGCCGTTGCCGTCAGCGCGCGAAGCCATGACGAAAGTCGCCCCGGCCAGCATCGCGCAGATCGAAGAACTGGTCGCATCCGCCGTCGGCGCGAATCCCGATCGCGGGCGACGACGTCACGGTGATGAAGGGCAACGTTCGATCCGGTCGTGATTGCGGAACCGCCCTTTTACGAAACCGCCTGGTTCGCCACCATCCTTCGCAATGCGGTCGCGCTGATCGCGGTGATACTGGCACTGCTGTTCGGCGTGCGTCCGCTGATCAAGGCGATCGGAAAGCGCAGGGACGATGCCGACGAAGACGAACCGGAAGGCATCGTTTACACCGAAGACAGCGAAAGTGGGGCGATCGTGCAGAGTCGGCCAGTCCGCCGCCATCGATGCGGACACTTTGCGCGAACAGGTGGCGCTGGCGCAGAAACTCGCCGCCGAACAACCCGATCGCGCGGTGGAGGCGCTGCGCCGGATGCTCGCCTCCCCGCCGGCGCATGCAACAGGATCAGCGCCGCATGACGGCCGAAATCATCGCGCCTTTGACGGAGGCCGAAGAAGCCGCCGTCATCCTGATGTTGCTGGACGACGCGCAGGCGACGCCAGCATCCTCGGCCCGGCTGGAACCCGATGAACTCGACACTGGTCGGGCGCACCATGTCGAGCCTGGGCGAAGTCGGACCCAGCCGCATTGCCGACGCGATCAGCCGGCTTCATCACGCAGGCCCAGACAACAGGACTTGCCCGGCAACGACCGGATGGGCCGGTTCCGCCACGTGATGACCCAGGCGGTCGGCCAGGTGAAGGCGGACAGCCTGTTGGAACGCATCGCGCCCGGCACGCAGAACCTGTCCATAGAACTTGCCCGCTGGCTTGCCCCCGATGTCCTTGGTCCGCATGATCGATGCCGAACATCCGCAGGCGGTCGCGGTGCTGCTGCTGCTGCTGGAACCGGATCAGGCGGCGAAGCTGCTGGCCGGTTTGCCCGCTGCCGTACAACCCCCAATCGTGGAGCGCATCGCCCGGCTCGGCCCGGTATCGCCCCGTTCGGTCGCGATGCTGAACGCAATGCTGGAAGACCGGATTGAGCCGTCAGTTCGGCAAGACGCGCATGACGATGGGCGGCCCACACGAGGCCGCAGAGCTTATCAACCAAGCCGCATTCCAGCGTCGAACGCAGTCGTGATGCCGGTCATTACGCGAGCGCGACACGGACCTTGCCGCCGCGATCGAAGCGGAGATGTTCAAGTTCGACCATGGTCACTGGCACTCGAACCGCTGCCGATGGGCCGCTTGCTGCGCGACATCGAAAGCGAACCGCTGATCGATGCGCTGGTGGGCCTGTCGGAAGATGACGCGCGAACCGTTCTTCGCCGCCATGTCGAGCCGCGCTGCCGACGGCGTCCGCGACGAGATCGAAGGGCGCGGACGCACCAAGATGAGCGCCGTGGAAGCCGCGCAGCAGACCATGATCGATCTGGCCCGCAAGCTGGCGGAAGCAGGCGAAATCGTGCTTTCGGGTGGTTCCGGGGACGACGATTATGTTTGAACCCGCGCCGTTCGTGCCATCGCGTAAGCCGGACGACACGCCGACCACGGCCGATGCCGGGGGCGGAAACTGGATCGCCGGCCCTCAACGGTTCGGCGGGGTTCGTGGCCGATGCCCGTTATGGCAGCGATGCCGAAATCCGTTCGGCAATCCGAAACCGCGCATGAACCGGACATGCCCGATCCCGTTGCCGACGCGTTCGAGAGGGTCGGGAAATGGGCCATGCGGCGGGCCGGGCGGAAGCTGCCGCGCTGGCCGAACAGGACACGAGCGAACGACGCAGGCTGGGTTCGCACGCTGCGCGCATTCGATGCCGACATGACGGAACGGCTGGGCCGCGAATTGTCGGAAACGGTCGCGGTGTTGTGCGAAGCCACATTGGCCCCGCTCGCGCTCGACATCGCGCGATTGCAGGACCGCTCGAACCGCGCGGCGGCGTTGCTGGGCGAACGGCAGGGGGACTGCGTGCTGCATCTGCATCCCGCCGATATCCCGGCGCTCGACCGCCGCCTTCCGCGACGCTGGACCATTGCGCCGGACCCCGCGCTGGAACCCGGATCGCTGCGGATCGAACCGATCGGGCGGCGGTATCGCGGACGGTCCGCCGCAATGGCGCGCGCAGCTGGCGCAGGCGCTCGGTTTGGCGAAGGACGGCGGCACTGTGCTTGCGATCTGGAACGCGAACTGGCCGCCATGCGCGACGCGCCGCCATCGCTTGGCGCCGCGTCCGGTTCGGCCGGGTGCATTCGTGCGACGGCGGCTTGATCGAAGTGTCCGGCCTGCCCGTTCCCGATCGGCACGCCTGTGCCGGATCGAACCCGGGACGCAGCACGATGATCCGCAGCCGAAGTCATCGGCTTTCGCGATCGTTTCAGCCTGATGGTGATGCTGGGCGATACCGCGTTGCTGCAACCCGGTGCGCTGGTCCGATCCCGAAGGCGAGCCGGGCATGGTCGCCGTGGGCGAAGCGTTTCTGGGCCGCGCCGTGGACGCGACCGGGCAACCGATCGATGGTGGCCCGGCCATTCGCAGCGCCGCACGCTGGCCGCTGGGCGGGCGGCGCGAAAGCGCGCTGGAACGTGCATCGGTGGCGGAACCGTTCGATTGCGGGGTACGCGCGATCAATGCGCTGACCACGATGGGCATCGGGCCAGCGGGTCGGCATCGTGGCCGGATCGGGCGTGGGCAAATCCGTCCTGATCGACATGATCGCGGGCGGGTGCGAAAGCGATATCGCCATCGTCGCCCTGATCGGCGAACGCGCGCGCGAAGTGTCCGATTTCGTGGCGCGACATATGACCGGGCCGATGCGTCGCCGGACGGTCATCGTGGTCGCCGTACCCGCCGATCATGCCGCCAATCTGCGGCTGCGCGGCGCGCAATTCGCCGACCGCCTTGGCCGAATATTTCCGCGCGCAGGGCAAGCGCGTGACTGCTGATCATGGACAGCCTGACACGGGTTGCGCATGCCGCGCGCGAGATCGGACTGCTGCTGGGCGAACCCGGCGCAGCGCGCGGCTATCCGCCGTCGGCGCTGGCGGCGATCACCAAGCTGGTCGAACGCGCGGGCAATTCCGCCACCAGCGGCGGCGCGATCACCGGGCATCTACACCGTTCTGGCCGATGGCGACGATCAGGACGATCCGGTGGTCGATACCGCCCGCGCCATTCTGGACGGGCATATCGTGTTGTCGCGCGAACTGGCGCAGCAGGGGCAATATCCCGCGATCGACGTGACCGCTTCGCTCAGCCGGGTGATGGACGCCGTCACCGCGCGCGATCATCAGGACCGCGCACGCGAATTCCGCGCGCTGGTCGCGCATTACAACGCCAATCGCGATCTGGTGCTGATGGGCGCTTACCGCGAAGGGGCGGACGCCGCAGTCGACCGCGCGATGGCGATGCACGACCGGCTGACCGCGTTCTTGTGCCAGCGGGGCGAAGAACATGTCGATATGGACGAAGCCGTCAGCCAACTGACCGCAGTGATGACGGCCGACCCCGCCGCATGACCGCCCCTGCAGATCGCCTCGATCGGCTGAAGCGGCTGGAACGGGTTCGGCGGATTGCCGTCCGGACCGCAATGCAATCGGCGGCAGAGGCGGAACGCGATTTCGCACGCCACGCCGAACTTGCCCGCCGCAGCGACGAACTGGCCGATGCTTTCGCGCATCGACGCGCGGGGGCAAATGCGGCGGATGCTGGGGGGTTGCAGGATATGCACGCTTTTCATGTCGGGCTGGTGTCGCTGTCGCAGGCCACCGGGCAGGGGCGCGACCAGGCCCGGCAATCGGCCGACCATCACCGACGCCACGCCCTAACCGCCAATCGCCGGCGAAGCGCCGCCGCCGACCGGATCTCGGACGCGGAACGCCGCCAGCGCAAATCGCGCGATGCCCGTCTGGTGGCCGAGATGCCGCAATTGGCACGGGTTTTGAATAACAGACGTTAGGCCGACCGGCTTCACACCTTGGGGAATAGATACGTGCAGGCAGAACCGACTATTGCAAGCCGTGCGGCTATGAACGCCCTGGGGGTGGTTTCGAGCGGAAACGCGTTCAAACCATCGCAGGCGGACGGTGCGACCGGGTCGGACCCGACCGCATCCGATGGCCCTGTGCTTCCGATTTTACGGCAATGCTGGATAGCGCAACCGCCACTGCCGCAACGGCGAGCGGCAAACCGGCGTCGGCAACGGCAATGGTTTGCCGATTCCGGTTGCGAAGGTTCCGCGTCGATGCCGAGGCCACTGCCCCGGAACCTTACAAAGAACTCGCAGCGACACCGATACCGCTTGTTGCGCTGGAACAACGCGGCACGGAACCCACCATTCATTCCGCCGCCACGGTGTCGAACGCAATGCTGGCTTCTGCGTTTGCCGGAAGGGAGCGGGGGGCCACGCCCGATCCCGTCCGCGCTGACGGCATCAGTCCGGCCGTTCCGGTGGCCGCTTCGAACGGGTTGCCGATCGCAGCGCCGCCACTTGCCGCCCAAACGACTGGCGCGCCGCAAGCACCGCAGGCCATCGCGCAAAAACCGGAAGTTGCGGCCGAACCTGCCGTTCGAACGTCGAACCCGCAGCCCACCGGCGCAACGTCCCGATACGCAACAGCTCGTCGAACACCCCCCGGTTGAGGCGGAGCGCACCGTCATCAAATCCGATGTCGGGCCACAGCGCGAACTGACTGTCGGCCGGATTTTCGCCCCACTGATGCGGGCAATGGACCCTGACCGGGCGCAGAGTGGCAAGGCCGCAACCACCGCGCCCGGAGTCGTCGTTTCCCTTGGCATGGCGCAAATTTCCCCCGTCGATACGGCAACGCCGCTCGTACCGTCCGGCACCAGTGATAAGTGCGTCCGCTAGCGCACCGCCCGCGACCGCTACCATATCCCAAGCCGAACAGCCGCGCGATTTCGGGGCGCTGATCGATCGGCTGGTGCAGGCGCGCGAGGCGTCGGGCTCCACCACTTCCGCCAGCGTCCGCATGTCGCTGCCCCATGCTGATTTCGGCGCGCTAACCATGCGGCTCGACCATGCGGGCGGCAATCTGACGGTGGGCGTCACCAGCGCCGACCCCGCTTTCGCACCCGCCGCGCGTGCAGCTCTGGCGGACGGGGCGCTTGCGAATACCGGCAATCAAGCCAATGGCAACGGCCAGCCCGGCACGACCGCCAACGGTCAGGACCAGCATTCGCGGGGAGCGGGCGGGGGCCAGCAAGCGCCGGATCAGCGCAGCGACGGCCGGACCGAACGCCCATCCGATCTTACGGAGCCCCGCGCGCCGCACGCCGACCGCGACACCGATCGTTCCACCCCGCGCGACACCGCGCGCGGCCTTTATATCTAACGCCCCACAAGGACACGCATCATGAGCTCCAAACCCGCCGCGCCCGAAACGGCCACAGACACAACCGCCAAAAAAGGCGGCAAATTGAAACTGATTTTCGGCGCGATCGCCCTGATGGCGGTGGGCGGCGGCGCAGCCTATGGCGCCAGCGCGATGGGGTATCTCGGCGGGCCCGGCGTCGATACCGGTCCCGATCTGCCGCAACTGGTGCGCAAGGGTGCAGTCGATCCCTATGCCCGGCCAGGACAAGGGGGAGAAGGACGCGCCCGAAGAAGTCGATGGCGAAGGTGGCAGCGATTATCGCACCAGCTATTACGCGTTCGAAGACACGTTCACATCCAATCTGCGCGATAGCCCCGCTCTGGTTCAGGTCAGCATGGCCGCATCCACCAATTACGACGGACGGGTGCTGATCTGGCTGGACAAGCACGATCTGGCGCTGCGATCCGAAATGCTGACCGTGCTGGCGGACACGCCCGAAGATCAGGTCTATTCCGTCGAAGGCAAGGCGAAGCTGCGCAAACGGCTGACTGCCGCCATCAACGCAGTGCTGACCGAACGCGAGGGGTTCGGCGGAGTGGATTCCGTCTATTTCCGGGGGTTTCTGGTCCAGTGAAACCGCATCACGACTTCGTGGCGGAGCGCGCGCTGGCGCAGCATTGCGCCGAATTGCTGCCCGCGCCGGAACAGGACCGCGACATCGTCGCCGACGTATCGGCGATGGCGATCGACATTGCGCGCGAACTGACGGATGCGATTTCCGGCATGTCCAGCGGTTCGACCGTGAAACTGGTACCGGGCGAGGCGGGCCGTACGAACACCACCGCCTTCATCAACAAAACCGCCCGACAAACCGCGCATTGCGTGATCGACCTGCCGGAATGCGGCGCGCTGATGCTGTCGATCGACCACAAATCGGCCCACGCGCTGACCGATCGCGCTTACGGCGGGACCGGCGAAACCCCTGACCCCTTGCCGGACGAATTGCCATTATCCGCCGATCTGACGTTGCAGCAGATGGAAACGACCTGGTGCGAGGCACTGAGCCGAATGTTCACGTGCGATCCCGCCGCCAGCGTATCGCGCCGGGGCGGGGATCTGAGCCGTCTCGATCCGTTTCGCGGGCAGGGCGAATGCGTCCATTTGCAGATTGTGGTGGAGGAGGAGGAGCGCGAACCGTGGGTCATCACCATCGCAGCGTCCCTGCGCGATCTGCATCTGTCCACCGGACGGCATCGCGGGGCGGGCATCGCCACCGTCGCCGTGCCGGTCGCCAACGATCCTACTGCCGCGCCGTTTGCCGACATACCGCTGCCCGCCCGCGCGGTGCTGGCGCAAATGCCGATCTCCGTCGCGCGCGCATCGGCGATGAAGCCGGGCGACGTGATCCCCCTGTCCATCGCGCGCGAGGTTCCGTTGAGCATTGCGGGGCAGACCGTCGCGCTGGGTATCGTCGGGACGCAGGACGACCGTGTGGCGTTGCAGATTACCCGTAACACTACCTAACCCGCGCACAGCCAGCCTTTAACCATGATGGGGCAAACCATTAACCATGAACACGACCAGCCTCGACCTGTTGCGAAATGTCGATGTCTGCCTGTCGGTGGAACTCGGCCGCAGCGATGTGAAATTGAAAGACGTGCTGACGCTTGGCGAAGGCAGCGTGGTCCAGCTGGACCGGCTGACGGACGAACTGCTGGACGTTTACGTCAATGGCCGCGCCATCGCGAAGGGGGAGATCGTGGCGCAGGGCAATCGCTTCGCGTTGCGGATCGTCGATCTGGCGCAGGACGAGAAAACCGCCGCCCCCGATGCCATGCCGGACGCAACCTCTGCAGGGGCGCTCTGATGATCTGGTACGTCGTCAAACTGCTGATTATGCTGCCGATACTGGCGGGGCTGATCTGGGGCAGTCTGTGGCTGACCAAACGGTTGCAGGCGCGCGGGATCGGCGCAAACCAGTCAAAATCCGCGCGGCTGATCGAAACCACCATGCTGTCACCGGGCATCAAGCTGGCGGTGGTGGAGTTTCACGGTCGCGAAATCCTGATCGGCAGCACGAAGCACGGGCTGACCCGCCTGGCCGAAGCGCCGCGCGACGAACGCGTGATCGCGATGCATCGTGGTTAATTTCACTCTAAGAGCAACATCGGTAGTTCTCGCAACAACGCTGCTGATCCTGCCCGAAACGGCGCTGGCGCAGGCCGGCGTGTCGGGCGCATTCGACCGGGCGTTAGGCGCGGCCAATGGGGGAGAGGCCGCCCCGTTGACCCTGTCGCTCCAGCTGCTCGTCATCATGGGTCTGCTGACGGTGCTGCCCGCGCTGGTCCTGATGATGACCAGTTTCACCCGCATCATCGTGGTGCTGTCGATCCTGCGCCAGGCCCTGGGTTTGCAGCAGTCGCCGCCCAATCAGGTGCTGATCGGCCTGTCGCTGTTCCTGTCGCTGTTCATCATGGCCCCGACGCTGGACCGGGTGAACACCGCCGCCATCGAACCCTACGCTGCCGGGACTTTCGGCGCGGAACAGGCGATCGAGGCGACGGGGGCGGAGTTTCACAAATTCATGATCCGCCAGACGCGCACTGCGGACCTCGCCATGTTCGCCGATATCGCCGGCGCAGGGGAATTCGCCAGCCCGCAGGCCGTGCCGTTTTCCATCCTGCTGCCCGCATTCGTCACCAGCGAATTGAAAACCGCGTTCCAGATCGGCTTCATGCTGTTCCTGCCGTTTCTGGTCATCGATCTGGTGGTTGCGAGCGTCCTGATGAGCCTTGGCATGATGATGCTGAGCCCGACCATCGTCAGCCTGCCGTTCAAGCTGCTGCTGTTCGTCCTGATCGACGGGTGGAGCCTGTTGATGGGCAGTCTGGCCATGAGCTTCACATGATGCGTTTGTACTGATGGCCGACAATTCCTCCGCCCTGCTGGCGCTGGCCGACCAGATGTTGTGGGTGACCGCGCTGGTCGCCGCGCCCATCCTGCTGGCCGCGCTGGGTGTCGGGCTGTTCATCGGCGTCATCCAGGCGGCGACATCGGTCAACGAACAGACGCTGACTTTCGTGCCGAAACTGGCGATTATCGCGCTGGTGCTGGTGCTGTTCGGGGCCAGCATGATGGGGCTGGTCAGCGATTTCGCGCGCGAGATTTTCGCGCAGATCGCAGCGATATCGCGATGAACGGCGTAATATTCGGTCTGGGCGAATACGAGGCGGACCTGTGGCGTCTGATCTTCACCATGACCCGCATCGGGGCGGCATTGATGGCGGCCCCGCTGTTCGGCGCATCCAGCGTTCCGGTGCAGGTTCGCATCGTGATGGCGGGCGCGATCGCGGTGTTCGTTCTGGTCTGGGCGCCACCCGCCATGCCGCCCGAACTGTTGAGCGTTGCGGGCATTCTGGCGCTGGTGGGGGAAGCGGTCATCGGGGCGGCAATGGGATTTACCTTGCAATTGAGCTTTGCCGCGCCCGTGATCGCGGCGGAACAGATCGCGGGCGGCATGGGCATGGCCATCGCCACGGCGATCGATCCCAACAGCGGGGCGCAGTCGGGCGCTTTGGGGCAGTATTTCACTGTCGTCCTGACGCTGATATTTCTTGCCGTCGGCGGGCATCTGCTATGGCTGCGCCTCGTCATCGAAAGCTACCGCGTGTTTCCGCCGGGCCGGGAATGGTTCGGGCAGGCGCGCGCCTGGATGATCGTGGAATTCGCCGGTCAGGCTTTCGCCACGGCGGTCGCCATCGCGCTGCCGGTGATGCTGGTCCTGTTCATGGTGCAATTGGTGACCGGCGTGCTCAGCCGCTCCGCCCCGGCGTTGAACCTGTTCGCATTGGGCCTGCCCGCGGGTGTTCTGGCGGGGCTGGTCGCGCTCATCCTGGCCGCCCCGTTCACTGCCGAACAATTCGTGATGCTGTCCGCCGATGCGGTCGAGCAGGTCGGCGCGATGATCGCAGGCCCGGTATGAGCGAAGACAGCACCGGCGAAAAGACCTTCGCGCCCACGCAAAAACGCAAGGACGACGCCGCGAAGAAGGGCGACGTTCTTCGTTCCAAGGAACTGGGCACGGCGGTCGGAGTGTTTGCAGGCGCGCTATGGCTGCGTTTCGCCGGGCCGTGGCTGATGTCCAGTCTGGAGGAAGTGGCGCGCGGCGGATTGCGTTTCCGCGCGGACCAGATCGAACATTTCGACGCAGCGCAAGTGCTGACCGACACGCTGGTCGTCATCATCGTGCCGATCATTTCGCTGGGCGTCATCGTGATGGTGATGACGGTGCTTTCGCAATTGCTGTTCGGCGATGGCCGCTTCGTCGCGGCCAATATGGCCCCTAAGGGATCGCGGCTGAACCCGATCAAGGGGTTGGGCCGTATTTTCGGCCCGAACGGCATGATCGAACTGGGCAAATCGCTGCTGAAAATCGTGCTGCTGGGCGGGCTCGCCTATTATTGGGGGCGGGACCGGTTCGATGCGATCATCGGGCTGGGGCGGGGCGAGCTGTCGGGACAGTTGGCGGCGGCGTGGGAACTGGTCACCGGAATGCTGATGATCCTGGCAGTCGGGCTGGCTTTGATTGCCGCCATCGATTTCCCCATCCAATGGGTTCGCCGCACGAACCGCCTGAAGATGAGCCATCAGGACATGCGCGATGAAAACAAGACGCAGGAAGGCAGCCCGGAAAAACGCGCGGCCATCCGCAACAAACAGCGGCAACTGGCGATGGGCGGCGTGGCGAAGGCGATGAACGACGCGCAGTTCGTGCTGACCAACCCGACGCATTTTTCCGTCGCAATGGCTTACGACCCGGCGCTGGCCGATGCGCCGATCGTGCTGGCGAAGGGGCGCGGGGACAAGGCGCTGGCAATTCGCGAACTGGCGGGGGAACGCGGCCTGCCGACGTTGGAATATCCGGCCCTTGCCCGCTCGGTTTACTTCACGACCCGCGAAAATCAGGTGATCCGCGCCGAACTGTATGCCGCCATCGCCAGCATTCTGGCTTTCGTCATGTCGCTGAAACGCGGCGAACAGCCCAAACGACCCGCCATCGTGCTGCCGCCGGGCATGAGCTTTTCGGTTGATGGCGTGCCGCAGAATATCGCCACCTCTTAACGCTGCGCTCGGCGGGACGTTCTACCCATCATGGAAAGCACCACCTCCTCAATCATCGGCGCGCTGGGCGGCGGCAGCGGCGTCGATATGGTCAAGCTGGCAGGCGACCTCGCCACCGCCCGGTTCGCCGCGCGCATCGGCCAGCTGGAAGCCAAGAGCGAACTGCTCGAAACCCGTATATCCGCCGCATCCGCTCTGCGTTCCCAACTCACCCAATTGTCCGCCGCGTTCGGCGACCGCATCCGCAACGGCGATCTGGCCCCAGCAGCCACCATCGGCGATCTATCCGTGGCGATCGTGTCCGTGGCGGCGGGGGGCAAAACCAGCGGCTCCTACACGTTGGAGGTGCAGCAACTTGCCGGGGCGCAGACTTTGGCTAGCAAAGGGTATCCCGCTGCCGATGCGCTGGTGGGCGAGGGCACACTGACCATCCAGCGCGGGACAGTGAACGGCAATGCGTTTCAGGCGGATACGGGCCGCGAGCCGATCGCGGTTGCCGTGGGTGCGGGCGATACGCTGACCGATGTGGCCAGCGCGATCAGTTCGGGCGGTTTCGGCCTCAGCGCCTATGTCGCGAACGGCCCCGATGGCGCGCAGTTGGTGATCAAGGGCGCGGATGGCGCGACCAACGGCTTTACGGTGACAGGAACAGGGCCGAGCGTCAGCGGCACGACCATTCTGGGCGCCCCCATTCAGCCGCAGCCCGGCAATATCAACTACCTCAACTGGACGCCCGGCACCGATCAGGGCGAATTGCGTCAGAGCGCGCAGGATGCCCGGTTCAAATTCGACACGATCGAAATGACCAGCGCCAGCAACCGGATCGACGATCTGCCCGGCGGCCTGACGCTGAACCTGACCGCGACCAATGCCGGCGCACCGACGCGGATCGGTTTCGCGCAAGGGGCCAGCGCAGTGGGCGGGGTGATGCGCGATTTCGTTGCTGCGCTGAACGATATCTCCGCGCAGCTTCGCATCGCCGCCGATCCGTTGAGCGGGGAACTGGGCAGCGATGGCGGCGCGCGCCGGTTGAAACGCGAACTGGCCGGTTTGGCAGGCAAGGTCGTGATGCCGACTGCCGCCGACGGGCAGCCGCGCACGCTAGGCGATCTGGGCCTCGCCATCAATCGCGACGGGACGTTCCGCCTCGACAGCGATCGTTTGGACGCCACGTTGGCGACCAATTCCGCAGGTGCGAACGCCATGTTCACCACCGGCCTGTTCGGCGTGTTCGCGACGATGGACAAATTGTCGCGCGACATGAGCACTATCGGCGACCCCGGATCGCTGGCCGGGTCCGTCGCGCGCTACAGCAAATCGACGCAGCGGATCGACGAACAGCTGGCGAAGATCAACGAACAGCAGGACGCACTGCGCGAACAGCTGACCAAACAGTTCGCGCGCACGGATCGCAATGTGGCGGCGTCGCAATCGACATTGTCGTTCCTGCAGAACCAGATTGCCGCATGGAACGCGGACCGCAATTGATATGGCGACGCTTGCTCTCCCGCGCCCGGATATCGCCCGCGCATATCGCCGGGTCGATCGCGAAGCGGCCATCATGGGTTCGGACCCGCGCGCCCTGACGCTGCTGTGCTTCGACGAATTCGCGTCGGCACTCGGCAGCGCGCTTCATGCCGATGCGGCGGGCGCGCATGGCCGGCGCAACGATGCGGTGATGCGGGCGCTGTCGGCTCTGGCCGCACTGCGGCTGGGAATCGATCCGTCCCAATCGCTGGCGGCGGCCATGACGGGGCTGTTCGATCTGGCGGAAAGATCGCTGCGCGTGTCGATCGTCGCTTTCGCCCCCGCCACGATTTCAGCCATCCTTGCCGATTTCAGGGAGATACGGGTGGCGATGGCCGGGTGATCTGCGCGCCTTCATCATATGTTGATCGACGCATGTTGCGCGCAGGTTAAGCAATGGGCAAATAAACGGTCGTAGATGTTCACTGTGTATCGCGACCCGAAAGACCGAATTGACCTTTAGACTTGGCATGATGGCGATATTGGCGACGGCTGCGTTGTCTCCCACGCTCGCCCATGCGCGTGATGGCGGGAATGGGGCGGAGGCGGCACGCGAAACCTCCTGGCAGCAGCTTGCCCGCCATGATGCGCGATTGTTGCGTCTGGGCGACCGCATTGCGCGCGCATCCGCCCCTCTGTGCCCGAACCGATACAGCCTGGGATTTTCTATCGGCAATGTCGCGGATATCGACGCAAACCAGGCGGCGGAAGCGCGCGCGGCCTATGACAATTCCAATGGGTCGGTGTTCGTCACCGCGATCGCTGCGGGCGGCGCGGCGGATGCGGCGGGCCTGCGGATCGGCGATGCGATCGCCTCCATCGGCGGCGTGCGCGTGGATACCCTGCCGACGCAGGAAATATGGGAAGCGATGGGGGCCGCCAGCGTCCTGCCCGGCATCGACGTCGGCCTGGCTGACGGTTCGCGCGTCGAACTGATTGCGGTTCCTGCCTGCCCCCTGCTGTTCGTCGTCGATACGGCGGACGATCTGAACGCCGGATCGGACGGAACGCGCATTCGCGTTACCCGATCGTTGATGGACTTCGCCGCCGACGATGCGGAACTGGCTGCGGTCATCGCGCATGAGGCCGGCCATTTCGCCCTGTGCCACCAAAATCGCGAGCAATCCAAGCGCAAGCGGGAAGAGGCGGCGGATCGCCTGTCCGCGCGGATATTGACCGCGGCGGGTTTCGATCTGGACGGCGCAACGCGCTTTTGGTCGCGCTTCGGCGCGCGGCGCGGATTGCTCGATGCGTTCGATTTCACGCATGGCAGCGCGAAGAAACGAATTCGCCGTATCGCCGAAGAAAGCGCGCTCGTAACAGCCGGTTCGGGCGAGCCGTTCGATGACGGCATCGCTGTCGCATCGTGTTTCACCACATAGGGAAGGGCCGGTCATGACCGTCAAACTGGATGCGAAATTCGTTGCGAAGCCGTGGGGCGTTGCGACCTTGCCCGCCCCGTTTCAGACGCACGGGGAAAGCGGCATCGGGGAGGTTTGGTTCGAACCCATTCCGCAAGCCGACGCGTTGTTGTGCAAATACATCTTCACCAGCGAGAAGCTGTCGATCCAGACCCACCCCGACGACGCACAGGCGCGCGCAATGGGGCTGGGGGGCAACGGCAAGGAAGAATGCTGGCTGATCACCCATGCGGAACCCGGCGCGACTTCTGGCGATCGGGTTCGACGAACCGATCGATGCCGACGGCATGCGCCGCGCCGCGCTGGATGGTTCGATCGAGAAATTGCTGACCTGGCATCAGGTAACGGCAGGCGATTTCTTCTACATTCCGGCCAACACGGTCCACGCGATCGGCGCGGGGATCGGACTGGTCGAAATACAGCAGAACAGCGACATTACCTTCCGCCTGTATGATTACGGTCGCCCGCGCGAACTGCATCTGGATCGGGGGATCGCCATCGCCGATGGCGGCGTTTACGACATGGCATCGCATCGGCGAATTCCCGATACGGGCGGCGCGCGGCTAGTCGATGGCCCGCATTTCATGCTGGACCTGATCGAAGGACAGCCGCCAACCGAGGTGCTGGCGCGGTATCGCGACGGGGCGCTGGTTCTCCCGTTGACCGGGGAATGCCATTACGATGGCGAAACGATTGCGGCTGGGGAATGCGTTTTGTGCGAAGATCCGGCGCGGATTGCCTTTCAAGACGGCAATCGGGTGTTAATTACGCGGCATGGGCTTTAACCGGCCGCAAAAGGCGTCAAGCGCTGCCGTTACGGATCGGGGTCGACGAACATGAAAATTGCAATGGTGGGTTCCGGCTATGTCGGTCTGGTGTCGGGCGCGTGCTTTGCCGATTTCGGCCACGAGGTCGTCTGCATCGACAAGGATCAGGGCAAGATCGACCGGCTGCATGACGGGATCATGCCGATTTTCGAACCGGGCCTGGCGGAACTGGTCGGCACGAATGTCAAAGCCGGTCGCCTGTCCTTCACCACCGATCTCGCTGCCGGGATCGACGGCGCGCAGGCGATCTTCATTGCGGTCGGAACACCCAGCCGCCGCGGGGATGGTCATGCCGATCTCAGCTTCGTCTATGCCGTGGCGAAGGAAGTGGGCGCAGAATCTGGCGAACGACGCGGTCGTCGTGACCAAATCCACCGTTCCGGTCGGCACCGGGGACGAGGTGGAACGCATTTTGACCGACAGCGGCACCGCGCATCGATTTCGCCGTCGTCTCCAACCCCGAATTCCTGCGCGAAGGGGCGGCGATCGGCGATTTCAAACGCCCCGACCGGATCGTTATCGGGGCGGAAGACGATTTCGGGCGCGACGTGATGCAGGAGGTCTATCGCCCGCTATTCCTGAACCAAAGCCCCATCCTGTTCACCAGCCGCCGCAGCGCGGAACTGATCAAATACGCCGCCAACGCTTTCCTCGCGACCAAGATCACCTTCATCAACGAAATGGCCGATCTGTGCGAAAAGGTTGGCGCGGATGTGCAGGATGTCAGCCGCGGTATCGGCAGCGACAACCGCATCGGCCCCAAATTCCTGCATGCCGGGCCCGGTTATGGCGGCAGCTGTTTTCCCAAGGACACGCTGGCCCTGCTGAAAACGGCGGAAGATTACGACAGCCCGGTCCGCATCGTGGAAGCGGTGGTGAAAACCAACGAAACGCGCAAACGGGCGATGGGGCGCAAAGTGCTGGACGCGCTGACCAGGCACAGTGGCGGCGGGGCGGAGGCTGCACGCGGCAAGAAGGTCGCGCTGCTGGGCCTGACCTTCAAACCCAATACGGACGACATGCGCGACAGCCCCGCCATCGCGGTGGCGCAGACGCTGACCGATGCAGGCGTGAAAGTCGTCGCATACGATCCCGAAGGGATGGAGCTTGCAAAACCGTTGATGCCGGACGTCACGATGGTGGACGATCCCTACATCGCGATCGAAGGGGCCGATGCGGTGGCCATAGTGACCGAATGGGACGCGTTCCGCGCGCTCGACTTCGCCCGGATCAAAAACCTCGCGAAATCGCCCGTGCTGGTCGATCTGCGCAACATCTATCAGGCCGACGATCTGCGTGCCGCAGGCTTCGAATATACCAGCATCGGGCGGGGCTGACACACCCCGCCCACGCCGGTTGGATCAGTCCGCGAAACCGTCCACGCGTTCGATGATGATGGCAGGAGCCATGCCGCCCGCCGCGCACATGGTGACCAGACCGTAACGCCCGCCGGTCCGTTCCAGTTCGTCCAGCACCGTGCCGATCAGGATCGATCCGGTTGCGCCGATCGGATGGCCCAGCGCAATCGCGCCGCCATTCACGTTCACCTTGTCCCAATCGAGGCCAAGCTCCGTCACGAAACGATGGGCCACCACGGCGAAGGCTTCGTTGATTTCCCACAGATCGATGTCGTCTTTGGTCAGGCCGGCTTTCGCCAGAACCTTCTTCGCGGCGGGAACGGGGGCGTTCAGCATCAGCGTCGGATCGTCGCCCATATTCGCGGTGGCCACGATCCGTGCGCGCGGTTTCAGATCATGCTTCTTGGCATAATCCGCCGAGGTTACCAGCACTGCCGCCGCGCCGTCGACCACGCCCGAACTGTTGCCCGCATGGTGGAAATGCTTGATGTCCAGATCGGGATATTTCTGATTGATCAATCCGCGAAACGTCGTGCCGCCCGCGTCCAGCGGCACGTCCGCCATCTTCGCGAAAGCGGGCTGCAAGTCGGCCAACCCCTCTTTCGTCGTTTCAGGGCGGGGATATTCGTCACGGTCCAGCACCACGTCGCCATCGTCGTTCGTCACCGCGATCAGGCTGCCTGCGAACCGCCCGGCCTCCATCGCGGCCTGCGCGCGCTGCTGGCTTCGCAGGCCGACCGCATCCAGCTCTTCCCGCGAATAGCCTTCCTGACTGGCGATGGCATCGGCGCACATGCCCTGATGCGATTGCGGGTGGACCTGCTGCAGCCGGTCGTTCCCCGATCCCATCATCGGCGGCGCTTTGCCCGCCGCCATGTCCTCCTGAACCATTTGCGCGGTCAGGCTCATCATTTCCGTCCCGCCTGCAATCACGCAATCTTCCATACCGCTCATCACTTGCGCCGCGGCGAAATTGACCGTGGTGATCCCCCCGCCGCAAAACCGGTCGAGCGTCGTTCCCGAAGACGTGATGTCGTAACCTGCATCCAGCGCGGCCATCCGGCCCAGATCGCCGCCCTGCGCGCCGCGCTGGGTGCTGGTGGACCAGATCACGTCGTCGACCGTCCCGGTGTCGAGCGAATTGCGTTCCGCCACCGCTTTCAAAACCGTCGCCGCCAGATGTTGCGGATGGTGCGCCGCCAGCGCGCCCTTGCCGACCTTGCCGATGCCGCGCGGGGTGCGGACTGCGTCGATGATATAAGCTTGCGCCATGAAATTTCTCCTGCGGGGGGATTGTGAACACTTGTCCCCGAATGCATAAGTTCCCGCAAGGGCGGCGGCAAGCCCGCCGAACCATTGGAGAGAATTGCAGCATGACCGACCATACGAGCGAGCAGACGCAGGAAGTTCTCACGCGCGAAGAAGACGGCATTCTGGTCATCACGATCAACCGGCCCGAAGCGAAGAACGCCATGACGAAGGCCGCATCCGAAGCGATCGCCGCCGCGCTAGACCGTTTGGACGGCGACGATGCTTTGCGGGTCGGCATCCTGACCGGGGCGGGGGGCACGTTTTGTTCCGGCATGGATCTGAAAGGCTTCCTGCGCGGCGAAAGCCCCAGTGTCGAAGGGCGCGGGTTCGGCGGTCTGACGGAGAAGAAGCCGGTCAAACCCCTGATCGCCGCAGTCGAAGGTTATGCGCTGGCCGGCGGCTTGGAATTGATGATCGCGTGCGATCTGGTGGTGGCGAACGGCAAGGCGAAATTCGGCATTCCGGAGGCGAAGCGCGGCCTGGCCGCAGCGGCGGGCGGGTTGATGGTTCTGCCCGATCTCATCCCGCACAAGGTCGCGATGGAACTGGCGCTGACCGGCGATTTCATCGACGCGTCGCGCGCTTACGAACTGGGCCTGATCAACCGCGTGGTCGAAGGCGACGCGTTGGCGGGCGCAATGGAGCTTGCCAAATCGATCAACGCCAACGGCCCGCTGGCGGTCAAGGTGTCGAAACAGATCATGGACGATTCACGCGGCTGGTCGCTCGATGAACGATACACCAAACAGGCCGAATTGCTGCCGCAGGTGTTCATGTCGCAGGATGCGCGCGAGGGATCGCTCGCCTTCGCCGAAAAGCGCGCGCCCAATTGGCAGGGCAAGTAAGCCCCATCATTCAGAACAGGAAACCGCCATGCCCGTAATCGACGTTGCCAAGCCCGAATTCATGGAAGACGAGGAGATCGCGATCTTCTCCGACGCGGTGGGCAAGTTCTACGATCAACACGCGCCCGAAAAACGCGTTCTGGGCTGGCGAGAGGCGGGCCGGGTCGATCGCGAATTCTGGCGCGAGGCCGGGCAGGCGGGCCTGCTGGGTGTTTCCGTGCCGGAGGAATATGGCGGCCATGGCGGCGATTTCCGGCACGACATGGTGGTGATCGATCAACAGATGGCGAAGGGGGTGGAAGGCTTCGCGGCCAGCCTGCACAACGTCATCATCCTGCCCTATCTGGTGCGCCACGGGACCGAAGAACAGAAGAAGAAATACCTGCCCAAACTGGTCACGGGCGAACTGGTCAGCGCCATCGCCATGAGCGAACCGGGCGCGGGGTCGGATTTGCAGAGTATCACCACGACGGCCCTGCCCGAAGGAAACGGCTATCGCCTGAACGGCTCGAAAACCTGGATTTCCAACGGGCAGGTGGCGGATTTCATCATCGTCGTCGCCAAGACCGATCCCAGCGAAGGGCATAAGGGCATGAGCCTGATGCTGCTGGAAACGGACGGGGCGGAAGGGTTCCAGCGCGGCAAGCAGCTCGACAAGATCGGGCTGGACGCGCAGGACACCAGCGAATTGTTCTTCGACGATGTCTTCGTGCCGGGCGACAATATCCTGGGCGGCGAACCCAACAAGGGGTTCTACCAGTTGATGGGCGAATTGCCGCAGGAACGGCTGGTCATCGCGATGGGCGCCATGAGCGGGATCGAGCGCGCGCTGGATGTTACGGTCGATTTCGTGAAGGAGCGCAAGGCGTTCGGCAAAACCGTGTGGGATTTTCAGAACACGCAATTCGTGCTGGCGGATCTGAAAGCCAAGGGGACCGCAGCGCGCGTGTTCGTCAACGATTGCATCGCGAAATTGCTGGATGGCAAGCTGGACGTGACGACCGCCTCGATGGCGAAATACTGGCTGACCGAACTGCAAAGCGAGGTCGTCGACAAATGCCTGCAGCTGCATGGCGGGTCGGGCTATATCAACGATTACCCGATCGCGCGGCTGTACCGCGATACTCGCGTTGCGCGCATATATGGCGGGTCGAGCGAGATCATGAAGATGCTGATCGCGCGTTCCATGTGATGATGGGGCGGCGCGTTTCGGCGCCGCCCGCCGATCGCACTTACGCCTCGACCACTTCCTGATCGATCGTGCCGAAGATCGAATGCCCTTCGGCGTCGTTCATGTGCATCGTCACCGTATCGCCCACTTTCATGAACGCCGTCGTCGCTTCGCCATTGGCGATGGTTTCGATCATACGGATTTCAGCGATGCAGCTGTAGCCCAGGCCGCCATCCGCCACGGGTTTGCCGGGGCCGCCATCGTCGCCCTTGTTCGATACCGTGCCGGACCCGATCACGGTTCCCGCACCCAAATCGCGCGTTTTCGCGGCATGGGCGACCAGTTGCGCCAGATTGAAAGTCGCATCCTTTCCAGCCTCCGCCTTGCCGAAAGGCTGGCCGTTGTAATCCACATGAAGCGGCAAATGGACGAGCGAGTCCTGCCATGCATCGCCCAGTTCGTCCGGCGTCACGGCGACCGGGGAAAAGGCGCTGGCAGGTTTCGACTGGAAGAAGCCGAACCCCTTCGCCAGCTCGCCCGGTATCAGGCCGCGCAGCGATACGTCGTTGCACAGCATGACCAGCTTGATGTGGTCCGCAGCATCGGCGGCGGAAACGCCCATCGGCACGTCGTCCGTGATAATCGCGATTTCGCCTTCCATGTCGCAGCCCCATTTGGGATCGCCCAACGGGATGGCATCGCGCGGGCCGAGGAAGCCGTCCGACATGCCCTGATACATCAGCGGATCGCTGTAAAAGCTCTCCGGAACTTCCGCCCCGCGCGCCTTCCGCACCAGTTCGACGTGGTTGATATACGCGCTGCCATCCGCCCATTGATAGGCGCGCGGCAGGGGCGATGCCGCCTCGCGTTCGTGGAACCGTTCGCACGGCACGGTCTGATGTTCGACATCGCGATACAGCGCTTCCAGCTTGGGCGCGCATTCGACCCAATTGTCGAGCGCGGCCTGCAGGGTCGGTGCGATATTGTCCGCCACGCAATAGCGGGTGATGTCTTTCGACACGACGATCAGCGTGCCGTCCCGGCCGTTTTTCAGGGATGCGAGTTTCATGCAGGTGTCCTTTCGGGGGAATCGATCTGGTTGTCCGGGTGGGCGGCGGTGAATTCGGGCAACGATACGCAGCCGGTTTCGATCTGCACGATACGCGGCATGGCGGAAAGATCGAAGTCGAACCGCCGTGCATTGTAAAGCTGCGGGATCAGCACCGCTTCGAAAAAGCCGGGCCGGTCGAACAGATAATTGGTCGTGCCCAGCTGTTCCAGCCGCGCTTCCACCGGGGTCAGCGTTTTCGCCAGCCAATGCCGGTACCATGCGCCGATCTGATCGGGCGACTGCCCGTATTCGTTTTTCAGATATTGCAACACCGGCAGGTTCAGCGGCGCGTGCAGTTCGGTGGCGATGGCATAGCTCAATTCGCGCGCTGTGAAGCGATCCTCCAGATCGGATGGCAGCAAGGGCGTTTGCGTAAACCCTTCCTCCAGCCATTCCATGATCGCCATCGACTGCGCGCGGTCGCGCCCGCCCGCCGCCAGCATGGGTACGCTGGCGAACGGATTGCGGCCCGAAAACGCATCGCTCCGTTGCTCGGATTCCAGCAAGTTCACCGGAATGTTGTCGAACGTCAGCCCTTTCAGATTGAGCGCGATCCGCAAGCGATAGGAAGTGGAGCTGCGATAATATCCATGCAGTTCCATCAGGCGAACGCCGGAATGCCGGTGATCGCGCGACCCAGGATCAGAGCGTGGACGTCATGCGTCCCCTCATACGTGTTCACCGTTTCCAGGTTGATCATGTGGCGGATGACTTGATATTCTTCCGAAATGCCGTTGCCGCCATGCATGTCGCGGGCGAGGCGGGCGATATCGAGCGCCTTGCCGACATTGTTGCGTTTGACGATCGAAATCATTTCGGGCGCGACCTTGCCTTCGTCCATCAGCCGCCCGACGCGCAAGCTGGCCTGAAAGCCCAGCGCGATGTCGGTCATCATGTCGGCCAGTTTCTTCTGAAACAATTGCGTTGCGGCCAGCGGACGGTCGAACTGATGCCGGTCGAGGCCGTATTGACGCGCCGCGTGCAGGCAGAACTCCGCTGCGCCCATCGCGCCCCAGCTGATGCCGTAACGCGCGCGGTTGAGGCAGCCGAACGGCCCTTTCAACCCCTGAACTTCGGGCAGCAAGGCGTCTGCGCCGACCTTCACGTCCTCCATCACGATGCCGCCGGTGGTGCTGGCGCGCAGACTCATCTTGCCTGCGATCTTGGGCGCGGAAAGGCCCGCCATCCCCTTTTCCAGCACGAAGCCGCGAATGCCGCCGCCATGCGCCTCGCTCTTGGCCCAGACCACGAACACATCGGCGAAGGGGGAGTTGGAAATCCAGGTTTTCGCCCCGTTCAGGACATAGCCGTCGCCATCCGCCTTTGCGACGGTCCGCATTCCTGCCGGATCGCTGCCCGCATCGGGTTCGGTCAGGCCGAAACAGCCGATCAATTCGCCCGAAGCCAGACCGGGCAGGAACTTGCGCCGCTGTTCTTCGGACCCGAACTCCATGATCGGGAACATGACCAGGCTCGATTGCACCGACGCCATCGAACGATATCCCGAATCCACCCGCTCGATCTCGCGTGCGATCAGGCCGTAGGACACGTAACTCGCGCCGGCGCCGCCATATTCCTCCGGGATCGTCGCGCCCAGCAGGCCGGCCTTGCCCATCAGCGGAAACAGTTCGGGCGCGTCCAGTTCCTTCGACGCGGCTTCGATCACGCGGGGCTGCAATTCCCCTTGCGCGAAACCGTGCGCGGCATCGCGGATCATCCGCTCCTCCTCGCTCAGCTGCCCTTCCAGATCGAAGGGATCGTCCCACGTAAATTTCACCATTCCGGCCATGTCGTTAGCTCCTGTTGCCAACGTATTGGCGAAAGGGGCGAGGCGGGACAAGTGTTGTGTCCGCGCTATTTGAGTGCTGACAAATGCGTTTCGGGCTGACATGGCAATTATCACGTACCGATCACGACCAGCCAGACGGGATTTACCGCACATGACCAATCGCACCGCCGCAACGTCTATCATGCGTCTGAGCGGCATCGTCGCCACCTTCGCCGTGGCCGCCACTGCCGCGCCCGCTGTGGTCGGCGCGCAGACGCGCGACGGCGTCGATATTCGCGATGGGGACGGCGCACCGTCCCGCACCCGGACCCGCATCGGGCTGGGCCCGCAATTTGTGCCGAGCTATCCTGGGTCCGACAGCTTCGCCGTGCGTCCGTTCATCGATTTCTCGCGCGCGCGTGAAGGGGAGGACTTCACTTTCGAAGCGCCCGACGAAGCGGCCGGTTTTGCGGCATACAGAACCGGCCCGGTTTCGGTCGGACCATCCATCAATTTCGAGGGGCGTCGCCGGTCGGAAGAAGTCGGCGGCGAACTCCCCGATGTCGGCTTCACGGTCGAGCTGGGCGGCTATGTCCAATACGATCTGGGCGAAAGTTTCCGTCTGCGCGGCGATGTCCGCTACGGCATCACCGGCCATAATGGCTGGGTCGGCGTGCTGGGCGCGGATTACATCATCCGCGATGGCGACCGCGAAGTCATCTCGTTCGGCCCGCGGGTCAGCATTACCGACAGCGATTACCAGAACGCCTATTTCGGCGTGACACCCGAAGCCGCGATCATTGCCGACGTGCCCGCATTCGATGCCGATGGCGGAGTGCAGGCGGTGGGCGCAACGGCAGGCTATCTGCGCGAACTGACCCCGCGCTGGGGCTTCTCCAGCTACGTCAAATACGAACGGCTGGTCGGCGATTCTGCGGATTCGCCGGTGGTCCTGCTGTTCGGTTCGCGCAACCAGTTTTCCGGCGGACTGGCCGTGACGTACACGTTCGGGGCCGGGGTTCGGTAGCTTCGGTTCTTTACACCAATACGGGGTTGCGAAGAATGTCGGCGGTCGGTTGAAAGGGCGGATGTCCGGGGCTGGCGGGCATTTTGGAGCGGCGAACGTGTGACCTTTGCATCCGGCGCGTTTGATACTGTAAAAACCGCCCGTGCTGGTGTATTCGCAACCCTTTCAAGACGGTCGAGAGTTCCAGCAAAGCGCATACGATCCCTCCTACCGCACGTACGGCGTGTAGGAAAATATGGTGTTGGGAGAGGTATGGTGGTGTCTGCAAACGACCCAATACAAGACGTTTGCAAACGATCGAAACCATCGTAAAAGCGGACATTGTGGCGCAGCTTCGAAGCAGGAAGAGGAAGAGCCTTTGACCAGCGATATGTCGGTGCTTTTGCAAATACATTTGGGTGCTGCGATTGTGGCTATCATAACCGGGGCAGTTGTGTTCTTCCTCCCAAAGGGTGGCAAAGTTCACAGGCGCTGGGCATATGCCTATGTTGTTTCGATGATGGTCACGACGGGAATCGTCGCATTCGTGCCAGCGACAGTGCTTGAATTTGGAGATAGCGGTTGGGGCTTCTTCCATCTTTTCATACTTGTAGGCGGGCTTAGTTCGTTGATTGGAATTTTTGCCTTGGTTCGCTGGCGTCGCACAGGCGACCCAGCATGGCTTCGCAACCATCAGATGCGGTTCACATTCTCGTATGCCGGCTTAATTATGGCAGGATTTAGCCAGATTACAACTAATCCCCGGTTCGGCCTGATAGAAGTGCGCACGACGGGTCAGTTCTGGATTGTCTTCGCCGCCACAAACATGGCAATCTTAGGGTTCGCGATGTTTGTAGTATCGCGTTACCTTACTAAAGGCGACCCGCGGCGGAAATACGCATTGCGACCTTAATGTTTCTGGTCTTGCGTTTGCTCGGCTTTACATCATCGTCGGGATTTTTCTGATAGCGGATAGTCCGTTTCCCACCCCAATAACCGCCATCAATCAAAACGACATCTCACCCCATGCGCCCGGCGATCAGGTCATCCACCACACCGGGATCGGCCAGGGTCGAGGTGTCGCCCAGCGTGCTCACGTCGTTCTCGGCGATCTTGCGCAGGATGCGGCGCATGATCTTGCCGCTGCGGGTTTTGGGGAGGGCGGGGGCGAATTGCAGGGCGTCGGGCGTGGCGATGGGGCCGATTTCCTTGCGGACCCATTGGATCAACTCGGCGCGCAAGGCGTCCAGCGTTTCGGGGTCCATCGCGACGCCTGCGTTGGGGGTGACATAGGCGTAGATGCCCTGCCCCTTGATATCGTGGGGCATTCCGACGACCGCCGCCTCGGCGACGTCGCGGTGGGCGACCAGTGCGCTTTCGACTTCCGCCGTGCCCATCCGGTGGCCCGACACGTTGATGACGTCGTCGATCCGCCCGGTGATCCAGTAATAGCCATCCGCATCGCGCCGCGCGCCGTCGCCGGTGAAATACATGCCGGGGAAGGTGGAGAAATAGGTCTGGAAGAACCGCACGTCATCGCCATAGACGGTCCGCATCTGGCCCGGCCAGCTGTCTGTGATGACCAGCGCGCCTTCCGCTTCCCCCTCCAACACCTTGCCGTCGGCATCGACCAGCGCAGGCTGAACGCCGAACATCGGCAGGGTCGCGCTGCCGGGTTTGAGAGCGGTCGCGCCGGGCAGGGGGCTGATCATCGCGCCGCCCGTTTCCGTCTGCCACCAGGTGTCGATGATCGGGCAGCGGCCATCGCCCACGACATCGTAATACCAGTTCCACGCTTCGGGATTGATCGGTTCGCCCACGCTGCCCAGCACGCGCAGCGATGTGCGGCTGGTCGCGGTGACGAAGCCGTCCCCTTCGCGCATCAGCGCACGCAGGGCCGTCGGCGCGGCGTAGAAAATTTCCACCTGATATTTATCGACGACCTGCCAGAATCGCGAATGGTCGGGGAAGTTCGGCACGCCTTCGAACATCACCTGCGTCGCGCCATTGAGCAGCGGACCATAGACGACGTAGCTGTGCCCGGTGACCCAGCCGACATCCGCAGCGCACCAATAGACGGGCATGGTGCCATCGTCATGCGGTTGATAATCGAACACGGCCTCATGCGTCATGGCGGTCCACACGGCATAACCGCCGGTGGTGTGCAGCACGCCCTTGGGCTTGCCGGTGCTGCCGCTGGTGTAGAGGATGAACAGCGGATCTTCCGCGTCCATTTCTTCGGGTTCGCAGACATCCGACCGGTCGGCGACGGCGTCCGCCCAATCGACATCGCGGCCCGCCATCATCGGCACGTCCGCGCCCGTGTGGCGCAGCATGATGACGGTTTGTACATCCGCCTTCTCGCATGCGGCATCGACATTGGCCTTGAGCGGGATGGTCTTGCCGCCGCGCAATCCCTCGTCCGCCGTGACGACGACGGTGGAGCCGCAATCGGTGATCCGACCGGCCAGCGCTTCCGGGCTGAACCCTGCGAACACGACCGAATGCACCGCCCCGATCCGCGCACAGGCGAGCATGGCCACCGCCGCTTCGGGAACCATCGGCAGATAGATCGTGACGCGGTCGCCCTTCGCCACGCCATGCGCGCGCAAAGCGTTGGCGAAGCGGCAGACCATCGCGTGCAATTCGCGATAGGTGATGCGGCGGTCGGGCGTGTCCGGGCTGTCGGGTTCCCACAGAATGGCGATATCGTCGCCGCGTGTCGCCAGATGCCGGTCGAGCGCGTTGGCGGTGATGTTGAGCGTGCCGCCGGTGAACCAGCGGATGCGAAAATCGTCTTCGTCGAAACCGGTGTCCTTGACCGTATCGAACGGCGTCATCCAGTCGATCCGGGTGGCCTGATTGCGCCAGAACGCATCGGGATCGGCCAAAGACGCGGCATAAGTTTCGGCGTAGGTTTCCGCGTCGTATAACGCCGTCTTGGCCCATGCGCCGGACACCGGATACACCGCCTCGTCGGCGCCCTTGGCATTACCGCCTGTCATGGCATCTTCCCGAATTGCCCTTCGAACCCGGACATATCGTCGGCGGCCAGAAACCGCGCCTGTTCGACCCAGCCGTCGCGCCGGATGCGGCCCTGAAACCGGCCCAGTCGGGCATCGATGCGGTCGATTTCGGCATCGTCCCAGGCGGCGATCTGAGCGAAGCTGGTCACGCCGAGTTCCGCCAGTTGCGCGCGCAGTTTCGGGCCGACCCCTTTCATGCGGGACAGGTCGTCGCCATTCGGCCCTGCGTCTGGCCCTGAATCTGGCTCCGTATCTGGCCCGGATTCAAAGGTGCAACCGGCGTCGCGGAATTGCGTTCGACAGTCGCGGTTTCGCTTGCGGTGATCGCCGCGACGCCGCCCGCCAGGCCGGGCGGCGTCGCGGGAGCCAGAGGCGTGGTGCCGCCATCGTTCGCCATCGGCGCGGAATCGATCAGCGCCTGGTTCCGGGTCGCGGCGGGGGAGCCATCATCCAGCACATCGGTGCGCGTGGTTTCGACGCGAGTGCGCCGCATGCCGACGAAGATCAGCCAGGCGACCAGAATGCCGATGACGATCGCTGCCAGAAACAGCGGCCAGTTGGCCTGAACCAGTTCGATCATATGCGGCGTCCTTCATCCTTGACGGTTTGCGTATCGGCCTCGGCGATGTGATCCGCGATGCGATCCGCCGCGCGTCCCCACACCACCCAGCCGATCCCCATTCCGATGGCATAGGCCACCAACATCAACACCAGCAATTCGAACCAGATCGGCATAACGCTACCTCGCGCTCGGCGTATCGACGGGGGTGGGGACCAGCGGAACGGTGGCCACCACGCTGAATTCGATGCGCCGATTGGCGGGGTCGCCGGGGGCCAACCCATCGACCGGCGATTGCGATCCGACGCCGTTGGCGCGCAGGGCATCGGCGGGAATGCCCCGCGCCGTCAACGCACGGCGCACGGCAAAGGCGCGCTGACGCGATATGGAAAGGTTCTCCGCCTCCGGCCCCGAACGATCGGTGTGGCCGGTGATGGCGATGATGCTGCCCAGGCACGGCTGCAGCGCATTGGCAACCTCGTCCAGCAGGGGCAGGCTGCTGCGATCGATCGAGACGCTCGATTCTTCGAAGCGGACGGATCGCGCGTTCAGCAACGCTTCGACATCGTCCTGACAATGCAGCGGGGCGAAACCGCGTTCCTGTCCGCTCCGCGACCATCGTTCCGTCCGCCCAGCTGACGCCGCCCACGCCCGGTATCCCCGCGACCAGATGCGCCACTTCCAACCGGCTCGCCTCGTCCAGACTGTCGGGTGCGGTCAACACCGGATGGCGAGTGTGATGGCCCGCATCGTTGCGGAACTGCGCGGATACCCCGGTCAGGCCAAGCTGCGCGATGGCGGCATCGGCGCTGGCGGACAGTTCGCCCGCGAACACCTGATCGCGCGCAGCCCCGCCGATGACCGCCATCAGCACGACGATCAGGGCGCCTGCACATATCGCGATGGTCTGGCGGAATGTCATGGCGTACGTCTAGCGGCGGGCGTGGCCAAGGCCAAGCGATCCATCACGAACCGCCCATATTGCGCCGGAACAGCACGCGATCTTCCGGCCCGAAGCCCTTGTGCCAGATGACGAAGCCGTAAGTCAGCAGGATGGCGGGCACGCCGAACGCCAATTCCGCCCATTCCGGCAGGAAGGTGGCTGCATAGCCGACGACCACGGCGGGCGCGGCGGCCCAGACCAGCGCCCAGCGCCAATTGTTGATCGGATGGCCTAGAATACGCGACAGCATGATCGCCTTGACCAGAGATGCCGCCCCCAGTGCCAGCAGCAGCGCGATCGCCGCGCCCGCCGCTTGATACAATTCGTTATAGCCTGCCTCACGCAAGCTCATGATGATGGCGACCGTCAGCACGGCCTGCAACACGATGGTCCCGACGGACACCATCAGATTACGCAGCCGCGCGACATAGATCAGCGCCGCTTCCGACACGACGGCGGTGGCGGCGACGACTTCTGCGGCAAGCAGGAACGCCAGCGCCCCCGTCCCGCTGACGAAGCCGGGACCGACCAGCCCCATCACCGCTTCGCCCGGCACGCCCAGCGCCAGCGCGATGCCCGCTTGCGCGGCAATGATCCAGAAGCCCACCTGGCACACCTGCTGTGCGATGGCGGCGTAGTTTTTCTCTTTCAGATTGCGCGTGATGACCGGGCCGAGAATGGGTTCGAAACTGGTTTTCAGTTTCTGCGGCAAGCTGGCGACCTGTTGGGCGATGTAATACACGCCCACCGCGACGGGGGACGCGAACAGCCCCAGAATGAAGATATCCAGCCGCCGCGTGCCCCATTCGATCGCGTCGGCGCTGGCCAATGGCAGCCCGCGCACGGTCAGCCGGGCCATTCGCGCCAGGTTGGGCGTCCAGCCGCGCGGCAGGCCGTAATCGCGCAGGAACGGCCAGAACGCCGTCAGCGCGGCGGCGTAGATCGAAATGATGTAAGCCGCCGTCAGGCCGCTTTCCGGCATTACGAACGCCATGACTCCGGCCATGATGGACAGGGTCCACGGCTCCACGATGGCGCGCGCCCGCACGGTGGCGGCAATGTCGTAACGATAGGCCTGCGCCGCCAGCGCGATCTCCGTCATCGCCAGCGGCGCGATGGCCAGCACGATCAGCTTGTCGAACGATGCGCTGATGCCGCTGGGGAACATCGGGGCGGGAAACAGATACAGCAACGCGGAAACGGCGCTGCCCAGCAGGAAGGCCACCAGCAACCCGTCCCAGACCAGATGAGCCTGATCGGTCCGATCGGCGCCATCGGACCCGCTATTGTCGGACAGACGCTGCGCCAGCCCGCGCTTTTCCCCCATCGTGCACAGCATCGCCGTGATTTCCACGATGATGAGGGCGGAAGCGAACCGGCCCAACGCCTCAGCGCCATAGAACCGTCCGGCGATGAACAGGAACGGCAATCGCGCCGCCAGACGCAGCAGGAAGCCGAAGAAATTGGTGCGGCCCCCTTTCGCAAGCGCGGCGATGTCCCCGCTGATCCCGCCGCCGTTCCCGCCGTTCCGCCGCTTTCGTCGGTTTTCTTCGCTGCGTCGTCGGCCATCGTCAGGCGTCGCGTTCCGTGGTCAGCGGGCGGGACAACAGGCCGGTCACCACATCGCGGGCAGGTGCGCCCTGCAACAACGCCGTCACTGCCGCGACGATGGGCATCGCAATGCCGTGTTCGCGTGCCAGACCGTCGAGAACGGGCGCGGTATGCGCGCCTTCTGCAACGGTGCGTCGATCCGCCATCAGGGCGGCGGGGTCCGCCCCTTCGCCCAGGCTTTTGCCCAGCGAGTAATTACGACTGGCCGTGCTGGAACAGGTCAGCACCAGATCGCCCAACCCGCACAATCCCGCCAGTGTTTCGCGTTTCGCGCCCAGCGCTTGCCCGAAACGCAGCATTTCGGCGTATCCCCGCGCAATCAGGGCGGCACGGGCGTTCTGCCCCAGCGCCAACCCATCGACCACGCCGCACGCGATCGCCAGCACGTTCTTGACCGCCCCGCCGATTTCCGCACCGGTCAGATCGTGCGAATGATAGGGGCGGAATTGCGGGCGGGCGATGGCGGCGGACAGCCGTTGCCACTGCGCGTCGCCTCCGCCGCATGCCAGCGTGACGGCAGTGGGCATTCCGGCCGCGACCTCGTGCGCGAAGGTGGGGCCTGACAGCACGGCGATCGCGCTGGTGGGCGATGCGGCGCGCGCGACCTCGTTCATCAGACGTCCGCTGCCCGCCTCGATCCCTTTGCTGCACAGCACCAGATCGCGCGGGGCCTGGATCAGCGTTTTCAGCACCGCGCCGGTATGCTGGGCCGGCGTGACGACCAGCAGAATGGCGCATCTGGAAATCGCCGCGATATCGTCGGTTGCCCGAATGTTTCGGGAAAGCTCGGCGGCGGGCAGATAGGTCGGGTTGCGATGGTCGGCGTTGATCGCATCGACCAGTTCGGTTTCCCGCGCCCACAGCAGCACGTCGCGCCCGTCCGACGCCAGCATCTGCGCGAGCGCGGTGCCCCATGCGCCCGCTCCCAGAACGCCGATCAGTATCGCGATCGCTCATGCCTTCACGCCCGCCCCGCGCGCAGGTTCCGCATCGGGGTCGAGCGGCCAACGCGGGCGCGCCGCCACATCGAGCGGGTCGAATGTCGCCAGGGGCAACCGCTCGATCCCGGCCCAGGCGATCATCGCGGCGTTGTCCGTGCACAATGCCAAAGGCGGCGCGACGAAACGCAGGTCATCGGGCGGCGGCGATGGTCTGCAACGCGCCGCGCACGGCCTGGTTGGCCGCAACGCCGCCCGCCACCACCAACGCGGTTACGCCGTGGAGATGGGGGAAAGCGATCCGCAGCCGGTCGGCGATGCAATCGACTGCCGCCTGCTGGAAGCTCGCCGCCAGATCGGCATCGGTGTGCTCCCCACTTTGATACGCGCGCAACACCGCACTTTTCAGACCGGCGAAGGAGAAATGCGGTTCGCCGCTGCCGATAAGCGGGCGGGGCAGGGGGACGGCGTGTGGATTACCGGCGCGTGCCAGTTTCTCCACAGCCGGTCCGCCGGGATATCCCAGCCCCATAATCTTGGCCATCTTGTCGAAAGCTTCCCCCAAAGCGTCGTCGATCGTGGTGGCGAGGCGGGTATATTCACCCACCCCATCGACGCGCAAGATCTGGCAATGCCCGCCCGATACCAGCAGCAGGGCATAGGGAAATTCCAGCTCTGCATCCGCGAGCCGGGGGCTGAGCGCGTGCCCTTCCAGATGGTTGATCGCCAGCAATGGGACGTCGCTCGCCATCGCCAGCGCCTTGGCGCTGACCAGTCCGACCATGACGCCGCCGATCAGTCCCGGCCCGGCGGTCGCGGCGATGGCGTCGAAATCGGTCAGCGTCAGATCGGCATCGGCCAGCACGTCCGCAATCATGGGGGCCAGCAGCTGAGCATGGGCGCGAGCGGCGATTTCGGGAACCACCCCGCCATAGGGGGCATGCGCCGCGTCCTGCGATGCGATACGCTCGGCCACGATTTCACGCGCCGAACTGACCACCGCGACCGCGGTTTCGTCGCAGCTAGATTCTATACCCAAAACCAGCGCCATGATGCTTCCCCTGCACTCGATGCGCCGCTAGGGCAAGCGGGCCGATGTCTCAGCCTGCCAAACAACCTGCAAAACCGCCCGCGGGCGTTCACCCTTTGTTGACCCTGGGCACGCGGCGTTCACCCCTCGCGATGGCGCAGGCGCATGAGGCGCGGGCGCGCTTGTGCCGCGCGCATGGGTGGGACGAAAGCGCAGTCGAACTGGCGCCTGTTCTGGCCACCGGCGACAGGATCCGCGACCGACCGCTTGCGGAAATCGGCGGAAAGGCGTTGTGGACCAAAGAGTTGGACGCATGGCTCGCCGATGAGCGGATCGACGCGGCGGTGCATTCGATGAAGGATGTCGAAACCGCGCGACCTCCCTCGCTGACGATCGCCGCGATCTTGCCGCGCGCCGATGTGCGCGACGTGCTGGTGGGGGCGGGCAGCATTACAGCCATCAAGCGCGGTGCGGTGGTGGGAACCAGCGCGCCGCGCCGGGCCGCGCAGATGCTGTGGCGGCGGCCCGATTGCACTGTCGTTCCCTTCCGCGGCAATGTCGCGACGCGGCTGTCCAAACTGGCAGCGGGCGACGTCGATGTGACCCTGCTGGCGGCGGCGGGACTGGAGCGGTTGGGCGAAACTGGGGTGGGGACGCCTTTGGCGCAGGATGAGTGGCTGCCAGCCACGGCGCAAGGGGCGATCGGCATCGAATGCCGCACCGACAATGCGCGCGTCCGCGACATGCTGGCCGCCATCGACCACGCGCCCAGCGCGCGCGCGATCGTGGCGGAGCGAGCGCTGCTGGCTGGGTTGGGGGGCACATGTCACAGCCCGATCGCGGTGCTGACGCAGCTTTCGGGCGACGATCTGACCATGCGCGCGGCTCTGTACAGTCCCGATGGAACGCAGCGCGTCGAAGGGTCGGCGACTTTCGTTTGGAACGATGCATCGGGGCCGGCAGACCTTGCGCGCGATCTGCTGGACCGTGCAACGGCGGGGATCAAACCGTTCTTCGCCGGACCCGCATGACCGCACCGATCGTCGTCATCCGTCCGGAACCCGGCTTTGCGACGACTATGGCAGCAGGGCGGGCGATGGGCCTCACCATGGCCGGCGCGCCTCTGTTCGTCGTGCACGGGGTCGATTGGGATAGCGCTGGGCCGGCGGGTTACGACGGTGTCCTGTTGGGCAGCGCGAATGCGGTCCGTCATGCCGGATGCGGTTTGGAGCGTTGGCGCGGGAAAGCTGCCTATGTCGTCGGCGAGGCAACGGCGGCTGCGGCGCGCGATGCCGGGCTGGTTGTTGCGCGATCCGGGACGGGGGGATTGCAGACCTTGCTCGACGCGCTGCCTGCCAAACCGCTGCATCTGTTGCGACTGGCGGGGGCCGATCATGTCCCGCTGAACCTTCCCGAACAGATCACTTTCGACACACGGATCGTCTATGAAAGCAGCCCGGCCAGGATGCCGCAATCGCTGGCGCAAGTCCTGATGCCGGGCGCTATCGTCCTGCTGCATTCGGCCGCCGCCGCCCTCCATCTCGCTGCCGAATGCACTCACCACGCCATCGCCACCGATCGAATCCGTATCGCGGCCCTTGGACCGCGCATTGCCGACGCGGCGCGGGACGGGCGCGCGCATTGGCAACGCATCGTTCATGCAAACCAGCCCACCGACGGCGCTCTGCTGGCGCTCGCGCGGCAGATGTGCGAGACGAACGGTGAAGAGACACATGGATAGGACGGATTGCAATCCGTTCGCGATTTGGAACTGTTACGATGAATGCCCCCGCCCACCAGCCCACCCGCTCCATGCCCCGTTCCGCGCTAGATGACGCAGCTACGACCGATCCTGCAATGGGTGGGGCGGCGGATCGAATGATGGGCAAGAAGCGCGGTACGTTCAAAGCGATATTGTGGTCGGTGCTGGCCGCATTCGTGCTGGGCGGGGCCATCGTCGCCTATATCGGTTACACCTATTTCACGACCCGCCGAAACGAGCGGCACGACGGCAGCCGACGATGCGGCGACGGATACTTACGACACCGTGGTCGATGCGCTGACACTGCCATCGACGCAAGCCAGCGGCATTCCCGAAGAAGCGGCGGTGGCCGTGCAGGCGGTCGAGCGGGTGGAGGAACAGCAGGGCGGTATCGATCAGCGGCTGGCGGCGGCGGAACAACGGCTGACGCGCCTCGATCTGCAAGCCCAGGCGGCGGCGGGCAATGCGGCGCGAGCGGAAGGATTGCTGATCGCGTTCGCCACCCGGCGCGCAATGGAACGCGGCGCGGAACTGGGCTATCTCGCCGATCAGCTGCGGCTGCGGTTCGGCGATGCGCTGCCCAATGCAGTCGATACCATCATAACGACCTCGCGCGATCCGATCACCACCGATCAGCTCGTCGCCCGGCTGGAGGGTCTCGGCCCGGTCATTTCGCAGCAACGCGCCCAGCCATCCTGGGACAGTTTCACGCGCGAGTTGAGCGCGCTGTTCGTGGTGCGGCGCGAAACGTCGCCTTCGCCGCAACCCCGCCGGCGGCTGGACCGGGCGCGGCTGTTTCTGGAAAGCGGCCGGATCGATGCCGCCATTGCAGAGGTTCGCAATCTGCCCGGCGCGGACGAAGCGGAACCGTGGATTGCCGATGCCCGCCGTTTCGCCGACAGTCGCCGCGCGCTGGATTTGATCGAGACCGCCGCCGTGCTGGAACCGCGCCGTCTGCGCGACGGGGCGGGCAATCGCATCGGGCAAAGCAGTCCGGCGGACGATCCATCCGCCAATTAGGGCGCGCTATCCCTTCAGCAATTCGGGCAGATCGCCGGTTACGCCGCGTGCCTCGTCCATGAAGAACTTCTTCAGCATGGGCGCGCGCTGGACGCCCGCCATGCCCAGCCGCCGCGCCGAACTCGCCGCGCGCCCCGGAACGCCGAACAGCCGCGTCAGCCCGTCGGTCGCCAGCGCCACCATGAACGCATCCAGTCCGCGCCAGCGTTCGTATCGCGCCAGCAGGCTGGGATCGCCGATATCGAGGCCCAGCCGTGCGCCATCGTCCAGCACCTCCACCAAAGCGCCGACATCGCGCAGTCCCAAGTTCAGCCCCTGTCCCGCGATCGGGTGAATGCCGTGTGCGGAGTCGCCCACCAATGCCAGACGATCGGCGGTAATTTTCGCAGTGTGATGAAACCCCAGCGGCCATGACGAGCGCGAACCCACCTTGGTAATTTCGCCGAACATGCCACCCATACGCTTGTGCACTTCGGCCATGAACGCCCGGTCGGACAGTTTTAAGGTACCTTCGGCATCCTTTTCGTCCACCGTCCACACCAGCGCGCTGTGATGCGTGCCGTCGGCGCGGTCTTTCAGCGGCAGCAGCGCAAACGGCCCCTGCGGATAGAATATCTCCCACGCGACATGATGGTGGGGCAGGGCGTGGTCGATCCCGGCGATGATGGCGCGATGGCGGTAATCCCAGTTCGCAATGACCAGCCCGGCTTCCTCCCGCGTGGGCGAACGCCGCCCTTCCGCTGCGACCATCAAGCTGGCGCTCAATGCCGTACCGTCCTGCAATGTCGCGCCGACACCGTGCGGTCCGCGCGTACGCCCCGCCACTTCCGCTTTGGAATGCCAGTGGATCAGGGGCTGTTCGCGCGCAGCTTCGAACAAAGCCAGCCGCAATTCGCGATTGGCGAACATGCGCCCCAGCGTGCCCTCGTGTTCTTCCGGCGTGAAATCGAGCCGGCCGGGGCGCATCTGATCGGTAACGGCAATGCTGGCGATGGGGCTGCCATACGCCTCCAACCGGTCTGCCAGCCGGATATTGCGAAACAGCCGCCAGCTCGCCGTCGATATGGCGGATGCGCGCCCGTCGAACCCCTCCGCCGTCAGATCGGCGGGATCGGCGCGATCGACGACGTGGCTGGAAAACCCCTTCGTCGCGGCGGCCAGCGCCAGCGTCATGCCGACCAGACCGCCGCCCAGGATCAAGAGATCGGCGGGGCGGTTGCTATCGGAAAAAGGTGTTTCGGCGGTCATCGGCAGATTGGTCCATAGTGATCGAATAAGCGCGAAATTGCATGATGCGCGTAACAACCTCTTGGCCACACGCGAATGGCTGTGCAAGGAGATTGCCCGGAATGACCGTATTCGCACCCGCCGCAACACCGTCCTACGCCGCCGCCGTCCTTCGCGGCGTCGGCGTTGCGCTGGCGCTGCTGTGGATGGTGTGCGCGAAGCTCGCCGTCGCGCAAGTGCCCGGCGCAGTGCCCAATATCGAAGCCAGCTTGGTGGCGGAAGGGGCGGCGGTTCCGGGCGAGGAACTGACGCTGGCGATCCGTTTCGTTCCCAAATCGCCGCAGTGGCACGGATATTGGTCGAACCCCGGCGATGCAGGCTTCGAAACGCGGCTGGATTGGAATGTGCCCGCAGGCTGGCAGGTCGGTACGCCTGCATATCCCGTTCCGACACGGCTGATCATCGGCGGATTGATGAACCACGTCTACGAAGGCGAATATGCGGTGCTGGTTCCCATCAGCGTGCCGGCGAATGCACGGGTGGGTTCGACGGTTCCCATTGCCGTCGATGCGATCTGGCTCGCCTGCACGGATGAAATTTGCGTGCCGGAGGAAGGGCGGCTGACCACGACGGTCCAGGTTGCCGCCGATGGTGGCGCGCCCGATCCACGGTTCGCGACATGGCGCGCGGCCATTGCGCCGATGCTCGACACTGTGGCGCGATACGATGTAATCGGGCGACCGGCTGCGGATCGCGATCGGTCTGCCGGCCTCCGTCGCGCTGGACGATCCCCACGCCTTCATCGCGAACACCGATCTGGTCGCTTACGGTCCGCCGCAGGTTCTGCGCCGCGACGGCGATACGCTGGTTGCCGAACTGATCTTGCGCGACGGCGATGCGATGCCCGACCGGATCGAGGGCATTCTGTCGTTCAGCAAAGGGAACGGCGTGGCATTTCAGGCCGTTCCGGGGCGGTTCCGTCCGGCGGCGCGATAGTGGGCGGTGCGGGCGACGATCTGCCGCCGCTATGGCTGTTGCTGGCAGGCGCGCTGGCGGGCGGGTTGATCCTGAACGTCATGCCATGCGTGTTCCCGATCCTCAGCCTGAAAGCGATTAGCCTTGCTCGCGCCGGGACCGATCCGGCCACCGCTCGCCGCGACGGGTTCGCCTATACTGCCGGGGTGGTGGTATCCTGCGTCGCCTTGGGCGGCCTGCTGCTGGTCTTGCGCGCGGGCGGGGAGCAGGTGGGGTGGGCGTTTCAGTTGCAGGAACCCGGTTTCGTCGCAGCACTGCTGGTGCTGGCCGCCGTGATTACCGCCAATTTCGCAGGGTTATTCGAATTGCCGTCGCTCCCTATCACCCGCAGCGGCAGACCGGCGGGGGCGTTTGCGACCGGCGTGTTGGCCGCTTTCGCTGCGACGCCGTGCACCGGGCCGTTCATGGCGGCGGCATTGGGTGCGGCGCTCCTGCTGCCGCCGGCACAGGCGTTGTTGCTGTTCGCGACGTTGGGCGTTGGGCTGGCATTGCCGTTCCTGCTGATCGGACTGGTTCCGGGGTTGCGGCGGATACTGCCGAAGCCGGGCGAGTGGATGGAGACTTTTCGCCGGGCTATGGCCGTGCCGATGGGCCTGACCGCCGCAGCGCTGGTCTGGCTGGTGTGGCGTCTGGGCGGGGTGCCATTCGCATTGGCGGCGGTTGTCGCGGCGTTGGGCGCAATTGTTCTGTTCGTGGCGATCGGCAAACGTCAGCGCATCGGTAAAGGCGTGGCGCTGCCGCTTACAATAGGTTTAATTGCGATCGCCGGAGTGTCGGCTGCGATCCTGCCCCGCCTGATCGATACGAGCGCGCGCGCCGGAGAGGCAGGCTTGCTGGACGCGCAGCCATTCTCGCAAGCTGCCCTGACGGCGGCGCGGGCAGATGGTAAACCCGTGTTCGTATGGTTTACGGCCGATTGGTGTTTGACGTGCAAAGTCAACGAAAACGTGGCCATAGAACGCGAACGTACCCGTGCGGCGTTCGCGGCGGCGGGCGTGGTCGCCCTGCGTGGAGACTGGACCCGGCGCGATCCCGCGATCACGCAATTCCTGACAGAGCAAGGCGCGGCGGGGGTTCCCCTGTATCTGTATTATCCGGCGGGCGAAGAGGCGCGAACTCTGCCGCAAATCCTGACTATCGACACGCTGGTCGATCTTACGAAGGAATAACTGCGCGGCAGGCGGTCACCAAACGCCCCGGCAGTTCGCTGGGGTTCAGCACCAACTTTCCCGCGCCCGGAATGGTGGCGGTGACTTCCCCATCGCCGACGAATACGTCCATCCGGGGGGAAGCGGCGGAATGCGTCCCCTCCCACAACCAGCCGCGCCCATTGTCGATCGCGTCGATCGGAATGCGCGCCGCCACCCCATTGCCGAGAAACGCGACCAACGCACCCGCGCCCCGGTCGGCGGGAACATAGCGGGTGTAACGAATTACGGGCCTCTGAGGATCGGCGGCGATGCAAGCCAACGCCAGCAATGGCGTTGCGCCCGGCTTGCCATAGATAAGACGCATATCGCCCTCACCCTCGGCCCAGAACGCGCCCGCCGTGTCGGGGGAGGAAAGCGGCTCGCTCGGCGAACCGGTGCGATCGACCAGCTCGACCCGCTCGACATAATCGTCAGTCGCAGGCGGCTTGCAGGCAGCCAGCAGCAAGGCTGACGTCAGCAACGCAAGGATGTGGTGCATTTGAAATCTTAAGTGGCGAGGATCGCGGGGCGGTAGCGGGTTGTGGGAACTGCAAAACCGTTCCGGCGTGCGGCAAGCTATTTCAGAAATCGGCGATTTCCACCCCTTCGTCCCAAAAGCTACTTCCCCCATTTCTTCTGTTTCTTACCATACCGGGTTTTGCGCGTGCCGGGTTTGCCTTCGTTGCTGCGGCCGACGATCGGGGCTTTTTTCTCGCCATCGGGAATGCCCAGTTCGTCGCCTTCCAGCTTGCGGATTTCGTCGCGCATACGCCCGGCTTCCTCGAATTCCAGATCGGCAGCGGCAGTTCGCATCTTCTTTTCGAGATCTTCGATATAGCCGCGCAGATTATGGCCGACCAGGTTCGCCGCCCCGTCATCGCTGTCGGGCTTGCCATCCTGGCTTTCCGAATAGGCCACGATGTCGGCAATGTTGCGCTTGATCGTGCGCGGAGTGATGCCGTGTTCTTCGTTGTAGGCCCGTTGTTTTTCCCGACGGCGATCGGTTTCCGCCATCGCGCGTTCCATGCTGCCCGTGACACGATCGGCATAGAGTATCACGCGGCCATCCACGTTGCGTGCCGCGCGCCCGATGGTCTGCACCAACGAGGTTTCGGAACGCAGGAAGCCTTCCTTGTCGGCGTCCAATATCGCGACCAGCCCGCATTCGGGAATGTCGAGCCCTTCGCGCAGCAGGTTGATGCCGATCAGAACGTCGTACACGCCGAGCCGTAGGTCGCGGATCAGTTCGATACGTTCCAGCGTTTCGACATCGGAATGCATGTAGCGGACCCGCACGCCCGCCTCGTGCATGAATTCCGTCAGATCCTCCGCCATGCGTTTGGTCAGGGTGGTGACCAGCGTGCGATAGCCGTCCTTCGCGGTGGCGAGGCATTCCTGGATGCAGTCCTGCACCTGATCTTCGACTGGGCGGATTTCCACCGGCGGGTCGATCAGGCCGGTCGGGCGAATGACCTGTTCGGCGAAGACGCCGCCGGTCTGTTCGATTTCCCAGTCGCCGGGCGTTGCGCGAAACGGCAAAGGTCTGCGGCCGCATCGCGTCCCATTCGTTGAAGCGCAAGGGGCGGTTGTCGATGCAGCTTGGCAAGCGGAAGCCATGTTCGGCCAACGTCATCTTGCGGCGATGATCGCCCTTCGCCATTGCGCCGATCTGCGGCACGGTCTGATGCGATTCATCGACGAACAGAATGGCGTTTTCAGGCAGATATTCGAACAGCGTCGGCGGCGGTTCGCCGGGCAGGCGTCCGGTCAGGAACCGCGAGTAGTTTTCGATCCCGTTGCACGCGCCCGGTCGCGGCAATCATTTCAAGATCGAAATTGGTGCGCTGTTCCAGCCGCTGCGCCTCCAGCAGCAGGCCTTCCGCCTGCAATTCCTTCAGCCGTTCTTCCAACTCGAACTTGATGGCGGCGGAGGCCTGCTTCATCGTCGGGCCCGGCGTCACGTAATGCGAATTGGCATAGATGCGGACGGTGTCGAGGCTGTCCGCTTTCTTGCCCGTCAGCGGATCGAATTCGCTGATATCCTCGATATCGTCACCGAAGAAACTGATGCGCCAGGCGGTGTCTTCCAGATGGCTGGGATAGATTTCCAGACTGTCCCCCCGCACGCTGAAATTGCCGCGCGCAAAGGCATGATCGTTGCGTTTGTATTGCAGCGCGACCAGCTTGCGGATCAATTCGCGCTGATCGACGGCGGTGTCCTTCTTGATATCGAAGATCATCGCGGAATAGGTTTCGACCGAACCGATGCCGTAAATGCACGACACGGACGCGACGATGATAACGTCGTCGCGTTCCAGCAGCGACCGGGTTGCGGAATGGCGCATCCGGTCGATCGCCTCGTTCACGCTCGATTCCTTTTCGATGTAGGTGTCGGACCGGGGGACGTAGGCTTCGGGCTGGTAATAATCGTAATAGCTGACGAAATATTCGACGGCGTTGTTGGGAAAGAAGCTTTTGAATTCACCGTAAAGCTGCGCGGCCAGGATCTTGTTCGGCGCCAGGATCAGGGCGGGGCGCTGCGTCGCCTCGATCACCTTGGCCATCGTAAAGGTCTTGCCCGATCCGGTCACGCCCAGCAGGGTCTGCGTCTGATCGCCGGCCTTCACGCCTTCGACCAGTTCCGCTGATCGCAGTGGGCTGATCGCCGGCCGGTTCGTAATCCGACACCAGTTCGAACCGTTTGCCGCCCATCGATTTATCGGGGCGCGCGGGTTTGTGGGGTGTGAAGCTGCCGGAGGTGTCGGGTTCGGTCAGCCCGCGACGGATTACGAGTTCTGCCATACGCGGCGATATGGCGATTATGCCGTCGGACTGCAACTGCGCGCGAACGGGCGCTCCCGGCGTCGCTTGGCACGATGCGATGGGTTTGATAGTCTGACGTTCCACGACAATCCGGGGGCGACGACATGCATGATACGAGGATGACGGGAACGATGATGAAGAGCGCAAGCGTGGCGGCTCTGGCGCTGATCCTGGCCGCGTGCGGTTCGGGCGATGCGGCATCGGACGGTACGGCAACCGGCGGCGTCAGCGCGGATGACGCTTTGGCGCAAGTGGAAAGCATGACCAAGCCGTTGCCCGGCCAATACCGCACGCAATTCGAACTGGTCGATCTGACCGTGCCCGGCATTCCGGCGGAACAGATCGCAACCATGCGCACAATGTTCGCCGACAGCGTGGCGAACATCGAAACCAGCTGCCTGAGCGCGCAGGAGGCCGAGCAGGGGTTCGAAGAAATGGTTCGGCAACTGGGCGAAAGCAATGGCGACGCGCAATGCACCATCGACAGCTTCGATGCCGATGGCGGAACGTTGGATGCGGCACTGTCCTGCGCACCCAAATCGGGTGTAACCGCGAACATGACGGTCAACGGCGACATCGCGCCGGAAAAATCGGTAATGACGATGGCGATTAACACGAAAGCCGCGAACATTCCCGGTGGCGAAATGACCATGAGCATCCGCACGACAGCGAACAGGCTCGGCGATTGTCCGACATAACGCCGCCCCCGCCGTCAGGCGGACCCCCCACGCCGCAACAGCGCGTAGCCGCCGTCGCTGACGAGGCGAGGCGGCGGGTCGAACTGGCGGTGGAGGCGGTGGACGATCTTGCCGACGAAACCGTCGCGTCGATTGTGGCTGGGGGAGCTGACCCATGTGGCGGAACCCCTGCGCCGCGCATTCCGCAGTTTCAAACTGCCGCCCGCCGCCCATCCGCGCACGGTGATGGTGCTGCCCGGTTTCGCAACGCACCCGACGCGGATGCGGTATCTGGCACGCGAGCTGGAACGGGCGGGTCATCGCGTCAAACGCTGGGGGCTGGGCTTCAACATGGGGCCGTCCGCCGAACGGATCGCATTTCTTGAAAAACGCCTGCTCGATCTGGCGGACCGGCATGGGGAACCGGTCGTGCTGCTGGGTTGGAGCCTGGGCGGTCTGTTCGCACGCGAACTGGCGAAACGGCAGCCGCAGGCGGTGGCGAAGGTCATCACGATGGGCTCCCCCTTCAGCGGGGATCCGCGCGCCAACAATGTCTGGCGCGTGTATCAGTTGATAGCCGGGCATCGGGTGGATGAACCGCCGATCGACAATCCGGTGGGGGTCAAGCCGCCGGTCGAAACGGTCGCGATGTGGAGCCCGCGCGACGGCATCGTCGCTGCACGCAGCGCCTGCGGCACGGCCGACGAACGCGACCGGGCGATCGCGTTGCGCTGCACGCATATGGGCTTCGCCTATTCGCCCGAAGCGATCACGGCGGTCGCGCGGGAACTCGATCGCGATTGAATGTTTGTTAAAGCGTGGGCGGTGCGGTAGTGCCCTCGTCAACGTGCGTCGCATTGCCGGGCGACCGATTACCATTCGCAATGCGGGGTCCAATGGACGGCGAACCAGCCAAATTCGATGAAATGCACCATTCGGACGGGTCCGTCCGGGACGCGTATAGCGGATATCAGGGGTGGTTCGACGAACAGGATTCCGACTTTCTGCGGCGCAAGCATCTGGAAGCGGAGGGCAACTTTCGCAAGACCGGCATTACCTTCAACGTTTACGGCGAGGATGAGGCGGAAGAACGCCTGATTCCGTTCGACATGGTTCCGCGCGTCATTGCCGGGGCCGAATGGCGCAAGCTGAGCCGGGGCATCGAACAGCGTGTGCGCGCGCTCAATTCCTTCATGCACGATCTCTATCACCGGCAGGAGATTATCCGCGCGGGCCGCGTGCCTGAACGTCTGTTCCGCCAGAACGCAGCATGGCTGCCGCATATGGTCGGTTTCACCCCGCCGGGCGGCGTCTATACCCACATCACGGGCATCGATCTGGTGCGCACCGGGCCGGACGAATGGTTCGTGCTGGAAGATAATGCGCGCACCCCGTCGGGCGTTTCCTACATGCTGGAAAATCGCGAAACGATGATGGCGATGTATCCGGAACTGTTCACCCGCGTGCCTGTCGAAACCGTTTCCAACTATCCGCGCCGCCTGGCCAAAAGCCTCGCCGCCTGCGCGCCCGAAGGCACACGGGGCAAGCCGACCGTCGCGGTGCTGACGCCGGGTATCTACAACAGCGCCTATTTCGAACATTCGTTTCTGGCGGATCAGATGGGTGCGTCTTTGGTGGAGGGCAGCGATCTGCGCGTCATCGACGGGCGCGTGGCCATGCGGACCACCAGCGGGTTCCAACCGGTCGATGTGATTTACCGCCGGGTCGATGACGAATTCCTCGATCCGTTGACGTTCAACCCCGACAGCATTCTGGGCGTGCCGGGCATCATGGACGTGTATCGCGCCGGGCGGATCACCATCGCCAACGCGCCGGGAACGGGCGTGTGCGACGACAAGGCAATCTACAGCTTCATGCCCGAAATCGTCGAATTCTATACCGGCGAAAAACCGTTGCTGCCCAACGTGCAGACCTGGCGCTGTTCCGAAGCGGACAGCCTTGCCTACGTGCTCGACACATCTGGACGAGGTCGTGGTGAAGGAAGTGCACGGCTCCGGCGGATACGGCATGCTGATCGGACCGACCGCCAGTCGCAAGGAAATCGCCGCTTTCCGCAAGAAGTTGCAGGCCGATCCCGACAATTACATCGCGCAACCGACGCTGGCGCTTCAGCACCTGCCCGATCTTCACCGAGAAGGGGCTGGTGCCGCGTCATGTCGATTTGCGGCCCTATGTGCTGATGTCCCCCAATGGCGTCGATATCACGCCGGGCGGCCTGACGCGGGTGGCGCTGGAGGAAGGGTCGCTGGTCGTCAATTCCAGTCAGGGCGGCGGCACGAAAGATACCTGGGTGCTGAAAGAATGATCGTTCAGAACAAACCCGACCAGAAGAAAGCCGCCATGCTGGGGCGGACGGCCAACAGCCTGTACTGGATGTTCCGCTACCTCGAACGTGCGGAAAATACCGCGCGTCTGATCGAGGCCGGATTGCGGATGGCGCTGACGAAAGACATCGTCACATCCGAAGAGGAATGGCGTTCGGTCATCGAAACCGCCGGGCAACGCGCGGCTTACGAACGCAATCACGGCACCTACACCGGCGTTCAGGTGTGGAATTACATGCTGCGCGATCGGAAAAACCCGGCTAGCATCATGTCGATGATGGAGGAGGTGCGGACCAACGCCCGCCTGTCGCGCAATTCGATCAGCGGCGAATTGTGGGAAGCCATCAACGAAAGCTGGATGACCATGAAGGACATGATGGCGCGGCCCGTCAGTCAGGGCAGCGTCGGCGAGGTCGTGTCGCATGATCCGGCAAGCGGGAACGCTGGCCCATGGCGCGATGGAAGGGTCCATGCTGCGCGACGAGGGATATAATTTCGCCATCGCCGGCACCATGATCGAACGCGGCGACAATATCGCGCGGATCATGGACATCAAATATTACCTGCTGCTGCCGTCGCTGTCCTATGTCGGTTCCAACCTCGATATCGGGCAGTGGGACAATATCCTGCGTTCCGTATCGGGCGACCGGGCCTATCGCTTGCTCAATGCCGGGCAGATCGATGCGCGCGGTATTGTCGAATTTCTGGTTATGGACGATCGGTTCCCACGCAGTCTGGCGTTCTGCCACGCGGCCCTGCGGACCAGTCTCGCGGCGCTTGCGCGGCTGCACGGGACGGAGGGGCATTGCAACGAATTGATGCGTGCCGCCGACATCCGCCTGACGGATCTCACTATCGACGATGTGTTCGACGAAGGTCTGCACAATTTCCTGCTCGATTTCATGAGCTCCAACGCCGCGATCGGTGCCGCCATCGCCGAAGATTATCGGTTCCTTGCCTGATGCGTCTATCGATCCGCCATACCACCCGCTACAATTTCGAAGCGCCCGTGGTGCACGCGCTGCAGCGCCTGCGGCTGACGCCCAAAAGCACGCAGGGCCAGTCGATCGTCGATTGGTCGATGAATTTCGAAAACGCCACGACCGAGCTGGAATATGACGACCAGCATTTCAACCGCGTAACGCTGGCCGCGATCGAGCCGGGCACGCAGGAAGTTATGATCCGCTGCGAAGGCAAGGTCGATACGCAGGACAACGCCGGTGTGATCGGGCGCCATTCCGGGCATCTGCCGCTGTGGAGTTTCCTTAGGCAGACCAGATTTGACCCGTCCGGGCAAGGCGGTGAAAAAGATGATCCAGAAGGTCGGGCGTGAAAATACGCCAATCGACCGGTTGCATGCGCTCTCTTCCGCCATTCGCGATCAGGTCGCCTATCAGACCGGGCAGACCGGCGTTCACACCACTGCGGAAGAGGCAGTGGTCCAGGGGCAGGGCGTGTGTCAGGACCATGCACATATCTTCATCGGCGCGGCGCGCGCGATGGATGTGCCCGCACGTTATGTCAGCGGATATCTGATGATGAACGACCGCATCGATCAGGAGGCAACGCATGCCTGGGCGGAAGCCCATGTGCGAGGGGCTGGGCTGGGTCGGGTTCGACATATCGAACGGCATCAGCCCCGATCCCCGCTATGTTCGCGTGGCGACCGGGCGCGATTACCGCGATGCGGCGCCGATCACCGGCATCACCTTCGGCGGGTTGGCGCAGGAACTGCACGTCGAAGTTGCCGTTGAACAGCAACAACAGCAGCAGCAGTAAATATCTGTTCAGCCACGCGGACGCCGTCGGCTTTTATGACATTATCGGAGAATATGCAATGACTTATTGCGTCGGCATGGCCATCGACAAGGGCTTCGTCCTGATGAGCGACACGCGCACCAATTCGGGCGTGGACAATATCTCCGTCTTTCCCAAGATGTTCAAATGGGACGTGCCGGGCAACCGGATCATCACCGTGATGACGGCCGGCAATCTTGCCACCACGCAAAGCGTCGTCAGCCAGCTGGAAGAGCGGATGAAAGCGCCCGACGATCGCGACAATATTCTGTTGACCGCCCCGACCATGTTTCAGGTTGCCGTCGAAATCGGCAAGCTGGTGCGTGAAACCGTCCGCACGACGCAGGAGAACAACGGCGTCCGGGGCAAGGGGCGATTTACCGCGTCGATCATTCTGGCCGGCCAGATCGCGGGTATGGAGCCGCGCCTGTTCATGATCTACCCCGAAGGAAATTTCATCGAAGCGACCAGCGACACGCCGTTTTTCCAGATCGGTGAAACCAAATATGGCCGCCCGATTATTTTGCGCGCTTACGATCCGGCAATGAGTTTCGAAGATGCAACCAAATTGTTGATGGTGTCGTTCGATTCCACATTGAAGGCCAATTTGTCGGTCGGCCTACCGCTCGATCTGATGGTCATCGAACGCGAAGGTTTCGCCGCGAAGCACGAAAAACGCATCACTCAGGATGACGAATATTTCGCCGCCATATCGTCGAGCTGGGGCGATGCGTTGCGAAGCGCGTTCGATTCGCTGCCCGATTACAGTTTTTCACCTAAGTAGTCGTACGTAAGGGTCGGACGATCCGCGCGGAACGCGCGACGTATAATGGTTAATAAAGCTCCAAAATGGATATGAAGACTGGGCATTTCGCTAGGGTGTAGAACGACGAAGCGGTCCGCCCACTGTCTGCGTAAAGGTCCGTATCGGTATTAGCCCGGAGTGCGTAAAGCCCCGGATTGCGACAGAAAATGCGCTTATGAAACAGCGCACAACCCTCCATTTCGTCGATAGCTCCCACCGCGTCCGTGCCGAAATGGCCCGGATCGGTTTCGAACTGGGTCATCATTCCGAAGTTTACAGCGATGTGGAGGAACTGGCCGCGCATCCCCCTGCCGACGGCGTCATCGATCGCGCGGGACGACAGCGCCACCGGCGGCGTTCCGCGTGCGATGAAACTGTTGGCTGCATCGGCAATCTGGCTGCCGATCGTGGCTGTCGATATCGAACCCAACACGCGTCGCACGGTTGCCGCGATCAAGGCCGGCGCGCTCGATTATCTGGCGCTGCCGCTCGATCCCGATCGGCTGCGTCAGACGTTGGACCGTTTGGAGGAGGAAGCCCTGGAACTCGTCACCGCACGCCGCCGGATGGTGGAGGCGCGCGGGCGCATTTCCAACCTGTCGAGCCGGGAACGCGAGGTGCTCGACTGGTTGACCGAAGGCAGCAGCAACAAAGCGATCGCCCGCGAACTGGACATCAGCCCACGCACGGTCGAAATCCATCGCGCGAACATGATGACGAAACTGGGCGCATCCCACGCAGCCGAAGCGGTCCGGCTGAAGATCGAAGCGCAGCTGGAACCCAGACGCATTGCGCCCCGTCCCTTGCCTATCGCCGAACCGGCCGGTGCGGTCATAACCGTCTGACCGATCGGTTAGCGGCAGAAACTGCCGTCGCCACGTTCCAGATGGAAATGATCGCGGTGCGCGGCGTTGTAGTCGGGGCTGAGCACCGTACCGAACCGTTTGCAGGCACTGCGGCGGATAACGCGGAGGAACTCGCGCTCTCGCGCCCGCGCCGTTCCAATCCGCTGCCACAGAAATGCGGCGACCGTCCGCCAGCACGAAACCGGACACGTCGATCGCCTGCGCCAGCGAATGGGCGGATCGGCTGCCGGATCCGGCGACATTGCGGCAGGAATAGCTGCCCATCGTCTCGATCCGGCGCCAGCGGGCTGCCCAGGATCTGCCGCGCCGCGCGGTCCACGCCGAACCGCGCCCATGCGGCGAAGGCAGTGGCGGTCGGGCAATGGACCGGACCGATATTGGTTAGCCCGAACCGATCGCGCATCCCCGCCCAGATGGCGCAATTGAACGGTGTTGAGATTGGAACAGCCCGGCCCGGTGTACCGATCGGGCAGATGGTGAAAACCCGCGCCCGTTCGGCCCAGCGCCGCGAGACATTGCTGCGCCTGCGCCGACGTTGCAATGGTCGGGTGATGCTGCGCGCGATGGCTGCCGCGCGCCTGTCTTCGCCACGCGGCACGGCCCCACACGCGGCGAGGGCGAACGCATATAGCGGCGAAGGCGAACGCGCGAACCATGCCCGCCTTGTCGCGGTTCGTGGCTTAAATTACCGTGAACTCGCCGACAGCGCGTCGCTGCACCAATGTTGACCGCCACGATGGCCGCTGCCGATGCGGTAAAGCCCGGGACGATGGCATAGAGCCCTTCGCCGCCAGCGAAATCCGCATTCCAGCCCGATCGCGATCCAACCGATGACCGTTCCCGCGCCGACGACCAGTCCGGCCACGGCGGCGGTTCCGGTCATCCGTGTGCCAGATCAGCGATCCGATGATCAGCGGCCCGAAAGCCGCGCCGAACCCGGCCCATGCATTGGCGACCAGACCCAGCACTTCGCTGTCGGGATCGCTCGCGATCGCAATCGCCGCCAGTGCAACCAGCAACACCGCCAGCCGCGACCGACATTCACCGCCTCTCGCTCGCTGGCGTTCCGTCGCAGGAACAGGCGGTAGAAATCCTCCGTCAGCGAACTCGACGCGACCAGCAATTGCGAACTGATCGTGCTCATGATGGCTGCCAGCAATGCGGCCAGCAGGAACCCGGTTATCAGCGGATGGAACAGCAATTGCGCCAGCACGATGAAAATGGTTTCGGGATCGTCCACGATCGACACCGTTGCTTCGGCATAGGCGCGACCGGCAATCCCGACACCGATCGCGCCCAGCAGGGCAACCCCCATCCAGCTCATCGCGATGTCGCCGCGCCACCGCGACATCGGCCACGCTGCGAACGGCCATGAACCGCACGATGATATGCGGCTGCCCGAAATATCCCAGACCCCAGCTGACCGCGCTTATGAAGCCCAGCAGCGTCAGCCCGCCGAACAGATCGAGGAAGCCGGGATCGACCTGCGCCAATGTGACGGACATCGCGCCCGAACCCGCCATCGTTCGGTCAGGACGACCAGCGGCATCAGCACCAGCGCCACCACCATGATGCACCCTTGCACGAAATCGGTCAGGCTGACGGCCAGAAACCCGCCGACCATCGTGTAGGCCAGCACCATGACCGCCGTCACCCAGATGCCGGTCGTATAATCGCTCAGCCCCCAAACTCAGCGTTCCGGCAAATGCGGTTTCGAACAGCTTGCCCCCGCCGACCAGACCGGCGGCGGTATAGACCGCGAAAAATGCGACGATGATGATCGCCGACACCACGCGCAGTAGCGGTGGCGCGATCGGGAAAGCGGTTGGCGAGAAATTGCGGAATGGTCAGCGCGTTGCCCAACGCTTCGGTCTGTTGGCGCAGGCGCGGGGCGACCACCATCCAGTTGATCCATGCGCCCGCGAACAGGCCGATGCCGATCCACGCTTCCACCAGGCCGCTGGCGTATAAGGCGCCGGGCAAGCCCAGCAGCAACCAGCCCGACATGTCGGACGCCCCCGCCGACAAGGCCGCCACGGCGGGGTGCAGATTGCGGCCCGCGAGCAGATAACCTGCGCTGTCCGCCGTCGATCGTCGCCATGCGAACAGGCCGATCGCGATCATGACGGCAAAATACAGACCAAGCGAGATGGCGGTTCCAAACGGCATCATTGCCCCTTACGCTGCGACGATTGCATTTGCCAATCCACGCCGTCTGCCCCCCAAACGCATCGCAAAGGAATTCGTCATGACCAATCCCGCAATCGAAACAGGACTGAACAGGTTCGCCGGAAAAACCGTAATCGTCACGGGGTCGAGCCACGGCATCGGCGAGGGGATCGCGCGCCGTTTCGCCGAAGAGGGCGCGAATGTGGTTATCAACTCGCGCTCCGCCGACGATTGCGAAGCGGTGGCCGAAACGCTGGAAGCGGAACGTACTCTGGTGGTCGCGGGCGATGTTTCGCAGGCCGCGTTTGCAAAAGACATCGTGGCGCGCACCGTCGATCGGTTCGGCGCGCTGGATGTGCTGGTCAACAACGCCGGCGTCGCGACGTTCGGTCCGCTGGTCGATGCGGAGGACGACGACATCGACCGTCTGTTCGACATCAATGTGAAGGGCGTGCTGTATCTGTGCCGCGCGGCCATCCCGGCACTGGCGAAAACCGCCGGCAGCATCGTTAACATTTCCAGTCTGTCGGGCGTCGGTGGGGACTGGTCGCTGCCGGTCTATAATGCCAGCAAAGGTGCGGTATCGAACCTGACGCGCGGGCTGGCGCTGCAATTGGGCGGGAAGGGGGTGCGCGTCAACGCCGTGCTGCCGACCGCAACCCGTTCGGAAATGAGCAAAGGCATGATCGACGACGACAATATACAAGCCGCCTTCATGAACCGCATACCCTTGGGTCGGACGGGCGAGCCGGAGGACATTGCCGCAGCGGTCGCGTTTCTCGCCAGCCGGGATGCGAGCTTCATTACCGGGGTCAATCTGCCGGTCGATGGCGGCACCAATGCCAGCAACGGGCAGCCCAATCTGATGGCGGTCGAACGATCCTGATGGTGCGTATTTGATGGCCCCTGTTCCGATGCTGTGGATCACGGCAGCGATGGCCACGGCGTTCGCGGCGGTGCATCTGTTCAACGGCAAGTTGCGGTTCCTCGACGCTTCTCCGCGCAGCCGGTTCCTGTCCTTCGCCGGTGGGGCGGCGGTGGCGTACGTGTTCCTGCACGTGCTGCCGGAACTGGCGGAACACCGGATGGAATTCGCTGCCGGAATGCAGTTCGACGATTCGATGGCCGAAACGGTGGTGTATGGGGTGGCCATGATCGGCCTCGCGGCGTTCTACGGACTGGAACGGTTGATCGGTCGGACGCAGGCGGCCAATCGTGCCGGTGCGGAATTGGCGGACAGCGCGCAAGTTCAATGGGTCCACCTGGGCAGTTTCGCGCTTTACAACATGCTGATCGGGTATCTTCTGACGCATCGTGAGGATTCCGGCGTCTGGTCGCTGGTGCTGTACTTCACCGCGATGCAGCTGCATTTCGTCACCACCGACCATGCGTTGCGCGTCCATCATCGCGCCGCCTATCGCCGGATGGGCCGGTGGGTGCTGTCGGCGGCGATCATGATCGGCTGGGCTGTCGGAACCGCCGTGACGTTTTCCGATGTCACGATCGGTCTGCTGTTCGCGTTCCTGGCGGGCGGGGTCGTGCTGAACGTGATGAAGGAAGAACTGCCCGAAGAACGCGACAGCAGCTTTGGCACGTTTGCCATCGGGATGATCGGTTATGCCGCCCTGTTGCTGAGTGAAAAGATGGTCATGGGGTAACCAGAAAGGTGCATCATAATGGCAACGCATGCGATATAATGGCGACATCTGGTTGAAGTGTTTATCCCGCGTTCATAGAATAACCGCTCTACGGCGTTTCGGCACTCCACTATCAAGGTACTATATCAATGAAGAAATTTGCTTTCACCACGGCAACGGCGCTGGTCGCTATGGCCGCAACCCCGGCAATGGCGCAGGACGCGCAGCCTGAAACGTTCGACGGTGTCTATGTCGGTGGCTTCATCGGCCTCGACGCGAATGCCGGCAGCAATGCCGACACCTTGGTGTTCGATACCGATCAGGATGGCGCATTCGATAACATCGTGCGAACGACGACTGGTAGCGATGCGTTCTCTCCTGGTTTTTGTAACGGCATTGCGAACGGAGCCAGGGCGTCTAGTGGCTGCACCAGCGACGATGATGACTTTGTGTTCGGTGGCCGTATCGGTCTCGACCAGCGCCAGGGTGTTCTGGTGACCGGTATCGTTCTGGAAGGGCACACTTCCAACGCGGCCGATTTCACCACCGGTTTCAGCACCACGCCTGCCAGCTACACCACCATTCGCGAACTGGATTACGCGATTTCGGGTCGTGGCCGTATCGGGATTTCGCCCGGCGATGGCCGCGGTCTGTTCTACGTTACCGGCGGCGTCAGCTATGCGAAGATCGATTATGATTTCGTGACCACCAACGGCGCGAATTCTTTCACGCTGGACGACGACAGCGACTGGGCGTTCGGCGCGCAGCTCGGTGGCGGCGCGGAAGTGCTCGTGACCCCCAACATCGGCTTCGGCGTCGAATATCTGTATTCGCAGTATAATGACGACGATCTGGTCGTGAATGTCGGCCCCGGCACCGCCGGTCCGACCAATCCGTTCCTGCTGGTTTCGGGCGCGACCGATCTGCGTCAACGCGACACCACGCTGGACACGCATTCGTTGCGCGCAACGCTCAACTTCCACTTCTAATTCATTGAATGAAAAGTGAAAAAAGGGGCGGCTCCTTCGCGGGAGCCGCCCCTTTTCTATGTGAGGCTTCGGACTGACCGATGCCGATCAATAGGCATCGACCTTACGCTTGGCCTTCTTGCGCTCGTGCGGATCGAGCAACGCCTTGCGAAGCCGGATGCTTTCCGGCGTCACTTCGACCATCTCGTCATCGTCGATATAGGCGATGGCCTGTTCCAGCGTCATCACACGCGGTGTGGTCAGGCGGATCGCGTCGTCCTTGCCGGTCGAACGGAAGTTCGTCAGCTGTTTGGACTTCATCGGGTTCACTTCCAGATCGTCCGGCTTCGCATTTTCGCCGATGATGATGCCTTCGTAGATCTTCGCGCCGCCGCCGATGAACAGCTCGCCGCGTTCCTCCAGCATGTTGAGCGCATAGGACGCCGCTTCGCCCGAGCAGTTGGAAATCAGCACGCCGTTCTGGCGGCCCGCGATCGGTCCCTTGTACACATCGTATTTTTCGAACAGGCGGTTCATGATGCCGGTTCCGCGCGTGTCGGACAGGAATTCGCCGTGATAGCCGATCAGGCCGCGCGACGGGGCGGAGAAGGTGATGCGCGTCTTGCCGATGCCGGATGGGCGCATTTCCATCAGATCGGCCTTACGCCGCTGCATCTTTTCGACCACGGTTCCCGAATGTTCGTCATCGACGTCGATGACGACGGTTTCATACGGCTCCATCCGCTTGCCGTCTTCTTCGCGGAACAGCACGCGGGGGCGGGAAATGCCCAGTTCGAACCCTTCGCGTCGCATCGTTTCGATCAGCACGCCCAGCTGCAGTTCGCCGCGACCGGCGACTTCGAAACTGTCCTTGTCCGCGCTTTCGGTAACTCGGATGGCGACGTTGGTTTCCTGTTCGCGCGCCAGACGGTCGCGGATCATGCGGCTCGTCACCTTGCTGCCTTCGCGGCCCGCCAGCGGGGAATCGTTGACGGCGAAACGCATGGCCAGCGTCGGCGGATCGATCGGCTGCGCGTGAATGGCTTCGGTTACGGAAGGATCGCAGATGGTGTTCGACACGGTCGCCTTTTCCAGACCGGCCATCGCGATGATATCGCCCGCCTTTGCGCTTTCGACAGGCACGCGTTCCAACCCGTCGAAGCTCATCAGCTTCGTTGCGCGGCCGACCTCGACCACATTCGCCGTCCGCATCGATGGCATGGATCGGATCGTTGACGTTGACCGTGCCCGACTGGACGCGGCCGGTCAGCACGCGGCCCATGAAATTGTCGCGGTCGAGCAGGGTGGCTAGGAAGCTGAACTTGCCCGTTTCGTCGAGGCCGGGGGAGGGGACATGGCTGGAGATCAGTTCGAACAACGGGTCCAGCGTGCCGTCGCGCGCTTCCATGTCCTCGCTGGCATAGCCATCGCGACCCGAAGCGTACAGAACGGGGAAATCGAGCTGTTCGTCGTTGGCATCGAGCGAAACGAACAGGTCGAACACTTCGTCCAGAACTTCCACCGGGCGGCCATCCGAACGGTCGATCTTGTTGACGACGACGATGGGCTTCAGCCCCAGCGCCAGCGCCTTGCCGGTGACGAACTTGGTTTGCGGCATGGCCCCTTCGGCGCTGTCCACCAGCAGGATCACGCCGTCGACCATGCTGAGGATACGTTCGACCTCGGCCCCGAAATCGGCGTGTCCCGGCGTGTCGACGATATTGATGCGGATGTCGTTCCATTCGACGCTGGTGCATTTGGCAAGGATGGTGATCCCGCGTTCTTTCTCCAGATCGTTGGAATCCATCGCGCGTTCTTCCACCCGCTGGTTTTCGCGGAACGTGCCGGACTGGCGGAACAGCTGATCGACCAGGGTGGTCTTGCCGTGATCGACGTGTGCGATGATCGCAATATTGCGCAATTGTGCGGACATGGGGAAAACAGGCTTTCGGTTGAGCGCGTGCAGATGGACCGCAGGCTGGTTCTGGCAAAGCGGCGCATCTTGTGCAGCGCAGCAATATCGCGCGCGGCATAGCCCAGGCGGCGCACCGGGGCAAGCGTAGCGGTCCCGGGTCCGGTCGAACCCGTCCGGGTTAACTGTGGCTGCTTTGCAACATAAGGGTAGCTCACGCTGTCTGGGCGCAACATATTAACTTGAGCGCCGGGCGAACCCGCTCTAGGCGGCGCCTTCATTCCAGCGGGATGAAGTGCGGACGATACCGCGCGCGCCGCTGGTACGGAGAGGAGCTTTCATGAACTTCATTAACACTTCCACGCGTGCATTCGGCAGCCGTAGCGCGCTGCTGGCTGGCGTTGCCGCCGTCGGTATCGCGCTGCCATCCGCCGCGCAAGCTCAGGCGGTTACGTCCGATGCGACGCAGGCGGAACTGGAAGCGTCTCAGGAAGAACAGGTCGATCTGGAACCCGGTTTCGACAACGTCATCGTCGTGACCGCGTCGAAGCGGCAGACGACCTTGCAGGATACGCCGATTTCGGTTTCGGTGACCAGCGGTGAAACGCTGGAACGCGCGCAAATTCGCGATCTGAACGATCTGCAGACGGTTGCGCCATCGTTGCGCGTCAACACGCTGCAAAGCTCCGCCAACACCAACTTCATCATTCGCGGCTTCGGCAACGGTGCGAACAATGCCGGTATCGAGCCATCCGTCGGCGTATTCATCGATGGTATCTACCGGTCGCGTTCCGCCGCGCAGATCGGCGATCTCGCCAACGTCCAGCGCATCGAAGTTCTGCGTGGACCGCAATCGACATTGTTCGGCAAGAACGCGTCGGCAGGCGTCATTTCGGTTGTCACACGCGAACCGCAGTTCGATTTCGGCGGCAAGATCGAAGCCACTTACGGCAATTTCGATCAGGTCGTGGTGAAAGGGGACATTACCGGGCCGATTACCGACACGATCGCGGTATCGCTGGACGGCAATTACAACCGCCGCGACGGTTATGTCGATGTGCCGAACCTCGGTATCGACATCAACAATCGCGATCGGTGGAGCGCGCGCGGGCCAGATCCTGTTCGAGCCAACCGAAAATCTGCGTTTCCGGGCCATCGGCGACTACAACCGGATCGACGAGGAATGCTGCTATGCCGGCAACATCGTTGCCGGACCGACCGTTCCCGCAATCTTCGCGCTCGGCGGCGCGGTCGCAGTGGAAGATCTGTTCAGCGATACGGCATTCCTGAATGTCGCACCGACGAACGAGATCGACAATTACGGCGGTTCGCTGCAAGCCGATCTGGAAGTCGGCGCGCTGTCGTTCACATCGCTGACTTCTTACCGCAAATTGAAATCCGACGGGTTTCAGGATGTCGATTTCTCCAGCGCGGACATCGTCAACCAAGTCACCAATCAGGACATTCGCACCTTCACCCAGGAACTGCGGGTCGCATCGGATTTCGATGGCCCGTTGAACTTCCTGCTGGGCGGATATTATTACAACGAAGACATCGAACAGGAAAGCAGCCTGATCACGGGGACGCAGGGGCGGCAGTTCTTCAGCCTGCTGGCCGGCAACCCACAAGTGTTCAACGGTGTCGAAGCGGCGTTCGGCTTGCCGCAGGGCAGCATCTTCAGCCCCGGCCTGTTGACGGACGAGTTCTTCACGCTCGACAACGAATCCTACTCGTTCTTCGGAACGGTCGATTTCGAAGTGACCGATCGTCTGACGCTGACCGCCGGGTTCAACTACACCGACGATGCGAAGGACTTTACCGCCAATCTGACCGCGTTCGACGAACTTGCGAACATCAATCTGGTGGATGCGTTTATCGTCGGCGGTCTGGCAGGCTTCGGTGTGAACGGGCAGGATCCGGCAGCGATGGCGGCATTCGCTGCCAACCCGGCAACGGCACCGATTTTCCAGGCCATTACCGGGCAGGCGCTGGACCCTGCCACCAATCCATTGCTGGGTCTGGCGGCGTTCCAGTTCCAGCCGCCATTCCTCAACGTACCCAACGCGGTCGAGGATGGCCGGACGCGTGACGACGATTTTTCCTACACCCTGCGCGCCGCGTACGAGTTGACGGACAACGTCAACGTCTATGCAACCTACGCCACGGGGTTCAAGGCATCGTCCGTCAACCTGTCGCGGGATTCGCGGCCATTGCCGTCGGACTTCACGCCCGGACCGGGTGGAAGCGCCATTCTCGCGCCGCCATCCAATATCCGGGATGCAGGTCTGGCAGTGGCGAACCTTGGCACGGGAACGCGCTTCGCCGGTCCTGAAAATGCCGAAGTCTACGAAATCGGTCTCAAGGCTCAGTTCGACCGGTTCGGTTTCAACCTCGCATTGTTCGACCAGACGCTGGACGGTTTCCAGTCGAACATCTTCACCGGAACGGGTTTCGCATTGGCCAATGCCGGCGAACAATCGACTCGCGGTTTCGAATTCGATGCGACCGTCAGCCCGACCGATCCGTTGGTGCTGACGTTCTCTCTGACCTATCTCGATCCCGTGTTCGACGACTTCCCCAATTCGGCAGTCGGCGATCTGACGGGCGCTCGTCCGGCGGACGTCAACGAGTTCGCGATCTCGACATCGGCCACTTACTCCAAGGAATTGGGAACGAGCGGCAATTTCCTGATCAGCCGGATCGATTACAGTCACGAAAGCAACGTCAATCTGACCAACGGTCTGCCAGGGTTCGGGCCGACGGCGGAACAGCTGTTCCGTCGCGAGACGAACCTGGTCAACGTATCGACCACGCTGGCGCTGCGCAACGGCCTCGAAATCTCCGCCTATGCCCGCAACCTGCTGAACGACCGGTTCATTTCGACGGTGTTCGACGGTGTGGCGCAGGCCGGAACGGTGTCGGGCTATCCCAATCAACCGCTGACTTACGGCGGTACGGTCCGGTTCAAGTTCTGATCCGAACCGCTATACGAACGAAACGGGGCTCCCAGCGATGGGGGCCCTTTTTCGTTGCGCGTTCCCATCGAATGTGATGAGTTGAGTGGGACGCATCAAAAGGGGGACTTGCGATGGAATGGATGATCTTGCCGCTGAAACGCTACGCCGATTTCAAGGGGCGTTCGCGGCGTATGGAATATTGGATGTTCATCCTGTTCGTGACCCTGGTGGCCTTAGCGCTCGCCATTGGAGTTGGATTGGGCGGCTTTAGCTTGGAACTCCACAGGGGAAGATGGCGGTGCGGTCTTCTACATCGTTGCGCTTTTGGGCGGGCTTTTCTTTCTCGGCATATTGATACCCATGATCGCCGTCGCAGTGCGCCGTCTGCATGACCGCAATCTGTCAGGCTGGTGGTATCTGGCCGCAACCCTGTTCGGATTTATTCCGGTCATCGGTTTTCTCGGGTCGATCGCGTTTCTGGTCGTGATGCTGTTACCCGGCACGGACGGCCCGAACCGCTTCGGCGAAGATCCCAAGGATCCGCACAGCGCGGACGTGTTCGCCTGAGCAGAACCGCTCGTCTTACAAAGCGCGCAGCGCCTGTGCCGGTTTCGCCCGCAATAGCGGCAGCGAGCCGGCCAGCGCGAACCCGATGACGAGCGCAAGGCCGAGACCCAGTACGGCCAACACCTCGCCCCAATCGGGCAGCCAGTCGAATTCGAACAATTGCGTCACCACCAGCCATGCAAGGCCGCTGCCCAGTGCCAGCGCGACCAGCGCGAGGATCAGTGCGAGCATCGCGTATTCCAGCAACTGCATCACCAGTATCTGCCGTCTGCTGGCGCCCAGCACGCGCAGCACGACCGTATCGTACGTGCGCGCGGCCCGTGCCGCCGCGATCGCGCCCAGCAGCACGGCCAGGCCCGCCAGCACAGCCACCGATGCCGCCGCCAATGTCGCCAGACCGACTTGGCGTAGAATGACGCGCGCTTCGGCCAGCACCTGACCGATCTCGATTACCGAGCTGGAGGGAAAGCCTTGACCAGCGCGCGCAGCAACGGCCCGGTGGCCGCGCATCGGTAGCTGCGGGCAATTCGATGGTCGCCGCAATGTTGTGCGGGGCATCCTCCAGCGCGTTGGGGCTGAACACCAGCACGTAATTGAAGCCCATGCTTTCCCAATCGATACGCCGGAAACTGGTGATGCGCGCCGTGCGCTCCACACCCAACACGCCGATGGTCAGATATTCGCCGAGCTGCAGATCGATGGCGTGCGGCAAATTCTTCGTCCACCGACACGACCGGCTCTCCGCTATAATCGGGTTCCCACCAGTCGCCCGCGGTCAGCGTGTTGCCCGGCGGCAGTTCGGGCGCATAGGTCAGGCCACGCTCTCCGCGCAGGGGCCATGCGCCGTCGGGTATTTCTTCCAGTTCGGAGACGCGGATCATCGCGTCGCGCGGGCCATAGGCCAGGATCGCGCCGCGCAAGGCAGGGCACGGTGCGGATGGTCGCGTCGGGCTGCTGCGCGCGACCAGTGGCGCGGAATGCATCCACCCGTTCGCGCGGAACGTCGAGCACGAAATAGTCCGGCGCTTCGGCGGGGACGCGGCTTTCGATGTTGCCGTCGATGCTGCTCTGAATGGCGGCGAGCAGCACGAATGCCGACAGTCCGAAGCCCAGCGCGGTCACCAACGCGCCGGTCTGCGCGCCGGGGCGGTGCAAATTGGCCAGCGCGTTGCGAAACAGCGGATTGCGCGGGCGCGGGCAGCTTGGCCGCAGCCTTTGCGAATTGCCGATAGCCGAGCAGCGCCAGCAGGCCGAGCATGACCGCCGCGCCGAGCAGGAACCCGCCCGATAGCAAGCGGCTGGCTGGACGTCGAGCAACGCCAGCGCGACGATGGCGAGCAGCCCCGCGCCGACCCAAATGCAGGGCCGTCCCGTCGCGAGCCAAGGGGGCCACTTGCGCCCGCATCAGCGCCATTGCCGGAAACTGCCGCGCGCGCAGCAGCGGCGTCACGGCGAACACCAGTGCGACCAGCAATCCATAGGCCGCCGCCATCAGCAGGGCGCATCGGTTCGAACACGAAACCGCCATCGACACGGGCAGCAAGCCGCTCAACGCAGCGGCCAGCAACGGTGTAATCAGCACTCCGGCAACCAGGCCCAGCAGCGCTGCCGACCAGCGCAGCCGCACCGATCTGCAGGCGCATATATTCGCACGATGTCGCGGCTGCTCGCGCCCAGCACTTTCAGCGTCGCGATGCTGGCTGCGGCGCGCTTCCAGATAGGACGATACGCCGCCGCCGATGCCGATGCCGGCAATGACGAGCGCGGCAAGGCCGACCAGCGTCAGGAATTCGCCCATCCGATCGACGAACCGGTCCGCGCCGGGCGATGCGCGGTCGCGGGTGCGGAAATCGAAACCGGCATTGGGGAAGCGTTCGGCGAGGGCGGTTTCCACATCTTCGGGTGCGGCGGAACCTGGAAACGCGACGCGGTATTTGCTTTGATACATCGCGCCGGGTGCCAGCAGACCCGCCGCCGCCGGAACATCCTGCGGCCACGATGATGGTCGGGCCAAGCTGGAACCCTTCGCTCAGTCGGTCGGGTTCGTTGGCGATGATCCCGCCGACCGTCAAGTTGCGTGTCGGCGATGCGGAACCGGTCACCGACTGGCGATATCCAGCCGGTCGATCGCACCTTGCGCCAACCAGGCCTCGCCTGCGGCCGGCGCGCCGACGCTTGCGCCCGTCGGTCAGGGTCAGTTCGCCGTAAAGCGGCCAGTTTTCGTCCACCGCTTTCAGCTCGATCGGCGCGGCGTTTTCGGTCGTGCTGGCCATCGCCTGCAGCCGGGTGCCGCCCGAAATCTGCGCCGTATTCCGCAGCGCGCTTTGCTTCTTCGCCGACAGGTCGCGTTGCCAGACTTCGACTTCCAGATCGCCGCCCAGCAGCACGCGGCCCCGCGATTCCAGTTCGCAATCGATGGCGCCGGTCAGCGTGCCGATGGCTGCCAGCGCGCCGGTGCCCAGGAACAGGCAGACGAGCAGCAGGCGCAAGCCCGCGAAACCGGGCATTGCAGGTCGCGCCGGGCAATCCGCCACGCCGTGTCGCCAGGGCAAGCGACGCGTGTCACGGGTTCGTATCGCCGTCGCGCGGTGTCGGTTGCGATTACGTCCGTCCGCCATTGTCAGCACCCGGTCGCAGCGTTTCGGCAAGTTCCGGATCGTGGGTAATGATGATCAGTGTCGCCCCGGTTTCGGCGCGGCGCGCGAACAGCAGTTCGATAATCTCTGGCCGGTCGCGACGTCGAGATTGCCGGTCGGTTCGTCAGCGAAGATCAGATTCGGGGCCGGGCGCGATGGCGCGGGCGATGGCGACGCGTTGCTGTTCACCGCCGGAAAGCTGCGTCGGGTAATGGTCGAGCCGGTGGCCAAGGCCGACCGCCTTCCAGTTCCGCCGCGGCGCGGTCGCGTGCATCGTCCGCGCCCGCCAGTTCCATCGGGGTGGCGACGTTTTCCGCTGCTGTCATGGTCGGCAGCAGGTGGAATGCCTGCAGCACGATGCCGATCCGGCCGCGCCGCGCGCAGCGCCAGCCCGTCTTCGTCCAGCGTGCTGAAATCCGCGCCCGCCACGTCGAGCGTGCCGCCGCTGGCGCGTTCCAACCCGGACAGCACCGCCATCAGCGAGCTTTTGCCCGATCCCGACGGGCCGAGCATGGCGAGCACTTCGCCGCGCGCGACATCGAGGTCGATACCGCGCAGGATTTCGACCGGCGCATCGTCCGCGCCAAGGGTCAGCGTCAGGTTTCGGGCGGAAATGGCGCAGTGTGGGACTTGTCACCGCGACTGCGATGGCATAGGTCGAGGGATAGAACAAGGAGGCCTGCCGCATGGACCATCCGCCTGATGGAGACTGCCGATGCCGTCCGCCTTTCGTCGATTCTAATCGCACTGGCGGCGCTGTCGCTGGCCGCGTGTGGGGCGGACGAGCGGCCACTGACGCGGCACCTGCCGCGGCGGAACAGGATGGGCGCGACGGCCGCCGAGTCGCAACGCCGGTATGCGGGCCGGAACGCCGCATTCTGGCGTTCGGAGACAGCCTGTTTGCAGGCTACAACGTGCGATGCAGGACGCAAGCTATCCCGCCAATTGCAGGCGCGCGCTGCGGCGCGCGGGATCAACGCGCACGTGGTGAATGCCGGTGTGTCGGGCGATACCACCGCGGCGGGACGCCAGCGACTGGCCTTCACGCTCGACGCGCAGGATCAACCGCCCGAACTGGTGATCCTGGAACTGGGCGGCAACGATCTGCTGCGCCAATTGTCGCCGGCCGAAACGCGGGCCAATCTGGCTGCGATGCTGGACGAACTGAGAACGCGCGACATTCCGGTGCTGCTGATGGGCATGCGCGCACCGCCCAATCTGGGGCGCGGATTTCGTGAGCGCAGTTCGACGGGCTGTATCCGCGACTGGCGGAAGAATACGGGGCGGAGCTGGTGCCGTTCTTCCTCGAACTCGATCTATACGACAAGCCGCAGCTGATCCAGGCCGACCGGATGCATCCGACGGAGCAGGGCATCGAGACGCTGGTCGATGCGACCGTGGCGGATGTCGTAGGCCGCTGCTGCCTCCCGACGCCGCGACCGCTTAAACGCACGCGCTCGACCGCCCCGTCGGTAACCTGCCAGACCGCGGCTTCGTCGCCGATATCGGCGAACGGGGCGCAGTCTCGGTGCCGGTCAGCCAGACTTGCGCTGCGCCGTCGCGCAGCCGTTCGAACAGGGCATCGCGGCGGATCGGATCGAGATGCGCGGCAACCTCGTCCAGCAGCAGCAGACCGGGGCGACCCTGCGCGGCGATAGCTCCGCATGGGCGAGGGTGATCGCGATCAGCATGGCTTTCTGTTCGCCGGTCGAACAGCGCGCCGCAGCGTTGCCCGTGCCCGCCATACGAACCAGCCAGTTCGTCGCGGTGCGGTCCGATCAGCGTGCGGCCGGGCGGCGATGTCGCGTGCGCGACCGGTGCGAAGCGCGTCGTGCCAGTTCGTCGCGCGGCATCGGTCCGCCCGGACGGTAGGACAATTGCGGGACGGGCGAAAGGGGCGTCGGGTTCGTCCGACCAATATGCCTCGATCAGTCGCGCAACCAGCCGCGCGCGCCCCTGCGACAATGCCGCGCCGTGTTCGGCCAGATGGGTGTCGACCGCATCCAGCCACGCTTCATCGGGCCGTATGGGGCGGGGCGTCTCGCGGATCGCCCGACAGCAGGCGGTTGCGTTCCCGCAGCGCGTTTTCGTATCGCGTGGCGGTGGCGCGCATGCGCCGGTTCGAGCGCCAGCGCCATCCGGTCCATGAATCGCCGCCGTGCGCCCGCGCTGTCGGTAAACAGACGGTCCATGGCGGGGGTCAACCAGCCGAGCGCCAGCCATTCGCCCAGCGAAGCCGCGCTCGCTTCCGCGCCGTTGATCCGCACCAATCGGCGCGCAAGGCGGGGTGCGCGGGTGTATGTGCCGAGGCGTACCGCGTCGATATCGGTCGCCCCGCGCCGCGACCAACGATGCGCCGACGGTAAACCGCCTGTTCACACTGTTTGGCCGGCCATTTCCGCCAAAGGCTGCACGCCGCAATCCACGCCCGGCGGCAAACAGCGATATCGCTTCCAGCACATTGGTTTTGCCCGCACCGTTTTCGCCGACCAGCAGGTTGAACTGGCGCGGTTTCGTTCAATGCGTGTCCGCGTGATTGCGGAAAGGAAGAAAGGGTGATCCGGTCGAGCGCCATGGCAGACGATCCGCACTAGCGACCGGGCGAGCAAACAGCGCCAGTCGCGAACTGATCCGGACGGCGATCCCAAACTGTGGTGAAAAATCCCAAATGTCGGGATCGGTTCATAGGGCGTTTTGGTTGCTCAAACGACTGCATGATCGAAAACCGCGGAAATCCGTGGTTTTCCAAAACTGGCACGACCGTCTGCAAAGCTGTTGGCAACCCCGAAATGGTTCGGGGCGATAATCGAAAGGAACCCCGATATGACCAACACACTCGCCGCCAAGGCTGCCGCCGCACTATCCTCCCTCGCATTCTCCGCAGTGATCTTCACCATCGCAATCGCACCTGCGACCAGCAACACGCTGGGCACGGCGATGATCGCCTGACTGGCCCGCTTAACAATCGCATTTCATTTCATTCAAAGGAAACCATCATGTCCAGCACCATTGCACCTCGCCTGTTCGCCGCACTGTCTTCGCTCACCATTTCGGCCGCCGTACTCGCTTTCGCCATTGCACCTGCAACCCAGAGCCTGACTCAGGGTGGAATGATCGCATGAACCGGATCGACAACAACCGTCCGCCTGCAAAACGGTTTCATCTTGAACAAAGCCAATGCCAAACTGTTCGGCGTATGCGCCGGGATCGCCAATTATTTCGCGATCGATGCCACGATCGTCCGCATCGCGTTCGTCGGTAACCACCTTGATCGGGGCCGGATCGCCGTTACTGGCCTACCTGCTGATCGCATTGATCGCCGACTGAACCACACCCTGGCCGATTACATGGCGGAAATGCCGCCATCGAGTTTCAGTTCCGCACCAGTCATGAACCGGCTTTCGTCGCTGGCGAGATACAGCACTCCATTGGCGATATCGTCGGGCTCACCGACGCGATTGAGCGGGATTTGACGGGCCAGTTTGCCCAGCAAGACTTCCTTATCGATGCCCGCATTTGCCGATCCCGTCCAGAATCGGTGTATCGACAAAGGTCGGATGGACCGAATTGCACCGAATGTCCCACCCGTTTTTCGCGCAATGCAGCGCGACCGATTTGCTCAGCATCCAGATCGCCGCCTTCGATGCATTATAGGCAGGCATCGTATCGCTGGCGATCAGACCCGCGATCGAACTGATGTTGACGATCGAGCCAGGCTGATGGTCCTTCATCAGCGGCAATGCCTTCTGGCAGCCCAGAAACGCGCTATCGACATTGACCGCGAAACATTTGCGCCAGTCTTCGAAAGTGCAAGTCTCGATATTGCCGTCCACGCCGATCCCGGCATTGTTGACCAGTACCGACAGCCCGCCCAGATGTTTCGGCGCCGCTGCGATCGCGGCGTCCCAATGATCGGCGTCGGTTACGTCATGTTCCATGGCGAACGCGGTGCCGCCCCCGCATTCGGCATTGATGGCTTCCGCCGTCGCCGTTGCGCCCTTCGGCGTTCATATCGGTGCACAACACCCGCGCGCCGTCCTGCGCGAGCAGCGTGCCTGTGCCGCGCCCAGACCCTGCGCGGCGCCGGTAACCAGAGCCAGTTTGCCTTCGACGCGTTCGCATTGGGGGTCGTCATCATTCTCTCCATCGAAAAATTGAGCAGATAGGGGCCAGCAATATGGCCAGCCGTACATCGACGCCATGGCCTGCCGCGCGCCAGTCGGCGACGAATTGTGGCAGTTCGGTCAGCGCGACGCGGTGGACGGTGATATTTTCACCTCGACGCCGCCGCCTTCGCTGACTTTGGTCAGGCCGTGCGCGCGCAGCAGCGTGAAACTTTCGCTGACCATGCCGGGGCTGGAATAATATTCGCCCAGATTTTCGAACCGCTCGGCGCGGTAGCCGGTTTCTTCTTCCAGCTCGCGCGCGGCGGCGGTCTCCGGCGTCTTCGCCTTCCCCGCCATCATCGTCGCCGATCAGGCCGGCGGGAATTTCGAGGCGATACCAGACCCAGCGGCACGCGATATTGTTCGACACAGCAGGACATGCCCGTCCTCGATCGCCAGTGATCGCGGCGGCGCGAATATTGCGCGCGCGGCCGACATATTCCCACCGGCCGCGCGTTTTGGCGGTGATGAATTTGCCCTGCCAGACGATTTCTTCGGGCGGTCGGCATCCGGATCTGTTGCGGTCATAAGCTCAGACCTCGATCAGCCGGTCGGGCAGTTCGTTCACGTCGTCTTCGCGCGCGCGGGAAATGTTCGGACAGCACCACGCCGACATCGCGGACACCGGCGGCCATGCCTTCGGCGATGTGGCCCTGCTTGATTTCCACCAGCATATCGGCCATCGCATCGCCCCAGACCTCTGCAGCGACTTTCTCCGCGATGGGTTCGTCGGCAACGATTTCTGCGCGGTGTTCGCGCATCGACAGGTAGATCATGATCCCGGTGCGGCCATGCGTGCGCCGTTCCGCGCCGACCTTGAAATGGGCGATGGCGCGGGCATGCACGCGGGCGGTTTTGACCGGGCCGGGGATCAAGGCGAAGCGGATGGGGTCGGCCAATTGGCAGCAGCCAGACAACCAGGAATGTGGCAAGGCCCAGACCCGATCAGCAGGCTGAACTCTCGCCCATGGTCCATTCGCGGCCCCATCCGCCGAACAAGGCATCGATCAAGCGAGCAGGAATCGGACCGGCAACAGCGCGGCAAACGATCATCGCGTGAAAGCGGCGAGGCGGCCCATGCCAGGGCAATGTCGCTGTAGCCGTCCGACCGGTCGGCCAGAACGGTGACGATTTCACCCGACGTGTGTTCTTCCGCCGCAGCGACGGCATTGCGTGACGATCGCATGCTGGTCCGGCCTCAGATATGCCATGCCTACCAGCCACCGGAGGCGCCGCCGCCCCCGAAACTGCCGCCGCCGCCGAGAAAAGCCGCCTCCGAAACCGCCGCCGCCAAAGCCGCCGCCGCCGCCGAACTCCGCCGCCCCGCTCGATGCGCCGCGCGCAAGCGCGCTGGCCGCTTCCCACAGGATGATATTGCCGACCGCGCCGCCAATGCCGCCGCGACCGACGCCGCGCCGCGTCGCCGCGCTCCGCCCAGCATGGGCAGGATGAAGAACAAGAAGATGAATGCGATCCAGATCAGCGCGCCGATCGGAAAGCCGCCATCGCGTTGCGCGCGTTCTGGTCGGCCTGCGCGGCATCGCCCGCGCTTCTTCTTCCGGCAGTTCCAGTTGCTGGATGATGTATCGGTCGCATCGACGATGCCGCCGGGATAATCGCCTTCGCGAAAACGCGGCAGCATCTGGTTCTGGATGATCAGGGCGGACAGGCCGTCGGTGAGATACGGTTCCAGCCCGTAACCGACCTCGATCCGCGTCTTGCGTTCATTCGGCGCAACGATCAGCAGCAGCGCCATCGTTGCGTTCCGCATCGCCGATGCCCCATTCGCGGCCCAGCTGATATCCGTAATCGGAAATGTCATAGCCTTGCAGATCGGGCATGGTCACGACCACCAATTGCCGCTGCGATCTGGGTTTCCAGCGCTTCCAGCTTCGCCGTCAGCGCCGCTTCGACATCGGCGGGAATGATATTGGCATTGTCGACCACCCGCCCGGACAGCTCCGGGAAAGTCTGCGCGGCTGCGGGCTGCGCCAGCAGCACGCCAGCCGCACGCGATCACGCAGCAGGCGAACAGGCGGCGCATTACGAACGCGTGCGGTCAGTTCACCGCCGGATCAGCTGTTCGGCGTCATATCCAGCGTCGGCGCGACTTCTGCGCCTTCGGTCGTGACCGCTTCGTATGGCACCATCGGTTCCGCGCCGTGGATCATGTTCGCGCCGATCGTGTCGGGGAATGTGCGGATGGTGGTGTTATACTGCGCGCACCGCTTCGTTATAATCGCGCAGCGAAATGCGGATCCGGTTTTCCGTGCCTTCCAGCTGGCTTTGCAAGCATCAGGTAATTCTGGTTGGATTTGATATCGGGATAGGCTTCGAAATTGGCGAGCAACCGGCCGAGACCTTGACTCAACTGACCCTGCGCGGCCTGGAATTCCGCCATCTTCTCGGGATCGTTCAGATCGTCGGCGGAGACGTTGATGCTGGTCGCCTTGGCGCGCGCTTCGATTACGTCGGTCAGAATACCGCGTTCGCTTTCCGCCGCACCTTGCGCCACTTCGGCCAGGTTGGGGATCAGATTGGCGCGTGCCTGAACGCTGCCTGCACATCGGCCCATTTGGCCTTCGGCGTTTTCTTCGGCCGCCGGGACCGAGTTGATACCGCAAGCGGCCAGCGCCAGCGAGGCGAACGGCAACCAGTGCCGCGCGGCGGAAGCATGGTGAAGTTCATGATGGCGGTCTCCCTCAGTTTATTAAGAAATCGTCTGCATGATAGGCACAGCGCGCTGCCGCTGCACAAGCGAAGCTGGTCACGGAATGACGAACCTGCAGCCTGTCGTTGCGCTGGCATGCAATCTCCTGGCAGGCGACGTCACAATCACAACGAGGGAAAATTCCATGCTGAACGAATTCAAGGAATTTATTGCCAAGGGCAATGTGATGGAACTGGCCGTCGCGGTCATCATCGCTGGCGCGTTCGCCATTATCGTCGCATCGCTGACCGACGATATGATCATGCCGATCGTCGGGTCATTTTTGGCGAGGCGGATTTCTCGCACTATTTCATCCTGCTGCGACGCCAGCCGGCTATGACCGGATCGACCACGGATTACGCAGCGCTGAAAGAAGCAGGTGCGGCAATGATCGGATATGGCGCGTTCATTACTGCGATTATCAACTTCGTGATCCTGGCGTTCATCATCTTCATGCTGGTTCGTTACATCAAGAAGATGAAGGCGCAATTCGAAAAGCAAGAGGAAGCAGGCGCCCGCCGGCCCGACCGAAATCGAATTGCTGACCGAAATTCGCGACGCATTGAAGCAGCGGGCCTGATCCGTGCTGTACCTACCTTGATTCACTTCACATTAATCCGGGATCGCCTATATAGGGGTTGCCGGCTTCTGGCCGGATATGGCGATAAATTGCAATGTGCAATAGACACAACGGACCCGGGGGCAGTACCCGGCGGCTCCACCAAACCCCAGACGGTTTCGATCGGCGGGGGACCTGACGGGGCCGAACTAGGATCGACGTGTGTTGAAAAGCATTGTTTTTGCCCGGGTTGAGTAACCCGTCAAAGCTCACAACCCATAAGTGCAAACGATAACGAAGCACTCGCAATCGCTGCGTAATTTGATGGCCTAACGGCCTGAATTTACAAAGCTAAGCGCGGTTGGACCACCGGGCAACAGAACGGATACCGGGGGCCGGGGGGGGCCTAGCAACAGAACCCCCCCACTTATTCCGCTACATTCGGTGCAGATTATGCTGAACGCGTAACTCCGTCGGCGGCGGGCTCAGCAGCAAGCGCATCCCGCTCACGCTCCAGCTTCAGGCAATCGAGAATCTTCGCACCGGCCAGAAACACCGCGCCGGTGCAGGCGAGGAACAGCAGCTTTGCCCCCAAACCCGGGATATTGCAGGAGATAATTGCTGCCGCGCTCGGTCGCGCCGAGCGCCAGAGCATAGATGATCAGATAGGCTTCCCACTTGGTCTTGATGACAAATAGACGGCTTATCTTCGCAAACATGCAAACCCCTTCGTTAACGCACTCGTCGCAAGCATCATGCCAATCCGGGTGACTGCGCAAGTCGATGGTTAACGCAAAGACACGTTGTGTAAAGCGCTGCCGACACCCGGTGATCGCCAGTTGGCGACAGATCCAGCGCTTCCAGCAGCTTGGCGCGGGCTGCCGCGACCGTTTGCGCCAGCGTGCGCGATGCCGACATCGCGCAGTCGATCTGTTCGGGCCAATGGCGCGCGATCACGATCGGTCATCGCGTCGGCCTTGGCATCGTTCAGCAGAAAGCGCGGATCGACCGTGGCCGGATCCGCCACGACGCGCAACCGCAAGCAGGCCGGACCGCCGCCATTGGCCATGCTCTGGCGCACATCGACCGGGATCACCTGGCGGATCGGACCATTGCCGGCCAGCATCTGTCCAGCCAGCCACTGACCGGCGCGCTTTCCCAGCTTCCTGCGGAACGACCAGCGCCATCTCGCCATTCGGGCAGGGTCACCAGCTGCGCGTTGAACAGGTAGGTCTTGATCGCTTCGGCCAGGATACCGCATTGGCGGGCACTTCGACCATTTCAAGCGCGGGAAATTTGGCGCGGATGGCGTCGTAAGCGCCCTGCCGGTCAGCGAAGGCCGCTCATGCGTGAACAGCACCTGTTCGTTCGCAACCGCGACCACATCGTTGTGAAACGCGCCCGCGGCAATCGCTTCGGGGTTTTGTTCGATGAAGACGGTCCGCTCGGGATCGAGCCCGTGCAGGCGGGCGACCGCGCGGCTGGCCTGTTCGTGCTGGCGAGCGGGGAATGCGCCGCCGGTGCGGCCATAGACGAACACTTCGACACCCGGCTGCGTCATGGCCTTCGCACAGCCGCATGTGATTGGCCGCGCCTTCGTCGCCGAAACTGGGCGGCACGGGCGGCGTGGACAGTGAAATGATCGGTATCGCCGAACGCAACCGCAAGCTGCGCCATCGTGTCGGGCCATTCCTGCGCGCGGTGCGGCATGGTGACGAGATTGGCGGGCGTCAGATGGCACTTGCCGTCTGCCGTATCGGCGCGCAGGGCTGACGGTCGCGGCATTGGCGGTCCACATCGAACTGGCGGACCATGCGGCGGCGATCAGGCCCGGATCGAGCGGGGCACTAACGCGCTTTCGGGCGCCCACGCGCGCAGAAAATCAGCGTTCGGGCGGGGCAGCGGCAGCAAGAAACCCTGCGCCAGCCCCAGCGCCATATTGGCGCGCATCTTTCGCAAGCCCCTGCAACGCTGCGGCGCGGGGATAGGACGTCTCGCCCGCATGTTTGGTCGCCGCCAGATTACCCAGGCTGAGCCCGGCGTAATTGTGCGACGGGCCGACGATGCCGTCGAAATTGATTTCCCGAACGCGGACACCGTCATCTCGCCACGCTCCACACAGTGTCGCCGGTCGTCACGTCCAGCGTATCCGCCGCGTTGGCATCGATTGCGACGCCGTCATCCGTATCGAGCTGCGCCGCGCTCCGTAGCAGCACGGAAATCTGCAAGCTTGCCGGTTGCCACCAGGGCCTTCTCGCCCTTTCCAAATCGATCGCGGACAGAGTGTGCCGCCGCGTTCCGCGATGCTTTTCACATTGTCGGTGCGCGCGGTCATGGTCGGGCCGCCGTCGAAAATATCGACATAGCCTTCCGCGGCGAAGCCTTCATTTTCCAGCATCCGCATCGCCGCGCGGCCGGTGGGGTGGGGCAGGCCGATCACCTGGCGCGCGCTTTCCTGCAGCATCGCGATATAGACCGGATGTTTGGGCATCAGATCGGCGATGAACTGGTTGCCGTTGATCGCGTTGAAATAATCCGCTTCCTGAAAGCTCATCCCGAAAAACCGGCCGGCGACACCGTCCCAGAACGGCGATCCGCCGCGGTCGTCGATAATGCCGCGCAGTTCGGCCAGAATCCGGTCGGCAAACCGCGCGCGGTGCATGGCGATGAACAGGTATCGGCTGCGTGCGAGCAGCAGGCCCAGCCCGCCAGCGCGTTCGTTCGGATGCAGGAACAGTCCGCCGACTTCGCTGCACCCTTCCAGATCGGTGATCAGGCTGAGCATTTCGGCGCGAACGGTGCGGTCCAGCTCCTGCGAATGCTGGGTCAGGGTGGTCATGCGATAGGAATAGAACGGCCATTGCTGGCCGACCTGGGTGAACATTTGGCAGGTGCCGCGCACTTCGCCGGTTTCCGGTTTTCCAGCACCAGGACGAATTGCTCGTCGCCCAGTTCGTCTCGCGGTCCTGGCGAATGCCGCGGCCGCGCGTTCCAGCTTCGCGCCCAGCGCATCGCGATCGGCGGGCAGATTGGTAAAGCCGCCGCCGGTCAGCTTGGCCATTTCATACAGCGGTTCCAGATCGTCGGCACGCGCGGCGCGCATGCGGAAGCTCACAATGCGTCTCCCGAAGCGAGCCGCTGCAATGACCAGCGCCGACAGGCGGCGCGTTCTGCCAGCGATGGCACGATCAGATATTCGTCCGGCGAATGGATCGCGCCGCCGCGCACGCCCATCGTGTCGACCACCGGCACGCCGCAGGCTGCGATGTTGTTGCCGTCGCACACGCCGCCGGTCGATTGCCAGTCGATGTCCTGACCCAGCGATGCGCCGCAATCCGGACCAGATCGAACAGTTTCTGCGCCTGGCGGTCGACCGGTTTGGGCGGGCGAGTGACGCCGCCATGCAGGTCGACGGAGACTTCGTGCGCTTGCCGGACGCCGCCGATCAGATCGCTGCAGGCCGCTTCGAACCGGGCGCCTGCATCGGGTTCGCTCGGGCGGATGTTGAAGCGCAGCACGGCGTTGTCGGGCACGACATTGTTGGCCGCGCCGCCTTCGATCTTCGCCGGGTTGACGGGGCAGTCGTCGGTCTGCAGCTCCTTCAGACCGACCACCAACGCCGCCGCCGCGACAATCGCATTGCGCCCGTCCTGCGGGTTGCGTCCGGCATGGGCGGAGCGTCCGCCCACGATCAGCGAGTAATTGCCGGTGCCGCCGCGCGCATGGGCCAGCGTGCCGTCGGGCAGGGCGGTGGGTTCGTAGGTCAGCGCCGCATATTTGCCCTGCGCCAAGGTCTCGATCAGCGCGCGCGAGGACAGCGACCCGGTTTCCTCGTCCGAGTTGATCAGCACGTCGTAGCCGATGCCGTCCGCCGCGCCCGTTCGTTCCAGCGCCAGCAACGCATGCAGAATGACCGCGATGCCGCCCTTCATGTCCGCAAGACCCGGGACCGTTCAGCGTGTCATCGTCCAGCCAGGTCAGGTCCTGAAACGCGTGATCGCGGGAAAGACGGTGTCCATGTGGCCGGTCAACAGCAGTCGCCGCGCCGCATCGGGGCGAACGCGCAGAACCAGATGCTGGCCGTGCGGCTTTTCGAACGCCGTGCCGTCCGCCTCGATGGCCGTGACCGGGGCGGGATCGACCAGTTCCACCTCGCCCGGCAAGCCCCGAACGCATCCGCCAGCAATTCGGCCTGCTGCGCCAGCCCGTCCAGATTGGCAGTGCCGGTATTGATCGCGCACCACGTTCCACATCGCGCAGCATGGCGGCCGGCATCGATGGGTTCGATCGATGGCGGATTGCCGTGATGCAAGGTCGATCATGGCGGCTGGTCATAGCGGCGCACCGCTGTAGCGGGCGTGGCGCTGACTTGCATACCGTGCAGCCGCTTTGGTGCATATCGCCTTTCCCCATCCATCCCCCGCCGCGCCGCATGCCGCGATCGGACATGTTAGCGAGGTTCTATGACCCAATACACCACCCGCGCCGGATTGCAGGTTGACCGGGCATTGCCGAACTTCTCGAAACCCAAGTCCTGACCCCGCTGGGCCGGGATGTGCGACGCCTTCTGGGACGGCTTTGCCGCGCTGCTGGACCGCCACGTTCCGCGAACCGCGCCTTGCTGGCGAAACGGGACGAATTGCAGGCGCAGATCGACGGCTGGCACCGCGAACGCAAGGGGCAGCCGCACGATGCCGATGCCTATCGCGCGTTTCTGGCGGAGATCGGCTATCTGGTGCCGGAACCCGGTGATTTCACCATCGGCACGGAGAATGTCGATGCCGAGATTGCCACGATGGCCGGGCCGCAACTGGTGGTGCCGATCCTGAATGCGCGTTTCCTGCTCAACGCCGCCAATGCGCGCTGGGGCAGCCTGTATGATGCGTTTTACGGCACCGATGCGCTTGCGGACGCGCCCGAAGCGCAGCAGGCCGGCTATTGCCCGATACGCGGCGCAGCGGTGATTGCGGCCGGGCGCAAGTTCCTGGACGAGGCGGTGCCGCTGAAATCCGGCAGCTGGGCCGATGCGACCGATGGCGACGCCATCGCGCTGGCGGACAACGACCAGTATGTCGGCAGGACTGATAACGGCCGCTGTTCCGGCACAATGGCCTGCATATCGAAGTGGTGTTCGATGCGGACCATCCGATCGGGCAGGACGATCCGGCGGACATTTCCGACATCATTCTGGAATCCGCGCTGACCACGATCGCCGATCTGGAAGATTCGGTCGCCGCCGTCGATGCCGGGACAAGCTGCTCGCCTACACCAACTGGCTGGGCGTCATTCGCGGCGATCTGGAGGAAAGCTTCGACAAGGGCGGCAAGACGCTGACCCGCAAACTGGCGGACGACATCGCGGTTACTCTGCCCGACGATAGCGCAGCGGACGCTGCCCGGCCGCAGCCTGATGTTCGTCCGCAATGTCGGGCATCTGATGACCAATCCGGCGATCCTGTTGCCCGACGGGACCGAGATACCCGAAGGCATCATGGATGCCGTCGTCACCAGCGCGATCGGCACGCTGGATGTGGAGGGGCATTCGCGCTGGGACAACAGCCGCGAAGGCAGCATCTATATCGTGAAGCCCAAGATGCACGGGCCGGAAGAATGCGCCTTCACCAATGATCTGTTCGACGCTGTGGAGGATCTGCTGGGCCTGCCGCGCCACACGATCAAGGTCGGCGTGATGGACGAAGAACGCCGCACTCGCGCCAATCTGGGCGCATGTATCCATGCGGTGCGCGACCGGATCGTGTTCATCAACACCGGCTTCCTCGATCGGACCGGCGATGAAATCCACACCTCGATGCAGGCCGGGCCGATGCTGCGCAAGGCCGCGATGAAGGGGACGCCGCTGGCTGACCGCTTATGAACAGCGCAATGTCGCTATCGGCCTGCGGCACGGCCTGTCGGGCAAGGCGCAGATCGGCAAGGGCATGTGGGCCGCGCCCGATCTGATGGGCAAGATGATGATCGAGAAGATCGGCCATCTGAAAGCGGGCGCGAACACCGCGTGGGTTCCTTCGCCGACGGCCGCGACGCTGCACGCGCTGCATTATCATCGGAAGGACGTGTTCGAGGTGCAGAAGGGTCTGGGCGACGTCCCGGCCGCTTCGAACCTGCTGACCATTCCGCTGGCCGATGGCACGAACTGGAGCGAGGCAGGAAATCGCGCGACGAACTGGACAACAATGCGCAAGGGTTGCTGGGTTATGTCGTGCGCTGGATCGATGCGGGTGTCGGCTGTTCCAAAGTGCCCGACATCAACGATGTCGGCCTGATGGAAGACCGCGCGACCTTGCGTATTTCCAGCCAGCACATGGCGAACTGGCTGCTTCACGGCGTGTGCACGCGCGATCAGGTGATGGAATCGCCTCAAACGCATGGCGGTCAAGGTCGATGGCGCAGAATGCGGGCGATCCCGACTTACGAACCGATGGCAGAAAATTGGGACGGCATCGCGTTTCAGGCGGCGTGCGATCTGGTGTTCGAGGGCGTCGAACAACCCAGCGGCTATACCGAACCGCTGCTGCACTCATGGCGGTTGAAGAAGAAGGCCGACCAAACAAGTTGATGAAACCCATCCGCGGGGGGCGGGTTTTTCAAGAAGCGTCGGAACCGGTTTCGGAAACCCGATTGCTAGGCATCGGCGTTCCGCCTCTGTCGTTCAAATGAGCGACTTTCGGCCTCGGCGCATGACGCCGCAAGCGGGAAACTTAACGAAGTTCGCGCCGATCGCTGCGACGGCAATTTTTGCATAGGCTCGCGAAGTCAGGCCACATGGGTATGACGATGAGAAGGAGCGCACAGGATCATACAACCTGTTTCGGATGTAGGAAACGTCTGTTTTTGCGTGGTTAGCTGCCGCCGCCGTGATCCGCTTAGCTGCACGTGCGTGCAAGCCGCCACAAGGTCCGCTCCGATTGCCGGATCCATTTCCACAAAGATAAGGTCGCCCGCTGCAACCGCTTCAATCTTTTGGTCACGGAAGTGCGACATGCTTCTCATGATACTCCGCCGGAGCGCTCGGATGCGGCGGTCCATATAATCGCTCAAAATTGGTGAGGTTACTCGGGCGTTCGCGCGTGGTCGTGCCAAACGTATACAACGATGTTGCCTTCCCGAAAGTCGTTCATCTGTAAGGCATCAACCCCGCTCAGGTGGACCTCGGACGCACTTCCATCTGTTCTACTGAAAAACAGCGTGCAGCTTTTGCCGTTTGTGACGAGGCCATCGAAAACGGCGTCATGGAGGGGTAACTCATCAATGATCCGTCACGTTTACACACGCGTGCTTGCGTCCGCAACCGGCCCATCACCCATCAGTCGGACATCACTCGCGCCACAGCTATAAACTCTGCGACCGACAGCGTTTCCGCTCGCCGGGTTTCGTCGATCCCCGACCGTCGCCAGCGCGTCCAGCGCGCCGGGCATGCCTTTTACGCTTTGGCGCAGCATCTTGCGGCGTTGACCGAAAGCGGCGGCGGTGACGCGTTTGCAGGACTGTCGGCGATACGCCATCGGGCACGTCGCCGGGGGCGACATGGACGATGGCGCTCATCACCTTGGGCGGCGGGGTGAAGGCGCTGCGGTGGACCTTCATCGCCAGTCGGGCGGTGCTGCGCCATTGGGCGAGCACGCTCAGCCGGCCATAAGCAGGCGCCGCCCGGCGCGGCGACGATGCGGCTGGGCGACTTCCTGCTGGAACATCAGCGTCAGCGACGTCCAGTGCGGCGGCCAGCTTTCTCCGCCCAGCCAGCCGGTGAACAGCGCCGTGCCGATATTGTACGGCAGATTGGCGACGACGGCGAAGGGTTCGCCCATCAGGTCCGCATGGTCCAGCTTCATCGCGTCCCCTTCGCATCACGCGCAAGTCGGCCGGGGAAGGCATCCGCCAGTTCGGCCAGCGCGGGCAGGCAGCGGCGGTCCATCTCGATCGCCGTGACGCGCGCGCCAGCGCGCAGCAAGGCGCGCGTCAGGCCGCCGGGGCCGGGGCCGATTTCCAGCACGGCACGGTCCGTCAGATCGCCCGGAATGGCGGCGATGCGCGCCAGCAGACTGTTCGTCGAACAGGAAGTTCTGGCCCAGCGCCTTGGACGCGGACAGGCCGTGCCGCGCGATCACTTCGCGCAAAGGGGGCAAGTCGGGGCCGGTCATCGCCGCTTCCATCAGAATGCGGCACGATTGCGTTACCGCGAACTTGCAGAGCGCCGCCGCGCGCAGTCGCCGGCCATCGCCAGCGCCGCGATCGTTGCGCCGGCATCCGCCAGCCCGCGCCCGGCAATGTCGAAGGCGGTGCCGTGATCGGGCGAAGTGCGCACGATCGGCAGGCCCAGCGTCACATTCACGCCGGTGTCGAAATCGAGCGTCTTGAACGGGATCAGCGCCTGATCGTGATACATGCAGATCGCGACATCGAAGCGCATCGCGACCGCGCGGGGCGAACAGGGCATCGGCGGGATGCGGGCCGGTCGCGTCGATGCCGTGCTTCGAACAGGCGCGCGATGGCAGGCGCGATGACTGCGGCTTCTTCGCTCGCCGAACTTGCCATCCTCGCCGGCATGCGGGTTGAGGCCGGTGATGGCGAGGCGGGGGCGGTCAATGCCGAAATCGCGCGCGAGCGCACGTGCGACGATGCGTGTGCGCGGCGGTCGATCAGATCGGCGGTCAGCAGCCGCGACACGTCGGCCAGCGCGCAATGCACGGTGATCGGGCACGGTGCGCAATTGCGGCCCGGCCAGCATCATCACCGCGTCCTCGGCGGCCGATGCCGCAGGCGTCGGCCAAGAAATTCGGTTTGCCCCGGATGGTCGAAGCCGACCTTCGCCAGCAGCGATTTGCGCGACCGGCGCCGGTCACGACGCCGCCGGCATCGCCCGCAGATCGCAAGCTCGGGTCGCGGCCGTCAGCGAATGCAGCGCCAGCGCCGCCCCGGCTTCGTCCGGTTTGCCCGGCGTGTAGATGCCGTCATCGCAATCACCGAGAACCGGCAGCGCATTCGGCGAAGACGGCCGCCGCCTCCGCCATCGTCGCGATCTGGCGGATCGGCGATCGGTCAGACCGCGCGACCTGGCGGCGGCGGCCAGACGCTTGCACCGCCGCCCACTGCGAAAGGCGGCAGGCCCAGTTCACTGCGCCGCTGCCCAGGCTTCGCGCAATCAGTTCCGGCCCGATGCCCGCCGGATCGCCCAGCGAAACGGCGAGCGGCCGAGCTGGCATGACCGCGTGCGCGAGCCTGCCTTCACGTGGCGTGTACTCGATATAGGCGTCGTTGCGCAGATCGCGCAGGTAACGCTGGGCGCGCTTGGCAATGCGTTCGTCTTCCATCTGGCCCATCATCTGATCGAAATTCGGGCCGTTGTCGGCCGTCGGATCGTCACGTCCGCACAGCATCAGCACGCGCACGCCATCCTGCATCGAACCGAAGGGCGGCGTGGTTTCGCCGACTGCCAGGCCGAGCACCGACCTGCTGCAAATGTTCGGGCAGGGAGCGCGCGCGGATCTGATCATTGGCGACCACGTCCGCGCCGATTGCCGCCGCCGCGCGTTCTGCATCGCCGCAGCCGCGCATGGATTCGACCGCCGTCTGGAACTGTTCGATCGCGCACATTGGCCGCTGCCTGCGTGGTGTTCGCGGGGAAGCTGATGCGAGATCTGCTTCAGGCTCAAGCACCGCATCGCGCGGATCGGCCATCAGCACCTGCCGCTTGTCGATCAGATACATGATCGAGAAGCCGCCGGGAATTTCGATCGGGCCGACCAGCTGGCCGGGCTGCATTTCGCGCGCGGCCGATCGCCATTTCGGCGGGCAGCTGCCCCAGCCGCACGAAGCCGAGATCGCCGCCGACAACTGCGGTGCTGGCTTCGGAAAACTGGCGCGCATAGGCGACGAAGCTGCCGCCCTTGCCGCAGCTGTTCGACGATCTGGCGCGCATTCTGCTTCCACCGCGGCGCGGTTTTCCGCCGTTGCGGACAGGTAGATTTCGCCAAGGCGGTACTCTTCCGTACCGCGCGAGCCTCCAGCCGCTCGAGCACTTCGTTCACTTCTTCGTTGCGACACGTTGACGAAGGGCGCGATGTTGCGGCGCAGCAGCCGCTGCCACGCCAGCTCGCCTTCGATCTGGCGCTTGAGCGATGCGGGCGAGGACCCGATCGGACAGCGAGATAGGCGTCCATCGCGGCGATATCCTGACCGAAATTCTGCGCCGCGACGCGGGCGTAGGTCTGGTCGACTTCCTCTGGCGCGATGACGATTTCCTGCGCCCTGGCTTCCTGAATCTGCAGCGTTTCGTCGATCAGATTGCGCAGCACCTGATCGCGCAGCCGCTCCATTTCCGCGTCCGGAACCTCGTTTTCATTCGCGGCAGCGATCAGCGCCAGCGCGCTGATCGACATCGGTGCCCGGTGATGACCTGGCCGTTCACAATCGCGGTCGCCTTGCGCATGTTCGGATCGTTCTGGCCCAGCAATTGCACATCGCTCGGGATGTTCAGCGCATTCCGCTGCGCGCCAGCCTGTGCGGCGGCCTGGCACCGGGCTGAACGCGTTCTGCGCGGCAGCGGCGATGGGCGCGGAAACCAGCCGAGCCACGGCGAGGCCGCACAGCAATTTGGATTTGAAATTGATCGATCAACGAATAGATCCCAGTACGTGCTGAGGGCGCAGCATGGCCCGATATCCGTATATGCAGCGGTGTCTTGACCCGGGCGACGGCTTAACGGTAGCTGAGTGGACCGGCTGCCAACATTGTGCTCCGAGTATCCGCAGCCGGCTGCAGCGCCGATTCACGAAAGCCCAGATTGCGCAGGGCGAAATACACCTGGAACGTGTTGCCGCGCTCCGCATCGCCCGACGTTACGTAATCGCGCCGCCAGGTCAGCCCCATTTCCAGGCAATCGTCCGATAGGCGACGCCCAGCCGGGTGCGGATCGGTTCGAACCCGTCGGAGGTGAAGGTGGGATCTTCCTCGATCGGTCAGGTTGATGACGCCCGATCCGAAGATCGACCAGTATTGGGCAAAGGCCACGCGGCCGGCGAGCGCGCAATTCCTCGCGGTCCTGCAAATCTTCAAATCGGCGGGAATGTCGCGGTTGAGCCGGAGATAGCCGATTTCGAGCATAGGTGCGGTCGCTGCCCACGCGTGGCGTCGATTTCGTTCCGGCGGACGGCGAGATTGTCCTTGTCGAGCCGGAAGCGGTGGGTGAACTTGACGAAATCCTTGAAACGCACTTCGGTGCGGCCGACAAAGTCGGAAAACCGTTCGGTCAGGCCGGTTCCATCGATCAGGATGTCGGTGATCCTTGTTCGAGGCGGTAGGATTGGCCCAGCGTGGTTTTGACGCGCCAGCCGGGGCGGGTCAATTGCCAGTCGAACCCGTAGGTGACGCGCGTGCCGTCCTCGATCCGGTCATAGCCGGGGAAACGGTTGAGCGCGAACAGGTTGGAATCTTCCAGATCGATCGCGCGCGCATCCTCGTTCGGAACGGCCAGGTTGCGGATGTCGGGCGTGGCGACCACCTGCATGCGCGGGGTGAACACCTGCGTGCCGCCCAGAACGTCGCCGACCAGCGGCCATTTCACGTCGACCGCGCCCAAGCGCGATCGGCCGCGCTTCCCAGCCCGGATTGCCGCGATAAATGGCGTGTCGGTCAGCGCGTTTTCGTCCGAATGATAGACATCGCCGCGCGCCAGCGCGGTGAACGTCACGACCTGGCCCAGCGGCGGTCAGCTTGCGCAGATCCCACTGCGCGCCCGGCGAAGGCGCGCTGCGTATCCTGCCCGTCGGACGCGGTCGATCGCCAGCGTGTTCGCCTGCAGTTCGACCGTGCCGCCCAGCACCGGATCGGTCATGCGGCGGCGATAATCGATCACCGGCAGGGCCATCGGAACCTGCCCCTGTTCGGCACCCAGCCGCAGGGTCTGCGTGGCCCAGCCCGGCAAGGGAGAAATAGGAATCGTCATCGATCCGCTCCAGGCTGACCGTCGAGCGCAGGCGATCGTCGCGGCTGATATCGTAACGGCGCAGGAACGTGCGGTCGCTGGCGAGACGGACCGATCCGGTCAGGCTCCATTCCGGGGTGAACTGGAATTTGCCGTTGGCGAACAGATAGCCGCGCAGCGACCGTTCGGTGGTCGGGAACGCCGGTGAACGGACGATCCGGCGGCTGTCGGTGAGATAGCCGGTGATCTGATACGCGCCATCGCTCGGTCAGATGGCGATACTGCGCCGATCACCATCGGCGGCGCTTCGGTGAACACCGATGCGCCCAATGTCAGGTCGCGATTGTCCGCCAAGCCGCAAGTAATAGCTGCCGCTGACTTCCACCCCGTTGCTTTGCGAAATCCGCAGGTTCGGCGACCATGACGCCCGATACTGCCTGACCATCCGTGCGGATCGCCAGGCCGGGCAGCGGCAGCAGCCGCGCGCCGAACAGTTCGAGATATGCGCCCTTGAACCGGATCATCTGGTATCGGATCATAGATCACCCGGTCCGCCGTTATCCGCCAGCTGGGCGTCTTTGGCGCAGCCTCCGGCGTCCCGCACGGCGCAGGCGCTGTAGGCTGCATCGGTCAGCAGCAGCGTACCGTCCTCATCGCGCGATCCGCTGCGCGCGGCCAGCCTGCCGCCTTCGCGCAAGGCGAGCAGCAGGTCTTCCATCGCGCCGGCTTCGAACTCGTCGGTCAGCTCGACGCTGCTCGGTGAACAGCTGGTTGCCATCCTCATCGACGAAGCGGACATTGCCCGCTGCGACGATTTCGCCGCTGTTGCGGTTCCAGCTGACGGTGTCCGCCCGCACCGACTGGTCATCGCGTTGCAGGAACGACGTCGCCGGTCGCGGTGATCAGCCGGTGACGCGGTTCCAGACGACCCGTCGGCGCGCATCGTCTGGTTTTCGTTCTGCAGCACGACATTGCCGCTGGCGGTGACGTATCACCTTCCGAATCGTAGGCCAGCTCGTTCGCCTCGAACTCGATCGCGCGTGGCGCGGTTGGCGATCGGCGCGTATCGGCGGCTGCGGCGCCGTCGGCAATGGGCGCATCGATCTGCGTCGCCCTGCGCCAGCCTTCGCTGCGGGGCGGCAGGATCGCATCGCGCGGCTGCACCGTGTCGATCAGCGACGGCGCGCCATCCTGCGCCAGAGCCGACCGGCAGCGGCGTCCGCCGATCAGCAGTCAGGCACCAGCGCCGAACTGGCCGCAGGCGTGCAGGAATGACGGCGGCAGGCGGGGCATGGCTTGCCTATCGCACCGCGCCGCGCCTAATCGCAATGCCATGAACGCACGCGCCGGGCGACTTCATGCGCCCGCAATCGCGGCACAATTCGATCCCGAACGGAGTTCTCATGCAAATCACTTCATCCGACGCCGTCCCCGCCGACACCGCCTAGTCTGGCACGCGTCATCGCGTCAGGAAGGATGCTGAGTCGGCCTGCCGATCGCACCTCGCCGCCGGCGCGAAGTCCAGCCGGTTCGAAGGCAAGCCGGGGCAGGTGTTCGAAGATTGGGCGCCGAATGGCGGCATCGCGCGGCGCATGGTTCTGATCGGGGCTGGCGCAAGCCGATGGCGAACGACCGTGTCCGCCAATCTGGAAAAGGCGGGCGCGGCGCTGACAGCGAAATATCTGACATCGGGCGAGAACGGCATCTGGCGCTCGATCTGACGGACAGCGGCCTGACGGCAGAACGCGCTGCGGCGCTGCTGATGGGCGTGCGGCTGCGCGGCTGGCGCATGGACAGCTATCGCACCACGCAGAAGGACGAGCAGAAGACGACCTTGACGACCGTGACCGTCGTCGGTGCGCCCGACGGCACCGACGCCGCATGGGCCGATGCCGCTGCCGTTGCCGCAGGCGTCGAATTCACCCGCGAACTGGTGACCGAACCGGCCAATGTCATCTATCCCGACAGCTTCGTCGAACGCTGCCAGGAACGGCTGGACGGACTGGGCGTCGAGTTCACCGTGCTGGACGAAGAGGAGATGGACGAACTCGGCATGGGCGCGCTGCTCGGCGTGGGGCAGGGTTCGCGAACAGCCATTCGCGCATTCTGGCCATGCGCTGGAAGGGCGGCAACGATGCGCGACCAAGCCGACGTGCCTTTGTCGGCAAGGGCGTGACCTTCGATACCGGCGGTATCTCGATCAAGCCCGGCGCCGGCATGGAAGACATGAAGTGGGACATGGGCGGCGCAGGCGCGGTTGCCGGCACGATGCTGGCACTGGCAGGGCGCAAGGCGAAGGCGAATGTCGTCGGCGTGGTCGGCCTCGTCGAGAATATGCCCGACGGCAAGGCGCAGCGCCCCGGCGACGTCGTCACGTCGCATGTACGGCCAGACGATCGAAGTCATCAACACCGATGCCGAAGGCCGGCTGGTGCTGTGCGATGCGCTGCACTGGACGCAGCAGACATTCGAGCCCGCCGCCATCGTCGATCTCGCCACGCTGACCGGCGCGATCATCATTTCGCTCGGCCACGAACATGCCGGCTGTTTCTCGCAACGACGACGATCTGGCGGACAAGCTGATCGCGGCGGGCAAGATCCAGCGGCGACAAGCTGTGGCGGATGCCGATCGGCCCTGCCTACGACAAGCTGATCGACAGCCCGATTGCGGACATACGAATGTCGGTCCGCGCGGCGCAGGTTCGATTACGGCGGCGCAGTTCCTCGCAGCGCTTCATCAAGAAGGACACGCCCTGGGCGCATCTCGACATCGCCGGCACGGTCTGGACCGACAAGCCGGGCGCGACCTGGGACAAGGGCGCAACCGGCTTCGGCGTGCGCCTGCTCGACCGTTACGTACGCGACATGCTGGAAGGCTGAACGGACGGCTGATGGCCCGCACAGCGGCAGATGCGGCAAAAGGCGTGATCTTGCCAGCGAAGGATTGCGCCGCCTGCGGCCTGCCGTTCACCTGGCGCAAGAAATGGGCGCGGGACTGGGACAATGTGCAGTTATTGTTCGGAACGGTGCCGCCGCAGCAAGGGTGACGGCGCGGCAAGGCGGCGATGAAAGTCGATTTCTGGCAGCTGAGCCGCGATCCGGCGGAAGCGGTCGTCGCCCTGATCGCGCAGAAAGTGCGCGCAGGCGGGCGAACGTTTGCTGGTGGTGTCCGACGATAGCGACCAGCTGGACCGCATCGGCAAGACGCTGTGGGAGACCGCGCCGAAGCGTTTCTCGCCAATGGCCGCGCCGATGCGCGGCAGCGGACGCGCCAGCCGATCCTGCTGTCCGCCGATGCTGCAGCCGCCAACGACGCGACGCATATCGTCTTTGCCGATGGCGAATGGCGGGACGAGGCGCGGGCTTCGACCGCGCTTCCTGCTGTTCGGCGACGACACGGTGGACGCTGCGCGTGCGATGCTGGCGCTCGCTGGACGGCGACGAAGAGCTGGAACGCAGTTTCTTCCGGCAGGACGGCGGCAAGTGGCGTCGAAGGTCGGGCTGGACGTTCTCCGCTACGGCATCTTGCCGCAATCCGCACAGCTGGCGGCTAGTGGGCGCGCGCAACACTATCCCGTCATTACCCACCATCATCAAGGAATTACCCCATGGCGGTTACCCGCACCTTCTCGATCATCAAGCCCGATGCCACCCGCCGCAACCTGACCGGCGCCGTCACCAAGATGCTGGAAGACGCCGGCCTGCGCGTCGTCGCTTCCAAGCGCATCCAGATGACGCCGCGAACAGGCCGAAGGTTTTTACGCCGTGCACAAGGAACGCCCGTTCTTCGGCGAACTGGTCGATTTCATGATCAGCGGCCCGGTCGTCGTGCAGGTTCTCGAAGGCGAAGACGCCATGCAGCGCAACCGCGACATCATGGGCGCGACCAACCCCGCGGATGCCGCACCAGGGCACGATCCGCGGCGAATTGGCCGAAAGCATCGAAGCCAACACGGTCCACGGTTCGGACAGCGACGAAAACGCCGCGACCGAAATCGCTTACTTCTTCGACGAAAGCGAAATCGTCGGCTAATTCTCCAAGATAATAAATGACCGTTCGCGCCCGTTCTTCCGTTGATAACGACGGATAATTTACGCGGCGGTTCATCGAGGCAGGTTCTGCCCGTAAACTAACGTGTCGGGACTCCGATGCGTCTGTTATGTTCCTCTAATGTTTCGCGCCCGAAAATCAAACGTCCTGAAATTCTTCACCTGTTTGAACGAAGGCACGACAGCGGATTTGCAAAAGCTCCTCGATGCCGATGTCCGGTATATCGATGCCGACTATGCGACTGTCGTGGGACGGGAAAATTGCATGGAACTGGTCGGGCGTTTGCGTGAAGTCGATCCTGGGTTTTCCCATCAAGTGCTCGATCTGACGGAGGCGAACGGCCTGTTCCGCGCCACCACTTTCATTCGATCCAGCGATGCCGAATTGTCCGGCCGCACCTTGTATGAAATCGGGTTCCGGCGGCGTATGATCGAAAGCGTTCAGTCCTTTCGATCATACGCCGGACCCGGGTTGGCCTGTATGCTTATGCCGGAACTGATCGAAGCTCGTATCTAACGTTCTATTCTTTGCGGAGTTTCAGCTGGCTTTTTGACGCAACTGCCGACCAACTGCGCTCCAGCCAATACGCGACCTGGTCCCAATCCGCATCGCGCCGGTTCAGTATCAAACCGACCCATCCGCTCGCACCGTAATACGCAGGCCTGAAAAATGCGGTCGGATCGCCGTCCACCAGATCCGTCAGCTCCTGCAATCCGCTCGTTTTCGCAAGCAACGCGATATGCGGCGCGCCATGATGCCGGATGCTGAAGTGCGCGAAGAACTTCCCCTTGCCGCCGGTATGCCATGCAGGCGAACCGTGGCTGTCGCGCTCTTCCGCATCGGGGAAAGCCAGCGCCAATTCGCGCACGCGATGGAGCAGCCAGTCCGCGTCGTAAGCTCGCGATACATATCGGCCAAGCGTCGCGGGGTAGAGCTGGTGTTCGGCCAAGCGCACCCGCGCGGCCAGATCGTCCGGCGTGTCGCCGGGCATGATCGCCACTCGCGCGCAGCCCAATATTGCGCCGCCATCCAGTTCGGGTGAAACCAGATGCACGGTTGCCCCCGACACCCGATCGCCCGCTTCCAAAGCGCGCCGATGTGTGTGCAGCCCGCGATATTTGGGCAGCAGCGAAGGATGGATGTTGACCATCCGCCCGGCCCATCGTTCCGCAAACCCGTCCGACACGATCCGCATATATCCGGCCAACGCGATATATTCGCCGCCCGCATCGCGCGCGGCCCGTTCCATGATCGCGTCGTGATTTGCACGGGTCATACCCGCATGCGAGTGTGCGAACACGGCAACGCCCTCCGCTTTCGCCAGCGCAAGGCCCGGCGCATCGGGCATATTGCTCGCCACCAGCACGATTTCGAAGGCCGCGTCGGGCAGGCGGCTGGCGTAGAGCAGCGCCGCCATATTCGTGCCCGTGCCGGATATGAACACCGCGACCCGCGCACGTTGGGGCTCCTGCGCTTCGGTCGCACCCGTCGCGCCGCCGTCAGGCAAGGTGCTGCGCGCTCCAATCGTCGGCGTGATGCCACCGCCCGGCAGACCCCCGCACCGTGCAACCGCGCTGGCCAGGTTCGATGCGGCCGATACGGACCACCCGCTCGCCCGCCTCGGTCAAACGCGCGATCAGATCGGCCACCGCATCATCCTCGACCGCGAGCACCATGCCGATGCCGCAATTGAACGTGCGCGCCATTTCACCCGGTTCGATGTTTCCTTCGCGTTGCAGGAAAGCCATCAATGCAGGCTGCTCCCACAAATCCGCGTCGATGACGGCATGCGCGCCGTCGGGCAGCACACGCGGAATGTTTTCCAGCAGGCCGCCGCCGGTTATGTGAGCCAGAGCGGCGATGTCGCCGGACCGGATGGCGGGCAGCAGGCTGGCCACATAGATACGGGTCGGTTCGATCAGCGCATCGATCAAAGTGCGTTGGGTATCGAATGGAGCGGGCGCGTCCAGCTGCCAGCCTTTGTCCGCCGCCAGCCGCCGCACCAGCGAATATCCGTTGGAATGAATGCCCGAACTGGCCAGCCCCAGCAGCATTTGCCCCGGCCGCACGCCGTCGCCGGTCAGCTGCTCGCCGCGCTCCACCGCGCCGACGCTGAACCCCGCGAGATCGTAATCACCGGCGGCATACATGCCCGGCATTTCCGCCGTCTCGCCGCCGATCAGCGCGCATCCGGCCATTCTGCACCCTGCCGCGATGCCCGCAACGACCCGCTCCGCCACGCCGGTTTCCAGCTTTCCGGTGGCGAAATAATCCAGGAAGAACAACGGTTCGGCCCCCTGAACGATCAGATCGTTCACGCACATGGCGACCAGATCGATGCCGACGCTGTCGTGCCGGTCCCGATCGATCGCCAGTTTCAGCTTGGTCCCGACGCCATCATTTGCCGCGACCAGCAACGGATCGTCGTAACCTGCCGCCTTGGGATCGAAGAAGCCACCGAACCCGCCGATTTCCGATGTTGCGCCGGGGCGGGCGGTCGCCTTCACCAGCGGGCCGATCGCCTTGACCAGCGCATTGCCCGCCGCAATGGAAACGCCCGCTTTTGCATAGGTGTAGCTGGTGGGATCGGTGTCGCGCGTGGCCATGTTCCACACGCTGTAAGCATTCGCGCTTGGTTTTCCATCACGCATTGGGCAAAAGGCGGCGAGTTTTCCACCAATGACCATTCCGCCACCCTTTTCGCGCTTGATGCCGCACCCGACCGATCGGCCCGCGGTTCGCGCGGCGGCGCTTGTTTTGGCCGTGCTGGCACTGTTGACGCTGCTGGCGATCGGCGCGCGCGTGCTGACGGCGCAGGTGTCGGGCGATCGCGGTATCGCGGCCGTCGTCAGCAGCACCGATATCGACGTCGGCGGTATCGAGGTGGACGAACGCGGCAAGGATGGCGCGGAGGCGCGGGCGAATGGCTGGGAGGCCGCACAGCGCGCCGCCTGGGCGAAACTGGGCGGTCCGTCACTGCCCGATTCGCAGATCGGTTCGATGGTGTCGGCGATCGTGATCGAACGCGAACAGGTCGGGCCGCGCCGCTATATCGCCACGCTGGGCGTCAGTTTCGATCGTGCGCGAGCCGGGCGGATGTTGGGCGCTGCGGGCAGACGCGCCCGATCCGCGCCGATGCTGGTGGTTCCGGTCACGATTTCGGGCGGTACGGAAACGATGTACGAACGACGCAACCCGTGGCAGCGGGCCTGGGCCGAATATCAGGCGGGCGCGAGCCGGGTGGATTACGTGCGCCCGTCCGGCGCCGGGGCGGATTCGCTGCTGCTCAATTTCGGCCAGACGGATCGGCGCAGCCGGACCTGGTGGCGCGATATTCTCGATCAGTTCGGCGCGGTCGATGTGCTGGTCCCGATCGCACGGCTGGAACGGCAGTTTCCCGGCGGCCCGGTGGATGGTACGTTCACCGCCCGCTATGGCCCCGACAACATTCTGCTCGGCACATTCCGCATGCGCGCCCCGAACGAAGGGGCCGTGCCCGCGATGATGACCAAAGCGGTCGCGCGGTTCGATACGATGTTCGAACGGGCGCTGGCGGACGGGAAACTGAAACCCGATCCGTCCCTCAATCTCGGCCCGGCGCAACTGGACCCGGCCATCGCGCAGTTGCTGGCCATCGGGCGCGATGCCGTGGCTCAGGAACGGCGCGAAGAGGCCGACCGACGGGCCGATGCCGCTCGCCGCCGCGCCGATGCCGCGCGCGAAGAGGCGGCACGCCCTGCGCCCGAACCCGAACCGACGCAGGCGGTCGCCAGCACGATTTCCGTCCAGTTCGCGACGCCGGATGCCGGCACGGTCGATGCAATTCTGGCCGGCGTACGCGCCACACCGGGGGTTCGCAGCGCAGCGCCCAGCAGTCTGGCGATCGGCGGCACGTCGGTCATGTCCGTCACTTACGCGGGCAATATTGCAGGCCTGGCGGCGGCGTTGCGCGGGCGCGGTTTTGCCGTATCGCAAGGGGGCGGCTCCCTCTCCATCAGTCGTTAGGCGGGGGCATTCGCGCGTGAGCGAAATCCACGCCCAGCTGGCCCTGCCGCTCGCCCTGCGGGATGGCGATGAGCCCGCCGCGATCATCATCGGTTCCGCCAACGCCGCCGCAATCGACGCGCTGGCGGACCCATCATGCTGGCCGTTCGGCACGGCGATCCTGTCCGGCCCGCCGCGTTCGGGCAAAAGCACGCTCGCCCGCTGGTTCGCCGCCGACGCACAAGGGTCCGCAGTGGTGATCGACGATGCCGATGCGATGGACGAAACCGTTCTGTTCCATCGCTGGAACGCCGCCCGCGAAGCGCAATCGCCGTTCTTGATGACGATATCGGACCGCGAATGGGTGGTTGCCCTGCCGGATCTGCGATCGCGCCTCTCCGCCGCGTTGTCTTTGACGATCGGCCAGCCCGACCATGCGCTGGCCACGCAATTGCTGGAACGTCACGCCGCCACGCGCGGTCTGCCATTGGGGCAGGGGGCGACTGGAATATCTCATCCCCCGCATAGAGCGCAGCTTCGCCGGGATCGAGGACATCGCCGCGTCGATCGATCGCATCAGTTTGGAACGTAAGGCGCCCCCCACGCTGGCAGTCTGGCGCGCGGCGGTGGCGGCCGCGCAAAACCCGGATGGCGAGGTGGAAGAGTGGCGGGAACAGCCGCGCTTGCTTTGACGCGCGTTTGGTGGGAAAAACGGGTATGTTTTCGAAACTGACCGCCTATCTTGAATCCGTCAGGGCGCGTGACCCGGCGCCGCGATCGCTGGCCGAAATCATGCTTTATCCCGGCGTCTGGGCGTTGGCCATGCACCGTGTCGCCCATTGGCTGTTCGAAGCGAAACTGTATTTCGCCGCCCGCAGCATCAACCATATCAGCCGGTTCCTGACCGCGATCGACATTCATCCCGGTGCGACTATCGGCAAAAACCTGTTCATCGATCACGGCTTCACCGTCATCGGGGAAACGGCGGAGATCGGCGACAACGTCACGATCTATCAATGCGTTACGCTGGGCGGGACCAACCCGACCAACGGCGTGCCGGGCAAACGCCACCCGACCTTGCGCGACAATGCGATCATCGGATCGGGCGCGCAGATCATCGGGCCGATCACCGTGGGCGAACGCGCCCGCGTCGGCGCGAATGCCGTGGTGCTGGACGATGTGCCGGACGGCGCGACGATGGTCGGGTTGAAAGCGCGTTCCACACTGGTTCCGGCGGAAACCTGGATGCGCGAATTCATCCCTTATGGCACCCCATGCGACGAACCATGCCCGGAAGGGTTCGTGGAAGGGACATCGGCCCGCGCGGACCTCGCCGAAAAACGTCTGACGGCAATGGAGGCCGAACTGGCGACGCTGCGCGCGCGGTTGGACGATGCCGCCGACGTTGGGGCAGTAGACGATCCGGGCGAGGTCAGGCGAAGCGGAACCGACGACCGATGAGCGGTTCTGTCGGTGGTGGCCAGATCGTTCCATTCCCCGGACGGATCGATCGCCGCGCCCATCAGGTCGGGTTCGAACGTGCGGAATTGCAGCGCATTCTCGATCTGTATGGCCGTATGGTCGCCGCCGGGGAATGGCGCGATTACGCGATGGATTTCACCAAGGATGCGGCCGTTTTCGCGGCCTTTCGTCGGGCATCGGAACGGCCCAATGCCCGTATCGAAAAACGCCCCGCATTACGGAACCGGCAGGGCATGTGGACGATGTTCGGCGAACACGATCAGGTGTTGAAACGCGGCCACGAATTGTCGGGCGTGCTTGCCCCGATGGAACGCAAACTGATGCGTTCGGTCGGCGATTGAAAACACGAAACGGCGGCGCTTCCGTCTGGAAACGCCGCCGCCCGTTGCATCGAAATTCGCAGCCTATCCGCGCGCGGAGGATGGCGCGCCGTCTTCGCCCAGAACTTTCTGCATGGCTTTCAGGATGGCGCCGGACTGCTCGCTGCCCGATTGCGGCGCGACCAGGTTGGACATGTCGGAAATCTTGTCCCAATTCGCGGCGAAGCCTTCGACCGTGCGGTCCTCCTCCTTCAGCCACACCGCGTCGTTCATCGACACCCATGCGGAATGGAAACCGCCCGCGCCCGCGCCGACGATGGCATTGGTCGGGGCATCTTCGCTGACCAGGAACAGGGCGGCAGGGGCCACGTTTTCGGGGCTGAACAGCTTGAACGCTTCTTCGGGAAACAGATCTTCCGTCATGCGCGTGCCGGCGACCGGCGACAGGCTGTTGCATTTGATGTTGTATTTCGCGCCTTCGAGATGAAGCGTCTTGGTCAGGCCTGCCAGACCCAGCTTCGCCGCGCCGTAATTCGCCTGACCGAAATTGCCGAACAGGCCGGTGCTGCTGGTCGTCATCAGGATGCGGCCATACGCCTGTTCGCGGAAGGTTTCCCAGCATGCCTTGGTGGCATAGGCGCTGCCCAGCAGATGGACGCGGACGACGAATTCGAAATCCTCCGGCCCCATCTTGGCGAAGCTTTTGTCGCGCAAGACGCCCGCATTGTTGATCAGGACGTGGACGCCGCCCCATTTCTGTTTCGCATCGGCGACCATCTTTTCCATCTGATCGTATTCGGTGACGGAGGCGCCGTTGGCCATCGCTTCGCCGCCGGCTTTTTCGATCTCTTCGACCACCTGCGCCGCCGCGTCGGACGTGCCTGTGCCATCGCGCGTGCCGCCCAGATCGTTCACCACCACTTTCGCGCCGCGCCGCGCGAGTTCCAAGGCGTATTCCTTGCCCAGACCGCCACCCGCACCGGTGACGATTGCGACGCGATCCTTGAACGAAACAGTCATGATATTCTCCAACATTTGGGCCTTACGTGCCCGTAAACATGTGCGGCACGAGTGACAGTTTTGCGCGCCACTGGCAACCCTGCGGTATGCCTGGCAATCGGGCGTAGCAATCGGGCGCCGTGATTGGCCGCGGCGATTGGGCGGCTATGAAATGCCGCGCAGCGCTGGGATGAGATCGGCGAAACGTTCGACGATCCCGTCCGCCCCCAGTTCCGCCGCAGGTTTGTCGCAATAACCATAGGCCGCAGCCAGCACGGGCACGCCCGCAGCCTTGGCCGCCGCCACGTCGTAGGAACTGTCGCCCACGAATGCGAAGCCACCCCCGTTCCCCACGACGCCGCACCGTTCGCGCGCTGCAACGATCGGATCGGGCGCAGGCTTCGCGCGTTGTTTTCCATCCGCGCCTTTCCCCATCGTGTCCCCGCCGATAATCGTGACGAAATAATGCGCGAGGTCGAGCTTGCCGAGAATATCGACGGCGAAACTTTCGAACTTGTTGGTGACGACCGCCATCGTCACGCCCATCGCGGCCAGTTCGTCCAGCACCGCCACCACATCGGGATAGGGCCGCGTGTGGACCGCATTGTTCTTCGCATAATACGCCAGCAACGCCTTGTATAATTGGCGAAACTCCGCCTCGTTCGTGCCGCCACGTTCCGCCATCGCCGCGTGCAGCATCTGTTTCGCCCCACCGCCGATCAGGCTTTCGATATCGGTGATGGGAACCGGCTCGTACCCGCCAAGCGCCAGCGCATGGTTCACCGCCGCCCCCAGATCGCGATGCGTGTCGAGCAGCGTTCCATCCAGGTCGAACCCGATGGCGGCAAAGGGAAAATCGTTCATGCGGGCATCGGTGGCGGATCGCCCTTCAAACGGCAACAGTTTGGTGGCAATGGCGGTGCAAAGGACGACAGTATGACCGAACCGAAAAAACTCGCCACCATCATCCTCGCCGCGGGCAAGGGAACGCGCATGAAAAGCGATCTGCACAAGGTGCTGCATCCCATCGCCGGGCGGCCGATGCTGGACCACTTGCTGGACAGTTTCACCGCTTTGGAGCCCACCGCAACCGTGGTGGTGGCAGGCGATCGCAGCGATCAGCTGGAAGCCGCGCTGACGGGCCGCGACGTGACCGTGGCGCATCAGGAACCGCAATTGGGTACGGCCCATGCGGCGCTGCAGGCACGCAGCGCGCTGGCGGAGTTTTCCGGCGCGGTGATGGTCTGTTTCGGCGATTGTCCGATGGTCCGCGCAGACACCGTGCGCCGCATGCTGGCGGCACTGGACGGCGATACGCGCGTGGTGGTGCTGGGCTTTCGGCCGGCGGAAACACTCGCCTATGGCCGCATCGTCGCGGATGCGGACGGGCGTGTGGCGAAGATGGTCGAACACAAGGACGCGACCGAGGAAGAGCGCGCCTGCACCCTGTGCAATTCGGGTGTCATGCTGGTCCATTCCGACCATATCTGGCGATTGCTGGACGCCGTCGGCAACGACAATTCGCAAGGGGAATACTACCTGCCCGACGTCGCGACCGGCGCGATCGCGGAAGGGGGCACGGTGCGCGTCGTCGAAACCGACGCGGGCGAGGTTGCGGGCATCAACAGCCGCGCGGAATTGGCGCAAGCAGAGGGTGTCTGGCAACATCACAAGCGCGAAGAGGCAATGGCGGGCGGTGCATCCATGCGCGCCCCCGACACGGTGTTCTTCAGCTGGGACACGCAGATCGGACGCGACGTCACGATCGAACCCAACGTGGTGTTCGGCCCCGGCGTTACAGTCGCGGACCACGCGACGATCCGGGCCTTCAGCCATTTGGAAGGGGCCAGCGTCGGCACCCCGTTGCAGCGTCGGGCCCTATGCTCGCCTGCGCCCCGGTGCAGTGATGGAAGAGGGCGCCTTCGTCGGCAATTTCGTCGAGATGAAGCAGGCGACGTTGGGTAAGGGCGCGAAGGCCAGCCATTTGACCTATCTGGGCGATGCCGATGTGGGGGCGGGCGCGAATATCGGGGCGGGGACCATCACCTGCAATTACGATGGCTATTTCAAATACCGCACCGCCATCGGGGATCGCGCATTCATCGGATCGAACAGTTCCCTGATCGCGCCGGTAAAGATCGGCGCGGACGCGATCGTGGCAGCCGGTAGCGCGGTGAGCCGGGACGTCGGCGATGGGGAATTGAGAATGGTGCGTGCGGAACAGCTGGTGAAGCCGGGCTGGGCGGACCGGTTTCACGACGCCATGAAAAAGAAGAAAGCGGCAAAGAAATGACGTCGCGCGATGTTACGACTTCAGGCAAAGTCGCCAGGATGACCGGGCCGTTCGTCCGACCGTGAGCGAAGGGGCGGCCGATCTGAAATGCTGGCTGTGCCATCGTCCGTTCGCGCGGACGATGCAGTGGCATCATACGGTCCCCAAGGCGAAGAAGGGCCGCGATACCGTGCCGCTGCACCCCATCTGCCACAAGACGATCCACGCCAATTTCACCAACGCCGAACTTGCCCGCATCGGGGCGGACCGGGATCGGTTGCTGGAAACGGAAGCGATCGCCAAATTCGTTGGATGGATCGCGACGAAGCCGCCGGATTTCCACGCACCGACGCGCGGGCGGCGATAGCGTCAGCGCTCCGCGCGGCGCCAGACGATGATCTCGCGGTCCCAGATCGTTTCACTGCCAACTCGCCGATAATTTCGGGCGAGCGCGTCATCGACCCGTTGCAGCACCGCTTCGTTTTGGCGGGTAACAGGCTCGTCCGCGGTGACGATGACCGGGGGTTCATGCGCCAGAATGCGCGCCACCTCGCCGGTTTGCGATATGCCGAGCGCGGTCACCTCCAGCGCGTTGTTGAGGTGGTCGGGATAGATGAACTTCGTCGGCAGGCACGATCCGGTGGAACGATAGAGCGCGGTCGGTCCGTCTAGGATCCACAGGCATTCGCTTTCCCCGTCCACCAGCGGCGCGATGGTGGCGGTCAACCTCGCGAAACCGGCGCGATGGTCCAGCGACCGTTCGATCCGCTGGACGGGGTTGAACAGCAACGCCAAAATCGCAGCGACAGCCATCAGGGGTACGGCACGAAACATTCCGCGCGTGTCGATCAAAGGCAGAGCGCACAGCAACGCACCCGGCACCAGCGCGGCCAGGTAATACATGTATGTCGTGCCGGGCAGGGCGACGACCAGCAGGCTGGCGATCGTGAATGCTGCAAACAGGCCATAAAGCGGCGCGTTCGGCGGCGCGCGCAACCGGGCCGCCGCATACCAGCCCCCGCCGATCAGCACCGCCAGCGGCAGGATGGCGACCATGATTTTCGCATCGAACCGCCCGCCCGCTGCCCGGTCGAAAAAGGACAGGAAATTGGCATGCGCGAATGCTTGCCACTCGCCCGCCAGAGTATAGCCCGACGCGACCATCGCAGTTGGGATCAATCCGGTCAGCAGCAGCCATGCGGCTGTTCTCGAATAGTCCATCGGGCCGCGCATGAATGGGCGCAACCGCCACAGCGCGAACACGCCGAACAGCACGCATTGCGGCACGACCGTATATTTTATCTGCAACGCAATGCCGCCGAGCAGCATCGCCAAACCGGCGCGTATGAGTGCCTGCCGCCGTGCCGCGAACTGCGCCGGATCATGCAGCAGCCACAGCATTGCGAGCATCAGGGGAACGTGGAAAACCTCGCTCTGCCCGGACTCGCTGCCATACAGCGCCATCAGCAGGGGGTAGAGCATGGCTGCGCCCGCAGCGGTCGTTCGGTTCGTCTGCGCGCATGCCAACCGGTAAACCAGCAACGCCCCCGCCATCGTGAATGCCGTCCCCAACAATTGATAGGAGAGGGGACTTGCCAGCGTAGCCGGACCGTCCAGCAGATCGGCCATCGCGAACAGTGCGAACAGGCCCCACGGCTTACGGTCCCACAGATCGACGAACGGCCACGACCCTTGCGTCATGCCCGATCCGATCAGCGCGTATAATTGTTCGTCCATCGACGATACGGGATCGCCGAACGCGGTTGCACGGATGGCGATGACGGACAGGACTATGCCGACAAGAGGCACCCATTTCGCTGTGCCATTCGCCACCGACCGATCGGCGTGATTGGGGCTGGCGGAAATTGCGGTCATGGGGCTGGGGGAACCTGTTCTGCGGGTTCCGCCACTCTATGACAACGTGGTTAACAAAGGGGTAAACGCGGCGAGGGTTTCAGACCCACAGCGCCGCATTCGCCCCGCGCGCGCGTCAGGCTTCGGCGTGTTCCGCCAGCACGGTCAGGCCGGTATCGCCGACTTCCGCGAAGCCGCCGCGAACCTCGATCGTTTCGGGCGTTGCCCCTTCCGTCGCGTAGATCTGCACCGCCCCGTCGCGAATGGTGGACATGAAGGGCGCGTGCCCCTCCAGCACTCCGAATTCGCCCTCGGTTCCGGGCACCACGACCATATGCACGTCCTGCGACCGGACCTGTTTTGCGGGGGTGACGAGTTCGAAATGAAGGGGCATTCGGTATCCGTTTCGTTTTAGATTTGGATGAAGGTTACAGTCCGTTGGACTGCATTTCTTCGTCCATGCGTTTCAGTTCGGCATCCATCTTCGCTTCCATGTCTTCGAAAGCCTCGTCGATTTCAGGGGCGCTTTCCAATATCGCGCGCTTCTCGGCGGTCGTGAACTCGGTGGAACCATCGCAGGCCCCGGCGGCGCCCTTACCGAAGAAATTGTCGCAGAACTCCGAAAACTCGGCATCTACTTCACTATCGCTCGGCCCGCACCCGGACAGCGCCACCGTCGCGGCGATCATCAGGAGCGGACGGATGGCATTCATTTAGGCGTCCTCGGCCATTTTCTGTGCCTTGGCGACGGCTTCTTCGATGCCGCCGACCATATAGAACGCGCTTTCGGGCAGATGGTCGTATTCGCCTTCCACCACGGCCTTGAACGATTTGACCGTGTCTTCCAGCGCCACGAACTTACCGGGAATGTTCGTGAAAACCTCCGCCACATGGAAAGGTTGCGACAGGAACTTCTGGATCTTGCGCGCGCGCTGAACGGTCAGTTTGTCTTCTTCCGACAGCTCGTCCATTCCCAAAATGGCGATGATGTCCTGCAGGCTCTTGTATTTCTGCAAGGTTTCCTGAACGCGGCGAGCAGTCTGATAATGCTCGTCCCCGACGACCCGGGGTTCCAGCACACGGCTGGTCGAAATCGAGCGGATCGACGGCAGGATAGATACCCAGTTCCGAAATGGCCCGGTTCAGCGTGGTGGTCGCGTCCAAGTGCGCGAAGGAGGCTGCGGGGGCCGGGTCGGTCAAATCGTCGGCAGGAACGTAGATGGCCTGAACCGAGGTGATTGAACCCTTATTCGTGGAAGTGATCCGCTCCTGCAGATTGCCCATATCGGTGCTCAGCGTCGGCTGATAGCCCACGGCGGACGGGATACGGCCCAGCAGAGCGGACACTTCGGACCCGGCCTGCGTGAAGCGGAAGATGTTGTCCACGAAGAACAGCACGTCCTGCCCTTCCTCGTCGCGGAAATATTCGGCCATCGTCAGGCCGGACAAAGCAACGCGGGCGCGCGCACCCGGCGGCTCATTCATCTGGCCGAATACCAGCGCCACCTTGCTGCCTTCGCTGGTGGCGTTGCCGTCGGCATCCTTCGCGATGACGCCTGCGTCCAGGAATTCGTGGTAAAGGTCGTTCCCTTCGCGCGTGCGTTCGCCCACGCCGGCGAACACGGACACGCCGCCGTGCCCCTTCGCGATGTTGTTGATCAGTTCCTGGATCAGCACGGTCTTGCCCACGCCGGCCCCGCCGAACAGGCCGATCTTGCCGCCTTTCGCGTAAGGAGCGAGAAGGTCGATCACCTTGATGCCGGTGACGAGAATGGCGGCGTCGGTGGACTGGTCCACGAACAGCGGCGCTTCTGCGTGGATGGGGTTGCGCTTCTCCGCGTTGACCGGGCCGCGTTCGTCGATCGGTGCGCCGATGACGTTCATGATGCGGCCCAGCGTCTGCGGGCCGACCGGGACGGAGATCTGTTCGCCGGTGTTGGTCACGCTCTGCCCGCGCGTCAGCCCTTCGGTCGCATCCATTGCGATGGTGCGGACGGTGTTTTCACCCAGATGCTGCGCCACTTCGAGAACCAGCGTGTTGTCGCCGTTCATCGTTTCCAATGCCGTCAGAATGGAAGGCAATTCGCCTTCGAACTGCACATCGACGACGGCGCCGATAACCTGCGCGATCGTGCCGCTGCCGGTTACGTTCGGCGTCGATGCCATTGTGGTGCGGGATGAGGTGGTTGCTGGGGCGGTAGCCATGATAATATCCTGAACGTTTTAGGAGGGAACGTGGTGGGAATCGTGTTCGGCGCACAGCGCCTCGGGATCGGCGAGAGTCCATTCGGTTTCGCCGGCGGTCAGGGTGGCGGAATGGCGCAGATAATTCGTCTTCGCCCAGACCGAATTCGCAAATCACGTTGTCGGAACCGAGCCCGGCGCGTTTGCACACGGCGTTGCTGACGGGTTCGGCAGCAGGACAGGATGCGGCGAAGACGTGGTGAACAATTCCTGGTCGGGGGCGGGGAGGGAGGGTTCGACCACGACAGGTTCCGCCGGTGCGGCCACGGGTTCGGGTTCCGCACCGCAAGCGGTAAGGGCGAGGACGGACAGAATAAAGGCAAACTTGTTGATCAAGGGCATACGGGTCACAGCGCTTCGGCTCCGGCGATAATTTCGATAAGTTCGGTGGTGATCGCGGCCTGGCGGCTGCGGTTGTATTGAATGGTCAGGTTCTGGATCAGGTCGCCCGCATTGCGCGTGGCGTTGTCCATCGCGGTCATCGATGCGCCCTGTTCGGACGCGGCGATTTCCAGCAGCGCGCCGAAAATCTGCGTCTTGACGTAGCGGGGCAGCAATTCTTCGAGAATTTCCTCCTCGCCCGGTTCGTAATCCACGACCGCCTCGGTCGATAAAGCAGTTTCGGGGGCGGGAACGGGAATGATCTGATCGATGGTCGGGTTTTGCACCAACGCCGATTGAAACGTCGGAAACACCAGATGCGCGACGTCGAATTTGTCGGCATTCGTAAAGTTCAATCAATTCCTCCGCGATCGCTTCGGCTTCGGCGAAACCGGGATAGCGAACGTCGCTGGTGTCGAAATGCTTGATCCACTTGCCCTGGGAAATTGCGCTTGATCGGGGCGCGGCCTTTCTTGCCGACGAGGTAGAATTTTACCTCCTTGCCCTCGGCCTCCAGCGCGCGCGCCTTCACCCCGGCGGCCCGGACGAGATTGGCGTTGAGACCGCCGCACAAACCCTTATCCGTGTTGACCAGCACCAGCAGGTTGCGTTTGTCCGATCCGGTTCCGGCCAACAGGCGCGGGGCGCTGTCGCCCGAAACTTTCGACGCGAGCGCGGCCATGACGTCGGTCAACCGGGTGGCATAGGGGCGCGCAGCTTCCGCCGCGGCCTGCGCCTTACGCAGTTTCGCCGCTGCGACCATCTGTTTGGCCTTGGTGATCTTCTGGGTCGATTTGACCGACCCGATCCGATCTTTCAGTTCCTTGAGTGAAGCCACTCTTAATTCCTGTCGTCATCCCAGCGAAAGCTGGGATTGGGTTGATCTAGGTTCGACCTGGCAAAAAGCGATCCCAGCTTTCGCTGGGATGACGATGTTTACGCAAACTGCTTCGCGAAAATGTCCAGCGCCTTTACCGTCGCATCCTTCGTGTCGCCTTCGAACTTCTTGCTGGTGCGAATATCGGCCAGCACGCCCGCATGTTCGCCGCGCATGAAGCTCAACATGCCCTGTTCGTATTCGGTCACGCGATCCACTGCGACATCGTCCAGATAGCCGTTGGTTCCTGCGAAAATCGACACGGTCTGTTCTTCGAACGGCATCGGCGAAAACTGCGCCTGTTTCAGCAATTCGGTCAGCCGCGCACCGCGGTTGAGCAGCTTCTGGGTCGAAGCGTCCAGGTCGCTGCCGAACTGCGCGAACGCCGCCATTTCGCGATATTGCGCCAGCTCCAGCTTGATGGAACCCGACACTTTCTTCATCGCTTTCGTCTGCGCGGCGCCGCCGACACGGCGACACGGACAGGCCGACATTGATGGCGGGCCGAATGCCCTGATAGAACAGGTCGGTTTCCAGGAAGATCTGGCCGTCGGTGATCGAAATCACATTGGTCGGAATATATGCGGAAACGTCGCCCGCCTGCGTTTCGATGATCGGCAATGCGGTCAGCGATCCGCCGCCTTCGCTGTCGTTCATCTTCGCGGCGCGTTCGAGCAGACGGCTATGCAGATAGAACACGTCGCCGGGATAGGCTTCACGGCCCGGCGGGCGGCGCAGCAGCAGCGACATCTGGCGATAGGCAACGGCCTGTTTCGACAGATCGTCATACACGATCACGGCATGCATGCCGTTGTCGCGGAAATATTCGCCCATCGCGCAGCCGGTATAGGGCGCGAGATATTGCAGCGGCGCGGGTTCGGATGCGGTTGCGGCGACCACGATGGAATATTCCATCGCGCCGTTTTCTTCCAAGGACTTCACGATCTGCGCGACGGTGGAGCGTTTCTGGCCCACGGCGACGTAGATGCAGTAAAGCTTTTCCTTCTCGTCCGTGCCCTTGTGACCTTCCTTCTGATTGATGAAGGTGTCGATGGCGACGGCGGATTTGCCGGTCTGGCGATCCCCGATAATCAGTTCGCGCTGGCCACGGCCCACGGGCACGAGTGCGTCGATCGCTTTCAGGCCGGACTGCACCGGCTCGTCAACGGACTGGCGCGGGATGATGCCGGGCGCCTTGCGTTCGACGCGGCGGCGTTCGTCGGACACGATCGGTCCCTTGCCGTCGATGGGGTTGCCCAACGCATCGACCACGCGGCCCAGCAGGCCCTTGCCGACGGGCACATCGACGATGGTGTTGGTGCGTTTGACCGTGTCGCCTTCCTTGATCTCCGCATCGGAGCCGAAGATCACGACGCCGACATTGTCGCTTTCCAGGTTCAGCGCCATGCCCTGCACGCCGCCGGGGAATTCGACCATTTCGCCGGCCTGCACATTGTCGAGGCCGTGAATGCGGGCGATGCCATCGCCGACCGACAGGACGGAGCCGACTTCGCTGACTTGCGCTTCGGTTCCGAAATTGGCGATCTGGTCCTTGATGACCTTGGAGATTTCTGCGGCGCGGATTTCCATGTTCAGACCTTGCTCTCAGCGTTGTTTGGTGTGGATTTCGGGGATGGTCCGACGGCGGCGTTGCCATCGGCCTTCATTGCGGTGGCCAGCGAATTCAGACGCGATCGGATCGATCCGTCGATGCGGCGCGATCCGATGGTGACGACCATGCCGCCCAACAGATCGGGATCGACATCGGCGGTCAGTTTCACGGTGCGCCCTTCGCGAGCGGTCAATTTGTTCTTGAGTGCGGTCAGCTGATCTTCGGTCAGCGGATGCGCGCTGCTGACGGTGGCGGTGACTTCACCGCGCTGGGCCGCCGCGATGGTGCGGAACGCCGCGATCATGGCAGGCAGTTTGCCCAACCGGCGATTGGCGGCCAACACGCCGATGAACTTACGAGTGAGGGGCGTCAGGTCCAGCGTTGCGGCAACGCCGTCCATCGCGGCGGCGGCGGCGGACCGGCTGACTTGCAGATTGCCGATCAGCGCCGACAGGTCGTTCGATTCGGCCAGGGCCGCGTCCATGCGGTCCAGATCGGATTCGACGGCCGTGACGCTGCCATCATCGACGGCCAGATCGAACAGGGCCGAGGCGTAACGCCCCGCAAGGCTTGCCTGTATACCGGCGGAAATCTCCACGCGTTCATCGTCCCTTTTGTCGATTGGATCGAAACTGTGCCTTATCGCGTGTGTCGGGGACATCCGTTCGGGCGTCCCGACGCGATGGCGCGCGCCTAGCATTGCGGTATCGGCGATGCAACAACCCAGCGCGCGTGTGGTTTGCGTTCGGCGGCGTTTTGCGCGAAACCCTGTACGCGGTAATGGACGCGGCCCGTAGATCGAACGGCGCGCCATCGGCCACGGAGGATAAAGCGATGCAGACGACACCCCTGGCGCCCCAATGCGGGGTGGACGTGACCGGCATCGCATTGGCGCAGACGGATGGCGATGCGCTAATCGCGGTGCAGAACATCGTTTACGAACACGGCGTGGCGGTGTTTCGCGATCAGACCTTTTCGCCGGACGATCACATCGCCTTTGCCAAAAGATGGGGCGGGATCGACATCAACAATTATTTCCCGCTGGAAAGCACGCATCCCGAAATCGCCGTGGTCCGCAAAAGCGCGGATCAGCAAACGAATATCGGTGGGGCGTGGCACACCGATCATTCCTATGACCAGATACCGGCGATGGGTTCCATTCTGGTTGCGCGCACTTTGCCGCCCAGTGGCGGCGATACGCATTTCGCCCATATGGGCGCGGCCTACGACGCGTTGCCGCGGGATCTGCAGGATGAAATCAGCGGGTTGAAAGCCTTCCACACCGCCGATCATGTGTACAAGGCCGATGGCCTTTACGCGCAGAGCGATATGGGCGGGCGACCTGCGCGGGCAGGATATGAAAACCGGCGCGACCCATCCGATCGTTATCCGCCACCCCCATACGGGCCGCAAATTGCTGTATGTAAACAGCGCTTTCACCATCAACATCGTCGGCCGCACGCGGGAGGAAAGCCTGCCGCTGCTCAACCGGCTGTACGACGCGGCGCTGACCGGCGGCAACCAATGCGCCGTCGCCTGGCGGCCGGGATCGGTCGCGATCTGGGACAACCGCGTCACCTGGCACAATGCCAGCAACGATTATCACGGCCATGCCCGCGAAATGCACCGGATCACTTTGAGCGGAGAAGCGATCGCGGCCTGAATGCGCCTGCAGGTTTGATCGCAACATTCGGGACGCCGGGCCGGCCTTCATCCCTTATGGCTTCGGGCGAAAGGAAGCGTAATGGACATTGCATCAGCGCACGGGGTCGATGACGATACCGCCTGGGCAGCCGTGATGCGCCGGGACAGATCGTTCGACGGGCGGTTCGTTACCGGAGTGATGACGACCGGCATTTACTGCCGCCCATCATGCGCCGCCCGCCATCCCGACCGCGGCGAATGTGCGATTTTTCCGTGACGGGTCCGCTGCTCGCACGGCGGATTTGCGCGCCTGCAAACGGTGCATGCCCGACGATGTCGCGCGGGACGAGCGGGCGGTGAGCGAAGCGATCGCCATGCTGCGGGGCGATGACCGGCGCGTTACCTTGTCCGCACTGGCCCGGCGAACGGGATATTCGCCGGCGCATTTCCAGCGCATCTTCAAACGCGCCGTCGGCCTTTCGCCCGCCGCCTATCGCCGGGCGCTGACGCGCGAACGTGCCGTGAATGCGCTGTCGCACGGGGCCGGGGTCACCGATGCAATTTACGATGCGGGCTATGCCGCGCCGTCGGGGTTCTATCACACGATGTCGGGGAGGATGGGCATGTCGCCAAGCGTTTGGGCGAAGGGCGGGGCGGGGGCGACCATCCGTTGGGCAGTGGTCGATACCGATTTGGGTTCGATGTTGGTCGCCGCAACGGCCAAAGGTGTGTGTCGCCTGTCTTTCGGTGAAACCGGCGAAGACTTGCAGGCGCGTTTCCCCGCCGCCGATCTGCAACCCGCCGACGCGATTTTTTCTGCGCTTCTGAAACGGGTCGTTGCCGCAGTGGAAAGTCCGGAAACGGCGCATGACATCCCGCTCGACGTCAAAGGCACGGCCTTTCAGGAGGCGGTTTGGGATGCGCTGCGCGCCATCCCTGCGGGCGAAACCCGCTCCTACGCCCAGATTGCCGCCGCCGTCGGCAAGCCCAAGGCGGTGCGGGCGGCGGGCAGTGCGAACGGGGCGAACAACGTGGCTGTGCTGATCCCGTGTCATCGTGTGGTGCGGTCCGATGGGGGGCTGGGCGGCTATGCCTACGGAACGCGGATCAAGAGCCGGTTGCTCGCGCGCGAGGGCGGTGACGCGAACGCGGCGGATTGACGGCGGGGCGGTAACCTTGTCTTTGCGATCGGCGTGCAAGGGAACCCCATGACCGAACCGATTAGCGAACCGACGACCGAACCGACGCCCTTCCAATCCGATTCGGCGGACCGGCCCCTGTGGCGGCGGGTGGTCGCATTTCCGCTGGTATCGCTCGTCATTGCGCTGGGCGCAGTCGTGCTGGTCATCATGGCGGTCGCCAATCTGGTTGCGCTGATACCGGAAGGGTCGCTGGACGAAACCGTGGGCATGGCACTGGTCGCGGCGATCACCGTGATCGCGCTATGGGCCTTGAACAAGGTGCTGCTGCGCCATCTCGGCGAAATGCCGCGCGACGATTTGCCTGCCGGGTCGGCGCTGAAGGATCTGGCGCTGGGGCTGGGCGGCGGGTTCTGGCTGATGACCATGATCGTCGGCATCGCCTTCATCCTGGGTGCCTATACGATCGAGGGCTGGGGCACGTCGAGCGATGCGGCGTTCATCGTGTTGCAGGCGGGCGTGGTCGCCGGGTTCGTGGAGGAATTGATTCTGCGCGGCATCGTGTTCCGCTTCGTCGAGGAATTGCTGGGCAGCTGGGCGGCGCTGGTCCTTTCGGCCCTGCTGTTCGGTTTCCTCCATGCGAACAATCCCAACGCATCGGTCTTTTCCAGCGTGGCCATCGCGATCGAGGCGGGGCTGCTGCTGGGCGCGGCGTATATGTTCACGCGCAATCTGTGGCTCGCGATCGGGCTGCATGCGGGATGGAACGTGACGCAAGGGTATATCTGGGACGTTCCGGTATCGGGCTTCGCCGTGGATGGGCTGGTCGATTCGGCGCGGTACGGCAACGATCTGCTGACCGGTGGCACATTCGGCCTGGAGGCGTCGATCATCGCGCTGGTCATCGCGACATCAGCGGGTCTGTGGTTGCTGCGCGAAGCGGTGCGGCGGGGGCACGTCATGCAGCCGTGGTGGGTGCGGCGGCGCATGGCCGCCGCCGGCGTTTAACGCGCCCAACCGTCCTTCGCCGGGACCAGAGCGTCGAGCACCTTGGCCGCGCTGTCCAGATAGGCCGCCTGCTTGTCGTCATCCATCCGGTCCCAATTCGCATAGATGCGCCCGACGCGGTTGTTGGTTTCCAGCCGATCGCGATGCTTGACCATGAAATGCCAGTATAACGGGTTGAACGGACATGCCCCCTCGCCGGTTTTCTTCGCCGGGGAATAGACGCATTTCTTGCAGTAATCCGACATCTTGTTGATGTAATTGCCGCTGGCGGCATAGGGTTTGGACGCGAGCTTACCCCCATCGGCATACAGGATCATCGCCGCGACATTGGGCAGTTCCACCCATTCATACGCATCGGCATAGACGACCAGATACCAGTCTTCGACCGCGCGCGGCTCTATCCCGGCCAGCAGAGCGAAATTGCCCAGCACCATCAGGCGCTGGATATGGTGGGCATGGGCGTTGTCATGCGTGGACCGGATGCAATCGGCCAGGCATCGCATGTCGGTTTCCCCGGTCCAGTAGAATTCCGGCAGCGGGCGGTCGGCATCCAGCGCATTGTCGGTCTGCAAAGCGGGCATGTACAGCCAGTAGAACCCGCGCACATATTCGCGCCAGCCGATGATCTGGCGGATGAACCCCTCCACCGCGTTCAAGGGTGCATCGCCGCTATGGTAAGCTTTCTCGGCGCGCAGGCACAAATCGAGCGGATCGAGCAGGCCCAGATTGATGGAGGTGGAAAGCATGGAGTGGAACAGATCGTCCTCCCCGTGCACCATCGCATCCTGATATGTTCCGAAGCTGGGCAGACGTTCGGCGAAGAATGCGTCGGCTTCCTCTTCCGCCTCTTCGTGCGTGACCGGCCAGCAGAACCCGTCGAGCGATCCGAAATGATCGCCGAACCGCTCCGCGACCAGCGCGAGGACATCCTGCGTGACGGCATCGGGCTGCGGCTTGACCCGTTCGGGCGCGTTCATGTCCTTTTTGGGCGGGGCGCGGTTTTCCTTGTCGTAATTCCACGCGCCGCCGACGGGATCGTCGCCATCCATCAGAATGCCCGTTTTGCGCCGCATATCGCGATAGAAGTTTTCTAGCCTCAGTGTCTTTCGCCCATCGGCCCAGTCGCGAAACTCCGCGATCGAACACAGAAACCGGTCGTCGGGCAGAATGGCGACGTCGCAATCGAACTTGTCGGCCCATTCGTCGATCGCCTGTTGCACTCGCCATTCGCCCGCTTCGGTAACGACGATCGCGTCGGGATCGTGCCGTTCGACTGCGCGGGCGACCTCTCCGGTGAAGCTGCCCGCATTGTCGGGATCATCCAGTTTCGTGTATTCGACGCGCCACCCCGCATCGCGCAATTCGTCCGCGAAGTGGCGCATCGCGGAAAAGATCAGCGCAATCTTCTGCTGGTGATGTTTGACGTAAGTCGCCTCGTCCCAGACCTCCATCATCAGGACGACGGTGCGATCCCGATTGTGGTCCTGCAGCGACGCCAGCGAATGGGTCAGCTGGTCGCCCAGAATGGGGATGAGAGTGCGAACGGGCGCGGTGTCGGTCATGGAAACGAAACTGCCAGGGCGGGATTCGGTGCCGATGTCTCAGTTGGTGTCCGCGTCGGCTGCCGGAACGGTATCGTCGGTTGTGCCATCGCCCCTGCTGTGATCGGCGCTGTCGCCCGCGCTGTTTTCGGCGTCATCGTCCGGCAGAGCATTCGCATCTTCTTCCAGCGTGGCGGACGCTTTCGCCAATATGCTTTCCGCCCCGCCCGATGTCCGCGTCTGTTCCAACGCGGCGATCAGCGTGCGGGCGGAGTCCCCGTCATGCGGATTGCCCGCGATGACTTTCAGCAGGCCTATCGCCTTGTCGAGATCGCCTTCGCCGGCGTGGTATTGGGCCAGTGCGAACCGTATCTCTCGCGCTTCGGGCGCGCCAAGAAATGCCTGTTGCAGCGCGAAGCCGGTCTGTTCGTGCTTGCCGCCTTCTTTCAGGAAACTGGTTCCGAACCGGAACAGCGGCAGCGGATTGTCCGGATCGATCTGGTTGGCCGCGCCGTAGGCCCGGCGCGCTTCCATCCACATGTCGGGGCTTTCGGGCAGCCCGTGATCGAACGCCTCCAGCAACAAATCGCCTTGCAGAACCTTCGCCATCAGATGATCGGGTTTCATCGCCAGCGCGCGGTCGAGCGCGTTTTGCGCGGCGGTGAAATCATACTTGATCGGTGCATCGTCGCTATGCGCAGCGATATGTTCCAGGCGGGCCAGTTGATACCACGCTTCCGCATCGCCTTCCTCGCTCATGGCGAGTTCGATCAGTTTACCGCGCGTTCTATCGACCTTGTAGCCCATCGATCGTTGCAAGCTGAGTTCGACCAGATCCGACCGATAGTCCGACAGTTCGGCGACCTTGATATCGCTGACGTAATCCAGCGGCTCTTCGGATCGGGAATAGGTCATGTCCCCCTTGATGTATTTCTGCAGGCGTTTTTCCAGTTCGTCCAGATCCCCGAACGAAGCTTCCGCTGCGGCGAGGGGCTCTGCGCCGTCTTTCAACGCATTGAGATACGCGCTTATCGACGCGCCGCGATCGTCCGACCGATACAGCATATGCGTCAGCGCCCAGGACCAGCCGTAAAACGCCGAAACATCTTCTATCCCGCCGGCCGCCCTTTCGGACAGCAGGGTGCGGATCGGAACGCGTGGCCCCCGCAACAGCGAATAGGCGCGATGTTTGGCAATTCCGCCATACGTCCACGATCCGTCGCGTTCGAATTCCGCCGTGCTCATGAACTCCGCGAACCCTTCGGTGAACCATGCGGGCGTGGGAATGGGCATATTGCGGAACATGAAATGATGGGCATATTCGTGGAACAGCACCGTCTGCCCGTCCAGGCCCCATTCGCCCGCCTTCTCGCGGGAGGCGACGGCCATGCTGCCTTCCGCTTCGGGCCGATAGAAGCCCGCGACGTAGCTGCGTTTCGGGCCCATCAGCCGATCGACCTTGGCGGAATTGTCCATCAGATAGATCGTCAGGCGATTGGGAACCTGTTCCGGCTGACGATTGAACAATGTGCGGAGCAGGGCGTCGAATTTCTCCGCCTTTTCCGCGAACTGGGTGAGATTGCGTTCGCTGCCGTCGCTGTAGATTACGAAATGGTGCGTGTCGGCGCGATACCAGGTATCGGCCCATGCCGGTGTCGCGGCGAAGCACAGGGCCAGAACCGGAAGAATGAAACGCTTCATTGGCACGCACCTTTGTTCTGCATCGCCCGCAACTTGTCTCAATCGGACGCGGTTTGCAACGCCGACGGCGAAGCTGCCAGTCACACGAAACTGTATGGATCGATATCGATGCCGATCCGAATGCCGGCGCCGAAGTTCAGGTCGCCCAGCCAGTCGCGCATCACGGCCTGCACGTTTGCCGTGCGCCGGGCGTTCAGCAGCAGGCGGTATCGGTAACGGTTTCGCAGCAGGGACAGCGGTGCGGGGGCCGGGCCCAGGATCGCGATGTCGGGATGGCTGGGGCGGGCATTGCCGATGGCGATGGCGGCGGCGCGGGCGTCGGCCTCGTCCTCGCTCGACACGATGATCGCGGCCCACCGTCCGAACGGCGGCGCGCCTGCGCTGCGGCGTGCATCCGTTTCGGCGGCGTAGAACGCATCGCGATCGCCATCGGCCAGCGCGGCGATGACGGGCGCGTCGGTGTGGCGAGTCTGGATCAGCACCTCACCGGGTTTGGAGCCGCGCCCGGCGCGTCCGGCGACTTGCGCGACCTGTTGGTAGGTGCGTTCGGCCGCGCGCAAATCGCCGCCCTCCAGGCCCAGATCGGCATCGACCACGCCCACCAGCGTCAGGTTGGGAAAATGGAACCCCTTCGTCACCAATTGCGTACCGACGATCACGTCGATCGCGCCCGCTTCCGCTTCCGCCACGAAGGCCGCCGCCTTGTCGGGGGAGCCGAGCGTGTCGGATGTGACGACGGCCACGCGCGCGCCGGGCAATATCTCCGCCACCTCGTCCGCAATGCGTTCGACGCCGGGGCCGCACGCGACCATGCAATCGGGCTCTCCGCAATCAGGGCAAGTGTCGGGCGGGGCGGTTTCGTGCCCGCAATGATGGCACGAAAGCCGCTGCGACAGGCGATGTTCCACCAGCCATGCGGAACAGTTCGGGCATTGAAAACGATACCCGCAATTGCGGCACAATGTCAGCGGGGCATAGCCGCGCCGGTTCAGGAACAGCAGCGATTGTTCGCCATCCGCCAGCCGTTCTTCCAACTTCGCGACCAGCGCCGGGGCCAGCCAGCGCCCGCGATCGGGCTTTTCCTTCGTCAGATCGATCAGGGCGATGCTGGGCAGCTGCGCCCCGCCATACCGGCTGGCCAGTTCCACGCGTTCATACGTGCCGGTGTCGGCCATGTGCAGGCTTTCGAGCGCCGGCGTCGCGCTGGCCAGAATGACGGGGATCCGTTCGAACCGCGCGCGCATCACAGCCACGTCGCGCGCATTGTAACGCACGCCGTCATCCTGTTTGAAACTGACCTCGTGCGCCTCGTCCACGACGATCAGGCCCAGCCGGCGATAGGGCAGGAACAGCGCCGACCGCGCGCCGACGACCACTTGCGCGCTGCCCCCGGCGATGGCGCGCCAGGCGCGCCGCCGCTCGGTCGATTTCAGGCTGGAATGCCACACGATGGGGGCGGCGCCGAAGCGATCTTCGAACCGGCGCAGGAAGTTTTCGGTCAAGCGCGATTTCGGGCAGCAGGACCAGCACCTGCTTGCCGTCGCGCAACGCCGCAGCCAGCGGTTCGAAATACGTTTCGGTCTTGCCCGACCCGGTCACCCCGTCGAGCAGGAAGGGCGCGAACGCATCGGCCTCGACCGCCGTCACGAAACGGTCCGCGACGGCGCGCTGATCCCGATTGAGCTTCGGCACGGCGAAATCGGCTCTGGCGTGGGGGTAGGGGCGATCGATATCGACCTGCACCGCTTCCAGCACGCCCTGCGACACCAACCCGCGCAGCACGCCATCGCTGACGCCCGCCAGTTCGGCCAGTTCGCGGATCGTCGCCTGTTCGCCCTGCAACGCGTCCATCGCCACCGCGCGTTGCGGGGTCATGCGTTCAGGCTCCGCGCCCGACAGGCGGTATTCGGTCATCGTCGCCGGCCCGCGCAACGCCCCGCCCGACGACAGCACCATGCGCGCGACGCTGGCGAGCGGGGCGCAGTAATAATCCGCCGTCCATTCGATCAACCGCCGCAATTCCGCGCGCAGCGGCGGCACGGGCATCACATCCAGGATCGCGCGCAGCTTCGCTTCCGGCACGGGGTCCGTTTCCGGCAGTCGGTCCGGCTCCCACACGATGCCGACGATCTGACGCGGGCCGAGCGGGGCGGCCACCACGCTGCCCGGGTGGACTTGCATCCCGGCAGGCACCTTGTAATCCAGCGGACCGAGCGCGGCGTTGAATATCAGGAGGCGGACGCGGTTCATCTTACGGGCATCTATATGGGTGCAAGCGGGCGATTGCCAATGACGCCGAATGAAGGACGACCGATGCCAGACCAGCCAGCATTTCCAACCCCGACGACCGGGCGACCGGGGCGACCGCACGTCGCGGCTTCCTGATCGGGCTGACCGCGACCGGCCTGCTGGCGTTGCCGGGCTGCGCCAACGTGCCGGGTTACGGGCTGGAAGACGCGATCCGCCGCATGCTGACCCTGTCGAGCGAGCGGGCGTTCGCGCGGCTGACCGACGATGGCGGGTTCTGGGATCGGCAGGTCGATCAGGTCGGGCTGGGCCAGTTGCTGGGCACGCGCGGCGACGTGCTGTCGCGCATCCTTACCTCCGGCCCGATGAAGACGCGATTGCAGGGCGTATTCGCCGATCTCGCCATCGATGGGGCGGAACGCGCTGCACCGATCGTGACGGATGCGGTGCGGACGATCGGCTATCGAAACGCCATCGATCTGGTGCGCGGCGGGCCGACCGGCGCGACATCGTTCCTGCGCGGGGCGCTGGGCCAATCGCTGCTGGAAGCGATGGTCCCGGAACTGGCGCAAGGGTTGCGGCTGGTCGACGATCCGCTGCTGGGGCAGGCGTTGAACGCGCTGACCGGCGTGGATATCGGCGGGGTCACGCGCACTTTCGCCGGCCGGGTGGAAGATACGATCTGGGGCGAAATCGGGCGGGAGGAAAGCGCCATCCGCGCCAATCCGCGCGCCACCAACGATCCGCTGATCATCGGCGTGTTCGGCATCGCGCAATAGGGGGTCGAGCGGGCCTTATTCGGCGCGGTAAACCAGTTTCCCGCCGACCCAGGTTTCCAGCACTTTCGTCGCGCGGATATCCGCCGGTCCGGCCAATGTCGGATCGCGATCGACGATCAGGAAATCCGCCCGCTCGCCCACGATCAGCCGGCCGAAGCGCCCTTCGGCAAATCCCGCGTAAGCGCCGTCGGACGTAAACGCCGCCAGCGCCGCTTCTCGCGATACGGTTTCCTGCGGTCGCCAGCCGCCGAACGGTTCGCCCGCCGCATCCATGCGGCTGATGGCGGTGGCGAGACCCGCGAACGGGTCTGCGGATTCAACGGGCGCATCGGACCCGAATGCCAGCCGCGCGCCGACGGCGGCGATGGACCGCCAGGCATACGCCCCGTCCAGCCGGTCCGGTCCCAGCCGAGCTTCCGCCATGATGCGATCGGAGGTTTGGTGAACGGGCTGCATCGATGCGATGATGCCATGTTCGCCGAACTTCGCCAGCTCCGCCGCGTCCACGATCTGCGCGTGTTCGATGCGCCAGCGCCGGTCGCCGTGAATAGCTCGGCCCGATCTCCGCCACCGCGTTCAGCACATCGGAATTGGCGGCATCGCCGATCGCGTGGATCGCGACCTGAAAATTGGAAATGGATGCGGCGGTCATGACGTTCCGCAACCGCGCGGGATCCTGCAACGGCAGGCCGGTATTGCCCGGATCGTCCGCATAGGGCGCTTTCAGCCACGCTCCGCGCGATCCCAACGCGCCGTCGAGATACAGCTTCACCCCGTTCAGCCGCAGCCGGTCGTCATACAGCCACGGGCTGGGGCCGGGGCCGCCGATCAGCACCATCGCTTCCGGCCCGGCGGCATAGGCCATGATCCGCATGTTCAGCGTGCCCGCATCGCCTGCGCGGCGGAATGCCTGCCAATCCTCGATCGTGGTGCCCATATCGGCGGCGGCGGTGACGCCTTGCGACAGCAGTTTCTTCTGCGCCTCCATCAGCGCGTTGTCGAGATCGGTGGGGCGCGGCGCGGGCACGGCGGCCTGTATCAGCGCGCCCGCTGCATCCACGAACACGCCGCTGGGCATGTTGTCCGCCCCGCGTTCGATCCGGCCACCGGCAGGCGATTTGCTCGCACCCGAAATCCCGGCCACGCGCATCGCCATCGAATTGGCCCAGCCCGCATGGCCATCCACCCGTTCGAGATAGACGGGACGATCGCCGACCGCGCCATCGAGTTCGGCGGCAGTCGGGAAACGGCCGAGGCCCCATTTTTCCTGGTTCCAGCCGCGGCCCAAAATCCATGGACGGGCGGGATTTTCAGCAGCGAAAATGCGGATCGCCGTCAGCGCTTCTTCCAGCGAAGAGGTTTCCGACAGGTCGAGCGTCAGCGCGCCGATCCCGATGCCCATGACGTGAAGGTGGGAATCGATCATGCCGGGCATCACCACGCGGCCATCGCCATCGACGCCGAATTCGACATCGCGCGGCCGTTTGTCGCCGCGTTGCAGAACCTGTTTGATACGCCCGTCATCGTCGATCCACAGGCCGGTGAACCGCTCGATGCCGCCATCTTCCCCGATGGTCAGCCCATCGACATTGTCCACCAGCACATCGGCGTGCGCGGCAGTGGCGAAGGTCAGCGCCAGCGCGGCAACGCCGGCGCGAAGAATAGTACGGGTCATTGCGTGTTTCCTTTGGGCAGGCGGGAAATCAGCGCGCTGGTGTCCAGCCGCCCCCCGCCATCGCGCGATTGAATGTCTGCGTAAAACTGATCGACCAGCGCGGTGATCGGGCTGGACAGGCCGAGCGCGGTGGCTTCTTCCAAAGCGTAGCCGAGATCCTTGCGCATCCAGTCGAGGGCAAAGCCGAAATCGAACTCGCCTGCGACCATCGTCGGCCAGCGGTTTTCCATCTGCCAGCTTTGCGCTGCGCCGCCCGATATCGCGTCCAGCACGGCGGCCTGGTCCAGCCCCGCCGCCTGAACCAGCCGGATCGCTTCGGACAGGCCGCCCAGAACGCCTGCGATGCACATCTGGTTCGCCATTTTCGCCGTCTGCCCCGCGCCCGCCGGGCCGACATGGACGATGCGCTTGCCATATGCTTCCATAACGGGCCGGGCGCGATCCATCGCTTCATCGTCGCCCCCGCACATGACCGCCAGCGCGCCAGTCTCCGCCCCCGCCTGACCGCCCGATACGGGCGCGTCCAAAGCCGCGAAGCCGCGTTCGATGGCGGCATCGTTCAAACGCCGGGCCATCCGCGCGGAAACGGTCGTGTGATCGATATAAAGCGCACCTTCGGCAGCGGTTTGAAACGCCCCATCCGGCCCCAAGGTCACCGCTTCGCAATCTTCGTCATTGCCGACGCAGGTGATGACGATATCGGCGTCTTTCGCAGCCGAAGCGGGCGTCGCGGCGGTCGCGACCGTGCGTCCTGCCTTGCGCTGGCCATCCGCCCATGCGTCGGCGCGCGCCGTGGTGCGGTTGTAAGCGGTGACGCGATGCCCCGCCGCCGCCAGATGCCCGGCCATCGGTGCGCCCATGACGCCCAGCCCGATGAAGGCGATGGTGTGCGATTTGCCCATGCCCCGCAGGCATAATCGCCGCGCCCCCGAATGCAAGCCGGCACGGTGCGTGGTGGCCGCAGCCGCCATTGCGAAACGGCCTGCTTGCCCCTAGAGCGCGCCCGTAACGCACACCAACAGATATGGGAAAAAGCACTTGTCCGATCCGCTGCCGATATCGCAATTGCTGTCCATCGACCATGTGCGCGCGGCGGCGAAGCGGATCGAAGGCGCGGTGGTCCGCACGCCGACCATGCATTCGATCACTCTGTCGAAATTCACCGGCGCGGAAATCTATCTCAAGTTCGAAAACCTGCAATTCACCGCCGCGTACAAGGAACGCGGCGCGCTCAACGCGCTGCTGCAACTGACGCAGGAACAGCGGGATCGCGGCGTGATCGCGGCATCGGCGGGCAACCATTCGCAAGGGTTCAGCTATCACGGGACGCGGCTGGGCGTGCCGGTCACCATCGTCATGCCGCGCACGACGCCGACGGTGAAGGTCATGCAGACCGAAAGCGTCGGCGGCACGGTGGTTCTGCATGGCGAAACTTTCGACGAAGCGTACGACCATGCCTGCCAGCTGGAGACGGAACTGGGCCTGACCTTCGTTCACCCGTTCGACGATCCGCATGTCGCGGCGGGCGCGGGCACGACGTGCTGGAAATGCTCGAAGATACGCCGCAGATCGATTGCATCGTCACCCCGATCGGCGGCGGCGGGCTGATTTCCGGCATGGCCACCGTCGCGCGCGCGTTGCGGCCCGATATGGAAGTGATCGGCGTGCAGGCCAGCCTGTTCCCGTCGATGTATTCGCGGATCAAGGGCGAAAGCCGGATTTCGGCGGCGATACGCTGGCCGAAGGGATCGCGGTGAAAGCGCCGGGCAAGTTTACCAGCCGCGTGATCGCGGAACGGGTGGACGATATCGTGCTGGTGGACGAACCCTGGCTGGAACGCGCGGTTTCGCTGCTGTTGCAGATCGAAAAAACCGTGGTCGAAGGGGCAGGCGCCGCTGGGCTGGCCGCGATCCTGGCGCATCCCGAACGGTTTGCCGGGCGCAAGATCGGGCTGGTGCTGTGCGGCGGGAATATCGATCCGCGCCTGCTTGCCAACGTGCTGCTGCGCGATCTGGCTCGGTCGGGCCGGCTGGCGCGGCTGCAGATCACGCTGCAGGATCGCCCCGGCGCGCTGTACAAGGTGATGAGCGAGTTCGAAGCGCACAACGTCAACATCATCGAAATCTATCACCAGCGCATTTTCACGACCCTGCCGGCCAAAGGGCTGGTGACCGACATCGAATGCGAGGCGCGCGACGCGGCGCAGCTCGATCGCCTGATCGCGGCGTTGCGCGAAAAAGGGTATTCGTGTGAAGCCGGTGGAGCTGCAATAGGACGGGTTCACGACGGTCACGCATCGCCCCCATCATTGACCCTTTATTCACCCCTAATCGCTCGATTGTGGTTAAAGGCCTTTTACCGCAGGGCCAGCCGCGTCATACAGGGGCCGAACATCGCCCCGACAACACCCGCCCGTGCCAAGGACGCCCCGCCGACCCGTGACGGCCCCCGTTCGCTTCCCCCGATTTTTCGTCACCAGCCCGACGCCGTGCCCCTATCTGCCGGGGCGCGACGAGCGGAAGGTGTTTACGGAGCTGAAGGGCGCGCACTCCGATCAGCTGAACGAGGCGCTGGGCCGGATCGGATTTCGCCGCAGCCAGACGGTCGCCTATCGGCCCAGCTGCGCCGGATGCCAGGCCTGCGTTTCGGTTCGGGTTGCGGCGCATGATTTCGAACCGTCCGCCACACAGCGCAAGAACCTGCGCCGCAATAGCGATCTGGTGATGACCGAATGTCGCCCCTGGGCCACCGACGAACAGTTCGAATTGTTGCAATCCTATCTCGGCGTGCGTCATCCCGGCGGCGGCATGGCGACGATGGACGAGATCGATTTTGCGGATATGGTGGAACATACGCCGGTATCCAGCTATGTGATCGAATATCGGGAACCTTCGGTGGATGGGCGACCGGGTCGGTTGGTCGGCGCATGCCTGACCGATCGGCAATCCGACGGGCTGTCGATGATCTACAGCTTCTACGATCCCGAGCATGAGGCACGGTCCGGACTTGGCAATTACATCATCCTCGATCACATCACGCGCGCCTCGGCGGAGGGGTTGCCGTATGTCTATCTCGGCTATTGGGTCGATGGTTCGCCGCGCATGCAGTACAAGGTCCGCTATCGACCGCTCGAACGGTTCGGCCGCGAGGGTTGGGAACGCATCGGCCGCGAAGAGCAGGACGCGCTCATCGCCCGGCCACCGCCCCGCGCGCAAAAGCCGCGCCGCCGCCATCTGCCGACCGCACCGGCGAGCAATTGGGATTGTTCAAATAGAGCGGTTTTCCGGCGATTGCCTGCTTGCCGCCGGCGTATCCTGCGCCGCGTTGATGCACATGCCGCAGGCGTGGGCGCAGGACCGCGACGCTCTGCCGCAGTTGGAAGATCTGATCCCCGATGCGGCGCTGGAAGATCCGGAAAACTGGGCGCAGAACCAAGCGCCAGACCCGCAAGAACCCGACCTGCAAGAGCCACTGTCGCCGATCGACGACGATCCGGATGGCGGCGCGATCGAACCGGACCTGCCCGATTTTGCCGATGGCGAACTCGCGCCCAATTCACCGCTCGCCGAAATGCCCGATTTCGCGATCGATTGGCCGGTGGGGGACGATCTGCCGCAGCTGACCCCGCTGGATCGGGACGAGGATGTGGAGTTTGCCGAAGCGGACCGGCCGGTCAGCCCAATCCTGCCCGACGCGCAGATCGCCCGGTTGGACGACACGCTGATTCTGGCCTTCCCGGTCGATGCCGATGGCTTTCCCGAACGCACCGAATTTCTCGAACGGTTCGAGGCGCTGTCCACGATCGAACAGCTGGATGGCGACGATGAAACCGCACAATTGCTTGCCGCCCGCGCGCGCCGCGACGAGGAATTGCTCGGCACTCTGCTGCGGATTTACGGATATTACGACGCGCAGGTCATTCGCACGATCAACCGCCGGGCAATCCGACGGCGAAAGCGCTGGTCCGGTTCGACATATTGCCCGGCGCCCAGTACCGGTTCGGCGCGATCGATCTGGGGGAACTGTCCGCCGCGCCCGATGCGCCGGCACTGCGCCGGACGTTCGACATCGCGGTCGGCGATCCGGTGTCGAGCGACACGATCGTGGCGGAACAGATCGATCTCGATACGGCTTTGGGCGAGACGGGATATGCCTTCGCTGAAATCGGCGAACCCGAACTGCTGATCGACCATGCGCGCGCGCAAGGCGATCTGACGCTGCCCGTGCGGCCCGGCGGCAAATATGTCTTCGGCGACGTCATCAGCGACCTCGACGATTTCCTGTCCGGCCGCCATCTGGGCCGGATCGCACGGTTCGATCCCGGCGACATCTATCAGCGCAGTCTGGAACTGGATCTGCGGCGCGCCATCACCGCGACCGGGCTGGTTTCGTCCGTCACCATCACCCCGCGCGAAGTGACCGCCGCCGGTGGGCGACACGCCGGGCGTGGTGGCGATGGATGTGGGGCTGGAAAAGGCGCCCCTTCGCACCATTGCGGGCGCGATCGGTTACGGTTCGGAAGAGGGCATTCGCGTCCAGGCGAGCTGGGAACACCGCAATTTCTTCCCGCCGGAAGGGTTGATGCGCGTGCGCGGCATCGCGGGTACACAGGAACAGCTGGCCGGAATGACATTCCGCAAGAACAATTTCGGCGGGCGCGACCGGATTTTCAGCCTGGATGCCTTTGCCAGCACGATCGACAGCGACGCATTCGAAGCGCGCACGGTCGCGCTGATCGGGACGTATGAGCGGGTGTCCACCCTGCTGTTCCAGAAACCGTTGAGCTGGTCGTTCGGGGCGGAGATACTGGCGACGCAGGAACGCCCGCCGACCCTGAACGGGGTGGCCGCCCCGCGCGAAACCTATCTGATCGCGGCATTGCCGGCATCCGCCCTGATCGACACCACCGACAGCCTGCTCGACCCGACCGAAGGGTTTCGGCTGGGCGGGCGGCTTTCGCCCGAAATATCGCGCAATGACGGGGTGCAGAGTTTCTATCTGCGCGGCCAGTTCGAAGCCAGTGCCTATCGCCAGATCAACGACCGGGTGGTGATCGCGGGGCGCGCGCTGGCGGCATCCATACCCGGCACGGACCTGAACAACATCGCCCCGTCACGCCGATTGTATGCCGGCGGCGGCGGATCGGTGCGCGGTTACGGCTTCCGCGAAATCGGGCCGCGCGACACGTTGGGCGAACCGAGCGGCGGCCGCTCCAAGGTCGAATTGTCGCTGGAGGCGCGCATCCGCACCGGCCTGTTCGACGGGGCGCTGGCGGTCGTGCCGTTCGTCGATGCAGGGTCCGTCAGCACGGGCGTGATCGCCGGGATTCGAGGATATTCAGTTCGGCGCGGGGGTGGGCATCCGCTATTACACCGGCTTCGGCCCGATCCGCGTCGATGTCGGCGTGCCGCTCAATCCGCGGCCGGATGACAGCCCGGTCGCCGTCTATGTCTCGCTTGGTCAGGCGTTCTGATGGCGGACGATCCGGCAGCGGACACCCCGATGGATAACGAAGCGGATGCGCCGGGCGAAGACGCCGCACCGGCCGACCGGGGCAGGGGACAGCGTCGCCGTGCGCCTGGATCATGGGTTCGCTGCTGGGCGTTCTGGCGCTGTTGGCAGTCGGGTATGCGGTGCTGATCGGCCCGATCGGCAAACGCTTCGTCGCCGACCAGATCGCCCAGATCGCACCCGCATCGGGATTGCGCTTCACAGTCGGCGCGATCGAAGGGGACATGTTCGGCGAGGCGGTGCTGCGCGATGTCGCGGTGTCGGATCCGCAGGGCGTGTTCCTGACGATACCGGTGGTGGAACTGGACTGGCGGCCGTTCGCATGGTTCACCAGCGGCATCGACATTCGCGATCTGGCCTTGCGCCGCGGCACATTGCGGCGATTGCCCGAATTGCTGCCCGGCGATCCCGACGCCCCGATCCTGCCCGATTTCGACATTCGCGTGGATCGCCTGTTGGTCGATCGGTTGACGCTGGCGTCTGGCTTGGCAGGGGGCATCGGTGGGGGGCGGGCGCAGCAGGTCGATCTGACGGCCAGCGCCGACATTCGCGATGGCCGGGTGATGCTGCGCGCCGATGGCGATCTGGGGCGGGGGGCAGCGGGATCGCGCGATATGCTGGCGCTGCTGGTCGATGCCCGGCCCGACGACAATGTGTTCGACATCGATATCGATTACAATGCCCCGCGCGGCGGCGTTGCTGGCGAGCGTGATGGGTGTGGATGAAGCCTATCGCTGGCGAGTTCGCGGGGGAGGGGAATTGGCAGAACTGGCGCGGCGCACTGGTGTTGCGGCGGGACGATGAACGGCTGGCGGCGCTGCGGCTGACCAATCGCGGCGGGCTGTATTCCATTTTGGGCAAGGCGGATGCGGCGGCATTCCTGACCGGGCTGCCCGCTCGCGCGTTGGGCCGCGATGTGGCCGTGTCGATCGCCGGGCGGCTGGAAGACAGCGTGGCCGATGGCCGTTTCGCCGTGCGCGGCGCGGGCGTGCGCGGGCAGGGGCGCGGGGCGATCGATCTGGCGGACAACCGCATGGACGCGCTGACCGTGAATGCGCGGCTGACCGATCCGGCACTGCTGGGCGCGGGGCTGCGGCTGACGGACACGACCATCCGTGCGGTGCTGGACGGGCCGTTTCGCGACCTCGCCATCCGGCATGATGTTGCGATCGGCGCTGTCGCGGCGGGCAACCTGCGTGCCGTCGATGTGCGGCAGAGCGGGGTCGCCCGGTTCGATGGATCGCGCTGGCGTGTCCCGCTCGATCTGACGACGGCGCGCGTCGTCAGCGGCAACGACGCCATCGATCCGCGTTTGATCGGCGGGCGAGTGCGCGGCGCGGTGACGCTGATCGGGACGCGCATCGCATCGCAGGAATTGCGCGCGACCTTCCCCGGCCTCGACGCGCGGCTGACCTTGCGCGGGCGGATCGATCAGGCAGCTTTCGCGCTGGCGGGGCCGGTCGAATTCGCCGATCTCACGCTCGACAATCTGGGCAGCGTCAGCGGCAATGCGAAGATCGTGTATCAGACGGCGCGGGGAACCCCGTGGAAACTGTCCGCCAATCTCGCCGGGCGCATGGGCCGGGTTACGAATGCCACGCTGGCCAATCTGGCCGGTGTCCCGATCCGGTTTCGCGGCGGCGTTACTCTGGCGAAGGGGCGCCCGATCGCCTTTCGCGACGCATCGCTGACTGCGCCCAAGGTTGCAGTGACGCTGGATGGGCGCGTGGCGGGCGGCACCACGACCCTGGCCGGAACCGGACGGCACACGCAATACGGCGCCTTCACGGTGGAAGCGAGCGTGGGGCGCGGCGGACCCGACGCGGTGCTGGTGTTCGCCGATCCGCTGCCCGCGGCGGGGCTGTCCGATGTCAGAGTGGCGCTCAGTCCGATCGACGGCGGCTTTCGCATCGTGACCAGCGGGGGGTCAACGCTGGGCGATTTCACTGGGGAGCTGGGGCTGTTCTCACCACCCGGCGGGCCGGTGCGGGTCGCGATTCGCCAGCTCAACGTGTTCGACACCGGCATCACCGGCGATCTTACGCTGGGGCAGGGCGGCGCGACGGGAACGCTGGCGTTCCTGGGCGGCGGAGTGAACGGAACCATCGTTCTGAACACTCGCGACGGGGGGCAGGCTTTCGCGATCGACGCCGATGCCAGCGGGGCGCGGTTCGGCGGTACGACTCGCATCAGCATCGGACAGGCGAACATTCGCGCGCGTGGATTGCTGAAGGACGGCCGCAGCACCATCCGGGCGGACGCCTTCGCGCAAGGGATCGAATACGGCAATCTGTTCGTCGGGCGAATTGCCGCCAACGCCACCTTGCGCGACGGCGCGGGCGAGGTCACGGCGCAGCTGGCCGGGCGGCGGGGCAGCCGCTTCAATCTGCAACTGAACGCGCAGGTCGCGCCGCAACGCATCGCCGCCATCGCACGCGGGGAGTTCGGCGGGCGCGCCATCACCATGCCCCGGCGCGCCGTGCTGACGCGGGGGCAGGACGGTTGGCAACTGGCGCCGACGCAGATTTCCTATGGCGGCGGGATTGCCATCGCGCGCGGGCGATTTGCGGGCGCGAACGTCGCCGACCTCAATCTGCAACTGTCGAAAATGCCGCTGTCGCTGGCGGACATCGCCGTGCGCGACATCGGGTTGGGCGGTACGGTCAGCGGTTTGGTGGACGTTCGCAGCGTGAATGGCGGCCCACCGGTGGCCGATGCGCGAGTCACGGTGGACGATCTGACCCGGTCCGGCCTGGTGCTGTCGTCCCAGCCCATCGACCTCGCGCTGGTGCTGAAACTGACGCAGAGCCGGTTGGAAACCCGCGCCGTCATCACCGAAGGCGGTCAGCGGCGTGGGCGTATTCAGGGGCGCATCACCGGCTTGCCGCAATCGGGCGGATTGGCCAGCAGGCTGCAGGCCGGGCGGCTGTTCGCCCAGGTTCGGTATCAGGGACCGGCGGCGGCGCTGTGGCGGCTGGCGGCGGTGGAGGCGTTCGACATGACCGGCCCCGTGTCGATCGCGGCCAATGTCAGCCGCACGCTGGCCAACCCGCTGGTGCGTGGCTCTCTCGCGTCGGAAAATCTGCGGGTCCGCAGCGCCATTTCCGGCACGGACATCACGAATGTGACCGTGCGCGGCGCGTTTGCGGGATCGCGCCTGCGCCTGACGCGCTTCGCCGGGAAGACCGCGCGCGGCGGCACGGTCACGGGCAGCGGCACGGTCGATCTCGCCAATCTGGGGCGGCGCGGTCCGGCGCTCGATATCAGGGTCGCGGCGCGCAACGCCCGCCTGGTGGATGCACGCGGACTGGGCGCGACGGTGACGGGTCCGTTGCGGCTGGTGTCGAACGGCATCGGCGGCACGATTGCCGGGCGCGTTACGATCGACCGTGCGAACTGGTCCCTGGGCCGCGCGGAAGAAGCGGCGAAGCTGCCGCGCATCCCGACGCGGGAAATCAACGTGCCGCGCGATGTCGGCCCAGCCCGGCGGCGACGCGCGCCCTGGCGGTATCTGATCGATGCGCGCGGCAACGACCGGATCGACGTCGATGGGCTGGGCCTGGACAGCGAATGGCGTGCCGACATCATCTTGCGCGGTACGACCGACGATCCGCGCATCGGCGGCGAGGCGCGAGTGGTGCAGGGCCGCTACAGCTTTGCCGGAACGCGGTTCGAGCTGGAGCGGGGCCGGATCGATTTCGACGAAAACGCCCCGATCGACCCGACCATCGACATTCTGGCGGCAACCGAACGCGACGGGCTGACCGTGAACGCGGCGGTGACCGGCACGGCGCAGCAGCCGGAAATCACGTTCCGTTCCATTCCCGCTCTGCCCGAAGAGGAACTGCTTGCCCGCCTGCTGTTCGGCGGTTCGATCACCGAACTGTCCGCGACCGATGCGCTGCAGCTGGGCACGGCGATCGCATCGTTGCGGGGCGGGGGCGGGCTGGACCCGATCAACCAATTGCGCGGCGCGATCGGGCTGGACCGGCTGCGGATCGTCAGCGCCGACCCGGTGCTGGACCGGGGCACGGGCGTTGCGCTGGGCAAGAATTTCGGGAGGCGCGCCTATGTCGAAATCGTAACCGATGGGCGCGGTTACAGCGCGACGGAGGTGGAGTTCCGCGTCACCAGCTGGCTGTCCTTGCTCGCCAGCATATCCACCATCGGCCGCGAAAGCGCGGTGGTGGAGGTAAGCCGCGATTATTGACGGCTGATCCAAAAGCACGCACGCGAAGGGCAAAAGACATTATGGTCGTCACGTTCGCGTGATGGCGCGGTGTCGGGGGGCAAGCACATGAACCGCAATCTGATCGCCGTCGCCATCATCGTCTTCATCGACACGCTGGCATCGGCCTGATCGTGCCGGTCATGCCGTCCTTGATCGAAGGGCTGACCGGGAAGGCATCGACCGCGCGGAAATCGGCGGCTGGCTGCTGTTCGCCTATGCCGCGATGCAGTTCCTGTTCGCGCCTCATCGGCGGGTTGAGCGATCGGTTCGGCCGCCGTCCCGTGCTGCTGGTCACACTGGCGTTGCTGGGCCTCGATTACGTGCTGATGGCGGTTGCCCCGACGATCGGCTGGCTGTTCGTCGGCCGGTTGGTGTCGGGCATCATGGGTGCAAGCTATGCCGCGGCGAACAGCTGTATTGCGGACAGCATTGCGCGCGACCGGCGCGGGGCGGCATTCGGAATGCTGGGCGGGGCGAGCGCGGCGGGTTTCGTGCTGGGGCCGGCCATCGGCGGTCTGGTCGGTCAGTTCGGCGATCGCCTGCCTTTCGTCGCCGCAGCGATCATGTGCGCGGGCGGCACGGTGTTCGGCTGGTTTTTCCTGAAGGAAACGTTGCCGGTGGAAAAGCGGCGCGCTTTCGACCCGTTGCGGTCCAACCCGTTCGGCAGCCTGATCCGCATGGCGCAGGTTCCGCTGGTGATCGGTTGCCTGCTGACGGTGTTCCTGATGCAATTGGCCAGCCAGTCGCAATTGTCGGTCTGGGCGTATTACGGCACATTCAAATTCGCCTGGACGCCCGCCATCATCGGCATGACGGTGGCGTTTTTCGGCGCGCTGCTGATCGTGACGCAAGGGTTCCTGTCGGGCAAATCGATCGCGCGGTTCGGCCCGGTGCGAACGGCCATCGTCAGCCTGGCCTTTGCGATACCGTCCTTCGTCATTCTCGCATTCGCGCCGAACACCGGGGCGATGCTGGTGGGCATAGTGATCGGCGCGATCCCCGGCATGTGCTTTCCCGCGATGCAGCAATTGATGTCCGAACGGATAGAGGACGACGCGCAGGGGGAATTGCAGGGCGCGATCGCCAGCACGGTCAGCATGACGGCCATCATCGGCCCGCCGGTCATGACGGGCGTGTTCGCAGCCTATGCCGATGGGGAGGGGCTGGTTTTTCCCGGCGCGCCATTTGTACTGGCGGCGGCATTGATGGTGGGGGCGGTGGCTGTGCTGAGCGTCACGTTGCTGCGATATGGCGGCGACACCCCACGCTGATCGGCAAACTCTCGCGAGTTACAAAAAGGGGGGCGTCCGGTTTCCCGAACGCCCCTTCCGGCTTCACATTAACGCTGTCAGCGATTACGGCGCCGATTGCGTCACTTTGCTGGCATAGATGAAATGCGCGATCCCATCGGGCAGCGGCGCCGTCGGGCCGGGAATGGCCGCGCCGGCGGGTGCGCCGTCGGTCGCCTTACGCATGATGCCGACCACATCGACCCTATCGCCGCGATCCACATCGACGCGCCCCTCGATCGGGGTGTTGGGCGTGCGGACTTCTTCCAGCACCACCCAAACGCGGCTGTCGTCGCCCGCTTCCAGCCAGAAGCCGGCATCTTCGGGAACCGATCCGGCGCGCACATTGGTCAGTTCGACTCTGCGACCTTCCAGCGATCCGTCCGAAGTCGTGGCGATCAACGCCAGATCGGTGATCGCTTCGCCATCCGCCGTAGCGCCCGCGATTTCGGGCAGGTCATCATCGTCGGGATCGGCGATGGCGGCGGAGGTATCGTCGTTCGCCAGCGCCTGTTCGGCCCCCTCGTTTTCGGGTTTGACGATGAAGTAGATTAAAGCGGCAATGCCGGCGAGCAGCAGCAGCCACCAAAGCCAGGACAGGTTGGATTTTCTATCGTGCGCCATGTCGGCCATGTTCTTCCCCTTTGTCTTTCACTCGATCTGCCAACACGCAAAAGGGCGTCTGGTTTCCCGAACGCCCTCTTTTTATCGATCCCTTATCGGTCGTTAGCCGCGATTACGCACTGTAATACATGTCGTATTCGACCGGGCTTGGGGTGGTTTCCAGACGGCTGACCTCTTCCCATTTCAGTTCGGTGTAGGCCAGAATCTGGTCCTTCGTGAACACGTCGCCCGACAGCAGGAATTCGTGATCGGCCTCCAGCGCTTCCAGCGCTTCTCGCAGCGAACCGCATACGGTCGGCACGTTGGTCAGTTCGGATGGCGGCAGATCGTACAGGTTCTTGTCCATCGCCTCGCCGGGATGGATCTTGTTCTTGATCCCGTCCAATCCGGCCATCAACAGCGCGGAATAGGCGAGATAGGGGTTGGCCATCGCATCGGGGAAACGGAACTCCACCCGTTTCGCCTTGTCACCCGCGCCATAGGGAATGCGACATGCCGCCGAACGGTTGCGCGCGGAATAGGCGAGCAGGACCGGCGCTTCGAATCCGGGAACCAGCCGCTTGTAACTGTTGGTGGTCGGGTTGGTGAAGGCGTTCAGCGCCTTGGCATGCTTCACCACGCCGCCGATGTAATACAGGCAGGTTTCCGACAGGCCGGCATATTCATTGCCCGCGAATGTCGGCTTGCCGTCGTTCCAGATCGACATGTGGGTGTGCATGCCGGACCCGTTATCGTCCTTGATCGGCTTGGGCATGAAGGTTGCCGTCTTGCCATAGGCATGGGCCACCTGATGCACGACGTATTTGTAGATCTGCAGATTGTCGGCAGTTTCCACCAGCGTGGCGAAGGTGACGCCCAGTTCGTGCTGCGCGGCGGCGACTTCGTGGTGATGTTTGTCGCAGGGCAGGCCCATTTCGATCATCGTGGCGACCATTTCACCGCGGATGTCCACGGCACTGTCCACCGGCGCGACGGGGAAATAGCCGCCCTTTTCCCGCGGACGGTGGGCCATGTTGCCCGCCTCGTACTCGCGGCCCGAATTGGTCGGCAATTCGATGTCGTCGATCGAAAAGCCCGATCCGGCATAGCCGTCTTCGAACCGCACGTCGTCGAACATGAAGAATTCCGCTTCCATCCCGACGAAGATCGTATCGCCCAGACCGGTGGTTTTCACGAATGCCTCGGCGCGTTTTGCCGTGCTGCGCGGATCACGGGAATACAGATCGCCGGTCGATGGTTCCACGATGTCGCAGAACAGGATCAGCATCGGCGTGGCGCTGAACGGATCGACATAGACGCGGTCGAGATCGGCGCGCAGGATCATGTCGGATTCATTGATGACTTTCCAGCCCGCAATGCTCGATCCGTCGAACATCAGGCCGTCTTCCAGCTGGTCTTCATCCAGCGTGGCGGCGACCATCGTCAGATGCTGCCACTTGCCCTTGGGGTCGGTGAAGCGAAGATCGACCCATTCGATTTCTTCGTCCTTGATCCGTTTCAGCACTTCGCTTGCAGTGGCCATGTCGTTTCTCTTTCGATGGTTGGGATGGGATGGTTCGGTTCTTGTGAAAAAGTTCGGGCTGGGCGGGCGATCAGATCGCGTCGTTGTCCTTTTCACCGGTGCGGATACGCAGCGCGCTTTCGATGGCGGTGACGAAGATTTTCCCATCGCCGATACGGCCGGTCTGCGCGGCGCCGGCCACCGCTTCCACCACCCGTTCCGCCAGCTCGTCCGCGACGACGATTTCCAGCTTCACCTTGGGCAGGAAATCGACGACATATTCCGCCCCGCGATAGAGTTCCGTATGGCCTTTCTGCCGCCCGAACCCCTTGGCTTCGGTTACGGTGATGCCGGACACGCCGACTTCGTGCAGCGCCTCTTTCACCTCGTCCAATTTGAACGGTTTGATGATTGCTTCGATCTTCTTCAACACTCTGCCCCCGGGCGGTTTTGCGATCGTATTGCGGTTGTCCATCGACCGCCTGAATACCGTAATACGAAACGTAACAAGAATCGTGCCAGCAATGAACGGATCACGGCGTAGCGGCTCGGCCCCCTTTCGTGAAGGGGTGCGCGCAATAAGTTCGCGAATTGGGCCACATTTCGCGCAATATTCTCACGCGTCGATCGTATGGCGACTGCCGCATTATGCCGCAAACGCTGCCTATTTATTGGGCAGCTTTATCCGGTAGGCGCAATCCGGTGGTGGCGGGCAGGCCGGCCATCAGGTTCAGCGACTGCACCGCCGCCCCGCTGGCCCCTTTGCCCAGATTGTCGAGCCGGGCGATCAGCCGCGCCTGCGTGCCATCCGCACTGCCCGCGACGATCAGTTCCAACCCATCCCATGCGGGCGCGCCGTCATGCAGCAGCAACTCGCCCGGCGTTTCATCGCGCACGGAAACCACGGGCGAATCCGCATAGAATTCACCCAGCTTCGTGTGCAGCTCATCGGCCTGGATGCCTTCACCCAAAGCAACGGGCACATCGACCACCATGCCGCGAAACGCCGCGACGACGGACGGTGCGAAGATCGGCGGGCGGGTCAACCCGGCATAATGCTGCATTTCGCCCAAATGTTTGTGGTCCAGCGTCAGGCCATACGTGCGAAAGGCGAGATCGGGCTGGTCCGCAAACCGCGCGATCAGGGCTTTGCCGCCGCCCGAATATCCCGACACGGCGTTGACGGCGAAAGGGTAGCCGGCATCGAGCAGCTTGGCGCGCAGCAGGGGCACGACCAGCGCAAGAAAGCCGGTGGGGTAGCAGCCCGGATTGCTGACGCGCGCGGCGTTGGCGATCGCGTTCGCGCCGACCAGTTCGGGAAAACCGTATATCCACCCGGAATCGGTGCGGTGTGCGCTCGAAGCGTCGATGATGCGGGTGTTTTCGTCTGCCCCGGCGGCGGCGGCGCGGGCGGCATCGTCGGGCAGGCACAAGATGGCGATGTCGGCGGCATCGAGCGCTTGCTTTCGCGCGCCTGCATCCTTGCGCGCCGCGTCGTCGAGCACCAGCAGATCGAACTCGGCGCGGTCGGCCAGCCGGTCCCTGATTTCCAGACCGGTGGTCCCTTCCGCCCCGTCGATGAATACGCGCAAGGTCACGCCGGGTCGGCTGCGGAAAGCTCCGCCGTCAGGACATATCCCGCCGGCCCCGCCGGGCCGCAGCATCCCCACGCCCAGTCGCCGGTGTAATCGAGCACTTCGAATATCGTACCGGGCATCAGCTGCTGCGTCGTGTCCGCATCGGCGCGCGGTTGCAGGCGCAGGGATACGCCCGATGCGCCGATATTGCGGATGATCGGCACGGCATAATGCGCGGCCAGATGCGTTCCCGCCAACGCGATATGCGCCAGATCGCCGCGCAAGGGCAGCTGCCCCGGCTCCGGACGCGCCACGGGGCCGGTCAGCCCGACCGTTCCGCCGGGCAGAGTATAACGCGCAACATCGCTCACCGGCGCGCGTTAAACCGCAATGGCGTTCGCCGCAAGACGAGCGCCCGTTTTGCAAGGAATCGCTGCGGCGCTGCGATCAGGCGTATCGGCCCCGCAGCATGTGGTAGGCGGCGCGCAGACCATACGCCGCGCCCCCCTTGCCGCGTCCGGGGCGGGGGAAGGGGTTCCAGCCGAACGTGTCGAAATGCGCCCAGTCGATCGGCGTGCCGTCGTCGTGCGACCCGACGAAACGATCCAGGAACAGCCCCGCGACGCTGGCCCCGGCATAGGCGTTGCCATGCGCGTTGTTCAGATCGGCAATGTCGGAATTGAGCCATTCGCGATAGGCATCGGGCAAGGGCAGCCGCCATGGCTGATCGTCATGCGCACGGCCCGCATCGGCCAGCGCGGCGGCGGTTTCGTCCCGGCGCGTCATCATCGCGGCCAGATCCGGGCCGAGCGCGACGCGGGCAGCGCCGGTCAATGTGGCGAAATCTATGATCAGTTCGGGCTGTTCCTCGCTCGCGCGAGTCAGCGCATCGCCCAGGATCAACCGCCCTTCGGCATCGGTGTTGCCGATTTCCACAGTCAGCCCCTGCCGCGTCTGCAACACGTCGCCGGGCCGGAAGGATTGCGCGGATATCGCGTTTTCCACCGCCGGGACCAGCAGATGCAGCCGCATCTTCAATCCCGCACCCATGATAAGGCCCGCCAGCGCGATCGCATGGGCCGCGCCGCCCATATCCTTCTTCATCAGTTTCATGCCGGCGGCGGATTTGACGTCCAGCCCGCCGGAATCGAAGCACACCCCCTTGCCGACGATGGCGACTTCGGGATGCGCTTCATCGCCCCAGACCAGATGCATCAGCCGGGGTGCATGGCGGCGGGCGGCGGCGCGACCGACGGCATGGATCATGGGGTAACCCTGCTCCAGCGCATCGCCGCGCACGGTTTCGAGGGCGCCGCCATATTGGCTGGCGAGCGCTTCGCATTCCGCTTCCAAAGCGGCGGGGCCCATATCTTCCGCCGGGGTGTTGACCAGATCGCGCACCTTCATGTCTGCGCCTGCTTCCGCGATGGCCGCGTCAATCTTCGCAACCTGTTTGGTCAGCAGCACGCGCGGACCGATCGCGTCGGCATCGTCCTTGTACCGGTCGAAGCGATATTGCGCCGTCTGCCAGCCATGCATCGCCGCGCCCGCCTCGTCCCGACGCCAGACGGTAGGTTCCGGCGGGCAAAATCTCCGCCAGTTTCGCCAGACACCAACTGCCCAGCGCCGCCGGGTCGGACACCCCGCCGACCGCAAACCAGCCTTCTCCATCGGGCACGATCGCGGTCTGGTAACCGCTGCCGTCGAATTTCTGCGCGTCCAGAGCGGCGCGCTGCCCCGGCGAAAGCGTTTTGCGCCAGTCGGCAACGCCGTCTTTCGAGGTAAGGTGAATGGCAACCGCATCCTGGTCGCGGTCGGGCTGAATTAAATTGTGTTTGCTGCTCATTCCCGGCGGTCTAGAATGGTCGGGCTTGCCCCGCGAGGAAAAATTGCCATGAAATTGTATGCTGCTTTGCGATTGATGGTCGGTTGTGCGGCGATTGCCGGGTTGATGGGGTGTTCCAAGGTCGAGAACGACGCCGCCCCCAAAGCAAAGGCAGCGCAAAGTGCAACGCATGCGTCAGCGTCCGTCGCGGCCAGCACCGATGGTGCAAGCGCCGTTTCCCTATCGAACTCAAACGGGCACGACGGCGAGTCCAGCGCGTTCGCCGATGCCCGATCGAACGGCGCGCGCAAGGTCAGCGCGGATACGGAGCTGTTTCGGTTCGAATACACCTATCCTGCCAAGGCCGGACAGATTGCGTCGCTGGACCGAATGCTGGACGAAGATCTGCAGACGAAGAAACGCGAGGCGGAACGCGAAGCACGCATATCGCGCGCCATCGCCCGCGAAGACGGTTCCGCCTTCCGCAAACATTCCTACGAAATGATCTGGCTTGAAGCGGGGGACGTTGCCGCGCTTTCTCAGTTTGCAGGGCGACATCGCGACCTATGGCGGCGGGGCGCATGGCAATTATTTTCACGATACGATGATCTGGGACCGGCAAACGGGCACTGCGCTGAAACCGATCGATCTGTTCGTGTCCGATGCCGCGTTGTGGGCTGCGATGCAGGGCCGTTATTGCGCGGCGCTGAAAAATGCGCGCAAGGTGAAGGGCGTAACGCGATCCGCGAGCTCGGTATTTCCGGTATGCCCTAAACTCGCCGAACTGACCTCTAGTGCTGGGTTCGACCGGCGGTGCGCGATTCGATCGAATGGAGCTGCTGGCCGCGCCCTATGTTGCCGGGCCGTTTGCAGAAGGAAGCTATTCGATCACGCTGAGAATGGACGACACGATGCTGGCGGCGGTAAAGCCCCCATACGCGGATTATTTTCAGGGCGGGTGACCCCCCTCGTATTGGTCGTATGAACCCGCTATATCGCCAGGCATGACAGAATATCAGACAATCGAAGGCGACCAGACCGTTTACCGCGATGGGTCGATCAAGCTGCATGGGCCGGATGGGTTTGCAGGAATGCGGAAGGCCGGCCGGCTGGCGGCCGACATCCTCGACGCGTTGACCGCCATCGTGAAACCCGGCGTGACGACGGCGGCGATCGACGATGCGGTGCGCCAGATGATGCTGGACGGCGGATCGGTTCCGGCCACTCTCGGCTATCGCGGATATACGCACAGCTGCTGCATTTCGATCAACCATGTCGTGTGCCACGGCATTCCGGGCGACCGCGCGCTGAAGGATGGGGATATCGTCAATATCGACGTGACCCCGCTGCTGGATGGCTGGCACGGCGACACCAGCCGGATGTATCTGGTCGGCGACGTCGCGTTGAAAGCGCGGCGGCTGGTCGATGTGACGTATGAATGCCTGATGGCGGGCATCGCGCTGGTGCGCCCCGGCGCGCATCTGGGCGATATCGGCGCGGCCATACAGGCGCACGCGGAAACGCATCGTTACGGCGTGGTGCGCGATTTTTGCGGGCACGGCGTGGGGCGGTTGTTCCACGATGCCCCCGAAGTCGTCCATGCGGGCGTCGCGGGGACGGGGCCGGAACTGAAAGAAGGCATGTTCTTCACCATCGAACCGATGATCAATCTGGGCAAGCCGCATGTGAAGCTGCTGCGCGATGGGTGGACCGCGGTGACGCGCGACAAGTCGCTGTCGGCGCAGTTCGAACATTCCATCGGCGTGACGCAGGATGGCTGCGAAATCTTCACGCAAAGCCCCACGGGGTTGCATCAGCCGCCCTATTGATGGCGGGCATCAGCCATCGCGCGCGGCGCGCAGCGCAGCACCGGCAGCGAACGGGGTCAGCGCCACCAGCGCCAGGCTGAACGCCGCCGCCAGTGCGATGCCGGACGATGCCGCCTGCATCCGCGACAGACCGCCTGCGCCGAAGATCAGGATCGGGATCGCCAGTGGTATCATCAGCAATCCGGCGAGCGCGGACCCCGCCCGGACCGACGCGGTCAGTGCGGCGATCAGCACCCCGATCGCCGCCAGCCCCGGCGTTCCGGCAAGCAGTCCCAGCGCCAGCAATCGCAGCGTTTCGCCGTCCAGCCCCAGCAAAATGGCGGCGGGCAGGGTGGCCAGCAGCAGCAGCGGGGCGAAGGCCAGCCAGTGCGCGGCCATGCGGATGGCCATACTCGTTTCCTCGCCGATGCCGCGCACGGCCAGTTGATCGAACACCCCGCGTTCCAGATCGGGGGCGACCAGCCGATCGATGGGCAGGATCGCCGCGAGCAATGCCGCCACCCACACGATGCCGCCCCCTGTACGGCGCAGCATTTCCGCATCGGGACCGACGGCGAAGGGATAGATCATTGCCACTGCCAGAAAAAACAGCACCGGCAGCATCAGCGACCCGCGATCGCCACCCGCGACCAGCGCGGCCAGATCGCGGCGCAGCATCTGCCACACCACGCGCATCACGGCGCGAAATCCGCAAGCGACAGGGTTTGCAAACCGTCGGCGGACACCGGTTGGTGCGATGCGATCACCGCAATGCCCCCCGCCGCGCGATGATCGGCAATCGAACGTTCCATCACGGCGCGACCATCGGTATCGACGCCGTTCAGCGGCTCGTCCAGCAGCCAGATCGCGGCGTCCTGCGCCAACAACCGGGCGAAAGCGGCCCGTTTCATCTGTCCGGTGGACAGATAACGTACGGGTATGTCGAGCAGGGCGTCGATGTTCGTCCGCCGCGCATGTTCCGCAACCCTGTCGCCATCGGCGCCGTCGAGATCGGCCCAGAACGACAAGGCCCGGCGCAGTGGCAGTTCGGGATCCAGCGCCGCCCGGTCGTTCATTAGTGCGAACGACCCGCCCGATGCGACCGACCCCGCAAACGGGCGGAGCAGGCCGCACAATATCCGCAGCAAACTGGTTTTCCCCACGCCGTTCGCGCCCATTACCAGCATGGCATCGCCCGCGACCAGTTCGACGTTCAGTCCGCGAAACAGAATGCGATCCCCACGACGGCATGCGATGTCCTTCGCCGAAAGGGTGGATGCTTGCATGGGCGCGAGCGATAGGCGAAAGGGTTGTTGCGAACAAGCAAACGCCCTTCGAAAGGCCCTGCCGTATGACCGTGCCGACGCTGACCGACAATGAACGCAACAGCTGGATGACGGCGCTGACGCAATGGTCGCTGACGCGCGGCGACGACGCGATCGAGCGAGAATTCACTTTCGCCGATTTCAGCGAGGCGTTTGCGTTCATGACTCGGGTGGCAATGTTGGCGGACAAAAGGGACCATCACCCCGAATGGTCGAACGTCTATGACAAAGTCACGATTGCGTTGACCACGCACGATGCGGGCGAGGATGGCGGGCTGTCGCTGCGCGATATGCATATGGCGTCCGCCATCGACGCGATCGTTGCCGACTGATTGCGATACCGATTTTCCGACATTGTTTCGGAACGCAAACGTATATCGGCGGTTGGTAGGGCATAACCTTCAATTACAAAGGAAGCCCATCATAATGGCCACTTACAACCCAAATCTCGCATCCGCCATGTTCGATTCCCATGCCGAAGCCGATGCCGCAGTACGCGCGCTGAAGGCGGCGGGTGCGGACAACGATCACATTTCCGTCGTGGCACGAGAAGACGGCGAGACAACGACCACGGACGGTTCCGGCGCGGAAGCGGCGAAGGACATCGTGGGTAAGGGCGCATTGGGCGGCGGCGTGGGCGCATTGCTCGGCGTGGCGGCTCTTGCCATCCCCGGCGTCGGCCCATTCGTGGGCGCAGGTGCCATCGCAGCGGCAGCCGTCGGCGGTGCAGCCGTAACCGGAACCGCAGTCGGCGCAGCGGCAGGTGCATTGGCCGGCGCACTGGAAGATCACGGCGTACACGCCGACGATTCCGGGTATTACGAAGAACGGCTGAACGATGGGGGCGTGTTCGTCTCGGTCGATACGGCGGGCAACACGCTGACCCGTCAACAGGCGAACGAAATCCTGACGAACAGCGCCGGGCATTCCAAGACGATGCCCCGTCGCACGTAATCTTCGCGACATAGCAAATTAAAGGCGGCGGATCGGCATAAACCGGTCCGCCGCTTTTGCATTGGGGCAGAAGCTCTACCGACCCAACGGTCGGGTGGTGTCGCGCGCCATCCTTCGCATCCGGCCGGGCATCCAGCGCGCGGCGAAGCCGATGCGCTGCGCCGTCTTGCCGACCAGCGTGTGAACCCTGTTGCCGTGAACGGCATCCCACGCGGCCTGGGCGACTTCCGCCACGGGGGTGATTTCCAGTCCTGCGTCGGTCACACGCTGACGAATGCCCTCGTTGGTCGCATGGTTCGGCGTATGGTCCAGCAGGGGCGTATCGATGAAGCTGGGACATAGCGATCGCACGGCGATGCCATCGTCCGCCCATTCCGCATCCAGCGATTCGGTAACGCCCCGCACGCCGAACTTGGTCGCGGAGTAAACGGACGCACCGCCCGTACCGTATATCCCCGCCGCGCTGGCGGTGTTGAGCAGGCAACTGCCGGGCGCGTTCTTCTTCAGATACGGATAGACGGCCTGCGCGCCATACAGCACCCCCTTCAGATTGATGTCGAGGCACCGATCGATTTCGTCGCGTGTGTTTTCCGTCAGCGCCCCGCCCAGCGGGATGCCCGCATTGTTCGCCAGCACGTCGATCCGGTCGCCCGCCGCCACGGCGAAACCGCGCAAGGCATCGTCCCATGCATCGCGATCGCGAACGTCGAACTTATGCGCGAAGGTGAACCCGTTGCCGATCATGTCCTGCGTCAGCCCCATACCGTCCGCATCGACATCGCCCAGTCCCACGAACCAGCCGCGTTCGGCAAAATGCAATGCGATCGCGCGACCGATGCCGGACCCGCCGCCGGTGATGAAAATTGCCTTGCGGTCGCTCATGGTCGAATATCCTCCTGCCGATAGCCGACGCGGCGTCCCCGGCGTCGGATGTTTCTTCGCTTACGCTACCGCCGCGAACCGTCCGACGCCACCCTGACAATGCACGGTGGCCCATGCCGATGTATGAGGATATCGCGCGACGCGTTATTTCGCAGCCGGATTGTTGTACCAATGCCAGGTCAGGATCGCGACCGCGCCGCGATGGGGCCGCCAGCCATCGGCCAGAGCGCGCGTTTCTCGTTCCGATGGCCGCTGTGCCAGACCCATGATCGTGCCGATGCCGGCCTGGATCGCAAGGTCGCCCGCCGGCCAGATATCCGTACGGCCGACTGCGAACAGCAGATAGATTTCCGCCGACCAGCGCCCGATCCCCTTGATCCTGGTCAGTTGTGCCACCGCCTCTTCGTCATCGGCGGGCAGATTGTCGAGGTCGAGATCGCCTTCCACCACCAGTTCGCACAGGGACCGGGCATAGCCCTGCTTCTGCCGCGACAGCCCGCAGGCCCGCAGCGTATCGTCGTCGCGTTCCAGCAGCTTGGCCGGATCGAGGTCGTCGCCCAATTCCGCTTCCAGCTTGGCAACCATGCTGCTGGCGGCGGCGACGGACACCTGCTGACCCACGATGATCCGCAGCAAGGTCGCATGGCCCGTGGGCCGCATGCGCGGTTCGGGATAGCCGACGCGGGCGATGGCATCGGCGATACGCGGTTCCTTCGCTGCGACGGCGTCCAGCCCGTCGCGAATTGCCTGCGCGTTCATACCCATCGCCATCTCCTGCCCCGCCGCGCTCGCATATTGCCAAAGCGCGCACCACACCTTAGCAGCTTCGCCAGATGCCTGCCATGCAGGACACCCGATCGATTTGCTGCGAAAACAGGACGTAACCCGATATGCCTAAACTGATCGTAACCAACCGCGCAGGTGACCAGAGCACCGTCGATGCGGCGGACGGGCTGACCGTGATGGAAGTCATCAGGGACAATGGCTTCGACGAATTGCTGGCCCTGTGCGGCGGTTGCTGTTCGTGCGCGACATGCCACATTACCGTCGATCCCGCCTTCGCGGACAAATTGCCCGCCATGACGGAGGACGAGGACGACCTTCTGGAAAGCAGCGACCATCGCGCCGACAATTCGCGCCTGTCGTGCCAGATACCCTTCGGCCCGGAACTGGACGGGCTGCACGTCACCATCGCGCCCGAAGATTGAGCGGGCCCGTTTCCCACAATCCCGCCCCGCGCGCCGATACGCTGGACCTGATCGGCAACACGCCGCTGGTGCGGCTGGCCGGGCCGAGCGCGGCGGCAGGCTGCACGATCTGGGGCAAGTGCGAATTCGCAAACCCCGGCGCGTCTGTAAAAGACCGCGCGGCATTGTTCATCGTGCGCGATGCGGAGGAACGCGGGCTGCTGAAACCCGGCGGCACGATCGTGGAGGGGACTGCGGGCAACACCGGCATCGGCATGGCGCTGGTCGCCAATGCGCTGGGTTACGAAACCATCATCGTGATGCCGGAAAACCAGTCGTCGGAAAAGATGGCGACGCTGCGCGCATTGGGCGCGACGCTGGTGCTGGTTCCGCCGACCAAGTTTTCGGACCCGTGCCATTTCGTCCACACGTCCCGGCGGCTGGCCGATGAAACGCCGGGTGCGGTGTGGGCCAATCAATTCGACAACACCGCCAACCGCAAGGCGCATATCGATGGGACGGCGGCGGAACTGTGGGACCAGACCGGCGGCAGGATCGACGGGTTCACTTGCGCGGCGGGAACCGGCGGAACGATCGCCGGCGTCGGCATGGGGCTGAAATCGCGCGATGAAAACATCCGCATCGCGCTGACCGACCCGCATGGCGCGGCGCTTTATTCCTATTACGCGCATGGCGAACTGGCATCGCAGGGGTCGTCCGTGGCAGAGGGGATCGGGCAGGGCCGCATCACCGCCAATCTGGAAGGCGCGCCGATCGACACGCAATTCCGCATTTCGGACGAGGAGGGGCTGCAATGGGTCGCCCGCCTGCTTCGCGAAGAGGGGCTGTGCCTGGGCCTGTCGTCGGGCATCAACGTTGCGGGCGCGGTTGCGCTTGGCCGTGAACTGGTTGCCGCCGGGCGCGACGATCCGCAGGTCGCGACGATATTGTGCGACACGGGCTTTCGCTATCTTTCCACGCTCTACAACCCCGAATGGCTGCGGTCGAAAGACCTGCCCGTGTTCGACTGGTTGCAGGAAAGCTGACAGCGCGGCCCCGATTTGATAGGGGTGGGGCATGATCTTCAAACCCCGTTCGAAGCCCGCGCCCGCGACCGCCACCCGGAAACTGGGCGAAATTACCGAAAGCCTCGACATTCCACCGCCGCCTCTGGGCGGTACGCGCAAGCAGGCAATGCATCGGTTGCAGATCGGGCTGGCCGGGTTGGGCGCGATCATCCTGATGGTGGTGCTGGCCGGGGTAGTGATGGACCGCGCCAACCGATCCGAAGAACTGAGCGTTCCCGCTGCCGCCGCGACTGTGGCCGCACCGGAACTGCCGCCCGAACAGACCGATCCGCTGGTCAATGCGGGCGTCGTCCCCGATCTGCCGGCGGATGCGATATCGGACGAGGAGATGAACGCCCCCATCCTGCCGGAACGCGGGGTGCAAGCTGCACAGCAACGCGGAACCGCTGCACCGGCGCGCCTACCCGCCCGACCGCCTGCTCGCCAATAGGCGTGCATAACCCATGAAGCGCAATCGCAACGCCATCGTTACCGCCATCCTTGCCGCCGCTGCGGGGCTGGCGCTGTTCGTGATGAGCCAACGGCAATCGGCGGACCCGATGACCGAAGGCAACGCCAAAGAAGCGGTTGTAACACCCACAGGCGATCTGCCCGCCATCGGCCTGTTTACGACGCTGCCGATCCTGTGGCCGGAAACCGCGCGGCTGGAAGATATGCTGACCACCCCGCAGGATGGCAGCTGGGTGCGCGATGCGATCGAGAGTGACAATCGCATCGTTCCACTCGATACGATCGACGGTGCGCTTGACGCCGCTGAGGATGACGGCCGGCGAACTGGACGCATTGATAATCGCGCAGCCGCGTGCATTGTCCGGGGCGGAGAATGTGGCGCTCGATCGTTGGGTGCGCGGCGGCGGGCGGGCGCTGATCTTCGCAGACCCTATGCTGACCGCCCATTCCGATTTCTCGCTGGGCGATCCGCGCCGGCCGCAGGATGTCGTGCTGCTGTCGCCCATTCTGGCGCGATGGGGGCTGGCGCTGTCATTCGACGATACGCAGCAACCCGCCCGGCGAAACGTGCCGCTGAACGGCACGACCATTCCGGTCGATCTTGCCGGACAATGGGGCATCGCCAACGATGGAACCGACGCGGCCTGCGAACTCTCGGCGCAAGGGGTTCTGGCGGTATGCGAGATCGGCGCGGGGCGTGTGGTCATCCTCGCCGATGCGGCGATATTGTCCGGCGAAACGCCGCTGCCGGGCGCGCGGAACGGTGTGCGGCACTTGATGCGGACGGCGTTCCGATAAACCCATCGCACCGACACGGGATTTTGCGGGACGGGTATGGCAAGACGGCGGAACAAGCCGTAAACATCGCGGAATACCGGCTCACCTTCGATGGTTAATGGTCAAGTTACCAACAAGCGTAACGAAATATAAAAGTCAGTTTATCAATTACTTACGGATAATTCCCGTGAAATCCCGTAAATTCCCCTTCCATCCCGATGGGGCGGCGGGTAAACCCACATCCATCGAACACACCATCGATCGCCCATCCGAAATCGAGATTTCGGTGACCCGTTCACGCTCGCGCGTTTTCGGCGGCGGGGAAGATGTGTCGGGGGGATGGGCGCAATCGGGAGTGACGCGGCATGGCTGCGGAAGAGTTTGGAGGGTTCAGCGGACAAGCCTATTCACCTGCGGGTGACAAGGGCCGGTTCGTATTGCCTCCCGCTTTTCGAAAAGCCGTGAAGGCATCGAGCGATGGCCGCATCCTTTGCCTGTCCAAACATCCCAAAATGCCCTGCCTGACCGGGTTCGGCCTGTCCCGACGGTCGGAACTGGAAGGGCAGCTGGATCGCGAAGAAGACATCGCATTGCGGATGGAACGCGATTTCGATCGCGACATGCGTTCGTCGCAATTGTTCGGCTTCACCGAAATCCCGTTCGATGACAGCGGACGCTTCGTCATGCCGGAACATCTGCGCTCCCTGGGCCGGATCGAGGGCGGGCTGTATTTCAACGGTGGCGGACGGTTCTTCACCATGTGGAACCCCGAACGGCTGGCCGAAATGGGCAGCGATTGGGAAAACGCGCAGGCCGCCTGCGCCAATCTGCTCGCCGATGCCGAAGCGAAAGCGAAGGGCAAATGAGCGCGCCTTCCCCAACATACGATGCGCCGCACCACGTTCCCGTCCTGTTGGCGGAAGTCGTTGCGGCGCTCGATCCACAGCCTGGCGAAATCATGGTCGATGCGACGTTCGGCGCGGGCGGTTACACGCGCGCTTTGCTGGATGCGGGCGCGACCGTGCATGCGTTCGACCGCGATCCCGATGCGATTGCGGCAGGGCAGGGCTGGAACGAAACGCAGGGCGCAACGCCCCGGCTGGTCCTGCATGCGCGGCGCTTTTCCGAAATGACCGACGCGCTGGCATCGGCGGATATCGCGCAGGTCGATGGGCTGACGATGGATATCGGCGTGTCGTCGATGCAGATCGATCGGGCGGAGCGGGGCTTTTCGTTCGGCGCGGACGGTCCGCTCGACATGCGGATGAGTCAGGACGGCCCAAGCGCCGCCGATTTCCTGAACGACGCCGACGAAGACACCATCGCGGATGTCCTGTTCCATTACGGCGAAGAACGCGCGTCACGCAAAATCGCCCGTGCAATCGTCGCGGCGCGACCTTTGCACACCACCGGCCAGTTCGCCGAGACCGTGCGGAAAGCCACCCGGTTCAACCGCGACGACCGCCGGCCCAACGCCCCCAAAGACCCGGCCATCCGTTGCTTTCAGGCGGTCCGCATTCATGTGAACGCGGAACTGGAGGAATTGCAGGCAGGTCTGGCGGCGGCGGAAACCCTGTTGCCGGATGGCGGGCGGTTGGCAGTGGTCAGTTTCCACAGTCTGGAAGACCGCATCGTGAAGCAATATCTGCGCGATGCATCGGGGCGCAGCGGCGGATCGCGGCATATGCCGGCGCAAGGCGATGCGGATGCCATCTATCGCAAACCGTCCAAGGCGATCCGGGCATCGGACGCGGAACTGTCGGCAAACCCGCGCGCCCGTTCGGCAACCTTGCGCCATGCGGTGCGGACCGCTGCACCTCACCGGCAGGCCGCATCGTGATGGTCACGCCAAGAGGTTTGAAAAGCATCGGCTGGCTGGTGCTGCTCGGCGTGTGCCTGGCGTTGTTCCTGGCGCTGACGTTCAAGGTCAATTCGGTCAAATCGCAAGTCCGCCTGGCGGAACGCCAGATCGTCGCGCTGGAACAGGACAAACTGCTGTACGAAACGGAGTTTCAGACGCTCGCCAATCAGCGGCAGCTGGCCGATTGGAACCAGATCGAATTCGGATATGGCGCACCGCGCGCCGATCAATATGTCGAAAACGAACGGCAATTGGCGAGCCTGGGCCTGCCGCAAGCTGCCGATGCGCCCGATCCGCTGCGGCTGGCGCGGTCCGACGACGGCGAGAGCGCGGGCGCTGGCGTGGGCTTTCCCGCAATGGTTTCCCCGATCAGTGGCAAGCCGGTGTCGCAAGACACTTCCCCGCCATCGAACGCACCGGATAGCGACCGCAAGCCTGCGCGTTCGCTGTCCGAACGGCTGAGCGGCGGTGCCGATCTGTCTGGTTACGCCGCAGGGTCCGCGCGATGAACGCGTTCACCACAGCCGGCATGTTCGCATCGGGCGAAGCTGCATTGCCCCATCGCGCGCCGGCATCACGCGGGGTGGATCGTATTTCCGTGCGGCAACAATCGCTGCGGACCGCGCAGTTTCGCATCCTGTGGGTTGCGATGGCGTTCAGCCTGGTGGCGATTGTCGCTATTATCCGCATCGGCTATCTCGGCATGTCGGACCGCACGTCGGTCGCGACATCGCTGGAAGAGGCGCTGCTGCCTGCTCGCGGGGAAATCACCGATCGCAACGGAATGCCGCTGGCTCGCGCATTTCCCGCTTATGCGTTGTGGTACAATCCCGCCGCAATGGGCGATGGCGGCGCGCCGCTGGTGCAGTCTCCCGAAGCGGTCGCGCGCAAGCTGAAGGCGATCCTGCCCCGCATCGACGAAGCGAACACGGCGCGCAAACTGGCCGCCGGCAAGCCGACCTATCTGATGCGCCGCGTACTGCCCGACGGCGCGAACCGTATTCACGATTTGGGCGAACTGGCGCTGGAAACTCCGCAGGAACGCGACCGGCACTATCCGCAAGGTTCCATGGCAGCGCATGTGCTGGGCTATGTCTCCGCCGATGGGCAGGGCCATGTCGGCATGGAGCAGGTGTTGAACGACCGCCTGACCGACGCGACCCAGCGCGGGGAGCCGGTTGCGTTGTCCATCGACATGCGTGTGCAGGGCGCGCTGGAGGATGAATTGCGGCGCGGCATGCTCAGCGTCAACGCCACCGGGGCGGCCGGCATCGTGCTGGACGTCGATACGGGCGAGATCATGGCGCTGGCATCCCTGCCCGAATTCGACCCCAACCGCATCGACGCGGACGGGGTGGGCAAGATGTTCAACCGCGTGACCAATCAGGTTTACGAACTGGGTTCCACTTTCAAACCGTTGACCGTGGCCGCCGCCATCGATGCGGGCGTGGTGCGCGATTTCGGGAAGCGGTACAATGCCGGGCCGGTCAAGGCCGGGCGGTTTTCCATCAAGGACAGCCATTTCATCGGCAACCATCTGAATGTCGCGGAAACGCTGATCCATTCGTCCAACACCGTGACCGCGCGCATTGCGGACGAACTCGGCCCCGAACGCATGCGCCGCACGATGATGGATCTGGGCATGAACGAACGCCCGCATGTCGAATTGCCCGCGAAGGGTTTTCCGATCTGGCCCGGCGACAAATGGCCCCGTTTGCGGAACATGACTGTCAGTTACGGCCACGGCATCGCGGTGACGCCGCTGCATCTCGCCAGCGCTTACGCCGCGATGGTCAATGGCGGAATCTGGCGGCCGTCCACGCTGCACCGGCTGGAAGCGGGCAACATTCCCAAGGGTCGCCGAGTGTTCAAGGCCAGCACATCGTCGCGTATGCGCCAGTTGTTGCGGATGATCGCCATTTACGGAACCGGCAAGAACGCCGACGCCGCCGGATTCCGCGTCGGCGGCAAGACGGGCAGCGCGGAGAAGCCGGGCAAGGGCGGCTATCGCGAAACGACCCTGGTTTCGACTTTCGCCGCGGCCTTCCCGATGGATCGTCCACGCTATGTCGTGGTGGCCATGCTGGACGAACCGCGTGGTACGGTGGCAAGCTCGTTCCAGCGTACCGCCGCCTGGAACGCCGCACCGATTGTGGGGCGACTGGTCCCGCGCATCGGCCCCTTGCTGGGGGTCCGGCCCGACACCAGCCGGGATGTCGATATTTCCGATCTGAAACCCTTGATCGCGGCGGGGCAGTGATGAAACTGTCCGATCTGGCGCGCATGGCCAACCTGAATTTGCCCACCGGAGATGATGTGCAGGTCGGCGGTTTCGCGATCGACGACCGCAAGGTCGCACCCGGCAGCGTGTTCGGCGCGTTTCGGGGCGAACGCCGCAATGGGGAGGATTTCATACCCGCGGCAGTCGAAGCCGGCGCGGTCGCCGTGGTGGCAGGCGAAAGCGCGACCGTGGATGGCGCAATCCATTTGCCGTCGCCGGAACCGCGCCGACTGTTCGCGAAATTGGCCGCGCAGTTCCATGCTCCCTTTCCCGCCACCGTGGTCGCGGTGACGGGGACCAACGGCAAGACTTCGACGGTTGAGATGACCCGGCAATTGTGGCGCATGGCAGGCGAAAGCGCGGCCAGCATCGGTACGCTGGGCGTCACCACCCCCGACGAAAGCGTATCAACCGGTCTGACCACGCCCGACATCGTTACGTTCCTGTCCAATGTCAGCGGTCTTGCGCGCGAGGGGGTGACGCATGTCGCTTACGAAGCATCGAGCCACGGCCTTGCCCAGTCGCGCAACGAAGGCGTGCCGGTCGCCGCAGTCGCTTTCACCAATTTCAGCCGCGATCACCTGGATTATCACGGCACGATGGACGCCTATTTCGCGGCCAAGATGCGTCTGTTCGACGATATCGCGCATGAGAACACGGCGGCGGTCATCTGGACTGGCGGCGACGAATGGACGCTCGCAGCGATCGACCATGCGGAGCGGCGCGGACTGCGTGTGATGACCGTGGGGCAAACCGGCAATATGATGCGCCTCCTGCATCGTCGGCCAACGCAGTTGGGTCAAACCCTGACGATCGCATATGACGGCGCGGAGCGAACGGTCGATTTGCCGCTGATCGGTGCGTATCAGGCGGCGAATGCGCTGACGGCGGCGGGCCTGGTCTTGGCGACGGGCGGCGATGCCGGCGCGGTGTTCGACGGGCTTGCGCGCTTGCAACCCGTGCGCGGGCGGCTCGAACGTGCGGCGATTACGCAAGCGGGTGCGCCGATCTATGTCGATTACGCGCACACGCCGGATGCATTGAAAGCTGCGATCGCGGCGCTTCGGCCCCATGTCGCCGGAAAGCTGATCGTGGTGTTCGGCGCAGGCGGAGATCGAGATCGGGGCAAACGCGGACCGATGGGGGCAGTCGCCTCCGACGGGGCCGATATCGCTATCGTTACGGACGACAATCCACGCGGCGAAGATCCCGCCGAAATCCGCCGCGAAATCATGGCCGGTGCATCCGCCGCCATCGTTGACATCGCGGACCGCCGCGATGCCATCGCCGCTGCCATCGAACAGGCTGGCGCGAACGACATCATCCTGATCGCTGGCAAGGGCCATGAACAGGGCCAGATCGTCGGCGCGGGAGACGACATGCGCGTTCTGCCATTCGACGATGTGGAGGTTGCCCGCGAATGCGTCGCCGCCGCCAATAATATCATACCGGAGAATACCCCATGACTGCCGCATCCGCCGCACGGCCCATTCTGGCGTGGCCGACCCTGGCGCGCGACACCATACCGCTGTCGCTGTGGGACGCGAACGGCATTGCGGCAGCCACAGGCGGCACTGCGAGCGGCGCGTTTCAATGTTCCGGCGTCGAAATGGATTCGCGCGATGTTCGCCCTGGCGATCTGTTCATAGCCCTGTCGGGGGAAGCGATGGACGGTCATCGCTTCGTCGATCAGGCGTTCGCCAATGGCGCGGCCGCCGCGATCGTGGATCGGCCCATCGATCATCCCCATGTCCTGGTCGCGGATACCACGGCGGCGTTGCACGATCTGGCGGCGGTGGCCCGGTCGCGCGGGACGGCGCGGCGTATCGGCGTGACGGGATCGGTCGGGAAAACGGGGGTCAAGGAAGCCATTTTCGCCGCTCTCGACCGCAGCAGCCGGGGGCAGGCCCATCGCAGCGTCCGCAGTTACAACAACCATGTCGGCGTGCCGCTGTCGCTCGCCCGAATGCCCGCCCGGGCGCGTTACGGCATATTCGAAATGGGCATGAACCACGCCGGCGAAATGGCGCAGTTGACGCAGATCGCCCGCCCGCATGTCGCGGTCGTGACCACCATCGCTCCGGCGCACATCGAAAATCTCGGCAGCGAAGAAGCGATCGCCGACGCCAAGGCGGAGATTTTCGGCGGTGTCGAACCGGGCGGCACAGCCATCATCCCTGCCGATACGCCGCATTTCGAACGGCTGCGCGATGCGGCGAACGCTGCCGGTATCGCCATCCTGTCGTTCGGCGCGGCAGCGCATGCCGATGTTCGCCTGCTCGATGCCATTCCTGCTGCCAATGGCGGGGCGTTGATTACTGCCGATCTGGGCGACCGGCGATTGTGCTATTCCATTGCGGAGCCCGGCGAACACTGGATCGCCAATTCGCTATGCGTGATGGCGGCGGTGAAGGCCGTGGGCGGCGATCTGGGTGCGGCAGGGCTGGCGCTGGCTGAAATGGGCGGGTTGAAGGGGCGCGGCGCACGCCATCGTCTGTCCGTCGGCGATGCGGGCACGGGCGGCAGTGCGCTGTTGATCGATGAAAGTTACAACGCCAATCCCGCGTCCATGCGCGCCACGTTGCGCCAATTGGGGCAGACCCCCGCCACGCGCCGTGTCGCCGTGTTGGGATCGATGATGGAACTGGGCGACTTCGCTGCCGGTTTTCACGCCGATCTGGCCGAACCGATCCGCGTTGCGGAAGTGGATTTCGCCATTCTGGTGGGCGAGGAAATGAAGGCCCTGTCACGGGAGTTGGGGAAAGCGGGCGGTCCATCGCTTGGCATCGGCGGCGGCTTCGCGCATTGCGACACCCCTGCCGCCGCGATCGAATTGCTGGAAGAATATGGCGTGAATGCAGGCGATGCGATCCTGGTGAAAGGGTCCAATTCGGTCGGGCTGGGCAGCGTGGTAAACCATTTCACGGCGCGACCCGTGCCCGTTTCGATCGGTGCGGAACGCCAGAAAGACTGACGAAGCGCATGTTGTATCTGGTGGCCGAATGGCTGGAATTCGAAGGTATCGCGAACCTTGCGCGGTATCAGACGTTTCGTGCCGGGGCGACGTTGCTGACGGCGCTGATCATCGGGTTGATCATCGGCCCCGCCTTCATCGGCATGTTGCGGATGCGCCAGGGCAAGGGGCAACCCATTCGCGAAGACGGCCCGCAAACGCACCTTGCCAAACGCGGCACGCCCACGATGGGCGGGTTGATGATACTGGTGTCGCTGGCGCTGTCGCTGCTGTTGTGGATGGATCTTCGCAATCCGTTCATCTGGGCGTGTCTGGCGGTCACGGCGGGTTTCGGCCTGATCGGGTTTATGGACGATTACGACAAGGTGAAGAAGAACAGTCATAAGGGCGTATCGGGCAAGGTGCGGCTGCTGATCGAATTCATCGTTGCAGGCATCGCATCCTATATCATCGTCAGCCAGATCAACACGAACCTGTACATCCCGTTCCTGTCCGATCGGGCCATCCCGCTGGGCCCGTTCTATTACGTGTTCGCCGCGATCGTGATCGTGGGCGCGGGCAATGCGGTCAATCTGACCGACGGGCTGGACGGGCTGGCGATCATGCCGGTCATCATTGCGGCGGGCACGTTCGCCATCATCGCCTATCTGGTGGGGCGCGTCGATTATTCGGAATATCTCGGCATTCCCTATGTGGAGGGGGCGGGCGAACTGGCCACGTTCTGCGCGGCGATCATGGGGGCGGGACTGGCGTTTCTATGGTTCAACGCCCCGCCCGCCGCCGTGTTCATGGGTGACACCGGTTCGCTGGCTTTGGGCGGTGCATTGGGCGCAATCGCGGTCGCCAGCCATCACGAGATCGTGCTCGCCATCGTCGGCGGCCTGTTCGTGTTCGAAGCACTGAGCGTGATCATCCAGGTGTTCTGGTTCAAACGGACGGGCAAGCGTGTGTTCCGCATGGCGCCCGTTCACCATCACTTCGAACAATTGGGGTGGAGCGAATCCACCGTCGTCATCCGGTTCTGGATCGTCAGCATCGTGCTGGCGCTGATCGGCCTGTCCACGTTGAAACTGCGGTGATGCAGGCGTGATCACTTCCCCCGCCTTTGCCGGCAAACGCTACGGCGTGCTGGGTCTTGCACGTTCCGGACTGGCCGCGGCGGAGGCGCTGTTGGATAGCGGGGCGCAGGTGACGGCGTGGGACCGGCAGGAAAATGCGCGCGACGCGCTGCAGGGGCGGGCGGCACTGGCCGATCTGCTGGAGATCGACCTGACCGGCTTCGACGGTATCGTCGTATCGCCGGGCGTCCCGCTTAACACGCACCCGATCGCCGAACGCGCGCGGCAATTTGGCGTGCCGGTCATCGGCGACATCGAACTGTTCGCGCTTGCCCGCGATGCCCTGCCGGCGCACAGGGTGATCGGCATCACCGGCACGAACGGCAAATCGACGACCACCGCATTGGTGCATCACCTGTTGAAAAGCGCGGGGCTGCCCACTGCGATGGGCGGCAATATCGGCGTGCCGATCCTGTCGCAAAAACCGTTGAAGGCAGGCGGGGTCTATGTCCTGGAGCTGTCGAGCTATCAGATCGATCTGACATTTTCGCTGAGATGCGAGGCGGCAGCGCTGCTCAACATCACGCCCGACCATCTCGATCGGTATGATGGCTTTGCGGGTTACGCCGCGTCCAAGGCGCGATTGCCGGCAATGCAGCGCCCCGCGCAATTTGCCGTGTTCGGCTGCGCGGACGATGCGACGCGCGCAGTGTACGACACGGAGGCAGCCCGGCGCGATGCGGGTCGGGTCGTTTGTGCGGATCAGAGTGCCTTAGCCGAAATGCAGGTCGACTGGCCGACCCTGCAGGGGCCGCATAATCTGGAAAACGCTGCGATTGCGGTCGCTCTGGTGCAGGAATTGGGCGTCACCCGCGCGCAATGGCTGGCCGCCATGCCGACGTTCAAGGGTTTGCCACACCGGATGGAACGCGTCGCGACGCATGACGGCGTTCTGTTCGTAAACGACAGCAAGGCAACCAATCAGGCAAGCGCCGCCCCTGCACTCGCGGCGTTTGCGCCGGACCGACAGCATGGCTCGCGACCACGAGTGCACTGGATCGTCGGCGGTCTGGCGAAAGAGCCGGGCCTGCAGGAATGCGCCGCGCAATTGCCGAACGTGGCGGCGGCCTACACCATCGGGGAGGCCGGGCCGGAATTCGCGGAACTTCTCGAACCCAAGGTGCATGTCGAACGGTGCGAAATGATTTGCGAGGCCGTTCCTCGCGCGATGGCGGCCGCAAAGCCGGGCGACGTGATATTGCTGTCCCCCGCTTGCGCCAGTTTCGATCAATTCCCCGATTACGAAAAACGCGGCGCGCATTTTCGCGCCGTGGTTGCCGATGCGCTTTCCGATGCACCGAGCGGATGCGCGCCATGACCGCGCGGACGAATGACGACATCGGCTATCCGCGTGATCGCCATTGCCACGCCGCGTGTGAATACGGGCAGCAGATACCGCACCACGCGCATGGCGGAATTGCGGATCTGGTGGCGGGAGATCGACCGCACTCTGCTGGCGCTGGTGCTGTCGCTGATGGTTCTGGGCACGCTGGCGGTCGCCGCCGCATCGCCTGCCAGCGCGGATCGGCTTTCGACCGATGCCCGGCAATTGCCGCCGCTCTATTTCTATTGGCAGCATCTGGCGTGGCAAGTCATAGGGCTGGCAGTCATGTTCGCCGTATCGCAATTGTCGCGCGACAATGCGCGGCGGCTGGGCATTCTGATTGCGGTGGGCGCGTTTCTGGCGATGGTGCTGGTCCCGATCATGGGGGTGGAAATCAACGGGGCGCGGCGGTGGCTGAAACTGGGCATGCGGGTCCAGCCGTCCGAGTTTCTCAAACCGGGTTTTGCCATCATGTTGGCGTGGGTGCTGACTTGGCGGCTGCGCGATCCCGATCTGCCGGTGCTGCGGATTGCCTGCGTCATGATGGCGTCGGTTGCGTTTTTGCTGGTGCTGCAACCCAATCTGGGTGCGACGGTCCTGTTCGTGGGTACGTGGTTCGTGATGATGGTGCTGTCGGGCATTCCCTTACGTCTGATCGGTTGGGCGATCGGGCGGGAATGGCGGCGATGGCGGCGGCGTATTGGCTGTATGACAATGCCCGAAACCGGATCGACAGCTTTCTGGGCGGCGGGACGGCTTTCGATCAGGTCGATCTTGCCTATCGCACCTTGATGGCGGGCGGCTGGACCGGCAGCGGATACGGGCTGGGCATTCGCAAATTCAAGCTGCCCGAAGCGCATACGGATTACATCTTTTCCGTCATCGGCGAAGAATTCGGCCTGATCTGGTGCGCGCTGATCGTTGCGGTCTATCTTGCCATCATCGTGCGCGTGCTGATGCGGCTGGTGGACGAGGACGATCTGTTCACCGTGCTCGCCGCTGCTGGGATCGTGACGGAAATCGGTGGGCAGGCGTTCATCAACATGCTGGTCAATCTGCAATTGTTCCCGTCCAAGGGGATGACTTTGCCGCTTGTCAGCTATGGCGGATCGTCCACGATCGCAGTATGCCTGACCATCGGGTTGCTGTTGGCCATCACGCGCCGCAATCCGTTCCTGCGGCGCGAAACGCCGGGACTGGCCGCGATGATGGGCATGAAGAACGAGACGACACGATGACCGCCGCATCCACGCAATCGACCAGCACGTCCAGCAGGCATTTCGTGCTCGCCGCCGGGGGGACGGGGGGGCATCTGATCCCTGCCTTCGCTCTGGCCGTGGAACTGGAACGGCGCGGCCATCATGTCGAACTGATTACCGACCGGCGCGGGGCGGCCATTCCCGGCAAGCCCGATTTTCTGCCCGCGCATGTTCTGCCGGCAGGGCGTTTCGGCAAGAACCCGATCAGCTGGATCAAGGGCGCGCGCGCCGTTTGGGAAGGGCGGCGCATGGCATTGCGGCTGTTCGAAACATTCGAGCCGACCGCCGTGATCGGTTTCGGCGGCTATCCCGCTTTGCCCGCTTTGCTGGCCGCGACATCGGCCAAAATCCCAAGTCTGGTGCATGAACAGAACGCGGTGCTGGGCCGGGTCAACCGCTTGCTGGCGGGCCGGGTGCAGGCGATCGCGACATCCTATCCCGACGTTGCCCGCCTGTCGGACAAGCATCGCGACAAGGTCCGGCTGGTCGGCAATCCCGTGCGTGCGGAAGTTCTGGCGTTGCGGGACGAGCCGTTCCCCCCATTCACCGACGACGGCTTGCTGCGCGTGCTGGTCACCGGCGGCAGTCAGGGCGCAAGCGTCCTGTCGCAAATCGTGCCGGATGGCCTCGCGATGCTGCCGCCGGCCCTGCGCGCGCGGCTGCAGGTGACTCAGCAATGCCGCGCGGAAGATATCGACGCGGTGCGCGCCCGTTACCGCGAACATGACATTCCGGCCGAAACCGGCACGTATTTCGAGGATATGGCGGACCGGCTGGCGCAATCGCATCTGTTTATCGGGCGCGCGGGCGCATCGACGATCGCGGAACTGACCGCTGTGGGCCGCCCCGCCATTCTGGTTCCCCTGCCGATTGCGACGGACGATCATCAGGCATCCAATACGCGCGAAATCGTGACGGCGGGCGGGGCGCGGATGATCAGGCAGGCAGGCTTCACGGCGAAGGAACTGGCCAAACAGATACAGGCGATGGCGCAACGTCCGGACACGCTTGCCAATGCGGCTCACGGCGCATGGAATTGCGGCCGACCCAAGGCTGCGTCCGATCTTGCCGATCTGGTCGAAAGTTTCGGCGGGGCGGACATGATGGACGTCATCCGCGTCGGGCGGAACAACGCACGCGGCGCATCGCAGGGCGTTGCCGCCGGGCAGGGCGCTGCGAAGGATCGCGCGCGATGAAAGGTGTCGATACCGATATCGGAACGATCCATTTCGTCGGCATCGGCGGCATCGGCATGTCCGGTATTGCCGAGGTGATGAACAATCTGGGCTACAGCGTGCAGGGCACCGACATGGCCGAAGGGCCGACGGTCGAACGTCTGCGCGAACGCGGTATCCCCATCGCCATCGGGCACGATGCGGCCAATCTTGGCGATGCGGTGGTGGTGGTGACATCGACCGCGGTCCGCCGTACCAACCCCGAAGTTGCGGCGGCACTGGAAACGCGCATGCCGGTGGTCCGCCGTGCGGAAATGCTGGCCGAACTGATGCGGCTGAAACGAACCGTCGCGGTCGCGGGTACGCATGGCAAGACCACCACGACCAGCATGATTGCCGCGCTGCTGGATGCCGGCGGGATCGACCCCACCGTCATCAATGGCGGCATCATCAACCAGTACGGTTCCAACGCGCGGATGGGCGACAGCGAATGGATGGTGGTGGAGGCGGACGAAAGCGACGGCAGCTTCCTGCGGCTGGACGGCCAGATCGCGGTCGTCACCAATATCGATCCCGAACATCTCGATCATTATGGCAGCTTCGACGCGGTGAAGGCGGCGTTCGTCGAGTTCATCGAGAACGTGCCGTTCTACGGCGTCGCGATCGCTTGCATCGACCATGCCGAGGTGCAGCGCGTCATCGCGAAGGTGCGCGACCGGCGCGTGCTGACTTACGGCTTTTCCGCGCAGGCCGATGTGCGCGGCGAGAATATTCGCAGCCATTCGGGCGGCAACCCGTTCGACGTCGTCTTGCGCGAGCGCGATGGGGCGCTGCGACGGATCAGCGATATTCACTTACCGATGCCCGGTCGCCATAATGTGCAGAACGCGCATCGCCGCGGTTGCCGTGGCGTTCGAAATGGGATGCAGCGACGCCGACATCGGCGCAGGCTTCACCCAGTTCGACGGGGTCAAGCGCCGCTTCACGAAAGTCGGCTCGGTCGAAGTGGCCGATGGCGAAGCGATTGTCATCGACGATTACGCGCATCATCCGGTCGAAATTCCCGCCGTCCTGTCCGCCGCGCGCGAAGCTGCCGGTTCCGGCGCGGTTCCAGGGCGCGTCATCGCCGTCGCGCAGCCGCATCGTTACACCCGGCTGGCGCGAATTGATGGAGGATTTCCAGGGCGCATTCAACGATGCCGACATGGTCTATGTCACGCCGGTCTATGCGGCAGGCGAAGATCCCATCGACGGCGTCGATGCGGCGGCATTGGTGATGGGTCTGAAAGCGCGCGGCCATCGTGCCGCGTCCCCGATCGGTTCGGCGCAGGAACTGGCGGCAGTGCTCGCGAACGATGTGCAAGCGGGCGATATCGTCGTGTGTCTGGGCGCGGGCGACATCACGCACTGGGCCGCCGGTCTGGCGCAGAACATCGGGATGCGCGAACTGCCACGCAGGCGGCATCGCAATGAACATCGCGTTTCAACCGGGCGAACGCATTGCCACCGACGATGGCCGTGCGCCGACATCGATGGTGGAAGGCGACACGACGCCCGAACCGCTGGTGCGCGACGTGCGCGGCAAGCTGACCGCGAATGCGCCGCTGGCGAAGCTTGTCTGGTTCAAATCGGGCGGCCCGGCGGATTGGCTGTTCGAACCTGCAGATATCGACGATCTGACGCAATTCCTCGCGCGGCTGCCGGCCCGAATGCCGGTCATGGCGCTGGGTCTGGGGTCCAACCTGATCATTCGCGACGGCGGTGTTCCCGGCGTGGTGGTGCGATTGGGGAAAGCGTTTTCCTGGGTCGCCGAACCGTCCGGCCCAGCCGATCTGGAATTAAGCTGCGGCGCGGGCACGCCGGGCATTCTGGTGGCGAGCAAAGCGCGCGATGACGGCATCGCCGGGCTGGAGTTCCTGCGCGGTATTCCCGGCACGGTCGGCGGCTTCGTGCGGATGAACGGCGGCGCGTATGGCCGCGAAGTCGCGGACATACTGATCGCTGCGATGTCGTGATGCCGGATGGGGAACGGGTGACGTTGCCTGCATCCGATCTCGGCTATTCCTATCGCCATTCCGCCTTGCCCGATGGCTGCGTGGTGGTGTCGGCGCATTTTCGCGGGGAAGCCGGGCGATCCCGCCGCCATCGGCGCGGAAATGGACCGGATCGCGCACGCGCGCGAAGAATCGCAGCCGCTGCGGACAAAGACCGGCGGCTCGACCTTCAAGAACCCCGCCGGGCAAAAGGCCTGGCAGCTGGTCGATGCCGCCGGTTGCCGCGGGTTGCAGCTCGGCGGGGCGCAAGTGAGCGAGAAACACACCAATTTCCTGATCAACACCGGTGACGCGACCAGCGCGATATCGAGGCGCTGGGCGAAGAGGTGAAAGCCCGCGTCCGGGCGCATTCCGGGCGTCGAGCTGGAATGGGAAATCCAGCGGGTCGGCCGGGTATGACCGCACCCGAACGCACAATACCGAAATTGCATGTCGCCGTGCTGATGGGCGGCTGGGCCGCGGAACGGTCGGTCTCGCTGATGTCCGGCAACGGGCGTCGCCGATGCGCTGGAGGAACGCGGCCACCGCGTCACGCGCATCGATATGGACCGCGACGTCGCAGCCCGCATCGCCGATGCCGCACCCGATGTCGTGTTCAACGCGCTGCACGGCGTTCCGGGCGAAGACGGTACGGTGCAGGGCATGCTGGATCTGATGGGCGTCGCCTACACCCATTCCGGCCTGGCGACGTCGGTGATCGCCATCGACAAGGAACTGACCAAACAGGCGCTGGTCCCGCATGGCATTCCGATGCCGGCGGGCACGGTCGTCGAAAGCGCAACCTTGCATGAAGGCGACCCGCTGCCGCGCCCTTATGTCCTGAAACCCGTCAATGAAGGGTCCAGCGTCGGCGTCGCGATCGTCACCGACGACGGCGATTACGGCAATCCGATCGCGCGCGGCGCAGACGGCCCGTGGCAGGAATTTCCCATATTGCTGGCCGAACCGTTCATTCGCGGGCGCGAATTGACGACCGCCGTCATCGACGGTGCGGACGGCCCCCGCGCGCTGGCAGTGACGGAACTCGTCCCCAAAACCGGCTTCTACGATTTCGATGCGAAATATACCGACGGCATGACCGATCACATCTGCCCCGCCGACATTCCCGACGACATCGACGCGCTGTGTCGCGATTACGCCGTGCGCGCGCATCGGGTGCTGGGGTGCAGAGGCACCAGCCGGACCGATTATCGCTGGGACGATCAACGGGGCGAAGCCGGCCTGTTCGTGCTGGAAACCAACACGCAGCCGGGCATGACCCCGCTCAGTCTGGTGCCCGAACAGGCGCGCTATTGCGGGATGGATTATGGCGATTTGGTCGAAACGATCATTGCGGATGCCTTGCGCCGCGCAAGCGATACGGGCGGATCGGGGGGCGACGATGGCGACAGTTAAACGCGGTGGGAAGGGCGTGCGCCGCTCCGCCGCCGCGAACGGGCGAGCGCAAACCGCACGCAAGGCGAAGGCACGCACCGATACCGCAATGGGCCATACGCTGGCGTTCCTGCCGTTCGACGAAGAACAGTTGCACCGGATCTTCCTGGCCGTGATCCTGGGCGGTGCGGTCGCGCTGGCCTGGTTCGTGGCGTCGCTGGCCGGTGTGCCGGCGATGGCGGAGCGGCAGATCGCCGCCTGGCCGCCGATGCCGGGTTCGAGGTGCGCCGCGTGCACGTGACGCGGCGTCGACCGGATGAACGAACAGCAGGTCTATGAACGCGTGCTCAGCACCGGAAACGCCGATGCCGCTGGTCGATCTGGACGCTCTCCGCGCGATCTGCTGGAATTGAGCTGGGTCAAGGATGCGCGCGTGTCGCGCCAGTTGCCCGACACCCTGGTGATCGATGTGGTCGAACGTGTGCCGCATGCCGTGCTTCGCAAACCGAACCGACTGGTGCTGATCGATGGCGAAGGCGAGGAACTGGAACCGATCGGCAAGGACAATGCCAAAGGAATGCTGATCGTTTCCGGGCCGGGCGCTGCGCGCAGGTCGGCGCGCTCAGCCGATTGCTGGCATCCGCGCCCGCGCTCAAGCCGCAAGTGGCGGAGGCGGAATGGGTCGGCAATCGCCGCTGGAACCTCATGTTCGACACGCGGCAAGTCGCTGGCTTTGCCGCAAGGGGAGCGGAAATCGGCGACCGCGCTGGTCAACTTCGCCCGGCTCGACGGTGGGAACCGCCTGCTGGGCGGCAAAGTCGCGACGTTCGATATGCGCGCGCCGGAACGCATCTACATGCGGATTCCGGGACGCGGGGCGCAGGAATTGCAATCGCAGGGCGGCGAATAATGGGAACACCGCGCATCACCCGCATCTTCGGCGCCGTTAATATCGGATCGTTTCGCATTTCGGCGATGATCATGGGCATATCGGAAACCGGCGAAATGATCGTGCTGGGTTCGGCCCACCGCGCCAGCCAGGGGATCAAGCGCGGCTATGTCACGGATATGCCCGCCGCGACCTATGCCATTCGCGATGCGGTGGAACGTGCGGAAAAAAACGCCGGAACCAGCGTATCGAGCGTGTGGATCGGCATGCGCGGGGGCGGGCCTCGCCAGTCAGGTCGCGCAAGTCGAGATCGAGATCGGCGGCCGGCGGATCGAGGAGGACGATGTCGAACATCTGTTGTCCACAGCGCGCGACACGATCCAGCCGGACGGGCGCATGGTGCTGCACGCGCAGCCCGCGCATTACACGCTGGATGGCGCGCATGGCGTGGCCAATCCGAGGGGTCTGCACGCCGAACGGCTGGGCGTGGATATTCACGTGATGCTGGCCGATGGCGCGCCGGTCCGCAATTTGACGGAAGCGGTTCAGAACGCGCATCTGTCGGTCGAGGCGCTGGTATCGTCTCCGCTCGCATCGGGTCTGGCATGTTTGTCTGCCGGAAGAACGCGAGCTGGGCGTGGCGCTGATCGAACTGGGGGCGGACGTGACCAATCTGTCGCATACCGCGACGGTATGTTGCGCTCGACTGGCCTCGATCCCGTTCGGTTCCGACGATATTACCGATGCGATCGCCATCCACGTTCGGCATCCGGCGGTTCCAGGCAGAACGTCTGAAATGCGTAGCGGGTTCGGCCATCGCCAGCCCGACCGATCACCGCGAAATGATCCCGGTCAATGGGCCGGACGACGATGGCACCGGCCCGATCGCGCGCGGCGCGGACGATACCAACCGCATTCCGCGCGCCGAACTGGTGTCGGTCGTCACCGGGGAACTGTCGCGCCTGACCGACAATCGGCAAGGCACTGAAAGCGATGGGCTTTTCGGGATCGCAGGCAAGCCAGGTCGTTCTGACCGGCGGCGGCGCGGACATGGCCGGAGTTGCCGAATATATGCAAGGCGCGTTGGGTCGCCCGGTCCGCGTGGGCAAGGCGCCCAAACTGCGCGGCCTGCCCGAAGCGCATGCAAGCCCCGGCTTCGCCACGCTGGCGGGACTATGCCTCTATGCGGCCGAAGACCCGGTGGACATTCGCGCGAACGGACCCGGCAGCGGTCGCAGCGGTTCCGGGTGGGGCGCGGCGATGATCGCGGCGGCGGACCGTTTGCCATCGTCGGACGGGTGATGCAGGCGGCAAGGCAGTATTTTTGATGCAGCATCGCCGCGATCGCGCTACACTCCCGCGCGCAACACATGCCCGCATCGAACCCGCCGGGCCGCTGTGGATAAGGGTGTGCCCGCTATCCCGCCGCGAATCGGATTGTGCCATGACGGCGAACACGAATTAACCAGCGCGACTCTCCCTGGAGGGACATCATAATGAGCATCAATATCGGCCCGGCCGCACCGGACGACCTGCGTCCGAAAATCACCGTGATCGGCGTCGGCGGCGCGGGCGGCAACGCCATTGCCAACATGATCGACGCGGAGATCGAGGGTGTCGATTTCATCGTCGCCAATACCGACGCGCAGGCGCTGAACATTTCCGTCGGCGGAAAAGCGCATCCAGCTTGGCCCTGAAATCACCGGCGGCCTGGGCGCGGGCGCACGTCCCGAAGTGGGCAAGGCTGCGGCGGAAGAAACCGTGCAGGATATCGAGGATGCGCTGGAGGGCGTGAACATGTGCTTCATCGCGGCCGGTATGGGCGGCGGCACCGGAACCGGCGCTGCGCCGGTCATCGCGGAGGCCGCGCGGCGCAAGGGCGTGCTGACGGTGGGCGTCGTGACCAAGCCGTTCCTGTTCGAAGGCACGCGCCGGATGCGCGCGGCCGAAGCCGGGATCGAGGAATTGCAGCGTCACGTCGATACGCTGATCGTGATTCCGAACCAGAACCTGTTCCTGATCGCCAAGGCCGACACGACATTCAAACAGGCGTTCGAACTGGCCGACGAAGTGCTGCAGCAGGGCGTGCGATCCATCACCGATCTGATGGTGATGCCGGGCCTGATCAATCTCGATTTCGCCGATGTCCGCTCCGTGATGACCGAAATGGGCAAGGCGATGATGGGCACCGGCGAGGGCGAAGGCGAAAACCGCGCACTGGAAGCTGCGGAACATGCCATCGCCAATCCGCTGCTCGACGGCGTTTCGATGCAGGGCGCGAAAGGTGTCATCATCTCCATCATCGGCGGCGAGGACATGAAGCTGCTGGAAGTGGACGAGGCCGCCAATCACATCCGCGAACTGGTGGATGAAGATGCAAACATCATCTGGGGCTCCGCCTTCAATCCCGATCTCGACGGCAAGATCCGCGTGTCGGTGGTTGCCACCGGTATCGACGGCAGTGTGGAAATGCTGGAAGGGCGCAGTGAAAGCTACTCGCAATCCGCGAACCGTGGCGGCCATTCGACCGCGCCAAAGCGGCCGGTGCTCGATTTGCCTCAAGACGATTACGGTGACGACCACAGCGACGATTTCGACGCGGAGCCGGAACCCGCGCCGGTTTCCGCAATGGCCCGCCCCACGTCCGAAGATCGGTCGTCCATGTTGGAGCTTGGCGGGTCCATGCTCGATGACAACGCCGACACCGATACCGATATCGACACCAGCGACGAGGGGGATTCTTTCGCCGACGATGCCGATGTCGATGGCATCGTCGATCCGCTGGCCGGGCTTCGTCAACCGGAAAGCGACGATGCTTTGCCGGAACCTGCGCCCAGTCGCCCGAAATCGTATGACGATACGCAATTCGGGTCGGACGGGGGTGCAGACACGGCATCCGAAGCGCCGCTGGATTTGACGGAGACTGAGTCCAACACGCGCGAGAAGGCGTCCGACGATCTGCTCGATAATGCCGATAAGCTGTCGCGGCAGGACGATGAGGCGGCGAAGCCTGCCTCGCCGCCGCTGCCCGGTGGCCGCCGACGCGGTCTGGTATCCGGGTCCGATGGCGGCAAGGATTCCGATGGTGCGGGCAGTACGCTGTTCGAACGCATGGCAAACCTGTCCCGCGGCGGCAGCTCTTCCGATGATGACGATGACGACGATGGCGAGGGTGCTGCGTTGAGCATTCCACGTTTTCTGGGGCGTCAGAACAACCAATAGCCGTTCGCGCGCGGTTCAGGCTGGGGCGGTCATTGCAAATGGCACGGCGTGGTCGCGGCGATGTTGGGCGATCGCATAAATGGTACGATACATTCCTGCGCGAGAATGGTTTTGATCGATAGTTCGAACAGTTTGCGTTTGCTTGCTCTCGGCTTGGCCAGTGCGGCATTGGCGTTTGGCCAGCCCGACGATGCGTCCGCGCAGGGAATGGTCCAGCCCCTGCCGCCGGCTAGCATGGGCGACCTCAACACCGCCCTGACACGGCTGTCGCGCAATGCCCGCGACGTCGATGCGCTGATCGATGCAGGCACGGCTTCGCTCGATCTGGGCGATATCGACGCGGCCATCGCGTTTTTCGGCAGGGCGGACGATCTTTCGCCTGGCAATGCGCGCGTGAAGGTCGGCCTTGCCGGGGCATTCGTCCGGTCGGAACGCCCGCTCGAAGCCTTGCGCCTGTTCGAGGAGGCGGAGCGCGCAGGCGCTTCGACGGTCCAACTGGCGGTGGAACGGGGCCTGGCCTTCGATCTTGTCGGCGACAATGCCAATGCACAGACGCAATATCGCACGGCGGTATCGTTGAGGGCCAGCGACGAGGCGGTTCGGCGGTTGGCGCTGAGTCAAGCGATCGCAGGCGATCGGGCCGCGTTCGAGGCGACGATATTGCCATTGCTGGAACGCCGCGACTTGTCGGGTTTCCGCACCCGCGCATTCGGTCTGGCGATTTTGGGGGAGGAGGCAGAGGCGGTTTCCATTGCGGAGACGGTGATGCCGCCCGCACTTGCGGCGCAGATCGTACCCTATTTGAGATTTATGCCACGGTTGACGCGAGCGCAGCAGGCGGCAGCCGGCAATCTCGGCATTTTTCCGCGCGCCGCCCAGATCGGTCGCGACGACCCCCGCATCGCATCCTACGCCGGTTCGACCGCGGCGCGTCCGGCTGCGGCATCCGGCGATGCGGTTCGCTTGGCCGATGCGCGGTTGGCCCCCGCCGGACGTGCTTTGGGTACGCCCGCAGCCACGCCGACGGCGACGACGGCGGCAGGGACAGCGACTGTCTCACCGGCGGCAACGGCGGCGCAAACCGAACAGCTTCCCGAACCCAGAGCGAAACGCCCGAACCGCCGTATTCGCACAGCACGCGCGCAGCGGGACAATTCGGGCGATCGGATGTCCGCCGCTCGCGCCAGAGCGCGACAGCGTATCGAGCGGGTTGCGCCGATCCGCGAAACGAATGCGGACCAGGACGGCCGGTTGGTCGTGCTGGACGGGGTTTCCAGCTTGCCCGCACCGGGCGCGAACACGCGCTCTCCCGCCGACACAACGCCGATTCCGATCCCGGTTCCAAGCGTAAGTGGGCCGGATGGTCCGGCGCTGGCTCGCGGGGAATTGCCCGCTCTCGGCGCGAACGGAACGGCAACGGGTTCGATCGCGGAACCTTCGATCGTTCCTGCCACACCGCCCGTGTCGAGCGCGGTTGCCGTGGTGCAAACAATTCCCGCAAACACGGGCGTTGCCGCAGCTGCGCGCCCCGGTTTCACCGCTGATGTCGTGCCCAGCACCGTTGCGCCTGCCGCCCGCGCGCCGGTTTCGCTGCCACCGCCTGAACCTGCATCGCTGGCGGAAGCATTCGCCGCTTTCGCCACGCCGAAACCGGCCACCGCGCCGCAGGGATCCGGTGTGGTCGATATGGCGACGATCGAACCTGCGCGTGAAGCCGCCCCGGTCGAACAGGCGGCTGCCGAACGGTCCGAACCTGCTCTGCCGACCAATCCAAGCCGCATCTGGGTTCAGGTCGCGACGGGCAAGGATCGCACCGCATTGCGTTACGATTGGCGGCAGATGTTGCGTAAGGCGCCCGACACGCTGAACGGTTTCGCCCCGCATGTGGCGACATGGGGGCAGACCAATCGCCTGCTCGCCGGACCTTATGAAAATGCCGCCGCTGCGCGCGCTGCTGGTGCGGCGCTGGGCGAGGCGGGGATCGACAGTTTCCGTTTCACGAGCAAGGCGGGCGAGGAAATCGAACGACTGCAATAAGTTGCAAGAGCGGCTTTGCGCTCTTCCACCGAAATCTTTGTGCACAAGATGTAAACAGCGCAAACGACTTCTCCCCAGTTCGAGGTCCACGTTGCATTGTCAGCGTGGCGGGGCAGGCGGCATTCCCCGTTCATGACCACACGCAGTTTAACGCCATGAACCTTCAACAGCGCCTTGCCGCCGCCCCTGATGACGGCGCGCCGGTCGATATGCTGGCCGCCCTGTTCGAAGCACGCGGCTGGCCCTGCCGATCCATGTCCGACGAGGAGATCGCCACGGAAATTCAGGGAAGCTGGACCACCTATCAATTGCGTTGCGTCTGGCGGGCGGAAGACCGGGTTCTACAAGTGCTCTGCCTGCCGGAAATCCGCATTCCCGATGACAAACGGACCGTGGGCGCGCAGTTGTTGGCGCTGGTGAACGAACAGATGTGGCTGGGCCATTTCGACATGTGGTCCAATGGCGGTGTCCTCCTCTATCGTCATGCGGCAATGCTGGGCGACGACGCGACGTTGGGTGTCGGCCAGGCGCAGGGCCTGATCGAAACGGCGGTGGAGGAATGCGACCGGTTCTACCCGGCGTTCCAGTTCATTCTGTGGGGCGACAAGACTGCGGCGCAGGCGCTCGACAATGCGCTGGTCGATGCCGCTGGGGAGGCGTAGGCTGCTTGCATGACGGATAGGGCCACCACGACGCAGTTCGACAGGATATTGATCGTGGGGTTCGGAACGATGACGGGCGCGATGGTCGATGGCTGGATGCGGGCAGGCTACACTCCCGAACGCTTCACCATATACCATCCCCGACGCGACGATGCGCCATACGGGATCGAGATGGTCCGGGCATGGCCCGACGGTCCGTTCGATGCGGTGCTGCTCGGGGTAAAGCCCGATAAGCTCGCCGACGTCGCCGGCCCGGTCGCGCGGATCGCCACGCCGGCCACGGTGATTGTGTCTGTTTTGGCGGGTACGACGCTTGCCACTCTGGCATCGCGATTTCCGGACGCGGGCGGGGTCGCGCGTTTGATGCCCAACCTCGCGGTGGCGTTGAACAAATCCCCAAACGCGTTGATCGGGCACGGCTTGACCGCTCGGCAACGGGACGGCCTGACCACCCTGGCTGCCGACCTGGGTACGGCGGAATGGCTGACGGATGAAAGCCAGTTCGATCTGGTGACGGCATTGGCAGGGTCGGGACCAGGCTTCGTGTACCGGTTTATCGATGCGCTGGCGGGCAGCGCGCGCGAACTGGGTCTGGATAGGATGCAGGCGGAAAGGCTTGCGGTCCAGATGGTCGATGGTGCGGCGGCGTTGGCGGCGGCATCGATCCGATACGCCCGGCGATCTGGCACGCAAGGTCGCCAGCCCCGGCGGAATGACGCAGGCCGGGTTGGATGTACTCGACGACGGCGACGCGCTGGCGGTGCTGATGCAGCGATGTCTGGCGGCAACGCGCGATCGGGGCGATGCGATGGGGAAAGCGGGATGAGCGGCCGCATCAAGCCTTGGTTAAGGGATGGGCGCATATAAAACGCACATGGATCGAGGCCCGGTTTTCCTTGAAAAACGGAATGAAGTCCCGATAATGAGCAGTGAGGCGGCGCGGAATTGCACCGCATAGGAGAGACTGAATAATGGCTAATTGGAAAGACCCCCGTTCGCCGCAGACGGGCTTCGGCGCGGCTTCCGGCTTTGGCCGCAGCGCCGATCAAACGGGCGTCAACACGGTTTTCGACGAGGGTTTGCGCGCGCATATGCTCTCGATCTACAATTACATGTGTTCGGGCGTTCTGTTGACCGGTATCGTCGCACTGCTGACGGCGCGGTCCGGTCTGGCCGTGACATTCGCGTCCGGTCCGCTGATGTGGGTCGTGGCCCTGTCGCCGCTCGCGATCGTGTTCGCGATGAGTTTTGGCGCGAACAAATTCAGCGCCGGTACGCTGCAGGCGATGTTCTGGGGTTTCGCCGTGTTGATGGGTCTGTCCCTGTCGACCATCTTCCTGGTTTATACCGGCGGTTCGATCGCCGCGACGTTCTTCGCCACGGCGGGTGCGTTCGCCGGTCTCAGCCTGTTCGGTTACACCACGAAGAAGGATCTGTCGGGCTTCGGCACGTTCCTGATCATGGGCGTTATCGGCTTGCTCATCGCGATGGTCATCAATATCTTCCTGCAGTCGAGCATGCTGGAACTGGCCATCAGTGCGATCGGCGTGCTGATCTTCGCCGGATTGACGGCTTACGATACGCAGCGTCTGAAAAACGAATATGCCCAGCTGCGCGGCACGGAATTTGCCGGGAAGGCGATCATTCTGGGCGCGTTGAGCCTCTATCTCGACTTCATCAACATGTTCCTGTTCCTGCTGCGGTTCATGGGCAACCGCGAATAAGGGGACAGTCGCGGCGCCGCCCGGCTTCGGGTCGCCGCATCTGCAAACTGATTGAACGTGCCCGGAATGCTTCATGCGTTCCGGGCATTTTCTTTGCGCGCAAACATGCGTTAGCAGTGGCAAGGCAATCGCGGGACGCTTAAGGCCAGCGCAACCTTCGGTCGGTACATTGAACGCCGAACGATCACGAGAAGAACAGCGTGGAAATATGATGCCCGATCAGCACCCGACGACACAGACGCCGATGGCGCGAAATATCCGGCTTGGCCTGCTGACCGCGATGGTCGGCGTGCTGGGCGCGTGCGCGGCGAAAGCGCCCCCACCGCCGCCTCCACCGCCGCCGCCCGTCGTGGTGGAAGCGATTCCATACCGCCCCGTGCCGCCCGGCGGCGCCGTCGCCACGATGGCCGTCCCCGGCCTAGGCTTCGACGGGGTGCGCGAAACCGTGAACGCGCGGCTTACCCCAGAACAGACGATCTGGAATTTGCGATCGGCACTGAATGTCGCGGCGCTCAATTGCGACGATCCGCAATATGCCGCATTGGTCGCGAATTATTCCACCTTCCTCGACATGAACAAGCGTCAGCTGGCGTCGACCAACCGTGCGATCACGCAGCAATATCGCGAACGATCACGGTTCGGAGGCGCGCAACCGGCAGGATGCGTATATGACGCAGGTGTATAATTATTACGCCCTGCCGCCTGCCCAAACGGCGTTCTGCCAATCGGCCATGCGGGTGAGCGAAGAGGCGATGGCGATGGCGCCGGCCGACCTCGAAACATTCTCGCAACGCAATCTGGCGATGATCGAATCCGTGTTCGAGGATTTCTATCGATCGTACGAGCAATATCTTGCAGATGCGGCAGCCTGGGATGCTCGCTACGCCCCGACGAACACATTCGGTGCCCCGGTCTATGGCGGAACGGTTGCCGGCGCTGACGACCGTCGGGCGCGCCCCCGGCAGGTTCTGCGACGACGATCTATCAACCGACCTACGGTCCTTCCATTCAAACGCGCCGATCCCACCGCCAGCGCGAATGGCGGCATCGTTTTCGTGCCCGGCGACGGAACGGCCAATGCGGACGCCCCCGGCGATGCATCGAATGACGCAACCAACGCTGCGGGAATCGTCTTTACTCCCGGAACAGGCAGCGAACCGGCAGTAGAGCCCGCCGCCGGAGCCGACCGGCACGCCGATGGTTCAGCCTTTGCCGGTCGAGGACGAGGGGCCGCAATAGGCCGACGGTCCGCCTGTTAACTGGCGTCACTGTTGCAATAATCTGTCACTGGCTGACATGGTCGAGCTTGCGCGCGGCCTGCGTTCCCTTGCCATCGTTCATTATCGGTCCCGCTCATGCATTTCCTCGATCAAGCCAAAATCTATCTGCGATCCGGGCGGTGGCGGGCCGGGCGCGGTCAGTTTCCGGCGCGAAATGTATGTCGAATATGGCGGCCCCGATGGCGGCAATGGCGGCAAGGGCGGTGACGTCGTGTTCGAAGCGGTGCCGGGCCTCAACACGCTGATCGATTTCCGCTATGCGCAGCATTTCAAGGCCGCGCGCGGCAGCCACGGCATGGGCCGCGACCGTACCGGGGCCGGCGCGAAGGATCTGGTGGTCAAGGTTCCGGTCGGCACGCAGATCCTGTCCGACGACAAGGAAGAAATCATCGCCGATTTCACGGAGGTCGGACAGCGCATCACCATGCTGGAAGGCGGCATGGGCGGGCGCGGCAACGCATCGTACAAAAGCAGCACCAATCGCGCACCGCGCCAGCACCAGCCCGGTGAACCGCCGGAAGAAATGTGGGTCTGGCTGCGGTTGAAACTGCTCGCCGATGTCGGCTTGCTGGGCCTGCCCAATGCGGGAAAATCGACGTTCATCAACGCGGTTTCCAATGCCAAGGCCAAGGTCGGGCATTACGCGTTCACCACTCTGGTCCCCAAATTGGGCGTCGTTCACCACAAGGGCCGCGAATTCGTCATCGCGGATATTCCCGGCCTGATCGCGGGCGCGGCGGATGGCGCAGGGCATCGGCGACCGGTTTCTGGGCCATATCGAACGTTGCCGCGTGCTGGTGCATCTGATCGATATCGAGGGGCAGGATCCGGCCGAGGCGATGCGGGTGGTGGAGGAAGAACTGGCTGCCTATGGCGAAGGGTTGGCGGACAAGCCGCGCCTGGTCGCGCTCAACAAGATGGACCTGGCCGATGACGAACTGGCCGCTGCATTCAGCAAGGAACTGATCGCGGCCGGGGCGGATGAGGTGTTCCCGATTTCGGGCGCGACGGGCCGGGGCATCGCGCAGCTGATGGATGCGCTGCTGTCCTATCTGCCGGACCGCACATCGACGGAAAGCAAGGGCGGCGAGACGGAGGATATGGCGGCGGAGGAACCCTGGTCCCCGCTATAATCCGTCGTTCGCCAAGCTAAGCTATACCAATCCACTACCGCCTCCGTCATAAAATGGTCCCCCGATGTCAGTCGCCACCTTTCAAGACCTGACCGATGCCGGCGTCTGCCCGATGCTGGTGGTCAAGGTCGGATCGGCTTTGCTGGTCGATAGCGCGGGCAGTGCACGGCGCGAATGGCTGGCGGAACTGATCGGCGGAGACTCGCGGCGTTGCGACAGGCGGGACAGGCGGTGATCGTGGTATCGTCCGGCGCGATTGCATTGGGGGCAGGGCCACTGTCGCTGCCGGAACGCGCCCGGCGCTCCCTTGCCGATGCGCAGGCCGCCGCGAGTGTGGGGCAGGTCATGCTGGCAGGGCTATGGGCCGATGCGTTGCGGACACACGACATACTGGCCGCGCAAATGCTGGTGACGCTGGACGATCTGGAGGACCGGCGCCGCTATCTCAACGCGTCCGCCACGCTGGCCCGATTGCTGGCGGCGGGTGCGGTTCCGATTATCAACGAAAACGATTCCGTCGCCACGACGGAAATACGGTTCGGCGACAATGACCGGCTGGCCGCGCGCGTGGCGCAGGCGGCGGGGGCGGATGGCGGTTCTGCTGCTGTCCGATGTGGACGGCCTCTATGATGGCCCGCCCGATCGCGGGTGCGCGCAAACTGGTGCGCGTGGTCGATGACGGTCGATGACGCCGTCATGCAGATGGCGGCCGACGATACCGGCAGCGCGCTGGGTTCGGGCGGCATGACCGCCAAATTGCAGGCGGCGCAGATCGCGAACCGTGCGGGCATTGCGCTCGGCATCGCCAATGGCTCGCATATCGGCGCCGATCGGCCATGCGATGGACCACGATCGGGGCACGTTGTTTCGCGCCGCACCGCCGCAAACCGCGCGCAAGGCATGGTTGGCCGGACGGATCGCGCCGGAAGGCGATCATAACAATCGATACGGGCTGCGCGAACGCCTTGCGTGAAGGGGGCAGCCTGCTCGCCGCCGGTGTCGTGGAGGTGACGGGATCGTTCGATCGGGGCGAGCTGGTAACCGTCCGGCATGGCGACAGTCCGCCGATCGCGCAGGGGCTGGTCGAATACGATGCGGGCCAATGCCGCGCAATTGCAGGGGCTTCGCGCTGACGATCAACAGGCGGTGTCTGGGCCACCCGCCGCGCGGCTGCGTCGTTCATCGCGATCATATGGTGATGCTGTGACGATCGCGGTAACCGGCGGAACGGGCTTCGTCGGGCAATGCGTGATCGATGTCCTGCGCGAACGCGGTTTTGAAGTACGCGCGCTGGCCCGGACCGTGCCCGCCGAACTGTCTGGCGTGGAATGGATCGAGGGCGACCTGTCGGATAAAACCGCATTGGCAAAACTATGCGCGGGGGCGGAAGCGGTCATTCACATCGCCGGGCTGACCAATGCGACCGACCCCGCGCGGTTCGATACCGTCAATGTGCTGGGCACGCTGAACGTGGTGGAGGCGGCGATGGCGGCGCGGGTCAAACGGTTCGTCAACGTGTCGTCATTGTCCGCACGAGAGCCGGGCCTATCCGCCTATGGCGCGTCGAAAGCCAAGGCGGAGCGGCTGGTGGGTGCATCGCCGCTCGACTGGACCAGCATTCGCCCACCTGCAATCTATGGTCCGCGCGATCGCGATATGCTGGAACTGTTCAAACTGGCCAGATGGGGCGTCGTGCCCATGCCACCCGCCGGCAAAGCGAGCATGATCCACGTCCGCGATCTGGCGGAATTGCTGGTGAAACTGATCCCGGTGCGCGAAACGAGCACGCACCGCATGTTCGAACCCGACGATGGGCGCAAGGGCGGCTGGGCGCATGGCGAACTGGCGCAAGCGATCGGCGCGGCGATGGGCAAGCGCGTATGGGCGCCGAACATGTCGCACGGTATGCTGGCCACGCTGGGCAGGGTGGAACGGTTGATGAAGGGGGACGCGGCCAAACTGACCACCGACCGCGTCGGCTATCTGACGCATCCCGAACTGGGTGTCCGATCCGCGCCGAATGGTCCCGCCGCGCATTTGGCACCCGCGCATCGCCACGCGCGAGGGGTTGCGCGGCACGGCGCAATGGTATCGCGACCGCAAATGGCTGTAGGGCCAGTGACCGCCTAGAAAGACGGGTCGTAGCCTGGCTTCAAATCACCCTGATCGTCCAGCGAGGCGGGACTGTGAATGCCGCATTCGGTCTTGTCCCACCCTTTCCATCGGCCCGACCGCGGATCTTCCCCCGCAGCCACCTTGCTGGTGCAGGGCGAACAGCCGATGGATGGATATCCTTTCGCGACCAGCGGATGGCGCGGAATGTCGTGCTCTTCGAAATAGGCGTCGATGCGATCGGCATCCCAATCGATGATCGGATTGATCTTCAACCGGCCCTGCGTGTCCGAACCGTCGATTTCGAACCGAGGCAGCATCGCGCGGGTTTTCGACTGGAACGCCTTGCGCCCCGTGATCGTCGCATCGAAAGCGGCGAGGGCGCGTTCCAGCGGCACGACCTTGCGAATGTCGCAGCAGCCATCGGGATCGTACGACCAGCGCAGGCCCGTATCGTCCTTCGCCGTGAGCATGGCCGGGTCCGGTGCAAGGTTTCGCAGGTCGGTCAGCCCGAACCGCTCCGCCAGCATATCGCGATAGGCGAGCGTTTCGGGAAAATGCTTGCCGGTGTCGAGGAACAGGACCGGCAATTTGCGGTCGACCTGCGCCACCAGATGCAGCAGCGCCGCACTTTCCGCGCCGAAGCTGGACACCATCGCAATGTTTTCGATCAGCCCATCGGTGATGACCGCGCGCAGCATTTCGTCCGTATCCGCCCCGCGAAACCGCCGGTTGAGCCGGATCGCGTCGGCTTCGGTGAATTTCGGTCCGGTATCGATGCGGTCGATTGCCCGGTCCGACGGGGGGGGCGCCACTCGTGCCGGGTTAGCTTGCGCCATGGCGTTTGTTCCAGATCGGATTGCGGCCATCGACGGTCGCCTGATAGACTTCGGGCCAGCGATCAAATGCGGCGTCCACATCCCCACTGTCGAGCGGTTCGGTCGGCGCGAACGCATCGAAACCGCACCGGCGCATGTTCGACAATTGATCGACCAGCACATCGCCGACTGCGCGCAACTCGCCCGCATACCCCGCTTCGCGCAATGATCGGGCAGAAGAATAGCCGCGCCCGTCGCCGAACGCGGGAAAGTTCACTTCCACCAGAGCGATCCGATCGAGGAACGGCAGCAAATCGGCCACATCGTCGCCCGGTTCGATCCGCACGGCAACGGCATTCGTCTGCTGCGCGAACGCTTCGACCGTAACGGCGGGATCGGCCACCGCCTCGTCGTCGCGCAGGCGCAGATTGTCGATCTTGCCGGGCCGCGCCCTTCGGCGGGCGATGGAGTGGATGGGGTATGCTCAACCATACAACGCCTCCTTGAACGGGGCCATGCCGATGCGGTTGTAAGTGTCGAGGAAGCGTTCCTCGCCCTCCTTACGCGCCAGATACACGTCGGTCACGGTTTCGACCGCGTCGATCACGCCGTCTTCGTCGAAGCCGCGACCGGTAATCTTGCCCAGCGCGGTATCTTCCGCCTCGCTGCCGCCGAGCGACAATTGGTAATTTTCGACGCCTTTCTTATCGACGCCCAGAATGCCGATATGGCCTGCATGGTGGTGGCCGCACGCGTTGATGCAGCCCGAGATCTTCAGCTTCAATTCGCCCAGCGTGTCCTGTTTGCCACTAGCGGCGAAACGTTCGGAAATCTTCTGCGCCAGCGGGATGGAACGCGCATTGGCGAGGCTGCAATAATCGAGGCCGGGGCAGGCGATGATGTCGCCGATCTGGTCGAGGTTCGGGGTGCCGAGCCCGTCCGCCTCCAGCGCGGTCCACAAGCGCATGCAGATCGGCGATGCGGACATGCGGCAGCACGATGTTCTGCGTGTGCATGACGCGCAATTCGTCGAAACTGTATCTTGCGGCCAGATCGGCCATCAGGTGCATCTGCGCCGCCGTCGCATCGCCGGGAATGCCGCCGACGGGCTTCAGGCTGACGACCGCCGAGACGTAACCGTCATGCTTGTGCCGGTGCGTGTTGCGATCGACCCACAAGGCGAATTCGGGATCGGATCGATCGACCGTCTTGGCGGTATCGTCGTCGAATGCCGGATCGGCAAAGAACGGCTTGATCCGTTCCAGTTCGGCGATCGGCGGTTCGATGTCCTGTTCCAGCAGATGCGCGAACTCCGCTTCCACCTGACGCGTATATTCCTCCGCGCCCATTTCATGGACGAGGATCTTGATCCGCGCCTTGTACTTGTTGTCGCGGCGACCGTGGCGGTTGTAAACGCGCAGACACGCCTCGGAATAGGTAATCAGCTGATCGAGCGGAACGAAATCGCGGATCATCGGCGCGATCATCGGGGTGCGGCCCATCCCGCCACCGACATAGAACGCGCGCGCCGATTGCGCTCGTCCTTCTCGACGATCTGAATGCCGATATCGTGCAGCTTCATCGCCGCGCGGTCGGTATCGCTGGCGATGACGCAAATCTTGAACTTGCGCGGCAAATACATGAATTCGGGGTGGAAGCTGGACCATTGGCGCAGCAATTCGGCATAGGGACGCGGATCGATCAGCTCGTCCTGCGCCGCGCCGGCGAAATGGTCGGACGAAATGTTGCGGATGCAGTTTCCGCTGGTCTGGATGGCGTGCATTTCGACTTTCGCCAGATCGGCCAGAATATCGCCCGCCTCCTCCAGCTTGATCCAGTTGTACTGGATATTCTGGCGGGTGGTGAAATGCCCGTAGCCGCGGTCGTATTTGTCCGCGATGTCGGCCAGCGCGTGCATCTGTGCGCCGTTCAGACGTGCCATAGGGAATTGCGACCCGCAGCATATAGGCGTGGAGTTGCAGATAGAGGCCGTTCATCAGCCGCAGCGGCTTGAACTGGTCCTCGCGTCAGCTGGCCGTCGATCCGGCGCTGGCACTGGTCGCGGAATTCGGCGACGCGGGCATCGACCATCTGCTGGTCGTAACTCATCGTATTTGTACATCAGACGACACTTTCTGCGGCGGCGGGATTGTCGGGTTGCAGCGACAGGTCCATGCGGACGGTCGGGCCAAGCGCGCGGACGCGGTCCTTGATATGGGCGGGGCGGGGCACGCCATCGGCCATGCTGGCTTCCACGATATAGGGCACGTTGACGGCGCGCGTCGCTTCTTCGCGCGCGGCGATCGTTTCGGCATCGTCGCCGGCATCGACGGCATCGGCGACATCGATCGACCATCCTTCGCCGGTCCACCAGGTGACCGCCCCCGATTTCAGATCGTTTCCGGTAACCAGTTTCATAATGTTGTTTCCATGCCGAATAAACGCTGCCGCAGCAAGTGCCTGCACGGCCACGTCGGGCCGCGCGGTCACTTCGCCGATGATGATCAGGGCGGGGCTGCACACCCGTTCGCGCGTCACCAGATCGGGCAGTTCCGCCAGCGGGCCGCGCAATACGCGCATGGTGGGGCGGGCGGCGTTTTCGATCACGGCGATCGGCATGTCGGGCGCAAGGCCGTCCGCCATCAGCTTTTCGGCGATATCGGGCGCGGTCTTCACGCCCATGTAGATGACCAGCGTGCGCCCCTTGCCCGCAAGGCCGGCCCAGTCCTGTTCCGTCAGCCCCTTGCACTGGCCCGCAACGAAGGTGACGATGCTGGCGCGTCGCGATGGGTCAGCGCGATCTGCGCCGCCGCCGCCGCGCCGTTCGCGGCGCTGATGCCCGGCACGATTTCGACCGGCACACCGGCGGCGCGGGCATCTTCCGCTTCTTCCCCGCCGCGCCCGAAGATGAACGGATCGCCGCCCTTCAGCCGCACGACATCGTCGCCCGGCCAGTGCCTCGCGGATCAGCAGCGCGTTGATCCGATCCTGCGGCAAGGTGTGCCGTGCGCGCTGTTTCGCAACGGATATCAACCGCGCGTCCGGATGCGGGCCAGCGCCAGGATCGCGGGATCGACCAGCCCGTCATGCACGATCAACCGCGCATCCGCGATCAGCCGCGCCGCGCGCAAGGTCAGCAGGTCGGGATCGCCCGGACCCGCGCCTACCAGATAAATGGTGCCGGTTTCGGTCATGGCGGATCAAAGTGGAGACGTGCGCGACAATGCACCAGTCAGAATGGATATTGCGGGGGGTAGGAAACCTATCAGTAACTGATCGCACACTGTGTTCGAATGGAGCGCCGGATCGGCCAAGCGACTATTTCACCCGCTGTGCGACGGCGGCGATCAACTGATCGAATTCGGCGTTGCCGCGCAGGTTCAGATCGCGTTGCGGGAACGGAATTTCGATGTCGTTTTCCTGAAACAGTTCCCACAGTTTCTTCAGCACTTCGCTTTTCACATTGCCCACGCCCGCTTCCGGGATCGGTGATCCAGCAATGGATGATGAAGTTCACGCTGCTGTCGCCATATTCGTCCAGCCAGCAGACGGGCGGCGGGGTCTTCAACACGCGCTTCGCCGCTCACCGCCGCTTCCAGCATCAGCTTTTCCGCCAGCTTGATATCGCAGCCATAAGACACGCCGACCGGCACCTGCATGCGCACGTTCTTCGACGAATAGGACCAGTTTTCGACCTGGTTGATCATCAGGTTTTCGTTCGGAATCAGATATTCCTTCTGATCGCGGGTGGTGATCGACACGGCGCGAATGCCGATCTTGCGTATCTGGCCGAAAGTCGAATTGCCCGCCTGATCGGCCACAGCGATCACGTCGCCCGGCTTGATCGAACGGTCCATCAACAGGATGATCCCGGCGATCAGATTACCGAAGGTCTTTTGCAGGCCGAAACCGATGGCGAGGCCGAATGCGCCGGAAAACACCGCCAGCGCTGTCAGGTCGATGCCCAGAATGTCGATCCCGGCCAGAATGGCGATCGTCCAGACGCCCAGCGTCAGCAGCTTTTCCGCCAGCACCCGCTGCGATGCGTCCAGCTTGGTGATGCGTTTCAGCATCGCATGGGCCAGGCGGCTGCCGACCCAGGCGACGGCGAACACGCCGACGATGACCAGGATGACGATCAGCCCGTCCCACACCGAAATCCGCGTATCGCCGACGCGCTAGCGCGAAATCGTCCAGTGTCTCGAACGATACTGCCGACCGCTTCGCTCTTTTCGTTGACCGCGTCCTTCACCCCATCGGCGGCGCTGATGGCTTCGGGCAGTTCGGGACTGGGTTCCGGCGTTGGCGCGGGGGCTTCGCCGTTCGATACGGCATTCCCGTGGGCATCGGCAGCGCCGCGAGCGGGTACGGCCTGCAGCACCACGGTATCGCCAGCTTCCAGCGGCGCCGCCTCGGTCGGGGTGGGCGTGGGGGTCGGGGTCGGCAGTACCAGATCGGTGGCGCTCGCAGGTAGGCTCATGCTGTCTCCATCGCGGCGAAACCGCGTTCCAGATCGCGGATCAGATCGTCGGCATCTTCCAGCCCGATCGACAGGCGAATGGCCGAATGCGGCGCCATCGACATCCCAGTCTGCGGGGGGCCACGACGTCACGGCGCGGTGTGTGGCGGGATCGATCGGCAGGGCAAGGCTTTCGAAACCGCCCCAGCTGTAACCGATGCCGAACAGTTCCAGCGCATCGACGAAGGCGTTGCGCGCGCGCATGATCGTTGCGCCTTTCAGACACGAAACGAAAACAGACCGCAGCCGCCGGTAAAATCGCGCCGCCACAGATCGTGCCCGGCGCGCCGGGCAGCATCGGGCACAGCACATGCGCCACTTGCGGATGATCGTGCAGCCATTCGGCGATGCGGATCGCGGACTGGCGTCGAATGATCCAGCCGCAAACCCATCGTCCGCAAACCGCGCAGCGCCAGTGCCGCATCGTCGGGCGAAACGACCAGCCCCAAGCGCCTGCGCCGTCTGGCGAAGTTTGCGATAATGTTTGCGGCCGGCGTGGCGCTGCCCATCATCAGATCCGAATGGCCGCCGACATGTTTGGTCAAGCGCCATGATCGCGATGTCGCAGCCATGTTCCAGCGCGCGAAAGCCCAGCGAACTGGCCCAGGTGTTGTCGAGGATGCTGGTCACGCCCCGCTCGCGCGCGATTGCGTGCCAGGCGCGGGGATGTCGCACACTTCCATCGTCAGGCTGCCGGGGCTTTCCAGCAGGACGGCGCGCGTGCGATCGCAGATGACATCGGCGAAGCCGTTCGTGTCGAGCGGATCGAAAAACCGCGCCTCGATCCCGAAGCGTGTCAGCAGACCGGTCGCCATCGATCGCGTCGGATCATAGGCGTTGTCGGTCACCAGCAACACATCGCCGGGTTTCAGCACCGCCAGCAGCGCGCCCGATAGCGCCGCGACACCGCTGGGATACAGCACCGTGCCGAACGCGCCAGGTTCCAGCGCGGTCAGCGCATCGGCCAGCGCCCATTGCGTCGGCGATCCGCGCCGACCGTAGAAGAAACGCCCGTCGGAATTGTCGCTTTTCGCAGCTTCCAGCTCGGCGCAGTTTTCATACAGATGCGTGCTGGCACGCCAGATCGGAGGGTTGACCACCGGCCCGGTCCATTCCGCGCGCCGTCCCGCTTCGACCAGTCGGGTATCGCGCCCACTCATACGGCGTCGCCTTGCGCGGTCGTTTCTCGCGAGGCTTTGGGAGTGGCGGGATCCGCGCCCCATTCGCTCCAGCTGCCATCATAGAGCGAGACGGCTTCGTTGCCGATCAGATGCAGCGCGAATAGCGAGCACCGCCGCCGTGACACCGCTGCCGCAGGTGGTGATCGCGGGCAGGTCCGGATCGACGCCGGCCTCGATAAAGATACGGCGGATTTCGGGGGGTGAGCGATAGGTTCCGTCTGGATCGAACAACCGCCCGAACGGCACATTGCGCGCGCCGGGAATATGGCCGCCGGGCAGATTATGAACGGTATCGGAAACGCGCCCGGAAAAGCGACCATCGTCGCGCGCGTCGATCAGTTGGGCCGCCGAAGTATCGATATTCGCCAGCACTTCGGCCTTGTCGGCTACGATATCGCCTGTGGTGGTAAGGTGGACCGTGCCATTGGATGGGGCCGCCGCCGGACCGCTTTCGATTTGCCGGTTTTCGGCGCGCCATTTGGCCATACCGCCATCCAGAATGGCCACATCCGCCACCCCGTGAAGCCGTAAGGTGAACCACGCCCGAGCGGCGGTTCTAAGGTCGCTGTCGTCGTAGAGGACGATCGGATCGCCATTGCCTGCGCCCAATTCCCGAAAACGCGCCTGCAACTGCTCGCGCGTCGGTAGAGCGCCGGGAACGGTGGATTGCTTATGCGTCAGACTGGCCAGGTCGTAATATCGCGCGCCGGGAATATGCCCCGTACGAAACTCAGCCTCCGCATCGCGATCCGCGGCCGGCAAATGATGGGATGCGTCGAGTATCACCGGCGCATTCGCGGTTTCGATACGCTGCGCGAGCCAGTCTGTCGTGACGAGGGATTTCATAGGCCCATCGCTACAGGCAGAGCGGCGCCGGGTCGAGGTCGCATCGCGCCCGAATGCCGCATCAATCGAGCGCGCGTTGCGACACGTCGTCGAAACTGCGTAATTGCCCGTCCAGCGGGAAGGGCTGCAGCTTGCCAGCATCCCCTTGCGCCTTACGCCCGACGACATAGGTGCGCGTCTGCGGGTCGATTCCGTTCGCCGTAACGCGCCACTGCATCAGCGGTACGTAAATCGCGCCATTGCCCTGGGCGATGCGCGCAATATCGCGGACCGGCAATTGCAGCGATCCGGTGAAGGTTTCCGCAGTGCCGGGGCCAAGCTGCGCCGCGTCGTGCCGTGCTTTCATAGGTGTGGCCGCATTCGCCAGTTGCGTGGTTACCGCTTCCCCTTGACGCGCGCTGACCAACTCCGCCGAAAGCGAAACGGCTGTCGCCGTCTGCGCCATGCCGTTCCGCACCGTCACGCGATAGGACAGCGACGCGTTCATCATGCTGCGGCTTAGCTTGATCGCTTCCACCTCGATCGTCGGGCGCAGTGTCGTAAACGATCGGAGCGGGCGACGCGGGCTCCGGCTTTTCGATCGGGCCGGGCATCACAGAGTGCGATCGTTTGCGATAGATAAGCAACGCTGCGAACAAAGCCGCCAGCAGAGCGACGCCACACAGCCATAGCAGCCATAGCGGGACGGCGTTCGCCCCGCGCGACGACGTACCGACCGCGTCCGTCGGGGCCGGTTCCGCGACGGGCGCTTGCGTGAAACTGGGCAGCGGAGCAGGTTCGGTTGGCGTAGGGGTCGTTTCCGCCGCCTCCGGCGTCGGCGCGGTACGCGGGGCAGGCTGTGTTCGGGTGGGCGCGGGGGCTGGTTGGGGTTGCCGCGTCGCCCTTGGTTGCGGCGTCGGCGCGCTGGCTGCCTCAGTGGGTGTCGGGGTCGGTGTCGCTATGGGTGGCGGGGCGGGCGTTATCCTTGGCTGTGGAGTGTTTACCGGACGCGGCGGCGTGGGAACGGCCGCATCGGGATCGACCGGTCCCTGCGCGCGCGGCGTCTGAGTGGCGTTCGGCGATGGTGGCAGCTGAAAATCCCGCACGGGCGGCTGCGCGGTGGTCGCCCCGGCCCACAGCAGCGCCACCGCACAAAGAACAACAGATGGGGAAAGTCGGGTCATAAAGGACTTGTGCTTGATATCGGTTCGCGCATTTTGCGTTCGGTTTGCGCCGGAATGCACTGAATAGGTTGTGAACCCGCAATGTCCACCGCCGCCGATCCGGGCCGCGCGCAAACACCTGCCGATCTTGCACAAAACCGCGCCGCATTGCATGGGCGCGGCATGGACGACATGAAGCCCGCCGACATGCCCCAATTTCTCGGCAAGCAGACCGTCTTGCCGCAATCGCCGGACGAGGCGGTGCTGGATTACGTGCCCAACCCAGAACGGGGCGCTGTATCTCGCTGCGCTTCGCCGCGCCGGAGTTCACTTCGCTGTGTCCCGTGACCGGTCAGCCCGATTTCGCGCATCTGGTTATCGATTACGCGCCGGGTGAGACCATCGTGGAATCGAAATCGCTCAAGCTGTTTCTCGGTTCGTTCCGCAACCATGCGGGTTTTCACGAGGATGTGACGGTCGGCATCGGCGAACGTTTGCTGGACGAAATGCAGCCCCGCTGGCTGCGGATCGGTGGGTATTGGTATCCGCGTGGCGGCATTCCGATCGACGTGTTCTGGCAAACCGGTGCGCCGCCCGCCGACCTGTGGGTACCCGAACAGGGTGTCGCATCCTATCGCGGGCGCGGCTGACCGAAGGGGGCAAATACCCTTGCCAGCGATACGCGTTCTGGTGCATCGCCGGCCATGACCAAAAGCCCCAAAACCTTTCCCGCAACGGCTGGCCAAGGCCGCGCTGATACTGGCGCTGCTGCTGCCGGTCTATTTCATGGTCGCCGCGCTCGGCACGAAATTCGGGTTGTGGAACTGGCAGACGGGGCTCGGCACGTTGACGATTACCGGCGTGGCCGTTGCTGCTGGGCACGGTCGCGGTCGTCGCGCTGGTCGCTCTTATATGGATTATGCTGCGCGCGCCGCGACGCGGCTGGTGGATGGCGGCGGTCGCGCTCGCGATACCGCTGGCGATTTTCGTGACACTGGCGGGCGTGGGCGATCGGGCGGCGCAGAACCCGCTGCACGATGTCGCGACCGATACCGGCAACCCGCCGCAGTTCAGCGAGGCGGTGCTGGCCCGCCGCGCGCGGAACGGACGACGTCAACCAGCCCAACGATTACGCGCAGCCACTGTCCGAACTGGGCAAATGGGAGGGCGACCGGTTCGCCATGTGGTCCGACCGCAATCATCAGCAAATCATCGGCGAAATCTACCCCGATCTGGACCCGATCGTCAGCGATGCGACCATTCCGGCCGCCATTGCCGCCGTGACGCAGGCGATGGAGGAAGCGGGTTAGACGACATCGGCAGCGATGTCGCCGACGGCATGGTCGAGGGGACGTCGCGCACCTTCTGGTTCGGCTTCAGCGACGATGTAGTCGCGCGGATCGAACCGACCGGAACCGGTTTCAATGAAGGGCGTGCGCATCGATTTTCGTTCCGTGTCCCGCGTGGGTTGAGCGATCTTGGTGCCAACGCGAAACGGATTGCGGATTTGCGCGGCGGTGTCGCGGCCCGCTTGCCCTGACTACCGAAACTGCCGCGCGGCCATCGCGCTGCGCTGGATGACGGTCAGCATGCATAACGCCGCATAGCCGTAAGCGATGCGGCACAAACCATACAGGCGAACGATCGCCATCGCAATGAAGACGACGATGGTCTCGGTCCCTTCCGCCAGTCCGGTCGAATAAAAGAAGCTCTTTGCGACCGTGCGCCGCTGGTTCCTGTCGCCGCGTTTCGCCGCAATGGCTGGCAAAGGCGAGGAAGCTTGTCCCGGTCAGCACGAAACTCGCGACCAGCGGCAAGCGGGCAACAGATGATCGGGATCGGCGAATGCCGAAGCCGACCGGGATCGCGACGTAGAATGCGAAATCCGCGACGATGTCGAAATAGCCGCCCAGATCGGTCGGTCCGTTCACTCGCGCAACCGCGCCGTCCAACCCGTCCGCCATGCGGTTGGCAAGGATCAGCGCCAGTCCGAACGTGTAGTGGCCCAAAGCAATCGCCGTCTGCACCGGCCAAGCCACGATTCCCAACCCGAGAACGTCAGCAGCATTGGCGGAGACGCCCCATGCGCCAGCAAGCCGCAATGCGGTTCAGCGGCGGATCGATCAGCGGGCGCAGGCGGGCATCGAACATGGCGGGCTTCTACCCCCTCAAACCAATGTGACGAGGCCGATCATCGCCCCGGTCATCGCGGTGGCGAAATTGCCGGCGAGCCAGCTTTTCATGCCCAGTCCGGCAACTTCCGCCCGGCGCGACGGGCGCTAGTGTGCCGATCGTCGACACCAGCAGCCCGACGCTGGCGAGATTGGCAAAGCCGCACATCGCGTAGGTCACGATCAGTTTGGCGCGCGGATCGAACGTGCCGTCGGGCAGGGCGGCCAGTTCCAGATAGGCGACATATTCGTTGAGGATCGCCTTGGTTCCCATCAACCCGCCCGCCGCCTGCGCCTGATCCCACGGCACGCCCAACAGCCACATCAGCGGCGCGAACAGCCAGCCGAACAGCGCGCTTTACCGTCAGCGCGGCGCCATCGACAGCGGCAGCATCGACAGGATCTGATCGGCCAGTGCGACCAGCGCGAAGATGACGATGATGATTGCGATCACTGCCAGAAACAGCTGCATCCCGTCCATCGTCCCGCGCACGATGGCGTCGATGGAACTGTCGTATTTCAGGCCCGGCTCGCGAATTTCGTCCTGCGGCTGCGGGTTCGCCCGGCACCATGATGCTGCGCCAGCAGCAAGGCGGCGGGCAAGAGATATCAGCGATGCGGCGATCATGTGCCCGACCGCGTCGGGCACGGTGTGCGACAAGGTCTGCGCGTACAGGATCAGGATCGCGCCCGAAATGGTGGACATGGCCAGCACCATGACCGCGAACAGTTCGGACCGGCTCATGCTGTTCGAAATAGGCGCGCACGACCAGCGGGCTTTCGACCACGCCCAGAAACATGTTCGCGCCGCCGGCCAGGCCGACCACCCCGATGACGCCCAAGGTCTTTCGCAAGACGAACGACAGAGCCGCGCACGATCCACGCCAGCACGCCCCAATGCCACAGCAATGCAGCCAGGGCGGAGAATACGATGACCAGCGGCAATATCTGAAACGCGATGATCAGGGGCGCGTCGGCCCCGTCCTTCACCGCGAAGGGCAAGTCCGCCGCCGCCGAGATAACCGAACATGTAGCTGGAACCTTCGCAGCGTCGCCGCCTCGATCGCCATCACGCCCCGATTGGCTAGGCCATGATGTCCCAGACAAACGGCACGCGCACGATGACCAGCGCCAGGATCAGTTGCATCGCCAGTGCGCCGCCGATCCAGCGCCAGCTTGGCCGGTCGCTGCCGGTCTTCCGATACCGCCCAGGCGATCAGCAGGATTACCGCGAGGCCAAGCAGACCCTGAAATTGTTGCAGAATGGCGATCAGCCGCGCACTCCAGTTGTGAAATTTCGCTCGCGAGTTCGAGCAGCTTCTCAGGCGAATTCGCGCGTTTCCAATTCCCGGCGGCAAACTTGTTCGCTTCCGCCATGGTGGGATAGGTGTGAATGGTGCCCAAGTATCTTGTTGAGGCCCAGCCCGTGCTTCATCGCCAGCACATATTCGGCCAGCAATTCGCCCGCATGCGCGCCGACGATGGTGGCGCCCAGGATCGTGTCCTTGCCCGGCGGGGTCAGCACTTTGACGAAGCCTGCGTTTCGCTTTCGGTGATGGCGCGGTCGAGATCGTCGAGATCGTAGCGGGTGACTTCGTACGCGATGCCCTGCTTCGGTCGCCATCGTCTCGTTCATGCCGACATGGGCGATTTCGGGATCGAGGAAGGTCGTCCACGGAATGACGCGGTAATCCGCCTTGAACCGTTTGAACATGCCGAACAGCGCGTTGACGCTGGCGAACCAGGCCTGATGGCTGGCGGTGTGGGTGAACTGATACGGCCCCGCGACATCGCCGGCGGCATAGATGTTGGGAAACTTCGTCGCCAGATATTCGTCGGTGACGACGGTGCGGCTGGTATCGATGCCCAGTTTTTCCAGGCCATAGCCCGACAGACGCGCCGAGCGGCCGACCGCGACGATCAGCATGTCGTAAGGGATCGGTCGTTCTCTCCGTCATCTGCCGACAACGACGGATTTCGCGTCGCCATCGTTTCGATACGGACGGCATCATGGCCGGTCAGAACCGTGACGCCCGATTCTTCCAGCGCAATCTGCGCGACGGCGGAAACGTCCGGGTCTTCCTTCGCCAGCACGCGGTCGCCCGTCTCGATCTGGGTCACCTCGGAGCCGAGCCGGGACAAATGCCTGCGCCAGTTCGGAACCGATCGGCCCGCCGCCCAGAACGATCGTGCGGGCGGGGATTTCGTCCATCTCGTCCATCGCGTCCCACATGGTGTCGCTGGTGAGGTAGCCCGATTCCGCCATGCCCGGCAGGTCCGGCACGAAGGGTTCGCCGCCGGCCGCGATGATGATGCTGCGCGTGGTCAGCCGCTGCGTGCTCGCCATCGTTCGCGCGCGATTTCGACCGTCCACGGATCGATGATCGTGGCGTATCCTTCGACCACATCGACGCCCAGATCGGTGTAGCGTTCGACGCTGTCATGCGGTTCGATCGCGGCGATGATTTCCTTCACCCGGGCGATCGTGCGGCGGAACGGGATCTTGGGATCGACCTTCGCCAGCCCGTATCTGTCGGCGTTGGCGCATCTGGTGCGCGACATGGGCGGATTTGATCAGCGCCTTGCTCGGCACGCAGCCGGTGTTGAGGCAATCGCCGCCCATCTTGTGCGCTTCGACCAAAGTCACCTTCGCCTTCACCGTCGCGGCGATGTAGGCGGATACCAGCCCCGCCGCGCCCGCGCCGATCACGATCAGATTGCGGTCGAACGATTTCGGGTTTGGTATAGCCGCGCATAGACTTTGCGCCGTTTGATCGACGGCCATGATCGCCTTGCCGATCCACGGCGCCAGGCCCAGCGCCGACGAAGGAAGCGAGCAGGCCGGGCGATGCGATATCGCCGACGCTGTCGACTTCGGCCAGCCGAGTGCCCGCATTGACGTAGATCGATCGTGCCCAGCAGCATGCCGATCTGGCTCGCCCAGAAATAGGTCCACACCTTGATCGGGGTCAGCCCCATCACCAGATTGACGACGAAGAACGGGAACAGCGGAACCAGCCGCAGCGAAAACAGATACATCGCCCCGTCGCGTTCGATACCCTCGTTGATCGCGCGCAATCGCTGCCCGAACTTTGCCTGCACCCAGTCGCGCAAGCAGGAAGCGGGACGACAGGAATGCCAGCGTCGCGCCGATGGTGGATGCGAACGACACGATGATAACGCCGACGACCAGACCGAACAGATATCCGGCGGCCAGCGTCAGGATCGCCGCGCCGGGCAAGGACAGCGCGGTGGCCGCGACGTAGATCAGGAAGAACAGACCGATGACCAGGGCGGGCCGCTGCTCGTAAGTCGCCTGAAAGCTATCGCGCTGCGACTTGATGATAATCGAGCGAGAGGTAATCCGCTCCGCCGAACCAGAAGAAGGCGACGATGGCGCCAGCCAGCATGCCCAGAACGTAACAGCTTTTTCAACGGACGATCTCCCTGATGTCTTGCAGATCGGTCGTGGAATTCACGCCTACGCGCATACCGGAACGGGCGTTACACCAGCATGCCATCATTTGCGAAACTTTGCGATCCAGCGGCGGTCGATCCAGTCCTTCAGTCGCCAGACCCAGCGGCCCTGCAACGCGATCGGTCCCCAGCTCAGTATGGCCTCCTCGCCGCGCGGTGGACAGCAGGAACAGGTTGCGGCCGCGCGGACGGTATTGTGCGGCAACGCTGGCTAACCGATCGCTGCGGCGCGCAGGTTCTCGCCAGGATCGGCCCGGCATATACGGCGTGAACGCCTGCATGGGGTATGGGCGATCGATGCGGCGCGCGACGTCTCCGGCAGCGAAGATGTGGGGATGCGAGAGCGGATCGTTGATGGGCATCGACGGCGACGAAGCCATCGTTGGCCAGCGCGAGTCCTACCGGCTCAGCCATTCAGGCGGGCCGCTGCCGATTGCTGCGACGATGATATCGAAATCGTCGGTCGGGCCATCGCTCGCCCGTACGAGTACCGTTGTGAAGCTGACGGCACTGTTCGACGGTGGCGATGTCCTGCCGGCCGCAATTCGGCGGCCACCATATTGGCGGACTTTCGCGCCGTGATCGTGCAAGCAGGCCGTCGCTCCGGTTATCAAAGTGACGCGGGAGCCGATTCGATATCCGACAGCGTTGCGAATGCGAAGGCAAGCTCGACACCGCCCGCACCACCGCCCACGACGCAGACCCTGGCGGATTGTGACGCGCACGTTCGCGCCATCGTCCATGAACGGCCCGAGCGGCCGAATGTCGATCAGTCGCGGATCTTCACCCAGCACGTCCGCGCCCGGCCGATCCCGCCACTGGCGATGCTCAGAACGTCGAATGCGACACTGCTGCCGTCATCGCAAGTTCGACGGTCCGCCATCCGCATCGATGCGACATGCGCGCTGCGCGATCAGTTCGACCCCCGCTCGCGTTCGCGACGGCGGGGATATCGACCGCGAATTCGTATCGTCATACAGACCCGCGATCCAGCCCGGCGACATGCCGGAATAGCGCAGCAACGCGTTCGGTTCGATCAGCACGATTCGCGCGTCCGGCAACCCGCGCCGGGTCCAGGAGCAGCACCTCCAGATGCGCGTGGCCCGCCCCGATCAGAACGATGGTCGGGCGAGCGTGGAATGGTCGGGTCGTGATCGGCCACCGTTCGTGAGGCTGGATGGTGCCGGCTAGAGGATTCGAACCCCTGGCCCCCTGATTACAAATCAGGTGCTCTACCAACTGAGCTAAGCCGGCGTGGGATGGTAACGCGCATCGCAGCCATTGCGTCAAATCGCGCCGAAGGTCCAGCCCTCCGTGCGGGCGATTTGCGGGGTCAGGGCGGGCGGGTTCCATAATTCGCCGCGATCCGCGACCTTTCGCAACCACGCGGCAGTCAGCAACGCGTCGCTGCTGTGATCGTCGATTGCGCCGTCGCCTGCAACCTGTGGGGAGCCCAATGCGGTCAGACAATCGTTGAGATCGGCGTAGCTTCGCACCTTGCTGCGCCTGGCGGACCGGTCACCCGCCATCGCAGCCAGTGCGGTGTAGATTTCCACGACGACCGAACCTTCGCCGGGCAGGGGGTCGATGGGCCAGACGGGCAGTCGGCCGCGCAGGTGGTGCAGCATCCGCATTCCCGTCAGGCTGGATTTGCCGACTTGCGCCGCCCCGACGAGGCGGAAGTTCGAATAGGGCTTGCACCCCATCGCGCGCTGCGCGTGTTCGGTAACCCGAAGCCGCCCCGCATTGTGGGCTGCGCCGTCGCATTTGTAGGCGCTGCCCATAGCGACGCCGTCGTGGTAATAGGGCGCGATTGCCGGATGTTCGACGAAACTGTTCACGCCAAGGTTGGGATCGGTCGCCGAAATCGTATCGATCAGCGCCCACAATTCTTCGGCGCTTCGTGGTGTTTCGCTCCAGCCCGGAAAGAACCCATCGCAATCGGCGTATGGCAGACCAATGCCAAGATCGAGTCCGACCAGACTGTTTTCGGGCAGGTCGTTTCTCAGCAGATCGAGAACTTCGGTGCGCGACCAGCCACCGCCCGCATCGACCAGCACTGGCGGACCACCCTCGGCGGAACAGACTGCGATAGCTATGCCGGGTTGCTTCGGGCCTTTCGCGCCCGACCAGTCGATAGCGACGAAATGTTCGAAACGGTTCATAATTGCTTGTCCCGAAGTTCGTCCCAATGCGCCATCCGTTCGCGAACCTCGCGTTCGAAACCGCGATCGACCGGTTCGTAATATGTTTGCGGGGCCAGTCCTTCCGGCCAGTAATCGGCGCCCGAAAACCCGTCCGGCGCGGCATGGTCGTAAGCGTAGTCCTTCGCCGTAGCCGATATCTTTCATCAAACGGGTCGGCGCGTTCAGGATGTTGGCGGGCGGCATCAGGCTGCCGGTTTCCTTCGCGTTGCGCCAAGCGGCTTTTTGCGCGGCGTAGGCGGCGTTCGATTTGGGCGCGGTCGCGCAATAGAGGCAGGCCTGCACCATCGCCAGTTCCCCTTCCGGACTGCCGAGAAAGGCGTAGGCATCCTTCGCCGCCAGACATTGCACCAGCGCATCGGGATCGGCCAGGCCGATATCCTCGCTGGCGAAACGGACCAGACGGCGCAGGACGTAAAGCGGTTCCTCCCCCGCCGTCAGCATCCGCGCCATATAATACAACGCCGCCTGCGGATCGGACCCGCGCAGGGATTTGTGAAATGCGGAAATCAGATTGTAATGGCCGTCGCGATCCTTGTCGTACACGGCAACGCGGCGTTGCAGGAACTTGCCCAGGGCGGCGGGATCGAGCGGGCGCGTCGATGTCGGCTGAATACAATGTTTCGGCCTGATTGAGCAGGAAGCGACCGTCGCCATCCGCCGCCGCAATCAATGCATCACGCGCGGGCGGCGTCAGCGGCAACGGCCCTTCCGCCTGCTCCGCCCGGTTCAGCAGCGTATCGAGCGCGGCGGCGTCCAATCGATGCAGGATCAGCACCTGAGCCCGGCTGAGGAGCGCGGCGTTGAGAGCGAAGCTGGGGTTTTCGGTCGTCGCGCCGACCAGCGTTACCGTGCCGCGTTCGACGAAGGGAAGAAACCCGTCTTGCTGCGCCCGATTGAACCGGTGGATTTCATCGACGAACAGCAGCGTGCGCTGTCCGGCGCGGGCCGCCAGCTCCGCCGCCGCGAACGCTTTCTTCAAGTCCGCGACGCCGGAAAATACCGCGCTGATTGCTTCGAAATCGCATCCCGACCGCATCGGCCAGCAGCCGCGCGATTGTTGTCTTGCCCGTGCCGGGCGGCCCCCACAAAATGATGGAGGACAACCGCCCCGCCGCGACCATGCGCCCGATCGCGCCGTCCGGTCCGGTCAGATGATCCTGCCCGACGATCCGGGACAGATCGGCTGGGCGCAGCCGGTCCGCCAGCGGCGCGTCGGCATGGGTATCGGCGCGATCGTTCGCGGAGGGAGGATCATCGGCGAACAGGTCGGCCATCAGGCGGGCACGCGCGGGCTTTTCGCAACCACCAATCGCAGATAGGTTTCGGCGAGCGTCGCATTGATGGCGTCCCAACGATAATCGGCGCAGGCCGCTTCGCCGGCGGTTCCGTGCGCGCGGCGCAATGTCCGTATCGTCGACATAGGCTGCAATGGCATCGGCGAAATGGGCGGGTGTCTGGTTCGCGACCAGGGTTCCGGTTACGCCGTCGGCCACCAGACTGGTGCTGCCGGTGGCGGCGCTGGCGACGACGGGCAAGGCGGATGCCATCGCCTCCAGCGTGACGTTGCCGAAAGTTTCGGTGGTCGATGGGTTGAAGAAGATGTCGGCGCTGGCCAGCGCCCGGCCCAGATCCTGGGCCATCCTGAAAACCGACGAACTTGCCGCCGGGAAGATGCGCCTCGAACCATTTGCGCGCCGGACCGTCGCCGATAACCAGCGGCGTCACCGCGACGCCGCGCCGCCGCAGTTCGGCGATGGTGTCGGCGAACATGTCCAGCCCTTTTTCCATGACCAGCCGCCCCAGAAACGCTACCGCCACATCGGTATCGGCGATGCCCTGCGCGCGTCGCCATGCGTCGTCGCGGCGATCGGGATGGAAGATGCCGCGATCGACGCCGCGCGACCAGATCGCGATATCGTCGTTCATACCCTGATCGCGCAGGACATCGACCATGCTTTGCGATGGCGTCACCAGCGCGTCGCACCGGCGATACAATTCGCGGATCCAGCGTTCCAGAACCGGCCCCAGAAATCCCATATTGTAGAATGCGGGATATGTTTCGAACCGCGTGTGCACCGATGCGACCACCGGCAGGCCGCGATCCTTCGCCCAACGCACGGCGGCGCGCGCGCTGAAATCCGGGCTGGCGATATGCAGGATGTTGGGCGCGAAGGCCGCCAGATCGCGGCGTACCGCATCGTTCAGCCCCACCGGCATGCGGTATTCGCTGCGGCCCGGAATGGCGAAGGACGGCACGCTGACCAGATCGCCCTGCGGCGCGAAGGCGGGCTGCGCCACCGTCGGCGAATAGACCCGCACTGCCGCACCCCTGGCGCAGCAGATAATTCAACCAGCCGGTTCTGCGCCTTGTTCGCGCCGTCCAGCGTCATGTTGTAATTGCCGCTGAACAGGGCGATGCGAAGGTCGGCGGTTGCATGCGGCGGTCATAATGCCGCCTTGCGCGTTTTGCGAGTGCTGTAATATCCACTGCGGCAATCCCGCGCATCCCGCGATTGACTTGATGCTGCACTGCACTATTGCCGCCGACGGGCCACGCGGTCCCAACGCCGCGCGAGCTCTCTGTGAGGAGAGAATACATGACTGATATGCCAACACTCAAGCCGGAGCGTCCCTTCTTTTCGTCCGGCCCGACTGCCAAGTTCCCCGGCTGGTCGGTGGACAAACTCGAAACGCGAGGCGCTGGGCCGATCCCACCGCAGCGCCGTGGCAAGGGACGGCTGAAATACGCCATCGACCTGACGCGCGAATTGCTGGGCGTGCCGGACGATTACCTGGTCGGCATCATGCCCGGTTCCGACACCGGCGCGCTGGAATGCGCGATGTGGACGATGCTGGGCGGTCGGCCCGCGACCGTCGCCGCGTGGGAAAGTTTCGGCAATGTCTGGATTTAGGATGCCGTAAAACAGTTGAAGCTGGACGGTCTGACCGTGCTGGACGCCGATTACGGCCACATTCCCGATCTCGCTTCGATCCCGCAGGACGACGATGTGGTCTTCACCTGGAACGGCACGACGTCGGGCGCGAAGATCACCGACACGGACTGGCTTGCCCCCGATCGTTCCGGCATCACCATCAACGATGCCACCAGCGCCATCTTCGCGCAGGAAATGGACTGGGCGAAACTGGATGCCACCACGTTCAGCTGGCAAAAGGTCATGGGGTCGGAAGCGCAGCACGGCATGCTTATCCTGAGCCCCAAAGCGGTGGCGCGGATCGAAAGCTACGACCCGGCATGGCCGCTGCCCAAACTGTTCCGGCTGAAAAAAGGCGGCAAGATCAATCGCGCGATTTTCGAAGGGGCGACGATCAATACGCCCAGCCTGCTCGCGACCGAAGATTACATCGTCGCACTGGAATGGGCGAAATCGATCGGCGGACGGCAGGCGATGTTCGACCGCGCCGATGCCAATGCCAAGGTGCTGACCGACTGGATCGAGGCGACCCCGTGGCTTCGCAACATGGTCCCCGATCCGGCGCAGCGCACCAACACCGGCGTCTGTTTCGTGTTTCAGGGCGATTGGTATGACGGTCTGTCCGATGCCGAACAGGCGGATGTGCCCAAAAAGATCGTCGGCATGCTGGAAGAACGCGATGTCGGTTACGATTTCAACGGCTATCGCGATGCGCCGCCATCCCTTCGCGTATGGTGCGGCGGCACGGTGGAAGCGGAGGATATCCGCCGCCTGCTGCCGTGGATCGAATGGGCTTACAGCGAAGTTCGCGGCGCCTAACCTGTCCAAAAGCGTTTCCCCGGTCGGCTAACCGGGGTCCAGCTGCCTATTCCGCCCGCATGTGGCGGGGTTCCGGATTACGTCCGGGATGATGAAAGTATTATTATGACCCAATCCGCCCAGAAACCCAAAGTGCTCATCTCCGACAAGATGGACCCCAACGCCGCGCGTATTTTCGAAGAGCGGGGCTGTGATGTCGATACGATTACCGGCCAGAGCCCCGATGAACTGAAAGCCATCATCGGCGATTATCACGGTCTCGCCATTCGGTCGTCCACCACGGTCACGCCCGATATTCTGGACGCGGCGACCAAGCTGAAAGTCATCGGGCGGGCCGGGATCGGCGTCGACAATGTCGATATCCCCTATGCCAGCGGGAAGGGTGTGGTGGTGATGAACACGCCGTTCGGCAATTCGATCACCACCGCCGAACACGCTATCGCCATGATGTTCGCGCTGGCCCGACAACTGCCCGAAGCGAATGCCAGCACCCAAGCTGGCGAATGGGCGAAGAGCCGGTTCATGGGGGTCGAGGTGACGGCCAAGACGTTGGGCCTGATCGGGGCGGGCAATATCGGTTCCATCGTTGCGTCCCGCGCGCAAGGGCTGCGGATGAAAGTCATCGCTTACGATCCGTTTCTGACGCCGGACCGGGCGGTGGAACTGGGGATCGAGAAAGTGGATCTTGCCACTTTGTTGGGCCGCGCGGACTTCGTGTCGCTGCACACGCCGCTGACCGATCAGACGCGCAATATACTGAGCCGGGAACGGCTGGAAAATGCCAAGCCCGGCATCCGCATCATAAACTGCGCGCGCGGCGGGCTGATCGACGAAGCCGCGCTGAAGGACGGCCTCGATAGCGGTCATATCGCAGGCGCCGCCCTGGATGTGTTCGCGCAAGAACCGGCGAAGGACAATCCGCTTTTCGGCACACCGAATTTCATCTGCACCCCGCATCTGGGCGCATCCACGGACGAGGCGCAGGTCAACGTCGCGTTGCAGGTGGCCGAACAGTTGAGCGATTATCTGATCGATGGTGGCGTAACCAACGCGCTCAACATGCCCAGCCTCAGCGCGGAAGAAGCGCCCAAGCTGCGCCCGTACATGGAATTGGCGCAGAAACTGGGATCGCTGGTCGGGCAGCTGGCGCACGGCAATCTGCCCAAGATCAGCGTCGAGGTCGAAGGGGCGGCAGCGCAGCTCAATCCCAAGCCCATCACGGCGGCGGTTCTGGCGGGGCTGATGCAGCGATATTCGCAGAGCGTGAACATGGTCAACGCACCCTATCTCGCCAAGGAACGCGGCATGGAAGTGCGCGAGATCCGCAGCGAACGCGAAGGGGTCTATCAAACGCTGGTCCGCGTTACCGTGGCCACGGATCAGGGCGATCGGTCCGTGGCGGGCACGCTGTTCGGCAGCACCGCGCCGCGGCTGGTGGAAATATTCGGCGTCGGGATAGAGGCCGATCTGCACGGCGACATGCTGTATATCGTGAACGAGGACGCGCCCGGCTTCATCGGGCGGATCGGTTCGTTCCTGGGCGAACGGGGCATCAATATCGGCACGTTCCACCTCGGTCGCCGCGATGCGGGTGGGGAGGCGGTGCTGCTGCTATCCGTAGATCAGCCGATCACGTCGGATGTCGTGGAAGCGGCCGGCGTGCTGGAGGGCGTGCGCGTGGTCAAGGCGCTCGCATTCTGACGTGGCGACGTTAAAGGGCGCTTCATGACCGATACGATCACAAATTTGCTGCCGGAGGGGTTGGCCGACCGCCTGCCCGCAGAAGCGGCGAAGGTCACCACCGCCATGCGCGCCGTGCTGGAAGTGATGGATGGCCACGGTTACGACCGGGTCAGCCCACCCTTGATGGAGTTCGAAGAATCGCTGGCCGCACGGATGAGCGGTTCGGGCACGCGCGCGTCGTTCCGGTTCGTCGATCCCGCATCGCTTCGAATGCTGGCCCTGCGATCCGATATCACGCCCCAGATCGGGCGGATCGCGGCCACTGCGCTGGCAAGCCAAGCGCGCCCGTTGCGGTTGTGCTATTCCGGCGAAGTTGCGGCCATTCACGCCGATCAGCTGGACCCGGCGCGCCAGCGCATTCAAACCGGCGCGGAACTGATCGGCAGCGATACCGTGGCTGCGGCGTGTGAAATCGTAACGCTGGCGCTGGAAGCGGTGCGGGCCGCAGGGGCGACCGGCGTGTCGGTCGATTTCACGTTGCCCGACCTGATCGACGTTCTGGCATCGTCCAGCCTACCATTGTCGGGCGCACAGATGGCGGATGTACGCCGGGAACTGGATACCAAGGATGCCGGCGGGCTGAAACAGGCGGGGGGCGAAGCCTATCTCCCGCTTCTTTATGCGACAGGCGAGTTCGACGATGCGCTTGCGAAACTGGCCGCATTCGATGCAGGTGGCGATCTTGCGAGCCGGATCGATGGTTTGCAGCGGATTGCGGATCGGGTCGGCGGGGATGCGCGGGTCACGTTGGATCCGACCGAGCGCCACGGGTTCGAATATCAAAGCTGGTTCGGTTTCACGATCTATGCAGACGGCGTTCGCGGCGCGCTGGGCCGGGGGGGAACGTACTCCATTCCGACCGGGGAAGGCCGCGCCGAAACCGCGACCGGATTTTCTCTGTTCATGGACGGTCTGGTGTACGCGTCACAGCCAGACACTGCGCGCGACACTGTGTTTGTGCCGATCGACCACGATCGCGCTGCCGCCGCCCGATTTCGGGCGATCGGTTGGAGAACCGTCGCCGCACTGACCGCGCAAGACGATGCGAGAACGCTGGGTGCGACGCATCGCCTGGATGGGCAGGATGTTATCGCGCTTTAGCCTTCGAATTTGGACGGGTCCGGGCCGATCCTGCCATCCGCATCGTCCAGATCGTCGATCCGTTTCATCTGTGCATCCGTCAGTTCGAAATCGAGCGCGGTGAAATTCGCGGTAATGTGGTCTTCGCTCGATGCTTTGGGGATCGGGCACAGACCGCACTGTATATGCCAGCGCAGAATGACCGCCGCTGCCGCTTGCCCGGTTTCCTTCGCGATAGCTTCGATAATGGTGTTCGTCAGACCTTCGCCCTGACCCAAGGGCGACCAACTTTGCGTTGCAATACCCATCTCTCCATGCAGTTTTCGCAACTCGCGCTGCTGGAACGTCGGATGCAATTCGATCTGGTTCAGCGCCGGAACCACGCCGGTTTCGTCTTTCAACCGCTGCAGATCCTCGGCGCGAAAATTGCTGACTCCGATCGATTTCGCGCGGCCTTCTTCGCGCAATTCGATCATCGCTTTCCAGGTTTCGACGAACCGATCCTGCTTCGGGCAGGGCCAGTGGATCAGCAGCATATCGACGTGATCGCGGTCCAGCCGGTCCAAACATTTGTCGAACGCCTTTTTCGTGCGATCGAACCCCTGGCTTTCGTTCCAGATCTTCGTCTGCAGGAAGATATCGCTCCATTCGCCGATGCCTTTGCCGACGCCGGCTTCGTTTTTGTAAATGGCCGCCGTGTCGATCAGCCAATAGCCCGCATCGATGGCGGTGGAGACGATGCTTTCGGCATTCTCGTCGGCAATTTGCCATGTGCCGAAACCCAATTGCGGCATCTGGCGATCGTCGTTGAGAGTCAGGAGCGGATAGTTGGTGCGTTCTGTCATACTGTGCTTACGGGCAGAGCGCGCATGGGTTCCGGGCGGGCGGTTCCGAGGGGGCGGTTCCAAGGGGCGGCCCCGACGGCGCTGTCGGTCCGCTTGAACTTGCGCGCCGCGCGGCCTACTGCGCGCGGCGGCACTCTGCCTGTTTGCGAAGGAATTACGATTGGCCAATGTGACCGTGATCGGCGCCCAATGGGGGGACGAGGGCAAGGGCAAGATCGTGGATTGGCTGGCCAGCCGCGCCGACGCCGTCGTCAGGTTTCAGGGTGGGCACAATGCCGGACATACGCTGGTCATCGATGGGAAGGTGTTCAAACTGTCCCTGCTGCCCAGCGGGATCGTGTCGGGCACACTCAGCATCGTGGGCAATGGCGTGGTGTTGGACCCATGGGCGCTGCGGGACGAGGTCGCCAAGTTGGAGGGGCAGGGCGTCACCATCACGGACGACAATTTCGCGATTGCGGACAATTGCGCGCTGATCCTGCCGCTGCATCGCGATCTGGACGGTTTGCGCGAAACGGCGGCGGGTTCGGGCAAGATCGGGACCACCGGGCGGGGCATCGGCCCGGCTTACGAGGACAAGGTCGGCCGCCGTGCGATCCGTGTGTGCGATTTGGCCCATCTTGACGCGCTGGAGCCGCAGCTGGACCGGCTATGCGCCCATCACGATGCCCTGCGCGCAGGGTTCGATCGTCCCCCGGTCGACCGCGCGGCGTTGCTGGACGAATTGCGCGAAATCGCCCCGTTCGTGCTGCGGTTCGCGCAGCCGGTGTGGAAACGGTTGAAGAAGGTCCGCAAGGCGGGCGCGAAAATCCTGTTCGAAGGGGCGCAGGGCGTGCTGCTGGATGTCGATCACGGGACATATCCCTTCGTCACCAGTTCCAACACGGTCAGCGGCACGGCGGCAAGCGGGTCCGGCCTTGGCCCCAACTCGACGGGCTTCGTGCTCGGTATCGTGAAGGCTTACACCACTCGCGTCGGTAGCGGGCCTTTCCCGACCGAACTGGAAGACGAAATCGGCCAGACTTTGGGCGAAAAGGGCCACGAATTCGGCGTCGTCACCGGACGCAAGCGGCGGGTCGGCTGGTTCGATGCGGTTATCGTGCGGCAAAGTTGCAGCATTTCGGGCGTTACCGGCATTGCGCTTACCAAGATCGACGTGCTCGACGGGTTCGATGTCGTTAAAATCTGCACCGGCTATCGCCTGCGCGGCAAGATCCTCGATTACCTGCCCGCCCATGCCGCCGATCAGGCGGCGGTCGAGCCGATCTATGAAGAGATGGAAGGCTGGAACGGAACCACCGCCGGCGCGCGCAGCTATGCCGATCTGCCCGCTAATGCGATCAAATATATCCAGCGGGTGCAGGAATTGATCGAAACCCCTGTGGCGCTGGTCTCGACCAGCCCGGAACGCGACGACACCATCCTCGTCCGCGATCCGTTCATGGATTGATGGGGCAATGGCCAAACGGTACGCCATCGCAGCGATCTTCGCGCTGACCGCTTGCGCCCCGGTTGCGACGCCGACCGCTTCCGTCGAAATTCCCGCTGCCGCCGCTCCAATGAATATTCCGCCGCACCGGTCGATTATGTGCTGGTGGACAAGTCGGATCGAATGCTGACCCTTTACACCGATGGGAAGGCGGTTCGCCGGTACACCGGTCTGCAATTCGGCGATGCGCCGATGGGGCACAAACAGTTCGAGGGGGACGAGCGCACGCCGGAAGGGCTTTATACGATCGATACTCGCAATCCCGACAGCGCATTTCACCTGAGCCTGCGCGTATCCTATCCCAATTGGGCCGATGTTCGTCATGCAGAAGCGCAGGGTCGCTCGCCCGGCGGCGATATTTTCCTGCACGGTCAGCCCAATGGCATGGCGAGCGGGCGGATGCGCGGCGACTGGACGGATGGCTGCATCGCGCTAACCAATGCGGAAATGGAGGAGTTGTGGCAATTCATCGCCGACGGAACGCCGATCAGAATACAGCCGTGACATCGGGGCGATTGGGGTTGACGGTGTAGCCCGATGTTCCCATCCTGTTCCAACAGGGGGGCGATTCGATGCAGTTGGGATTTTCCCACGAACAGGACCGCGAGACGTCATCCGATGTCGGCATGGGTGCGGGTGCGATTACATTGTTCGTGGAGAGCGCTGCGCTGCGATTGGAGTTGATCGAAGATGCGTCGGCGTTGGGCCTTCGTGTCGTGATGGACGGCACGCCGAACGATCTGGTGTCTGCAGACGCGGCCCGGTTCGGCCACGTCGTGTTCGTGGAATGTATGGAGCCCGATGCAGCGCAACTGGCCGCTCTGACGAGGGCGCAGCGGGTGGCGAGAGCGGAAACGCGCTTCGTGGTGTTGACTGGTCTCGCGGCGTTGGACGTCACGTTCGGTGCGATCGATCCTGCCAAAACGCAAGTGCTGGTCGGCCCGACGCATGGCGATCGTCTGATCGCGCTGGGTGCATCCTTGGTGGGTGTGAACGACAACCGTTTGCGCGAACTGTCGCAGGACGACCGGCTGACTTTGTTGCGCCTGACCGAACAGATGGGCGAGATTTCGCGTACGGTCGAAACCCTGTCCGGGTAAATTCGACGCGGGGCCGAATGCGGGTGGCGGGGGTGCGTTCCGCTTCGAAGCGAAAAGAACCGGTTTCAACGGCGCGCAGGACGCGGGGTCGGACGCGCATATTCGCAAGACGCGCACCCCGCTGCCCGATCCACGCCGCATCCGGGCGATCATCGAACAGCGCCGTCTGCGGGCGAAGTTTTTCGATGCCGAACTGTTCGCCGATCCGGCCTGGGACATTCTGCTGGACCTGACCGCCGCGCGTGCGGAACATACCCGCGTTTCGGTAACGTCCTTGTGCATTGCCGCCGCCGTTCCGCCAACGACGGCGCTGCGCTGGATCGGCACGATGACCGAAACCGGCCTGCTGCAACGGTTGGAGGACGATGCGGACAAGCGCCGCGCCTTCATCGGGCTGACGGACAAGGCGGCGGACGCGATGGCGCGTTATTTCGCAGCTTTGGATTAGGCGGGCTGCTGGCTGGGACGTCGCAGGATCAGCGTCAGCCCGGCATCCTCGTCGCGATGATCCGGCAGCGGCAATTCGCGGCGCAGGGCATCGGCGCGCGACCGGTCGAGAATAGCGGACGGGATGCCGCTATCGTGGAATATCGTATCCGCCGTGCCCAGCCAACGCGCCTGTCGCAAAGTCAGATCTTCGGGATCGTCGCTGATGAGGTCGATCGCAATCGTGCGCCCTTCGGCGGTTTCGGCATCCCCGGCCAGCCAGTCATCGAACCGATCCACCGATGAGGCGTTCAGCGGATCGAGCATGCCGCCCTGCACCAACGCCGCATCGATCGCGCGGCGGCGGTCGTCGCCATCGGGATAGGCCGCGCGAATGCGGTCGCGGGCATCGGCGAATTTCTGCGTCAACTTGCCGAGATCGGCGGGCAGCAGCCGCTCCAACCGCAACCGCAACTGTTTCGCCAGACCCGCCGATGCGCCCGACGTGCCGATGGCGATCAGCACCGGATCGCGATCGAGTATGCTGGGCGTGGTGAACTCGCACAGTTCGGGGCGGTCAGCGACGTTCACCAGCAGCCCCAACGCGCCGAGCCGTTCGGCGGCAGCTTCCGCTGCGTGGGGATCGTCCAGCGCGATGAAAGCGAGCTTTGCCAAATGCGCCTTGTCCTCTCCGCACGGAATGCCGCCCGCACGCGTCACCAACCGCGCCTTCGCCTCGCCCATCGTCCCTTCGGCCAGCACGACGACATGTTGGCCCGCGATACGGTGGAGGAGGGGCAGTGATCGCAGCATGGATTACAGCCAGTCCGGCACTTTTTCCGCCGCCATGATCTGGGCCGCTTCCAGCCGGTCCGCGACGATGGTGAACCGGTCCCCGCTGACGAGAACTTCCGGTACGAAACCCCGGCTGTTGTAACTGGACGCCATCGTCGCGCCATACGCCCCGGCGGTACGAAAAACCGCGAGATCGTCGCCGCGCACCCGGTCCGTCTCGCGGCCCATCGCGAATGTATCGCCGGTTTCGCAGATCGGCCCGACGATATTGACCGTGTCGCGCCCGCCGTCGGGGGCAACCGCCGCGAAATCGTGCCATGCCCCATACATGGCCGGGCGCGCCAGATCGTTCATGGCGGCGTCGACGATTACGAAAGGGTGGTTCAGGCCCCGCTTCACCCGGATCACGCGCGTCAACAAAACGCCCGCATTGCCGGCAATGACGCGGCCCGGTTCGAACATAAGCTGCACGTTCCAATCGGCGGTGATGCGCGCAACCATCGCGCCGTAATCCGCCGGAGTGGGCGGGTGTTCGCCCGCGCGATAGGGAACGCCCAGCCCGCCGCCAAGATCGACATGGGTGATGGTTTGCCCTTGCGCGCGCAAGGTGGCGACCAGCGCGCCAACCTTCGCAAACGCGTTTTCGAGCGGCGCCAGGTCACTCAACTGGCTGCCGATATGCACCGCGATGCCGCGCATATTCAGCCCTGGCAGGCTGTCGAGCCGCGCAAAAATCGCGGCGGCATCGCCGATCGGCACACCGAACTTGTTGTCCGCCTTCCCTGTCGAAATCTTGTCGTGAGTGCCGGCATCGACATCTGGATTGATACGAAGCGCGCAGGGTGCGTCCATGCCCCGCGCCGCCGCGATCGCTGCCAGTTCCGCGCCCTCTTCTTCCGATTCCAGATTGAACTGGCCGATCTGGGCATCCAGCGCATCGCCCAATTCGCGCGCGGTCTTGCCTACGCCGGAGAACACGATTTTGGCGGGCGCGATGTCCGCCGCCAATGCGCGCCGCATTTCCCCGCCCGACACCACATCCGCGCCATAGCCCTTGCCGCTGCAGGACCTTCAAAACGGCAAGGTTCGGATTGGCTTTCACGGCGAAAGCGATCCACGGGTCTTTCACGCCCGAAAGCCCATCGCGGAAAACCTGTGCGTGCCGTTCCAGCGTGGCTTGCGAATAGACGTAAACCGGCGTGCCGACCGCATCCGCAATGGCGGGCAGGGCGACATTCTCGGCATGCATCACGCCGTTATCGAGCCGGAAATGATCCATCAGGCTTCCGGTGGCAGATCGTAGGGATCGTCGGCGCGTTCTTCCGATCGGCGGCGCAGTTCCACATTGCGTTCCGGCGCGGCCTGCGGGTCCAGTTCCAGCAGTTCGGTGGCGTCCGGGCGAACTTGCGAACCGAATGCGGCGGGCGGCAGTTCGCTGCCCGGCGCGGGTTTCAAATCGCTACGCTGCGCGCATGCGGACAGAGCGAGCGCGCCTGCCCCAATCAGGATGGTTTTGCCAGGCGTCATACGTTTTCCCCTTGAGCAGACGCCAGTCGCTCTTGCGCGCGCGCAACCTGTTCCCGAACGCGCACAGGCGCGGTCCCGCCATAGGAATTGCGCGACGCGACGGAGGCATCCACGCCCAGCGCGGCGAACACGCGATCGTCGATCCGCGCGTCGATGGCTTGCAATTCCTCCAGCGACAGCGCGTCCAGCGCCACGCCCCGCTTCTCCGCCAGTTTCACGGCCGCGCCGGTGATATGATGCGCTTCGCGGAAGGGAATGCCGCGAGTGCGAACCAGCCAGTCTGCGAGATCGGTCGCAGTGGCATAGCCAAGCTCCGCCGCCTGACGCATCCGGTCGGTTCGGAAAGCGGCATCGGCGACGATACCGGTCATCGCTGCAATGGACAAAGCGAGCAGCCCCGCCGCTTCGAACACGGGCGGCTTGTCGTCCTGCATGTCCTTTGAATAGGCGAGCGGCAGACCTTTCATCGTCACCATCAGCGCGGTGGTTGCGCCGATGATCCGCCCGCTATGCCCACGTACCAGTTCGGCGGCGTCCGGATTCTTCTTTTGCGGCATGATGGAACTGCCGGTGGAAAGCGTATCGGGCATCCGAACGAAGCCGAAAGGCTGGCTGGCCCAGATGATCATTTCTTCGGCCAGCCGTGACAGATGCAGCGAACACTGGCTGGCGGCGGTCAGGTAATCCAGCGCGAAATCGCGATCCGATACCGCATCCAGGCTGTTGGCGGTCGGGCGATCGAACCCCAGCGCGCGCGCCGTGCGTTCGCGGTCGATGGGAAAGCCGGTTCCCGCCAGAGCGGCGCTGCCCAGCGGGCATTCGTTCAACCGGTCGAGCGCCGCAGCGAAGCGTGCCGCATCGCGGTCCAGCATTTCGAAATAGGCCAGCAGATGATGCCCCAGCGTCACCGGCTGCGCGGTTTGCAAATGCGTGAAGCCGGGCATGATTGCGTCCGCATGTTCGCCCGCGCGCCGCACCAGCGCAGCCTGCAGCGCGCGAATACCGGCGAGCGCATCGGTCGTCGCAGCGCGGACCCACAGCCGGAAATCAGTCGCGACCTGGTCGTTGCGACTGCGCGCGGTATGCAGTCGCCCGGCAGCAGGGCCGATCAACTGCGTTAGCCGTGCCTCCACCGTCATGTGAATATCTTCGAGATCCCAGTCTTCGGGCACGCCGTCGCGTTCGTATTCGCCCGCAATCGTATCCAGCCCGCCATCGATCGCGGCGGCGTCTTCGGCGGAGATGATGTCCTGCGCCGCCAGCATCGCGACATGAACCCTGGATGCGGCGATATCCTGACGCCACAAAGCCTTGTCGAAGGGAATAGAGGCGTTGATTTCGCGCATGATCGCGCTAGGTCCGGCGGCGAACCTCCCCCCCCACATCTGGTTGGAGCTGCCGCCCGTGCCGTCCAAATTCGCTTTGCCGTTCATATTGTGCGCCGTAACCCTGATGCTTCCGGGTTGCGATAGGGAAGCGGCCAACCCTTCGCAAGCGGACGCTGGGCAGCAGGGCGATACCACGCCAGCTGCACCGACCAGCGGACTGGACCGCAGCCGGGCCGGCACGCTGATGCCGGCGGTGGCTCTGACCGACCCCGACGATCGGACGCTCAACACTGCCGCCGTTCAGGGGGAGCCGGTGCTGGTAAACCTGTGGGCGACGTGGTGCGCGCCATGCGTCAAGGAACTGCCGCTGCTGGACGATCTGGCTGCCGATTACGACGGACGGATGCGCGTGCTGACCGTCAGTCAGGATCTGGAAGGCGCGGCCAAGGTCGCCCCTTTCTTCGCGGAACGGGACTTCGCCATGCTGCAACCTTGGCTCGACCCGAAAAATGCGCTCGGCTTCGCCCTTGGCGGCAGCGGCGGTTTGCCGGTGACGGTTATGTATGACGATCGCGGGCAGGAAATCTGGCGCTATATCGGCGATTACGATTGGTCGTCCGCCGAAGCGCGAGCGTTGATCGACGGTTCTCTGTAATGCGCCCCTCGATTTGGTTGCGCCGCAATTAACCATTTGAAAAGGGGCCGCATCCTACTTCGGCATCATGAGTATGATGCACGACAAAATCACCGGCAAGGCCATTTCCGGCGGACGCCCGCTGACCAAGGACGAGCTGGATGGGTTGGCAAAAGACCAGCTGGCCGCACTGCGACAGGCGTTCACTCGCCATCCCGCCCTGGAAAAGACGGACGACGCGATGGACCTGCGCGTCGCGGAAGAATTGCGGCTGGTCGAACGGATGCTGGAAATGGTGGAAGCGCGCGTGGCCGATCCGGCGGCGAAGAAAAGCCTGCAACAATCCGAAGACATGATCGAAGACCTGGCCACCATCGTCGAGGCGGACGATCCGTGCGAAGCGTTGAGCCGCGTCGATCCCGATCTGGGGCGGCGGCTGACGCGGCGTTCGCTGAACGGCGAAGCCGGCCCGTGCGACAATCGCAAGCCCATCGATCTGCGTAAGCTGGGGTAATCGTTCGCGAGACATCGTCTGCAGCACGAAATGGTGGGCGATGACGGGCTCGAACCGCCGACCCTCTCGGTGTAAACGAGATGCTCTACCAACTGAGCTAATCGCCCCATTTCACGTCCCGCCGATCGCTACGCGCGTGGGCGATAGGCGTCCCATAACGGCAAACAGGTTAAAATCAATCGCGATAGTCGGGCTTTTATCGCGCGTGGCTTGCGCCGCGCCGGTGGGGGCGACACAAGCGGCGCATGACCGAACAGACATCGTCGCCCTTCGTGCAAGTTCTGGCCACCGGCGGGACCATCGCCGGGGTGGCGGGTTCGGCCATCAGGCGCGACTACCGATCCGGGCAGGTCGGGATCGGCGAATTGCTCGATGAGGTCGCGGCGCTCGGCCTGCCTGCCGAATTGCGCGGCGAACAGGTTGCCAATATCGATTCAAGCGATGTGGGGCAGGCTTTATGGCGCGATCTGCATCGGCGAGTAGAGGCAGCGCTGGCCAATCCGGACTGCAACGGGATCATTGTGACGCATGGCACGGACACGGCGGAGGAGACCGCGTTCCTGCTCGACCTGACCTTGCCGACGCCCAAGCCGATCGTCATGGTGGGGGCCATGCGCGCAGCGGACGCGGTGGGCAGCGACGGGTTGCGGAATATGGCGAATGCGGTCCGGGTGGCGAGCGATCCTGCAAGCGCCGGGCGCGGCGTGCTGCTGGTGATGGGCGACCGTATCTTCGCCGCGCGCGACGTTCGCAAGGCGCATACGCAAGGGGTGGATGCGTTTCGCGGCTATCCGCGCGGGCCGGCGGGGCACGTGACGCCCGCGTCGCTCGACTGGTTCTCGCCCCCGTGGCGCGCAGGCGAACCGGCGCGCCATGCGTTTTACGAGACTTTGCCGCCTGTCGGCATCATCCACGCCTATGCCGGAATGCCGGACGACACGGTCGATCAGGCGCTGGCGGGCAGGGCACGCGGGCTGGTTTTCGCGGGCTTCGGTCAGGGCAATGCGCCTGTGGGCATACGGCGGAAACTGGGCGATGCGGCGGCGGCAGGCGTTCTGGTCGTCCGGTCCAGCCGGGTGGACGAGGGGTTGGTCGATCGCGAGCCTGACGACGACCGGCATGGCTTGATCGCAGGACGGGCGCTGGGTCCGGCGAAGGCGCGCATATTGCTGCAGGTGTTGCTGGCCGATGGGGTGACGGATTGGCGAATCGCGCAGACCGAGTTCGACCGGCGTTAGGCAGGGCGTTAGGCAGGGCGTTTTCCCACCCGGCTGCGACGAATTTGTCGACGCCGTAAGTCTTGCTCCCCTCCCCGCAAGCGGGAAGGGGAAGCCCTAAAGACAAATTACCCGTGCGGCGTGACCAGATACTTTTCGCCCGTTTTCATTGCGCGGTAATTGATCGCCGCGTCCTTCTCCAACATGCCGTCCAGCGTCACCTTACTCTTGTAATGGCTGGCGAAAGTGGTCGTCATGTTGTCAAGCACCCGCTTCCGCATCCGCATGACGGTTTCCATGCCCGCTTTTTGCAGGAACGGGGTCAACAGCCAGCCAGACAGGGTAAAACCGAAACCGTAGGATGGGGTCAGGACGGTGGGCGAAAGGTCCAGCCGGCCGTAGATGTACATCTTCTTGTCCTGGTCCGAACCGTAGCGGTTATATTCGGACATCTTGCCCATCGCGACCTGTTCCATCGCCTTGAACGCGCTGTCGATCGACTTGCCGCCGCCGATCGGGTCGAACCCGAAATACGCGTCGGTTTCATCGATCGCGGCCCGCAGCTGTTTCATGTAATCGTCGTCCGACGAATTAACGATATGCTTCGCGCCCAGACCTTTCAGCAGATCGACATGCTCCTGCTTACGAACGACATTGACCAGTTCGATGCCGTCTTCCTGGCATATCTTGTTCAGCATTTGCCCCAGATTGGACGCAGCGGCGAAATGCAGGATTGCCTTTTGCCCTTCCATCTTCGCCGTTTCGACGAAGCCCAGCGCGGTCATCGGGTTGACGAAAGCCGACGCGCCATCTTCGGCCGAAATATCGCCTAGCGGCAGGCACATCGGCGCCTGTGCCAACGCATATTGGGAAAAGGCGTTGCCTGGCACGCAGGCGACCCGCTGCCCCATCAACGCCTGTGCTGCGTCGTCTTCCCCCGCTGCGACGACCGTGCCTGCGCCTTCGTTACCGACCGGCATACGCTGGCCATGACGCCCCTTGGCCGCGCTGGCGAAGGGTTCGGGCATTTTGGCGACGATCTTGCCCGGCGAATAATCCGCATTGTCGAGATCGGCAGGGCCGAACAGCAGCGCCAGATCGGACGGGTTGATCGGTGCGGCTTCCATCTTCACCAGCACCTGCGCCCCCTTCGGTTCGGGGAATTGCGCGTCGCCGACTTCCACGGTCAGCGTGCCGTCGGCCGCCAGGGTGGAAAAGATCTGCTTGCCGCTGGTAGTCATAATTCGTTCTCCTGATCGGAATAGATCGCCGCCACGAAGTAGAGGCCATGCGGCGGTGCGTTCAACCCCAATTCGTTGCGGTCACGCGCGGACAGGGCCGATTGCAACCGGTCCGCGTTCCATTTCCCGGTCCCGACCAGCGCCAGGCAGCCGACCATCGACCGCACCTGATGATGCAGGAAACTGCGCGCGGCGACCTCTGCCACGATCCGGTCGCCTTCCGCCCGAATGTCGAGGCGGTCGAGCGTCTTGACGGGGTCGGGCGCCTGACATTTCGTGGACCGAAACGTGGTGAAATCGTGACGGCCGATCAACACTTTCGCCGCATCCTGCATCGCCGCCACATCCAGCCGCGATTTGACTTGCCATTCGCGGTCCCACCCGATGGTCAGCGGCGCGCGGCGGTTGCGGATGAGGTAGCGGTAGCGGCGCGCGACGCAGGAAAACCGTGCGTGCCAGTCGTCCGGCACGACCTCGCATGCATTGATCGCGATCGGATGGGGGCGCAATGTTGCGTTCAGCGCCTCCATCAACCGGAACGCCCTCATGGGTTTGGCGATGTCGATATGGCAGCGCATGGCCAACGCATGGACGCCCGCATCGGTGCGGCCTGCGGAAAACAGCTGCGTGCGTTCCCCGGTGATCGCGAACGCCGCATCCTCGATCGCCTGCTGCACGGTCATTCCCTGCGGCTGGCGTTGCAATCCCATGAAGGGGGTTCCGTCGAACTCGACGGTCAGGGCGAAGCGGGTCACAGGGCGTTCACGTCAGCATCGTTCCCGCCGCCACCGGCATTCCGCGCAGAAAATCGTCGCGGTCCATCGCCGGTTTGCCCGCCCGCTGAATGCGCGTGGGCCGGATGGCATCCTTGCCACAGGCGATGGTCAACCGATCGTCCAGCGTCATCCCCGCCTCGCCGGAATCCTCAAGGATTTCGACGCCCAGCAGCTTGACCCGCTCGCCCGCAATTTCGCACCACGCGCCGGGGAAGGGGGCCATCGCGCGCACCAGCCGCTCGACCGCGACGGCGTTATCGGCAAAGTCGATCCGCGCGTCCTCCTTCGCGATCTTCTGCGCGTAGGTCGCGTCCTCGTCATCCTGCGGCACGGGGCGCAGGGCGGGCAGATCGATCAGCGTGCCGACCATCAACTGCGCGCCGAGTTCGGCCAGTTCCGCCGTCAATTCGCCCGTCGTCTTGGCGGCGACCGGCGTGCGAACGGTGGCCAGCATCGGCCCGGTGTCGAGGCCGGCCTCCATCTGCATGATGGTCACGCCCGTCACTTCGTCACCGCCCATGATCGCCCAATGGATCGGGGCCGCCCCGCGCCAGCGCGGCAGCAGGGAGGCATGGACGTTCAGACAGCCGTGTACCGGTGCATCCAGAATGCGTTGCGGCAGGATCAGACCGTAAGCCGCCACCACCGCGATATCGGCATCGTGCGCGGCGAATTCGTCATAAGCTGCATCATTTTTCAGCGAGGTCGGGCTGTATACCGGGATATCGCGCTGCTGCGCCGCGATCTGCACGGGCGAAGGTTGCAGTTTCTTGCCCCGTCCGGCCCGGCGGGGCGGCTGGGTATAGGCGGCCACTATCTCGTGCCCCGCATCGTGCAGCGCAGCCAAAGTCGGCACGGCGAAGTCCGGCGTGCCCATGAAAATGATCCGCATAGTGGTGCCGCCCGCCCTTTCGTTTGCAATCGCCGCGCCCTATCTTGACCCCGATGGCATCGCAAGAGATCGAAACGCTGGCCGCCGCGCTGGCTCGCCTGCCGGGGCTGGGGCCGCGTTCCGCCCGGCGGGTGGTGTTGTGGTTGGTGAAACGGCGCGAAAGCGCGCTCGACCAGATTATCGACGCGCTGGGCGCGGTGCGCGACCGGCTGGTGGAATGCGATATTTGCGGCAACGTCGATACGCAGGCGCCATGCGCGATCTGCACGGATGCGAAGCGCGATCAGCGTTCGATCTGCGTGGTGGAAGATGTCGCCGATCTGTGGGCGCTCGACCGGGCGCGGCTGTTCACCGGGCGGTATCACGTGCTGGGCGGGCGGCTGTCGGCGCTCGACGGCGTTCGGCCCGAAGATCTCGCCATCGCATCATTGCTGGACCGGGTGAAGGCGGGCGGCATCGACGAGGTGGTGCTGGCCATGAACGCCACGCTGGAAGGGCAGACGACGGCGCATTATCTGGCCGAACGGCTGGAGGATCATGCGGTCCGCATCACGCAACTGGCGCATGGCCTGCCCGTCGGCGGCGAACTGGATTATCTCGACGAAGGCACGCTGGCACAGGCGTTGCGGGCGCGGCGTCCGATTGTCTGAACCGTCACACATGGTTGCGGGCGGGCCGCGTTCGCCCTAAATACCCGGCATGGCTATTCGCGAAATTCTGGAAGTGCCGGACCCCCGGCTGAAAACCGTGTCCACCCCGGTCGATACGTTCGACGACGATTTGAAAACGCTCGTCTCGGACATGTTCGAAACGATGTATGCTGCGCCGGGCATCGGCCTGGCCGCGATACAGGTGGGCGTGCCCTTGCGCGTGCTGGTCATCGATCTGCAGGAGCCGGACGAGGATGCCGAGCCGGTGGAATGCCGCGAGCATGCACACGAGCACGGCGCAGAAGCGCACAGCCATCAGCCGATCAAGAACGATCCGCGCGTCTATATCAATCCGGTCATCCTCGATCCCAACCCGGAACTGGCGACGTATCAGGAAGGCTGCCTGAGCGTCCCCGAAATATACGCCGATGTCGATCGGCCCGCCACTTGCCGCGTCAAGTATCAGGATATCGACGGGGCGGAGCACGAGGAACAGCTGGACGGCATGATGGCCACCTGCATCCAACATGAGATGGACCATCTGGAAGGCATTTTGTTCATCGACCACCTCAGCCGATTGAAACGGCAGATGGCGATCAAGAAACTGAACAAGATGCGGGCGGCTGCATAGGTTGAACCCCTCGCCCGTCATCCCCGCGAAGGCGGGGATCCAGCTTCTTTTATGGACAGTCCGCTTCTGAGTGGCTGGGTTCCAGCCTTCGCGCGAATGACGAGGTAAGGGTAGGGAAATGTCGAGGCGAAGGTGCAGCGAGCAAGATCGTCGCACCCCCCCAACAATCAGTCCCGGCCCAAACCCTGCACCGCTTTCGTCACATCGTCGATCACTTCGCGGCACATGCGTGCACAGCGGGTGCAGTGCGGATCGTTATGCTTCGAACAATGTTCCAGGCACGCTTCGCATGCGATGATCGTTGCCGCGCCGATCGCCTTGATCGCGCCGACATTCCCGCCGGTCCGGCGGCTCGCCATGCGATAGAATGCGGTGCACGCATCCGATGCGTCGAGGCAGGCGCGGATGCATTCCTTGCGATCCGCCGCGTTGTCCTCCGCCAGACAGGCATCGGCGCAACTGTTCATGATCGCCGCGCCGTACATCGCGTGCTTGACCGCTTCGCCCAATTGTTCGTTGTAATCGTCGCCCACTTGCGGGTGGTCCTGAATCATTTCCTTGATCGACATGATATGCTCCTGATGTGATGGTTCGATGGGGAAGCGGCTGGATCGCGCACTTGTTCCACAATCGCTTTTGCCATTCGGCTTCCCTACGGCGCATGTTCCTGCCATGTTCCGCAGATGGACAATCCCGCTTTTATCGCCGCCGTCGCCGGTATCGTCTGCCTGGTCATCGGCCTGATCGCCGGATGGTTGATCGCATCGCGCATGGCAGCAGGCGAAGCGCGCGCGGCGCGTGATACCGCCGACAATCAACGCACCTTGCTGGACGGTGTGACTCGCGAACGGGACGATGCGCGCGCGGGTCAGGATGCCGAACGCAAGCGGGCAGGCGCATTGGAAAACGATGCTACACGGCTGGAAGAACGCTTGCGTGCCGCCGATGGATTGCAGGAACGGTACGACAGAGTGGACGATGCGCGGCGCGTTGCCGAGACCGCGCTCGCCGCGCTACGCAGTGAAGCGGGGGAGCGCGACCGCAATTTCGATGCCCGCATGAAAGAACGCGAGGCGCATTTCGTAAAGGAAATCGCGCGACTGGCGGACGCCGAGGACAAGTTGCAGGCGAAGTTCACCGAAATCGGCGAAAAGCTGCTGACCGGCGCGCAAGCGAAATTCGCGGAAGGGGCGCAGGGCAATCTGGCGGCGTTGAACAAGGAAACCCTGTCGGCATTCGAAAAGCACACTGCGCCGATCGGCAAGACGCTGGAAACCTACCGCTTGCGAGTCGAGGAATTGGAGAAAGCACGGACCGACGATTTCGCCAAGCTGGGCGGGGTCATCAATCAGGTGCGCGAGGGGCAGGACCGGGTGTTGCAGGGGGCGGACCGGATTGCGACGACCCTGCGCGGCGCGACCAAGGCGCGAGGCGACTGGGGCGAATTGCAGCTGGAAAACCTGCTCGAAAGCTGCGGCCTGACCAACAACACGGATTTCCGGCGGGAGGTCAATGTGAAGGATGGCGAAGGCGACAATCTGCGTCCTGACGCGATCATCAACATTCCGGGCCAACGCAAGCTGGTGGTGGATGTGAAAAACGTGTTCAACACCTATGCCCGCGCCAATGAAAGCGACACGGAGGAGGAGCGGCGCGAGCTGCTACGCGCCCATGCGCGCGAGGTGCGCGGCCATATCGATGCGCTGTCGAACAAACGGTATCAGGATCACGTCGATGGGTCGGCGGATTTCGTGGTCATGTTCGTGCCCGGCGAACACGTTCTTTACGCCGCGCTGACCGAAGATGCCGGGCTGCTCGATTACGCGCTGCAACGCCGGGTGGTGCTGTCCTCCCCCCTCAATTTCATGTCCATCGCGCTGACCGTGGCGACGGTGTGGCGGCAGGCCGGGGCAGCGGCCGATGCGAAGGAAATCGTATCATTGGGCAAGGATATTTACGACCGGCTTGCGAAACTGGGGTCGCTGCTGTCCACTGTCGGGCGCAATCTGGCGACTACGAATAAAAGCTTCAACGCGGCGGTCGCATCGTTCGAAGGGCGGCTGGTTCCCGCCGGTCGCAAGTTCGAAGAGCTAAGCGTGGACACGACCGCCGCATCCATCGACGGGCCGCAACCGCTGGAAATCGAACCGCGCGCATTGTCGTTCACGCAAACGACGGGGGATGATTCCGCTCAAATCGGTAAGGTCACATCTTCGTAAGCGAAACCGCTTCCAAGTGGTTGAATTGTAACACAGAAGAACGGTTCGAAAGTTTCGCGAAAACCGGGGGTATGTGTAACAGGTTTTCACCCGGAGTGTGTGGGTCAGCCGTCCAGCGAAGCCAGTACTTCGTAGCTCAGCACGGCAGCGGCGACGGCGGCATTCAGGCTGTCCGCCCGGCCGCGCATCGGCATGGTGACGCGCAGGTCGCACGCCTCTTCGTATTCCAGCGGCAGCCCTTGCGATTCGTTGCCGACCATGACGAAGCACGGTGTGGCATAGGGCGCCCCGCGATAGGGCACGGCATCGCGCAGGGACGCTGCGACCAGCTGGCCGGGGCCGGCGCGCAGCCAGGCGATGAATTGCGCCCAGTCGGACTGGGCGATCTGGCGAGTGAACACCGCGCCCATGCTGGCGCGCACCGCTTCGACCGAAAACGGGTCGGTGCAATCGTCGATCAGGATCAAGCCGCCTGCCCCCACCGCGTCGCAGGTCCGCAGCATCGTGCCCAGATTGCCGGGATCGCGCACGGCCTGCGCCACCAGCCAGATCGGCGCGGTGTCCCGGTCGATCTGGTCGAGCGTGGTATCGAATTCGGCGAACACGCCCGCCACGGATTGTGGATTGCCCTTGCCGGTGATCTTGGCGAGAAGATCCACCGGGACTTCGATCACTTCGCCGCCTGTATCGAGGACGCCGCGTTCCAGCGTATCGAGCAACCGATGCGGCGCGCGTCCCTGCGCCATGACCAGCGTTTCGGGCACACGGCCGCTATTCGTGCGCGTCGGTCAGCAGCCGCAATCCTTCGACCAGAAACCGGCCTTCGCGCCGCCGGTGCTTCTTGTCGCGCAGGCTACGCAGATGTTTGACGGTCGGGTTGGAATATCCGGTGATGACTCGCCGCTCGCCCGGGGTGGGGGCGGTGTTTCCGACTGGCTCATTCCTCGCCGAAACCCTGTTCGACGATGGCGCACACCCGATCGAGAATGTCGGGCGCATCCGGCCCGTCGACCACGATCTCCACCGTGTCGCCTTTCGCCGCGCCCAGCATCATCAGGCCCAGGATCGATCCGCCACCCGCCTCATGCGCGTCCTTCACGACGCGCACCCGAACCGTATCGGGCAGTTCGGCCACAGCGCCCACGAATTTCGCGCTCGCCCGCGCATGCAGACCGCGCTGGTTGACGATCGTGACGGCACGCCGCGCGGCCTGGGTCATGTTGGGTCGCCTTCTGTTACCGAGAAACTCCGATGCGATGGTGATGTAATTGCGCCCGGCATCGCGCGCGGCGACGACCGCATCCGTCACGGCCATCGAATTTCGCACCCCGGCCAGCCGGATCAGCATCGGCAGGTTGATGCCCGCAATCACCTCGACACGTCCCGCATCCAGCAGGGATATGGCAAGGTTGGAAGGTGTGCCGCCGAACAGATCGGTCAGCACGATGGCGCCCGCGCCGGTATCGACGGCGGCGATGGCGTCCGCGATTTCCTCGCGCCGCTTTTCCATATCGTCCTGCGGCCCGATGCAGATGGTTTCGATCGCGTCCTGCGGGCCGACGACATGCTGCATCGCATGCACGAAATGGCGCGCCAGCTCGCCATGCGTCACCAGCACCAGCCCGATCATGTGCGGCGCTGCCACAGGGGTGCGGGCGATTGCCGCGTGAATGGTAGGGCGGATGACATTATCGAAGCGCTTTACAACAGATCATGGTTTTTCCAGCTCGTCCGCTGCGCGAGAGCCGAGATTGCGATGCCGTATTGTGAGAGTATATCCCTCGTCGCGCAAGGCGCGTGCCACCGTTTCCGCGCTGAAGACCGATCGATGCCGGCCGCCGGTGCAGCCAAATGCGATATTGACATACGCCTTTCCCTGCGGCGGCGTAACGGGGCAGCAACAGCTGCAACAGGTCGATGATCTTGCCGATCGCAGGGGCGAAAGCGACATCCGCCATGATATGGGCGCCGACATCGGAGTCCAGCCCGGTCCGTTCGCGCAAATCGCGCACCCAGTGCGGATTGTCGAGGAAGCGCATGTCGAACACCAGATCGGCCAACGGCGGCGTGCCCCGCGCGAAACCGAAGCTGGAGATGGTAATCGTCGTCGGACTGTCGCCGGCATCGCCGAATTGTTCGCGGACCAGCATGCTGCAGATCGTTGCGGGTAAAGTTGGACGTGTCGATTACGGCTTCCGCCCAGCGACGCAACGGCTCCAGCAATTCGCGTTCCGCCCGGATGCCATCCTGCGCGGTGGCCCCATGCGCCAGCGGATGCCGGCGGCGCGTCTCGTCGTAACGGCGCGCCAGTTCTTCGCTCGAACAATCGATGAACAAGCGTGGTGAGGGCAAGATCGTCGCGCTGCGCCAGATCCTTCATTCGGGCGATGATCGCTTCGGGTACGAAGCCCCGCGTCCGCGAATCGATCCCGATCGCGAGCGGGGCGTGCGGCTCGTCCGCTTGATCGAACAGGCCAGGCAACAGGCGGACGGGGAAATTGTCGATCGTTTCCCATCCCAGATCTTCCAGCACGCCCAACGCGATGCTTTTGCCGGCCCCGGACATGCCGGTAACGATCACGATGCGCTGGCGGTCCGGGCCGTCGGACGAATCGTGGGGGGCGGGTTGCGAAATCATCGGGGCGGTTGTGGCAGCTTGCAGGCAAAGGGAAGGGCAGGCCGTATTGCCGCAATGCCCATTCCGCGCGAATGGCCTGCGTCGCATCGCCCGAATGAAACGGCAGATGCGGCACGTCGCATGTCCAGCACGGGCGTTGTTGCCGCTCGATCGGCAAATCGCGGCGCAGCGGGAGTCAGTTCCAATATCAGCGCGAGCGGTGCGTTCGTGGTGGGCATCGAAACCAGGCCGACATTGCGAATTTCCAGCAGCCCGGCGATCTGTGGGCGGCGGGGATGCCCAGAATGACCGTCGCGAACCTTCAGCGTCAGCCCGTCATCGCCGATCAGCACTGCGCCCCGGTCGATCAGCGCCAAGGCCAGGCTCGATCTTGCCGCTCCCCGGCGGTCCGGTGATGGCCAGCCCGCGACCGTCGATCGCTACTGCGGTCCAGCCGGCCCGCGTCGTCACCCTTCGATATCCACCAGATCCGGCAGATCGATCCGCAGGCAAGCGCCGCTGTGCCCGTCGCTGCGATCGACGACGGACAGGCTGCCGTCATGCGCTTCGACAATGGTGCGCGCCATGGCGAGGCCAAGGCCGCTGTGGTTGCCGAAATCTTCATCGTCCGGGCGGATCGAATGGAAACGCTGGAACACTTTTTCGCGCGCGCTTTCGGGGATGCCCGGCCCCTCGTCGCAAATCGTGATCGTCGCCCATTTTTCCGCCTGGCTCATGGTGATGTCGATCGTCCCTGCGGGCGGCGAGAACGACACCGCGTTGTCGAGCAGGTTTTCGATCACCCGCTCGATCCGCACCGCGACGCCCATGATCCAAACGGCGTTTTCGGGATGTTCGAACGCGATCGTGCGCCCGGCATTCGTGCCGCGACTGTCGCGGTGGCGAGGATGTTGGTAATCAGCATGCTGAGATTCACCGGTTCGAACACCGCGCGCGACAGTTCCGCGTCGATCCGGCTGGCATCCGAAATTTCGGTAACCAGCCGGTCGATGCGGCGCACGTCGTGTGCCGCGATGTCGGTCAGTTGGCGGCGCAATTGCGGGTCGTCCACCCGGGCGAGCGATTCCAGCGCGCTTCGCAACGATGCAAGCGGGTTCTTGATCTCGTGCGCCACATCGGCAGCGAAATGTTCGACCGCATCGATCCGCTGGCGCAGCGCTTCCGTCATGTCGGAAACGGCGCGGGCGAGCAGACCGATCTCGTCGTCGCGATCGGGCAGGCGCGGCACCTCCACCTGCCGGTCGCGCCCCAGCCGCACCCGGATGGCCGCCGATGCAAGATCGCGCAGGGGCCGGACGATGGTGCGCGCCATATACAGCGACAGCATGGTGGACATCAGCAGGGCCAGCAACACGCGCGAAACCCAGCGTGCTGCGCGCCTGGCGGACCTTTTCCGTGATGTCGATCGCCTTGCGCGTGGTCAGCAAGGTCGCGCCCAATCGCCGACCGGGGCGGCGGCGTTGATGACCGGCGAGCCATCGGGCGCATCGCGCAGCACGATCTGTGACAGGCTTTCCTCGCGTGCCCGCCGCAGTTCGGGCCACGCATCGGCGATTTGCAGGGTCGGTTCGATATAGTCGGGGATCGGTTCCGCCCCCACGATCGTATCCACCGTGCGGTCCAGTATCCGCGCGAAGGTTTCACCGATCTGGCCATCGGCAGGCTCGCCGAAATCGAACGTCGGCGGGGCCAGTGCGAAACTGTCGGCCCATAGCAACCCTTCCGCATCGAACATCCGCACGCGCATCCGCTGTTCCTTGCCGATCTGGATGATGCAGTGCTTCCTGCCGTTCGCGGCGATGCGCCGGCCAGCGCCTCGGCCGTGATCTGCGCCTCTATCCGTGCCAGTTTGTAGCGTTCGGACAATAGCTGCTTGCGATAGGAATCGAGGTAGAACATCCCGCCGCCCAGCAGCACCAGCGGCAGGATGTTGACCGCCAGAATACGCGAGGTGAGCGATAGGCGGTTGGCCCAATTGGCCGGGGCTTTTCCGGCATCGAACCGCTGGAACAGCCGTTTTTCGCGCCGCTGTTTCTCAGCCATCGGTGAAGCTGTAGCCTGCACCGTACAGCGTTTCGATGGAGGCGAAATCGTCGTCGACCGCGCGGAACTTGCGCCGCAGCCGTTTGATGTGGCTGTCCACGGTGCGGTCGTCCACGAACATGTCGTCGGGATAGGCGGCATCCATCAACTGGTTGCGGATTTTATGACGCCGGGACGGATGGCCAGCGCTTCCAGGATCAGAAATTCGGTCACCGTCAGGGATACCGGCGCGCCGTCCCAGCTGACCTGATGGCGGGCCGGGTCCATGACCAGCCTGCCGCGTTCGATATTGACCTGTCCGCGCCTCGCTGCCGACACCCGCATTGCCGGTTTCCTGCGCCAATCCACCGGGCAATCGCCGCAGGATTGCGCGGATGCGGGCGAGCAGCAGGCGCAGGCTGAACGGTTTGGCAATGTAATCGTCCGCACCCATTTCCAGGCCCGCCTCCTCGTCCTGCTCGTCATCCTTGCTGGTCAGGAAGATGACCGGCAGATCGGAGTGTTTGCGAAGTTCGCGCAGCAATTCCATGCCGTCCATCCTGGGCATCTTGATGTCGAACACCGCCATGTCGGGCGGATTGTCGAGCAGGGCATTTCAGCGCCGCTTCGCCGTCGGAATAGATGCGCGTCACATATCCTTCGGCCTGCAACGCGATGGATACGGTGGTCAGGATATTGCGATCGTCGTCCACCAGCGCCACGATGCGCGGCTCGTTCGCCGCGCGAGCCGGTATCGCCATGTCGCTGCCGGGTGCCATATCGGGTGCGCCATTGGCAGCGGGACTTTGGGCAGGGTTACGAACGACATCCATGAACGCGCAAACTCCACTGCGGTGCGGTAAGGCAGCTGCGATAGACGATCGCGGCACGGCAAACAACGCGTTCGCGTGTCTGGCCGGGCTGCCGTTGCGTTGACCCCTTATTGACCGCATGTTGACCCATTATTGACCCTAAAAGGCCAGCTTAGTTTTATGCGGCCCCGTTTGACGGGCGTTGGGCGGCGGATTAAGCCACGAGCAAGCAACCTGGCCTGGGTTACGGGCAAGATTCGCGCGCGGTTCGATCATGCGCGTTCCCGGCCGATGCCGGGGCCATTCGTTCGCAGGAGACAATCTTGACCACTCAGCTTCATTCATCGCTCGGCCAGCAGGGTATCGAGACGGATGCCACCATTCACGCCAATCTCGGGACCGCCGGTCTGGTCGAACATGCGGTCGCCAATGGGGAAGGGCAGCTGTCGAAACACGGCGCGCTGGTGGTGCGAGACCGGGGCGCGACACCGGGCGCAGCGCGAAAGACAAGTTCATCGTGCGCGATGCCGAAACGGAGGATACCGTCTGGTGGGGCCGCGTCAACGCGTCGATGACGCCGGAACATTTCGCCAATCTGAAAGCGGATTTCATGGCCGCTCTGGGCGAACGCGAAACGCTGTATGTCGCGGATCTGTTCGGCGGGTCGCAGCCCGAACATCGCGTCAATGTGCGCGTCATCAACGAACTGGCGTGGCACAATCTGTTCATCCGCACTTTGCTGGTGCGGCCGACGACGGAGGAACTGGCCGATTTTGCGCCGGAATATACGATTATCGACTTGCCGAGTTTCCAGGCGGATCGCGGAACGGCATGGCGCGAACAGCGAAACGATCGTGGCGGTCAATCTGACCGAAAAGCTGATCCTGATCGGCGGAACCCGCTATGCCGGCGAAATGAAGAAAAGCGTGTTCGGCATTCTCAATTACCTGTTGCCGCAGGACGGCGTGATGCCGATGCATTGCAGCGCCAATATCGGCGCGGACGGCAAGACGGCGGTGTTCTTCGGCCTGTCGGGAACCGGCAAGACCACGCTTGAGCGCCGATGCCAGCCGCACCCTGATCGGGGACGACGAACATGGCTGGTCCGACACTGCCGTCTTCAATTTCGAAGGCGGCTGCTATGCCAAGATGATCCGCCTGTCGGAAGAGGCGGAGCCGGAAATCTACGCCACGACGCGCCGGTTCGGCACGGTGCTGGAAAACGTCGTGATGGACCCCGACACGCGGGAACTGGATTTCGACGACAACTCGCTGGCGGAAAACACGCGCGGGGCCTATCCGATCGATTACATTCCCAACACCAGCGAAGACAATCTGGGGCCGGTTCCCAGCAACGTCATCATGCTGACCGCGGATGCGTTCGGCGTGCTGCCCCCGATCGCGCGGCTGACGCCGGAACAGGCGATGTATCACTTCCTGTCGGGCTACACCGCGAAGGTTGCCGGAACGGAAATCGGCGTGACCGAACCCGAAGCGACGTTCAGCACCTGTTTCGGCGCGCCGTTCATGCCGCGCCACCCAGTCCGTCTATGGCAATCTGTTGAAGAAGCGCATCGCCGATGGCGGCGCGCAATGCTGGCTGCGTCAATACCGGCTGGACCGGCGGCAAATACGGCACGGGCAGCCGGATGCCGATCAAGGCGACGCGCGCGCTGCTCAACGCCGCGCTCGATGGATCGCTGAACGATGCGGAATTTCGCAAGGATCCCAATTTCGGGTTCGACGTGCCGGTGGCCGTGCCCGGTGTCGATCGGCGCCATTCTCGACCCGCGCACGACATGGGACGATGGCGAGGAATACGACCGTACGGCGCAAAAACTGGTCGGCCTGTTCGTCGACAATTTTGCCGAGTTCGAAGAACATGTCGACGAAGGCGTGCGGCAAGCCGCCCCATCCGCAGCGTAAGGTCGCAACCCGCAACGGGGACTTTTATCGCTTTCACTCGTTATCATCGTAACCTTCCCATTTTCAGGAGATTACGATGAGCTTGACCCAGATGCTGCAGCAAAGCGGCGCGATCGAAAGCATGGCCGGTGAACTGGGCATAGACCAGCGCACCGCGCAGACGGCGGCGGGCGCTTTGCTGCCCGCGATCGTTGCCGGTATGGGACGCAGTTCCGCCGGTTCCGGGGGGCTGGGCGGCCTTGGTTCGCTGATCGGCGGGATGGCAGGTGGCGGTGCGGCGGGCGGATTGCTCGACGCAGTGCTGGGAAAATCGCCCACGCCGCCCAGTCAGGGCAACGACATTCTCGGCAATATCTTCGGCAACAAGGATGTCAGCCGCGGCGTCGCCAGCGAAGTCGCGGCATCGACCGGGATCGACGAAAGCATCCTGAAGAAAATGCTGCCCATTCTGGCAATGGCGGCGGCAGGTTACATGGCGAAGAAGGCATCCGGGGGCACGGGTGCGACCGCAGGCGGCGGACTGGGCGGCATTCTGGGGTCGATCGTATCGGGCATGTCCGCCCGGTAGCGTTTTTGCGAATGTCTGTATGCGAACGGGGCGCGACGCGAAGCAGCGTCCCGTTCGCGGCCTATTGCGTTTTATCCCGCACCCCTTCCAGCAAACGATCGTCGATCGTCTCGTCGCCATGCAGGACCGACACGTCCCCGGTCGTTTCCAGCACGACGGCCTTTACCTTGGACAGATCGAGGGCATTCGCTTCACGCAGCTTGGCGATCAGGTCCGATTGCGCGACCCGTTCGGACCGCAGCGCGGCCTCGCAGATTTCCCCATCCTTCATCAACAGCACCGGCTCGTTCTGCATCGCCGCCTCCACCGCGTCGGACGTCTTGCGAAGGCGCGCGGCCACGTTTTGCGCCACGAACAGTCCGACCATGCCCGCCAGCGGTTGCACGAAACCGATCCAGTCGCCCGCCCCGGCCGCCGATGCCAGCAGCGAACCCAGCGCGACCGTCATGATGAAATCGAAATTGGTCATTTTCGACAGCGACCGCAATCCGTTGATACGGATCAGCACCACCACCCACACGATGCCGACGAAAGCCAGCACCGCCCCGCGAAGGAGCGCGTCGAACATCGGTGCATCATCGATCAACATGGGGTAATCAACATGGGCGAACCTTCCCGATGGAGCGGACGGTCGTCAAACCGAATCTGCCCCGGCGATATGGCGTGATACGTTTTTGGCCAGAACATCCAGCGGCGCATTGCCGCCCAATATCACCGCATCGTTGAATGCCCTGAAATCGTACGCGTTCCCCAAAGCGGTCTGCGCCAAAGCGCGCTGACGCACGATTTCGCTGTGTCCGACCTTGTATCCGCATGCCTGCCCCGGCCAGCTGCAATAACGATCGACTTCGCTTTCGACTTCCTGGCGTTTGGAGCCATTGCGAGTGACGAAGAAATCGACGGCCCGATCCCGGCTCCAGCGTTTGTGGTGCAGCCCGGTATCGACCACCATACGGCACGCGCGAAAGGCGAGCGATTGCAGATAGCCCAGCCGACCCACCGCGAAATCGTCATATGCGCCCAGTTCGTCGGCGATCTGTTCGGCATATAATGCCCACCCTTCGGAAAAGGCGTTGAAAGCCAGGATCGATCGGATCAGCGGCAGGCGGTTGGAATATTCCCCCTCCCACACATGGCCGGGAATGGTTTCGTGAAACGTCAGATCGGCCAGATCGTATTTGCGATGCAGGTCGGTGGTGCGAAGGTTGATCCACATGCGGCCCGGAATCGACCCATCCTTGCTGCCCGCCCCGCCATAGGCGCCCGGTGCGCCGGGTTCCTCGGCCAGCGGCAGGCGGCGCACCTCCAGATTGGGATCGACCAACGTGCCGAATGCGCGTGGCATCTGGCGGCGGATCCAATCGATGCGGTCCTGAATGAACGCCATGATCTGCGCGCGCCCCGGATCGCCTTCCGCGAATTTGTATCGCGGATCGGCGGACAGCGCCTGCATCCGTTCGCCGACGGTTCCGGTGGTGTAGCCGATCGAACGCAGGATGGGGTCCATCCGGTCATGCAATTGCGCCAGTTCCTCCAGCCCGCTTTCGTGAACTTCGTCAGGTGTTTGCGTGGTGGTGGTGCTGGCGCGCAAGGCCCAGTCATACCATTCATCGCCATCGGGTTGGGCCCACATGCCGGGATCGGCGGAAGCGACGCGGCGCTGTTCCTGCAATTCGGCCAACTGCCCGACCAACGCGCCCGCAATCGGCCCGCGAACCGTATCGGCCACCCCGTCGGCCAGTCCACGCTCGCGCTGTCGGAAAGGCCCGCTTCGCCCAGGCGGCGACGGAAATCGCCGGCGAACAAAGCGCCCGATGTCGCGTCCGCAATCGTGCGTTCCATTTGCGCGATCGCCTTGTCGAGCAGGAAATCGGGCGGGACCACACCCTTGTCGCGCGCGTTCATCATCCGGCCCAATTCCCCATCCAGGACGTCGGGAACGATCTCCAGCCGGTCGGCGAATGCCTGCGCGTCGTCGGCATCGTTCAATGGGATGGGTGCTGTCCATGAAACGCGGCAGGTCGAGATAGCTGCCGACATTCTGAATTACGACATAGGGGGCGTTGCGCCAGCTGCCGACGGCAACGTCGCCATAGGGAAGGGCGAACCCGTCCAGCGCAGTGCGGTATGCGCTGTCGACCACTTCGAAACTGGTGCGGGTGTCCGCATCCATCGCGCCGGTATCGACGGCGCGAATACGGGCGAGATCGGCGCGCAAAGTCGCCGCATAGGCATCCTGTCCGGCTTGCGACTGATCTTCCAACCGGCTGCGAAGATCGGCGTAATTGTCCGCATCGACGCCCAGCCCCGTCGCGCGTTCGGGTTCGTGTGCCAGCAGATTATATGCGATGTCGTCCAGCAACGCCGCGCCATCCGCGTCCGGCGAAGCTGTCGCAACCTGCGCGCCGATGGAGCGTGCATCCCGCGATCGCAAAGGCGGATGCGGTCCCGCCCAATCCCAGCAAAGTCTGTCGGCGAGTAACGGGCGAGGCGCTGATTGGCGAGGTGCTATGCATTCGCCGGGGTGTGGCAATCGGCGGGATGCCTGTCAAACAGACTTCCCGCCCGATCGCCGTTTTCGAACCTTTACCGTATCAGTCGAGGAATTCGGCCGGAACCTTGCCGCCGTTCTTCGACAGTTCCTTCATCGTGCGGCGGTGCAGCCAGTTGTTTTCGTTGGCCGTGCCGGAATAATTGGTATCGCCCAGTTCGTTCGCCAGTTCTTTCCGGTTTTCGAAACTGGCATCGACGCCGATCAGTTTCATCAGATCGACGATGGAGGTGCGCCAGTTCAATTTGTCCGCACCGGGCATCGCGTCGAGCTGCTTTTCGACATCGACTGCCGACTTGACGCCGCCGACGGGGGTGTTGCCGGCGGGCGGCGCGGTGGGGGAGGCGAGGCCGGGATTGATGGGCTTCTTCGCAGCTTTGGCGGAATCGTCCTTGCCGAAAATGGCCTGCTTGATCGAACTGAAAATACCCATGAATGCTCTCCCGACGCGTGAAACCGAATGGACGGGCGCGCCGAACCCGTGTGGCCTATCAACCGCCGGCCTTCTCGCCGGTTCCGCGCAGCCGCGCCGTCTTGCGTCGATGGGTGGATTTACCGGCCGGCGTGCCTTATTGCGGCGTCATGTCGATCGTGCTGTCCATTCTCGTGCTGGCTGCGCTCGCTTTGTTGGCGGGTGCATATTATCTGTGGCGACAGGGCGGGCACGAACGCCAGGCGTTTTTGATGGTGGTTCTGGCGATCGTCGCGGCGGCGAACGTCGCGATCTGGACCGTTCCGGATGCGGAGGGGACGTCTCCCCTCCAGCAAGTCGGCGATCGATAGGCGGTTTTTAACGTGGCAGCGTCCACTGCACGGCCCCGCGATATGTTCCGGTGGTCTTTGCACCGGTATCGTCTTTCGCCGGGTTGAAGCGGGCGCGTTTGGTCACCAGCGCGCAGGTTGCCTGATCCAGTGCGGCGTGGCCGCTCGACGCAGTGATGGCGCAATCCGTCACTCGTCCGCGCGCGCTCAATTGCAGGCGGAACCGGGCGATGCCGGTCAGTTCTTCATTCGCCCAGCGTGACTTGTAATCGCGATCGGTGATCCAGCCGCCGGGATCGTTGCTGGGGCGGGCCGCCACGGGATCGACGCGGGGGACGGTGGGTATATCGGGCACGATGTTCGGCAGCGGTGTCAGCGTGCCGCCTGCGCCCGCAATCGGGCCGTCCCCGCCGCGCATAACGATCGGTGCGTCGATATCGGGCAAGGTAACTTCCGCGATGGACCGGTCCGGCTGCGGTGTAAGGGCCAGTTTCGGCATCGGTGCGCTGACGGGCGGTTTGATCGGCACGGTGCTGTCGATATTGGGTGCGGGCGTGGGCGGCGGTGGCGGTATCGTCGGCAGCGGGATCGTGATCGCCGGCAGATTCTTATCGACGAATTCGGTAAAGACGCCCGGCGCCAGCCCGGTCACCAGCCCGTACCCGACGATCGCATGAATGCCCAACACCGCCGCGACTACGCCGGGGCGGGCCGTCAGCGAATTTCGGTTACTGTACGCCATTGCATCTCTCCTAAGACAACGCGCATGGTTTTCCATGTCGCGTCAGTAGGATGATACAACGTATCTGAGCGAATGCAAGTCTGGCAGGATTCGCGTAACGGCAACCGCCGCCGATTACGCCCATTTAACCAGCTGCAAACTACCCATTCCGGTAAATCGCAGCCGGTTCATTCAGGCGCATTTATCGAATGGTGCATTCCGGGCTCAATCGGAAATCGAGGTAATTGTCGACCGATGCCATCAATTCCGCCTGCTCGTTTTCGAAGAAGTGATTGGCGCGCGGGATTTCCTCGTGGTGGATGGTGATGTGCTTTTGCGTCCGCAATTTATCGACCAGCTTCTGCACCGCGATCGGCTGCACCACGGTATCCGCGGTCCCCTGAATGAAGATACCGCTGGCGGGGCAAGGCGCGAGGAAGCTGAAATCGTACATGTTGGCGGGCGGCGCAATGGATATGAAGCCGCGCACTTCGGGGCGGCGCATCAGCAATTGCATCCCGATCAGTGCGCCGAAACTGACGCCGGCAACCCAGGTCGTCTGCGCTTCGGGATGGATGGATTGCACCCAGTCCAATGCGGAGGCCGCATCGCTCAATTCGCCCACGCCGTTGTCGAAACTGCCCTGGCTGCGGCCCACGCCCCTGAAATTGAAGCGCAGCACGGCAAAACCGCGATCGACGAAAGTCTTGTACAGCCGCTGCGTAATCTGTTCGTTCATGGTTCCGCCGCCCTGGGGGTGCGGGTGCATGATCATCGCGACGGGTGCGCGGGGTGGGGCGGGGTTGTAACGACCTTCGAGGCGGCCTTCGGGGCCGGGAAAAATAACGGACGGCATGGGATGGACCTGTCATAGAAGCGCGAACGCGCGGGTGGCGCGCCGTGGCACGCGGCCTATATAGTGCGCGCACGCCGTTTCGCAATTGCGGTAACCATATTGGACGAACCGATCCCGACCCGAATATATCTCGACCATGCCGCCACCACCCCGCTGCGCCCTCAGGCACGCGCGGCAATGGAGGAAGGGTTCGCGATCTGGGCCAATCCATCCAGCCCCCACGCCCCCGGCCGCAAGGCGAAAGCGGCGCTGGAAGATGCCCGCGAACGGGTTGCGCGTGCGCTGGGGTGGGACGGGGAGGTGATTTTCACCAGCGGCGCGAGCGAGGCGCTGGCGCTCGCCTTCGGTCAAGCGCAGGTGGGCCGGCGGATCGTCACGACTGTCGAACATGATGCCGTGATCCGCGCCGCTGCGGAACATACGACCGTCGCCATTTTGGATGGTCGGGTCGCTGCCGATGAACTGGCGGCGGTGCTGGCTGACGGCGGACCGGCGCTGGTTGCAGTGCAGGCGGTCAATTCGGAAACCGGAACCTGCGTGCTGATGGACGGGGACGATGCCCTGCCGACCATTGTGCGCGATGCGGGATCGCTGCTGCTGTCCGACTGTTCGCAATCCGCCGGCAAACTGCCGCTGCCCGATGCGGATATGGCGGTGGTGTCGGCGCATAAGCTGGGCGGCCCGATCGGGATCGGCGCTCTGCTGGTGCGCGATTTCGCGATGCTGCGACCCACCGGCGGGCATGAGCGCGGTTATCGCGGGGGGACGGAAAACCTGCCCGGCGCGCTCGGTTTCGCAGCCGCGCTGGAAGCGGGCGGGTACGACAGCTGGGCGACGACCGAACGGCAACGCGCTGCTTTCCGGGATGCCTTGGGCGAAAGTGGAACACTCATTGCGCCGGGGCGGCAATGTTCGCACATCGTGTCCATCGCTGCGCCGAAGTTAAGCGCCACCGCGGCGTTGATCCGGCTGGATGCGATGGGATTTGCGGTTTCGGCAGGCAGCGCCTGTTCGTCGGGCACGATGAAACGCAGCACGGCGCTGGCGGGCTTCGGGATCGAACCCGATATCGCCGATCGTGCCATTCGCGTCAGTGCGGGCTGGTCCACGACCGCGCTGGAACTGGAACGCTTCGTCGAGGCATGGGATACGCTCAATCGATGATATACCTCGATTATCAGGCGACCACGCCGCTTGCACCCGAAGCGCGCGACGCGATGTTGGCATGGCTGGACGGGCCGGAGGGGTCCGGGTTCGGCAATCCGCATTCCGCGCATAGGATGGGCCGGAAAGCGGGTGCGGCAGTCGATTTGGCGCGGGAGCGGGTCGCGGCACTGTTCCCACCGGGCGGACGTGTCATCTTCACCAGCGGCGCGACCGAAGCAGTCAATCTGGCGATGCGCGGCAGCCGGTCCGATCATGGCGACACCGGCATCGCGGTTGCCGCCACCGAACATGCCTGCGTGCTCGACACCGCGAAGGATATGCGCGCGAAGGTCACGGTCATCCCGGTCGACGAATCCGGCATCGCCGATCCCGACGCGGATTTGCCCGCTGGCATCCGCCTGATCGCGGTGATGCAGGTCAATAACGAAATCGGGACGATCCAACCGACGATCGACTGGCGGCGACGCGCCAAAAGCATGAACGCGCTGTACCTGTGCGACGCGGTGCAGGCGGGCGGAAAACTGGCCGTGGCGGGCGCGGATATGGTGACGCTTTCGGCGCATAAGCTGCACGGGCCGAAGGGCATCGGCGCATTGTGGGTGCGCGACGGGGTGGAACTGACGCCGCAGCAAACCGGCGGCGGTCAGGAAAGCGATCTGCGTTCCGGCACTCTCAGCCCGGCGCTGTGTGCGGGTTTCGGTGCGGCGGCGAAGCTGGCGGCGGAGCGCATGGCGCAGGACGCCGTGCATATCGAAACATTGTGGCAGGCCGCGCTGGACCTGTTCGGCGGTTGGACGTTGAACGGGGGCAGGGATGCACGTTGGCACGGCAATCTCAACATTCGCCGCGATGGGCTGGATGTGAACCGCCTGATGTCGGACGTGCGGAATGTGTGCTTTTCCGCCGGTTCCGCCTGTGCCAGCGGGTCGGGGCGGGCAAGCCATGTGCTGAAAGCCATCGGCCTGACCGGTGAACAGGCCAACGGTTCGATCAGGCTGGGATTTGGGCGATACACCACGATGGACGATATCGAACGGGCCGCCGCCGCTATCAATCGCGGCGCTGCGGAACAGGGCGTATGACCATCGCCGTTCATATCACTGCCGCCGATGGAACGGTGTTTCAGGCGACCGGCGAAAGCGGCGTCAGCCTGTTGCGCGCGGCGCAGGCGGCGGGGGCCGCGTTGGAGGGGACATGCGAAGGCCAGATGGCCTGTTCGACTTGCCATGTCATCGTGGCCGCGCGCTGGTTCGACCGGTTGGCCGACGCGTCGGAGGAGGAGGAGGATATGCTCGACCTCGCCGCCGGGGTCGCCCGGACCAGCCGCCTCGCATGCCAGATTGCGCTAACGCCCGCGCTGGACGGTCTGGAGGTAACCATACCCCCGGACCGCCACGATATGTCGCGCGGGTAGCGCCCTATTTCTTCAGCATCGCGATCAGCGCGTTGGAAAATGCCGGAATGTCATCGGGATTGCGGCTGGTGATGAGATTGCCGTCCGTCGCCACTTCCCGATCCACGACGTTCGCGCCCGCATTGGTCAGATCGGTGCGGATGGAAGGCCAGCCGGTCACCGTCTTGCCATCGACCAGATCCTGCCTCGATCAGCAGCCACGGCGCGTGGCAGATGGCGGCAATGGGTTTGCCCGCCGCGCCGAACGATTTGACCAACGCGACCGCGCCGTCGTCCATCCGCAGGATATCGGGGTTCATCTGACCGCCGGGCAGCAGCAGCGCGTCGTAATCCGCCGCCGATACGTCCCCGACGGTCTTGTCCACCGCAACGCTGTCACCCCAATCGTTGTCGTTCCACCCCTTGATCTCGCCGCTTTCCAGGCTGACCACGGTGGTTTCAAAGCCTGCATCTTCCAGATTGGCTTTCGGCTTCATCAGTTCGGACTGTTCGAAACCGTCGGCGGAGAGGATAAGAACGTTTGGTCATGGGTTTTTCCTTTGTTTGTGTTTGACCCGTCAATGGCTGGGGACGGCACAATGTTCCGCGTTGTCTCGCACGCGGTGGCGGTGATAGGGCGCTGACATGGCCAAAAGCGACAGCGCAGCGACCCGATCCGATCCGTTCGACACGATCGTCGATGCGCCGTTCGATTCCGCATTGTCCGAACGGTATCTGGTCTATGCCCTGTCCACGATTACCGCCCGTAGCCTGCCCGATCTGCGCGATGGCCTGAAACCGGTCCACCGCCGGTTGCTGTGGGCGATGCGCCAGTTGAAGCTGAACCCGACGGACGCCTACAAGAAATCCGCCCGCGTCGTCGGCGATGTGATCGGCAAATATCACCCGCATGGCGATGCGTCGGTTTACGATGCGATGGTGCGTCTGGCGCAGGATTTCGCGTTGCGTTATCCGCTGGTGGAAGGGCAGGGCAATTTCGGCAATATCGACGGGGACAACGCCGCCGCATATCGTTACACCGAAGCGCGCCTGACTCGCACCGCCATGACCCTGATGGCGGGGCTGGACGACGGCACGACCGATTTCATCCCGACCTACAATAACGAGGATGAGGAGCCGGAGATCTTCCCCGGCCTGTTCCCCAATCTGCTCGCCAACGGGGCCAGCGGCATCGCGGTCGGCATGGCGACCAGCATCCCCAGCCACAATGTCGCCGAAATCATCGACGCGGCGCTGGAAGTGATCGAGAACCCGCTGGTCGAACATGCGCGTTTGATGGAAGTGTTCCACGGCCCCGATTTCGCGACCGGCGGGCTGGTGGTGGACAGCGCCGCTGCCATATCGAATGCGTACGAAACGGGGCGCGGATCGTTTCGCGTGCGCGGTCGGTTCCATGCGGGCGAGGCGAAGGCGAAAGCGGATGTCGCCGCCGGGATCGAACGGCTGACGGGTGGGCAATGGCAGCTGGTCATCAGCGAAATCCCTTACATGGTGCAGAAGGGCAAGCTGATCGAACAGATCGCCGCTGCCATATCGGACCGCAAGCTGCCGATATTGGAAGATGTGCGCGACGAAAGCGACGAGACGATCCGCATCGTGCTGGTCCCGCGCAGCCGCAAGGTCGATCCCGATCTGCTGAAGGAATCGCTGTACAAGCTGACCGATCTGGAAACCCGCTTCGGCCTCAACTTGAACGTGCTGGACGCGCAGCGGGGCTGGGCCGCACGCCGATGGTCATGGGGTTGAGAGAACTGCTGACCAAATGGGTCGCCAGCCAGCTCGACATATTGCAGCGCCGGTCGCGCCACCGGCTGGATCGGATCGCCGCGCGGCTGGAACTGGTCGAAGGGTACATCGCCGCCTATCTCAACCTCGACCGGGTGATCGAGATCATCCGCAGCGAAGATCAGCCCAAACCGCCGATGATTGCGGAATTCGCGCTGACCGACCGCCAGGCGGAGGCGATCCTGAACATGCGGCTGCGGTCCCTTCGCAAGCTGGAGGAGATGCAGCTGCGCGATGAAAAGGCGGCTTTGCTGAAAGAACAGGACGGCCTTGAAAAACTGCTCGGTTCGCCCGCCCGCCAGCGCACCCGGTTGAAGCGCGATCTGACCGCCCTGCGAAAGGATTACGCCGAAGACACGCCGCTGGGCAAACGGCGCACCACGATCGAGGAAGCCGCGCCCGCTGTCGAATTCAGCATGGATGCGATGATCGAGAAGGAGCCGGTGACGGTCATCCTGTCGCAGAAAGGCTGGATCAAGGCGGCGAAGGGCCATGCGGATCTGGGCGCGGACGGGCTGGGCGATTTCAAGTTCAAGGAAGGGGACGGCCCTGCCTTCGCCCTGCACGCGCAGACGACGAACAAGCTGTTGCTGGCGGCGGGCAATGGCCGGTTCTACACGCTAGGCTGCGATAAACTGCCCGGCGCGCGCGGTTTCGGCGAACCGGTGCGCGGGATGGTCGATATCGATCCCGGCATCGATATCGAAGCGGCGCTGATCCACGAGCCGGGCGGGCAGTTGCTGGTCGCGGCCAGCACGGGGAAGGGGTTCGCCGCGCAGATGGACGAATTGCTGGCCGAAACGCGAAAGGGGCGTCAGGTCGTCAATCTGAAAGGCGATGCGAAACTGGCGGTGGTCCGCCGAGATCCTGCCCGAACACGATCATATCGCGGTTGTCGGGGACAATCGCAAATTGCTGATTTTCGCGCTCGACGATCTGCCCGTGCTTGGGCGCGGGATGGGCGTGCAATTGCAACGCTACAGGATGGCGGCCTGTCGGATGCCGTCACGCTGAAACTGGAAGACGGCCTCAGCTGGACGATGGGCGGGAAGGGCGATCGCACCCGCACCGAAACCGAATTGTGGGAATGGAAGGTTGCGCGCGGGGCCGCAGGGCGTTCCCCGCCGCTCGGCTTCCCGCGCGACAACACTTTCGGCTAGATCGGCCGCGCTGAATTAAACGGCGCAGATCTTGATCGGCGAATCCTTCGGATTCATTCAGACCGGTTTCGAGGAACAGGGCGAACACATTCGCGAAGTTCTGCGGCGGCAGGGGCGCAAGCTGTTCGGCCAGCTGATCGACGACACCGCATGCTTTCGCATCCATCTTGGTCGCGATCCCTTCGGCAATCGCCACCCGGCCAAGGTCGAGCAATGCCTCGTTATCGGGCAGCTTCGTGCCGCCCTGGCGTTCCAGCGCGATTTTCGTGGTCGGCCAGGACTGCCGCGACAGGGCCGTGAACTTCTGCGGCAAAGCGCGCCCGGCATTGGTCAGATAGCTGGTGCCGTTCAATTTCGGCGCGCAGTTCTTGCCGACGCTTTCCAGCAGGGTCGGCATCAGATGCGCGACGACCGCCTGGCTTTCCGCGCGCGAGACGCATTTGGTGTCCTGCGCGATGGCGGACATCGGCATGGCGAAACAGGCTGCGCCGGCGAAAAGAGTGGCTGCGATTTTCATGGTTGTGAACCCCGTTCGTGAAAGAAGAACCCTCGTTTCGTTCATACCGGCTTGCGGTTTGCTGAACGAAACAAGGGTCTTTGCGGTTATCTCGCGCGCGAGCCGCCGCTATTGCCGCGGGGTTTGGCGCTGGCGACCGGGCTGGTCACGGGGCCGCGCCCCTTGTGACGCGCGCGTTCGTTGCCGCGATTGTCGCGCGATCCGCCTTCGCCGCCTCCGCTTCCGCCGCCGCTGCGACCGGATTGCGAACGGCCGCCGCCACCGCGCCGCCCGCCGCCGCGATTGCCGCCCCCACGGCTGGTGTTCTGACCGCCCGGCGCCCGTTCCGCGCCCGCTGGCTTACGGCTCGGTTTGGGCAAGGTTGCCGCCTGCATCTGAAAATCGTCCGGCAGACGCGCGGGCAACAGCTGCACCTGCGTCAGCCGTTCGATATCGCGAATGTAGGGCTTTTCGTCGGGCGCGATGTAGCTGATGGCGATGCCGCTGCGTCCGGCGCGCGCGGTGCGGCCGATACGGTGGACATATTGTTCGGCCACGTTGGGAATCTCGAAATTGAACACTGCGCTGACGCCCGGAACGTCGATCCCGCGCGCGGCGATGTCGGTGGCGACCAGCACCGGCACGCGGCCGGCACGAAACCCGTCGAGCGCGCGCGTGCGTTGCGCCTGCGACTTGTTGCCGTGGATGGCGGCGGCGTTGATGCCCGCTGCGACCAGATGGCGCACGACCTTGTCCGCGCCATGTTTGGTGCGGGTGAAGACCAGCGCACTTTCGATCTCGTTATTGTCCAACCCTTTACGCAAGGTCAGCGTCAGCAGCGCCTGTTTTTCCGCCTGGTTGATATAGGTCGCATATTGATCGACCCGCTCTGCCGTGGTGGATTGCGGGGCAACCTCCACCTTAACCGGGTTCTTGATGAACTTGCGGCCAAGGTCGGCGATCGCGTGCGGCATGGTGGCGGAAAAGAACAGGCTCTGGCGTTCGCCCGGCAACATCGCCGCGATGCGTTGCAGGGGTTTGATGAAGCCCAGATCCATCATCTGATCGGCTTCGTCCAGAACGAAGATTTCGACATGACCCAGCGTCAGCGCGCGCTGTTCCACCAGATCGAGCAGGCGGCCCGGCGTCGCCACCAGCACGTCCGTTCCATTGACCAGCTTGCGCGCCTGTTTGTTGGCGGGCACGCCGCCGAAAATGCACTGGACGGAAAGGTCCAGATTGCGCGCGTAATAGGTCATATTGTCGGCGATCTGCGCTGCCAGTTCGCGAGTCGGGCTGAGGACCAGCATACGGCATGATGCGGGGCGGGGGCTGGCCTTGCCCTGCGCCAAACGGTGCAGGCTGGGCAGTGCGAAGGCCGCCGTCTTGCCGGTCCCGGTCTGTGCGATGCCCAGCAGGTCGCGCCCGTCGAGCAGGGCGGGAATGGATTGTTCCTGGATCGGAGTCGGGCTGTCGTAGCCTTTCGATTCCAAAGCGCGCAGGATAGGTTCGGCAAGGCCGAGTTCACTGAAAAATGACATGGGTATTCTTTCAAAAAGCGCGCAACGCCCCGTCCGGTATGGCGGGGTGCGATGCCGAAATTGCGGCATCGGGCGCAGAGTAATGTCTGCGTCCCAAGCGTGAAAAGGGAAGCTTAGCGGTTAACGCTGGTTCCGTGCATCGCACCGCCGGACCGCCTGCCCATGATGGGGAACGGTTCACGCACGCGGGCGACTACCTCCGGATGGCCGATCGGCCTGCCCGGTGTCGGACGTTGCCGTGCATGTAGGGCGCGATGGGTGAATAAGCAATGAAATTGCGCGTACGGGTTATTTTTGTTCCGCAAGTTGGCGTTGCAGCAATGCCATCACGCGCGCACGATCGGGGAAGTTTTCGGCGACCCATGCGCGTTCGACGGTCTGCAAAATGCGGGCCACGGCGGGACCGGCGGACACACCCTGCGCCACCATTTCGCCGCCCTTCAGGGGGAATATCGGCTTTTCCCAATCCACCAGCATCCGTGCGTCGCGGCCGGCGATCAGCAATCGGTCGATCGCGCATGCATCGCCGTGCCAATAGGCGAGGGGCACGGGATCGCCATCGGCAATATCACCGCGATCGGCGGCGCAGGATATGCGGGAACGGTGCGCCCGGCTTAACCGCAGTCGCAGCGCGGTCGCTTCCGCAACGTCGCAAATCGGCGGCAGCAGCGCGGCCAATCGGCGGATCGGATCGGGTGCAAAGGACTGGTCGCGTTCCGCCGCGACCAGTTTGGCGAGCGTATCCACCTCGCGCCGTCCGGCTTCGGGCAGGATTACGGGCAACACGCCCGCTTCGCGCATGCGGGCAACGGTCGGCGCCGGATCGGGAAGAGATAGCAGCGCCAGCAATTCGCCCGCCACCCGTTCGCGGCTCAGCCCCTTCATCGTGTCGGCCAGCTGCGCGCAAGCCAGCTTCCGCCTCAGCATCGGGCGCGGCGCCGAAGCGGGCCTGAAACCGGAAGTAGCGCAAGATGCGCAGATGGTCTTCGCGAATGCGCTGCGCCGCATCGCCGATGAACCGCACTCGCCCGGCTGCGAGATCGGCGACCCCGCCGAAATAATCGTCGATCGCCAGCGTTGCGGGATGGGCATAAAGCGCGTTGATCGTGAAATCGCGCCGCGCGGCATCATCGCGCCATTCATCGGTGAAGGCGACTGTCGGCATGGCGTCCATCGGTCGCAACATCGCGGCGCAGAGTGGTGATCTCCACCGCGCCGTCCGCCAGAACCGCCGTGACGGTTCCGTGATCGATGCCGGTCGGAACGACGCGGATGTCCGCCGCTTCCAGCCGTGCGATCACTTCGCCGGGCGTCCAGCACCGTGGCGGCATCGATGTCGTGAACGGCGTGCCCGATCAGGGTGTCGCGCACGGCCCCGCCGACCCAGCGGAGATTGTCCGGCCCCAGCAGTTCGGCCAATTGCCGAAATCGGCACGCTGGGTCCACCCCTCCGGCGGCAGAGTGGCGGTCATGTCACCGCCTCCGCGACCGCCAGGCGGCGTCGCCAGATTGGCGATGATCGCGGCGGTCACGCCCCAGATGCGAAAATTATCGTAAGTGAGTTCGAGATATTCGCGGTCCGCCCCCTTCCAGAACACCGAGCGGCGCGTCCAGTTGGCAGGTTCGAACAGCAGCGCCATCGGCGCTTCGAACCAGGCCTCCACCTCGCCGGGTTCGGGGATCAGCGGCAGATCGGGGGGAACGACGGCCAGCACCGGCGTGATGTCGAACCCGGTTCCGGTCCGGTAACCGTCGGTCGATCCGATCAGGCGGACATCGGCGGGATCGATCGCCAGTTCCTCGTTCGCTTCGCGCAAGGCGGCGGCAGTCGCGGTCTCGCCGGGTTCCAGCTTGCCGCCGGGAAAGGCAACCTGGCCGGGATGGTCGCGCATCGATTGCGGGCGCTGCGTCAGGATAATGCCCGGTTCGGCCCGGTCGGTCACGGCGATCAGCACGGCGGCGCGAGTGACGCGGGCGGCATCGTCGAACCGCGCGTCGGTCAGCAGATCCGGCGATCGGGCGCGCATGGCCGCGTTCGAACAGGCCGGACAGGCGAGTGAACAGATCGTCGCGGCCGGTTTGCATCACGGCAAAAGGGAGAACCGCGCGCCCTGGCTTTCGACTTGCCAGTCCTCGCCGCCGCTCTCGCCGCCGTTCGTGTCCCCGGCCAAAGCGATCTGCGCCAATTGCTGATAGGTGCTGCGGTTGAGCCGCGCCTCGCACCCGTGCCGAACGGTCAGATACAGCGCCGGGGTCTGCGGATCGCCGCGCGCGATCAGCGGGTGGTCCGGCCCGGCCAGCACGATGTCGTCGGTGTTGAGGCGGAAGGCCAGCCCTCGTTCCCGTTCCACCACGTCGGTCGCGATGAAGGCGGCATCTTCGACCTCGACGCTGAGTTTCTGATAGGGCGTCATCAGCCAATAGACACCATCGGCGTCGCGCGTCAGCAAGCTGGCGAAGGCGCGCACCATTGCAGGGCGGGTGATCGGGCTGCCATCGTGAAACCATGTGCCATCAGCGGCGATCCGCATCCCGCTGTCGCCGCTGTGTTCCGGCGTCCAGTCTGGCGACCGGCGGCAGTTTGCGCCGTTCCACCTGCTCCGCAATCTGGGCAAGCGACAGTCCGGCAAGTTCGGGAGGCGGGTCATAGGGCATAGCGGCGGTTCCTTCGGTAACGGACCATTTGCCCATACAATGACGCGAATGCGCGAAGGGTCCGCGAAGCCACAGCGATCAGGCTTCTTGCGCCGCAGCAACGCCCGGCCACGCGCCCAGCATCCCTTCCGCCGGAAGCACGCCGGGATTGTCGCACCGCATCAGCAATCGGCCGCGGTCGAACGGTCCGGGGCAGTGATAGGTGCCGGTATGATCGGCGGTAAAGCCGAAGAAACGGCCGTAATAATCGGGATCGCCGATCATGATCTGCGGCAGAGCGGGGCGTTCGCCCAGCTCGTCCAGCAACCGCGCGCATCAGTGCCTTGCCATATCCTTCCCCCTGCAGCTGCGGCAGCACGGCGACCGGGCCGATCATCAGCATCGGATGCGGGCGGCCATCGGGATCGGTCAGCGCGATCGGCCAGACCTGAATCGTGCCGGCGAGATAGTCGTCATCGTCCAGCGCCGCGAAACTGAGCGCGGGCAGCCAGTCAGTCCCTTCGCGCATGCGATAGGCGGTGCGGGCTAGCCGGTCCGCCCCGAATGCGGCATCGAGCAGTTCTTCGATCAAGGCAGGCTCGATCGCGGCGAGGGGAACGATCGATGGCATCGTAGCGGCCGATGATGCGCCGGTGTCGCCTGATTCATGCCGAAGCGCGTGTGCCGGTCACGCCGCGGTCAGCCGCAGCAGCCGCCCGTTGTCGCCATCTTCCAGCACCCAGATTGCGCCGTTCGCATCATGGTCGATTTCGCGCAGACGCTTGCCGAAATCATACCGGGCGACCTCGCGCGCTGTGTGCCGTCCATCGTCGACGCGGATGATCGCCTTGGTGCTGAGGCCCGCGATCAGGGCATCGCCGCGCCAATCGGCGAACATCGCCCCGTCGTAGAAGATGAAATCGCCCGGCGCGATCACCGGGGTCCAGCCGATTGCCGGCGCGACGAATTCAGGGCGGGTCGCATGGTCGGGAATGTTGTCAGCCGTCGTAATGGATGCCGTCCGACACCAGCGGCCAGCCGTAATTCGCCGCCCGCTGCAACCAGGTTCAGCTCGTCGCCGCCCTTCGGACCGTGTTCCAGATCCCACAACCGGCCCGCGCCGTCGAATTGCAGGCCGAGAATGTTGCGGTGGCCGTAGGACCAGATCTGATCGGCTGGGCGCGCGAACCGCTCGCCATCGGATTGCCGGTGGCGGTGGAACCATCCAGATTCAGGCGAACGATCGTGCCCAGCGTGTTGCCGGTATCCTGCGCCGGCTCCATCTTCTGACGGTCGCCGCTGGCGACGAACAGATGCTGCCCGTCCGGCGAAAATGCGATGCGGTGCGAATAATGGCCGCGCCCGGTGACTTTCGGCGCCTGCCGCCAGATGATCTGCAACCCGTCGATCGCTGCAAGCGGTGGCCGACGCGCAATCCAGCGTACCGCGCCCGACCACCGCGCCGCGCGTGTCGCCGTTGCCCGCTTCCGCCCAGCTGAGATACACCGCCTTGCTGGTGGCGTAATCGGGCGCGAAGGCAAAATCGCCCAGACCGCCCTGGCCGCCGTAATCCACGCGCGGCAAACCGCCCGTGACCGTCCCCATCCGCCCGGTCGCGGGATCGACGAATTTCATCGTGCCCGCCTTTTCGGTGAGGAAAATGCGGCCGTCGACGGGATCGAAATCGAGCGCCCATGGCTCCGCGAATTCGCCGAAGGATGCGACCTTGAACGGGCCGACATCGGCCAACGGCGTGCCTGCGGCCGTCGTGGTCGCGCCCGCCGGGGTGGACACCGCCGTCGCCGAACTGTCCCCGGCCGGAACGCCGCCGCAGCTTGCGACGGCCAGCGTCGCCGTGGGAAGGAGCGCGGGCGAGAAAGGTTTTGCATGTCGTGCATGAAGGACACTCCGTTCGATGATTTCGTGCCGCCGATGATCGTCGGGGTGGACGAGGCGGGCCGGGGTCCGCTTGCCGGACCGGTTGTTGCCTGCTGCGGTAGCGCTTTTGCGGGACCGTGTCCGCAAGGGCTGGCCGATTCCAAGAAGCTGACGGCCAAACGGCGGGCGGCGCTCGATAGCGTCATTCGCGAACGATGCGCGTGGGGCGTGGGCGTGATCGATGTGGGCGAAATCGACCGGCTGAACATCCTGAACGCGACGATGCTGCGCGATGACGCATGCGGTCGCGGCGCCTGATCGCGAAGGCGGGCGCGCGAGCCGGCGGACATTCTGATCGACGGCAATTGCACGCCTGCCGGGCAGATGCGCGGATTGGCGCTGGCAGGCGCGCGCGATCGTCGGCGGGGATGCGCTGGAACCCGTCATCTCCGCCGCATCCATCGTGGCGAAGGAATGGCGCGACCGGATGATGATCGACGCGGCGCGCGACCATCCGCACTATGGCTGGGAACGGAACAAGGGTTACGGGACGAAAGATCATCTGGCGGCGTTGCAACGATACGGGCCGTCCCCGCTGCACCGCCGCAGCTTCGCGCCGGTCGCGCGAGCCGTTCGCGCTAACGCTGAATTCCCAATCGCTATTCCCCAATCGCTATTCCAATATCGTGCGCGCTTCGTCCGCGACCGTTCGGGCGATCGCGGCGAATGGTCGTGCAATGCCGCACCCTCGCGCCAGACGGCGGCGATGGAGCGATAGGCGGACCATCCGGCAGGTTCGAACCGCCGCACCATATCCTCGCCGCCGGTTTCGGATCGCAGATACATTTCGGGCAGGATGGCAAGGCCCAGGCCCGATCCGGCCATCTGGCGCAGGCTGTCGAGGCTGGTCCCTTCGTAATCGCGCATCAGTTCCGCCCCCAGTTCCGCGCAGATCGCTTTCGCCTGGCGATGGTAATGATGCCGTCGGTCCAGGCTGAGCACTTGCTGGCGGGCGAAATCGGCGATCGATCAGCGTGCCGCGATCGCGCAAGGGATGATCGGGCGCACCGACCAGATGCAGCGGTTCGCGAAACAGCGGCTCGATACACAGGCCGGGACCGGGAACGGGCAGGGGAGCCAGCATCATGTCGAGCGCGCCCACCCGCAATTCGGCGAACTGATCGTCGGGTATGCCTTCGCGGATATACAGCCGCATGTCGGGATGTTCGCGGTGCAGGCGAACGATGGCGGCGGGCATCAGATAGGGGCCGAGCGTCGGCGTGACGCCCAACCGGATAGTGCCCGCGAACCCATCCCGGCTGCGATCGGCCAGCGCCTGGATTTCCGCGATTTCCAGGATGATACGGCGCGCTCTGGCTGCGATTTCGCGGCCCGTGGGGGTCAGCCTTACGGGCCGGCCGCGTTCGGCCAGCGTGACGCCGAGCCGCCCCTCCAGCTCCTTCAATCTGCTGGCTCAAGGTCGGTTGCGACACGCGCACCGCCTGCGCCGCGCGGCCGAAGTTCCGGTGATCGTCCAGCGCGACCAGATAGTGCAATTGCTCGTACTGATCGTCATAGGCACAGCCTATCGAAAACCCACCAAACTAACAATTGGAATTATGAGCGCGTGCAGCGCCAGATTGCGGTCACGCAAAATCGCACAACCGATATCGGGAGATCGCCCATGTCCAACCACCTCAAACGTCTCAGCGCCCACCATCGCCGGCTCGACCGGCTGATCGACACCACCCGCAATGCCGGGCGGCAGGAGGAACTGAAAGGGCTGAAGCGGATGCGGCTGGAACTGAAAGACCGGATCGCACGCCTCAGCCGTCCGGCGGATGCGGCTGGCTAAAACCCACATCGCACTCTAACACTCGAAACCTCGCGGCATCGGCCCGTTATCGAACGGGCGGGTGCCGCTTTTGCAATGCGACGATACCGAAGGACGATACGATCCATGCCGACCGCGATATCTCAAACCGAATGTCCGATTCCCTGCGCCGGTTCGTGCAGGCGGAAAGCGCGGGCGGGGTGGTGTTGATGGCGGCGGCGGCGCTGGCGCTGGTGCTGGCGAACAGCCCGTTCGCGGCTGGGTATTTCAACGCGCTGGCGACGGAGATTTCGGTCACGATCGACGGCGGCGGGATCACCAAACCGGCTTTGCTGTGGATCAACGACGGGTTGATGGCGGTGTTCTTCTTCCTGATCGGGCTGGAGGTCAAACGCGAAGTTCTGACCGGGCAGATTGTCGAGCTGGAAGCAAGCCTCGTTGCCCCTGTTCGCGGCGATCGGCGGGATGGTCATGCCCGCGCTGGTGTTCCTGGCGATCAACTGGAACACGCCGGAAAACCTGTCCGGCTGGGCCATCCCGGCAGCGACGGACATTGCGTTCGCGCTGGGCATTCTGGCGCTGCTCGGCAGCCGCGTTCCGGTCGCGCTGAAAGCGCTGCTGCTGGCGATGGCCGTGATCGACGATATCGGCGCGATCGCCATCATCGCCTTGTTCTACACACCCGAAGTCAACTGACCATGTTGCTGGGTTCGGCGGTGGTGCTGGCGGTTCTCGGCATGATTCGGGCGAGCGAAGGTCGGCTCCAGCTTGCCCTACGTCCTGCTCGGCCTGGTGCTGTGGGTTCTCGTCCTGAAATCGGGCGTCCATGCGACGCTGGCCGGGGTCGCGCTGGCGATGACCGTGCCGGTGCTGGATCGCGGCGGCGCACCGGTGCTGGAACGGATGGAACACGCGCTGCATCCATGGGTCGCGTTTCTGGTCGTGCCGATGTTCGCGCTGGCCAATGCGGGCGTACGTGCTGATCGGGCTGGACCCTGCCGCCGTGTTGCAGCCCGCTCCCGCTGGGCATTGCGCTGGGTCTGATCCTCGGTAAGCAGCTGGGCGTGCTGGGCTTTGCATGGATGGCAGTGAAAACCGGCTTCGCCAGTCTGCCTTTGGGCGTCAACTGGCGGCAGGTCCACGGCCTGTCCCTGATCGCCGGGATCGGTTTCACCATGAGCCTGTTCATCGGCAATCTGGCCTTCACCGATCTGGCGCAGATGGATGCGGTCAAGATCGGCGTGCTGGCCGGATCGCTGGTATCGGCGATCGCGGGGATTGTCTTGCTGCGGTCGGCGGGGCAAAAGGCCGCATGATTCAAACGATATTGTTGGGGCTGCTCGGCCTCGTCGCATTGGGGCTGGGCGGGGACTGGCTGGTCCGCGGGGCCAGCGGCATCGCGCTACGCATGGGTATCTCCAGCCTCGTCACCGGGATCGTGATCGTGGGTTTCGCGACCTCGATGCCGGAACTGGTGGCCAGCGTTCAGGCGGCTCTGGCCGGGTCGCCGGGCATCGCCTGGGGCAATATCGCCGGGTCGAACCTTGCCAACACGCTGCTGATACTGGGCGCGGCGGCATTGGTGATGCCGATCGTGCTGACCGGGCAGGGGCGTCGCGATGCGGTGGTGGCAACGCTGGCGTCGATATTGCTGTCGGGTCTGGCCGTGGTCGGCGCATCGGGGCCGGTCATCGGTATCGCGCTGCTGCTGCTGATCGTCATCTACATCGTCTGGCGTTACCGCACCTCGCGCAAGGAAGGCGCTGGCCGCCGCTGCCGAAATGGAAGAAGATCTGCCGAAGCCACCGACTGGGCAAGGCGGTCGGCTTTCTGCGTGGTCGGCGTCGTCACTCTGGTTATCGGCGGCAATCTGCTGGTGACCAGCGCCATCGATATTGCGCGGATTTTCGGCATGCCCGAAACCGTCATCGGCCTGACGATCGTGGCGGTCGGAACGTCGCTGCCGGAACTGGCGGCATCGCTGGTGGCGGCATGGCGCGGGCATTCCGCACTGGCGCTGGGCAATGTGGTCGGTTCCAACATCTACAACATCCTGCTGATCGGCGGGGTGACCATGCTGATCGCGCCCGGGGCCGATCCCGCCGGAGCTGGTCGATATCGAATTGCCGATCGTGGCGGCCAGCGCGCTGTTCGTGCTGGGCCTGTGCTGGTTCGCGCCGCGCATCCCGCGCTGGCTGGGCGGTGTGCTGGTCGCGGCCTTCGCGGCATTTTCCATCGCGCAGTTCGGGTCGAGGCGATAAATACCCGCGTTCGAGTCTCTTGCGGCCACACCGCAGCATATCGAGCCATCGTTACCGTGCAGTGCCCAACATCTTGTGGCGGACTCGGCTTTCGTTCTGCTGATCACTTGCCAGTACCGCTCTGTCCACCCGACCCAATCGAAGGTTGACGCGGAGTCCCGATCGGACTCACCCTGTGGATAAGTTGAACAGGGGAATGATCGATGGGGGTCGTGGAGACGACGAAAATGCGCGCCGCGCCGGCGCCTCGCACGACGCAGGCGAATGCGCAATGCCGCGACCCTGCCGCTCGACACGATCCTGCCGGGCGACTGTGTCGAGGCGATGCGGACCTTGCCCGATGCCAGCGTCGATCTGGTCTTCGCCGATCCGCCTTACAATCTGCAACTCGGCGGCGATCTCAACCGGCCCGATGGCAGCCAGGTCGATGCGGTGACCGATCACTGGGACCAGTTCGACAGCTTCGCCGCTTATGACAGGTTCACTCGCCGACTGGCTGACGGAGGCGCAGCCGCGTTCTGAAGCCCGACGGCGCGTTGTGGGTGATCGGCAGCTATCACAACATCTTCCGCGTCGGTGCGATCCTGCAGGATCTGGGCTTCTGGATCCTCAACGACATCGTCTGGCGCAAGATCGAACCCGATGCCGAATTTCGCGGCACGCGCTTCACCAACGCGCACGAAACGCTGCTGTGGTGCTCGCAAGGGGAAAAGGCGAAATATCACTTCAATTACCGCGCGATGAAAACGCTGAACGACGAATTGCAGATGCGGTCCGACTGGGTCGATTCCGATCTGCGGCGGGGCCGAACGGTTGAAGCATGACGGGCACAAGGCGCACCCGACGCAGAAGCCCGAGGCGTTGCTGTACCGCGTGCTGCTGGCCACGACGCAGAAGGGCGATGTCGTGCTCGACCCGTTCTTCGGCACCGGCACGACCGGCGCGGTGGCCAAACGGCTGGGGCGGCGACTGGATCGGCTGCGAGCGGGAGGACGTTCTATCGCGACATCGCGACCGCGCGCATCGCGAAGGAGCTGCCGCTGGACGAAAGCGCGCTCGAAACCATGCAGAGCGAAACGCACCGCGCCCAAGGTCGCGTTCGGCGTGCTGGTCGAAAACGGCCTGATCGCGCCCGGCACGCAAATCTTCGACAAGAAACGCCGCTGGATCGCCACGGTGCGCGCCGACGGGTCGCTGGTCCATGACAAGCAGGTCGGTTCGATCCACGGTCTGGGCAAGGAATTGCAGGGCGCGCCCAGCTGCAACGGATGGACGTTCTGGCACATCGAACACGGCGGCAAGGTGGAACCGATCGACGCGGTCAGGCAGCTTTATCTGCTGGCGACGGAGGATTGATTGCCGCTGTCCACCACCGCCACGGTGGGCTATCCTTTCGCACGCCGGTTTCGGCAGGCTTCGCGCCGATAAGTTTTCCATCCAGGACCGTGTAACACCCGGTCCATGTCTCGATCAGTCCGGACCGACCTCATGACCGACCGCATCTACATCCGCCCCATCGGCCTGACCGCCAGCCCGCAGAGCGAGAACACGGCGATGCGGTCCGGCTGGCGGGCGGCATGGTCTACGCGCACCGGTTCGCGATCATCCTGCGCCGCGATGGGGAGGTGGTCGAACGCTGGTTGACCGACGCGAACGGCATGGCCGACGTGCTTGGCGAACTTGCCCGACGACGTGGCGGCGGATGCGCGAGGCGCAATGGGCCGGGCTGACCACTCGCGCATCCGCCGATCGTGTTGGGCGAGCGGACCATCCGCCTCGACCAGCCGCAGATCATGGGCATTCTGAACGTCACGCCCGACAGTTTTTCCGATGGCGGCAAGTTCCTCGACGAGCCCGAGGATGGCGCGGCACATGCCGCCGCGATGCTGGAAGCAGGCGCGGCGCTGGTCGATATCGGCGGCGAAAGCACGCGGCCCGGGCGCGGCCGCGACGTGGGAAGGGGACGAGCTGAAACGCGACCGTGCCCGCCGTCGAATACACCGCCGGCAATGGGCGCCGCGATCAGCATCGATACCCGCCGCGCCGCCGTGATGGAGGCGGCGCTGGATGCAGGCGCGGACATCGTGAACGACGTGTCGGCCCTGCGCTACGATCCGCGCAGCGCGGAACTGGTCGCGGCGCGCGGATGCCCGGTAATCCTGATGCATGCGCCCGGCGCGCAGGATGATGCTGGCGACGATCTGCACGCCGACGGCGGCTATCGCAATGTCGTGCTGGACGTGTTCGACTGGCTGACGGCCGCGCGCGACCGGGCGGTCGCGGCGGGTATCGACGCGGGCGAACATCATCCTCGATCCCGGCATCGGTTTCGGCAAATCGCGTGGCCGACAATCTGGCGTTGCTGAACGCGCTGCCGCTGTTCCACGCGCTGGGCCAGCCGCTTGCTGCTGGGCGCCAGCCGCAAACGCATGATCGGCGCGCTGTCGAACGAAGCGCCCGCCGATCGAGCGGCTGGGCGGCAGCATCGCGCTGGCCGATGGCGGGAATGAATGCGGGCGTTCAGATGCTGCGCGTGCACGACGTCGCGGCAACGGTGCAGGCCCGCAATGTCTGGCGCGGCCTGCGCGATGCGGCGCTGACGGATTTCAGCGATCTGCCGGATTAAACTGGCCTGCGCTCGAACAGAGCGAGCCGCTGATCCTTGTAATCGGCTACACCGTATCGCCGATATCCCAGCCGTTCGGCAATCGCGATCGATGCGCCGTTCTGCGGATCGATCATGCAGACCGTCCGCTTCGCACCGATCGCACCGGCATACCATTCATGCGCCGCCCGCGCCGCTTCCGTGGCGTAGCCGCGACCTTGCCGATCGGCAGCGATGACCCAGCCGGCCTCGTCGCTGTCGTCGAAGCCGTGCCCGATATTGCGGCGCGCGTTCCAGATGCCGGTTTCACCGACATACTCGCCGCCCGTCCGTTCGACGATCGCGAAGTTGCCGTAGCCGAGCAGCGCCCAATGCCCGGCATACCGTTGCACGCGATGCCATGCGTCCTCCGCCGTCATCGCGGCACTGCCGGGCAGCTGGACCGCAGGATGGGTGATGACCCGATGATAGGGTTCGCAATCGACCAGCGCGAACGGGCGCAGGATCAGGCGGGCGGTTTCGATCATCGCGATACGCTACGCGATCGGATGCGCCCGACGAAGCGAAGATTACGCCGCGTCGCCGATGCCCAGGTCGCTCAGCTTGCGATACAGCGTCGACCGCCCGATGCCCAGCCGCCGGGCAACTTCCGTCATACGTCCGCGATAGTGACCGATGGCGAGGCGGATGACGTCGGCCTCGATCGCGTCCAGGGCGCGCAGATTGCCGTCGTCGGTGTACAGCATCACGCCGGCCCCCTCCTGCAAAATGTTGCCGCCATCGTGCACCTCGCCCAGCAGTTCGAGCAATTGCGGGAAGCTGTCCGACGTCAACGCCTCGCCGTCGCAGAACACCGCTGCGCGGAACAGCACCGCCTGCAACTGGCGCACATTGCCGGGCCAGTCATACGCGCCGAGCAGCGCCAGCGCGCTGTCGTTGATGGACAGCGGGCGCAAGCCCGGCTGTTCCCCGATCCGCGCCAGGAAATGGCGGGCCAGGGCGGAAATGTCGCTGGTCCGTTCGCGCAAGGGCGGCAGCGCGATCTTCGTCGCGGAAATGGCTTCGTACAGATCGTCGCGGAAAGTGCCCGGCGGCGACCAGATCGGCCAGCGGCAGATTGCTCGCGCTCAGCAATCGGACATCGACGCTGAAACCGTGCGTCGCGCCGATCGGCCGCACGATGCCCGGTATCGAGCGCCTCGGCAAGGCGGTCCTGCAGATCGTCCGCCAACCGGTCGATCTCGTCCAGCACCAGCGTGCCGCCGTCGGTCATCTGCATCGCGCCGATCTGCTGGTCGAATGCACCGGGGAAGGCGTTTTGTTCATGGCCGAACAGCATCGATTCGACCGAATTGACCGGCGTGCGAGCCGATATTGATCATTCGAAACGCATTCTTCGCGCGCGGGCTGGCCGCGTCCATCGCGCGGACCAGCATTTCCTTGCCGGTGCCGCTTTCGCCTTCGATCAGGACGGTGCCATGCCCGCGCGCCGTCTTCGCCGCCTGCGCCAGCGCCGCGCGGAAGGACGGGGCGTTGCCGATCATGGTATCGAAATCGAGCTTGGCCGGCATCTTCTCGGTCAGCGGTTGCAGTTCGTCCTTGGGCGCTTCGCGCTTGGTCGAACTGCGCAGTGCCTGCATCAGACTGTTCGGGCGCGACGGGTTTGATGAGGTAGTCGGTCGCGCCCGCGCGCATCGCTTCGACCGCGAGCAGGGGGCTGGCGCTGGTGGTCATCATCAGGATGGGCAATGCCGGGCGGCGCGATTTCAGTTCGGCGATCAGGGTGCAGGCATCGTCGCCCGGCACCCATTGGTCGAGGATGATGGCGGACAACTGCATGCCCGCCTGCGTGCCCAAGCGTGGCGATGGCGGTTTCGGAATCGGCACACGACCAGCACGCGCCACCCTTCGCGCGCGGCGAGCGCGGTGATCAACCGGCTTTGCGCCGGTTCGTCATCGATCAACATCAACAGGCGTGTATCGTCTTCCGCCATAATCCCCAAACAGTCCCGAAGTGATACGGTGAGGATATCTAGGGCGGAGGGGTAAAGACCCGATTAAGGATGGTGCGACATGATCGAACCACAGCGCCCAATGCCAGCGGCAAACGGGGCTTGAGCAAACCCGCCCGCCGCGATAGATAGCGATGCATTACGACGGTGCGTTGGGAACGGCGCGGCGATGCTTTTACGGGGAAACGAAAATGGCTTCGGCAAACGATATGGACCACGCGAAATCCACCTATGGCGGCTTTATCGGGATGTTGAAATGGGCCGTGCCCTTGATCGCGATCATCACTGCGATCGTGGTGTTCATCATCGCCGACTGACGCGCGCGTTTCCAAGACTGTACGAAAGACAGATTATGAAAATCACCGGTTTGTTCGCAATGGCCGCGATGTTCGGCCTGGCCGCCTGTTCCGATGGCGGCGGGGGCGCCGGGTATGGCGTTGCCGACGCGAAAGCGGGCGCGGCATTCCGGTTTCATGCACGCGAAGCGTTTGGGGGATTGAACCCCGTTTGCCCATTCACCCAGAACGCCGATTTGCTGGCGCAGTACGAACCGTTGCAAGCCCGGTATGACGGGTTGGCCGAACGGGTCGGCGACACGGCGTTCGGTACGGACCTGGCGGCAGTTCAGGCCGATTACGAATATTACTGGCAAAACAATTCCGTCGAATGCGGCGCGATGGATACGGACGAAACCGAAGGCGCGGTGGCGCGCGAAGTCGAACGGATCACCAATGCGCTGGGCGGTATGGAACGCAGCGTCGGCGGAACGTAGGAAACTCTGCCGATAGAAGCCGTTTCAAACCACTCACGACTGAGAGGTTGGAACTTTTTTGGAACGACCCGGCGCACGCCCCGTTGGTTTTGCAGACAATAAATCTGTAAGGGACACTTCCAACGATGAATATCAAATACACCGCCGCATGTGCCGCCGCCGCCCTGACCTTGGGCGCTTGCGCGACCGACGCGGGAATGGACGATACGGCGAGCGCGTCCGACACGATGACGACGCGCACCGCAACCACGACGACCACAACAGCGCCCGCCACCACGATGCCCGCATCGGTGAAAGTCGGCGGCGCGGATATGTTCGCGAATTGCAACATCGTGCAGAACGCGATGAATTCGCCGATCCATACGACCTTGGTGAAGGCCGTGGTCGCGGCCGATCTGGCGGAAACCTTGAGCGGCCCTGGCCCCTTCACGGTGTTCGCCCCCACCGATGACGCCTTCTCGCGCGTCCCCGCAGCCGCGCTGACCAGTTTGCTGACCCCGGAAATGAAGCCGGTGCTGGCCCGAGTGCTGACGCACCATGTCGTTTCCGGCCGCGTGACGGCAGCCGACCTCATCCGCATGATCGAAGCCGGCGGTGGTTCCGCCCAGGTCACGACGTTGGCAGGCGATACCTTGCTGGCCACGGTCGTAAATGGTGATGTGAAGTTGGCAGGTGACGATGGCTCGGTCGCTTACGTAACGCAGGCCGATGTCATGCAGTCGAATGGCGTAATCCACGTCGTGAACGGCGTGTTGTCGCCGCGCGCACCGACAAACTGATACCGGTTGAATATTGAAACGGGGCGCTCGAACCACACGGTTCGGGCGCCCTTTTTCTTGCCGGTTGGTGCAGTCGCCCGCTTCATGGTGATTGCCCTTAGGTTAAAAGGAGAGAACACATTATCCGCTCGCCCCTATCTCTCGCAATCGCCGCAACCGCTGCGCTAACCCTGTCGGGCTGCGTGGAAACGATTGCGGAAAGCCGGGTCAGCTCCGCCTTGCGCGATGCCGGTCTCAGCGATGGCAACGCATCGTGCATGGCGACCCGGATGGTCGATCGGCTGTCCTTGTCGCAATTACGCAAATTGGAAGGGTTGAAAGCGCATGAGGGCGAACGGGAAAGACCGGTATCCTTGCGCGAGTTTACTCGGCGCGTGGAACGGGTCGGCGATGCGGAAGTCATCGCCGTAACCGCCAGTTCCGCCGGGCTGTGCGCGCTGGGCATCGCCAAGGAAAAGCGGTCGTAGCATCCGGTTCGCCGGGCCAACGCAGTTGCGGATTACCAGGGGCGGACCGGTGGACGCGATGCGCGCGAACACCTAATGCCGGGATGTCGCTGCCGGTCGCGCAGCTTTTCAAATTTGGATGGGTTCCGTGAAGAAGCTGGGTTTGATCGGGGGAATGAGCTGGGTTTCCACGCGATCCTATTACGAACAGATCAACCGGCTGGTGCAACGGCGCATCTCCCCCACGGCCAGCGCGCCCATGCTGATCGAAAGTCTGGATTTCGCGCAACTGGCCAGGGTGCGCGAAGACGCCGATTGGGATCGCGTGGGCAATGTCCTGTCGCAATCGGCGCGGCGGCTGGAACAGGCGGGCGCGCAGGCGATCGTCATCGGGGCGAATTCCATGCACAAGGTCTATCGCACGGTGTGCGAAGCGGTGGATGTTCCGGTTATCCACATTGCGGAATGCGTCGGCGAACGGATGAAACGCGACGGTCGCACCGACGCCACGCTGATCGGCACGCGCAATGTCATGACGGAACCCTTCTATCGCCGCAGGTTGGAAGCGCATGGGGTCGCATTGACCGAACCCGATCTGAAGAATGTCGAGATGATCGACCGGATTATCTACAACGAATTGATGGTCGGCAAGGTGACGCGCGACGCGCAGCGCGATTTGCGAACCGTGCTGACGCGCAAACAGCAGGAAGGGGTGCAGGCCATCGTGCTTGCCTGCACCGAACTGGCGTTGGTGGTCGACGTGGATGCCAACATTCTGCCGATCTACGATTCCACCCGCATTCACTGCGCGGCGGCAGTCGATTGGATGCTGGGCGAAAGCGACCTGTCGCAATTCAACTGACGCCGCGCCGGTTGGGGACGCGTTGCCGCCACCATCGGCCCTTTATCCGGGCCAGTCCGCGTATGTTGCCAGATTGTTCCCGTTGCCGGGCCGAACGCCGCATTTTATACCGCTGCTTATATGAACGCGCTGCATCCCGAACCCATCGACGCGGGCCAGCTGCATTCACCACTCGCCGCCGATCCGGACCGATCGCGCGGGCGTGAATGCGGCAATTTGCGCGATGGCGAAGAGATACGCGGCGCGCGCACGGCGTTCCAGCGGGATCGCGACCGGATCGTCCATTCCATCGCCTTCCGCCGCCTTCGCAGCAAGACGCAGGTCTTCATCGCGCCCGACGGCGATCATTATCGAACACGCCTGACGCACAGTCTGGAAGTCGCGCAGATCGGACGCGTCATCGCACGATCGTTGGGGCTGAACGAGGATCTGACGGAGGCGTTGTGCCTCGCCCACGACATCGGTCATCCGCCGTTCGGTCATGCAGGCGAAGATGCGCTGTCCGCCGCGATGGCGCCGCATGGCGGGTTTGACCACAACGCCCATTCGCTGCGGATCCTGATGCGGTTGGAAAGCCCCTATTGCGATCATGACGGTCTCAACCTCAGCTGGGAAGTGCTGGAGGGGTTGGCAAAGCATAACGGCCCGGTGGCGCAGCCGGGATGGGCGCTGGCGCAGCTGGATGCGGTGGTTCCGCTCGCCTTGACGGCATGGCCTTCGCTGGAGGCGCAGGTGGCGGCGGTGGCGGACGACATCGCTTACGACAATCACGATATCGACGATGGTTTGCGCGCCGGCTTCCTGACCCTCGATCAATTGCTGGAACTGGACTTCGTCGCCGATCAATGGCGCACGGTGGAACGGCGTTTTCCCGGCGCCCCGCGCGACCGGCAATTGCGCGAACTGGTGCGATGCCAGATCGGCTGGATGGTGAACGATGTGGTCGATCATACGTCTCGCCAAACCGCAATGTTCTCTCACGCCGACGACGTCCGTAATTGCGGGCGGCAAAGCGCGGGTTTCTCCCCCGCAATGGGCGCGCGCGAACGGCGGTTGAAACGGTTCATGTACGACAATCTGTATTATCACCGCGATCAGGTGGCAACGGCCGAACTTGCCAAGGATCTGGTGGCGAAGCTGTTCGCCGCATACATGCGGACGCACGGCGACTGCCGCCCGAATGGCTGGCCAAACTGCCGAATGAGGAACCCGCGCGGACACGGCATATCGGGGATTTTGTCGCGGGCATGACCGATCGATACGCCATCGACCAATATGCGGCCATGTTCGGGGAAGCACCCGCCGGGTTGAGCAATGTCTGACCCGATCTCCATCGCCGTGGTCGGTGCGACCGGGCTGGTCGGGCGCGCGATCCTGGAATCTTCCGTCGGCCGCACCGATTTCCGCCTGACCGCGCTGGCCCGTCGCGAACGCAAGCTCCCCGACGGCGCGCGAATGGACATGATCGTGGCGGAACCTGCCAATTGGGGCGCCTTGCTGCCGCAGATACGCCCCAATGCGATGATCTGCGCGCTGGGCACGACGATGAAGGCCGCCGGGTCGCAAGCGGCGTTTCGCGCGGTCGATCACGATCTGATGATGGCGACCGCGACCGCCGCAGCCGATGCCGGTGTCGGACGGTTCGTTCTGGTCAGTTCGGTCGGGGCGGACCCCCATGCCGGATCGTTCTATCTGCAGGTCAAGGGGCAAGTGGAACAGGCGTTGCGCGCACTATGCCGTTCAAACGGATCGACATTCTGCAACCCGGCCTGCTTGCTGGGCGAACGCAGAGGCGAGACTCGTTTGGCGGAAGGGGTGGGGCAGCTGCTGGGGCCGGCCGCGAACCTGCTGATGCATGGCGGCTTCACCCGATATCGCAGCGTGAAGGCGACCGATGTGGCGCACGCGGCGTTGGGCTGCGCGATGGCGAAACCGGCGGGCAAGTTCACACATACCCACACCGGCATATTGCGCGCCGCGCGTGAGTTTACGGCGAAAGGTTAAGCGATGTGGGACACGGTTTTCAATGTGGCGAACGGTCTGGCGCTGGTCATGTGGGCGGTGCTGATCTTCGCGCCGCGTAAACCGGCATTGATGGCCCTGGTCCTGTATGTCGGCGTCGGGTTGCTCTGCGCGACTTATGCGGTGGGTCTGATCGGCATCGTCGGCGGTGTTTTCGGCGCCACGAACGCAGGGGCGGACGCCGCCGATTTCACATCGATTGCAGGGGTGCGCGCCATTTTCGCGAGTGATGGCGGGGTGGTGATCGGCTGGGTGCATTACCTGGCATTCGATCTGTTCGTCGGCATTTGGATTGCGCGTGACGCCGATGCGAAGCGGTTTTCGCGGCTGGTGCAGGCACCGATCCTGCTCGCGACGTTTCTGGCGGGGCCGATCGGCTTGCTAATCTGGCTGATCATACGCGAACGCCGTGCGCGAGTGTTGGGACGCGCGCGCCGATAGGCGGAGCGATAGGGGATTGGCGGGTGCACCGTTCCCTGTCATCTTCGTACCCGATGGCGGCCACAGATCGCCACGGGGAGAATGTATGCCGGATCACAGCGCAAGCGCGAGCGAGAACGATCGTTCATTGAGTTTCGACGGGTTGCTGACCCATTGGGCGGCGCACCGGCCCGAAACCGTGGCGATGGAAGATGGGGAGCGCACAACCACCTATGCCCAGCTGGACCCGCTGACCCGGCGCATCGTCGCCGTTTTGCAATCGCATGGCGTCGGTCCGGGCGACCGGATTGCATGGTACGGCAAGAATTCCGATCTGTTCTTCCAGCTGTTCTTCGCCGCCGCCCGCTTCGGTGCGGTGATCGCCCCGGTCGGCTGGCGGCTGGCCCCGGCGGAGGTCGAATACATCGTTCGCGACACCGGCGCGCGGCTGGTCTTCGCAGGCAGCGAGTTTACCGATACCGCGCGCGCGATCGCCGCCGATATCGAACCTGCCCCGGTCGTTATCGGCGAGGACGAGGCGCGGCAGCAAATCGCAGCGGCATCGCCTGCCAGTTTCATTCCCGCCCGGCCGGACGATGCGGCGCTGCAACTTTACACCAGCGGAACCACCGGCCATCCCAAAGGGGCGGTGCTGTCGGCGCGCAACCTTTTGAGCATGCGGCAACCGGCGGAAGAGGCGGGGCTGCCGTGGACCCGATGGGACGCGGACGAGGCGATCCTGGCCGGCATGCCCTGCGCGCATATCGGCGGAACGGGGTTGGTGGTGATGACGCTGTCGGTCGGCATCCGCGCCTATATCATTCCCGAATTCACGCCCGATGCCACGATCGACGCGCTGGACCGCGGGGTCACGCGGTTCTTCATCGTGCCTGCCGCCTTGCAAATGGTGGTGCAGCACCCCCGCGCCAAGGACACCGATTTTTCGCGCCTGCGATACGTCATGTATGGCGCCGCGCCGATGCCGCTGGAACTGTTGCGCGAAACCATCGCGATCATGCCCGAAACCCGGTTGATGCAGGTGTTCGGCATGACGGAGACGAGCGGCACGGTGACGATGCTGCCACCCGAAGATCACGACCCTGCCGGGAACGAACGGATGCGATCCTGCGGCAAGGTCGGTGCCCGGCGCGTCGATCGAAATCCGCGATGAAGACGGGCGGGAAGTTCCGCGCGGAACGATCGGGGAAATCACCGTCAAATCGCCATCCAACATGATCGCCTATTGGAACAGGGAGGAGGCGACGGCACAAACCGTGGATGCGAACGGTTGGCTACGCACCGGCGATGCGGCCTATATGGACGATGACGGCTACGTTTTCATTCAGGACCGGATCAAGGATATGATCGTGACCGGCGGAGAAAACGTCTATCCGGCGGAGGTGGAAAACGCCGTCTATGGCCACCCCGCCGTGGCCGAAGTCGCCGTGATCGGCGTGCCGGACGATGTCTGGGGGGAAGCGGTCAAGGCGTGCGTCGTTCCGAAACCGGGCCAAACTTGCGAGGCCGCCGATATCATCGCCTGGACGCGCGGTCGGATTGCCGGGTTCAAATGCCCCAAAAGCATCGACGTGTTGACTGCATTGCCTCGCAATCCCACCGGAAAGATTCTGCGTAGAGAGCTGCGTGCGCCCTATTGGGAAGGGCGCACGCGGCAGGTCAACTGAACGACCCTATTGCAAAGCTGCAATCAGGTGGCGTTATCCACGTCGTTCGCAACGGATTCGACATCGCGCGCCGCACCGCGAACGGTGTTGCAGGCGGTGGCGGTCAACGCGATGGTGGAAATGCCGATTGCGAGAATGAACTTGCGAACCATTATGATGTCTCCTGTGTGACGATATTTGGCAACAGCCCGGATCTGGGCCTACGAACATGAACCGCCTATTACGCAGGCTTCGACGTTCGCAGCCTGTGTTCCCGCCAGGTCACCAGCAGCCCCGACGCCACGATCAACGGCGCGCCCAGCCACAGGGTGATCGGCGGAATGCGGTCGAACACGCTCCATCCGTAAAACGTCGCCCAGATCAGCGCGGTATAATCCATGATGATGATCGTCGCCGCGCTGCCGTAACGCAGGCTGGCTGTCAGCGCGATCTGCGCCGCTGCGCCGCATAATGCCATCGCTGCGATGATCGCCCAGGTCTCGCCGTCATGCGCGCGCGCAACGAAGGGCATGGCCAACGCTGCCACCGGCGCAGTCAGCCCGGTGAACCAGAACACGATGGCATAAGGCGTTTCGGTGGTGTTCAAATCCTGTATCTGGATGGAGATCAACGCCACCAGAAACGCCGCAATCAGCCCGACGAACACGCCGAGCGGCAAAATTCCGTCCTCGCCGTCATTCGAACCCCCGGCGCCCAGTTCCGGGATCATGACCAGCGTCACCCCGGCAAAGCCCAAACCGATCGCGGTCCAGCGATATGCGCCGATCCTGGTCTTGAACAACACCATCGACAGCAGCACGGCGAACATCGGCGCTGTAAAACTGATGGTGGTCGCTTCCGCCAGCGGCAGCAACAGAACCGCTCCATAGACGAACCCCATACCCGTCAGCCCGTATGCCGCGCGACGTATATGGGCGGACATGCGCCGCGTTCGCACGGTGTGCAATTGGCCCATCGCGAACAGCATCCCGGCAATCAGCGGAAACGTAACCGCCTGACGCCAGAAAATCAGTTCGCCCAGATGAACGCCCCGGTCGCCGGCCAGTTTGACGAGCATTCCCATCGTTGCCAGCACGAACGCGGTGAGCAATCGCAGGCCCAGCGCAAGTATCGGGCGAGGCCGGGCGATCGTTCCATCCATCGTCACGGCCATAGGTGGCATGGACGCAATACGATAGTTGCGAATGGGGATGGGCCCAGCGTGAGGGAGCGGCGTAGGGGGCGGCAATGCCGTTCTACCGCGAAACGATCGACCATCTGACCTTCGCCAGCGAAGCGGAGATCGTGGGCCTGTGGGGCATCGCCGCGCTGGTGATAGCGCTCATTGCCCTGATCGCGGAACGGCGCAGGCTGAAAAACATCAGAACCGGCACACCCGGCTGGGTTCCGTGGACCGGCATTTTCCTGACTGCGGCGGTGGTCGGCGCAATGCTGTTGATGTTGGCGCTGAAAGGTCTGGCTGCGGGTTAGAGGCAAGCTTCCAGATAGGCTTGATCGAACCCGAACATGCGCGCTTTTTCCAGCGTGTAGGGGCGCAGGCCCGCCGGGCGGAATTCGCCGATGATCTTGCCGTCATCCGTTTCATCGAGATATTCGAACTTGAACAATTCCTGCGTCACGATCACGTCGCCTTCCATCCCGATCACTTCGGTGATGCCGGTGGTACGGCGCGAACCGTCGCGCAGGCGTTTGACCTGCACGATCAGATCGACCGATTCCGCGATCTGACGGCTGATGGCTTCCTTCGGGATCTTGATGTCGCCCATCAGGATCATGTTCTCCATCCGGCCCAGACACTCGCGCGCGGAGTTGGCGTGAAGCGTACACATCGATCCGTCATGGCCGGTGTTCATGGCGGCAAGCAGATCGAAACATTCCGCGCCGCGAATTTCACCAAGGATGATACGGTCGGGCCGCATACGCAGGGCGTTCTTCACCAGATCGCCGATGGTGATCGCGCCTTGCCCTTCCAGGTTCGGGGGGCGCGTTTCCAGCGGCAGCCAATGCGGCTGTTGCAAACGCAGTTCCGCCGCATCCTCGATCGTCAGCACGCGTTCGCCCGGATCGATCATTTTCGACAGGGCGTTCAGCATGGTCGTTTTGCCCGAACCCGTACCGCCGGAAATCACCACATTCATCCGGCACGCGCCGGCGATCTTCAGCGCGGTCGCCATCTTGTCGCTCATGGACCCGAAATCCTTGAGCATGTCGATCGTGATCGGTTTTTCGGAGAACTTACGAATGGATAACGCCGTTCCTCGCAGGGACAATGGCGGCACGATCACGTTGACGCGGCTGCCGTCCTTCAACCGGGCATCGGCCAGCGGCGTGGTCTGATCGACACGGCGGCCGACCTGGTTCACGATGCGCTGCGCGATCTGGAACAGATGCTGTTCGTCGCGGAACCGGATCGGCGCAACGACCAGCTTGCCGCCTTTTTCGATGTAAGTCTGGTCGGGGCCGTTGACCATGATGTCCGAAATGTCCGGATCGGACAGCAATTCTTCCAACGGGCCGAAGCCCAGCAATTCGTCGATCAAAACCTTTTCCAGCGCGAATTGTTCGCGGCGGTTCAGGGTGATTTTCAGTTCGGCCAGAACTTCCAGGATGATGGGACGGAACTCTTCCGACAGTTCCTCTTTCGACAGGGTCGCGGCCGCTTCGGGATCGACGCGTTCCAGCAGGCGGGGCAGCACCTGTTCCTTGATCTTGTGGACGCTGGCTTCGAAACCGGTTGCCTCCACCGGGCCTTCCATGACGGCATTCGCGCGGTCGGACAGGCGGGACATGGCATCGTCCTTGCCCGGTGCGGGGCCGGATGTGGCGGGCAGGTCGCCTTCGCCCGGCAAAGGCGGGAATTGTTCGCCGCCGGGCGGCAGGGGTTCGTCGTCGGCCGGTTTGGAACCGCCCCCGCTTGCGCCATTGCCACCCCCGCGCATGGGTTTGGCCACACCGAACGAGGGGCGGGCGCCGGGCTTCATGCCACCGGCCCCGTTCTTACGTCCAAAAGCGCTCATCGATAATCCCCTGGGGTAGCGTCAATTCAAGTGTCGGCCATCCGCGAAACATCGCAAAAACGGCCTTTCGTGAAATGGTGAATAAGTCGGAAACCTTATTTTTATGCTAACAAACTTATCGGTGGGTACGGCGGGGCGATGCGACCATCATCGCTGGGGATGACTTTACGAAGCGGCAAGCTATATCGCGCATGGAACACCGGCGCGCCGCATTCCCGCGCGTGCGCGCCATTGCTATGATGAAGGACACCACCGGCCATGTGCGGAATTATCGGTATCGCAGGCAGCGCGCCCGTCGCCCCCAGATTGGTGGATGGTCTGCGCCGGATGGAATATCGCGGCTATGACAGCGCGGGCCTATGCACCGTCGATGACGGTGAGCTGGTGCGCCGCCGCGCGGAAGGGCGGCTGGCCAACCTCGCGGTGGAACTGGAACGCAGCCCCGCCGCCGGCAATCTCGGCATCGCTCACACGCGTTGGGCCACGCACGGCGCACCCACCGCCCGCAACGCGCATCCCCACTCCACTGGCGAGGTGTCGCTGGTTCACAACGGTATCATCGAAAATTACAAGGAACTGCGCGCCGAACTGGCGGGAGACGGGCGCACGCTGACAAGCGATACCGATAGCGAAGTGGTCGCGCATTTGATCTCGCGCGAAGTGGAAGGCGGTGCGTCCCCGCAGGATGCGGTGCGCGCGGTATTGCCGCGGCTGCGGGGGGCTTTCGCGCTGGCGATTGTGTTTCGTCAACATGCCGACCTGCTGATCGGCGCGCGGTTGGGCAGTCCACTGGTGGTCGGTTACGGGCCGGAAGGGGATTCGCCCGAAATGTATCTCGGCTCGGACGCGTTGGCGTTGGCGCCGTTGACGCAGCGGGTGACGTATCTCGAAGAAGGCGACTGGGTCGAACTGACGCGAACCGGCGCGACGATCTACGATGCGGATGGCGCCGCGATAGAGCGGGAGATCGTGCAATCGGGTGCGTCCGCCGCCGCAGTGGAGAAAGGCAATTACCGCCACTTCATGCAAAAAGAGATCTTCGAACAGCCCACCGTGGTCGCGCAGACGTTGCAAAGTTATATCCGGCGATCGGACAACGCCATCGCCCTGCCGCAATTCGATTTCGACCTATCGACCATCAAGCGGGTTACGATCGTCGCATGCGGGACATCGTATTACGCGGCGATGGTCGCCAAATACTGGTTCGAACAGTTTGCCCGCGTGCCCGTCGATCTCGATGTGGCGAGCGAGTTTCGCTATCGCCAACCGGTACTGGAGGATGGCGGGCTGGCGTTGTTCATCTCTCAAAGCGGGGAAACCGCCGACACGCTGGCTGCGCTGCGCCATTGCAAGGCGGCTGGCCAGACCATCGGCGTCGTCGTCAACGTGCCGACCAGTTCGATGGCGCGGGAGGCCGATTTGTTGCTGCCCACGCATGCCGGGCCGGAAATCGGCGTCGCTTCGACCAAAGCGTTTACCTGCCAACTGGCCGTATTGGCCGCACTGTCCGCGCGCATGGCGGTGGTCAAAGGATTGATGGATCGCGCAGAAGAAGAAGCGGTGGTCGGGCATTTGCTGGAAGCGCCCGCCGCTTTGAACGCCGCGCTGCAACATGACGACGACATCGCCAGCATGGCCCATCTGATCGCCCCGGCGCGCGATGTGCTGTATCTTGGGCGCGGGCCCGATTTTCCGCTCGCATTGGAAGGTGCGCTGAAGCTGAAGGAAATCAGCTATATCCATGCGGAAGGCTATGCTGCGGGTGAAATGAAGCATGGGCCGATCGCGCTGATCGACGAAAACGTGCCCGTGATCGTGCTTGCGCCCAGCGGCCCGCTATTCGAAAAGACGGTGTCCAATATGGAAGAAGTGCGCGCGCGCGGCGGGCAGGTCGTCTTGATTTCCGACGCGGAAGGGCTGGCGCAGGCGGGCGAGGGCTGCATCGCAACGGTCGAAATGCCGAAAGTTCACCCTCTGATAGCGCCACTGGTCTATGCCGTGCCGGTCCAACTGCTCGCCTATCACACGGCCTGCGTGAAAGGGACCGACGTCGATCAGCCCCGCAATCTTGCCAAATCGGTGACGGTGGAATGATCTTCCTGATGCAGCGCAAAGCTAGGTCGACATAGCGAGTTAAAAACGCGTGATATTTTACCCCGCGCTAACCTTTTATCGGTAGCGAAACCGGGTGACCGATACCCAGCCCGATCTGCCCAGCCTGACCTCGCCGATACCCATTTCGACGCTGATCGGCGTGACCGATCCTGCCGTGGGCGAATGGAACAAACTGCGTGGTTTGCAATACCGCCCAATGATGCGCGCATCCCTGGCGATTGCCGTCTTGCACTTCCTGGGCGCGATATATGCGATATACCTGTTGAACGGGTCCGGCCAAAGCGCCGCGATCACGGCGTGGGCGGTGGCGCTGTTATGCGCCCTGGCCGCGCAGCTAAGGGCCACCGCTCAATTAAGCTCTGCCGACAGTCGCAGGATCACCAAACGGGATTTCTACATTCAGGCCACGTGGACCGCCTTGCCGGGTTTGATCTGGGCGGTGGCCCTGATTCTGTTCGGAACGCAGGCCGCCGCGATCGACCAGCAGGCGTTGACAAGTGTGGCTGCGGCGCTGGTGCTGGCATCGGCGCTGCTGTTGTCGCCGACGCCGTTCGGAACGCTGCTGTTCGCGCTCGTGGTCGGTTTCGGCGGAGTTATCGGCCTGTCGCTCACTGGCCAATTCGCGCCTGCTTTGCAGATGATCGTCTGTTGCATCGTCGCCGCCGTCGGCACGATCGAGGGCGCGCGCAATCATTTGATCGCACAGATTGCCAAATCCGGTTTTGCGGAGAAGAAAGAAGTCGTGTCGCTCCTGCTGCGTGAGTTCGAAGAGAACGAAGCCGATTGGCTGTGGCAGATCGACACCGCCCGGCTGGTGCGCGCCGCATCGCCGCGTTTCGCCTATGCGTTGGGGCTGGAGGATGTCGAGGCGGAAGGGCAATCCCTGATGAAACTGATTTCCGGCGAAGCGTGGGAAACCGGGCAATTCCCGGCCAGCCTGCATGATCTGTCCGAACGGCTGAAACACCGCGACAGTTTTTCCAATCTTACCGTACAGGTGTCGGTCGCCGGGCGGGTTCGTTGGTGGGAACTGTCGGGCACGCCGATGTTCGACGATGCCGATCGCTACATCGGCTATCGCGGCGTCGGATCGGATGTGACTGTGGAACGCCAGTCCAGCGAGAAGATCGCCCACATGGCGCGGTACGACACTCTGACGGCGCTGCCGAACAGGCTGATGGTGCATGAAGCGCTGACGGCGGCGAGAGACTATGCCGCGCAATGGCGGACACGCTCCGCCTTTTTGATGATCGACCTCGACCGTTTCAAGGCAGTAAACGATTCACTGGGGCATCAGGTGGGGGATCAACTGCTCAGCCAGGTGGCGGCGCGCTTGCAAAGTCTGATGACCGACAACGAAACGTGCGGCCGGTTGGGCGGGGACGAGTTCGCCGTCGTCATCCGCGATGCCAGTCGTAAGGCGCATGTCGAGCAAGTGGCCCGTGCCGTAATCCGGAAACTGTCGGAACCCTACATCGTCAGCCAACATACGTTGTATATCGGGGCCAGCGTCGGATCCGCCGTTTGCCCGCGCGACGGGGAGAGCGTGGAGGAAATCATGCGGAACGCCGATCTGGCGCTGTACCGGGCGAAGGCCGATGGCGGCAGCGAGCATTTCGCGTACGAACATTCGCTGCACGAACAGGCGGAAGAACGACGGCAGCTGGAAGTTTCGTTGCGCTCTGCCCTCGAACGCGATGAATTTCTGCTTCATTATCAACCGGTCGTCGATTCCAATAATGGCGGGCTGGTGAGTTTCGAGGCACTGGTGCGTTGGCAAAGCCGTGATCACGGTTTCGTGCGACCGGACAAATTCATTGCGATCGCCGAAGAAACGCGCCTGATCGTGCCGATCGGAACCTGGGTGCTGGAACGCGCCTGCCGCGAGGCGATGCGCTGGCCCGGCCACGTGAAGATCAACGTAAACGTGTCGCCCGAACAATTGCTGGAGCCCGGTTTCAGCGATGTGGTCGTCCGCACGCTCGCCAACACCGGTCTGGCACCGCACCGGCTGGAAATCGAAGTTACCGAAAGCATTTTCATGCGCGATGCCAAGATCGCGGGGGCTGCGCTGGAACGGATCATGGCGCTGGGCTGCAGCGTGGCGCTTGACGATTTTGGAACCGGTTACTCCTCGCTCGGCTATATCAGGCAGTTGCAATTCTCGACAATAAAGATCGATCGTACATTCGTTCAGGGTGCGGCGCAGAAAAGCGCGGAAAGCATCGCCATCATCCGCGCCGTGGTCGCCATGGCGGAAAGCCTTGGCATGACGACGACGGCGGAAGGGGTGGAAACGGCGGATGAGGCGGTGATGATCCGCGATATGGGCTGCAACAAGATTCAGGGATATTATTTCGGGCGGCCGATGCCGGACAATGAAGTCATGGACCTGTTCGCCGCCCCGCCGGAACCTGTAAAACTGCGCGCTTGATACCGGATGGAACCGGTCAGGCGTCGGTCAGCGCGCCCAGGACATTTTCGAACAACGCGGCCCCGTCCGTGCCGCCATGCGCCGCATCGACCGCACGTTCCGGGTGCGGCATCATGCCCATGACATTGCCGCGTTCGTTCAATATGCCGGCGATCCCGCGGCTGGAACCGTTGACATTGTCGGTATAGCGAAACGCGACGCGGTCGCTTTCTTCCAATGTGTTCAATGTCGTGTCGTCGGCAAAGTAATTTCCATCATGATGGGCAACGGGAATGTCGATAGGCCGCGCGCGGTCATACCCCTTCGTGAAAAGCGAAGATGTATTCGCGACGGACAACCGCGCCGTACGGCAGATGAAGTCCTGACCTGCATTTCGCAGCAATGCACCGGGCAGCAGGCCGGTTTCAGTCAACACTTGGAAACCATTGCAGACGCCCAATACGGCCACGCCCCGGTCCGCCGCCGCAACGACCGCGCGCATAATCGGGCTGCGGGCCGCCATCGCCCCGGAACGCAAATAGTCGCCGTAGGAAAATCCGCCGGGTAGCGCGATGAAATCGAGGTCTGCGGGCAGTTCCGCGTCGCCATGCCAAACCCGGATCGGCGGGACGCCGCCGACGCGCTCGATCGCCACCGCCATATCGCGATCGCAATTCGAACCGGGAAAGGTGATGACGGCAGCGCGAAATCCCATCGCTCAGGACTTTTCGATCGTATAATCTTCGATAACCGGATTGGCGAGCAGCCGGCGGCACATATCGTCCAACCGTTCGTCACCGATGTCATCCGCAACGTCCAGTTCGATCAGCCGCCCGATCCGCACATCTTCCACCCCGGCAAAACCCAGTCCATCCAGCGCATGGTGCACGGCGCGCCCCTGCGGATCGAGCACGCCGGGTTTCAGACTGACATGGATACGCACTTTCATATTGCGGTGTGTTCCTTCGCTATCGACTGCACCGCCATGGCGATGGGCGCGCGCTGCGGCAAGGGCGGGGCGGCGTAATCCGCAATCTTATTCATCGACGGTCGCCGCAGGCAAGGCGCGCAGTTCGACGGCGCGATCGGGATCGAGATATTCGCGCGCCAGTTCCTGCAACCTGCCCCCGGTAATGGCCAGATAACGATCGCGGATTTCGTCGAAGCGGCGCAGTTCTGGCGACCGGGTCTGCGCGCGTTCGATCAGATTCAGCCAGCCGCCATTGGTCTTGAGGCGATTGTTCAGCGATTCAAGCACGGGCTGACGTGCGCGTTGCAACAGGTCGGCGTTGGGTGCGGTCGCAATCAGATCCGCAACGACGGATCGCATGGCGGTCGCGAGCCGGATCTGTCTGACCGACATCGACTGCGGCGGTCATCGCGAACGTGCCGTAACCGCGATAGGTATCGCTCGCATCGCTGCCGACGCTGGGGGAATAGCTTTGCCCCAATTCCTCGCGCAATGTGTCGGTCAGCCGCAGGCGCACCACGCGGGCGAGCAGGTTGAGGGCGGAGGTCCGCTCCCAATCGCTATCGTCCGCAGTCGGCCAGATCAGCTGCACGATGGCCTGATCGGGTTCGCCGGAATGCGGCACGATGCGACGCGTTCGATCATCGGTAAAGCTACGCTCGCGCCCGTCGGCGTAAGGGCGGAATACGTCTTCGCGTTCGGGCAAGGCTCCGAATGTCCGTGCGACGTCGCTGATAATCGCGTCTTCGTCGATATCGCCGACGATCGCGATCTCGATCGCTCCATTCGCCAGCCGGTCGCCGATGGCATTTTCGCAGCACGCCGTAATTCAGCGCCGCCATATCGCCGATCGGCGCGCGCACGAACCGTGGATCGTTATCCGATAGAATGGCCCCGCGCGCTTCGCTCAACGCGCTGCCCGGTGTTTTGCCGAGGCGGGCATAGAAATCGGGCAGACCCGCACGCCAGGCGCTCAACGCTTCTTCGCGGTATCCTGGATCGGTGACGAACGCGGTCAGCAACTGCAACTGAAGGGCGACGTCGTCCGGATTGGTCGTCGCGCCGCTGACGAAGACATCGTCGTCCGCGCCGAAACTGCCGCCAATCGTCCGCCCGGCCAATACCGATTGCAATTCGTCGCGACTGTGCCGACCCAATCCGCCCGCCGTCAGCAAACCTGACAGTGTGGTGGCGTAGGGATCTTCCGCCGTGTTCAGCATCCGCCCGCCATCTATCGCGACACGGATCGCAATTTGCCCTTCGACAAGCTCCGTGCGTTTCAGGTTCAGGCGGACATTGTTCGCGAACCGAACGGTGCGGATGGCGAACAGATCGGTTACCGCATCATCGACGACTTCGCCTGCCGGACCGAAATCGTCATACGCGAACTCGACTGTCGATCGGTCCGATGGCGGTGCGACGGGCGCCGATAAGGCAGCAGCGACCGCATCGCGCAATGCCCGCTCCCCGCCGTTTGGCGCAGCCTTGCCGGTAAAGCGGATCAGCGGATCGCCGAGTTCGACGCCGTCCGCGCGAAATGCCGCCAGCACGGTGGCGGGGGTAATAGCGTCCGCAAATGCGTCGAACCAACCAAGTGTTTCGTCCGGGCCGATGGGGACGGCAACTTCGCGTGCGATGGTGTTGGCCGTACCTGCCAACGCGCCGTTCGATCGCGTGTCTTTGCGCGCCACGGCATTGAGCAAGGACGAACGGACATTCGCCACCGCCTCTGCGATTTCCGCTGTTTGAAACCCGTATTGCCGCGCGCGGCGAACCTCGGCAATGCCGCGCGGCCAGGGCGGTCGGCCATTGCCCCTCCTCGCTGGTGACCGTCAGACTTGTCGTGCGCGCCAGTTCGAAGAAATCGCTGACATCGTATCGCACGCCGCGAAATGGGGGTTCGCCCGACCGCAGCAGGCGCTGCAGGCGGCGGCCCGAAGACAGCATTGCCGATATTGACCAACAGGGCGTTCCGGCGATTGGCAAGCGTATCGGGCAGATCGCGATAGGGGGCGGATTGCTGCAGCTGAACCGTTTCCGTCAGCGCCGGGTCGAGGTAGATATCGACTGCGCTTCGACGGCCGATCTCGATCGGTCCGGGACTGGGTTGATCGGGGGAGGGTGTCGGCTCCCAATCGGCGAACCGGGCGCGTATGGCGTCTTCCATTGCGGCGGGTTCGAAATCGCCGATGATGGTCACCACGGTATCGGCGGGTACATATTCCCGCGCCCAGAATGATTGCAGGCCCGCTGCATCCGCTGCGTTCAGGCTATCGATCGTGCCGATCGGCAGGCGTCTGGCCAATCGCGCATCGGGATAGGCGAATTCCAGCGCATCGGCGGTGTTCTTCAGCGAATAGGTGTTGCGCGTGCGGCGTTCAGCCAGAATTACGCCGCGCTCCCGGTCCACGGCTGCGGGGTCGAACGTCAGTTCGCTGGCGGTTTCGCGCATCAGCATCAGCGCCGTGTCGAGCAAGGCGGGGTCTGCGCGCGGCAGGTTCAGGCGGTATTCGGTCCGTTCGAACCCCGTGGATGCATTGGTGTCTGCGCCGAAAGCCAGTCCCTCCCGCTCCAGTATCCGGACCATTTCCCCTTCCGGCACGTTGGTCGATCCGTTGAACGCCATATGTTCGACATAATGGGCAAAACCGCGTTCGTCATCACGTTCGTCCAGCGATCCCGCGCCGATCTGCATGCGGACGATGGCGGTCTGTTCGGGGCGATCGTTGCGCCGGATGATGTAGCGCAGGCCGTTGGGCAGCTTGCCGAAATGCCATTCGGCTTCGGGTGTGAATTCGCTGTCTTCCAGGTCCCAGTCCTGCGCGACCCAGCCCGCCGGTCCATCCGGTGGCGGAGCGGTTTCGCTCCCGTCTTGCGCCAGTGCGGCGCAAGACAACAACAGCGCAGGGCAAGCCAGCAAAAGCCGCACTCTACCGGGAAACAACGCTTGCACTGCCGGTTACGCCGCAATCATTTCTTCGGTTTCCCGCCACCGCGCAGACGGTTGCGATGGCTGGACATATCCAGCACTTCGCCCGGCGCGTTGTCTTCGTTGTTGAGCAAACCCAGACGGCGCGCAACTTCCTGATAGGCTTCCTCCTCACCGCCCAGATCGCGACGGAACCGGTCCTTGTCGAGCTTTTCCCCGGTGGTCAAATCCCACAGGCGGCAACTGTCCGGGACTGATTTCGTCGGCCAGAATGATGCGACTGAAATCTCCATCGTAGATGCGCCCGAATTCCAGTTTGAAATCGACCAGCCGGATGTTGATCGCAGCGAACATTCCGACCATGAAATCGTTGACGCGGATCGCCATGCTGGCAATGTCCTGCATCTCTTCGTGGTTGGCCCAGCCGAAGCAGGCGATGTGTTCTTCGCCGACCAGCGGATCGCCCAGCGCATCGTCCTTGTAGCAATATTCGATCAGGGTGTGGGGCAGTTGTTCCCCTTCTTCGATGCCCAGTCGCTTGCTGAGCGACCCCGCCGCGGTGTTGCGGACGATTACCTCGATCGGGACGATTTCCACCTGACGCACCAATTGTTCGCGCATGTTCAGGCGGCGGATGAAATGGGTCGGGATGCCGATATGGGCAGGCGGGTGAAGACGAATTCGCGAAATGCGGTTGTTGATCACGCCCTTGCCGTTGATCGTCCCTTTCTTCTGGGCGTTGAAGGCGGTCGCGTCATCCTTGAAATACTGGATGATCGTGCCGGGTTCCGGCCCTTCATACAGGATCTTGGCCTTGCCTTCGTAGATCTGGCGGCGACGGGACATCGGCGGTAATCCTGTTGGTGTATGGCGTGAGAGCGCTGTATCGTGCGCCCGAAGCAATGGCAATTCACCTGCAATGGTATCGGGATCAAATCCGCAATGGCGGTGAACACCATCGCCCCTTTGGAACCGTTTATCGCGATCTGCGCTTCGTCCGCCGGTACGCCCGCGAACGCGCCGGCTGTCGATGCAATTGCAAGGGGCGACGATACGCGTGGCGATCGGATTATGGCGCAAATGAAGGACGTGCGGGATGGCACGAATTTGCAACTGTCCGATGATATTTCGGCGTTGCTGAATGGACCGAGCATCCGGGTCGCAGCCATGCGGCGGATCGACGCCGAACCGGCTACTCAATAAAAGGAAATGGTGCCCAGAGGCAGACTCGAACTGCCGACACCACGATTTTCAATCGTGTGCTCTACCAACTGAGCTATCCGGGCAACGGCGCCGTCCCATGATCGGGCGGCGCAATTGAGAGGCGCGCTATGGCCAAACGGTCGAAGCTTGGCAAGGGTGTTTTCCGCGCGATCAATCGCGATTGTCCCAATCGTCGCGCGCAACCTCTCCGGCGCGGCGGGGCGTCCTGGCACGGCGTAGCCATCGCCGAACCACTGGTTCAGGTCGCGGTCGCGGCATCCCCGTCTGCAGAACGGGTGATATTCGGCATTGCGAGGTTTGCGGCACATCGGACATTTGCCGATGGCGGACGGGCTTTGCCGGACTGGTCGGGGGAGGCGTTCATCGTGGTACAGATTGCGCGAACCCGCCATCGATCGCAAGGGTATCGTCGCTTGCGCAGCGAATATCCCGGCCGGTCCGGGCAGCCAATTCGGGCAATCCAATCGTCCGTCATGCCCGCAAGAACGGTGGGATGTGCGGTCAGCAGCAGCGCACCGGGCTGCGGGACCGCTTCTGCCCGACGCAGCAACATGCGCGCGCACACCGCGCCCGCACGGTCGCCCATGATACGGTGCAGCAGCGGACACACGTTCCAACCGCGCGACGATACTGCACGAAACCGAATCCGTTCATGGCCGTGCGTTCATGCGGCCAATGATCGAGTGCATCCGCCAGCCCCATATCGATCGCCCTGCGCTGCGCCTTGCCTGGCAAAGTCGGGAAATCGATGCCGATCGAGCCGCCGAGATCGAAGCGAGCGAGAGCATCGGCTATCGGCAGGATCGCGCCGGTTGCCGCCAGTTCCGGGGTTGCCGCCGTCGATATCGATCACGGTCATCGCAGGCGTAACGGCGAACAGCGAGCGCACCGTCGGCGTAATCGATGGCGCCGGACCAGCACTCTGCGAACAGCTCGTTCCAGTCTCCTTCTAGAAAGCGGGCGACATTCTTTACGTCGTGCCCTTCGTGGCGAAGGGTGTCAGCGAGTGATCGGCGGCGGTTTTGGTGGGGTGACGATGGGGCGGCATTGCGCCAGTTTGAACCGTCCGCGTTCGGCGATTGCGGGGCGGGTGACCGCGACGCGCAAGGCGGCCCCTTCGCTTGCATCTTTCGGCAAGCGATCGACCAGCGCCTGCTCCCCATTCGGGAAGCGGACCGTGCCACGACTTGCCTCGGCGACCCGGTCGGTCAGAACCGCATCATCGACCTGCCCGGCAACCAGACCGGTCAACCAGTCCATCCGGGCCGCGACGATCCGGCCATCGACGACCCGAACCGCTCGATGTTCGCCGATGCCGTGTTCGACCAGCCAGTCAGCCAACGGCGAAGCCGGACGATTGCAAAAGAATGCGGGTTTCATACAATGGCAGCCCGACCACGCCGGAATGGCTGCCCTGTATCCAGCTGATCAACCCTTCCGCCGATCCCTGAATGGCGTAGCCGCCCGCTTTGCCGCGCCATTCGCCCCCATCGATATAGGCTTCCAGCTCGTCGTCGGTCAGGCGTTTGAACTTTACGGCGGTTTCGGACAGTTTTTCCCTGACCGTGCCGTCCGGCGCGCGCAGGGCGATGGCGGACCAGACCCGGTGGCGGCGACCCGACAGCAGATTGCAGGCAAGCGCGCGCGGTTGCCTCGTCTTCGGCCTTGGGCAAAATGCGCCGCCCGGCTGCGACCACGGTGTCGCCCGCCAGAACGAAGCGCGGCATCGTCCGCTGCCGCCACCGCCTTTTCGCGCGCCATGCGGATGGCATAGAGGCGCGGTAATTCCGCGCGGCGGGGCGTTTCGTCGATATCGGCAGGCGCGATCGCATCGGGCACAACGCCGATCCGTTCGAGCAATTGTGCGCGACGGGGGCTGGCCGATGCCAGTATCAGACGTCGGGTAATCAGCCGCCATCGGCTAACGCTGCGAAACGATGGTTACGCAGCCGGACCCGGACCTGGCCCCTGGCCGGGGCCACCGCGACCGGGCATGAACCGATAAGTTATGCGCGCCTTCGTCAAATCGTATGGCGTCAGTTCGCACAGCACTTCATCGCTGACCAGCACGCGAATGCGGTTCTTGCGCATCTTGCCGGCGGTGTGTCCCAAAACCTCGTGACCGTTTTCAAGCTCTACCCGGAACATCGCGTTGGGCAGCAATTCCACCACCTTGCCGCGCATTTCGAGGAGTTCTTCTTTGGCCATAATTGTTCCGGTTTCCTGATCGGGGATTGATTGCCACGCGCCCATAGTCGTTGCGCGGATCAAAAGGGAAGCGGGAACGACTCGCCTGTTTTTCCGCGATGCCGAACGATTGCACGCGATAGTGGCGATTGCCGTTCATCCTGCGCTATGGGTCGTTGCACGATAAGGCGTTGTCGCGCCGCTTTTATCCCGTGAATGGATATCCGATGAAATTACGAATATGCATTGTTCGCCGGGACCGGTGCGGTCGCCTTGATGGCTTGGAATCCCTCGCCCGCAATCGCCCAGACGGTGGACCCGGCACGAGAGCCCGCGCCGATCGCGGAACCGGACGAAACGCCGGATGACAATACGATTATCGTGCGCGCGCAGCGCTTGCGCGGGCAAGTCATGTACGGAACAGCCGCCCATCGTCGAATATGACGAACAGGATATCGGTGCATTCGGTGCAGGTTCGATCGCGGAACTGGCGCAATCCATTTCCGCCGATAGCGGTTCTGCGCGCGGGCGGGGCGGGGGGCAACCGGTGTTCCTGGTCAACGGCATTCGCGTCGCCAGTTTCCGCGAATTTCGTTCCTACCCCCCGGAGGCGTTGAAGAAGGTCGAAGTTCTGCCCGAAGAGGTTGCCGCCCGTTTCGGCTTCCCGCCGATCGCCGCGTCGTCAATTTCATCCTGAAGGACAATTTTTCCAGCCGGGAAATCGAACTGGGTTACGAACAGCCCGATCGCGGCGGCTATCACAACACCGAACAGGAATTCACCCTGCTGCAGATTACCGGCGGTGGTCGGTTGAACGTGAATATCGAACGCGAGGACAATTCGCTTGCTGACCGAGGGGGAACGCGGCGTCATTCAGAACCCCTCCTCCATCCCGACGATTGCGGGCGATCCCGATCCGGCCGCATTTCCGAAGCCTGGTGGCCGATGCGACATCGTTCGAAGCGACTGCGAATTACGCCAGCGCCTTCATCGATACCGGCGCATCGCTGAGCCTGAATGCGACGTACGAACGCAACGACAATATCGCCCTGTCCGGCCTCGATACTGTGGTGCTTGAGCGACGGCACGACGCAACAGATCCGCACTTTCAACCGGAACGATCCATTGAAACGCGTATTTTCCAGCGACAATTTCTCCGCTGCGGGAAGTTACAACGAAGTCGTTGCGGGTTTTCAGACGACGCTGACCGTCGATGCAGGATACAGTGCGGCGACCACTCTGGTCGACCGGCGTGCGGACACTGCCGCGTTGCAAGAGGATGCGGCGGCGGGGCTTTTCGCACTGGACGCGCCGTTGCCCGCTTTCGCCGATGCCGGGTTCGACACGGCGAAAACCAACACCACCAGCGTCAGCCAGCAAGCTGACGGCGCAGGGTCAGCTGGGCGATTTGCCGGCGGGCGAAATCGCGACGACGTTCGATGTCGGTTACGATTGGGACCGCATCGAAAGCACGGATACGCGCATCCTGACGGGCACGCGGGGCTGACCCAGCTGGTGCGCGGCGACCTGTCGGGCGGGGTGTCCGTCGTGGTGCCGATCACCAGCGCCCGCCGCGACGTGCTGGGATGCGATCGGCTCGCTGTCGCTGAACGGCCAGGCCCGGTTCCGCCACCTGTCGGATTTCGGCACCTTGTTCCGCTGGAACGCGGGCGTGACCTGGTCGCCGACCGACAAGCTGACCTTTACCGCAAGTTACACCGATGCAGAGGCCCCGCCCAGCCTGGCGCAATTGGGCAATCCGCAGATTGTAACGTTCAACGTGCCGGTGTTCGATTTCGTGCAACAATGAAAGCGCGCTGGTGCAACTGACCAGCGGTGGCAATGCGGACCTGTTGGCCGAAAAGCCAGAAGGACTGGAATTTCGGCGTGAACTGGGAATTGCCGTTCATCGACAACACCCGCTTCACTTCCAACTACATCCGCAACCGGTCGAACAATGTGACCGCCGCGTTCCCGACGTTGACGCAGGCGATCGAAACTGGCGTTTCCTGACCGGGTGGTTCGCGGTGCGGACGGAACCTTGTTGGCCATCGACCAGCGACCGGTCACGTTCGCAGAAGTTCGCGAGGAACGATTGACCTTCGGTTTGAATACGCGTGGCCGGGTTGGCAAAGCCAAGAGTTCCCGAAGGCGGGGAAGGCCGTGGTGGTCGCGGAGGCCGTGGGGGTGGCGGCGTGCCGCCAACTGGGCGGCGGTGGCGGCGACGGGCGCGGGTTCTTCTGTTCGTCAGCATCAACCACACGCTGCAGCTGGAAAACGAAATTCTGATCGCGCCGGGCGTACCGGTGTTGCGCCCGCTGGATGGTGACGCACCGGGACAGGTCCGCAACACGACTTCGCTGGAGGCGGGGTTGTTCTGGGGCGGTTTCGGCACGCGCCTGTCGGCCGATTACACCGGATCGAACGATATCGACGGCAGCGGGCTGCCGGGATCGACCGATCTGACTTTCGGCGAGCTGGCCACGGTCGATCTGCGCGTGTTTCTGGATCTCGGCGAATTGTTCGAACGCGAGGATGGCCCGCTCGACGATTTGCGGATCAGTTTCCGTGCGGACAATCTGTTCGACGGACGCCGCCGCGTGACCGATCAGAACGGCGTTACCCCGATCAATTTCCAGCCTTTCCTGATCGATCCGATCGGGCGCTATCTCGGCTTCGAAGTGCGAAAACTGTTTTGATCGCGCGCAAAGCTGCCCGTCAGACAGCCTCGCCCGCCGCGAAGCCGCTGGCCCAGGCCCACTGAAAATTGTAACCTCCCAACCAGCCGGTAACGTCGACGGCTTCGCCGATGGCATAAAGGCCCGACACCGACTTCGCTTCCATCGTACGGGATGACAATTCGGATGTGGCAATGCCGCCCGCCGTCACTTCCGCCTTCGCATATCCTTCCGTTCCGTTGGGCCGGAACTCCCAATGCGCCAGCTTGGCCTCGACCGCGCGCAGCACTTTGTTGGGTATATTGCCCAAATCGCGTCCTGCCCCGAATTCGTTTCCGAGCAAATCGGCCAGAATATCCGCCAGTCGCGCGGGTAGAAGATCGCGCAAGGCCGCCCGCAACGACGCGCCGGGCTGGCCATTCTTCGTTGCGACCAGCCAGTCAGTCGTCTGCGGCAGGTAGGAAACACACCGCAATCGGATCGCCATGCTTCCAATACGAACTGACCTGCAACATCGCCGGCCCGGACAATCCACGATGGGTGAACAGCGCCGCTTCGTCGAAAGCGGTCTTGCCGTGGCGCGCGACGACCGGGGCGGCAACGCCAGACAATTCGCGGAACAGCACTTCCTCCCCGCCAAGCGTAAAAGGGACCAGCGCAGGGCGCGGCTCGACCACTTTCAGGCCGAACTGCCGCGCCAGCCCATAGGCAAAATCGCTCGCGCCCATTTTCGGGATCGACGGTCCGCCGGTGGCAATGACCAGCGATCGTGCGGAAAAGATCGCACCGGTCGTCTCCACCGTGAATGCCCCATCATCGTCGTCGTCATCGTCGTGGGACACACCGGTCACCTCGGCTTCGCAGCGAAGTTCCACCGCCCCTTTCGCGCATTCGGCCAGCAGCATGTCCACGATCTGTTGCGCGCGCCCGTCGCAGAACAGTTGGCCCAATGTCTTTTCATGATACGCGATGCCATATTCTTCGACCAAACGTATGAAATCGTTGGCGGTGTAGCGGCTCAACGCCGATTTCGCGAAATGCGGATTCGCGCTGATGTAGCGATCGGGTGCCGTGTGGATATTGGTGAAATTGCAACGCCCGCCGCCGGAAATCAGGATTTTCTTGCCCGGCCGGTCGGCCTTGTCGATCAGCAGCACTTTGCGGCCCCGCTGGCCGGCGGTCGCCGCGCACATCAGACCCGCCGCACCGGCGCCCAGCACAATCGTATCGTATCGTAACGTCATGATGCCCCGTAACATACCCTGCGACACATAGTGAAAAGCGCGGAAGCGGGGGGTGCCAAAACGAGGCCCCGTCCCCTATCTGTTCCCGCATGGCCGATATCAAATCAGGTTCCCCGCACAATCCCCACGGCGCGGGCCGTTTCAACGAAGGGCGTGCCGCCTACACCGTCGCCAGCGCCACGCCGGATTTCGACGCCGGGATCGCTGCAATCCGCAACGTCGTCCGCACTTTGAAGCCGACACCGGGCGTTTACCGCATGCTCGATACGCGCGGCGATGTCCTGTATGTCGGGAAAGCCCGCGCGCTGAAAAACCGGGTGGCGAATTACACCCAGATTTCGGGTCTGACGCAGCGTTTGCGCCGGATGGTCAGCCAGACCCGTGCGATGGAAATCGTCACCACCAATTCGGAAGCCGAGGCGCTGCTGCTGGAAGCGCAATTCATCAAACGATTTCGCCCGCCTTTCAATGTCTTGCTGCGCGATGATAAATCTTTTCCGTTCATCCTGCTGCGCGACGGGCATGATTTTCCGCGCATCATGAAACATCGCGGCGCGCGCAGGGCGAAAGGGAATTATTACGGCCCCTTCGCCAGCGCGGGCAGCGTGAACACCACCATTAATGCGCTGCAGAAACTGTTTCTGTTGCGATCGTGCACCGACAGTTTCTTCAGCCGCCGCGAACGCCCGTGTCTGTTGTATCAGATCAAACGCTGCAGCGCGCCGTGCGTCGGACGGATCGACGAGGCTGGGTATGAAGAGCTGGTGAAGCAGGCAAAGGATTTCCTTGGCGGTAAATCGGGCGCGGTGCAGACCGATCTGCAACAACAGATGGCGATTGCCGCGGATGCGCTGGATTTCGAAACCGCCAGCATATTGCGCGACCGGTTGCGCGCGGCGACGTTCATTCAGGGCAGTCAGGCGGTCAACGCAAGCGGCGTCGGCGATGCGGACGTGTTCGCGCTGGCGGCGCAGGGCGGCCAGATCGCGGTGCAGGCATTCTTCATTCGCGGCGGGCAGAATTGGGGCCACCGCGCCTTCTTCCCGCGCCATACGCAGGACGTGGACAAGGAACAGGTACTGGCGAACGTGTTGACCCAGTTCTACGAAGAAGTGCCGCCGCCCAAGACCATTCTGGTCGATCGCGACTTGCCGGAACAGGAACTGCTGGAAGAAGCGTTCTGCGCCAGTGCCGGGCATCGCGTGGCGATTTCCATTCCCCAGCGCGGCGACCGGCGCGGGCTGATGAAACAGGCGCAGCGCAACGCGGTGGAGGCGTTGGAGCGGCGCTTGGCCGAAACCGGAACCAAAGCGAAGACCCTGCGCGAACTGGCTGAATTTCTTGAATTGTCGGATATTCCGCAACGGGTCGAAGTGTATGATAACAGCCATATTCAAGGCGCGAAGGCGGTCGGCGGGATGATCGTCGCCGGGCCGGAAGGTTTCGTCAAAAACCAGTATCGCAAATTCAACATCAAGTCCGCCCAGACCAACGACGATTTCGGCATGATGCGCGAAGTGATGGAGCGCCGGTTCGCGCGCGCGCTGAAAGACGATCCGGACCGCGCAAAAACGGGCGACAATATCGTCTGGCCCGATCTGGTGCTGATCGATGGCGGGAAAGGGCAGATGAGCAGCGTTCGCGACACGCTGGAGGAGTTGGGGATCGAGGACGTTCCGCTGATCGCAATCGCGAAGGGGCCGGATCACGGGCGGGAAGGGCGCGAGGTGTTTCATTTCCCCGACGGGCGCGAGAAAACTCTGCCGGTCAATTCCCCTGTCCTGTACTTACTGCAGAACTGGCGGGACGAGGTGCATCGGTTCGCCATCGGCGCCCACCGCGCAAAACGCAGCCGTGCGATCACGGCGTCGCCTCTGGATGAAATCCCCGGTGTCGGCCCGGCACGCAAGAAGGCGCTGCTGTTGCATTTCGGCACAGCGGGAAAGGTCCGCGCCGCGTCGCTCGACGATTTACAACGCGCGCCCGGCGTCAGCGCGGCGGTGGCGCAGACTATCTACGATTACTACCACGCAGGCGGCTAATCAGGCCGCAGCGCGGAGGTAGGTTGCGTTTTGAGCGAGGGGTGTCAGCGACCGGATCAACGCATCCACCTGCGACGATCGCATCAGCCAGCCGGCGTGGCGGCGAGCGAGATCGACATCGTTGTGCGCGATGGCATCGACGATCAACAGCAGCGAATGTTCGTGCGGGGTCGGGGGCTGCGAGGCGTCATCGGCGATCCGCAGAGCACTCCGCGAACCGCCCTTCAAGACCGCGACTGCACGTTTTAACGACCAGAGAGCGACTTTACCGCGTGCACGACCCGCTGGTGGACGCAATTCGTCATTCGCCACATCGAACCAAAGCGTGCGAAACTGTTCGATCATTAAAAACTCTCCAACTGCTATTGCGAATGAAACGCATTTGCGGAGGGGAGTCAATAAAAAAGGGCGGTGTGGCGGCCGCCCTTTTTCATCGTGCCTATCGAATCACGCGACTTTGCGATCGGCATCTTGCGCTGCGACGAATTCACCGCACCAATCGTCCTGTGCCACGTTCGGCCACTGCGCCTTAGTATCGCCTTCCTGGGGCGATGGCGCGTAACGACGACATTCGGTTTGCTGGCTCTGGAAGAACTTACACTGACTGCACTGCATGATGATTGCCTCCTTATAAATATAACTTACCAACACATCATAATCGAATACGTTCCGAAAAGTCCAATAATAACATCGACTTGTTATTGACATTCATTCGCAGATACTAATCGTCAGTATGTTGGCGACAAGTGTTATTGATAGCTATTATCATCAGGACTTGCGCTTGCGGCGCATGACGCCCTCCTGCGCCACGCTCGCCACCAATTTGCCGTCGCGCGTGAATATGCGCCCGCGATTGAAGCCCCTGCCGCCGCCCGACCACGGACTGTCGGTTGCGTATAACAGCCACTCGTCCGTGCGAATGTCGGGTTCATGAAACCAGATTGCATGATCCAGACTGGCGCCGCTGATTTCACCTCTGGCCCAGCTCAAACCGTGCGGCAATGCGCTCGTGCCGAGCAGAGTGAAATCGCTGGCATAGGCGAGGATGGCTCGGTGCATTGCCGGCGTATCGGCGGCGCCGGTCACAGGTGCGACGGTGCGGAACCAGCTGTGCGCGTATGGCGGGTTTCGTTCCGCATTCATCCAGTGCAGCTTGTCCGTCGTACGCATTTCGATCGGACGGGGGCGGAGCATCAATGCACGCTGCGTTTTTCCTATATCGGGCATGGCCGCGATAAACTTGCGGCGATGGTCCATATCGCTCGGTAGATCTTCCGGCATGGCGACGTCCGGCATGGGACTGTCGCAATGCGCGATGCCGGTTTCGGGGCGCTGGAAACTGGCGGTGAGGGTCAATAGCGGGGTGTTTCCCTCTGCGGCCTCGTCGCCTTCGGGTTGGCTGGCGATCACGCGGCGGTTGGCAAAACTGCGTCCGTCGAAATCGCGCGTGACGACAAGATCGGTTGGCGGTCCTTCCCGCCCGCCCCGCAGGAAATAGGCGTGCAGGGAATGGACCACGATATCGTCCGCGACGCTTGCTTGCGCCGCCTGCAAAGCTTGCGCGATGACTTGCCCGCCGAACATTCGGCCCACGCCATTGGGCTGCGGCGTGCCGATATACCGATCCTCGCCAGCGGAATCTATTCGGAGAAGATCGGTCAGGCCGGCAACCAGCTGGTCGGGACTGGGCGTGTCGTTCGCAGATATTTTCATCACGCGGTCTAGCGATGCCCGCGCGCAAAGATCAACGCGTAAGGCGTAATTTTCGCAATGCGCGATAGGCGAGGGACTTCGTGCGATTGCTCATCGGCCAACGGCCGGGCGCGGCGGGGTTCATTCCCGCGCGGCGCAGCAATCGGTTCATCGCGCGGGCTTCGGCCTCGGCATAGCTCCATTTGCTGCGCCAGGTTATGGACAGGGATACCGAACTGTCGGGGCCGTTGCGCACGAAATGGGGGGCCATTACCGGAACATAGACCGCCTGGCCCGGACCCATCGCGAATTCGCGACCGCCGCGCTTCATATCGTCGCGCCACTGCAATTCCCGCGCGCCGCCCGCGTGGTATGTTTCGTGAACGGTATCGGGGACGTAGCGCGTGTGCCCCGCCGGAAACTGCGTCATCACTTTCGACCCGCGAACCTGCAGCAGAATGTTGTGTTCGGGATCGAAATGATACGGGGTGACCGCACCGGGGGATGAGATGAACACGAATGCCTGCAAATGCAGCATCGTCCCGGTCCTCGCCTCGATCGCCGGGCGCAGTTCCGCCAGCAGGGCGCGCAGCAATCTGTCGAAGGCCGGATCGCGTTCGACATTTTTCAGCACTGCCCAGCTTTCGCTTCGCGCGATGTGACGGATGGTGTCGCCGATGGACCGTCCATTGCTCCCCGGTTTACAGGTCACGCCGATGGGTAGGTCGCCGCGATTGTATTCGACCGATGCCGGGGGCAGCCGTTCGGCCAGCGCCGCCAGCGCATCGAGTTCGAGGAGATCATGCGAACGAAGCGTGTGGTCCAGGAGATGCGGTTCTTCGGGATAGCTGCGTGCGAAAAGTTCGCGAGAGGGTGGGGGGAATGTGTTCGACTGCAACGACGGGAAGGGTTCGGCAGTCGTCAGATCATCCGGTGCAATCGCGATGTTCATGGCGAAGGTTCCAGATCGGCGCGTCCGGCTTCGTGATTGAGAATGGGCGCGAACAAACGGCGGCGAAGGGCGCCGCCGACCGCGATATTGACGCCGACGACAGTGCGCCGATCGCGCCAGATGCGTTCGATCATGGGGTGATCTTCGGCGGCGCAACTGTCGTTCAGGGTTATGCCGTCCCGGTTCAGCAAAGCGAGGTTCTCGCGCTGCAACAGCATTCCCGGTGAATAGCGTGCGTAATTCTCGTCGAACGTCGTCTTGAATGCGAAGGAATGCGGTTTCGTGGTGAAATTGACCAGCATCGCGATGGCCTTGCCGTCAAGCCGCAGGGCCAACCTTTCCAACACGCCCGCATCGGCGGCCCCGGTCAGGCTGTCGGCGAACAGGCCGCGCGTTGCGGCATCGCTGGCGAGAGCGGATTTCTCCGCGCCCTTCCAGCCGGCAGCTTCCAGGGAGAGGAACTCATCGATCCAAGCCCTGAGTTTCGTATCGTCATGCAATCGTTCGACCGACAGCGTTCCGCACTCCGACAACCGGGCGTGCTGGCGACGCAATTCCTTACGTTTCTTGGCGGTTACCGATTGCGTGTAGTGGTCGTCGGACGACAGCCCATGATGCAGAACCGCGCGTTCTTTGCGCGTAACCACGCCTGCCGGGCGGGACGAACTCCCGGTAACTTCGCGCAGCGCGGAATAGAGCGGCCCGTCCATCGGCAGTCCGGCGACGTGAAGGAACAATGCCGCACCGCCCGCCCGATCCGCCCAGCGCAGCAGCGCGCGCCAGAATGCGGTTTCGTGACCGCGCGCGACCAACGGCATGCCGCAAAAGGCGTTGGCGTGCATCCAGTTGCGGGAATGCGGCAATGGATAATCGTAATAGGATAAAGGCGCGGCGATCGGCATCAGCGCCAACAACTCGCCGCCATCATACAGCGTTATCAATTTCACTTTACCGCGCGAATCCAGGCGGTGTAGTGCGGGTCTCAGATACCAGTGCGAATAGAATGGATTGGGGGCCGCGACCTTGCGTTCGAGCGCCGCCCAATCGGCAGTCAATTGGGTGGTAAGCGCCCGTTGCCAACGTGCAACGCGCAGCATGCCGAGGTCGCTGTATCGCGCCGCAGTCGGCGCGTCATCGGCCCAGTTCGTCGCCCCCAACGGCACGCTCGCCATATTCACGCCCACCCCTGTTCACGCGGATCCCATCGCCGCGTGAGAAGGGGTTAATCGCCAAGCCTTACCATTCCCTAAAGCCGCCGGAAACGCTTAACCGCCTGCCAGTGCAGCCAGCAGCAAGCAGGGCGACGATGTTGGTAATCTTAATCATCGGATTTACCGCCGGGCCCGCCGTATCCTTATACGGATCGCCCACTGTGTCGCCCGTGACGGCGGCCTTGTGCGCTTCCGATCCCTTGCCGCCGTGATTGCCGTCTTCGATATATTTTTTCGCGTTGTCCCATGCGCCGCCCCCTGCGGTCATCGACAAGGCGACGAAGATGCCCGAAACGATCACGCCCAGCAGCAACGCGCCAAGGGCCGCGAAACCATTGGCTTGCCCGGCAACCGCGGTGATCACGAAATAGACCACGATGGGCGCCAGTACGGGCAGCATCGATGGGATGATCATTTCCTTGATCGCGGCTTTCGTAACCAGATCGACCGTGCGCGCATAATCGGGGCGGCTGGTACCCGCCATGATCCCGCTATCGCCGGCGAACTGAGCGCGCACATCCTTCACCACGTCGCCTGCCGCGCGGCCCACCGCCGTCATACCCATGGCGCCGAACAGATAAGGGAGCAGAGCGCCCAGCAACAGGCCCACGATGACATAGGGGTTTTCGAGACTGAAGCTGACCTCCAGCGTCGGGAAGAATTCGCGCAGATCGGCGGTGTAGGCACTGAACAGCACCAGCGCCGCCAGTCCGGCGGACCCGATGGCATACCCTTTGGTCACCGCCTTGGTCGTGTTGCCGACCGCATCCAGCGCATCGGTTTTCTCCCGCACGCTTTCGTCCAGTTCCGCCATTTCCGCGATACCGCCCGCATTGTCCGTGACCGGGCCATAGGCGTCGAGAGCGACGACCATGCCGGCCAGCGCCAGCATGGCGGTCGCGGCGAATGCGATGCCCATCAAACCGGCCAGTTGATAGGTTACGATGATGCCGACCACGATGACGAGGGTGGGCAGGGCGGTGGACTCCAGGCTGATCGCCAGCCCTTGGATCACGTTCGTTCCGTGCCCGGTTTCCGACGATTTGGCGATCGAGCGCACCGGGCGAAATTGCGTGCCGGTGTAATATTCGGTGATCCAGATGATCAGCCCGGTAATGGCCAGTCCGACCAGCATGGACAGGAACAGATCGTTGCCGGTGAAGCCATCCGCAACGCCTGCGACAGCTTCCGCCGCGACCGGGTCCAGTCCGATCTGGCGGGCAGTGTCCGCCGCCGGGCCGACGCCGCCGATAACTGCGTTCATATCGCCCAACGCCACGCTGGTCGCGATGTATATTGCCGGGATCGACAGCAAAGCGGTGGTGATGAACCCTTTGTACAAGGCGCCCATGATGTTGTTCGATTTGCCCAGACGCACGAAATACGTACCGATGATCGACGTCACGATGCACACGCCGCCGACCAGCAGGGGCAACGTCATCAGGCCGAACAGACGATCGGCGGGAAGGTTGGTGATGAGCAGAGCCGTCAACACCATTGTCGCGCCCACAGTCACGACATAGGTTTCGAACAGATCGGCGGCCATCCCGGCGCAATCGCCGACATTGTCGCCGACATTGTCCGCAATGGTCGCCGGATTGCGCGGATCGTCTTCGGGAATACCGGCTTCGACCTTGCCCACCAGATCGGCGCCGACATCGGCAGCCTTGGTAAAGATACCCCCGCCCAGCCGCGCGAAGATCGAAATCAGGGAAGCGCCGAAGGCCAGGCCCACCAGCGCATCGATAATCTCACGCTTTTCGTCGAGAATGCCGAGGTCGAGCCCCATCGGCCCGGTCAGCACGTAGAAGAACACGGCGATGGCCAGCAGCGCCAACCCGGCAACCAGCATTCCGGTTACCGCGCCCGCACGAAAGGCGACGGTCAGCCCTTGCTGCAGCCCGCTTTGCGCGGCAGCGGCGGTTCGCACATTCGCGCGCACCGAAATGTTCATGCCAATGAAGCCCGCAACGCCCGACAGGATCGCGCCAACGGCAAAACCGATGGTTGAAACCGTTCCCAGGAAAAGGAACACCAGCACGGCAACCACCACGCCGACGATGGCGATGGTGGTGTATTGGCGTTTGAGGTAAGCTTGCGCGCCTTCCTGAATGGCGCCCGCAATTTCCTGCATCCGTGCATTGCCGTCCCCGGCGCGCAGCACCTGTCGGCTGGTGATTATGCCATAGATAATCGCGACGAAGCCCAACGCGATCGAAATCAGGACCAGTTCCATGCAACACCCCTCCCAGGTTGCGGCCGAATTTCCTCCGGTCCGCATTTGTATTGCCGTTGGCTATCGCGGCGCGCCCGATGTGACAAGAGCGTTCGCGAGTTGTCCGCCGTTACTCGTGCTGGAACCCCAACCGATCGTCCGCTTCCACACATCGTCCGTCCAGGCTTATCGGGGTGTCGCTTTCTGTACGAACCGTACCGATGCGCGTGGCGAATTCCGGCAGGCGAGCCGTCGCCGGTGCGGTGCATAGCAGAGCATAATCGTCGCCCCACCGCAGCGCGTCGTTGCGCCGGTCTTCAGGGCAAATGAACGCGATCGCATCGGTCGATAGATCGAATGCGACGCCGCTTGCGGTCGCCATGCGCGCCGCGTCCAGCAGCAGGCCGTCCGACACGTCCATCATCGCGGTAACGTGCGGGGCCAGTGCCACGCCTTCTTCGATCAGGGCGCGCGGTCGCCGGAACGCGGCGCTGTCGTGGTTCGTGCCGTCCCGTATCGCCTCGAACCCCATCATCGCCGCACCGATTTTACCGACAAGATAGACGCCATCTCCTATCTTTGCGCCATCGCGTGCGGGCACGGGTTGGTGCGTCGCGTGGCCGATGGCGGTCATTCCCAGCACTCGATCGCCCGACTGAGTGCCCACTGTATCGCCACCCCACAGCGCGACATCGTATTGCGTCAGCGCATCGTGAAGGCCGACGGCAAACCGCTGATCCCATTCGCGATCGCCCAAGGCGAAGCCCAGCAACACACCCAGCGGCCGTGCGCCTTTCGCAGCGAGGTCGGACAGGTTGGTCGCGACCAGTTTGCAGGCGACGTCGGCAGCGTCCTGATCGGGCAGCCAATGCACCCCCTCCGCCATCATATCGTGAGTGAGAACCAGGGCTTCTCCCCCGAACGTCAGCACGGCCGCATCGTCGTTCAAACCGCGCGCGACAGGATCGATCGCGATGGCCCGCATAGCGGCGATGAAATTCGCTTCCCCGCTCATCGCCGGACCAATGCAGACGGCCGGATCAGGCGCGGGCTTCCTTGCCGACGGCGTCCAGCACGCCATTGACGAATTTCGCCTCCCGTGGGTCGAAAAATGCGTGGGCGACATCGACATATTCGCTGATAACCGTGCCGATCGCGACGTCGGCGCGGGCAAGCAGTTCGTACGTGCCGCAGCGCAGGATCTGCAGCATGGTCTTGTCCAGGCGTTTCAACGCCCAGCCTTCGGCCAGTTTGGATTGAACCAACGCATCGATCTCCGCCTTGCGCGCATCGACGCCCGCCACGATGTCGTCGAAGAAATCGACATCCGCATCGGCGAATTGTTCGTCCTCTATCGACCGGCCCAGGCGATGTTGATGAAACTCATCCAGCAGTTTGGCGAGGGCGGTTCCCTCCATCTGCTGCTGATACATCGCCTGCACCGCGCCCAACCGCGCGGAACTGCGCGCGAGGGACCGTTTGGCGGGTTTCTTGCGGGCAGGGGCTCGTTCGACGGGTTCGGTCATGTCAGTCTCAATTCGATGGATTTCGCATGGGCCGGCAACCCTTCCGCATGGGCCAGCGCAACCGCCGCCGGGCCGATCCGCTGCAGCGCCGGCGCTTCCATGCCGATGAAGCTGGTGCGTTTCATGAAGTCCAACACTGACAGGCCGCTGGCGAAGCGTGCGCGCCGCCCGGTGGGCAGAACGTGATTGGGTCCGGCGACGTAATCGCCCACGGCTTCCGGCGTATGGCGTCCCAGAAAAACGCTGCCCGCATGGCGTATCTTGGCGAACAGGGCGTCCGGGTCGTCCACTGCCAGTTCGACGTGTTCCGCAGCCAACCGGTCCGCCAGCGGCGCCGCCTGATCGATCGTATCGACGACGATGATCACGCCGTTCGCGTCCCAGCTTTCGCGGGCAACCTTACCGGTGGCAAGGTCCGCAATCCGGCGTTCCACGCAATCTCCGACTGCCGCTGCAAACGCGCCGTCGTCCGTAATCAGGATGGATTGCGAAGTCGGGTCGTGTTCCGCCTGGCTCAACAGATCGGCTGCGATCCAGTCGGGGTCGTTCCGGCTGTCCGCAATCACCAGTATTTCACTCGGCCCGGCGACCATATCGATGCCGACGACGCCGTATAATTGCCGCTTCGCTTCCGCCACCCAGGCATTGCCCGGACCGGTGACGACATCGACCCGTTCGATCCGCTGCGTACCATAGGCCAGCGCACCGATCGCCTGCGCGCCGCCGATACGCCAGAATTCGTCCACGCCCGCCAGATGCGCGGCGGCCAGCACCAGATCGCTCACCGTGCCGCCCGGCGTGGGCGAAACGACTGCCAGCCTTCCGACCCCGGCAACCTTGGCCGGGATGGCGTTCATCAACAGCGACGATGGGTAGGATGCGCGCCCGCCGGGCACATAGAGGCCGGCGGCATCGACCGGCGTCCACCGCGCGCCCAAACGCACGCCTGCATCATCGATATAGTCCCGATTTTCCGGCAACTGCGCCCGATGATAGGCGCGAATGCGTGCGGCGGCGAGTTCCAGTGCAGCTCGCAGATCGTCATCCAGCGCATCGAACGCGGCCCGGCACCGGTCGGGGTCGATTTGCCAGGCGTCGCTATCCGATAGATCGTACCCATCGAATTTTTGTGTATAGTCGGCCACCGCACTGTCGCCATCGCTGCGAACCTGCTGCAGGATCGCGGCCACATCCGCTGCAACGCCGGGATCGCTTTCGCGGCGATTGTCCACGATGCGGGCGAACGCCGCTTCGAACCCGTCATCGCCTATATGCAGCATCTGCATCAGGCGGCTGCCTGCGACCGGGAAACGGCGTCGGCGCGAAACGCCTCCACCAGAATGCCGACCCGTGGATCGGTTTTCAAGGCCGCCCGGTTCACGATCAATCGGGCCGTCACGTCGAGGATGCGTTCCTGTTCGTGCAGCCCGTTATCCTTCAACGTCTGCCCGGTGGATACCAGATCGACGATCGACCCTGCCAGACCCAGGCTGGGCGCAAGTTCCATCGCGCCGTTCAGCTTCACGCATTCGGCCTGTATCCCGCGCCGTTCGAAATGGCGGCGGGTCAGGTTTGGATATTTGGTCGCAACCCGCAAATGGCTGACCCCGGCAGTCGCGATCTGGTCAAGGGCGGGGGCGGCGATGGAAAGGCGGCAATGGCCGATGTCGAGATCGACCGGCGCATAGAGATCGGAATAGTCGAACTCCTCGATCACGTCGGACCCGACGATGCCGACTTGTGCGGCCCCATGCGCGACGAAGGTCGCGACGTCGAACGCGCGCACCCGGATCAGGCGCATATCGGACTGGTTGGTGTCGAAGCTGAGCGAGCGATTGGCCTTGTCGTGGAAGCCTGCCTCCGGCTCGATACCGGCGCGCGCCATGATCGGCAGGGCTTCGGCCAGAATGCGGCCTTTGGGAATGGCGAAGATCAACGGGGCTGTCATACCATTCGCGCGATAGGGCGCGGCGTGGCAAAGGGCAACGCAGCATTGCAGCGGAGGTGACAATGACGGACTCGCCAATCACGGTAACAGCGGGGATCGACTGGCAAGCCAATCATGCGGCGAAGGCGGGCGGCGATTGCACCGCGCGGGTGGTGCGCGCGCAACATCGCGTCATCGCCACCGACACCCGCACGGGCCGCCGAATGCGCGACTGGCCCGGCAATGCGATCGAGGATGCGATGGCGTTGCGGCTGACGGGCGGGCTGCACAATCTGTTGCTGACGGGAACGGACGACCGCCTGCGGCCGGTCTATCGCGGCGACATTACGGATCAGGCTGCGGTCGATGCTCTGGTGGTCGCGCTGGTCGAACGATATGACGACCGGCTGCATGACTGGCTGGACGGGCCGCCGCAAACGAACGAGGCCGGGCGCAGCTGGGCGTTCATGGCGGGCCTGCTGCAGCTTGCGACGCGGTTCGGCCCGAACTTCGAACTGTTCGAGCTGGGCGCAAGCGCGGGCGTCAATACGATGATGGACCGCTATCGCTACGACCTCGCAGGGATTCACGCCGGGCCATCGGATTCGCCGATGCGGATAGCGCCCGAATGGCGGGGAGCGCCGCCCCCGGATCGCGACGTTCTAATTGTATCTATGACGGGTTGCGACAGGGCGCCGATCGATCTGACCGATCCCGCACAGGCCATCGTGTTGAAAAGCTACATCTGGCCCGAAGCTGTGGAACGCGTGGAGCGGATGGATGCAGCCATTGCTGTGGCCGCGACCCAGCCGCCCAAAATTCAGAAACAGGATGCTGCCCCTTTCGTGGAAGCCATGCTGGCACGCCCGCAGGCGCAGGGGGTTACGCGCGTGTTATGCCATTCGATCGTGTGGCAATATCTTCCCGCCGAAACGCGCATTCGGATCGAGGGGGCGATGGCGGCGGCAGGCGCGCGGGCCACGGCGGAACGCCCGCTTGCATGGATTGCGCTGGAAACGAACCGGGCGACGTTCCGCCACGAACTTACGGTGCGGACATGGCCCGGCGACGGCGGGGCCGAACTGCTGGGCTGTGGCCATCCGCATGGCGCATGGGCGGAATGGTTCGGCTAACCGCGCACCAGAAATTCATCCATCGCCGCGTTGAAGGCTTCGGGCGCTTCCCACGGTACGAAATGACCGCAATCGGGCACTTGCACGATGGTCAGATCGTCCACGATATGCTCCAGCCCGTCCAAATTGGCAGGCGGCAAGGCGAGGTCGTCCATCGCCCATATCACCAGCGTCGGAATGGTCAGATTGGGCAATGCGAGCGGCACGTAGTCGGCGGGCAAGTCGAACGGCGCATCCATCGGCGGCACGACGATCGGGCTGGCGCGATACCAGTTCAGCATCGCGATCGCGGTGTCGGGATTGCGCCATTCGGACAGCAACGCATCGCGCTCTTCCGGCTCCATCTTGGTCGGACTGTCCCATTTCACGTATTTCAACAGGATATGCGTCAGGCCGCTCGCACGGGTTTCCGCATCCTGCGCGGTATCGCGAAAGCCGTTGATATACTGGCTGGCCGCGCGTTGCCCTTCATGGGTGTAAAGCAGCTTTTGAAAGATGGCGGGATGCGGCGCGTTGGCGATGACGGCGCGGCGGACCCGGCCGTTCATCTGCCCGCCCAAGGCGGTTCCCCAGGCGATTGCGCCGCCCCAATCGTGACCGACCACGGTAAACTGTTCCACCCCAAGCGCATCGGCCATTGCGAACACGTCCCCGATCAGCCGGTCCGGCGTGTAGCTGGCGACATCTTGGGGGCTGGACGATCCGCGATAGCCACGCTGATCGGCGGCGATGCAGCGATAGCGGCTGGCAAAATGCGGTATCTGATGGCGCCAGGTGCGATGGCTTTCGGGGAAGCCGTGCAGGAAGATCAGCGTTTCCGCGTCGGGTTTGCCGCTGGGCATTCCGGTGTCGCACACGTCGAGCGCGATGCCGCTGGGCAAGGTGACGCGGGTTTGCGGGGGCAGGGCGTGAGCGGTTTTCATCGGTCCGCCTCCATTTTCTCAACATAGCCGTTCGCCACCATCGCGGCCATTTGATCGAACAGGGCATCGGGCGTGCGGCGCGCTTCTCCCAACGCTTCTTCCGGGCCGCGCGCGATAATGATTTCCCGTTCGCCTGCCGCCATTGCCCGCACCATGATCGCGGCTGCTTCACTCGCCGATATGCCGTTGTCGATTGCGCTGTCGCTGACACCGCGCGCGTCGCCGTCGCCGGTCAGCGCGTTGCGCGCGACATTGGTTGCGACCGATCCGGGTGCGATGACGTGGACGTCCACGCCCGTCACCGACAATTCGGATCGCAGCGCATCGGCATAACCGATCAGCCCGTGTTTCGCCGCGCAATAGGCCGTTCGCATCGGCACGCCGACCTTGCCCGCGATGGAGGATATGAAGGCCAGCCTGCCACTGCCGCGCGCGACGAAATGCGGCAGCAGCAATTGGGTCAGCGCGATCTGCGCGGTCAGGTCGATCTCTATAATGTCGCGATAGACCTGCATTGTGGTGTTCGTTGCGAGGGAACGCTGCGACAGGCCCGCATTGTTGATGAGCACATCGACGCCGTCGTTCCATCCGATCGCATGATGGGCAGCGCTCTCCATCGCGGGACCGTCGCGCATGTCGAACGGCAGGATCAGCGTTTCGGCGCCCGATGCTGCGGAAACGTCCTGCAGGCGTTTCTCGTCGCGGCCCGACAGGATCAGCCGCGCGCCCGCTTTTGCGAATTCATGCGCCAGCGCCGCGCCGATGCCGGACGATGCGCCGGTGATCCAGATCGTTTTTTCGGAAAAGCTCATGGGTAACTCACTGTTTTCGGCGTGCCGGGAATGGGAATGAACTCGTCTTCGTCGCCTGGAACCTTGGGGAAACGCCCTTCGCGCCAGTCGTCCTTCGCCTGATCGATCCGTTCGCGGCTGCTGCTGACGAAGTTCCACCAGGCATGGCGTTTGGTGGCAAACGCTTCGCCGCCCAGCAGCATGACCCGCCCGCCGTCGCTGGAATACAGCGTCATGCACGCGCCGGGTTTCAGCACGGTCAGTTCGTACGGTTTCAGCGATTGCCCGTCGATCCGTGCTTCCCCGCCGACCAACATCAGTGCGCGCTCGTCCGCCGCGCCGTCGATGGGGATGCGGCCATCGGGTCGAAGCACGATTTCGGCGTAGATGGTGTCGGCATAGGTGGTGGTTGCGGCCCGCTGGCCCCATAATTCGCCCATCACCAGGGTCGCACGCGCGCCGCCGTCGTCGATCACCGGCAGATCGCGCGCGGCTTCGAACGCAGGGTCCATCTCCTCGATCCCTTCGGGCAAGGCGAGCCAGGTCTGCATACCGTACAGTTTCGGCCCGGCATCGCGTTCCGCCTGCGGGCTGCGTTCGGAATGCACGATTCCCTTGCCGGCGGTCATCAAATTGACCTGCCCCGGACGGATGGTTTCGAAATTGCCCAGACTGTCGCGATGGTCGATCGCCCCTTCGAACAGCCATGTCACGGTCGCCAGATTGATATGCGGGTGGGGCCGTACATCCATGCCTGTCCCGATATCGAGATCGCCGGGGCCGAACTGATCCACGAAGATAAACGGCCCGACCATCGTGCGCGCTTTGGATGGCAGCACGCGTCGCACTTCGAACTGGCCCAGATCGTGGGTGACCGGGGTGATGGTCTGTTCGATCAACCCCTGCGCGGCGTTTGCGGCGCTCACTGCGCGCTCTCTGGCACGCTGGCCTTGATCGCCAGCGCGTGGACGCGGTCGCCCGGAATATCGCCCAGCGCGCGGTTCACCATCCGCTGTCGTTCCAGTCGCGATGCATCGGCGAAGGACGCGCTTTCGATCAGGATCGTAAAATGCAATTCGCCGCTGCCGTCGTCGCCGGAATGGCCGGAATGCGCGGCGCTGTCGTTGATGATTTCCAACCGGCTGGGCGCGAAGGCTTCGGTCAAAAGCTGTGTCATTTCATCCTGAACGCGCACGATATTTCCCCGGCAATATGCTGTTGGTGCAGCGACGATACCTTGGCAAGCCGCGCCGCGATACCCATCCTTTACCGCGATGAAGGGCGACAGGTTTCACGGGAGGGTCAATACCGGCGGGACGATTTGTCAGGCGCCGGGATGCGGAGAGGCGGGCGAGTTTCGCGCGCCGGGTGCCAGCGGTTCCGGGTTCGACGGGCCGGGCGACTATCGCTGGTTCTGCCTCGACCATGTCCGCGAATTCAACGCCGGTTACGACTGGTTCGAAGGGATGAGTGCGGACGAAATCCTGTCCGAACAATCGCCCGTCGCCGGGTGGCGTTCGCAAAACCGCATCTATCGCGGTGACGCGGGGATCGACGGCACGCCGCGTTGGGCCGATTTCGACGATCCGCTAGACGCGATTGCCGGACGGGCGGCAAATATAAAAGCGCGCGCCGCCCATGCCGCCGCCCATGCCGCCGCACAACCTGCACGCGCGCCGCGCTTCACCGCCCCCGAACAGGGCGCGCTGGACGTGCTGGGTCTGGACCGGTCGCTGGACCGCGCGCAGTTACGCAAACGCTATTCCGAACTGGTGCGCCGTTACCACCCCGATCGCAACGGCGGCGACCGCACGCACGAAGCGCGGCTGGTGCGAGTGGTGGAGGCGTATCAGCTGCTTCGCAAGGCGGCGGCGTTGCGGTGATTGCGCGTCCGATGGCTAGTTCTGGCGGAATGCCCAACGCAAAGTCCGCCCGACCCCCTGCGCGGCCAGGTTTGCAGGCAGGGCGGCAAGGCCGGGGCGTTTGAGGCCCAGCATCGGCAAGGCGAACGCCGGCAACAAATCGACCGCAGCCGTGCCCAGCATGGCCTGTACCCCGCGCGGCGCACCGTCGGGCCGCTGTGTCAGGACCAGCTCGGCAACCTCCTTCGCCTCTGCCGACGATTGCAGTTGGCCGCGCATCGACCGGAACAGCTGTTCCGCTTGATTGCGGGTTTCCGGCACGGGGTCGGCCCCCAATTCGCGCGCAATGACGGCGTGCTGGCGAAAATATTCATCCTGCTGGGCGAACGGCATGGTCGGGCGCACATGACGCAGATACGCCTGCAGAAAACTGGTTGCGCCCGCGACATGCACCCAGGCCAGCGTTTCGGGATTGCGCGCCGAATACCGGCCGCCCCCCGGCAGATCGCCTTTTATATGTTCGTGAATACGGTTGACCCGTGCGATGATCTTCGCCGCTTCGTCGCGGTGGCCGAATGTCGTCACCGCAATGAACTGCGCCGTACGCCGCAGCCGCCCATGCATGTCTGCACGAAAATTGGAATGGTCCAGCACGCCCTGCAGCGCGTGGGGATGCAGCATCTGCAACAGCAGGCTGCGGATGCCGCCGATCATCATGCCGACCGCATCGGCGTGCACCATACGGATCGGGCTGTCGGGCGCGAACAGCGCATCGCCCGATGGCGGAACCGGTTTTTCGCCAGCATCCGCGTCGTTGAACACGTCGCGAACGGCGCCGACGATCCTGTCGCGCACGAATTCCTGGGGTGGTTTCAGTGCCATCTTGCGTAAAGATAGGTTCGCGGCCCGGACCCGGCAATGGCGCACAACAAATGGTAACGCATATTGCGCCAGCGTTTGGGGCGCCAGCGTTGGGGCGCCGAGCGTCGGGCCGTCAGCGTCGGGGTAACAAAGGCGCATTACCCGGTTGCAGGCGTGCCGCCATCCCTCTAACCCTCGGCCCCTATGAACGAACAGACGCACAAGACATTCGACGCCGGCAGCAAGACGGTGCTGGCCGCCCCCGATACCACCGTAAACGTGCGCGAGGTCTTCGGCATCGACACCGACTGGGTCGTTCCGGCCTTTTCGAAAGCGGACGAACGCGTACCCGATACCGACGACAGCTATGTGTTCGATCCCGACACGACGCTGGCCATTCTGGCAGGGTTCGCCAACGATCGCCGGGTGATGGTCCAGGGCTATCACGGGACGGGGAAATCCACGCATATCGAACAGGTCGCCGCGCGGCTGAACTGGCCTTGCATCCGCATCAATCTGGATGCCCATATCAGCCGGATCGATCTGGTCGGGCGTGACGCGATCGTGCTGCGCGACGGGTTGCAGGTAACCGAATTTCGCGAAGGCTTGCTGCCCTGGGCGTTGCAGCATCCGGTGGCCCTGGTGTTCGACGAATACGATGCCGGTCGCCCCGACGTGATGTTCGTGATTCAGCGCGTTCTGGAACAGCAGGGCAAGCTGACCCTGCTCGATCAGAATCGCGTCATCCGGCCGGACGCGAATTTCCGCCTGTTCGCAACGGCCAATACGGTCGGGCTGGGCGATACCAGCGGGCTGTATCATGGCACGCAGGCGATCAACCAGGGCCAGATGGACCGGTGGAACATCGTGATCGGGCTGAACTATCTGCCGGCGGACACCGAACGCGACATCGTCCTGTCCAAGAACGAAGGGGCCGATCCCAAGCAGGTTGCGGACATGATAAAGGTCGCCGATCTGACGCGGCAGGGTTTCATCAATGGCGACATTTCCACGGTCATGAGCCCACGCACGGTAATTACTTGGGCGCAGAATCAGGCTATCTTCAAAGATGTCGGCTTCGCTTTCCGCCTCAGCTTCCTGAACAAATGCGACGAAGCGGAGCGGATGCTGGTCGCCGAATATTATCAGCGCGTTTTCGGCGAAGAACTGCCCGAAAGCGTGGTGGCGAAAAGCTGACTTTCGTAAAAAGAGCTTTGCACCCCGTGTTGGTCGGGTAATACAGCACGGTCATGTGGGGTCGGTTCTTCAACGGCGGTTCGTCCAGGCGGGACCGGTTCGCGGGCGACGATCCCGATGGCGGTTATTACGCCACTGCCGAACCCTATGGCGATGGGTATGGCGATCGCTACGATGATGGGTATGACGACGATTATCTGACCGAAACCCACCCCGCACCGCATGCGAAAGCGCGCGGTCGCAAACGGAAATGGGCGGCGCGTCTGGTCGCGCTGTTTCTGTTTCTGCTGATCCTGGCCGTCGGCTGGCTCGCCATCACCGCGCCACTATCGAAATCGCTGGAGCCGATCGCCCCACCGCAGATCACTCTGACCGCATCGGACGGCACGCCCATCGCACGCAACGGCGCGATTACCGAAGAACCGGTCGCAATCGACACTTTGCCCCAACATACGATCGACGCGTTTTTGAGCATCGAAGATCGCCGCTTCTATTCGCATTGGGGCGTCGATCCGCGCGGATTGGCGCGTGCGGCATGGGGCAATGCGACCAGCGACCGGACGCAGGGCGGCAGCACGATCACCCAGCAACTGGCGAAGTTCACCTTTCTCACTCCCGAACAGACGCATCACGCGCAAGGCCCGCGAAATGCTGATCGCATTCTGGCTGGAGGTTTGGCTGACGAAGGACGAAATCCTGGAACGATATTTGTCCAACGCCTATTTCGGGGACAATCTGTACGGTCTGCGCGCGGCGTCGCTGCATTATTTTTATCGGGAGCCGGAAAATCTGACGCTGGCGCAATCGGCCATGCTGGCCGGGTTGGTGCAAGCGCCGTCGCGCTACGCCCCGTCCAAACATTATGCGCGGGCGAAGGCGCGGATGGACGTCGTGGTGGCGGCGATGGTGGATGCGGGCCACCTGACGCCGGCGCGCGCGCAAGCGGTGCGCCCGCCCGCCATCGATGCACGGTTCAAGAACGAACTGCCGACCGGAACCTATTTCGCGGATTGGGCCCTGCCCGAAGCGCGCAAGCTGGCGCAGGGCGGCTACGCGCATCGAACGATGGTGACGACACTGGATGCGCGGTTGCAGCAATTCGCGAAATCGGCGGTCGGCAATGCCGGGCTGGGCGGCGCGCAAGTGGCGCTGGTGGCCATGCGCCCGTCGGGCGAAGTCGTCGCCATGATCGGCGGTACGGATTATACGAAATCTGCGTTCAACCGCGCGACCCAGGCGAAGCGGCAGCCAGGCTCGACGTTCAAGCTGTTCGTCTATCTCGCAGCCTTGCGCGCCGGGGCGCGGCCAGGACGATCCGATCGACAATACCGCCATCGACACTGGCAGTTACCGGCCGAAAAACGCGCGCGACCGTTATTCCCCCACCATCACCCTTGCCGATGCCTTCGCGCAATCGAGCAACGTTGCCGCCGTCCGCCTGTTCGGCGATGTCGGCAGCGATGCGGTGATAGAGGCGGCGCGCGATCTGGGGGTTGCATCGCCGCTGACGAAAGGCGACCCCAGTATGGCGCTCGGCACGTCGAGCATGACCCTGCTGGAATTGACCGCCGCCTATGCCGGGGTCGCCGGGAACGACTTTCCCGTCATCCCGCATGCTTTCGCCATGCCGGAAGAAGGGTGGTTCGGCAGTCTGGTCAACGGTCGCAGCAGCCTGTCGGGGCGCGACCATAAATATCTGGAACAATTGCTGCGCGCGGCAATCAATCGCGGCACGGGCAAGGCGGCGGCGTTGTCCGTGCCCAATTTCGGCAAGACCGGCACGACGCAGGACAATCGCGATGCATTGTTCGTCGGTTATGCCGGTGGGCTGGTCGTCGGCGTGTGGATCGGCAATGACGACAATTCCCCGCTATCGGGTGTTTCGGGCGGGGGCGCGCCCGCGCGTATCTGGCGTGCGTTCATGCAGAACGCGCTGGCCCTCGGTCGGTCATCCCCACGCCCCGACACACGCCCCAGCGGCAACCCGCGCGGTCCGGTCGAACCGCTCGACGTGCCGGAGATCGACGACATTCCCGTGGGTGAAAACGGCCCCACCATCCGCATGCGCGATGGCGAACCGGTGGTCATCTTCGGGGAAATCGAAGGGGTTCCGGTGGACGTTCAGATCGACGATGGCGGGGTGCGTGTGAACGCCGGCGATCAGGCGGTCCAGAACCGCCGATAGATTTTATTCCGGCTCGGCCATCAGGATGTTCATCACCGCGCTGGCGATCAGGCGGCTGCGATCGTTCTGCCAGGCTTCCACCGCGACATTCGCGTTGCGCCGACCCAACCGGGTGACGCAGCCGACGGCGAAGGTGTCGTACGCCTTCCCGGCGGACAGGAACTGGACCGTGACGTTGATAGGTTTCAACCGGTGAACACGGTTCAAGGTCGCCAATTCCGCGCGCATAGCGGCGTAGCCTGCAGTTTCCAGCAGCCCGCTGGTCGCGCCGCCGTGCAATGCGCCGGGTCGCCCCTCCACCATCGGGCCGAACGCCACGCGCAGGATCGGCGCATCGTTCGATTGGTTCGAATGGTTCGCCACGCCAATGCCGATCGATCGCGCATAGGGGGTTAGAACCGGAGGCGCGCGATCAGGCATCTTTCGGCAATCCCTTGTCGTCACGCCGCCCATCCGCGCGGATCGTCATGAAGACACCGGCGATGTGCGCCACCGGATCGGCAGGCGTCGCCGTCATGTGCGACGCCGCGCACGAATGCAGCGGAGCGAGTCAGGCGATAGCATTCGGCCCGGCCATGCACCGCCGCCTGTTCGCGAGCGGGGCGCTGATAATCAACTCGCAGATCCAGCGTGGCAATCGCCTGAAACGCCCCCATCCGGGTCCATATGGCAAGGCCCGATGCCATATCCATCAGGCTGACGATCGGGCCGGACGCCATGACCGGGCGATCGTCCTCCCCCATCAGATCCGCGCGCCAGGGCAAAGTCAGTTCGACCCAGTCCGCGCCATGATCGCGATACTGCATGCCCAGCCAGCCGGAATGCCCGTGGCGGAGCATGAAGGGCGCCGTCGCGGCGGGATCGAATGGGGGCAGGGGGGAAGCCATGGCCGCATGTGCGACGGGCGAGTGAAGCGATCAACCTTAAATGACCGAAATGGAAAAGGGCGGTCGCCTATCGCATCGATGGCAATGGCAGACCGCCACCGGCCAGCGTGTCGATCGCGCCCTGCAGGATGACGGCGGCCGCATGGCTGTCGATCCGCGTCGCGCGTTTGGCCCGGCTCATATCCTGTTCCACCAATGCGCGCGTCGGCGCTGGCCGTGGACCAGCGTTCGTCCCACAGCAGCACCGGCAATTCCAGCGCGTTTGCAATGTTGCGGGCATAGGCGCGGCTGGCCTGCGCGCGCGGCCCCTCGCTGCCGTCCATGTTGCGCGGCAGGCCGATGACGATTGCGGCCACGCGCCGATCCTTCGCCAGAGCCCGCAGCGATTCGGCGTCGCGCGAGAACTTTCCGCGCGGGAGCGTCTTGCCCGCCGTCGCGAACCGCCAGCCCGCATCGCACAAGGCCGTACCGATGGTCTTGGTGCCGAGATCCAGCGCCAGCAACACACCGCCATCGGGCAGGGCGGCGTCCAGATCGCCGGCATTGTCGGTAATCAGCATCGATCTATGATCCGGCGAATGCGGCTACGCGCCGGGCGACGTCGGCTTTCAGACTGCTCCAGAACAACGGAATGTCGTAGACATGGTAATTGTTGCCCGGCAGCACGGCGGACCCCATTTCGGGCGGATCGCCGATCAGCAGCAGGCCGCGTTCGTCGCATCGCGCGGGCACGCCGCCCACCACCAGTTCGCCATTCACCAGATCGTCCGACGGGACCAGCGTGCCGGGATTGCGGCTTGCCGGCGCGCCGCCGCCCGCAGCTCCCGGCAGCGGATTGACGCACAAGATCGGCCCATCGCCGCGCATCATGCCGTCGAACCCGATCGACGCGCGATAGATTTCAAGCAACTGCGATCGGATCGGCAGGGTCGGCGAAGCTGGCATAGCTGACGATGCAGCCGCTCTGATCGGCCTGCGCGCACGCGGGGAAGGGCAGCGACGGCAGATCGTGCGCCAGCGAAATCGGCCAGCCGATCGCGTAAAGGGCAGCGATGCGGTTCGCGAACCCGTCCGCCTCCGCCCGGTCGCGCAACAGGCGGATCAGATGCACCGACCCCTGGCTGTGGCCGGCAAGCACGATCGGCATGTCTTCGTCGATGGATGACAGGAATATCGCAAACGCATCTTCGACATCGCGATAGGCCGCATCGATCGCCATGGCCGCTTCGGGTGCGTCGGTCAGGAATGCACCGACGGTCGCCTGGCGATATCGCGGCGCCCAGATTTCTGTCGCCGCGTTGAACGGGCTGGCCAGACCGCGCAGGTATATCCGCGCGATACGCTGGGATCGTTCGTCGTCCAGCGGCGCATTCCAACTTGCTCCGTTCGAGGTAGCTGGTCGGATGGACGAAGAACACGGCGAATTCGGCGGTATCGGGGGTATCGCACGGTGTCGGGGCCGGGTTCCAGACACGGACGGCTGCGTTCCTGTGTTGGCATAAGGCGGCCGATAATTCGCAGGGTTCGCGCCAGCCTTACCGGGGCGGGAATACCACATTGCGGGATCGGCATAGGCGTTGGTTTCGAGCGGAGCCTGCGGTTCGAATTCCGCCGTGGGGACGAACGCGATCCGGGTCAGTTCGTTGGACTAGATGTTGAGGGCGAACCCCGCCGCGATGACCAGCACGGCCAGCCCGGCGATGACGTATAGGAACTTACGCGCCATCGGTCGGCAATTCCGCGCCGTCGCGTCCCGGCCGCATCGGTGCTTTCCGCGCGCCGTTCCAGCGCGACCTTCATCATCGCCAGCAGCGGATCGGCCAGGAACAGGCCGAGAATGCCGAACAGGATACCCATGATGAGCTGCGCCGCCAGCACCAGAGCGGGCGCAAGATCGACGGTTTTCTTCGCGATCATGCGGGATGATGACATAGCCGTCGAACGTCTGGACCAGGAAATAGACGAAGATGGTGTACAGCCCCATCTCGGTCCCGCCGGAAAATCCGACCAGCGACCATCAATACGCCCGGAAATGAACGCGCCGAGATTGGGAATGAAAGCGAGCAATCCGGTCAGGATCGCCAGCAACGCCGCCATCGGCACGCCGTACCAGGACAGCAGAACCCAGGTGAACACCCCTTCGAACACCATGCCGACCAGCCGCCCGGCCATCAGCCGCCGCAGGGTCGATGCCCATACGCTGCGCGGTAATGTGGAACCCGGCGCGCTGCCGCGCGGGCATCATCCAGGCGACGCCGCGTTCGTACAGCAACGGCTCCATCGCAACGTAGATACCGATGATGACGATCAGCACCAACGTCGTGAACCCGCCGAAAATGCCGCCGATCGCCGATGTCACCGTGCCCACGCCGTTCATCACGGTACCGGCCATGTTCTGGAGATCGGCAGGCTCGATCGCGAACCCCTGATTGCGAAGATAGCCCAGGAAGATGGCGCCCTGCCGAATCACGATATCGGGCAACAACGCCGCCTCACGCGATATTTGCGATCCGGCGAAATAGCCCAGCCAGACCATGAATGCGGTGCAGGACAACAGCACGATGACCACGCGCACAGTCCGCCCGACGGGCAATATCCGCCCCAGCAACCGCGCGCCGCCATCGATCATCGACGCGAACACCAGCGCCCCGAAGATCACCAGCAGCGACTGCGAGATATAGACCGCCAGAGCGATACCGCCCACGACCAGCACCCAGACGCCAGCACGCTTCGCCTCGCATCAGCAGGGCGGGGCTGGCGATCCGGGTCGGGCTTGTCCCGATCTCCGCCAGTTCGCTGGGAACGGCGGAGGCGCTGTCGTCAGCTTGCGGCATTGGACGGTGCCGCTTCGGCCTGCGCTTCGGTCCGGCTTTCGATTTTGGCAGGGCGCAGAGTCGTCCAGGCCCGATTGCCGCGCAGCGACGTGAACCAGCTGATCGGGTTCAGCCCCGTGGTTCCGTCGAGCGAGAAGGTTATGAACTCCGCCCGGCCGCCGACATTCTGCAACGGGATCGGTCCGCCCAGGCCAAGGCCGGTTTCATCGCGGCTGTCGGCGGAATGATCGCGATTGTCGCCCATCACGAAGACGTGCCCGGCAGGCACGACCGATTTCGGCATAATTGTCGAGCGCGCCATTGGGATTGTCGTCGATAATCAGATACGTCGCGCCATTGGGCAAGGTTTCGCGATAAGTCGGCATTTCGCACACTTGCGTGCCCGACGGCTTGCGTAATGCGAAGGCCGGGATATTCCGCTGGCGAGCAGGGCGAATTGACATCGACCGGAATTTCGATCGCCGGCTCCACGATCTGGGGCACGGCGATTGCCGTTCAGGACGATCTGACCGTTGACGACCGCGATCCTGTCGCCCGGCAAGGCGACGACACGCTTGATGTAATCTTCGTCGCGTTCGGGATGCACCGGGATCACGATATCGCCATATTCCGGCGTCGCGGCATTTACGCGCCAGTCGCTGCGCGGCAGCACATGGAACGATGCCGATACCCAGCTCCAGCCATAGGGATATTTGCTGACCACCAGCCGGTCGCCTTTCAGCAGGCCGGGCATCATGGATTCGCTGGGGATGTAGAACGGCTTGGCCAGCAGACTGTGGAACATCAGCACCGCCAGCAGCATCAGCGCCAGCCCGCGCAGTTCCGCGCCCCAGTTGACCGGCGAACGCCCGGCGTCGCTCGTTCGTCAAGAATCGGTGCTGTCGGTCATGGTCATATCGGCGCGCTTCGATAATGACGAAGGCCTGCGCCCATGGATGATCGTCGGTGAGGGTGAGATGAATGACGGCCTCATGCCCGGCAGGCGTAATCGCCTGCAAGCCGGTCCGCCGCACCGCCGGTCAGCGCCAGCGTCGGCGCGCCCGATCGGCGCGTTGACCACGCCGATGTCCTTCATGAACACGCCGCGCCGGAATCCCGTGCCGACCGCCTTTGAAAACGCCTCCTTCGCAGCGAAACGTTTGGCGTAGGTTCCCGCGATGGTGAAGGGCCGCCGCTGCGCCTTGGCGCGTTCGACCTGTGTGAAAACGCGCTTCTCGAACCGGGCCCCGAACCGTTCGAGCGAACGGGCGATGCGTTCGATATTGCACAGGTCGGACCCGGTGCCGATGATCATGCGGATGGTCCAGCCGCCGGCGCGGCGCTGGTTCGGGCCGTCGAAGGTGCAGGGGGGCGCACATCGTCCATCAGTTCGCGCATCCGGCGCACCGCGCTTTCCAGTCCGCAAAAGACCGCTTCGCCGATCAGGTAATGGCCGATATTGAGTTCGGCCAGTTGCGGAATGGCGGCGATCGGCTGGACATTGTCGTAGGTCAGCCCGTGCCCCGCATGCGGCTCGATGCCGTTTTTAGTCGCCAGCGCCGCCATGTCGGCGATGCGGCGCAGTTCGCGTTCGCGCGCTTCACCATCGGCCATGCGCGTATTCGCCGGTATGAAATTCCACGATGTCGGCGCGCAGTCTCATTGCGGCTTCCACCTGCCGCGCTTCGGCTTCTATGAACAGGCTGACGCGAATGCCGTCGTCGCGCAGACGGGTCACGATCGGCGCAAGGCGATTGTGCTGCCCCGCCGCATCCAGCCCGCCCTCGGTGGTGCGCTCCTCGCGGTTTTCCGGCACGATGCAGGCAGCGTGGGGTTTGTGCCGCAACGCGATCGCCAGCATTTCGTCGGTCGCGGCCATTTCCAGATTGAGCGGCAGATCGGTCGCGTCCTGTATCCGGCGCAGATCCTCGTCGCGAATATGTCGGCGATCCTCTCGCAGATGGGCGGTGATGCCGTCCCCGCCGACCGCCGCGACGATCTGCGCCGCGCGCACGGGATCGGGATGGTCGCCGCCGCGCGCATTGCGAATGGTGGCGACGTGATCGATATTGACGCCCAGCCTCAACGGCGCGTGGGAAAGTTGTGGAAGGTCCATGTCAGGCGCGGCTGCCGGGCTTCGTAATCGGGTATCGCAGCAAGTTCGCGCGGCACGGTCATCTTCGTCATATGTCGGAAAGTTCATGGCGACCAGCGGGTGAGAACGGCACATCGAACTGCGCGTCGCCGCCAGTGCGATCGACCAGTGCATGTCAGCGCGACGATTTCGCCGCCCGCTTCGGCCACCGCAATCATCGCTTCCTTGCTCGACAGGCCGGTCGTCACGACATCTTCCACCAGCAGGACTTTCGCGCCCGGTGCGATTGCGAAACCCCGGCGCAATTCGAATGTGCCGGTCGGGCGTTCGAGGAACAGCGCGTCCTTGTCCAACGCGCGACCGATTTCGTGACCGATGATCACGCCGCCCATCGCAGGGGACACGACCACATCGACTGCGCTGCGAAGTTCGCGCGGCAGTTTCTGCGCCATTGCGACCGCCAGGCGGCTTGCGCGTTCGGGGTTCATCAACACTCGCGCGCATTGTAGATAATGCGCGCTATGGCGCCCCGACGACAGTTTGAAATGCCCGTACAACAGGGCGTCGCAGTTACGGAATTCTGACAAAACGTCTTCTTCGGTCATGGAATTTCGCAAAAGCCTTTTCGAAACGAATGCGCCGCCGCACAAGGGCCGTTGCACATTTTTCTCCCTAGAACCGCTTGAGGCAGGGGGCAAGCGCAGCGTATGGGTCTGCGCAATCGATAAACATATTGGTGCTTTACGTACGTCGCGTTCGGTTGTTTGGCCGGCAATGCGGCAATCGAAAAGCGAAGATGGAAAGCGTCGAACGGAATGAATTTCGGCACGGCTCCGAAACTTTCGAATGCATGGGTCTGGCGCACCGTCATGGTGATGATCGCGGCGTTGGCGCTGGCGTTCATGCCGCGCGTCGTCACGGCTCAGGAAGCTGCCCCCGCGCCTGCCGAACTGGTGTCCCCTGCGCCGTCGATCGCGGAACAGAATGCCGCATCGGAAGCGGATGTCTCCGAAGGTTCCACTGTGGAAGCGGCCGCCGGAAGCGCGGCCTACACGCCGATGGCACCGACGAAAGGGAAGGGCATGCCGATCGAAGGCGGCATGACTTTCCAGGACCAATATTCGAAAGACGGCGAGTTCGCCGTGTGGATGCACGATGCGATTCTGATCCCGGTGATCTTCGCGATCAGCCTGTTCGTCCTTGGTCTGATCCTGTGGGTCGTCGCGAAGTTCAACCGGCGCGCCAATCCCAAGCCATCGCGCACCACGCACAACACCTTGATCGAAGTCGTCTGGACGCTGGTTCCGGTGCTTATCCTGGTGGTGATCGCGGTTCCGTCGATCACATTGCTGGCGCGGCAGTACGAATCGCCGCCGGCCGATGCGGTGACGATCAAGGCGACCGGATATCAGTGGTATTGGGGGTACTCCTATCCCGACAATGGCGATTTCGAAGTGATCTCGAACATGCTGTCCGACGGCAGACGCGCTTGCCAATGGCGAGCCCGACCATGCTGGCGGTCGATAATCGCATGGTCGTTCCCGCGAACACGCCGATTCGCATTCAGACGACCGGCGCGGATGTGATTCATGCATTCTCCGTGCCCAGCCTGTGGTTCAAGATGGATGCCGTACCCGGCCGGCTGAACGAACGCATGCTGGTGATCGAGGAGCCCGGCGTATATTACGGTCAATGTTCGGAACTGTGCGGTGCGCGCCACGGTTACATGCCGATCGCGGTCGAAGCATTGCCGCGCCCGCAATGGGAAGCATGGGTTCGCGCGCAGGGCGGCACCGTCGGCGGCGATGAAACCGCCGTTGGAAGCTGCCCCGCTGCAACGCCCCGAAAGTGCGATCCCCGGCGCTCCGGGTGATGGCGCGCCGCCGACCGCGCCTGTTGCGACCACCGTCGCGCCGACCGTTTGAACCGATTAGAACCAGAGCCGAGAGACACCCAAAGCATGGCCACCACAGCAGACGCCTTCCAGGCTCATAACGAGGACCACGGATCGCATCACGACGCCGATCACAAACCTGCGTTCTTCGCGCGCTGGTTCATGTCCACCAACCACAAGGACATCGGTACGCTGTACCTGATCTTCGCGATCCTGGCGGGCATCATCGGCGGGGCGATTTCCGGCATCATGCGCGTCGAACTGGCCGAACCGGGCATCCAGGTTCTCGGCTGGTGGGTCAATTTCATGGGCGGAGAGGCGAATTTCGATGCCAACGTCCATATGTGGAACGTGCTGATCACGGCGCACGGCCTGATCATGGTGTTCTTCATGGTCATGCCCGCCATGATCGGCGGTTTCGGCAACTGGTTCGTGCCGCTGATGATCGGCGCGCCGGACATGGCGTTCCCGCGGATGAACAACATTTCGTTCTGGCTGACCGTGGCCGGTTTCGTTTCGCTGATGTTCTCCGCATTCATGCCGGGCGGGACCGGCAATGGCGCGGGCACCGGCTGGACGGTCTATGCGCCGCTTTCGACCTCCGGTTCGGCAGGGCCGGCAGTCGATTTCGCGATCTTCTCGCTCCATCTCGCCGGCGCCGGTTCGATCCTGGGCGCGACCAACTTCATCACCACCATCTTCAACATGCGCGCGCCGGGGATGACCCTGCACAAGATGCCGCTGTTCGTGTGGTCGGTGCTGGTTACCGCGTTCCTGCTGCTGCTGGCGCTGCCGGTGCTGGCGGCGGCGATCACCATGCTGCTGACGGACCGCAATTTCGGCACGACCTTCTTCGATCCCGCCGGCGGCGGCGACCCGGTGCTGTACCAGCATCTGTTCTGGTTCTTCGGCCATCCCGAAGTGTACATCATGATCCTGCCGGGCTTCGGCATGGTCAGCCAGATCATCGCCACGTTCAGCCGCAAGCCGGTGTTCGGCTATCTCGGCATGGCCTACGCCATGGTCGCGATCGGCGTGGTCGGCTTCATCGTGTGGGCGCACCACATGTACACCGTCGGTCTCGACGTGAATACGAAGATGTATTTCACCGCCGCGACGATGGTTATCGCCGTGCCGACCGGCGTGAAGATCTTCAGCTGGATCGCCACCATGTGGGGCGGCAGTCTGGAGTTCAAATCGCCGCTCGTCTGGTCGCTCGGCTTCATCTTCCTGTTCACCGTCGGCGGTGTGACGGGTGTGGTGCTGGCCAATGGCGGTATCGACGACAATCTGCACGACACCTATTACGTGGTGGCGCATTTCCACTACGTGCTGTCGATGGGCGCGGTGTTCAGCCTGTTCGCCGGGTTCTATTACTGGTTCCCGAAAATGAGCGGCAAGATGCACAGCGAATTCCTCGCGCATCTGCACTTCTGGGTGTTCTTCGTCGGGGTGAACGTGATCTTCTTCCCGCAGCACTTCCTGGGTATGAACGGAATGCCGCGCCGCATTCCCGATTATCCGGCGGCGTTCGCGTACTGGAACTACATCTCGTCCATCGGCTACATGATCATGGCCGCGTCGATGGTGATCTTCTTCGTCAACCTCGCTTACGCCTTCATGGCCGGCAAGAAGGCGGCGGGAAATCCGTGGGGCGAAGGCGCGACGACGCTGGAATGGACGTTGCCCAGCCCGCCGCCGTATCACCAGTTCGAAACGCTGCCGGTGATCGAGGATCATCACGATTATCACGATCACCGTCCCGCCGATCAGCGCCCGGCGCAAGCTTGACGGCGTCGAGGCTGATCAGCCAGGAGCGATGAAAGGGGGCGTGCCGTCGATCGGTGCGCCCCCTTTTCTGGATACGCGTTCGATAAGCGCCGCGATGCTGCGGATGATGCCACGACCACCGATCTTGCCGGAAACGCGCACATTGCCTGCGGAATGGCGCGATTTCTTCGCGCTGACCAAGCCGCGCGTCATGACGCTGGTGATCTTCACCGGTCTGTGCGGCTTGCTCGCCGCGCCCGGATCCATTCATCCCGTCATCGGCTTCACCGCCATCCTGTGCATCGCGCTTGGCGCGGGCGGGGCGGCGGCGCTCAACCAGTGGTGGGAAGCGGATATCGATGCAGGCATGAAACGGACGGCGGCCCGTCCCATCCCCGGCGGACGTATGGTTCGCCAGGATGCGCGCGATTTCGGCATCTTGTTGTGCGGCGTGTCGGTGATGGTTATGGGGCTGGCCGTCGGCTGGCTCGCGGCAATCATCCTGGCGATTTCGATCATTCTATTATGCCGTCATCTACACGATCTGGCTGAAACCGCGCACGCCGCAGAACATCGTTATCGGCGGCGGGGCGGGCGCTTTCCCGCCGGTGATCGGCTGGGTCGCCGTGACCGGCGATATCACCGCGATGCCGATCCTGCTGTTCGCGATCATCTTCATCTGGACGCCGCCGCATTTCTGGGCGCTCGCGCTGTTCGTGCAGTCCGATTACGCGAAGGTCGGCATTCCCATGATGCCGGTGGTCCGGGGCGAGGTATCGACCCGCCGGCAGATCCTGATCTATTCGCTGGTGCTGTTCCCGGTCGCGATCGCGCCGTTGCTCATTGGTGGGACAGGGTCGCTTTATGGAATCACCGCGGCTGGTTCTGTCGCGGCATTCGTGTTCTTCGCGATCCCGGTGGCGACGCGTCGTTCGGTTGAAAACGACACGATGAAACCGGAAAAGCGGCTGTTCGCATTCAGCATCATTTATCTGTTCGCGCTGTTCGGCGCACTCGTAATCGATCGTGTCATGACCTATAATGGATGGATATGATGACGCCTGACGAAGAAACCGAATATCGCCACCGACAGAAAAGCCGCAATCTGGTGGTCGGCTTGATGCTGCTGTTTTTCGCGCTGCTGTTCTACGCGATAACGATCGTGCGGATGGGGGACTGACCATGGCTTCGCGCCCCCTCGACAACACGATCGATCGGCAGAATCTGCGCGTCGGCGCGCTGGCATTTCTGGCAGCGCTCGGCATGCTCGGCCTCGGTTACGCTGCGGTTCCGCTGTATCAGATGTTCTGCCAGCTGACCGGGTTCGGCGGCACGACGCAGCGCGCGAGTGAAAGCGATGCGGATATGGCGCAGCGTATCGCCGGCAGCGCGGGCGCGCGATCCATGTCGATCCGCTTCGATGGCAGCACGGCGAACGATGTTCCGTGGAGCTTCGCACCGGAGCAGGTGACCGACACGGTGCAGATCGGCGTGCGCGACATGGCGGTCTACGTCGCGAAGAACAACAGCAACGTGCCGATCACCGGCACGGCGACGTTCAATGTCGAGCCCGAACAGACGGGCAAGTATTTCAACAAGATACAGTGCTTCTGCTTCACCGAACAGACTTTGCAGCCCGGTGAGCAGGTGAATATGCCGGTGTTGTATTACGTCGATCCGGCGATCCTGCAGGATGAAAATGCCAAGGATGTGGAGCAGATCACGCTCAGCTACACTTTCCACAAAGCCATACCGGACCCGGCCTGCTTCGGGTTCGTAACCGAACATCGCGGTAAAATGTCCGCGCACTGGACCGCCGCGTATCCGCGCCTTATGGGTAACGCAACTAACTAGCAGGGTTACGATTCATGGCCGGTACGACCAACCACGATTATCATATTCTTCCGCCCGATATCTGGCCGTTGATCGGCTCGATTTCGGCGCTGGTCTTCACCAGCGGCATGGTCCTTTACATGCACGAAATGGCGAATGCCTATCTCGTGCTGGGGCTGGGCATCGCGGGGCTGATCGCAACATTCTGGAGCTGGTTCGGCAATATCGTGACCGAAGCGGAGGCGGGGCATCACACGCCGGTCGTTCAGCTGCATATGCGGTACGGCATGATCCTGTTCATCGCGTCCGAAGTGATGTTCTTCGTCGGCTGGTTCTGGAGCTGGTTCGATTTCGCGCTGTTCCCGTCCGCATTGTCGGACGTGGTCGGCGGCGTATTGCCGCCCGAAGCGATCGAGGCGGTGATCGATCCGTTCTCGCTTCCGCTGCTCAACACGCTTGATCCTGCTGTGTTCGGGCACGACGGTCACCTGGGCGCACCACTCGCTGATCCACGGCGATCGCGACGGGCTGAAGAAGGGCCTGTGGGCGACGATCATTCTGGGCGCGGTTTTCAGCGTCATCCAGGCTTATGAGTATGTGGCCGCGCCGTTCGAGTTCGGCGGAAACACTTACAGTTCGGCCTTTTACATGGCGACCGGATTCCACGGGTTCCACGTTCTGATCGGCACGATCTTCCTGATCGTGTGCCTGGCGCGCACGTATAAGGGGCATTTCACCCCGCGTCAGCATTTCGGCTTCGAAGCGGCGGCGTGGTATTGGCATTTCGTCGATGTCGTTTGGCTGTTCCTGTTCGTGACGGTTTATGTCTGGGGCGGATGGGGCGCTGAAATCCACTGATGCAATCGCATCGGCTGCAAAGGTCGGCAGACAGGCGTCGGATGCCGAGGGCCGAACTTACGGCAATCGGCGGGATGGCGGGCCGAACCGCCATGCGCCCCGACCTGTGGTGCGCTGACCGCTCGTGAATTTGCGTTTTCCGATATTGCCGACCGCGATCGTGGCGGTCGCCGTCGTGACAATGATTGCGCTCGGCTTCTGGCAATTGGGCCGCGCGGACACCAAGGCTGCGATGATCGCCGAATATGGCGCAATCCCGGCAGATGCTCCGATTGTTCCGCTGACAAACGACAATCTGGGCGAGGCTGTGTATCGTCCCGTGGCTTTCGACTGTTTGGAGGTTGCATCGATCCGCAGCACGGCGGGAACGTCCGCGCGCGGCGGCAAGGGGTGGGAGCATGTCGCGCAATGCCCGCTTGGCGAGAATGCGGCGCGCACTGTGGAAGTCGCGCTGGGCTGGTCGAAGGAAGCGAACGCGCCGGAATGGCGCGGCGGTGCGGTGACGGGTGTGCTTGGCCAGAATGCGAAAGTGGTTGCCGATCCGCCGCTTGCCGGGCTGGCGCAATTGGCGAAGCCTGACCCTGCGGACCTGCCGAACAATCATCTTGCCTATGCCGGGCAATGGTTCCTGTTCGCATTGACAGCCTTGGTGATCTACGTGCTGGCGCTTCGATATCGGGGCGCAGCGTCCGCGAAACGCTGACCCGCCCCGTCTTGCCCCGATCCATCGCGAACGCTACCCGCATCGACCATGCAATATATCTCCACCCGTGGCAGCGCGCCGACGCTCGATTTCGAACAGGTCACGCTGGCCGGACTGGCGAGCGACGGCGGCCTGTATCTGCCCGAACGCTGGCCGCGTTTTTCGCATGACGATATCGCCGCGATGGCCGGCTTGCCCTATGCCGCATTGGCCGCGCGCATCATGCAGCCATTCGTCGGCGACAGCCTGACCGCAGCGGAACTGCTCGATCTGTGCGAGCAGGCCTATGGCCGTTTCAGCCATCGCGCCGTGACGCCGCTGACGCAGCTGGACCATCAGCAATGGCTGCTCGAACTGTTTCACGGGCCGACCCTGGCGTTCAAGGATGTTGCGCTGCAACTGCTCGGCTTGCTGTTCGAAAAGTTTCTGAAACGGTCGAACGATCATCTGACCATCGTCGGCGCGACCAGCGGGGATACCGGATCGGCGGCTATCGATGCGGTGGCGGGGCGCGACGGCATCGATATCTTCATGCTCCACCCCCACGGCCGGATCAGCGATGTGCAACGCCGCCAGATGACGACCGTGCGCGCGCCGAATGTTCATAACATTGCGATCGAGGGCAGTTTCGACGACGCGCAGGCGCATGTGAAGCGCATGTTCACCGACCCTGCGATTACAGGCGATTACAATCTGGGCGCCGTCAATTCCATCAACTGGGCGCGGCTGATGGCGCAGGTCGTCTATTATTTCGCCGCCGCATTGCAGTTGGGTGCGCCGGGCCGCAAAGTCGCCTTCAGCGTGCCGACCGGCAATTTCGGGGACGTGTTCGCAGGTTATGTCGCGGCAAAGATGGGATTGCCGTCGAACGGCTGATCGTTGCCACCAATGTGAACGACATCCTGCACCGCGCCCTGGAAAACGGGGATTACTCCGCCTGCGCAAGTCACGGCCACCGCCGCCCCGTCGATGGACATCCAGGTCAGTTCGCAATTTCGAACGGCTGCTGTTCGATTGCGGTGGCCGCGATGGCGTGGCGATGGCGCGGCAGATGACGGGGTTCGAGGCCAGCCGCGCAATGCAGCTGGATGATGTGCAGCGCGGCGGCGCGGCCCGATCTGCTGGTCAGCCGCCGCTGCGACGAGGATCAGATGGCGCAGGCCATGCGCTGGGCGTCGCGAGAATGCGGGGCAGATTATCGATCCGCACACGGCCATCGGTCTGCACGCCGCGCGATCCATCGACTTGCCGGCCGACGTGCCGATCGTAACGCTCGCCACCGCGCACCCGGCGAAGTTTCGCGACGCGGTGGAACGGGCCACGGGGCATCGCCCGTCCTTGCCGTCGCGCGTCGGCGATCTGTTCGCGCGCGAGGAGGCATGCACGCAATTGCCGGGCGATTACGCATCCATCACGCAATTCATCACTGCCACCGCCACGAAGCGGGGCTGACCGTTCATGGCGCGATTGCATTCCCAACCGGTCCTGATGCTGGGTCGGGCGTGGCCGGATTACGGGCTGATCGACAGCGGCTACGGGCGTAAGCTGGAACGGTATGGACCCTATCGTTTCATCCGCCCCGAACCCCAGGCGATGTGGCGCCCACGCTTGCCGGACGACGGTTGGCATGCGGATGGCGGAATTCATTCCCGGATCCGACGAGGATGGCGGCGGGCGCTGGCATTTCGTTCGCGATGTGCCCGATGAAGGTTGGCCGATGCAATGGGAGGATGTCGCGTTTCACGGCACAATGCACGCCGTTTCGCCATTTGGGTTTCTTTCCCGACATGGCGCCGGTGTGGGTCTGGATGCGCGACATGCTGTCATCGACGCGGGACGCCAGCACTCTGAACCTGTTCGGCTATACCGGGGTCGGCAGCCTTGCGTTAAGCCGATGCGGGCCTGTCACCCATGTCGATGCGTCCAAGAAATCCGTGGCGCAGGCGCGCGAAAATGCGGCGGCTGGCGGGAATGGCGGATCGGCCGATACGCTGGTTGATCGACGATGCGGGCAAATTCGCCGCGCGCGAGGTCCGGCGCGAAAAACGCTATGACGGGATCATCCTCGACCCGCCGAAATTCGGGCGCGGTCCGAAGGGGGAAACCTGGCGATCTGGAAACCGGCCTGCCGGATCTGGTGCATGATTGCCGCCGTCTGCTCGATGGCGATAGCAGGTTCCTGTTCCTGACCGTCTATGCCGTTCGCATGTCCAGCCTGGCGCTGGCGGGATTGCTGGCGGAGGCGTTTGCCGATCTGCCCGGAACCATCGAACATGGCGATCTGGCGATGCATGGAAGAGCGGTGGCGAACGATGCATCGGCGCGCGCCTTGCCCACCGCAATCTTCGCACGTTGGCGCGGCGATGACTGATCGGCGGCTTGTCATGGCGGATCGGTGCTGGCATCGCGGTTGCCATGCCTGACAGTCTGATCCTGGAAGTCGCCGATCTGGAACACGATGTCCTGACCGGCATCTATTCCGAAGAAACCGGCAAGCCTCAACCGCTGCGTATGACCATCACCGTCACGCTGGCGGTGGACGATCATTACGCGCCAGACACCCCGCTCGACGCCAGCAAGAACTACATGGATATCAAGGATGCGGCGACCACCGCATTGCCGGTGGGCGTGCATTTCAAACTGATCGAGGCGGTGGCCGATCATATCTGCACCACGCTGCTGTTGCAGGACGCGCGAATCGAATGCGTGCAAGTGAAAATCGTCAAGCTCGCCATTGCGGAGGCGAACGAGAAGATCGGCATTACGCTGACGCGGCATCGCCGATGACGGCGTCGAGTGCGACCGTCGATGTGGGGGCTCTGCCTGAACAAGCGATTGCAGCCTCATCCGCTTTCCATATGGACTGGATGCACCATGTTGCAGAGGCGCTGTCATCGGCCGATTGCGTTGCGGTCGTCTTCCCAACGGCAACTTACGATCACCGCGACTGGCGCGTTGCCGCGATCCGCGATCTGGCACGGCAGCATGCGCCCAAACGCATCAATGGGGTCGGCGGCGGCAGTATCGACGCGCGCGAACATGCGCTGCACTATCTTGCCGGGGCGCCTGGCGTTACCGGGCAATATCTCGAACTGGATGGCAATGCGCGCCCGTAACTGGTAATTGACGGCGATGAGCGAAGCCGAAATCCGATCGAAGCCGACAGGTGAACGCGAAGGCCGCGCGCTGGTCGATCGGTTCGATCGTCACATTACATATCTGCGACTTTCGATTACCGACCGTTGCGATCTTCGCTGCACCTATTGCATGCCCGAACGCATGCAGTTCTTGCCCCGTGCGGAAGTGCTGTCGCTGGACGAATTGTACCGGATGGCGCGCGGTTTCATGGATCGCGGCATTCGCAAGATCCGCCTGACGGGCGGGGAGCCGCTGGTCCGCCGCGATGCGATGGATCTGGTGCGCGCATTGGGCCGTCATGTCGGCTCCGATCTCGACGAGCTGACGATGACGACCAACGGCACGCAACTGGCCGCGCATGCCGATGCCCTGGCCGATGCAGGCATTCGCCGGATCAATGTTTCGCTCGACACTCTGGACGCGGACCGGTTCGCGACCCTGACCCGCCGCGACCGGCTTGCCGACGTTCTTGCTGGAATTGCCGCTGCCAAGGCGGCGGGAATGACGGTGAAGTTGAACGTTGTCGCGCTGAAAGGGGTGAACGACGATGCCATGCCCGACATGATCGCATGGGCGCATGGGGAAGGGCACATGATCACCATCATCGAAGTCATGCCGCTGGGCGAGATCGATGGGGACCGAGTCGATCAATACGTGCCGGTCGATGCGATCAAGCGCGAACTGGAGGCACGCTGGACGCTGACTCCGTCCTCCTATCGCACGGGCGGCCCGGCGCGCTATTTCGATATAGCCGAAACGGGCGGGCGGATCGGGCTCATCACGCCGCTGACGCAAAATTTCTGCGAGGGATGCAATCGCATTCGTGTGACGACCACCGGGCAGCTTTACCCGTGTCTGGGCGGCAGCGAGATGGTCGATCTGCGCGCCGCCCTGCGATCGAGCGACGATGAAGCGGCGTTGGCTGGCGCGTTGGACGAGGCCATGCGGATCAAGCCTGCACGGCATCATTTCGCCATTACCGACCGCGATGCAGCCCCGGCGCAGGCGCGGCACATGTCGGTCACGGGCGGCTGACATGGCGGTACGCGTGCTGTTTCTGGGGCCGCTGGCCGACGCGGCGGGGCAAGCGGAAACGACCTTGCCCGCGCCGCTCGACTGGCAGACGCTGCTGGCATCCGTTCCGGTGGAAATCGCCACGCAACTGGAAAGCGCGCGCGTGAACGTCGCATGCAAAGGTGCGGTTCTGCCCGACAAGACGGCTCTGCGAGCGGACGATGGGGACGAGGTCGCCCTGCTGCCGCCAGTCAGCGGTGGCTGACTCAATGCACAACGTACGGTTGCTCGACGCGCCTTTCGTTCCATCGAACGCAATGGCGGATTTCGATGCTGCACATGTGGAAGCGGGCGCGATCGTCAGTTTCACCGGCAAGGTACGGCCCGCCGGGGACGTCGCCGCGCTGGAACTGTCGCATTACCCGCCGCTGACTCTGCCTGGAATGCAAACTCTCGCCGCAGATGCGAAAGACCGTTTCGTTTGCGACGGCGTGCTGGTCTGGCATCGCACCGGAACGATGCGGCCCGGCGATCCGATCGTGCTGGTGGCTGCTGCGGCGCGCCATCGCCGTTCCGCGTTCGAGGCGGCGGATTATCTTATGGATCATCTGAAGAGCGCGGCCTGGTTCTGGAAACGGGAATTGCGCGGCGGGGTGTGGCACTGGATCGAACCCAGAGAAGATGATCATCGCGATCTGGCCCGGTGGACGCCGGGCGATGCGTCTTTCGATTAACGCAGCCGGGCGATAATGCGATCTTCTTCGCGCACAAGCCCTTCTGCCTCTTCATGGATCGCGTTCAGCGCATCCAGTTCCACCAGCTCGGTGCGTGCTTCGATGGTCAGGGCTTCCAGATCGGCGAAGGCGAAGGCGGTCTCGCTGCGCGCCGAATTCAGTCCCGCGCGCGCAACCTGACCTGCCGCCCAGGCATCGCTGCCCGGCGCGCTGCCTCGCGCTCGTGCAATCGGTCTGCGTGCCGATTCCGCAACGCGCTGAAATCGGGTGTGCGCCGCGCGAACCTGCGCCCCGAACCCCTTTGCCCGCGAAAGCATTTCCGCAGATAGCGGCGTGACGGGGGCCGGCGGCTCTATATCCAGCGCATCGGGATTGGTCATCGCGACCCGTTCCGCATCGCGAATGGCGAGCGAGGGGTAGCGGTCCGATGCGCCCTGGCATCCCGCCAGCGCGGCCAAAGCTGTCAGAACAGGCAATCGCAGGGCATTCGTCATCGTCATGTCTTAGCATGGCCGGGCGATGTTGCCAGCCTGTGGTGTGGTGGCGGATAAGCGAGTTCGAACCGCAGATGCGCGTTGACTTGCCGCCGTTGCTGCCGTAACCGCTGGCATCTTTCCGGCCTTTGGGATTGCCCAATGGCCTGTCCGTCGTTCCCACCGGGTGCGGCTTAATTACTAGATTGAGAGACAACACCATGTTCGCAGTCGTGCGTACAGGCGGCAAACAATACCGGGTTGCTGCCGGAGACAAGATCGCCGTCGAAAAGATGGCTGGCGAAGCCGGGCAGACCGTGACGCTGGGCGATGTCCTGCTGGCGGGCGAAGGCGATTTCGATCGCCGATGCCGGTAAAGTCACCGTTTCGGCGGAAATCATCGCTCAGGCGAAAAGCGAAAAGATCGTCGTTTTCAAGAAGCGTCGTCGGCATAATTACCGGCGCAAGGCCGGGCATCGTCAGCAAATGACTTTGCTGCGGATCACCGACGTGGGCGATGGCAGCGCGCCGAAGGCCAAGAAAGCCGCGAAAGCGGATGCCACTTCGGCATCAACGGGTGATACGTCCGCAAGTGACACGTCCGCAAATGACAAGGCCGCACCCGCACCTGCGCCGAAGTCCAATGCGGACGTGGTTCCAGCGAAACCGGTTGCCAAGAAAGCCGCACCGAAAAAAGCCGCTGCGACCACGGCAGCGCCGGACAAGTCCGCCAAACCAAAAACCCCCAAACCTGCAACCGACGCGTAAGAAGGGACAGACACGATGGCACATAAAAAAGCAGGCGGTTCATCCCGCAACGGTCGCGATTCCGCAGGTCGGCGTCTCGGCGTCAAGAAATTCGGCAGCGAAGCCGTGGTCGCAGGCAACATCATCGTGCGCCAGCGCGGTACGAAATATTACCCCGGTTCGAATGTCGGCCTCGGCAAAGACCACACCCTGTTCGCGCTGACGGATGGGCAGGTTCGTTTCCATTCCGGCAAACAGAACCGCAAATATGTTTCGGTCGATTTGCTGGCACAGGCTGCCGAATAGTCTTCGTCGATATGGCCGGTGCGTTTGTCCCGACCGATATGACGCCCGATATAGCATAAAAAAGGGGGGAGAGGGCGCAAACCTTCTCCCCCCTTTTCGTTTCGGTCCGACCGTGGACGGTCAGCCGGCGGCAATCAATGCGTCGGTAAAGTCGCCTTCATGCTTACCGATCAGGGCGCGATCGTCGTGGTTCCAGGGGTGGAAGCCCGGCAGAAAGAATGCGAACCAGGGTTTGGCGATCCGGCGCAGGAAACCCGGTTTTACCAACAGGTAGGACCAGATGGCGAAGGTAACGCGCGGCCCGGTCATGCCGTCCTGCGCCAGCAATTCCTTCATGTCGGCCACCCGATTGACGATGAAATTCTTGGTCACGACCAACATCATCAGAGTTTTCACTTTCCAGCGTTTCCACCGGCTCCAGTCGCGCGTCGCATGTCGCCAAGTGTCGTAGGCGACGCCTTTGTGCTCGATTTCTTCGATCGAATGCCAACGCCACAAATCACCCAGATCACCATCCGCACCATGAAGATGGGCGGGGTTGGCGAGCAGTTCCTGGCCCAGCATTGCGGTGAAATGTTCCAGCGCCATAGTTGCCGCCAGGTTCAAAATCTGCGGTCGGCCCTTCGTCAGCTCCAGGCTTTCGCGGACTCGTTCATCGATAGCCGCAATGTCGTATCCCGCGCTTTCGGCGAGTTTGTTGAACACGATATGTTCGCGGGTGTGATTGATTTCCTGCTTCACGAAAGCGCGAATTTCGCCCGCAAGCTTGTGATCGGCCCCCTCCCGATGCGCCTTCACCGATTCGACGAAAAACGCTTCTCCGCGCGGGAAAGTGGCGGACATGGCGTTGAACCACGCGGTCGCGATCGGATCGCCGTTCAACCACCACCGACGCGGCGCGCCATCCCGGCCGAACCGTTCGTTGCGAACCGTAATGGTCAAGTCCGCCGGGCTGCCGCTGGCCGTCGGCAATGCCGTCGCGGTATCGAAATTGGTCGGTGCGTTCATGATCGTTCCCAAATTAACTGACACACCTGTCAATAACGTTACTGACATCGATGTCAATAATATTCGATTTCCTTGTTCAATCTCGACGGTGGCCCTACGCATGCGATCCAAGCAACGAACAGGTTCATTCCCCCTATGGTGGCCCGCAAACGCCTATCCCCAACTCAGTCGCGCAATGCCGCGCTGGCTGCCGCGCGCACTTTGCTGATCGAGGCGGGGCCGCAATCGGTCACGCTGAAGGCGGTGGCGGGCCGCATCGGGCGGACGCATGCCAATTTGCTGCATCATTTCGGATCGGCGGCGGGCCTTCAAAAAGCGCTGGCCGCCCATCTGGCGCAGACGGTGTGCGAAACGATCGCGGATGCCGTGCGCGCGTCGCGGGCCGGGTTGGGTTCCCCGCGCGAGGTGGTCGATCTGGCGTTCGATGCGTTCGATCGGGAGGGGGCAGGCGCGCTTGCCAGTTGGATGATCCTGACCGGGAACGAGGATGCGCTGAACCCGATCATCGAAACCATTCACCAGCTGGTCGATGAATTGATGCCCGATGCGGATACGCCGGATGGGCAGGGTCACGAAATGCAGGAAAACACGCTGACGCTGGTGCTGCTGGCGCTGGGCGATGCGTTGATGGGGAAGGCGCTGGCGAAATCGCTTGGCCTGCCCGATACCGCCGCACGCGATCAGGCGGAACGGTTGTTGGAAAACTCGCTGATTACGGCTGGGTAAGCCAATCGGGCAGCAAGGCGGCATCCGCATCGGCAACGCGCAGATGATCCACCGCGACTGACAAGTTCGGATAGGCGATTTTCTGCCGCTTGGCATCGGACCGGTCGATCGGCACGACGATCAGCCGTCGGTTCACCTTCTGCCGCCAATTCATGCGCGCGGTGTTTTCCTGACCGATGTAGCAACCCTTGTCGAAGCTGACGCCGCTGAGTTCCACGGCGTTCGTTTCCAGCCACAGAATATCGCCGAGTTCCGCCGCCCCCTCCGTCACGCCCATTTTCAGTCGATGCGCTCGCCACGCCTCGTCCGCCGCTTCGCCGTCCTCCGGCGCTGGCTGCTGCGCAAGCCATCTGTATCCAAGGTTCGGGAGACGGGGATCGGGTACGCCGCGTTCGTCCCGATCCGGCGACCAATGGACGGCGAGAGCGGGATCGACGGCAATCGCGATCGGGCGGCGCAGGCGGTACAGGGCCAACCGTTTGGCCAATGCCGCCGCCTGATCGCTTTCGACGTCCAGCAGCACATCGCCATCGCCAGCGCCATCCCGATCGCCAGCGCCATCCCGATCGGCCCAGACGATGAAGTCGAACATCGTCTTGCCCTGCGCGCTCAACAATCCGGTCCATACCGGCAGCGCGCCAGCGACATCGTTGGTCACCAGTCCTTGCAGGAATGCGCGCACATTCTCGCCGCTTTCGCGTGCAGACATGCGGATGACGGATCGGTTGCTGAGACGGGTCGCGGGCATGGGTGACAGATAGGCATCACGCCGGGTAAGGGGAAGGCATGATCGATACGCTGACCTTGCGCCGCCCGGACGACTGGCATGTTCACTTGCGCGATGGCGATATGATGCGCGGGGTCATCGGCCACACCGCGCGGCAATTCGCACGGGCGATCGTGATGCCCAACCTTGCCGATCCGGTTACGGATATGGCGAAGGGGATCGCCTATCGAAAGCGGCTGCTGGCCGCTCTGCCGACCGGTTCCGGCTTTACTCCGCTGATGACCTGCTACCTCACGGACGACACCGACGCGGGCGATCTCGCGCGGGGTCATGCCCAGGGCGTATTCACCGCTGCGAAATTGTATCCGGCCAATGCAACCACCAATTCCGCGCATGGCGTCAGCGATATTCGCAAGCTGTATCCGGTGATGGAGCGGATGCAGGCGATCGGAATGCCCTTGCTGATACACGGCGAAGTGACCGACGACGATGTGGATATCTTCGACCGGGAAGCGGTGTTTATCGAACGTATCATGATCCCGCTGGTTGCGGATTTCCCGGACCTGAAAATCGTGTTCGAACATATCACGACGCGCGATGCCGTCGCTTTCGTCGATGACGCAGGTGCGAATGTTGCGGCCACCATCACGCCGCAACATCTGCATATCAACCGCAATGCCATGCTGGTCGGCGGAATACGGCCGCACGCCTATTGCCTGCCGGTGGCGAAGCGGGAAGGGCATCGGCTGGCTCTGCGCGCGGCGGCGACATCGGGCGGGGCGAAGTACTTTCTGGGCACCGATAGCGCGCCGCATGCGCAATCGGCGAAGGAAAACGCCTGCGGATGCGCCGGTATCTTCAATGCGCCGTTCGCATTGGAAAGCTACGCCGCGGTGTTCGAGGAGGAGGATGCGCTGGACCAGTTCGAACGCTTTGCGTCCGTCAACGGGCCGCACTTCTATGGGCTGCCGGTCAATGAAGCGCGCATCACCATGAAACGTGCAGGCCATGACATTCCCGATACGGTCGAAGCGAACGGCGCGACCCTCGTGCCGTTTCACGCCGGGGCGCGGCTGAACTGGCGGCTGTGCGACTAAGCGCGGGTTACTGCGGGGCGGGACCGGTTGGCCCACATCTCCCAAACGAAAATCGCCAGCGCGCTCCAGATCAGAATGAAACAGCCCAGTTGCGCGGGCTTCAAATCCTCCTGAAACACAGTCAGGCCCAGGACGAAAACGATCGTCGGTGCGAGATACTGGATGAAGCCGAGCGTGGAATATTTCATGCGCCGCGCGGCGACGGCGAACAGCAGCAGCGGAACCGCGGTCAAGACCCCGCCCGCCATGATGGCGATGCTGAGCCACAGATCGCCGCCGAACGCGCTGCCCGATGGGGTCTGCGCGTAATAATACGCGATCGCGCCCGACAGCGGCAGCAGGATGATCGATTCGATGGTCAGTCCGGGCAGGGCATCGACCGCCACCCGCTTTCGCAGCAGACCGTAAGTGGCGAAGGACATAGCGAGCGTCAGGCTGATCCACAGGGTCGTCAGCGCGCCGCCCAGCAACAGCGCCACCCCGCAACCCGCCAGTCCCACTGCGAACCATTGTTTGCGCGACAGGGTTTCGCCCAGCAGCACCGTGCCCAGCAGCACGTTGATCAGGGGATTCATGTAATAACCCAGGCTGGCGGCATAGACATGGCCGGTCTGGATCGCCCAGATATACATGAACCAGTTGATGGCGATCAGGATGGCGCTGCCCAGCAGGGTCGCCAACACGCGGCGGTCGCGCAACGCCGCGATCATGGCCGACGCCTGACCCATCGCCGAAACGAGAAGCAGGCAAAACGGGACCGTCCACACGATACGCCACGCGACGAATTCGAACGGGGGAACCACCTTCACCAATATCAGATACAGCGGCAGGAAACCCCAGATCAGATAAGCCCCCAGCGCTTGCGGTATGCCGCCGCGCGCAAATGGCGTGCCACCGGTCGAGGGGGGAGGTGCGGATGCCATCGCGGCGGGCGTAGGGGGCGGACCGTCCGGTCGCAACCAGCCATTCGGTTCGTCGCAAAATATCGGGCCGCGCCACAAAAGTTTCGAATCTGACGCGGCGGTTGCAGGGCGTTCATAAAAAGCCGTCTAATTATGAATGCACGGACTTCGAGCATCCCCTCCCAGCCCGTATGGAGAAGGATTAGAACATGAGCATTTCGACCTGGAAAACCGCCGCCATCGCTATGGCCGCGCCCGCCTTGATGTTCGCCGCCCCGGCATCGGCAGCGGTGACGCCCCACGGCAATCAGATCGCGCAGCACAGCGAATATGCGCCAACCAGCGCCACTCCCCTTGGCGACGCAATTGCGGAACATCGCGGCAAACGGCGCGGGCACAGCCATCGTCGCGGGCGCGGGTATCGCGACGATTACCGCAACGATTATCGCGATGGCCGTTATTACGAACAGTCCCGTTACGACCGGCGCGACAATCGCCGGTATGAAGAACCGGTCTATCGCAACACCCGCGTATGGCAGGGCGACGATGGCCGATATTACTGCCGGCGCAGCAACGGCACGACCGGATTGCTGATCGGCGGCGTGGTCGGTGGGCTGGCCGGACGTGAGATCGCCGGACGCGGGGACCGTACCTTGGGCGCAATTTTGGGCGCAGCGGGCGGGGCCATTCTGGGCCGGTCGCTGGATCGCGGTGGATCGCGCTGCCGCTGATGCGCGGCATCTGACCTATTCGATCTTCGGCCGCACCCACCTGCGGCCAAAGGAACGCGGCTTCCACCGAGTCGCGGAAAGCATCCGATCCCCCAACCGGGGTCGGGTGCTTTCATTCGTCGGGCCGCGACCGTTAACCATTTGGCGCAGGATTTGGCGCATAGGCACTGGGTGGAAGACAAAAAGGTGTATCGCGCGAGATATCGCTGGCCCGCACTTGCGTGCGGCCTGCTGATCGTCACCGCTTGCAACCAGAGCGGGGACGAAGCGCCGCCGATCGATTACGACCCCATCGAAACGCAGGCGCTGAACGATCCCATCATGGCGGACCCGGAACTCAGCTTTGCCAATGAAGGCAACATGGCGCTGACTGCGACCGACGATCATTCCCTGCCGCCGCCGGTCGCCACGCGCGATGCGATCTTCGCCGCGACGGAGGAGGCGGCAGCGATGGTCGGCGGCGTCACCGCGATGATCGCATTGCCCACGCCCGAAGTGGAAACGGATGCTCCGCTGTCGGACGCGCAACTGGAACTGACCGTCCTGGCGCGGCGGATATCGGGGACGCGCCCGTGCGAACGGTACGTGCGGTACGACCCGATATGGGCGGCGCGGATGCCGGAGGCCGTTCCGATCTACCCCCTTGGCGCAGTGCGTGAGGGGGCGGGAACGGATCGCGATGGCTGCGCCCTGCGTATGGCCAGCTACACGACGCCGGTCTCTGCGGACGACGTGGCCACGTTCCTCAACACGATGGCGGTCCGCGCGAACTATCGAACCCGGCTGGAACGTCATGGCGCGGGACGTCTGTTGCGCGGGGATAAGCCCGGCGCGGCATTCGCGCTGCATGTTCGACGGGACGATGCGGACATAACGCGCGTCGATATGGTGACGCAGGGCGGTCTGTAACGGGGGCGGTCTGTAACGGGGCGGTCTGTAACGTCTATCCGTGCAGGAAGCCGACTCCGACAGAGGCGCGGGGCTGATCGACTTCCGTGCTGGCAACCGGATAGGCGCAGTAATCCGCTGCGTAATAGGCGGCGGGGCGGTGATTGCCCGACAGGCCCAGCCCGCCGAAAGGCGCTTTGGACGATGCGCCGTTGGTCGGTCGGTTCCAATTGACGATCCCGGCACGGATATTCGCCCAGAACCTGTTGTAATCCTGCGGACTGCCGCCGATCAGTGAGGCGGCCAGGCCGAAACGGGTGCGGTTGGCTTCCGCAATGGCTTCATCGAAACTGTCCACCTTGATCACTTGCAGCAGCGGCCCGAACAATTCGACATCGGGCCGGTCGGTCAATGGCGGTGGTGTCGATGATGGCGGGCGTCAGGAACGGCAGATCGTCGTTCGGGCGGCGCATATGCTGGATCGCCTTGCCGCCGTTCGACAGGAAATAGAGGAAACTTTCGGTCAGCTGGTCGGCGGTGGCGTTGTCGATCACCGGCCCCATGAAGGGCGCGGGGTCCGCCATCGGTTCGCCGACAATGATCCGTTCGGTCAGCTTCTTCACCTCCTCCATGATCGGATCGTACATGGATTTCAGCACGATCAGGCGGCGTGCGGCGGTGCAGCGCTGCCCGGCGGAAGTGAAAGCGGATTGCACGATAGTGACGGCGGCGTCGGTAATCTTGGGCGTGTCGATCACGACGATGCGGATTGTTGCCGCCCATTTCCAGCGCGACGATCTTGCCCGGATTGGTGGCGAGCCGTTTGTTGATCGCGATCCCCGCTTGGGCGCGAACCTGTGAACAGCACGCCGTCGATGCCGCGATGCGCGACCAGCGCCTTGCCTTCTTCCGGCCCGCCGATCAGCAGTTGGATCGCGGCGGCGGACATCCCCGCGCGGTGGAAGCACGCCACCAGCGCTTCGGCCACGGCGGGCGTTTTCTCGCTCGGTTTGAAAATCACCGCATTGCCCGCGATCAGCGCGGGGACGATATGGCCGTTGGGCAGATGCGCGGGGAAATTATACGGGCCGAGGACCGCCATCACGCCGTGGGGTTTGTGGCGCACGGCCGCGGTCCCCTGCAGCGCGCTGTCGAGCTTTTTCTGCCCGGTCCGTTCGGCATAGGCGGTGACCGAGATATCGACCTTGTTGATGACCGCTTCGACTTCGGTGCGCGCTTCCCACAGCGGTTTGCCGGTTTCGCGCGCGATCAGATCGGCCAGTTTATCGTGATCCTTGCGCACTTCGTTGGCGAAGCGGCGGCACAGTTCGATGCGGGTGGCGAGCGGTTGCGCGGCCCAGCTGGGCCAAGCGCGCCGCGCGCGTTCGACCGTGGCATCGACATCGCCGATCGGCCCACGCCACAATTCATTGCCGGTCGCAGGCTCGTATCGAAATCAGTTCGGCTCGCTCACGCAGTACTCGTTCGGTTATTGCGACGTTTGTGACAGCCATTGGCATAGGTGCGGGCGGAATACCAAATCGATTAAGCGTTTTACGCGCTATGCCCTGCTGGCGCGGGCGCTGGTCCGAGCGCATCGCCCAGAGCGCGCACTGCATCCACCTTCGCCAGCAAGGGCGACCAATCGTCCCGTTCGTCGATGGCGGACCAGATCGCCTCCACCTCGTCCATCAACATCGACTGGACCGGGGCGTCGCGCCAGTAATCGGGGTTCACGTGTCCGGTCGGCCTCGTAACCCGACAGCGCCTCGGCCAGTTCGCCATCCGCATTCGCCCCACCGCGATGACGGTGGAAAAACGCATCCGGCCCCATACCGCTTTGCTGCATTGCCCGTTCGCACGCCGCGATCATCGCGGCGTCGCGTTCCGCCCCGCGCGATGCGACCCCCAGCCGCCACGTCCATCGTCGCGCCATCGCCGCAGCGTAGAGCGGACCGAACCGTTCCAGCGCGGCGATCAGCGGCGGGGCGTCGCACACGGCGCGCAGTGCAATCGCCAGCTGCGCGCAGTTCCAATGGATCGCCTCCGCCTGGCGGCCGAACGCATAGAGCCCCGCATGATCGAAATAGGCGGCAGTGAAGCCTGCATCCCATGTCGGCAACCAGCGCCACGGGCCGTAATCGAAACTTTCCCCGCTGACGTTCATATTGTCGGTGTTGAGCACGCCGTGCACGAAGCCTGCCACGGCGTAGGATGCGGCGAGGTCCGCCATGCGTTCGACCACCTGGTTCATCAGTATGACGGCCGGGTTCGTCCCGATCGGGCATGCTGCCGGGTGGCGGCGGGCCGGGGAACTGGTCGAGCGAGTAATCGACCAGCGCGGCCATGTGGTCGCGTTCATCCTCGACCAGCAGGCGTTGGAATGTGCCGATGCGGATGTGGCCGTGGCTCAGGCGGACCATGACGGCGGATCGTGTCGGCGATGGTTCGTCGCCGCGCTGCAATGCCTCCCCCGTTTCGATCACCGACAGGGTCTTGGAGGTATAGACGCCCAGCGCTTCCAGCATTTCGGTCGCCAGTATCTCGCGCACCGCACCTTTCAGGGTCAGCCGCCCATCGCCCGATCGGCTGAACGGCGTGGTGCCCGATCCCTTCGTCCCCAGATCGAGCAAGCCGCCCCTCGCCGTCGCGCATCTGCGCGAACAGGAAGCCGCGACCGTCGCCGATATCGGGATTGTAATTGCGGAACTGATGGCCGTGATATTTCAGCGCCAGCGGTTGCGGCAAATTGTCCGGCAACGCCTGGAAACGTCCGAAATGGCGCACCCAGTCGCCATCGTCCAATCCGGCCAGACCCACCGCACGATCCCAGCGCCGATTGCGGAACCGCAACGTCGTTTCGGGAAAATCCGCAGGCGTGCACCGCGACGCCCAGCCAGTCGGCGATCGGATGCGATGGCGGGGTCCGGGCGATAGGGTGCATCTTGCGGTTCGGGTCGCATCGCGGCACAGTGACCGGGCACGGCATGAGGGCGCAAGCGAACTCTGCCGATCATTCAATGACAGGCACCCTTTTCATGCCCAACACCAATGACGACAAACCCTATGAGGAGGGGAAGTGGACCAGCGCGGACGGGCTGACGCTGTCCTATCGCGACTATCCGCAGACCGCCGATGGGGCGACGGATGCCGCACCCCTATTGTGCCTGCACGGCCTGACCCGCAACGCGCGCGATTTCGCCCCGCTGGCGGCGCATATCGCCGGACGGCGGCGGATGATCGTGCCCGATATGCGCGGTCGCGGGAAAAGCGACCCGGCGAAAGACAGCGCAACCTATAATCCGGCGCAATATGTCGAAGATGTTGCCGCCCTGCTGGGCGCGTTGTCGATCGACCGGGTGGTGGCCGTCGGCACGTCGATGGGCGGCATCATGACCATGCTGATGGCGCACGATCGAACCATCGCCATGACCGGCGCGGTGCTGAACGATATCGGCCCGGTGATAGACAATGCGGGGCTGGACCGGATCAAGGATTACGTCGGGCAGGGCCGCAGTTTCCCCACCTGGATGCACGCCGCCCGCGCGTTGCAGGACGTGCATCGCCCATCGCATCCCGGTTTCACCATCGACGATTGGCTGTTGATGGCGAAACGCAACATGATCGTCAGCCAGAGCGGGCGGATCGCGTTCGATTACGACATGGCCATCGCGGAGGCTTTCGCGCCTGCGGATGACGAGGAAGCCGATGCCAGATCATCCGATACGCCGCCCGATACGCCGTCCGACATGTGGCGGCATTTCGATGCGCTGTCGGACACGCCGCTGCTGCTGATCCGGGGCGCGGTTTCCGATCTTCTCAGCGCTGAAACGGTCGCGGCGATGGCGGCCCGTGCATCCCGATATGGTTAGCGTGGACGTGCCCGAAATCGGCCATGCGCCGTTGCTGAACGAACCCGCCGCCACCGCCGCCATCGATGCGTTTCTGGGGCGCGTCGCATGAGCGGGAAAGCCGACTCGCCCGCATATCCTGCATCTTCATTCCACCTTCGATGCAGGCGGCAAGGAATTGCGCTGCGCCCGGCTGATCAACGCGTTCGGACCGAAAGTCCGCCATTCGATCGTTTCGGCGGAACCCGATCGCATGGGCGCGGCGGACCGTATCGCCCGTTCCATCGCGGTCGATATGCCGTCCGATTTTCCGTCGCTGAAGGGCAAACCGACGCCCGGCCGTCTGCATCGCCTGGCCCGCGCGATGGAAGGTTACGATCTGGTCCTGACGTATAATTGGGGCGCGATGGATGCAGTGATGGCGCATACGGCGTTCAGCCAGATGTACCGCCCTGCCGCCGCTGATTCACCATGAAGATGGCTTCAACGAAGACGAACAGACCAAACGCAAGGCATTGCGGACCTGGTATCGCCGGATTGCGCTGGGCCGCGCGTCCGGCCTGGTCGTTCCGTCCGAAGTGCTGGAAGGGATCGCGCTGGTCGAATGGCAGCAGCCATTGGGCCGGGTGAAACATATTCCCAATGGCATCGACGTCGCGGCCTATCGCAAGAAACCGCAGCCGACCGGCATCGCCCGGCTGGTTAAGCGGCCCGGGCGAAAAATGGCTCGGCACGCTGGCGGGGTTGCGCCCGGTCAAGAACCTGACCGCTTTGGTCGCGCATCTGCGCCGATCTGTCCGACGAGTGGCATCTGGTGATCGTGGGCGAGGGGCCGGAACGCGCAACGATCGCGGCGGAAGCGGAGCGGCTCAATATCTCCAACCGCGTGCATCTGCCCGGTTTCGTGCCGGATCCGGCCAAGGCGGTTGGCCTGTTCGACATCTTCGCCCTGTCGTCCCATTCCGAACAATTCCCGATCAGCGTGATAGAGGCAATGGCGGCGGGCCTGCCCGTTGCGGCCCCCGCCGTGGGCGATATCGCCAATATGGTCGCACCCGAAAATGCGGAGTTCGTCGTTCCCGTCGCCGACGAAGCGGAACTGGGCATCGCCGTCGCGACCCTGGCGGCTGACGCAAAGCTGCGGGGCATGATCGGCCAGGCGAACCGTGCGAAAGCTGCAGCGCAGTTCGATGAAAAGACCATGATCGCGACGTATCGCCGCCTTTATGCCAGCGCCATGAAACGCCAGAGCCTTCCCTGAACGCAGGTTCGCGAACGCTCCTTCATGGGCCTTCATGGGCGGTTCAGCGCATGTTTCGCAAATATGGGCGCGTAGTATGGGTGGACTGGCTGGCCGGCGAACCGGCGGTGGCATTGCCCTTCGTAACGCGGGCCAGTAAGGACGCGAGCTTGTTCCGTATCAGCAACAGTCAGGACGCGCCCCCGTGGCTCTAACCCCCGAACAGAAACGATTGGCTGCCGAAAAGAAGGCCAAAGCCGAAACGGCCAAGGAAGACATGGCGATGCGCGAGGTGGACGAAGCCTATCGCAAGGACCAGATGGTCGATTTCTGGGAGAAATACGGCATCGCACTGATTGCCGCCGTGGTCCTGCTGATCGCCGCGCTGCTCGGCTGGTGGTGGTGGGATACCTCGCGCGAGGCGGCGATGGAAGCCACCAGCGAACAGCTGGTCGGTGCGATCGATCAGGTGGAGGCCGGCAATCTCGACACTGCCGCGGACGCGCTCACGGCCCTTGCAGCCGAAGATAATGGCGGCAGGGTTCCCGCCATGATGTTGCAGGCCGGGATCGCCCTGCGCCAAAACCGCGCCGCCGATGCCGCGCCAACTGTTCCAGCAAGTTGCGGACGATGCCGATGCGCCGTCCGAACTGCGCGATCTGGCGCGCATCCGCGCTGTCGCCGCCACGTTCGACACACGCGAACCCGAAGATGTCATCGCGGCGCTCAAACCGCTGGCCGTACCGGGCAATGCCTGGTTCGGCAGCGCGGGCGAGCTGGTCGCAATGGCGCATCTGGAACAGGGCCAGACCAAACAGGCGGGCACTTTGCTGGCCGCCATCGCGAAGGACGACACCGTGCCCGAAAGCCTGCGTTCCCGCGCGCGGCAGGTGGCGGGCCAGCTGGGCGTCGATGCGATCGAGGATGTGGACGAATTGTTGAGGGCGGCGGGCATCGATGCAGCAGCTGAAGCGCCGCCATCCGCTGGCGATCCGGCCGCCGCGCAGTAAACCGATATGCGAATGAAAGAGTATCCCATGAATAACGCCACGATCGACCGCTCAGCCCGTACGAAATTATCCGGGGCGCTGAAAGCCGCAAGCGCAGGCGTGCTGGCGTTGAGCGTCGCTGGATGCGGCATATTCGGCGGCGGCGATGCCAAGACGACCCCGACCGTCGGCAACCGCACCCCGATCCTGTCCCGCATCGAAAGCGGCGCGGCGGTCGATCCCGCGCTTGCCGGCGTTACGGTCGTGCTGCCGCCCGCAGCAGGCCAACACCGAATGGACCGCAAGGCGGCGGCACTGCGAACAAGGCTTACGGTCATCTGGCGTTGGCCGATGCGCCCACGCGCGCATGGACGGCGAACATTGCCGGCAGCAGCAACCGCCGGCGGCTGGCCGCAGCGCCGATCGTCGGCGGCGGGCGGCTGTATGCAGTCGGGACCGAAGGCACGATCTCCGCCTTCGATGCGGCCACCGGCGCGCGAGCGTGGAGCCATGCGATGGACATGGAAGGCAGCATGCGCGCCTCGGCATTCGGCGGCGGCGTCAGCTATGTACGACGGGCGGCGTTTATGCCACCAACGGCGTTGGCGAAGTGGCGGCGCTGGACGCGGCGACCGGCAACGAAATCTGGAAAGTGAAACCCGCCGGCCCGCTTGCGCGGATCGCCCACGATCGCTTTCAACGCGGCGTATGTGATGACGCAGGACAACCAGATCTTCGCGCTCGATCTGACAGACGGCGCGATCCAATGGCAGGAATCGGGCTCCACCACGCAGGCGGGCGTGTTCGGCGTGGCGGCCCCGGCGGCGGGACAGGGTACGGTCATCGCCGGCTACAGCTCCGGCGAACTGGCCGCCTATCGTTACGAGAACGGCCGCACCTTGTGGTCCGATGCGCTGGCGCGCACGTCGATCAGCACGGAAGTCGGCGCGCTGAGCGATATCGACGCCGATCCGATCATCCTGATCGGGCCGCGTCTATGCGCTGGGCCAGGGCGGCCGCATGGCGGCGTACGAACTGGTTACCGGGCAGCGCATGTGGGAACTGAACCTGGCGGGCATTTCCACCCCGGCGATTGCGGGCGAATGGATATTCACCCTGACCGACGATGCCCGCCTGCTCGCCATAACGCGCGCGACGGGCAAGGTTCGCTGGATCAGCCAGTTGCCGCGCTGGCGTGACGAGAAGGACGAAGAAGGCCCGATCTTCTGGACCGGCCCGGTGCTGGCGGGCAACCAATTGTGGGTTGCGAGTTCGGAAGGCGAAATCCGCCGCGTCAGCTTGGGCGAAGGGTCGAGCACGTTGTATCAGGATTTGAAAGAACCGGTCAGCCTGCCGCCCATCGTGGCGAACGACACACTGTATGTGCTGGATGATTCGGCCGCATCAGCGCGTTTCGCTAGGGCCGTTCCGGCAATCTGGCGTTGACCTTTCGTTGACCATGATTGATCGTCGTAACCTGATTACTTTTACGCGGGCGTTAACCCTTCTGCGTTACGCGCATTCGGATGACCGTTCACGAGCCGATCGATGCCGATACAGCGACGCCCGCCAACGTCGCCGCCGCTGCGGCCCCCGTCAGCGATGTTTCGGCAGGCGTCGGCCTGGCTGGGCCTTGCTCGGCCTGATTGCATGGATCATGTTCTGCCGTAATTTCGATGGGATCGCCCAGCTTGCTCGGTATGGAGGCCGGGACGCGGGCCCCTGTCCGGCCCTTACGCTGCGCTGGCGGCGCTGTCTGTTTTCGGCTGGACCGATGGCGGCGTGGTCGGTGCTGGTGGACAAGGTTCATCGCCGCCCATCGACCGGCATCGACTGGTACGCTGCGCCGTCCGCTTGCCGAAACGCGCAGCGTCACGACGACCAAGCTGATCGGCCTGTGGGCGACTTGGGCGATATTGGCGGCGCTGTATTGCGGTGTGCCGCTGGTACTGGACTGGCAGCTATACCTGTTTGCGATGGAAGTGCTGACTGCGCGCAATCGCGCCGCTGGTCGTCCTTTCCGTCCCCTATGTCCTGTGGCTCGACCGAGTGATGGTCGAACCGCGCGATGCGTGCGTGGCATTTCGGCGCGGTGTTGCTGGGGCAGGGCGGCGTGGAGCGCGACGCAGATTGCGAAACATTGGCGCGCCTGGATCATCAAGGGGTTTTTCAGCGCCTTCATGATCTCCATCCTGCCGGGCGGTTTTGCCGAAATCGTCAACGGCGCAATGGGCGGACCTTGCCGGCAACCCGGTCCGACTCGGGTCTGGCGCTGATAACGTTCCTGTTCGTGATCGACGTGCAGATCGGCACGGTCGGCTATCTGTTCACGCTGCGCCCGCTCGATGCGCATATCCGCAGCGGCAACCCGTTCCTGGCCGGCTGGCTGGCGGCGCTGATCTGTTATCCGCCCTTCGTCTGGGGCCTCATCGGCAATGGCGACGTGCTGAGTTACGAACGCAACACGGCGGGCTGGGGGCTGTGGCTTGCGGGGTATCCGACGCTGCTGTGGATATGGGCCGCGCTGCTGATCGTGCCTGACCGCGATCTATGCCTGGGCGACGGTGGCGTTCGGCATCCGCTTTTCCAACCTGACCTATCGCGGCGTGATTACCAACGGCCCGTACCGGTTCACGCGCCATCCGGCCTATGTGTCGAAAAACCTGTTCTGGTGGTGCAGCGTAATGCCGTTTCTGGTCACGACCGGCGATTGGGTCGACGCGGTTCGCAACACGTTCTTCCTGCTATGCGTCAATGCGATCTATTACTGGCGCGCCCGGACGGAAGAAGCGCATCTGCTGGCGGAAGATGCGAAATATCGCGAATATTACGCCTGGATGGCGCAGCATGGCTGGCTGACGAAACGGCTAGGCTGGTTCGGGCGCTTGCTTCGTTCGCAAACAGGAGTAAGCCATCAAAGCTGATGCCCCTTCAAAAACTGTGCTTGTAAACCTGGCCGATATCGCCGTTCCAATCGCCATGATATTCGTCGAGCAGACGCTGTGCCGGGACTTTGCCGGTCGCGACGATTTCGTCCAGCGTTTCGAGGAACCCGGTTTCATTGTCGCCGCTGGTGTTGAGGCGGGCGCGGGCGGTCAGTCCGGCGCGCGCGATCGCCAGCACTTCCTTCGCAAGATCGCGCAAGGTGCGGCCGCCGGGAATCGGGGCATCCAGCGCCAGTTTCGGCACGGCGTTTCGCAACGCTTCGCGCTCTTCCATCGACCAGTCCTTGACCAGATCCCACGCGGCGTCGAGCGCGCTCTGATCGTATAGCAGGCCGACCCAGAACGCGGGCAGAGCGCAGATGCGGTTCCACGGCCCGCCATCCGCACCGCGCATTTCGAGGAAGCTTTTCAGCCGCACTTCGGGAAAAGCGGTCGAAAGATGATCCCACCAATCGCTTTCGCGCGGCTTTTCGCCCGGCAGCACGGCCAGTTCGCCGTTCAGGAAATCGCGGAAACTGTGCCCTGCCGCATCGATATATTTGCCGTCGCGAAACACGAAATACATCGGCACGTCGAGCATGTAGTCGGTCCAGCGTTCGTAGCCGAAGCCGTCTTCGAACACGAAGGGCAGCATGCCGGTGCGGTGCGGATCGGTGTCGGACCAGATATGGCTGCGATAGGACAGAAAGCCGTTGGGCTTGCCTTCGGTAAACGGCGAATTGGCGAACAGCGCGGTGGCGAGCGGTTGCAGCGCCAGCCCGACGCGGAATTTCTTCGCCATGTCCGCCTCGGTGGAATAGTCGAGATTGACCTGAATGGTGCAGGTTCGCAGCATCATGTCGAGGCCCAGCTCGCCGACGCGCGGCATGTGATTGCAGCATGATCTCGTACCGCCCCTTGGGCATGATCGGCAGCTCGGCGCGCGTCTTGTCGGGCCACATGCCAAGGCCGAGGAACCCGACGCCCAGTTCCTCGCCGATGGCCTTCACCTGATCCAGATGCCGCCCGGTTTCGGCGCAGGTTTCATGCAGGTTTTCCAGCGGCGCGCCCGACAGTTCCAGCTGGCCCGCAGGTTCCAGACTGACCGCGCCGTCATCGCCCATCATCGCGATGACCTTTCCGCCTTCTTCGACCGGATCCCAGCCGAATTGCTGCAAACCCATCAGCACGTCGCGAATGCCGTTTGGCTCTTCATAGGATGGCGCGTGAAGGTCGCCGCGCGCATAGACCAGCTTTTCATGTTCGGTCCCGATGCGCCAGTCGGCGGGCGGTTTCTCGCCCTGTTGCATCGGCGCGATCAGCTGGTCGCGGCTTTCGATGGTCGGGTCGGCGGCCTCGGCCTGCTGGGTGCGCGTTGTCATCCCCTCGCGATAGGCAAGGGTACGCGGCGGGGCCAGCCCAAATTGCCCAAACCTTTCGCCCTCACCAGTCGCCCGACGCGCCCATCCATAATGCGATTGCGGCGATCGCGGCGGTTTCGCCGCGCAGGATGCGCGGGCCAAGCGTAATGGCGCGCGCTTGCGGTAGAGCGAGGATCGCCGCGCGTTCGCAATCGGTGAAACCGCCTTCCGGCCCGGTAATCAGTGCCGCGGGTCCGCAACTCTGCACGAACGCCTGCGCTGCCGGAGCGCCGCCCGCTTCATCTGCGAAAAACAGTGCGCGGTCGGCGGGCCAGTCGCGCAGCATGGCAATCAGCTTCACCGGTTCGGCCAGTTCCGGCAATGCGGTGCGCGCGCATTGTTCGGCAGCTTCCGTCGTGATTGCGCGCGCACGGTCGCTGTTGAGCTTGTCGGCCACGCTGCGTTCGCAAATCGTGGGGGCGATCCGTGCGACGCCCAGTTCGGTCGCTTTTTCCAGAACCAGGTCGAAACGGTCTTTCTTCAAAAGCGCAGGGCACAGCCACAGATCGGGCACCGTTCGCGTGGGCGGAGCTTTTCGATGGCATTGGCGACGACCGTGCGTTTGCTCACGACGGCTTCGCAAGCCCACTCGCCGGTTCGATCGTCGCACAGGATGATGGTGTCCCCCGTGCTCACACGCATGACGCGGGTGAGGTAGTGCGCCTGGTTGCCGGTGATGGTGATGGGGGCATCGCGCGCGATTGCGTCCGCAACGAACAGGCGCGGCGCGCTGCGCGGGGGCCAGGCGGGGGTTGCGGGCATCGGCGACGTATAGGTGACGCGCGGGACGGCGTCACGCGGCTTTCACTGGGATGGAGGGGAGGGTAGGGGCGTAGCCGATGAGTTTCGATCTGCCCGACATCGTCCCCGACAGCGAACATCGCGGGCTGATTGCGCGTCTGCCGCAACCCGCGCGATCTGGCGCAATTGGCGCGGTTCGATCGGCCGATCGGTTGGTGGCTGCTGTTCTGGCCATGCGCCTGGGCGGTGTGGCTGGCGGGGGAGGGGTGGCAGATCGCGCTGCTTGCCTGGCTGCTGCTGGGCGCGATCGCGATGCGCGGCGCGGGCTGCGTCTACAACGACATCGTCGATGCCGATCTGGACCGGCAAGTGGCGCGCACCGCCGCGCGTCCGGTGGCGAGCGGGCGAGTGCGCATGCGGACGGCGTGGGCATGGTTGGCGGCGCTGTGCGGCATCGGCTTGATCGTGCTCCTGCAACTGCGCTGGCAGGCGCAGGTGGTTGCACTGGCCAGCCTGGCGCTGGTCGCCGCCTATCCGTTCATGAAACGGATCACCCAGTGGCCGCAGGCGTGGCTGGGCATGGTGTTCAGCTGGGGCGCGCTGGTCGGGCTGGGTCGCCTTGCGCGACGGCAGGTGGGACGTGATGGCGGCGCTGTATGCCGGGTCGATCCTGTGGGTCATCGGATACGACACGATCTACGCCCTGCAGGACCGCGAGGATGACGCGCTGGTCGGCATCCGGTCCAGCGCGCTTGCGCATGGGGGCCCATGTGACGGGCGGCGTGGCGGCGCTTTATACCGGCGCGGCGGCGTGCTGGGCGGGTGCGTTCTATCTGCTGCGGCAGGATGGGTTCGCGGTGCTGGCCATCTTGCCGGCCGCGCTGCATCTGATGTGGCAGGTCGGCACGCTGGATCCCGACGATCCCGACAATCCGCTGGAACGGTTTCGGTCCAATCGCTGGACCGGGGCGCTGGTCGCGGCGGCGTGTTATGTCGTCGGCAACGCCTGACCGTAATCCCTAACTTTCGGGGCCGAGTTCGGGATCGAGATCGCGCGGGCGAGCAAAATGGATCAGCGCGCCGCATTCCTTCTCCAGCGCCGCCCAACTGTCGATATCCAGTTCGAACATGGCGAAGGTCGCGGTGGGAAACTTAACCGATGCCTCGTCGAACAGGGCGTTTTCGCGAGTCGGCGATACCAGCTGGAACAGCATGTCCTGCAACCCCGGATTGTGTGCCGCGACCATTACGTTTCCAACGCCCGCGTCCAATTCGCGCAGCACGTCCATCAGCGTTTCCGCCGCGCCCAGATACAGCCGTCGATCGAATTGCGGTTCCAGTTCCGGCACGGCGCAATCGAGCGTGCGCTGAACCCGTTCCGCAGGGCTTGCAATCAGCCGATCCCAGGTCACGCCGCGTTCGCGAATATGCGCCCCGATCAATGTGGCCCCCCGCCGGCCCCGATCGTTCAGCCCACGGTCGAAATCGCGCGTCGCCAGATCGTCCCAATCGGATTTCGCGTGGCGCAGCAGGCCGAGGGTTTTCATATCGAAGCGCTCACAATGTCGGCATGGGGTGGCTCGCCTGCTTCTCTCCACCCGCCGCCACGCGTTGTAAAGCGTCTTCCAACGTCACCCGTTCCACCGGCGTTCCGGGCGGGAACGCGTCGAGCAACCGGCTGGGGAACGCGGCGGACAGGACCACGAAATGCCCGGTATCGCTGCGGCTGCGGATCAGCCGACCGAATGCCTGGGCGATGCGGGCGCGGATGATGCGTGTCGTCATAGGCGGACCCGCCATTCGCCGCACGGCGCGCACGGTGCAGGATGCTGGGCTTGGGCCAGGGCACGGCCTCCATCACCACGCAGCGAAGCGATCGGCCCGGCACGTCCACCCCATCGCGCAGGGCATCGGTGCCCAGCAGGCTGGCGGCGGGATCGTCGCGGAAGATATCGACCAGAGTGCCGGTGTCGATGGGATCGACATGCTGCGCGAACAGCGGCAATCCTTCGCGCGCCAGCCGGTCGGCGATCCGGCCATGCACCGCGCGCAGGCGGCGGATCGCGGTAAACAGGCCCAGCACCCCGCCGCCCGCCGCCTCTATCAACCGCGCATAGGCGCCCGCCAGCGCCGGAATGTCGCCGCGTTTGATATCGGTCACGATCAGCACGCGGGCATTGGCGGCGTAATCGAACGGGCTGGCGGCTTGCGCGGTGGCAGGCACGACCGGCACATGCGGTGCGCCGCTGCGCGCGACGGCGCTGTCCCAATCTTCCCCGTCCAGCAGGGTGGCGGATGTCAGCATGACGCCGTGCGAAGGTTCCAGCACGATCTTGGCGAACGGTTTCATCGGATCGAGCCAGCGGCGATGAATGCCGACATCGTATTCGCGCGCTTCCGCCCGATCGACGGCCAGCCAATCGACGAATTCCGGGTCCGCCAGATTGTCGCCGTCCTGCCCGCCCATCCGATCGAGCAGGGCTTCCCATGCCGCCAGCGTATCGATGCGCCAGCGAATGGAAAACCGCGCCCCGTCGATACGCGCACGGCCCGGCGCGTCCAGCCAGTCCGGCGCGTCTTCCAGCACCGCTTCCAGCCGGACGGCCAGTTTCAGCAGCGGCACACGGATCGCGCACAAGGCAGCTTGCGCCGCGCCCGCCAGTTCCACGAAATTGCCGTCGAGATGCGCCGCCTCCGTCTCGATGGCATAGCCTGCATCCTGCCCGCTTTCGTCGCGCGCGTAGGTCACCGCCCGCACCGCGCCCAGCAGGCGTTCGATCGGGCCGAACGGTTCGCCTTCGTTCAGGCGTTGCAGCCAGCCATCGACTGGCAGGACTTCGGCAGCGCGAATGGCGGCATCTACCGCCTCGCCGCCGCCTTCGTCATAGGATGATACGTCCGCCAGCCGCGCTGCCAGGCCGCGCCGTCGGCCGCGGTTCTTGCGTTCCGGCCCGATGATCCAGCGCCGCAGTTCGATCGCTTCGCTGCCCGAAAGGGTCGCGGCAAAAGTGCTGTCGGCGGCGTCGAAGACATGATGCCCCTCGTCGAAGATCAGCCGCGTCGGGCGTTGGGCGTGATCGCGTCCTCTCGCTGCATTGACCATTACCAGCGCATGGTTGGCGATGACGAGATCGGCCTGCGCGCTGGCCCGTGCGCTGCGTTCGATGAAGCATTTGCGGTAATGCGGACAGCCGGCATAGACGCATTCGCCGCGCTGGTCGGTCAGGGCCGCGATACCGCGCCGCCGGAACAATGTGCCGAGCCAGCCGGGCAGATCGCCGCCGATCATGTCGCCATCGCGCGAAAACGCCGCCCAGCGCGCGACCAGATGCGCCAGCACGGCGGGCCGCCCGGTGAAGCCGCCCTGCAACGCATCTTCCAGATTGAGCAGGCACAGGTAATTTTCCCGCCCCTTGCGGACCACCACCGGCTGCGTGCCGTCGGCTCGCCGTTCCGGCCAGGCGCGTTTGCTTTCGGCGCGAAGCTGGCGTTGCAGGTTCTTCGTAAAGGTCGATACCCACACCGTACCGCCCGATCGTGCGGCCCATTCCGACGCGGGCGCAAGATAGCCCAGCGTCTTGCCGATGCCCGGTTCCGGCCTGCGCCAACAGCATGTGCGGTTCGCCGCTGCGCGCCGCGCGGGGCGAACATGCCGCGCCGCTTCCGACAGCGTATGCGCGCTGGCCATCGCGCCGTTCCGCATTCGCGCCGGTCAGTTCGTCCAGCCGGTCCGTCACCGCATCGGGCGGCAGGACGACCTGCTTCGGGCTGCGGGCGTTCGGCGGTTTCGGACCATTCGGGCAGTTTGGAAAACAGCCATTTTTCCGCGCGCTGCGGCTTCGCGATATGGGGCGACACCACTTGCGCCCACGGCCAGCGCAACCGGGTCAGCGATTGCAATGCGGACCATGCCCCATCGCGCTGCGCCCAGTCCGCCGCTTCGCATCGTTCCAGCAGGATGCCGGCGGCGCGTTGCAGCAATTCGGGCACATCGGCATCGCCGGCGGGTTCGGGCAGACCGACCGCATCGGCCAGCCCCTTGGGCGTCGGCACGCAGAATTGCGCGGGATGGATGAAAGCGAACAGTTCGAGCAAGTCGAGACCGCTGAGATCGGGGTAGCCCAAACGCGTGGCGACCAACGGCGCGTTCAGCATCAGCAACGGCGTGTCGGCGGCCGCCATGACCGCTTCCCCCTTCGCCAACCCTTGCGTCGCGCCGGTCGCGCTACGCAGCCAAGTGCCCGCATGGCTGGCGTGAATGGCCGGGAGGGGGACGGGATGCGCCACGCCGTGCGATATGCGAAGCGGGGAACGAAAAGTAAACATCGCGTGCATGCCGCGATGCCGGTTTCCTACATCACGGCGGCGACGTAACCTGCGCGTCATGTCCCGATCCGCTGCCAGAACCAACGCCCGAACCCGATCCGCGAACGTCGATCCGGCGGGAATGCGTGGCCAATCGCTAAAGTCACACACTGTGGCGCGAAGTGGCATGCAACCCGCTGTTCTGCATAGACTAACAGGGATCGTAATGTTTCATCAAAACAGGGTGTATTCGGTCCATGACGGACAGCGCTTGCCTTCGCACTTGCAACATATCGTTGCATCCGCAATGCGTTGCCCATGACCGACAGCACTCTTCGCGAAGCCGCAGCGCAATCCAAGGCATGGCCTTTCATGGAGGCGCAACGGCTTGCGAAACGGATCAAGGATGGCAAGCCCGGCGGCGCGCCCGTAATGTTCGAAACGGGATATGGCCCATCCGGCCTGCCGCATATCGGCACGTTTCAGGAAGTGCTGCGAACCACTTTCGTCCGCCGCGCTTACGAAGCGTTGACGGGGCAACCGACCAGGCTGGTCTGTTTCAGCGACGATATGGACGGCTTGCGTAAAGTGCCCGACAATCTGCCGAACCAGGCGATGCTGGCGGACCATCTGAACCAGCCGCTGTGCCGTATTCCCGATCCGTTCGACAAATATGACAGCTTCGCCGCGCACAACAACGCAATGCTGCGCGCTTTCCTCGACCGGTTCGGTTTCGATTACGAATTCGTCGCGTCGTCCGACCGGTATCAGTCGGGGGCGTTCGATGACGCCTTGCGAAACGTACTGGCGCATAATCAGGCGATTCTCGACATCATGCTGCCGACCCTGCGCGCGGAACGGGCTGCGACCTACTCGCCGATCATGCCGATCAGCCCGACGACGGGCGCGGTGCTTCAGGTTCCGGTGGAAGTGATCGATCCGGCGGCGGGCACGATCCGCTTCACCGACGAAGATGGTTCCATCGTCGAGCAATCCGCATTGGGCGGGCAGGCGAAACTGCAATGGAAAGTCGATTTCGCCATGCGCTGGGTGGCACAGGGCGTCGATTACGAGATGTACGGGAAGGATCTGACCGATACCGGCGTCCAGTCGGGGAAAATTGCGAAAGTGCTGGGCGGTCGCAAGCCGGACGGCCTGATCTACGAATTGTTCCTCGACGCCAATGGGGAGAAGATTTCGAAGTCCAAGGGCAACGGCCTGACGATCGAGGAGTGGCTCGATTACGGCAGCCCGGAATCGCTGGGGCATTACATCTTCCCCAATCCGAAAAGCGCGAAGCAGTTGCATGTCGGCGTCATCCCGCGCGCGGTGGACGAATATTGGCAGTTCCGCGAACGGCTGGCGGATCAGCCGCTCGACAAACAGCTCGGCAATCCCGCTTGGCATCTGCTGCGCGCGAATGGCGGGACTTCGGGGGCGGAAGCACCGGGGGCCGGCGATACATTGCCCGTAACTTACGGCCTGCTGCTGAACCTCGTGGGCGTGTTGGGGGCAGAGGCAAGCCGCGATCAGGTCTGGTCCTACCTCGCCAATTACATCGACGATGCCGACCCGGCGCGGCATCCGGCGCTGGACCGGCTGGTGACGAGCGCGCTCAATTACAATCGCGACTTCATCGCGCCCACGCTGACCCGGCGCGCGCCCAGCGAAACCGAGGCGGCGGCCCTGCGCGCGCTCGATGGCGAACTTGCGGGCGCCGGTGACGGTATGGCGGCAGAGGATTTGCAGACGGCAGTCTATACGATCGGGAAGCGTGAGGAGTTCGGCTTCGCATCCCTGCGCGACTGGTTCGCCGCGCTCTATCAAATCCTGCTCGGTTCCGATCAGGGTCCGCGCATGGGTAGCTTTATCGCACTGTATGGAATAGACAATACGCGCAAATTGATCGCGGATGCCTTGGCGAAGCGCGGCTGAGGGGAGAGCCACGATGGGCGATAAGTCGGAAAAAGACGTTCCTGAAAAACTGGACGAAAGCGTTCAGGCGCATCGGGCGTTGGACCAGCGTAAATTCGACAATGACAGCAACGAAGCGCCGGACGATATGCGTATCGCGGCCGACAAGCTGTTTCTTCAGGCAACGGAACAGACGCGGATGGCGCTGTGTATCAGCGATCCGTTTCAGGACGACATGCCGATTACCTACGTCAATCAGGCTTTCGTCGAACTGACCGGTTATGACCGCGAAGATGTATTGGGAAGAAATTGCCGCTTCCTTCAGGGCGAGAAGACTTCGCCCGAAGCCAAGGCCAAGATACGCGCGGCGATCGAAGCGCGCGAAGTCGTCGTTGTCGATATCCTGAATTATCACAAGGACGGCACGCCGTTCTGGAATGCATTGCATGTCGGCCCGATCTTCGACCGCGACGGCGAATTGTCCTATTTCTACGGTTCGCAATGGGACATCACCGATTTGCTGACGGAGCGGGACAAGCGGCTGGCGCAACAGCGGATCGTGGACGAATTGCGGCATCGCACGAACAATCTGTTCGGTGTTCTGACGGCAATCGTCCGGCTGTCGGCACGGGGCGAAACCGATGCACAGGTGCTATCGAAGAAAATCTCGTCGCGGTTGGATGCGCTGGCCGCTGCCCATCGGGTATCCTTGCAGGACGATGGCGTTGCCAACGGCGAAACCGATCTGCGGACTCTGGTCGAAGAGGTGATTAGGCCGTATCGCACGAACCGCCCCAAACGCTTCGAAATTGCAGGCGACGCCGCCGAACTTGCGCGCGATATGGTTACGCCGATGGGACTGACCCTGCATGAACTTGCGACCAATGCCCTGAAATACGGTTCGCTCAGTCACCCACACGGCCAAGTCGCCATCGGATGGCAGGACGATGAAGGTGGCCTGATGTTGCGCTGGACCGAAACCGGCGGGCCATCGCTTGCCGATATAGACGGTTCGGCATCACGCAAGGGCGGCGGAAACGGCTCGCGCCTGATCGACGGGGTGCTGGGCAGTGTGGGCGGTTCCATCGAGACCGACTTTGCTGATGACGGGTTCAGGGCGACGATCCGAATACCGGTTACGGAACCATCGACCAATTAGTTCCATTTACGCGTGCGATACCACTTCGTAATTACATATTTGGACCCTTTGACGACCGGCGTTCCGGCATGCATCATGTCGATGTTGGGCGTGCCGTCGGGCTTCGCATTGTTCCACACCAGCAGCACGCCGGGCTTGGGCGTGATGTCGATGCCGATATGAGTGAAGTCGGTCGCGCCGCCTTCTTCCACAGTGTTGAGGAACGCCATCGCCGTCCAGCTGCGTTGCCCGCCGCGTTTGCGTTCCAGCTGCCAATACGCCTCGTCGGTGTAGAACCAATCATTGTGGGGCTTGAACTCCTGGCCCTTGAAATAACGCTGCCCCTGAATTGCTTCGCCCATATCGGGCTTCATGCCCAACAGATCGTCGATCCGGCGGGAAATGCCCATGATGAAAGGATCGTCGGGATCGAAATTGCCGGAATAGGATGTGCGGAACGCCTCCTGATAGGCGACTTCGTGCAGCTCGCTGGGGGTGGCGATCGCATCCGTCATGGCAACCAGCCGGTCGCATTCGGACTGGGTCAGGAAATCCCCGAACGCGTATAGCTCACCCAGATCGGTGTCGATGCGGTAGGCGGCCGGATCGCCCGCCAGCCTGGTTCGTACGGCTTTACCGACCCGTTTCAGGGCGTCTCGATCGGGCGTGACTTCGGGTGGATGCATCGGTTCGGATTATAGCGGGGCAGGGTGCCGGGCAATAAAAAACCCCGCCGGCGCGAACCGGCGGGGCTGTTTATCGGTTGGCCGGGCCTTACCAGAAGAAATTATGGATGACGTCGGCCACTTGCCCGTCATAGATGTTCACCAGCAGCACATCGTCGTAATAACGAACCCAGCGATAGGGGCCGTACACCTGGGGCAGGCGATAACGATAGGGATCGTTGATCCAGTACCGACTGGAATAGAACCCGCTGCCCAGCGTCAGCCCGATGCTGAACCGGTTGTAACGGTGACCCCGGAACGGCGCATAATAACGGCCGAGCTGGAAGATGCTGCGGTTCGAACGGCGATAGGAATTCCAGTTGTACCGCTGGTTGCGACGCCAGTCGTTCCGGTTCCAGCGGTTGTAATTACGATACCGCCGACCGTCGTAATATCGGGCCTGACGCGCATTTCGGCGGTCCCGGCGATAGTCGCTGCGCTGCCCGTTGCGATAGCCATTGCGATAGGCACGGTTACGGTCGCGATTGGTGTAGGTTCTGTTGCGGCGTGTGTCCGCCCGCCGGTCCGCCCGGCGATCGCGGCGCACATCGCGCCTGGCGTCGGAACGGCGATCTGCGCGACGATCACGGCGTGCGTCGCGACGCGCATCCTGGCGGCGTTCCGCTCGACGATCGGACCGCCGGTCAGCACGCTGTTCGCTGCGACGGTCACTGCGACGTTCGCTACGGCGATCGGAACGACGTTCGGATCGGTTCTGACGCTGCTGCGCCGCCTGGCGCGCCTCGCGCACTTCGCGATATTGGAAGTTGCGATCCCCGCGATTGGCGGAGCCACTATTGTCGCGCCGGTCGTTTCGCATATTGGCCCGTTCGGCGCGACGTTCCGCACGCTGTTCACGGTTTCGCGTACGATTTGCGTCGTTGGAACGGCGATTCTGCCGTGCCTCGCCACGCTGACTGTTCTGGCGCCGGTTCTGCCGCGCTTCCCGGCGCTGCCCGCGTTCGCCGTTGTTGCGGAACTGCGGCCGCTCGCGCTGTTCGGCGGCGGCATCTGCAGCGGACGCCGGGGCTGGGGCGACGGTAAAGGCCAATGCGGCGGCCAGCGCCGACAAGCCTGTGGTTTTCATCAATTCGGTAATCGGCATAGCCGCTCTCCCTCCCATTGCCGCTGAAGTCCCTTGCGGCGTCGTTCTGATGAATTGAGGTATAGGAGAGGCGGTCTGACCTGTTTGTGAATAATTCGTTTAGGCTCCCGTTCATGTTAAGGTGTCATTTGATGAACGCCAATCGCACCCTTGCCATCGCGCGCAAAAGTGGTGAAGCGGGCGGAATGACCACATCGTTCGACAGTTTGGAGCAAGTGCGCGCGGATATCGCACGCCATCTCGCCCACGGTGCCGCCAGCCGCAAATCCGCCATGCATACGCCGGTGGTCGGCACGGCGGATGGCGATCTGCGTGTGATGGTTCTGCGCGAATATGACGCCGCAGCCCACGCTTTTGCGGTTCCACACCGATGCGCGCAGCCCGAAGGTTGCCGCCATTCGTGCCGATCCGGCAGTATCCATCTGCGCCTACGATGCCGGAGCGAAAGTGCAGATACGGATGCGCGGCGTGGGCAGGGTGGAGCATATGTCGGACGCCGCCACCGCCAAATGGGATGAAAGCACGAACTTCGCGCGGCGATGCTATCTGGTGGAAGGCGCTCCCGGCTCCCCGATGGCGCGCGCCGGATCGGGTCTGCCGGATTGGGCGGAGGGCATTCAACCCACCGACGAACAGATCGCGCCGGGGCGGGCGAACTTCGCGGTTCTGCTGATCACGGTCACCGATTACGATTGGCTGTATCTATCGAATGACGGGCACAGACGCGCTCATACTGACCGTGCGGGCGGGCGAAGGAACGCCCGAAATGCAATGGGTGGCCCCCTAACATGTTACATCTACGACATGGTTTTGGAGAAATATCGCGCTTGCCATCTGTCGAGGGTTTCTGCGGGCTAGAGCGCCAAAATATGCGATCAGATGTGACCTTACGTTTTTCGCGTTTGGCTTGGGTTTCGATGATCAATCTATCGGGCATGAGCCATGTCATAATGTGAACGCAGCGTAGTAGGACAGGCTACTGTCAGGCAGTCCATCATTGGGTGTCATGCGATGCTTGACACTGCACCTATTTCGAATCGTTTCGGCGTGTCCGTAACGGAGATAGTCAGGCGTGTTGGTGGTACCCACTAGGATATGAGCGCGATGCTCAACGGCTGCGCCGCCATATCGGCGATGATAGTACTGTGGTTCTGGGGGGGGGTAGGGTTCAGAGGCAATACGCTGCTGTGGATGCAGGTAGCTTATGATCTGGCGCAAGTTCGGTTGAGTGGAAAGTAGCCAGCAGTAGAGCGGATGGAGGTAGAACAAATTAATTATGTAGCAGTCTTCAGAAACGCGTCTTCAATCTTATCCTCAAACTCAAAACCTGGAACTTGCCGATTTGGAAAAACTCTCTTGCATTTTTCTGCGAACTTTTTTGCTAGTCTCAAACCATCTTGTGTATCCCGTTCTAACATATCGATGAGTGGCACTATCACGCTTTCAAGGGTTCTAGCTTTCATTCGAAGCCGCACAGCTTCTTGCCCGTCGATGGGAGTGGAGATGATGTCGTTTTCTCCGAACTTGATATCAGTACATCCATCAAGGATCCCCTGAAGTTCTTGCTTCAGCTCTCCGTATTTTTCTAGCGCGACCATGTCCGCTAAGTAACGTCGAGCCAGTAAGTCTAATTCGGTTAAAAAGTCGACTTCGCCTACTGACAAGAAAATCGAAAGCTGTAGGCGCAAAACGCAAATCTCTTGACGCTTGCTTACCTGCAAACGCCGACACACGCCGTTGAGGGGAACCCACCAGCTCGTCATACCGGTCGCTTGAGCATTTCTCGAATGTGTAATGTCGTTACTGCTAGATCATTTACTATTGACCCCAGCTTGGCGTGAATTCGGTAAATTGAAGCGAATGCTTTCTCTTCTCTATTGATCCGGGCTCTTTCAAGAGTTTCACGCGATGCCGGTTTGCGAAAACCAGGCTGGAATTGCTCCTGCTGCTGCGCCAATAAGCGCACCTACAATCGCGGACCAAAACTCGGGCTGAACCAATTAACCATTAAAATTGCTTTTCACCTCGTCAGCTTCTTGTACGCCAACCGCGTCGGCCGGTCCGCCGCATCGCCCAGCCTGCGCCGCTTGTCTTCTTCATACGCTTCGAAGTTGCCTTCGAACCATTCGACATGGCTGTCGCCTTCGAACGCCAGGATATGCGTCGCCAGCCGGTCGAGGAAGAAGCGGTCATGCGAGATCACCACGGCGCAGCCGGCGAAGTTCTCGACCGCATCTTCCAGCGCGCGCAGGGTTTCCACGTCGAGATCGTTGGTCGGTTCGTCCAGCAGCAGCACGTTGCCGCCTTCTTTCAGCATCTTGGCCATGTGGACGCGGTTGCGTTCACCGCCCGACAGCTTGCCGACGATCTTCTGCTGGTCCGCGCCCTTGAAGTTGAACGCGCCGACATAGGCGCGCGTGCGTCATGTCGTGGCCGTTGACCTTCATGTAATCGAGCTCGTCGGTGACTTCCTGCCAGACGTTGTTCTTCGGGTTCAGATCGTCGCGGCTCTGGTCGACGTAGCCCAGATGGACGGTCTCGCCGATTTCGATCGTGCCGCTGTCGGGTTCTTCCTGCCCGGTGATCATCTTGAACAGGGTGGATTTGCCCGCGCCGTTGGGGCCGATGACGCCGACGATGCCGCCCGGCGGCAGCATGAAGGACAGGTCTTCGAACAGCAGCTTGTCGCCAAACGCCTTGGTGAGGCCCTTCGCCTCGATCACCTTGCTGCCGAGCCGTTCGGGCACCTGGATGACGATCTGCGCCTTGCCCGGCTTGCGGTCGTTCTGCGCGTCCTGCAATTGTTCGAACTTGCGCAGGCGCGCCTTGGATTTGGTCTGGCGGCCCTTGGGCGTCTGGCGGATCCATTCCAGTTCTTCGGACAGCGCTTTCTGGCGGCCGGAATCCTCGCGGTCTTCCTGCGCCATGCGCTTGGCCTTCTTCTCCAGATAGGTCGAGTAATTGCCCTCGTACGGATAATACGAGCCGCGATCGAGCTCCAGGATCCATTCGACCACATTGTCGAGGAAGTAGCGGTCATGGGTGATCATCAGCACCGCGCCGGCATATTCCTTCAGATGGTTTTCCAGCCATTCGACGATTTCGGCATCGAGGTGGTTGGTCGGTTCGTCCAGCAGCAGGATGCCCGGCTTCTGGATCAGCAGGCGGGTCAGCGCGACGCGGCGCTTTTCACCGCCGGACAGGTTTTCGACCGCGTGGTCGGATGGCGGGCAGCGCAGCGCCTCCATCGCGATTTCGAGCTGGTTGTCGAGCGTCCAGCCGTCGACCGCGTCGATCTTCGTCCTGCAGCTCGCCCATTTCTTCGCCCAGCTTGTCGAAATCGGCATCGGGTTCGGCCATTTCGGCGGCGATCGCGTTGAAGCGATCGACCATATCGGCGGTTTCGCGCGCGCCGTCCTTGACGTTTTCCAGCACGGTCTTGCTTTCGTCCAGCTCCGGCTCCTGCGCCAGATAGCCGACGGTGATGTTCTCGCCCGGCCATGCCTCGCCGGTGAAATCGGTGTCGATGCCGGCCATGATCTTGATCAGGGTGGATTTGCCCGCGCCGTTGGGGCCGACGATGCCGATCTTCGCGCCCTGATAGAATTGCAGGTTGATGTTCTCCAGCACCGGCTTCTTCGCGCCGGGGAAGGTCTTGGTCATGTTCTTCATGACATAGGCATATTGCGCGGCCATCGGGCGGTCCTTCGGATCGATGTCGGTAAGGGAGTGTGGATTTGCCCGGCAGATAGGCGGTGCGGCGCGCGCGGGCAAGCGGTGTCGCCTACGGCACTGGACTTGGCGCGGCATGCGGGCGGCGATAGCAGCAGCCGCCATGATCAAATCCACCCTCGCGCTCGCCGCGCTTTCGCTCTCCGTTTCCCTACCGCCGCTCGCCGCCGCGCAAGGACGTCCGATGCGCTGATCGGCGCGAGGCGGATGGGGCGCTGGACGGCGATACGGTCGCCTAGGATTTCGTCGAAGGCATCACGACCGAAGTCGGACCGCGGCAGGCCGGGCACGGAGGCTGAGAAGCGCGGGCGCGACTGGGCGGTGGCATGGCTGCGCGCGCAACGGCTTCGCCAATGTCGCGGACGAACCGTTCATGATGGACACCTGGGTGCCGGGCGACAACCACAGCGCGCGAAGTTGTCAGCCCGTTCCCGCAGCCGTTCGTCATCGCGCCGCTGGGCAACAGCGCATCGACCGGGCCGGACGGGATCACGGCAGAGGTGGTGCTAGTTCACGACGTCGCCGATCTGATCGCCGCACCGATGGGCAGCCTGACCGGCAAGATCGCCTATATCTCCCATTCGATGACGCCGACGCAGGATGGTTCGCAATACGGCTTTGCCGGGCCCGCACGCTGGGTCGGGGCGGGCATCGCGGCGCAGCAAGGGCGCGGTCGCCACGGTCATCAAGTCGGTCGGCACGGATTATCACCGCAACCCGCATACCGGCGGCACCGGCTTTCCCGATGGCGTCGCGCCGACGCCCGGCGGGCGCGCTGTCGCTGCCCGATGCCGCCAATCTGGAACGCATGTTCGACGCGCGGGCAGCCGATCACGATGAAGCTGGTGCTGACGCCGCAGCGATCTGGGCCAGACGCGCAGCGGCAACGTGGTGGGCGAGATCGTCGGGCGCGATCCGTCGCTGCCGCCGGTGCTGCTCGCCTGCCACCTCGACAGCTGGTGGAACGGCACGGGCGCGTTCGACGATGGCGCAGGCTGCGGCATCGTGGCGGCGGCGGCGCTGAACGTCGCAGAAGCGCGGCCAGCCGCTGCGCACCATCCGCGTGCTGATGGCAGGGGCGGAGGAAGTCGGGCTGTGCGGCAGCAAAGCCTATTCCGCGGCGCATATCGACGAACCGATCGCCGTCGGTCTGGAAAGCGATTTCGGCGCGGACCGCATCTGGCAGTTCGAGAGCAATTTCCGCGAAACGAATCCCGATCTGCATGCGCAGACTCGCCAGTGCGGTCGCGCGGTTCGGCGTGTCGGATTCGCACCATCGTCGCGACCGGCGGCGCGGACATCAATATCGCCCGCGATCAGAAGGGCGCGATCATCGATCTGCAGCAGGACGGCACCCGCTATTTCGATCTGCACCACACGCCCGACGATACGCTGGACAAGATCGATCCCGGTGCAATTGCGCCAGAACGTCGCGGTCTGGACCCAGGTCGCCGGGATCCTGGCGAACGAAGCCGATCCGATCGAAGGGCAGTGACCGCATATAAGTAAGAGGCGAAACTCGTGGTCGGGGAGACAGGATTCGAACCTGCGACCCTCTGTTCCCAAAACAGATGCGCTACCAGGCTGCGCCACTCCCCGACAGGAGTTTTCGTATGACCGAGGCCGGTTCCGAACCCACTGGGCCCGTGGTGGGCCCGGCAGGATTCGAACCCGCGACCTAGCCGTTATGAGCGGCCAGCTCTAACCAACTGAGCTACAGGCCCACAAGCTCTCCGTCACCGGTTCGCGCCGCCTAGCCAGTTGCAGGCGTCGCTGTGCAAGCACAAACTGTCGCGCCAATCGACTCATGTCGCGGTCAGCGTTCGACCGCCTGCCATGATCTCCGCCACGCTGGTCGGCTCGCACGTCCAGCGTGTCGCAGATAGGCGTAACACGGTGCGCCACCAATCGTAGAGCCGATCGAGATCGGCTTCCGTCCGCACATAGGGCGTGTTGCCGGGCACGAGCGACGGGCTGTGGAACGACAGCACCAGCAGCGGCAAGCCGTCGTCGACCGCAATGTCGATGCCGCGCATCGCCTCCTCCGCCGTGACCCCTTCGGGCGTCAGCGATATCCGTTCCAGCAGCCCGGCTTCGCCAGCATCGCACGCGCGCGCGGGTGTTTCGCCAGCGCGGATAAAGCGCATCGCCCCTGTTTGCGCAGCATCCCCCAAAATACGGTCGTCAGCGGCAGTTCCAGCACGCTGCCGGGACCGTCCGTCCAATAGGGGTCAAGCGGATGGCGGCGGTAATCGGGGCCATGCCCGCGCGCTGTAATCGAACTTGCGCACGCACCGAACTGTCGATCCCGACGCCCGGCATCGCGCAGCAATTGCGCGGTATGCGGGCCGAGGCCGTAGCGCCCGGCGCGGTAGATCTGCGGATCGACCGCGAAGTTTTCGGCGATCGCATCGCGCAGTTGTAGGAATTTCGCCGCTTCCAATTCGCGCGGCAGGTTTCCGGCAAAGCTGTTGCGGACGTTGATCTCTTCGGTCATGCGGCGGATTGACCCATGGGTGCAACTGGATGCCGATTTCCGCCGTGCCGCGCTTCGCCGCGTCGGCCAGGATTGCGATCGCTTCGGCGGTCCGTCGCCACGGGCCAGTCGATCAGATAGACCGGGACGACGCCCAGACCTTCGCAGAACTGCTGAAACTTTTCGAGGCGCGCGACATGGGCGAGGCCGTAGCCATCGCGGGCGGAACGGGCCGTCCCAATCGAATTCCTCTTCCGTATCGACGGTCAGCAGAGACCGCTGGCCGAATTCGGGCGCAAAGCGAGCGCGCGCGGCCGCATCGGGCGGGCTCAAGAGCGACGGCTGCGCGGCACTGGCATCTGTCCGATCTGTCATTCGCTCCCCGTCTGCGCGCAACTTCAGCTAGGCAGGCGGGCGGGCGCTGGTCAACAACGGTTGGCGCGTCGGTAGGCACGACGTGTTGGCGCAACTGGCGGGTAGGGACAGTTGCAGCAGATCGCCCGACTGCACCAGATCGCCGCCGACGCTGCGCGCTTCGCCCGGGCCAGACGCAATGCGAAACCTGCGCCGAAGAACCCGGCGCTCAGCACCGCCGGCGTGCGGGCTTGACCACGGCCTGAAAGAGTCGGTCTTCACCGCGGAGCGCTGGCGGGAAGATCGCAGCGACAGGATGCGCTGTCGTCGGTCCTGCGCCAATGCGAGCGATCAGCGTTTCGCCCGCCGCGATGCGAGCCCGCCAACGACGCGAGAATTCGCCAGACCAGCGCCTCGCGCGTCGCGCATCGGCGACGGGACCGGACAATCGGCTCGGTCGCGAGATCGACCGTCAGCCCGGCATTCGCGGCTGCGACCAGATCTGTGCCAGCTGTGCTCGATTTGGCGGCAACGATTGCGCGCGAGGTCGGCCTCGCCCGGTTCGAGTTCCAGCGCGCCCGCTTCTGCAATCGGGCCATACGGTCCAGTTCGTCGAACCCGGCCAGCATGCGCGCGCTGTCCCCGGCAATCGTCGGCGGCCAGCGCGCGATATTCGTGCGGGGCAGGGCCGAACATCTGCTGCTGGATGACTTCGGCAAAACCCTGAATCGCATTCACCGGCGTGCGCAATTCATGCAGCAATTCGCGCAGCGCGGTCGCGCGTTGCTCGTTCGCTGTCGCGCATTCGTCGGCGACTGCCGGCCGCGCGCGGAACTTGCCCGGCATACCCAGTAAAACTGCCGCTATCGCGCGTAAAACGCGGCAGCGGCATCGACTATCCAGTCCCCGGCGATCAGCGGGCGCTCCGCCAAGCTGCAACTTCGCGCCGACGGTGTTGGCTGACCGCAGGTCGATAGGCCGTCGCGCATTGCACCCGGTTGTTGCGGCAGCGCATACCGACGACCATCGGCGCAACGTCGGCATCGGCCCAATCGATCCGGCCACGCGCGATCGGCAAGTGAAGGCGAACCGCTGCGGCGATCGTGCCTTCGTCTGCGTGATCGATCGACGTGTCGCCGAGCGCCGGCTGCGGCTCGTGGCTGCGGTTTGTCACGCCGCTATTGCCGGAATGCTCGATCCGCCGCACCAACGCGCCGATCTGGCTTTCGGGCCTCGTATCGGGCGCAGTGTCGGATTCGGTACATCGCGCTGCGTGCCGCATCCGGCTGTCGCATTGGGCGCTGGCACCGGTTTGCGTCGGCTCCGGCTTTGGCAGGCCGCGATCGCTGTACGCCCAGCCGGTCCAGCACCTCAACCGCGCCATCGGGCAAGTCCGCTGCGCAGCCGCAGGAAGCCGCGCGCACGAATGGGCAGGCGCGGGATCAACGCTACCCACTCGGCTTCGGTCAAGCTGGGCGCGCGCCAGAGCGGCGGCTGCGACCGCCGGTTCGTCCTCCGCCAGATGCGCGGCCAGTTCGGGATTGACGAACCGCCAGCCGGTTTCCGCGCATCAGTGCCGCACGTTCGCCGGCGCGATCCGCTTCACCCAACGCGCCCAAGCCGCAGCCAGGCCGCCGCCAGCAAGGTTGTCGTCCGACGGCCAGCGTCGTCGATACTGCCGAGCAGGTCAGCAATTGCCGAAATTGCGTGCGCGCCAGCCCGTCGCCGCCAGCGCGGTGGCGCAATACCGTGGCAAGGCGATCGTCGAAGATGCATGGGGGCGGTGCGTCAACTCCGGCGGACGGGCTGCGGGCGGTTTGGGCGACCGCTCCTATGCGCGGACCAACCGGGTTAGACATGGCGGGTGCATGCCCGGCGGCTAGCATTTATGCACATCTGTCGAACGCGGCACTGCGTGCGTGCGTTGCAAAGCGGGACAATTGCTGGCAAGAATAATAATATTAGCAAACGCACGCATCGAATGATGGGTTTCGCAAACCGCGCAATGGTTCGTTCATATGCGATCTTGCCGATCGAAGCCGTCTGTCGTGATATAGGGAGGCTTCGCGATGGCCAATCTCGATGACATCGATCGGCGGTTGCTGGCAGAATTGCAGGATCGAAGGGCGCGTCACCAATGTCGAACTGGCCCAGCGCGTCGGCCTGACCGCGCCGCCATGCCTGCGCCGGGTCCGCACGTTGGAAGAAGACGGCGTCATTCGCGGCTATCACGCCGATCTGGACGCATCGAAGCTGGGCTTCGCCATCACGGTTTTCGCCATGGTCAGTTTGAAAAGCCAGGCGGCGGACGCGTTGCGCGAGTTCGAAGAGCACATGAACACCCTGCCCGAAGTGCGCGAGGTGCATATGCTGAACGGCGAAATCGATTTCATCCTGAAAATCGTCAGCCGCGATTTGCAGAGCTTTCAGGAATTCCTGACCGGCAAGCTGACGCCTGCGCCCAATGTCGACAACGTGAAGACATCGCTGACGATCCGCACTGCCAAACACGAGCCGGGCGTGCCGTTGGCGCAGGATGGCTGAGGAATTGACCGACGAACGGAAACTGACCGGCAAATGCCTGTGCGGCAAAGTCGGCGATTGCCCTGTTCGATGCAAAACCCGCCATCGATGTCTGCCATTGCGTCATGTGCCAAAGCTGGAACGGCAGTTGCTATGCCGGGGTGCAGGGCGCGCGGCACGAAATTGCCGGCGAAGACAGCGTCACGGTCTATCGATCCAGCGACTGGGCGGAACGCGCATTTTGCAGACATTGCGGCAGCAATCTGTATTTCCGCTTCATACCATCCGACCATACGAGCTTTCTCGCCGGCCTGTTCGAACTGCCCACCGATTTCGCCGTGACGCAGGAGATATTCCACGACAGCAAACCCGCCTGGTGCGAGCTTGCGAACGACAGCGAGAAGAAAACCGGTGCGGAAATCATTGCCGAGGCGGAAGCGGCGGGATTTACCTTCGACTGATCAGGGTGTCGCGCGCGGTCCAGCCATTCTTCCAGCCATTTGATGGAATAATCGCCGCTGACGACATCGTCCTGCTGGATCAGTTCGCGGTGGAGCGGGATCGACGTTTTCACGCCTTCGATCACCATTTCTTCCAGCGCGCGGCGCAGCCGCATGATGCATTTTTCGCGAGTGCGGCCATAGACGATCAGTTTGGCGATCATCGAATCGTAATAGGGCGGGATGCGGTATCCGGCGTACAGGCCGCTATCGACGCGCACATGCATACCGCCCGCCGCGTGATAGGTCGTGACCAGCCCGGGCGACGGGGCGAAGGTGAACGGGTCTTCGGCATTGATCCGGCATTCGATCGCGTGACCTTCGAACTCGGACCTCGTCCTGTGTGACCGACAGCGGCTTGCCCGCAGCGATGCGGATCTGTTCGCGCACCAGATCGATGCCGGTAATCATTTCGGTGACCGGATGTTCGACCTGCAGCCGGGTGTTCATTTCGATGAAATAGAACTCGCCGTCTTCCCACAGAAATTCGATCGTGCCTGCACCGCGATAACCCATGTCGGCCATCGCATCGGCGCAAATTTCGCCCATACGGTTGCGCTCTTCGGGCGAGAGGACGGGGGAGGGCGCTTCTTCCAGCACCTTCTGATGGCGGCGTTGCAAGCTGCAATCGCGTTCGCCCAGATGGATCGCATTGCCTTCGCCGTCGCCGAACACCTGAAATTCGATGTGGCGCGGATTGCCGAGATATTTTTCCAGATAGACGGTCGCATCGCCGAACGCGGCTTTCGCTTCGTTGCCCGCCTGCTGCATCAGCGTGGGCAGATCCTCGGCCCGTTCGCAGACCTTCATGCCGCGCCCGCCGCCGCCCGATGCGGCCTTGACGATCACCGGATAGCCGATTTCGTCGGCGATCCTGCGCAGCTTCTGCCGGGTCGGTGATCGCGCCGTCGCTGCCCGGGAACCAGCGGCAGGCCGAGCGCGCCTGCGCGTGCGCTTCGCCTCGACCTTGTCGCCCATCGTGCGGATATGTTCGGGCTTCGGCCCGATCCACTTGATATCGTGCGCTTCGACGATGTCGGCGAATTTCGCATTTTCGGACAGGAAGCCGTAACCGGGGTGGATGGCGTCGCAATGCGCGATTTCGGCGGCCGAGATGATCGCCGCGACATTCAGATAGCTGTCGGTGGCAGGCGGCGGGCCGATGCAGACCGCATGATCGGCGAGGCGCACATGCATGGCATCGGCATCGGCGGTGGAATGGACCGCAACGGTTTCGATGCCCATTTCATGCGCGGCACGATGGATACGCAAGCGCGATTTCGCCGCGATTGGCGATCAGGATGCGGGTAATGCTCATGCTGCCGTTCAGCCGATTACGACGAGCGGCTGATCGAATTCGACCGGCTGCGCGTTATCGACCAGCATTTCGCTGACCGTGCCGGCCTTGTCCGCGATGATGGGGTTCATCACCTTCATCGCTTCCACGATGACCAGCGTATCGCCCTTCGCGACGTTGTCGCCCACCTTGACGAATGGCGCGGCGCCCGGTTCTGCCGACAGATAGACCGTGCCGACCATGGGGGAACGTACCGCATCTGCGGACACGGCGGACGCCACACCGGCTGCACCTGTTCCCCGGTCGGCGCGGCACCCGGCGTTTCCGGTGCAGCAGTCAGGCCCGATGTCGGCGCAGCGGCGGGCGCGGCAACGGTCATTGCGCGCGAAACGCGGATCTTGCGCTTGCCATCTTCCACCGTCAATTTCGGTGAGGCCCGTTTCGCCCAGCATTTCGGCCAGTTCGCGGACGAGCTTCGTGTCCACGTTCATTCCGCTTTCGCTGGCACTGCTACTGCCGCTTTTCTTGACGTTCGTGTCGGCGTTACTGTCGGCGCTGGCCATCAATGCCTCTTCATTGCAATCAGCCTGCCCCTATGCGCGGGCTGCAGGGCGGTTGCAAGTTTCAACGGGGCGTATTGCACGGCTCGCAGCGCCGCACGCTACAGTGCCGCGGCCTTTTCCAACGCCACGAGGTAGCTGCGCGCGCCCAGGCCGGACACGGTTTCCACCACGCCTGCCGCAATGATAGGAATGATGGCGAAACGGCTCGCGCGTCATCGGGTCGGACAGATGCACTTCGATAACCGGGCGTCGCGATCGCCTTGATCGCATCGAGCAGCGCGATCGAGGTGTGGGTGTACCCGGCGGCGTTGAGCAGCACGGCCTTCGCGCCATTCGCCTGCGCCTGATGCAGCCAGTCGATCAGCTGCCCTTCGTGATTGGACTGTTTGCATATCACCGAATGGTTCAGTTCCGACGGCGCGGTCGTGCAGCATCGCGTCGATATCGGCCAGCGTTTGCGTGCCGTAAATGTCGGGCTCTCGCGTTCCCAGCAGGTTCAGATTGGGGCCGTTCAGAACATGAATTGCAGGCGGGATCATGGGAATCGTTCCGGGCTGAAGCTGCTGGAAACGCGAGACATGGACCGGGTGTTACACGGTCCTGGCGATTTAATCGACGCCCTTGACCTTACCCCATTGGCGCGCTGCGGTGTAGCCGAGATAGCCTGTGCCAAACAGTGCATAGAGCGGTTCGGGCAAGCCGTTGAGATAGGCGTTCATTCCCGCTGCAATGTCGCGGGCGACGCCGGGATCGAACGCGGCCAGCATGCCCATCGGAATCGCGGCGAGCAGCATGACGTACATGACATAGAGGAAACTGGGCCGGGCGCGGCTGGTCCACGGATCGGTCGATCGCGCTTCGGCGACGATGGCGGCCAGGCGCGCCTCGATCGCTTTCAGCTGCTGGCTTCCCTCCAGCTCTATCAGTTGCAGCTTCGCTTTGGCGCGTGCTTCCTTGTCGGGAATGATCTTGTCGATGATGGAGGAAATGGGGCCGATCAGGGAATCGAGTAGGGGCATGGGAAAACTCCGTTTGGTCCGTGGGGACCGGCGGGGCTATCCAAATTGGCTAATGTAGGAAAATGAAACGTGTCTTATCGGTTCGCTGCCCGATCCGCCAACGCCAGCAGTTTGCGCGCACGCGCCAGATGGGGGCGGTCGAGCATCTTGCCCCGATGGCCGATGGTTCCTGCCCCCGGATTGTCCGCAAACAGGGCAACGATTTCCTGCGCCGTCGCGATTTCCTGCTCGTCGGGAGTGAAGGCCGCGTTGATGATGTCCACCTGCGCCGGGTGAATGGCCAGCATCCCGCGATAGCCTGCGCGCCACATGGCGCCGGCCCGCGCTGCCAGCGCGTCGGTATCGCGAAAATCCGCCTGAATGGTTTCGATCGGCAGCACATCGGCAGCCACCGCGCCCAGCAGGCACAGGCTGCGCGCAAGCTCGTAAGTGTGCGCGTATTGGCCACCTCAATTTGGCCATCCGCGATCGTCGTTTCGCTGGCCCCCAACGCGTCCGACAGATCTTCCGCGCCCCAGCTCATCGCGACCAGACGCGGCGCGCCTGCATAATCGCCGGTGGTGAACATCGCCGCCGCCGTTTCGGTGACCAATGCGGCCACTTTCGTCGTGCCGCGTTCGATACGGTGCGTCGCTTCCAGCGCGGTCAGATAATGATCGAGCCGTTCGACGTCGCTTCGCCCGTTCGCCTTGGGCAGCAGGATGCCGCCCGGTCCTTCCGCCATTATGGCGGCGAGATCGTCCGGCGCGATGCCGCTGTCGAGCGGGTTGATGCGGACCCAGATCCGGGTGCGGTCGCCCTGCGCCGCCAGCGCTTCCTTCACCAGTTTGCGCGCCGTCGCTTTGTTCTCGGGCGCAACCGAATCTTCGAGGTCGAGGAGGACGATATCGGCAGCGGACGCGCATGCCTTGGCCATTTTGCGTTCGCTGTCGCCGGGGGCGAACAGCCACGATCGGGCGAGGAAAGGTTTGGTCATGACGGCCCCTTCATTGCCCCATGTGGCAGGGCGCGGTACGTCAGGCGGGGCAGTCTGGGGGAGGCCACTGGTCGGGACGATAGGATTCGAACCTACGACCCCTACACCCCCAGTGTAGTGCGCTACCGGACTGCGCCACGTCCCGATCAGTGGAGCGCCGCCTTTACGCAGCGCATCAGGCGAAGGCAAGCATTTGTGGCGGACCGTTGGGCGACGTTGCCCTGCCACGATATGATCACACGACACGATAATGCGATAACATTGTGCTGGCGGTGCAATGCTGCTAATCGCGCTGGCGGTCGGGCTTCCCGGCTGCACCGACATGTTTTTCTGCCGACAGGTTTTATGAAATGATCGAACTACTTGCCGCAGCAGGGGGCGCCGCGCCCCCGGCAGCGTGGATTCAATGGGTACCCATCGTCGGCATGGTGCTCATCTTCTGGTTCCTGATCATCCGCCCGCAGATGAAAAAGCAGAAAGAACATGCGGAAAAGATCGGCTCGTTGAAAAAGGGCGACCAGGTGGTGACCGCCGGCGGCCTCGTCGGCAAGGTGATGAAAGTCGATGACGATTTCGCCGAAGTCGAATTGGCGCAGGGCGTCAGGGTCAAGGCGGTGAAGGGCACGATCGGCGATATTCTGACCCCAGGCGGCTCTGCTGGCAAAGCGGCGAACGATTGACCGTTCGCGCAAGGTTTGATGTGATCCCGCACATGCAGGCGTTCCGATATGCTTGAATTTCCCCGCTGGAAGAAGATCTGGCTTTGGCTGGTGTCGCTGTTGCTGGCTGCTGCCGCGCTTCCCAGCATTCTGTCGCTTGCCAATGTGCCCTATCCCGCGTCGCTGCCCAACCCGACTGTCAATCTGGGCCTCGATCTGGCGGGGGGCAGCCATATTCTGCTGGAAGCGGACCCGGCGGAAGTCGGCGCGACGCGTGTCGAGAATATGGAGGAATCCGTGCGTGCGGCCTTGCGGCAGGCCAGCCCAAGGATCCGTATCGGCGACATCTCGACGCGGGACGGGCAACTCAATTTCCTGCTGGAACGGGCCGGCGACGTCGATCGCGCGCGGGAGGAAATCCTGCCGCTGCTGAACGGCACGGGTCTGGTGCGCGAATGGGATTTGCGGGTGGTCGATGAATCTCGGTTCATTCTCACCCCGACATCGCAAGGGCTTGAAAACGCGATCAATTCCGCAATGGATTCGGCAACCGATGTGGTGCGCCGCCGGATCGACGGGCTGGGCACGCGCGAACCGACGATTTTGCGCCAGGGCGACAATCGCATCGTGGTGCAGGTGCCCGGCCTCGAAAATCCGGATCAGCTGAAGGATCTGCTGGGCCAGACCGCGAAACTGGAATTCAAGCTGGTCGATCAAAGTGCGCTGCTGGCCGATGTCGCGCAAGGGATAGCGCCGCCCGGATCGCAGATATTCCCCTATGTCGATGCGCCCGGCAACGAAGGCCGTTTCGAAGCGGTACGGCGGCTTGGCGGGATCAAGGGGGATAGCCTGGTCGGGGCCAGTCCCGGCGTCGATCCGCAGAACAATCAGGCGGTGGTCAATATCCAGTTCGATCAGCAGGGTGCGGCCAAATTCGCCACGCTGACCGAAGAGAATGTCGGCAAACCTTTCGCCATCATCCTCGACGGCAAGGTCTTGTCCGCCCCGAACATCAACGAACCCATTCGCGGCGGGCAAGCGCAGATATCGGGGAATTTCACCACCGAAAGCGCGGCAGCGCTGTCCATTTCCCTGCAATCGGGCGCGCTGCCGGTGGAACTGTCCGTCGTGGAAGAACGCACCGTCGGCCCCGATCTGGGCGCGGATTCGGTGCGCAAGGGCATGATCGCCATGCTGATCGGATCGATCGCCGTGATCGCGCTGATGATTGCAAGCTATGGCCGGTTCGGCGTCTATGCCACGGCGGCATTGGTCATCAACGTGTTGATGGTGCTGGGCATTATGGCGATTATGAACACCACGCTGACCCTGCCGGGCCTTGCCGGCTTCGTGCTGACCATCGGCGCGGCAGTGGATGCCAACGTGCTGATCAACGAACGCATCCGCGAAGAACGCAAGCGCGGGCGGCGCGTGCTGGCGGCGGTCGAAAATGGGTATCGAGAGGCCAGCCGGGCCATTTACGATGCGAACATCACCAACTTCATCGCCGGGGTGCTGCTGTTCCTGTTCGGGTCCGGGCCGATCCGCGGGTTCGCCGTGGTGTTGATCATCGGCTTGTTCACATCCGTCTTCACCGCCGTCATCCTGACGCGGATGTGGGTGGCGGGCTGGCTTCGCGCCAAGCGCCCGACAGAGCTGAATGTGTAAGGGATAGACCGCCATGCGATTGCTCAAGCTCGTCCCTGCCGACACCAACATCAATTTCCTGCGCCTGCGGGTGCCGTTCTACATCGTCAGCGTCCTGCTGATGATCGCGAGCTGGGCGTTGGTGTTCACCAATGGCCTCAATTACGGCGTCGATTTCGCGGGCGGGCAGGAAATTCGTGCGACATTCGTGGGCGAGGCGGTCGCGCCCGTTTCCGAAGTGCGCGGCACGGTCAGCGCGCTGCCGGCCGTCAGCGACCCGGTCATCCAACGGTTCGGGGCGGAAAACCAGATCTCGATCCGCGTAAAACTGCCGCCCGAAGCGGAAGGCAATCCCGAATTCGCCGCCGAACTGACGCGGGCCATTACCGATGCGCTGAAAGTCCAGCATCCCGATATCCAGATCGACGGGGTCGATTCGGTTTCCGGCAAGGTGTCGGGCGAATTTCGCGAGGATGCCGTGCTTGCCCTGTTGGCGGCGATGCTGGCGGTGGCGCTCTATATCTGGATCAGGTTCGAATGGCAGTTCGGCGTCGGCGCCCTGTTCGCGCTGGTTCACGACGTGTCGCTGACATTGGGCATGTTCGCGCTGTTCCAGCTGGAATTCAGCTTGCAGATCATCGCCGCCATCCTGGCCATCATCGGTTATTCGCTGAACGACACCATCGTGGTGTACGACCGCATCCGCGAAAATCTGAAGAAGTTTCGCAAGATGCCCGTGCCCGAACTTCTCGACCTGTCGGTGAATGAAACGCTGGCGCGCACGGTGATGACATCGCTGACGCTGCTGGTCGCATTGGTCCCATTGCTGTTGTTCGGTCCCGATAGCCTGTTCGGCCTGACCGCCGCAATCACGCTGGGCATTTTCATCGGGACGTACAGCTCGGTCTATATGGCCGCGCCGATCCTGATCTGGCTGGGCGTCGATTCCGACAGCTTCGTGCCCGAAGAAACGGTCGCCGACCGGCAGGACCGGGTCGCGCGCGGCGAGCTTTAGGCGCTACGCCGTCAGCCGGTTGTAATATTCCGCCAGCGCCGCGCCGTTCGCATCCCAGCTGAACTGTTCGATGGCCGCCGCGACCGTTTCGGGCCGGGGCGGGGCGTTCATCACGCGCAGCAGGCCCAGTTCGACCGCATCGACGGTGCGATCGACGATCAGTCCGGCCGCATCATCCGTCACCAGTTCGCGCGCACCCCCGGCATCCGCGATAACGATCGGCGTTCCGCAAGCGAGCGATTCGACCCAGGCATTGGCCAGCCCCTCGCTCGCGGAAGGCAGCGCCATCGCATCCGCGGCGGACAGGATAACGGGTAGGAGGTCGTGATCGACGGAGCCGAGGAAATGCACCCGGTCCGCCACGTCCAAACCCTTCGCCAACCCTTCCAACCGGGCGCGGTCGTCGCCGGTTCCGACCAGCAGCAACCGCGTTCCCGGCATGCGGGCGACCGCGCCGATGACCAGATCCTGCCCCTTGCGGTCGATCAGCGCGCCGACCGTGGCGATCAGCCGTTCGTCGTCCGACAATGCGATGCCCAGCTTCGCGCCCAGTTTGGCGCGCAGGCCGGTGTGATCGAGCGGGCGGAAGCGGTCGCGGTCGAGCCCGGTGTAATGCACCGCGATCTTCGCCGCATCCATGCCCATCGCCTGCATATCGCGCGACAGCGCCTGCGACACCGCCAGCAGCCCCGCCGCCTGCCCCGCCGCCGCCATCATTTGCTTGCGCGCGGATTTGCGGGTCCCCCAATAGGATATGTCCGACCCCCGCGCCTTGATCGACAACGGCGTGCGGAGTTCTTTGGCAAGGCGCGCGGCGGCGGGGCCATCGGGATAGAAGAATTGCGCGTCCATCAGATGGAACCGCTTTTCATCGTGCAGGCGCAGCGCCAACTGCCGCACGGATCGTGCGATCAGGGCCGGATTCATCGCCGTGCCCAGCTTGGGTATCAGCGGGAAAACCGGCCGATGCACTTCGATCCCGTTCTCCTCCCCGGAAATCGCTGCGGCGCGAAGGGGTTTGTATTTACCGAAAGCGACAGGCGGAATGCCGATCGGATTGATGACGGTGACGTGCCAGTCGCCAGTGCGCGCCAGCGCTTCCAACGATCGGGCGACGAACGTACCGAATCGCGGCTGATGGCTGTTGGGATACAGGGTGGCGAGGGACAGGACGCGCTTCATGAGACGACCGCTATAGTCGGTTCATCACAACGTGCGAACCAGCATTTCGGCCATCGCAATCCACGGCGGATCGGCGACGACCTGCTGTTTTTGCCCCGCGCCCGGCGGCAGGACGCTGAACCTGCTCGAACCGGACGTCATATCGGCGTCGATCAAGCGCCCGAACGCAAACCGTCCGCCTTTGCGCGGGATCAGTACGTCACGGTTCATCGCGCGCATGACCGCACCGTCGGCAATCTGCCGCACCCATAGCTGATCGCCCGGTCGGTATTCGCCCACAGGCGCTTCGATCGCCAGCACATGCAGGATGCCAGAGCCGCCCAGTTCGGTCACCAGCATCGCATCGCGCGGGCTGTCGAGCGCGGTTGGCCCGTCGGCGGTAAGGCGCGCGACGATCTGGGCGGGGGCGGCGCTTTCGGAACGCACCAACAGATCCGGCTCTATCCCCAGCGCCTTGCCGATGCGGTCCATCCACACGATCGACAGGTTCCGCATTCCGGTTTCCAGCCGCCCGATCGTCTGCGCGGTGGTCGGCGGATCGCAGGCGGCGGCAAGATCGGCCAGCGTCATGCCCTTGCCGCGCCGAATATCCCTGATGCGATTGATCATACGGTTGCCTTACGAATGGATGTCTTACGGCAGATAACCAGAACGGTTTGTTCTTTCCTACACACCGTCCGGTTTGGCAAGCGCGCGTTTTGAGCGGAAACCCGCTTTAGCCAAAGGATATCATCATGCCGCAGCAAATCGCCGAATGCCCATTGTCCGGTGAGGGGCCGGACCGCACACCGAATGCCAAACCGCGCAGCAGGACCGCCCGCGTCAATGTCGCCGAATCGCCGATCGGCTGGCTTTACGCGCGCGGGCATCTGGACGACCGCCTGTTCGCGGCGGGCGAGCAGCTACGCGCCGATTTCGAACGCGCGCAGCTTGCCCCGAACATCACGATGAACTGGAACCCGGTGCGAACGGGCGGATCGGGCGCGTCGGATCTAACTCCGACCGAACGACAAATCGCGGCCAAAGCGCGTTTCGACGGCGCGATCGCGCAAGCGGGCGGCGGGTTGAGCGATATTCTGTGGCGTGTGGTGTGCCATTGCGAAGGGATCCCCCATGCGGAACGGGCGCTGGAATGGCCCGCCCGCAGCGGTAAGCTGGTGCTGAAACTCGCGCTCGACCGCGTGGCGGATTATTACCGGATCAATTGATATGCGCCGGGGGCCGCGAACGCCGCCGTGCGGCATCGGCTGTCCCGGCCTTTGCTGGCATACAAGCGGTGCGGATGTCTGATGCCTATTTGGAACCGTAAAAGAACCGTTCCTCGGCGACCTTGCCGTCCTTTACTGTGTACAGGCCGACTTCGCTCGACTGCGTACGTTCGCCATCCATTGTGACGTCCATGTCGTACCGCACGGCAAACTGGTCTCCGAACACGAACGGGCCTTGCGCGCTGGAGCTGTGGACTTGCGTATTCGCTTCCCACCAATCGTGCTTCTCCTGCAATTGCTCGCGCCCTTCGGTGCGGGACATGGGGCCGTCCTGCGGTTCCAGGCTGACGATATCGTCATGCCAATAGGCGCGAACGTCATCCATCCGGTTTTCGGCAACGGCCCTGGTGAAATCATTGGCGAGCTTTTCGATGGACATGGTGTTCTCCTGCACGGCAATCACTGATGTTTCCGTTACGGCATCGTAGCACAATGGCCCGCCGTTTGTCAGGGTCTACCCTTCGACCAGTTCGGCAAGCGCCAGCCAGCGTTCCTCGCTTGCATCCTTTTCTTCACGGGCATTTTGCAAACCCTTGGAAATATTGGAAAATCGCTGTGGGTCGGCTGTGAACAGGTCCGGGTCGGACAGTATTTCCTCCCCGCGCGCAATGGCGGTTTCCAGTTCCTCTATACGCGCGGGCAGCAACTCGTAATCGCGCTGGTCCTTGTATGACAGCTTGCCCGTTGTCGGGTCCGACCGACCTGCTGCTTTTGCCGGGTCGGAAGGTGGGGGCGAGGGCGCGCGACCGGGGGCCTTTTTGGCCTCAACTTCCCTAAACTTCCGCTGCTTTTCCCAATCCTCGTATCCGCCTGCGACGACGTCCACGTCTCCGCTGCCATCCAGCCCCAGCGTGATCGTGACCGTGCGGTCGAGAAAATCGCGATCGTGGCTGACGATCAGCACCGTGCCTTCGTAATCGGCGATCACTTCCTGCAGCAGATCGAGCGTTTCGAGGTCGAGATCGTTGGTCGGTTCGTCCAGCACCAGCAGGTTCGACGGGCGGGCGAATTCGCGGGCCAGCAGCAGGCGCGACCGTTCGCCGCCCGACAGCGTATCGACGCCGGTTTCGATGATGGCCGGGTCGAACAGGAACTCTTTGAGATACCCCTGCACATGCTTTCGCGCGCCGCGCACGTCGATCCAGTCGCCCCCCTCCGCCAGCACGTCGCGCACGGTTTTGCCGGGCGAAAGCAGGCTGCGCTGTTGATCGATCAGCACACTGGTCAGGGTTTTGGCGACGGTGATCCTGCCGGTATCGGGCGCGATCTGGCCGGTTAGAAGGTTCAGCAAAGTGGTTTTGCCCGCGCCATTTGCGCCGACGACACCGATGCGGTCGCCGCGTTGAATACGCAGGGAAAAATCGCGGATGATGGTGCGCTCGCCGTAAGATTTGCCGACCTTGTCCGCGACGATGACCGATTTGGATTTGTTGTCGGTGTCGGTCGCCAGCCCCAGCTTCGCCTTGCCGCCGGGTTCGATGATGGCGGCGCGCTGCGCCCGCATCTGCCACAGCCGTTCAAGCCGCCCCTGATTGCGTTTGCGCCGGGCGGTGACCCCGCGTTCCAGCCAATGCGCCTCCTGTTTCAGCTTGGTGTCGAGCCGGGCGGTGTCGCGCGCCTGCTGTGCGTACACTTCCGCTTCCCACGCTTCGTACCCGCCGAAGCCGACGTCCTTGCGGCGCAGGGTTTGCTGGTCCAGCCACAGGGTCGCATTTGTCAGACGTTTCAGAAAAGTGCGATCGTGACTGATGACCATGAACGCGCCTTTGTATCGTGACAGCCAGTCTTCCAGCCATTCGATCGCGGCGAGGTCGAGGTGGTTGGTCGGCTCGTCCATCAGCAACAGGTCGGGATCCTGCGCCAATGCGCGTGCGATGGCGGCGCGGCGCTTCTCCCCGCCGCTGGCCCCGGCGCATGGCTTCGCCATATCGATGCCGAGCTGGCCTGCGATCGCATCCACTTCGAACGCTTCGGGCGGATGTTCGCCCGCCAGCGCAAAATCCATCAGCGTGGCGAAGCCGGTCATGTCGGGCTCCTGTTCCAGCAGGACGATCCGCGTGCCGGGCTTCACAGTCCGAGTGCCGCGATCCGCCTCTATCTGGTCCATCACCATGCGGAACAAGGTGGTCTTGCCCGCGCCGTTGCGCCCGATCAGCGCCAGCCGGTCACGCGGTCCGATATGCAGATCGAGCTTATCGAACAGCCAGCGTCCGCCTTGCTGCAGGCCGAGCGCTTCCCAGCTCAAAATCGGGGGTTGTGCCATATTGGCGGCGTGTAGGGGCAGGTGGACGGCGGAACAAGATGGTTCGTACCGTGGTTCATGGGGTCGTAAGGCTCGGGCAAGCAGTGTGCGGACCGAAACCGAAACGCGGGAGCCGTTCCATGAAGATGTTCACCCCTTATCGTACAATTTCCGCCGCCTTGTTCACCATGGCGCCTTTCGCTGCGGCTGCGCCTGCAACGGCGGCGGAGGTGCAGATCGCCGCGACCGGTCCGGTTATCGAGCTGACGGTGTTCGAACAGGTCAAAGCCGCGCCCGACATCGCCACCATCCGCACCGGCGTGTCCAGTCAGGCGCGCACGGCGGTCGAGGCGATGGCGATCAACGCGCGCGAAATGGCCGCAGTGATCGACCGCGTCAAAAGCATGGGTATCGCGCCCGACGACATTCAGACCACCGGCGTCAATCTGAATGCGGAGTACGATTACAACCGCACGACGGAACGCAACGTGTTCAAAGGGTATCGCGCATCGAACACCGTCAGCGTTATGGTGCGCGATATCGACCGGGTCGGGCCGATGCTGGATGCGTTCGTGGCTGCCGGCGCGACCGACATCAGCGGACCCGATTTCGCGATCGACGACGACACGGCGGCGAAGGATCAGGCGCGGGCAGCAGCGATCGAAACGGCTCAGGCGCGCGCGATGGCCTATGCGCGCGGGGCCGGATATAGCGGGATCAGACTGCTGCAGATCGGCGAAAGCGTCAGCGGCCCGGCGCGGCCGATGGCACGGGTACAGGCCGTGGCGGCAGTCGCGCCGCAATCGACGCCCATTCAGCCGGGTCTGGTCGGCACGGGCATTTCGGTCAGCTTCACGTATGAAATGACGCGCTGACGCCCCATTTGCGGCCGCGCATTCACCCTTCATTCAATGCCCCAGGCGCATTGACGGCGCATATGTCGAAACCTTCCTTCATCGTCGCCTTTGGCCTTGCCATCTTGGCAATTGCACCGATCGCATACCGCATCCGCATCGGCGCAGCCTTCCAGCGATCAGCGCGAGGCGCGGCGCGAGATGCAGGCGGGCAACGTACTGCCCTTGCGCGAGATAGAGCGGCGCATTCTGCCGAGCATGCAGGGCAGCGAATATCTCGGCCCGGCCTATGACAGCCGGGCGATGGCATGGCGGTTGAAGTTCATCCGCGACGGGCGGGTGACGTTCGTGGATGTCGATGCGCGCACGGGGCGGGTAATCAAACGCAGCCGGTAACGGCATGCCGACGCCGCCACTGCCGCGTTGACTGTTGCGAGCCGAACAGTCACATCGTCAGCGAAATTCGTCCAATAAATTCCGGGGAACCGATCACCTATGCGTATCCTGATTGTCGAAGACGAACCCACGCTGGGCCAACAGTTGAAGACCACGTTGGAGCAGACCGGCTATGCCGTCGATCTGTCCACCGATGGGGAAGACGGGCATTTCATGGGCTCCACCGAGGATTACGATGCGGTCATCCTCGATCTCGGCCTGCCGGAAATCGACGGGCTGACGGTGCTGGGCATGTGGCGCAAGGAAGGGCGGACGTTCCCCGTGCTGGTCCTGACCGCGCGCGACAGCTGGTCGGACAAGGTCGCCGGTCTGGATGCGGGCGCGGACGATTATCTGGCCAAGCCGTTCCAGACCGAAGAATTGATCGCCCGCCTGCGCGCCCTGATCCGCCGTGCAACCGGCAACACCTCAGCTGAATTGATGGCGGGCGACGTCCGGCTGGACACGCGGTCGGGCCGGGTGACGTTGAACGGCGAGCCGGTGAAGCTGACCGCGCAGGAATACAAACTGCTCAGCTATCTGATGCACCACAAGGGCAAGGTCGTCAGCCGGACCGAATTGATCGAACATATCTACGATCAGGATTTCGACCGCGATTCCAACACGATCGAAGTGTTCGTGACGCGTATTCGCAAGAAACTGGGTGCGGACGTCATCACCACCATTCGCGGGCTGGGCTACAGCCTCGACGATCCGGCCGAACAACCGCGCGCCACCTGATGATCGCGACCTGACATGAACGCCGTCACCGATATCGCAACCGGTACGGGCGCGCCGGTTTCGAAAGAGGCGGTTTCGGGGGCAGCGTCACGTACGAGAAACCGTTACGATGTGGTCGGGGGCCATGCCTTGTCGCCACCGCGCCGGGGCAGCCTCGCGCGCCGAATGCTGCTGATCGCGGCGGGGTGGATCACCTTCCTGCTGCTGGTCGGGGGGTTTGCGCTCGATCGCACGCTGACCGGTCTGGTCGAACGCAATTTCGACGATCAGTTGAGCTACCTCCTCAACACGATGATCGTGGTGTCGGAAATCGGCGAGGATGGCGAAGTGCGCTTCAACCGCCAGATAGGGGAGCCGCGCTTTCTCGAACCGAACAGCGGCCTCTATTGGCAGATCAACGCTGCGGGGCAGGAGAATTTCCCGTCTTTGTCGCTCAGCCCCGATCCCTCGCGGTCGTTGTGGGACCGAACCTTGAAAACCCGCAACGGCGAGTTCGACGCGCAGCCGTTTTTCTACGACAGCGACCAGTTCGAAAACGAACCGTTGCGGATGGTCGAACGCACCGTTCGTCTGCCCGATAGCGACAGCGGAGTGGACTTTCGCCGTGGCGTCGTCCCGCGAAGAGTTGGATTTGCAGATCGGGCGCATCCGTTCGATCCTGTTCTGGAGTTTCGCGGTGCTGGGCTTCGGTCTTCTGCTGATGGCGATGTTGCAGACATGGTACGGCCTTGGCCCATTGCGCCGGGTGCGCGCCGCCATCCAGCGTATGCGAACGACCGGGACCAATCGGCTGACCGAACCCCTGCCGGACGAGGTGCAGCCGCTGGTCGATGAATTGAACGGCCTGCTGGAACATTCCGAACGGCAAGCGGAAGAGGCGCGGACCCATGCGGGCAATCTGGCCCATGCGCTGAAAACCCCGCTGACCGTGGTGAACAACGCCGCGACCGCCCATGCACCCGATCTGGCCGATACGGTCATTCGCGAAGCGCGCACGATGCGCCGCCATGTCGATCACCATCTCGCCCGCGCGCGCGCCGTGGGCCGCCGCGCGATCGGCCATGCCCGCACCCCGGTTTGCGAAAGCGCGGAAGCTGTGCGCCGCGCAGTGGAACGGCTCTATCCCGATGTGCCGGTTCGATATCGACGGCAACCGCCACGCGAGCGTCGCGATAGAGCGTCAGGATCTGGACGAAATCCTGGGCAATCTGATCGAAAACGCTGCGAAATACGGCGGCGGCAGCGTGTTCGTGACCGTCGATGCGGAGGCGGATTCGCGGCTATGCGTGATCTGGGTGGAAGATGACGGAATGGGCATTCCGCCCGAACAGCGGCACGCCATTTTCGATCGCGGCGCGCGGCTGGATACCGGGAAGCCCGGCACGGGGCTGGGCCTCGCCATCGTGCGCGATGTGGCCGAAATCTACGGCGGCGGGGTCGAATTGCAGGAAAGCGAAGATCTGGGCGGATTGCTGGTCAAACTCAGCTTGCCGCGATCGGGCGTCGCCGCCTGACGTACCCTGTTCGTGGGCGTTTATTCCTCGCGCGCTTGCCGATGATGGCGAATGACCTCGTCGATGATGAAACGCAGGAACTTTTCCGAAAACTCCGGGTCCAGATGTGCCTGCGTCGCCAGCGCTCGCAACCGTTCGATCTGGCGTGTTTCGCGCGCATGGTCGGCGGGGGGCAGGGCGGCGGTCGCCTTGTACCGGCCCACCGCCTGCGTGATGCGGAACCGTTCGGCCAGCATGTGAACCAGCGCCGCGTCGATATTGTCGATGCTGCGCCGGAAACCGGCCAGCGTTTCGTCTTCGCCGTCAAGGGCTTGCGCTTTGGATGCGCCGGATGGCGCGGCAGGTTCCGTCGGGTGTTCTTTCATCGCCCGCACCCTATCACCAAATCCGACCTTGCCAACCGGCGCGCACCTGCCCATCTGCGTGTGTGCAATGACCGCGCAGATCATCCCCCTCGTCAAAGACACCCCGACACCCGACGCCACCCTCGACCCGATGTTGGCACTGACGGCATCGGGCATGAACGCGGTCAACACGGTTATCCTCGACCGGATGCAGAGCGAAATCCCGCTGATCCCGCGATTGGCCGGGCATCTGATATCGGGCGGGGGCAAGCGGCTGCGCCCGATGCTGACGCTGGCCGGGGCGGAGCTGGTGGGCTATGCCGGCACGCGGCATCATAAGCTCGCAGCGAGCGTCGAGTTCATTCACACCGCAACCCTGCTGCATGACGATGTCGTCGATGGGTCCGACCTGCGCCGGGGCAAGGCGGCGGCGAACATCATCTTCGGCAACCCCGCGACCGTGCTGGTCGGCGATTTCCTGTTCAGCCGCGCATTCGAATTGATGACCGAAGATGGCAGCCTGAAAGTGCTGAAGATCCTGTCCGGCGCCAGCGCGATCATCGCGGAAGGGGAAGTCGATCAGCTGACCGCACAGCGCCAGATCGAAACCAGCGAGGAACGCTACCTTTCGATCATCGCATCCAAAACCGCCGCCTTGTTCGCCGCCGCCAGCCGCATTTCCGCAGTGGTCGCCGAATGCGACGAGGCGCAGGAACGCGCGCTGGACGATTACGGGCGCAATCTGGGCATCGCGTTTCAACTGGTGGACGACGCGATCGATTACGCATCGGAGGCCGCCGATATGGGCAAGCAGCGCGGCGACGATTTCCGCGAAGGAAAGATGACTTTGCCGGTCATCCTCACTTACGCGCGCGGCACGGCGGCGGAACGCAAATTCTGGCAAGCGGCGATCATCGGGCATCGCACGTCGGACGACGATCTGGCGCAGGCGATCCATTTGATCGACAAATACGACGCGGTCGCGACGACCCGCGAACGCGCGCGGCATTTCGCCCAGCGCGCCGCCGATGCGCTTGGCGATGTTTCCTGAAAACCGCGCTCGCGCCGCCATGGTGGAGGCCGCGCAATTCGCGGTGGCACGCGGACATTAAGCCGATCCGGGCATGGGTCGTGAGACCGGGGGTCGTGGGACCGGGGGTCGTGAAATCGGGGTCCGCGAGATGAACGACCTTCCCATCACCACCGCCTTACCGCCACTGTTGCGCGCGTTGGATGGTGCGGGTGCGGCCGTGCTGGTCGCCCCGCCGGGGGCTGGCAAGACCACCGCCGTGGCGCCTGCATTGTTGGACCGTAACTGGTGCGACGGCATGATCATCCTGACCAGCCCGCGCCGGGTGGCCGCCCGCGCTGCAGCGGAACGCATGGCGCAGATGCTGGGCGAAAAGCCAGGTGAGACGGTCGGTTATCTGACTCGCCTCGACACCAAACAATCCGCGCGGACCCGCATTCTGGTGATGACGGAGGCGATTTTCGTCAACCGCATCATCGACGATCCCGAACTCGCCGGCGTCAGCGCGGTTCTGTTCGACGAAGCGCATGAGCGCAGCCTCGACAGCGATCTAGGGCTGGCCTTGGCGCTGGAAAGCCGGGCCATCGTGCGCGGCGATCTGCGGGTCTGCGTCATGTCCGCCACCATCGACGGCGCGCGGTTCGCCGATTTGCTCGGCCCCGATGCGGCGGTGGTCGAAAGTGCCGGGCGCGCCTATCCCCTGCGCCTGGAATGGCTCGGTTCGCACGCTACGATGCGGCTGGAAGATGCCGTGGCGGACGCGGTGATGACCGCATGGCGGGCTGAGGACGGCGATGTGCTGGCGTTCCTGCCCGGTGTGCGTGAGATCGATCGCGTGCGCGAACGGTTGACGGCGAAGTTGCCCGATACGCCGATCCTGCCGCTGCATGGGCAAGTCGCTCCACCGCAACAGCGCGCCGCCATCGCGCGCGATCCGGATGGGCGGCGCCGGATCGTTCTGGCCACTGCCATCGCCGAAACGTCGCTGACGCTGGATGGGGTGACCGTGGTGGTCGATAGCGGGGTGTCGCGCCGTGCGCTGTTCGATGCGCGCGCCCAGGCACCACGCAGCTGGTAACGCGCGCGTCGAGCCAGGCTGCCTCGGCGCAGCGCGCGGGCCGGGCCGCGCGGCAGGGGCCCGGTGTCGCCTATCGCATGTGGGAGGAAGGGGGCGCATGCCGGCCGCCCGCAATTCGACCCGCCTGAAATGGAAACCGCCGATCTTGCGCCGCTGGTGCTGTCGCTTGCGCGATGGGGCACGCGCGATGTCGCGGACCTCGCCTGGCTGGACCTGCCGCCCGCACCGGCACTGGCGTCGGCGCGGGCGCGGCTGGTGGCGATGGGCGCGTTGAACGACGCCGGGGATGGTTTCGAAATTACCGATTGGGGGCGCAAGGTCGCAGCATTGCCGATGGATCCGGTTCCCGCCGCCGCAATCCTGTTCGCCGCGCAATCCGGCCAAGCGGAGGATATGGCGCGCGTGGCATTGCTGATGCAGGAACGCGGGCTGGGCGGGCTGGGGGAAGATCTGCTGGCCCGGCTGGACCGCTTCGCCACCGACCGTTCCGCCCGCGCGCAAAAATCGCGCAAGCTCGCCGGGCGCTGGGCCGATCTGGCGAGCGAGCGGCGGTCGGACCGGTTGCACAGGGCGCTGACACCAGCCCCGCCATTTTTCTGGCGCGGGCGATGCCGGACAATATCGCGCGTCGCCGCGATGTGTCGGGGGAACACTGGCTGTCGGCGGGTGGGCGCGGCTATGTCCTCGATCCCGCATCGCCTTTGTGCCGCGCCGAATGGCTGGTCGTCGCGGACGCGCAAGGGCAAGCGAAAGGCGCGCGCATCACCGCCGCCGCGCCGTTGGAGCTGGCGGAGATCGAAGCATCGCTGGGCGAGTTGATAGAGCGGCGGCAATCGGTGAGCTGGAACGCAGGCGACGGCCGGGTGGAGGCGCGGTTGGAACGGCGGCTGGGCGGAATCGTCCTTGCGACCGGTCCCGACCCCGACGCGGATGGGGAGGCTGTTGCGGACCTGCTGCTGATGACCGCCCGAGAACGCCTCGTCAGTCTGGTTCCGCTATCGCTGCTGGCGCGCGGCAGATATGCAGGTCTGGACGCCCTTTCCATCGAAGCCCTGGCAAACGACGCCGAACTGTGGCTGCAACCGCTGCTGGCGGGCAGGCGCGATCTGAACCTGTCCGAGACAATCGTGGGCGAGGCTGCGCTCAATTCCCTCGACTACGCCGCTCGCAAAACATTGGACGCGCGCGCACCGGTCAAATTTATTACTCCGGGCGGCACGAGCCACACAATCGATTACGCCGGTGATGGCGCGCCCAGCGTCGCTGTTCGGGTGCAGGCGATGTTCGGGTGCGATACCCATCCGACGATCGGCGCAACTCCGCTGCTGCTCCAACTGACCAGCCCGGCAGGCCGCCCCATTCAGTCGACTCGCGATCTGCCCGGTTTTTGGCGCGGCAGCTGGAACGATGTGTGCAAGGATATGAAGGGCCGCTATCCCCGCCATCGCTGGCCCGACGAACCGTGGCTGGAAAAGCCCAGCCTGCGGACAAAGAACGCCTTCACACGCCAGCAAAGCTGACCTACAGCCCCGAACACTGCGATCACGGGAACCGACATGTCAGCACGCATCTATCAACGACCGCAAAGCGCGACCCAGTCCGGCAAGGCGCGGACCGACGAATGGGTGCTGGAATTCGAACAGACCGAAGCGCGCAAGGCGGACCCGCTGATGGGCTGGTCCGGCAGCGGGGATACCAAACCGCAAGTGCAACTGACCTTCGCCAGCAAGGACGAGGCGAAGGATTATTGCCAGCGCCACGACATCGCGGCACGGGTGCACGAAACGCCTGCGAAGAAGCTGAAACTGCAGTCCTACGCCGATAATTTTCGGTAGGCGCCGTGCGCGTTGCATGATCGCGCATCCTAATCGCTTGAAATAAGGCGGCGTCCCGGCCATAGGCGGCGCCGGGAGTCGGGTGGACGTTTGCGTTCGCTTACCCCGGTCAGGTCCGGAAGGAAGCAGCCAGGGCGGGTTGCGGCGGGTCGCCCGGCTCCTTCATCGATACAGCTTCGTTATCGCCGGCAATCGGCGATCGCCTGTGGATAGGCGCTGACAAGTCCGCCCCGCATCCCTACCTTGCGTCCGATGGACGATTCCACGATCCCCGACCCTGCCCCGGATTCGCAACCGGCGGACGAACGCGCGAGCGCGGCCGAACTGGAAGCGGCGGGGCAATCGGCCATGTTCGCGAGCGATGACGAAGCCGCGCCGCAGCCCACACCGCAATCCTCCGCGAAACCGACGCCGGCGCCGACACCGGCGGAAACCAATCAACCCTACCGCGTGCTGGCGCGCAAATACCGGCCGCAGACTTTCAGCGAGCTGATCGGTCAGGAACCGATGGTTCGCACGCTGGGCAATGCGATCGCCCGCGACCGGCTGGCGCATGCGTTTCTGATGACCGGCGTACGCGGGGTGGGCAAGACCTCCACCGCGCGGCTGATCGCCAAGTCGCTGAACTGCATCGGACCGGATGGGCAGGGCGGGCCGACCATCGATCCGTGCGGGGTGTGCGAACCGTGCGTCGCCATCGCGGAAGGGCGGCATATGGACGTGATCGAAATGGATGCCGCGTCCAACACCGGCGTCGATGACGTGCGCGAAATTATCGAGGCGGTCCGCTACGCCGCGGTATCGGCGCGTTACAAGATATACATCATCGACGAAGTCCACATGCTGTCGCGCAACGCCTTCAACGCGCTTCTTAAAACTCTGGAGGAGCCGCCCGCCCATGTGAAGTTTCTGTTCGCGACGACCGAAGTGGACAAATTGCCGGTTACGGTGCTCAGCCGGACGCAGCGCTTCGATCTGCGCCGCATCCCCGCCGACATGCTGCAGGACCATTTCGCCCATATCTGCACGCTGGAGAATGTCGCCGCCGAGGACGAGGCGATGCATATGATCGCCGCCGCGGCGGAAGGGTCCGTGCGCGACGGGCTGTCGATACTCGACCAGGCGATCGCCCATGCCGACATGGAAGCGGACGGCAGCGGCGGCACGGTCACGGCGGGGCGAGTGCGCGATATGCTGGGGCTGGCCGACAAGGGCGCGCAGCGGCGTCTGCTCGGCTTCATGCTCGGACGGCGAGCCGAAGGCCGTGCTGGCGGCGGTGGACGATCAATACGCACTTGGGGTCGAGCCGCTGGCGCTGATGCGATCGCTGATGGATATCGTGCATCGCATTACCGTGACGCAGATATCGGACGGCGAACCATCCGCCGCCGAGTGCGGAAGAACAACTCGCCTTGCGCGAATGGGCGGGCGGCTGTCCGCTCCGCAACTGCACCGCATGTGGCAGCTCTTGCTGAAGGGGTACGACGAAGTCCGCGCCGCCCCCGACCCGCTGGTCAGCGCGCAGATGGCGCTGCTGCGGATCGTCCACGCCGCCGACATGCCGGACCCCGGAACGCTGGCGCGCCGGATCGAGGATCTGGCGAAAGGCGGCGTTGCAACGGGGTCCGCCGACAGTTCGGCATCGCCACAGACCACGCCGACGGCCGCAATGCCGACATGGGATGAGCTGATCGAGAAGGTCGATGCGTCGGGCGCGTTGCGCGTGGCGCAGACGATGCGCGATTGGGTGCGGGTCGCAGCGATCGCGCCGGGGCGTTTGACCTATACACTCGCGCCCGGACTGTCCGACGATCCGGCGGACGAAATGCGCGCCGCCCTGACTGCCGCGATGGAAGAGCGCTGGGATGTCGAGCTCGCCACTGGCGAGGCGGCGGAAAATGCTGCCCTGTCGCAGCGCGAACGCAAGGCCGCCGACGGCAAAGCCGCTGCCGACGCCTTACGCAACGATCCACTGGTGAAGGCCACTTTGGACGCCTTCCCCGGTGCGGAATTGATAGAGAATCCGCGACTTCCGACCCCACCAGCTTGCCTTGGACCCGGCAGGCGTAATCCCCAACCACAAGGATGCAGAGTATGAAATCGATGGAAGAGATGATCCAGGCCGCGCAAAAAGCTGCCGAGACGATCCAGACGCAGATGAGCGACGTTCAGACCAAGCTGGATGCGATCGAAGTCGAAGGCAGCGCGGGCGGCGGTCTGGTGAAAGTCCGCTGTTCGGCCAAGGGTCGGGTGCTGGGCGTCAGCATCGACGACAGCCTGATGAAAGCGGAAGAAAAACATATGGTCGAAGACCTCGTCACCGCAGCCTTCAACGATGCGCGCGGCAAGGCGGATCGGGTGTCCGAAGAGGAAATGAAGAACATCCAAAGCGGGATGGGCCTGCCACCCGGCTTCAATCTGCCCGGCATGGGGTAACGGTATGGGGTACGCATGAGGTAACGTCATGGCCTGGCCGGCACACGGCCTTGCGAGCCGTGGCCGCGCTTCCCATATCCATGATCGACCCCGCGCCATCGCGATCAAATTCCCGCGCCCCTGACAGGTGAACGGCGCGACCCCTTTTCATCGGACCCTTTCATGACCCAGCTTTTCCCCCTTCTTCCCTTGCGCGATATCGTGGTGTTCCCCGGCATGGTGGTGCCGCTGTTCGTGGGGCGCGACAAATCCGTCGCCGCGCTGGAAGCCGCGATGGAGGGCGGGCAAGGATATTTTCCTGCTCGCGCAGCTCGATCCAGTCCTGCGACGATCCGATGCGCGACGATCTGTACGATATCGGCGTCGTCGCGCAGGTTGTGCAGATGCTGAAACTGCCGGACGGAACGGTGCGCGTTCTGGTCGAGGGGACTGCCCGTGCAACGCTGGAACATATGCGCGAAGAAGGCGGGCTGGTCGTCGCCAGCGTCACGATGGACGAGGTGCAGACTGCCGCCGGCAGCGAAGTCGGCGCGCTGATGCGTTCTGTGTCCCGACCAGTTCGCCGAATATGTGAAGCTCAACAAGAAAATGGGTGACGATGCCGCCGATGATATCGATGAGATGGACGATGCGGGCGCGCTGGCCGATGCGATCGCCGGGGCCATCAACACCAAGGTGGTCGATAAGCAGGCTCTGCTGACGGAAGCCGACCCGCGCAAACGGCTGGAAATGGTCATGGCGTTCATGGAAGGCGAACTCAGCGTCCTGCAGGTCGAACGCAAGATTCGCGGCCGCGTCAAACGGCAGATGGAAAAGACGCAGCGGGAATATTATCTGAACGAACAGATGAAGGCGATCCAGAACGAACTGGGCGGCGAGGGGGAGGACGGCGACGAAATGGCCGCCCTCCAGGCCAAGATCGACAAGCTGAAACTGACGAAGGAAGCGCGCAAGAAAGCCAACGCGGAACTGAAGAAGCTGAAAGGCATGCAGCCGATGAGCGCGGAGGCGACCGTTATCCGCAACTATCTCGACGTGTTGCTGGGTCTGCCGTGGGGCAAGAAGAGCAAACTGAAAAACGATCTGACGAAGGCGCAGGATATTCTCGACGGGGATCATTATGCGCTTGGAAAAGGTGAAGGATCGGATCGTCGAATATCTTGCCGTGCAGGCGCGCACCAACAAGTTGAAAGGGCCGATCCTGTGCCTGGTCGGCCCACCGGGCGTCGGCAAGACTTCGCTGGGCAAGTCCATCGCCAAGGCGACGGGCCGCAAATTCGTGCGCCAGTCGCTGGGCGGCGTGCGTGACGAAGCGGAGATACGCGGCCATCGGCGGACCTATATCGGTTCGCTGCCCGGCAAGATCGTGACCAATCTGAAGAAGGCTGGCAAATCGAACCCGCTGTTCCTGCTGGATGAAATCGACAAGCTGGGGCAGGATTTCCGCGGCGATCCGGCTTCTGCGTTACTGGAAGTGCTGGACCCCGAACAGAATGCGAAGTTCCAGGACCATTATCTGGAATTGGATGTCGATCTTTCGGACGTGATGTTCGTGACCACTGCCAACAGCCTCAATCTGCCGCAGCCGTTGCTGGACCGGATGGAGATCATTCGGCTGGAGGGCTATACCGAGGATGAAAAGGTCGAGATTGCCACGCCGCCATCTGATCGCTAAGCAGGTCAAGGCGCATGGGCTGACGGACGGGGAATTCGAACTGACGCAGGACGGCCTGCGCGACCTGATCCGGTACTACACGCGCGAGGCCGGGGTGCGGACGCTGGAACGCGAGATTGCCCGGCTGGCGCGCAAGGCGTTGCGGCGCATTCTGGAAGGCGAATATACCAGCGTTGTCATCGCCCCCGACAATCTGGGCGATTACGCCGGGGTGCGGAAATTCAAACATGGCGTCAGCGATGACGAAGCGCAAGTCGGCGCGGTGACCGGCCTTGCCTGGACCGAAGTGGGCGGCGAATTGCTGACCATCGAAAGCGTGACGACACCGGGTCAGGGCGAAGTGAAAACGACCGGCAAGTTGGGCGACGTGATGAACGAATCCGTCGCGGCGGCATTCAGTTTCGTGAAAGCACGCGCGCCCGCTTACGGTATCAAACCGTCGCATTTTCCAACGCAAGAACATCCACGTCCATCTGCCCGAAGGGGCCGTGCCGAAGGACGGACCGAGCGCAGGCGTCGGCATGGTGACGTCGATCGTTTCCACGCTGACGGGTGTCGCCGTGCGTCCCGATGTCGCGATGACGGGCGAGGTTACGTTGCGCGGCCGCGTGTTGCCGATCGGTGGGCTGAAGGAGAAGCTGCTGGCGGCGCTGCGCGGCGGGATCACGACCGTGCTTATCCCGGAAGACAATGTGAAAGATCTGGCGGAAATCCCCGACACCATCAAGGATGGACTGGAAATCGTGCCGGTATCGCATGTCGATCAGGTGCTCGCCCGCGCGCTGATCAGCGTTCCCGCCGCCATCGAATGGACGGAGGCGGACGATCTCGCCAGTCAGCCGATGATGGGCGGTGCGCCCGGTCATTCGCCCAGCACCGCGCATTGAGGAAAGCGAACGCGCGAACCGATCCCTGCGTTAACCGTTTATTGCACGCGTCGATAGCGGGTTTATGTGCAAGACTGGCGCAATTGCGCCGTGTTTCGCACATTTTGCCTTTGACACGGCGTGCAAAAACGGCTCATTTCCTGCGTATCGGGTGAGATGATTCACCAGACGAGCGACAACAATTGCAATGAGGGGATTTTTAATGAACAAGAACGATCTGATTACCGCCGTGGCCGAAGCGAGCGGCCTTTCCAAGAACGATTCCTCCAGCGCGGTGGAAGGGGTTTTCGAATTCGATCCAGAAAGCGCTGTTCGAACGGGGACGAAGTTCGCCTGGTCGGGTTCGGGACGTTCTCCGTCGCTAAGCGCAAGGCATCGACGGGCCGCAACCCGCGTACCGGCGAACCGATGACGATCAAGGCATCGAACCAACCGAAATTCAAGGCCGGCAAGGGTCTGAAAGACTCCGTCAACAAATAATAGAGATGCGCCGGTTCGTCCGGCCCATCGGCACTTTCAAAAGCCCGCAGCGATCATCGGATCGCCGCGGGCTTTTTAATAACGGCGCGTCGATCGCTAATCCAACCGTATCAAAGCCGTCGGGGCGGATTCGAGACGGTTGTCGACCGCCCAGTTCAGAACGCTCCTGCCCCAGCGCCGTTCGGGCCCGGTATCGGTGTTGTTTGCAAGGACTTCGCCACTGGTGACAAGCTGAAACGTGCCGTTGATCTTCACCAGTTCATCGAACGGGTTTGCCATATCCCCGCGCGATTGCGAGCTGTCGCCGAAACCTATCAGCGCCAAAAAGACCGGATTGGCGTTGGAAGGCCGCGCAAAACTTGGCGCGTTCATGCGAACCGTTCCGTCGTTACGGACCGACAGCGTTACGAAGGGCGAGGGCGCGGAGACTCCCTCGAATGTCGGGAAAGTGAAATCGAAATCCAGCTCACCCGATATGTTGAACTCCACGTCGAATTTTCCGTCGCCGATGTACTCGACCTTGCTCCACCCCGTCTGGCGGCGGACGCGCTGCGCGAACAGTCTTGCGTCGGCAGCGTCCGACAGGTCGACGCCGCCCAGCAATGATGCGAACATCGCGGCTTCTTCCTTGCCGCGATCGGCTTGGCGTTGCACTTGTGCCTCGTGAACCGCGCGCTGTTCGCTTATTTCTTCGGGCGTGCATTCCCGATCGGCGAAGGTTTCTTCATCGATGCAGGTCGGTTCGGGCAGCTCACCCAATGCCGGTTTATCCAGTTCGGAAAGCTGTTCGATACCCACGAAGCTGATTTCGCCGTCATAGGAAAAGGTGAACTCGCCATCGTCTTCGAGAATCAGCTGCGAAACGAACTGGCCCGGCACCATGACGCAACTCGACAGAAACACGGTTGCAACAGCGACCAGCCCGCAGTTTCGCAGTCTCGTGAACATTATCGTTTTCGTCATGCGATGCTCCCTAACTCTGCAGCGCCTGATGGGTGGCGACTGCATACAACGCCACCGCCGCCGCGTTGGACACATTCAGGCTTTCCATCGCCGTCGCGATCGGCAGGCGGGCGAGCGCATCGCAATGGCCCGCAATATTCTGCCGCATGCCTTCGCCTTCCGCGCCGAGCACCAAGCGCGACGGGCGTGTCGGGCAGGGCCTGCGCCAGCGAAGCATCCGACTTCACCTGCCAGACCGATGCGCCAATAGCCGGCCTCCGCCATCTGTTCCAACGCGCGCGCGAGATTGACCACACGCACCCACGGCACCAGTTCCAACGCGCCCGAAGCCGACTTGGCGACCACGCCCGATTCCGGCGGGGCGTGGCGATCCTGGGTGACGATGGCCGCCGCCCCGAATGCCGCCGCCGATCGCAATATCGCGCCGACATTGTGGGGATCGGTCACTTGGTCCAGCACGATGATCGGCCGCCCGCCCGCGCCGTTCAGCACATCATCGAGAAACACATCCTCCAGCGCGGCGCATTCCAGAACCAGCCCCTGATGCGGCGCGTCCTTCGCCACCAGTCGGCCAAGGTCCGCGGCTTGAGCATATTCCACGGTAAAGTCCTGCGGCAATTCGCCGTCCAGCGCCATCGATCGCTTCGCGCGTGCCGGACAGTTTGCGGTGCTGGCGTTCGGGGTTCTTCAGCGCGGCCTCGACCGCGTGGCGACCCCACAGGCGCACATTGCCGGCGCTGGCCCGCCCGCTGCCGCGGCCGCCCTGCATCCGCCCGGCGCGCCCGCGCAAAGCCTTCTTGCGATCCCGTATTTGCCATGAGATATCCCGTTCGAAACGCACGAATGACGATTCGCGTCGTGCTTCCCTGCCAGCCGCCCCATTGACAGGCAAGCGCGGCTTCGCCATTGCGTCGCCTCTCGGCCGTGAACCCCCTTATATCGGGGGGTGCGCGCAGCCGGACCTGGTGGAAATCGCGCGGTCCGGCATTCTGGCAAGCCAGTGGACAGGTGGCCGAGTGGTTAAAGGCAGCAGACTGTAAATCTGCCCGCGCAAGCGTACATAGGTTCGAATCCTATCCTGTCCACCAGCTGCCCCATAGCGCCGCATCGCACAGTGTTCGTTGCCCAGCTTCGTCCAGGCAGCGATAATGACACTAATCTTGACATATGCGCGCTTGTGCCGCCCCCCATCCTTGTGCTTTGTTTCAAAAAGCCGCTCGTCGAACGTTCAAAAATGACGCGAGGATACGGATTTGCACGCAACGACGTGCGTTATGGGAGATAGAGGGTGACACGATTTTTGACCGGTGCGTCCGCGATGGCCATCACCACGACGCTGATGATGACCGCCACGCCTGCAGCCTACGCGCAGAATGCTGAAGTCGGGGGCGGACGAGCAGGCCCGCAGTTCCAACGTAATCATCGTGACGGCCAACCGCCGCGAACAGGATGTGCAGGATGTGCCGATCGCCGTGACCGCGGTCGATGCCGTGACGCTGGAACGTCAGGGCGTCGATAACATAACCGAAGTGACACAGGTCGCGCCCAGCTTCTCCAGCTCCACCGCGCAGATCGCGTCCGGGTCCGTCGTGTTGCGTATACGCGGTGTCGGCACCACGTCGAACAATATCGGGTTCGAAAGCGCGGTCGGCGTGTTCATCGACGGCGCGTATCAGTCGCGGCCCGGCGTTGCGCTGACCGAATTCGTGGATATCGAACGGGTGGAGGTGTTGCGCGGGCCGCAGGGCACTTTGTTCGGGCGCAACACCTCGGCAGGTGCGCTCAACATTGTTACCAACCGGCCTGACCTCAACGATTTCGAAGGGTTCGCGAATGCGTCATACGGCAATTTCGACGAAATCAGCATGCAGGGCGCAGTCAATGTGCCGATCGTGCAGGACACGCTGGCACTGCGCGTTACCGGTGCCTATCGCCAGCGGGACGGCTTCCTGACGGTAGTGGACGCCAACGGCACGCCGTTCGACGATACCAACGATGTCGATCAATATCTGTTTCGCGGCCAGTTGGGCTTCGAAAGCGAGAGCGGCATTCGCGGCCGTCTGATCGCCGATTTCGCCAACAGCATCGTCCAGCTGTTGCGGCGCGATCGAGCTGTTCCAGACGCCGCTTGAAACCGCCGGTATCTTCCCGCTGGTCGGCTTGGGCCCGCGCGGCGGCGCGGCTGCAGCCCAACGTGGCGACCAACCCGTTCGATCAGACCACCATCGAACAGGCGTTGGACGACCGCATCGTCACTGCCAATTTCGCGCCGCGCGCGGATGTCGACAATTACGGTGTGACCGGCGAAGCTGGAGTTTCCGCTCGGCGATAATGCCGATCTGATCTTCATCGGCTCCTATCGCAAATTCGATGCCGAAGAGATCTACGATTCGGATTTCAGCGCGCTCGATGTGTTCGATGTCGGCCCATTGTTCACCGATATCGAAACATATACGGCGGAAGTTGCGTTTGCAGGGCGAAGCCGTCGGTGGGCGGTTGAACTATCTGATCGGCGGGTATTTCTCCGACGAACAGATCGAGACCGACGTCACGTTTTCTCTGGGCGAAGATTTCGGCGAACTGGTCGGCGCATTGCTGTTCCCGGCCACGGGCGGCGCATTGGGCGCCAATCCGTTGACCGTATTCACCGGTATCGATCCGGCGGGCACGTTCAGCCGCAACCAGTTCACGCAGAGCGCGCAGAGCTATTCCATATTCACCAACAATTCCTTCGAAATCTTCGATGGGTTCGAAGCGACCATGGGCTTGCGCTACTCCTTCGAAGAGAAGGAAGGCGGTTTCGAACAGTTGGAATCGAACAACCAGATCTGCCCGGCAGTGGTCGGCGCGATCGGTGCGGGGGCCATTCCCGGCGCGCTGGTCGGGCCATTCGTCGGTCTGGGTTGTTTCGGCTTCACGGCTCCTGCCGATTTGCCGCAGGCGGCCGTGCTGCCGCTGGTCCGTACGTTTCGATACGACGTTCGATGACGAGGAGCTGATCTACACCGGCAAGCTGTCCTATGCATTCGCCGATCCGGTGAATGTCTATGCCAGCTTCACGCACGGCTACAAATCGGGCGGGTATCAACCTCGACACGACGGCGGCGGTCGCCGGGGCCGATCCGACTTTCTGCATCGGAAGAGGTCGATGCTTATGAAGTCGGTTTGAAAGCCCGCCTGCTCAACGACCGGGTCACGTTCAATCTGGCGGCTTTCCACGAAGAGTTCACCAACTTCCAGGTGCTGGAATTCACCGGCACCGCGTTCCAGACGTTCAACGTGCCCGAGGCGTTGACGAGCGGTGTGGAATTGGAAACGGCGATCCGGCCCAGCGACAATCTGACCATCAATGGCGGGTTGACGGTGTTCGATGCCCGCTATCCCGACGATTGCGGGCAGGGCAGCGACGTCGCGATCGTGCTTTCCCTATGCGGAAACGATCTGACCAATGCGCCGAACGTCGTCGGCATCATGGGCGCGACGTACGAAGCGGATCTGACCGACACGCTCGACTTCTTCCTGTCGGGCCAGGTGCGGATGGAATCGGACAGCCGAACCTCCACTCAGGCCATCGTGCCACCGGGCGCGGCGGAGATCGCAGCGGCGGGCAGCGTGCAGGCGGCGATCGATGCAGCGCCGCTGATCGTCGGGGATATTCAGGATGGCAACATCATGATCAATCTGCGCGCCGGGTTCGGCAGCATCGAACGACGCGTTCCAGGTGGAATTCTTCGTCAACAATCTGACCGACGAAGTGGTGCGCGGGGTGACGTTCAACACCACGTTGCGTGGCAGCGGAGCGGCCAATTCGCGGTCCGCCTTCACTCTCGCGCCGCGGACATATGGCGTGGCGGTGCGCACCAAGTTCTAGATTGCGCTGATAGCGGTAAAAGGGGGGCGGTGCACCATGCGGGCGTGCCGCCCCCGGTCTTTGCCGACCCGGTGCTGCCGCCCAGGCTCCCGCACGGAAATATCTTGTCGGCCATCGCCGTCCCGCCGTTAGTTTCGCGTGCATGCAACTGACCACACCATCCCGTCATCTCCGCCACCGGCCTGTTTACCCCGGAAGAAAGCATTTCCAACGAAGAACTGGTCGCCAGCTTCAACCGCTACGTCGAACTTCACAATGCGCGCCATGCCGACGAAATCGCCGATGGCGAGGTGGAGGCGTTGAGCCCAGCAGCGTCGAATTTATTGAGAAGGCCAGCGGTATCAAGGCGCGCCACGTCATGGCGAAGGCCCCGATACTCGATCCGGAGATCATGGCCCCGCGCTGGGACGGCACGCGGGAATGACGAATTGTCGATGATGGCGCGAGATCGGCGTCGCCGCCGCGCGCCAGGCGCTGGAACGGGCCGGCCGCGATGTCGCGGATGTGGATGCCGTTTTGTGCGCGGCGTCCAATATGGAACGCGGCTATCCCGCGATGGCCATCGAGATCCAGCAGGCGCTGGGCATCGACGGGTTCGGTTTCGACATGAACGTCGCGTGCTCCTCCGCGACGTTCGGCATTCAGACGGCTGCTGATTACATCCGGTCCGGCAATGCGCAAAGCGTGCTGGTGGTCAGCCCGGAAATTACCTCCGGCCATCTCAACTGGCGCGACCGCGACAGCCATTTCATCTTCGGCGATGTCGCGACGGCGGTGTTGGTCGAAGATGCGCGCCATAGCGCCCGAACGCACATTGGGACATTCTCGGCACGAAACTGAAGACGGTGTTTTCCAACAATATCCGCAACAATTTCGGTTTCCTCAACCGCGCCGATCGCCGCGAAACGCGAAGGCGATGCGGACAAGCTGTTCGTTCAGGAAGGGCGCAAGGTTTTCAAGGAAGTCGTGCCGATGGTGTCGGCTATGATCCTGGAAGAAGCCGAGCGGCTGGACATCGACGCCCGACAGCTGCGCCGGCTGTGGCTGCATCAGGCCAATGCCGGGATGAACCGCCTGATCGCGCAGCGCGTGTTGGGTCACGAGGCGAATGACGATGAAAGCCCGACCGTGCTCGACACCTATGGCAACACGTCGAGCGCGGGCAGCATCATCGCGTTCCATCTGCATCAGGACGATCTGGTCGGCGGCGACACGGGACTGATCTGCAGCTTCGGCGCGGGTTATTCCGCAGGAACGGTGTTCGTCCGCAAGGTGAACCTGATCCCGACGGTTCGCCTTGTGATGCCGCGCGTTCGCGGACTAGACGCGCGCATCATGGCAGGCGAATTGATGGACAATAGATGGGCGGGGCGATGCGCGGCTGGCGATGGCCCGCGATCCATCCCGAAGGACGCAAGTTCGGCCTGATCGCAGCGGCGGCCAGCCTGTTCGTGCTGCTGGTGCTGGACTGGGAAATACTGGGCTGGCCCATGCTGGCGCTGACGGTGTGCGTGTTCGCCTTCTTCCGCGATCCCGAACGCGTAGTGCGACAGGGCGATTCGGCAATCATATCCCCTGCCGACGGTATGGTGTCCGCCATCGCGACTGTCGAACCACCTGCGGAATTGCTGCGCGACGATGATGGCGGGCAGCCCGGCCTCGCTGCCGGCCCGGTGGTTCGCATATCGATTTTCATGTCGCGTGTTCGACGTGCATGTGAACCGAACGCCTGTGGGCGGGACGGTGCGGCGCGTGGTCTATATGCCCGGCAAGTTCATGAATGCGGATCTGGACAAGGCGAGCGAGGAAAACGAACGCCAGCATCTGGTTATTGAACGCGGCAGACGGCAGTTGATCGCGCTGACGCAGATCGCCGGACTGGTGGCGCGGCGGATCGTTTCCTTCGTCAAGCCCGGCGACATGGTCGCGGCAGGCCAGCGCATCGGCCTGATCCGGTTCGGCAGCCGGGTCGATGTCTATCTTCCGGCCGGCACGGGTCCGTCGGTTCTGATGGGGCAGAAGGCCGTCGCCGGGGAAACGGTGCTGGCGGAGATCGGCACGCAAAAACTCATCGAAGGTGTGATGTTGTGACCGATGGCCCGAATGAGCAACGCGTCGGACCTCGTTTCGGCCCCCGTTCGACGTCGGACGAACCCGCCGATGCGCGAGCAGCCCGGTCGTGGTCTGTCGCTGCGCGCCGTCATACCCAACGCCATTACGGCTGCGGCACTGTGTTCCGGCCTGACCGGCATTCGCTTTGCCATTACCGGCGAATGGCGGCTGGCCATCATCGCGGTTATTCTGGCCGGAATACTGGATGGGATGGACGGCAGAGTCGCCCGGATGTTGAACGGCGCAATCGCGCTTCGGCGCGGAGATGGACAGCCTTGCCAATTCGCTGTCGTTCGGCATGGCCCCCGCATTGATCCTGTATCTGTGGTCGTTGCAGGATTTGACCCGGCTGGGATGGTTTGCGGCACTGGCATTCGCCCTGTCATGCGCCCTTCGCCTCGCGCGGTTCAACGCGCAGATCGATACCGACGAACAACCGCACAAATCGGCAGGGTTTCTGACCGGTATTCCCGCGCCGGTGGGGGCGGGGCTGGCCTTCCTGCCATTCTATCTCTGGATCGCCACCGACCTGGAGATTTTCCGCAACCCGATCATCAACGCCGTATGGATGGCGACGATTGCATTTCTGATGATATCGAACATCGCGACGTTGAGCTGGGGCGCCATTCGCCCAAGGCGCAGCGTTCGTCTGGAACTGATTGCCGGTGTCGGATTGCTGTTCGCCGCACTGTTGACCGAGCCGTGGTGGGCGCTGACGGTCATCTGCGCCGTCTATCTGGCGCTGATGCCCTGGGGCATATTGAAATATCGTAAGATCAGGCAGCAACGCGAAAAGGGTGCGAACACGCCGAACCGCGTCCAGCCGTTCGACGTGAACGACCGGCCCTGACTGCGCCGAAGTCGGCGAATGCGACCGTACCCATCGTTTGCTGGTCGTTTGCGCCCGCCGCTGCCCCGTTCAAGGCCGCCTCGCCAGCCAAACGCTTCCACACCGTTTTCCCGCGCAAATAGCCGTCAACCAAAACCAGCATGGCCAACGCCGTCAGCGCAACAAATCCGGCAACGATAAAAAACTGAACCATGATCGCAACTTCCGTTCCATTCGCACGGGCTGTGGACAGCCTGTGGATATTAACCCATCTACGTCGTTGATACGGTTTGGTTTCCGCATTGGTTACATGTTCCCTATTTGTTCCGGCTCGTCAACCCTTTATTAACCTTATTTGACCGTGACCTGCGTATTCATACGTATGCGGGAGCCTTGCGACTTAGGGGCTGGATAATCGCGGCTTCATCCGTTAGGGGCGTCGCGTCGCGCAGGTCGAAGTTATTCGAACCGAGGTCATTCGCGACAAATCCACAGGGAAAGCGCCCATACCGGTGCCGCAGCGGATTACGGGGCAGGGCAACCTCTCCACCGCACGGTTCCAGCTTTCCCAAGGTCTAACCGGAAGGAAATATATATGGCGGCACCGACCGTTACAATGCAGCAGCTTATCGAAGCGGGGGCCCATTTCGGCCACCAGACTCACCGTTGGAATCCGCGGATGAAGCCGTATATCTTCGGCGCGCGCAACGGCGTTCACATCATCGATCTGTCCCAGACCGTGCCATTGTTTGCGCGCGCGCTGGAATTCGTATCGTCCACCGTGCAATCGGGCGGCAAGGTTCTGTTCGTCGGCACGAAGCGTCAGGCGCAGGAACCGATTGCGGAGGCGGCGCGCGCATCGGGGCAACATTTCGTGAACCATCGCTGGTTGGGCGGAATGCTCACCAACTGGAAAACGATCTCCGGGTCGATCAAGGAATTGAAGAACCTGGAAGAATTGCTGTCGGGCGAACAGTCGGGTCTGACCAAGAAGGAAGTTCTGCAGTTGACGCGCAAGCGGGACAAGCTGGAACTGTCCCTTGGCGGCATCCGCGACATGGGCGGTATTCCCGATGTCATGTTCGTGATCGACGCGAACAAGGAAGAACTGGCTATCAAGGAAGCGAACGTGCTGGGCATTCCCGTCGTCGCCGTGCTCGACACCAATGTCGATCCATCCGGCATCGCCTTCCCGATCCCTGCCAATGACGACGCCAGCCGCGCCGTGCGTATGTATTGCGACGCGGTTGCGGAAGCCGCGACCAAGGGTAGTGGCGAAAAGATGGCGGATAGCGGTCAGGATATCGGCGCGATGGAACAGCCCCCGGCAGAAACCACCGCCGCGCAATAGCCGCCGCATAGTAAGGGCAATCGATCGGGCGCGCCGTTGCGCTGCGCCCGATCGGCCCCATCTTGGTATCAAATACAGCGCCGGACCCGCGATGGTTCGGCGCGACAATCATTGTAGAAGGATATGGACATGGCTGGAATTGCAGTCGCCGATGTGAAAACCCTGCGTGAGAAGACCGGCGCGGGCATGATGGATGCGAAAAAAGCGCTGACCGAAGCGGGCGGCGATATCGAAGCGGCCGTGGACGCATTGCGTGCCAAGGGCCTTGCGACGGCGCAGAAGAAATCGAGCCGCACCGCTGCCGAAGGTCTGGTGGGCGTCACCGTCGAAGGGACCAAGGGCGTTGCCGTCGAAGTGAACTCCGAAACGGATTTCGTCGCCAAGAACGATCGGTTCCAGGATTTCGTCCGCAAGACCACTCGCACCGCTTTGACTGTCGATGGCGACAATGTGGAAGCGTTGACCGCCGCGCAATATCCCGATGGCGGTACCGTTTCGGACAAACTGACGGACAACGTCGCGACCATCGGTGAAAATCAGCAGGTGCGCCGAATGAAAACCGTCTCCGTCGCGCAGGGCCTGGTCGTACCTTACGTCCATAACGCCGCTGCCCCCGATCTGGGCAAGATCGGCGTGCTGGTGGCGCTGGAAAGTGACGCCGGCGCGGACGTGCTGGAGCCATTGGGCAAACAGCTCGCCATGCATATCGCCGCCGCTTTCCCACAGGCACTGAATGCGGACGACCTCGACCCCGACGTCATCGAACGTGAACGCGCGATCGCTCGCGAGAAGGCAGCCGAGAGCGGCAAGCCCGACAATGTTCAGGAGAAGATGGTCGATGGCGCGGTGAAGAAATTCGCCAAGGAGAATGCGTTGCTCAGCCAGGTTTTCGTGATGGACAACAAGACCCCGATCGCCGACGTCGTAGCCAAGGCTGGCAAGGACGCTGGCAAGAATATCGTCCTGAAAGACTACGTTCGCTTCCAACTGGGCGAAGGCATCGAAAAGGAAGTCAGCGACTTCGCAGCGGAGGTTGCCGCCGCCGTCGGCGGATAATTCGCTTGCTGCCCATGATCGAAGGCCGTCGAACCCAATCGGTTCGGCGGCCTTTTCGATGGCGCTGCATCGGCAGGCGGCGCAGGCTTTCCCTTTGCGCGTACGGCCGGGCAGCGTTAAGGGCTACGCAGCGCCAACCGAACGGACTTGCACATTCCCATGACCCTGCCGAAACTCAATCGCGTCCTGTTAAAACTGTCGGGCGAGGTTTTGATGGGGGAGCAGGATTACGGTATCGATCCCGCCTATGTCGCGCGGCTGGCCGAGGAAGTGGCGGCGGCCAAGGAAACCGGTTTGCAGATTTGCCTGGTGATCGGCGGCGGCAATATCTTTCGCGGTATTGCGGGCGCCGCGCGAGGGCTGGACCGGACGACCGGCGATTATATGGGCATGCTCGCCACTGTAATGAATGCGCTCGCCATGCAGAACGCCCTGGAACAGTTGGGCGTGCAGACACGGGTGCAATCGGCCATTCCGATGGCAACCGTGTGCGAACCATACATCAGGCGGCGCGCCGAACGTCATCTGGAAAAGGGGCGTATCGTCATTTTCGCAGCGGGAACGGGCAATCCGTTCTTTACGACCGACACCGGCGCCGCCTTGCGCGCGGCGGAAATGAACTGCGATGCTTTGCTGAAGGGCACGAGCGTCGACGGTGTTTACAACGCCGATCCGAAGAAGAACCCCGATGCAAAACGCTTCGATACAATCAGTTACGGGCGTGTGTTGAGCGACGATCTGAAAGTGATGGATGCCACGGCGGTGGCGCTGGCGCGCGAAAACCGCATTCCGATCGTGGTCTTTTCGATCCGGGAAAAAGGCAATGTCGCACGCGTCTTGGCGGGCGAGGGCGTTCAGACTATCGTACAGGCAAGCGACTGACGGTCGGCGCGATTTCGCGTCTGCAACGACACAATTTTCGAGGAAATTCACCGATGGCAAAATACGACAAGTCCGACATCGAACGCCGCATGACAGGTGCGATCGATTCCCTGAAAAGCGATCTGTCCGGCCTTCGTACCGGGCGCGCGAACACCACCTTGCTCGATCCGGTGCAGGTGTCCGTTTACGGCGCGATGATGCCGCTCAACCAGGTGGCCACCGTCTCCGCCCCCGAACCGCGCATGTTGAGCGTGCAGGTCTGGGACAAGGCCAATATCGGCGCCGTGGAGAAAGGGATCGCGCACGCCAATCTGGGCCTCAACCCCATGATCGACGGGCAGACATTGCGCCTGCCGATGCCCGATCTGACCGAGGAACGGCGCAAGGAACTGGCAAAGCTGGCTGGCAAATATGCCGAAGGCGCGAAGATCGCCATTCGCAACGTCCGGCGCGACGGGATGGAAGCGTTGAAGGAAGACGAGAAGAAGAAGGAAATCTCCGAGGACGATCGCAAGCGGCTGGAAGATGAGGTCCAGAAGATGACCGACAAATACGTCGCCGAAACGGACGCCGCCGCCGAGGCGAAGGAAAAGGAAATTATGACCCAATAGGGTTCATCCGATGTCCGCCGCTCCGCCCGAACAAAGCCGCGCCCGTCATGTCGCCATCATCATGGACGGCAATGGACGGTGGGCGAAGAAACGCCATCTGCCGCGCGCGGTCGGGCATCAGCGCGGAGTGGAGGCCGTCCGCAAGCTGGTCCGCTCGATCGAGCCGCTGGGGATCGAATGCCTGACCCTGTATGCCTTTTCGTCCGAAAACTGGAAACGGCCGGACGACGAGGTCGGCGATCTGATGAACCTCCTGCGCAAGTTCATCAAATCGGACTTGCCGGAGTTCGTCGCCAACGACGTGCGGCTGAAAATTATCGGCGATTACAAGTCTCTGGCCCCCGATATTGTCGAACAGCTTGAAGATGCCTTGCAGCAAACTGGGGGCGGAACACGCATTCTGGCGGTTGCGCTGAATTACGGGGCGCAGCAGGAGATCGCTCAGGCTGCCGCGCTGGCCGCGAACGACGGCGCGATTACGCCGGAACGCATCGCCGCGCATCTCTACACCGCCGATCTGCCGCCGCTCGACCTGCTGATCCGGACATCGGGGGAGGTTCGCCTGTCGAACTTCCTGTTATGGCAGGCCGCCTATTGCGAAATGAGTTTCATGGACGTGCTGTGGCCTGATTTCTACGCCCGACCATCTGCAGACTGCGCTCGAAGATTTCGCCAGCCGCGATCGCCGGTTCGGGGGGCGCTGAAATGGTGAATTCGCCCACCGACGCACGCGGCATCGTATCCGAAACGCGCCCACGCAAAAATGCCGATCTACCGGTGCGGCTCGTTTCGGCTGCGGTAATGATCGGCGGTGTGCTGGCGGCTTTTCTGGCCGGCGGGCCGTGGCTGGTGTGGCTGATTTGGCTGGTCGGTATCGTCACCTTCGTCGAATTCGTCATGCTGATCGTCGGTGCGGTATCGAATATAGCCTATCGCGGAGCGGCGATATTGGCTGGCGCAGTGTACATATTTCTGGCGACCGGGGTGCTGGCAGGCCTCGACAGTTATTATTTCTTCGCCGCAGTCGGTGCGGTCGTCGCCTGCGATACGGGTGCCTATGCGGCCGGGCGAACCTTCGGTGGGCCCAAGATTGTGCCGCGGATCAGCCCGAACAAGACCTGGGCGGGACTGTTCGGAGGTATGACCGGCGCGGGATTGTGGCTGGCAATCATCGTGGGCGCTTTTCACTGGACCAGCGGCCACGACAATTGGGGCGATCTGATCGCAGTCGGCCGCGACGATGCGCTTGGCGCGGCGATGGTCGGGGCGGTGTTGGCGGTGTTCGCCCAAGGGGGCGATTTCTTCCAGAGCTGGCTGAAACGAAGGGCGGGGGTCAAGGACAGCTCCAAGCTTATTCCGGGTCATGGCGGCGTGTTCGACCGTGTCGATGGGCTGCTGCCGGTTGCGCTGATCGTCGGCATTATCGCGCAGGTGGGCGTATGACGCGCAGCATTTCCGTCTTGGGGGCGACCGGTTCCGTCGGTGCGTCCACGCTGGACCTAATTCGCCGTAACCGTGCCGATTGGCAGGTCGAAGTGCTGACCGCCCATAGCAGCGTTGCAGAACTCGCCGATCTGGCGCGCGAGTTTGCTGCGCGCCATGTCGTCATTGCGGACGAGGCGTTGCTGCCCGACTTGCGCGATGCCTTGCAGGGCAGCGAGATTTCCAGCGCCGGCGGCGTATCCGCTCTGACGGAGGCGGCGGCGCGGCCTGTCGATATGACGGTCGCGGCCATCGTGGGATGCGCGGGGCTGGCGCCGGTGATGGCTGCGATCGAACAGGGCGGCACGGTGGCGCTCGCAAACAAGGAAGCGTTGGTTTCCGCCGGGGAGGTGATGACCGCCGCCGTGGCGAAATACGGTGCGACCTTGCTGCCGGTCGATTCCGAACATAACGCGATCTTCCAATGTCTGGCTGGCGAACCATACCAAGGATGTTCGCTGGATCACGTTGACGGCCAGCGGTGGGCCTTTGCGCGAATGGTCGGCGGAACGTCTGGCGGCGGCGACTCCGGAACAGGCCGTCGCGCATCCGAATTGGGATATGGGCGCCAAGATCAGCGTCGATTCCGCCACCATGATGAACAAGGGCCTCGAATATATCGAGGCGCACTATCTGTTTCCGGTGGGGCTCGATCGCATTCGAATCGTGGTGCATCCGCAAAGCGTCGTCCATTCGATGGTCGAATATCGCGACGGTTCGACATTGGCGCAACTCGGCCCGCCCGATATGCGTGTGCCGATCGCATCGTGCCTGGCATATCCGGGGCGCATGGATACGCCGTGCGAACCGCTTGATCTGACGGCGATCGGCGAACTGACGTTCTTTGCGCCCGACGAGGAACGCTTCCCCGCAACCATGCTGGCGCGCGAGGCGGTGAAGGCAGGCGGCGCGGCGCCAGCGATTTTGAATGCCGCCAACGAAATTGCCGTAGCCGCTTTTCTGGCCGGTCAGATAGGGTTCAGCCGAATAACGGCAATTGTCGCAGCAATGCTGGAACGCAACGACAATCGGGCGGCGCCGTCCTCCCTTTCGCAAGTGATTGCGCTCGATGCGGATATGCGCCGACAAACGCTTGCGTTGCTGGAAGACCGGGCATCGGAGCGGACGTTATAATGGGCGGGGGCGTCGCCTGGTGGATGTGGATCGTCGGTTTCGCCGCCGTGCTGGGTCCACTCGTCACCATCCACGAATTCGGCCATTATCTGGTCGGGCGGATGTTCGGGGTGAAGGCTGATGCTTTCTCCGTCGGTTTCGGCAAAGAAATCGCCGGTTATACCGATGCGAGGGGCACTAGGTGGAAATTGTCCGCCTTGCCGCTGGGCGGTTACGTCCAGTTCAAAGGTGACATGAACCCGGCCAGCGCACCGTCCCGCGATCAGGGCGAAGCAGCCCTGCCGTTCGACGGCAGTTTCAACCGTGCCGCCCTGTGGAAACGTGCCGCGATCGTCGCGGCGGGACCGATTACCAATCTGCTCGTCACGGTTCTGATCTTCGCGGCTTTTTTCGTGTCGTTCGGAAAACCGGTAATCGAAACGCGCGTCAGTTCTTTTGCGGAAAACTCCGCCGCGCGCGATGCCGGGCTGCGCCAGGGCGATCTCATCACCGCCATCGACGGCACGCCGGTTGGGGATTTTCGCGAAGTTCAGAACAAGATATTGATGTTCCCCGGCGAAACGGTGGAATTGCAAGTCGATCGCGACGGCAGCGATCAGGTCATACCGGTGCGTATCGCGAGCGAAACGGTGACCGATCGGTTCGGCAATGAATCGCGCATCGGGCGGATCGGCGTCGCGGCGGAAGGGCGCAGTTTCGAGCCGGTCGGCCCGCTGCAAGCTGTCGGATACGGCGTTTCGGAAAGCATCGAATTGCTCGATATGATGGTCACGGGCATCAAGCAGATCGTCGTTGGCGACCGATCCGTTCGCGAACTGGGCGGTCCGTTGAAGATTGCGAAATATTCCGGCGAACAGTTGAGCCTGGGGCCGTTGGCCTATGTCAGCTTCATCGCGTTGATCTCCCTTAACTTGGCATTCATCAACCTGTTGCCAATCCCCGCGCTCGACGGTGGCCATCTGGCTTTCTACGCAGCGGAAGCGGTTCGGGGTAAACCGGTCGGCGCGCGGGGACAGGAATACGCGTTTCGCGCGGGAATGGCGTTTGGTTCTGATGCTGATGGTGTTCGTCACGATAAACGATGTCGTATCGCTGCCGGTATTCAGCGGATAGCCGTTGCGCGCAGCCGCGGGCGGCAGGACTATCAGGCAAACGGGGACGAAATTAACGCGATGCGCCGGCTGGGATGGCGCGCTGCTTGATCGGGGGCACGGTCTGGGGCAATGGCAGCGCGAAGTTGCCAAGGCTCGGATGCGATCAGGCAAACGGTTCACCGCAGCGTGACCGATCGCACAGATAATGAATGGACGGAAACTCCGTGAGTAAAACTGGATTGTGCATGGCTGACAGGATCGAACGCAAACCGGTGACACGGCTGGCGGGGGTGCTGCTGGCAACGACCGTGTTGACCGCCATGCCGGGTGCCGCGTTGGCGCAGAACGCCGCCATCGCCGGCAGCGGCTCCCGCAAGCAGAAGCGCCATCCATCGAACAATCGCAGCGCGGCGATGTCATCCGTACCATTTCGGTGTCGGGCGCGCAGCGGTTGGAACCGCAGACCATCCTGTCTTACATCTCGATGCGGGTCGGGCAGACATACACTCAGGCGCTCGGCGATCAGGTGCTGAAGGACCTTTACGCTACCGAATTGTTTGCCGTCGCCACCGTCCGCAACGATAGCGGCGCAGTGGTGATCGAGGTTGTGGAAAACCCGGTCATCAACCGCATCGTGCTGGAAGGTAACAAGCGGATCAAGAACGACAAGATCGTTCCTGAAATCAAGCTTGCCCCACGGCAGATCTTCACCCGTTCGAAAGTGCGCGCCGATGTCGCGCGGATTATCGAACTGTACAAACGGCAGGGCCGCTATGCCGCCACGCGTCGAACCGAAAATGGTGCAACTGGCGCAGAACCGCGTCGATATCGTGTTCGAAATCAACGAAGGGCCAAAATCCAAGGTCCGCCAGATCAACATCATCGGCAACGAGGAGTTTTCCGATGGCACGCTGCGCGGGGAAATGGTCACCAAACAGGCGCGGCTGACGAGTTTCCTCAGTTCCAACACCAGCTACGATCCCGACCGCCTGGCGTTCGACCAGTCCAAGTTGCGCCAGTTCTATCTGACCGAAGGCTACGCCGATTTCCGCGTCGTGTCCGCCGTGGCCGAACTGACGCCGGACAAGAAGGACTTCATCATCACTTATGTGGTGGAGGAAGGCGAACGGTACAAATTCGGCGATGTGGAAGCGGAAAGCCAGTTGCGCGATTTCGACAGCGACAGCCTGACCAGCAGTCTGCCGATGGAAACCGGCGATTGGTACGATGCGAAACTGGTCGAAGACACTGTCGAACAGCTGACGGAAATTGCCGGCACGTTCGGATATGCCTTCGCCGATGTCGCGCCGCAATTCGACCGGAACAAGGACGACCTCACCATGGGGATCACCTTCGTTCTGCGCGAGGCGCCGCGCGTCTATGTCGAACGGATCGACGTCAACGGCAACACCTTGACGCAGGACAAGGTGCTGCGCCGCGAATTCCGCCTGACGGAAGGGGACGCGTTCAATTCGCTGCAGGTCAAACGCACCACCGCGCGGATCAATTCGCTGGGCTATTTCCAGGAAAACTTCGAAGTCGAACAGAAAGAAGGCAGCCGCCCCGATCGGATCGTTCTGGAAGCGAACGTGCAGGAACAGGCCGACCGGCGAATTGCAGCTGTCGGCGGGCTTTTCCTCCATCGAAAGTTTCATTCTTGCAGGCTCCATCCGGCAGCGGAACTTCCGCGGGCGCGGGCAGACGGTCGGCGCCAGCGTCAATTATTCGCGTTTCTCGCGCTCGGTTCAGTTGAGCTTTACCGAACCGTATCTGTTCGATCGCAACATTTCGGCAGGTGTCGATGTCTATCGCCGCGACCTGAACAGTTTCAACCGCAACCGCAGACGTCACGACGTACGAACAATCGACCACCGGCCTGACATTGCGTGCCGGTGTGCCGCTGACGGAATTTTCGTCCTGATCGGCAGCTACACGTTGAACAATGACGACGTGACGATCGACGAAAGCCAGTTCTTCACCGATTTCGACGGCGATGGCATTGCGACGTGCGAACCGTTGTTTGCCGGTCGTTTCTTGTGCGATGCGCTGGGCCAGCGGGTCAGTTCGATCCTGGGTGCTGACGATCAATTACGACACGCTCAACAGCCGCCGCCGTCCGAGCCGTGGCGAAAGCGATTTCGCTGACGGCAGAATTTGCCGGGCTCGGCGGGGACGTCAAATATCTGCGTCTGCGCGGCAAGGCTGCGAAATATTGGGGCTTCGGCAGCGGTTTCGTCTTCAGCGCTCGCGGCGGAAGGCGGCGCGATCAAGGGATTGGAAGATCGCGAAGGCGAGGGCGTTGACGAAGTTCGCCTGACCGACCGGTTCCTGCTGGGTGAACCGCAGTTCCGCGGCTTCGACATTCGCGGTGTCGGCCCGCGCGTCGTGCGCGAATTCTTCGATGCCGATGGCAATGTCATCATTCCCGAAGACGATTCCAACATCATCGACGATGCGCTGGGCGGCCGGGCGTATTATCTCGGCCGTGCGGAGCTGGAAATTCCATTGGGTTCAGGGGCCAGCGAGCTGGGCCTGCGCCCGTCGATCTGGCTCGATGTCGGCAGCCTGTTCAACGTGACCCAGCCGGTTCTTGCAGAACAATCCGTTCGGCGTTCAGTCGCGCGATGCGGACGGCAATCCGATCTTCATCCAGGGCAGCGGTGCAGGCGCGATCCAGGTTACCGAGCCGTTCGCGCCCGATGGTACGGCGAATACGCCGGCGATCATCCCGAACACCAATTTCCGCGAACGCTTCCTTGGTAATTCGGCCTCGCCACGCGTGTCCGGTCGGCGTCGGCGTGAACTGGAATTCACCGTTCGGACCGTTCCGTATCGATTTCGCCCACGTGTTGCGTTCGCAGGAAGGCGACGACACGAAAACACTTACATTCAACGTAGGAACCCAATTCTGATGAAAAATCTTCTCACTCCAATTCTCGCCGCAGGTCTGACGCTGGCCGTCGCAAGCCCCGCCGCCGCGCAGGTCAACGGCATCGCCACCAGCAGCCCGGAAGCCTCCATCGTGCGGTCGCGCGCTTTGACGGCCGCCTATCAGCAGATCGACCAGACATACGCCGCCCAGATGCAGCAGGTCGCCACCATCCGTCAGGAAGCGGCGCAATTGCAGGCCACGCTCGACACCAATCAGGACCAGCAATTGTCGCAAGCGGAAATCGACGCGAATCCGGGCGTGATCCAGCAAATTCAGGCGAAGGAACAGCAGGCGGCCACGGTCAGCCGCCCGATCGTTCTGGCGCAATATTACGTAATTCAGCAGATCGCCGGCGAATATACCAATGCGCGCGACGAGGTCATCCGGTCGAAGAACATCCAGGTCATGCTTAGCCCGGAGGCGATTCAGTACGGCCCCGACAATATCAATGTGACCGATGATATCACCAGCGCGCTGGATGTCCGCGTGCCCACCGCGCAAACCACGCCGCCGGCCGGTTTCCAGCCCACGCGTGAGGTCGCATCGCTGCACCAGACCATCCAGCAGGTGATCGTTGCAGCGGCGCAGCAACGCGCAGCCCGCGCCGCACAGGGTCAGCCGGCCCCGGCCGCGCAGCAGCCTACCGGCCGTTAACAAAGCGAGGGGCAGAGCGATGGCGCGACGAGTACGATTCGGACATTACTGCATACGATATCGCGCGCATACTGAAGGCTCTGCCCCATCGTTATCCGATGCTGTTGGTGGATAAGGTTCGCACCCTGACCGCCGGTGAAAGCATTCATGCGGTCAAAGCCGTGACGTTCAACGAACAGTTTTTCCAGGGCCATTTCCCCGGTCGCCCGATCATGCCGGGCGTTCTGCAAGTCGAAGCGATGGCACAGGCCGCGGCAATTCTTGCGATCGAAACGATGGATTTGGCCGACAGCGGCAAACTGGTGTATTTCATGGCGATCGAAAACGCGAAGTTCCGCGCGCCGGTCGAACCGGGCTGCCTGCTCGATCTGCATGTCGAATTCGTTCAGAAACGGCCGCGCGTCTGCAAATTCGCCGGGCGTGCGGAAGTCGATGGCCGTACGGTCAGCGAAGTGGCGTTCACCGCCATGATCGCCGACGCACCGGCCTGAACGCCTACCCGCAAACCTTGTCATACCGTCGCATCCCCGCTATGCGCCGCGCCACAACGCAATGCAGGCCGGTCGGTACCGGTCACACGCATAAAGGATTACGACCGTGAAAGCCGAAACGCACCCCGAATATCACACCATCAACGTCAAGATGACCGATGGCACCGAATTTCAGACGAAGAGCACCTGGGGCAAGGAAGGCGACACGATGACGCTGGATATCGACCCCACCAGCCATCCGGCGTGGACGGGCGGCAAGCAGCAATTGCAGGAAGGCGGCCGGGTTGCCAAGTTCAACCAGCGTTTCGGCGGATTGTCGCTGACCAAGAAATAGGCAGCGGTTTTCGGTACGAAGGGGCGGCTCCGACGGGTCGCCCTTTTCATATAGTCCCTCGCGTGTCAGTTCGCGCCACGACATAAAGTTGCGCGCAAGGCGGCCAAGCGCAGTTTTCGCTTTCCAAAAAGCCAAGCGCGTGCAACACGCAAACAGCGTCGCGAATGGCGGGTTGACCCGCTGTGAAACTGGCGTATCAGCCCCGCTTCACTCCATGCGAACGGGGCATGTGGCGATCGTAGCTCAGTTGGTTAGAGCGCCGGTTTGTGGTACCGGAGGTCGGGGGTTCGAGACCCCTCGGTCGCCCCATTTTTCCCCGTCGAGATCAATTTATACCACCAGCGATTGCGGGATATGTTGGCAATGACGGCATTCTGGAACACAGCCGATTACGACGATCACGAGCTGGTTCAGCTGGTGCATGATCGCGCGTCGGGCCTGTCGGCCATCATCGCCGTCCATTCGACCCATCTCGGCCCGGCGGCAGGCGGAACGCGGTTCTGGCATTACCCCGACAGTTCGGCGGCAATGCCGGACGCGCTGCGGCTAAGCCGGGGTATGAGTTACAAGAACGCTATGGCCGGCTTGCCGATGGGCGGTGGCAAAGCCGTGATCCTGGCGCCGGAAAACGGCGGGAAAACACCCGCGATGCTAAGCGCGTTCGGCGATGCGGTGAACGCGCTGGGCGGTCGATACATCACGGCGGAAGATGTCGGTATCAGCGAAGCGGACATGGTCGCGGTGGCGCAGCGCACGGCCTATGTCTCCGGCTTGCCGACGCAGGGAAACAACGATGCCGGCGGCGATCCCGGACCGTTTACGGCGATGGGCATCTATCACGGTATCAAGGCTGCGGTGTTGCACAAACTGGGCAAGGACAGTCTGCAGGACGTGCACGTTGCCATTCAGGGTATCGGCAGCGTCGGCGGCGGAGTCGCTCGATTGCTGGCGCGCGATGGCGCGAAGCTGACCGTGGCGGATCGCGATACGAAACGCGCCAAGGTTCTGGCCAAGGAACTGGGCGCCGAAACCGCTGCGACAGATGCGATCATGTCGGTTTCCTGCGACGTTTTCAGCCCCAATGCTTTGGGCGCGATCCTGGACGATGCCGGGATCGCGCAGCTGGACGCGCCGATCGTCGCGGGCGGCGCGAACAATCAGCTTGCGCGCGAAAGGCACGGGGCATTGCTGGCGGAACGCGGCATTCTCTACGCGCCCGATTACGTTATCAATGCCGGCGGTATCATCAGCGTGACGATGGAACATCTGTGCCGGACGAAGGGGGATCCATGCGACATCAACGAAGTGCGAAAGCGCATCGCGTTGATCCCCGAACGGCTGACGCGCATCTGGCAGGAAAGCGATGCCGCGAAGCTGTCGCCGGATGTCGTATCGGACAAAATGGCGCAAGCTCTCATCGGGCGCTGATGCGTCCGCCTGCGGTGCGATTTGCCCCGGTTGCGACTGGTAATTTCGTGCGACAGACCTTAATGACAACAGTGTAATCATGCACGGTTTTGCCAATCCCAAACGTTTCCTGACGCTGGCCCGGTGGCTGACGCCTTTGCTGCTGGCGTCGGGCGCGGTGCTGACGGTCGGCGCGCTGGTTTGGGGCCTGTTCTATGCCCCGGCCGATCGGTTGATGGGCGAAACCGTGCGTATCCTGTTCATTCATGTTCCCGCCGCATGGCTGGGTATGGGCGGGTGGAGCGCGATTGCGCTGTCCAGCGCCGCCTATTTGGTTTGGCGGCATCCGCTGGCGAGTATCGCTGCGCGCGGCGCGGCGGTGCCGGGGCTGGTCTTTACCGCTATTTGCCTGGCGACAGGATCGATCTGGGGCCGTCCGACATGGGGCAGCTGGTGGGTATGGGACGGCAGGCTGACGTCGATGCTGGTTCTGGCGTTTCTGTATGTCGGGTATATTCTGCTGGCTCAGACGGTATCGAAGGAAGGCGGTTCCGCCAAGATTCCGGCAATTTTCGGTATCGTCGGCGCGGTCAATATTCCGATTATCAACCGGTCGGTCGTATGGTGGAATTCGCTGCATCAACCGCCCAGTATTACCATCGGTCGTTCGGCGATCGACAGCGCATTCTTGTTCCCGCTGGCGGGTGCGGTGGTCGGCTTCTCGCTGTTGTTCGGTGGGATCGTTCTGATGCGGATGCGCGCTTTGCTGGCGGATGTGCAAACCGACGCCCGGTTGCAACGCCGCGCCATGGCGGCGGCGTGATGCGCGAGAACCTGCCGCAATGGGATTTCGTGATCGCCGCCTATGCGATCGGTCTGCTGTCGATCGTCGTCATGATCGCGTGGTCGTGGTCAGCCATGCGTCATGCGGAACGACGCCGGGACGAGACGCGCCGGAAATGACTGCGTTGAAGGCAAAACATCAACGGTTGGTGCTGTTGGTCATGGCGGTGGTCGCGCTGACCGGCGCGGCGTTGCTGGCGTCCTGGTATCTTCGCAACGAAGCGAGTTTCTTCTACCTTCCCGGCCAGATGGCGGCCAACCCACCCGAGGCCGGGCAGCTGGTGCGGCTGGGCGGCATGGTGGAAACCGGATCGCTGTCGACACGCGCGGACGGCATAACGATCGATTTCGCCGTCAACGATGGGGAAGGGCGCGTGCCGGTCAGCTATACCGGTATCCTGCCCGATCTGTTCGTCGAAGGTTCGGGCGCGGTTGCCGATGGCCGCCTGAATGCGAATGGTGTGTTCGTGGCGGAAACGCTGCTTGCGAAACATGACGAAAACTACGTCCCCGTCGAATTGCAGGACATGACCGACCGTCAGGCGAAGGAAAGCGTGACCCGCACGGTCGCAACCGGCCCATCGGTCGCACGGTGACGTACGCATGATTGCGGAACTGGGCCTTGCGGCGCTCTGGCTGGCGGCTGCGCTGGCCATGCTTCAATTGCTGGCGGGGGCACTGGCGCTGCGAGAGGGGGGCGCGCAACTGGCCTCGCTCGTCCGCCCTGCGGCGATCGTTCAGGGCGTTCTTGCGATAACAGCGTTCGCCGCCCTCGTATATCTGTTCGCCGTAACCGATCTTTCGGTGAAATTGGTGGCCAGCCATTCGCATGTCGCCAAACCGATGATTTTCAAACTGTCGGGCGCATGGGCCAATCACGAAGGGTCCATGCTGTTGTGGGTCACCGTCATGGCGATGGCTGGCGGGCTGATCGCGGCGGTGGAACGACGTCTGCCCGTAAACACCATGAACGCGACACTGGCGGCGCAAGGGTTCGTCGGGCTTGGCTTCTACGCTTTCCTGCTGCTCAGTTCCAATCCGTTCGAACGATTGCCCGTACCCGCTGCACAAGGGGCGGGGCTGAACCCACTGTTGCAGGATATCGGCCTCGCCTTCCATCCACCGACCTTATATATCGGATATGTCGGATTGTCGGTCGCATTCAGCTTCGCCGTCGGTGCGATGGTCACGCGGCAGGTCGGCCCGGATTTCGCCCGCGCGATGCGCCCTTGGGTGCTCGGCGCGTGGGTGTTCCTGACGCTGGGCCTGACCGCAGGCAGCTATTGGGCGTATTACGAGCTGGGCTGGGGTGGCTGGTGGTTTTGGGATCCGGTGGAAAACGCCGCGTTGATGCCGTGGCTGGCGGCGACGGCGCTGTTGCATTCCACCAGCGTGCTGGCCTCGCGCGATGCCTTGCGCGCATGGACGATCATGCTGGGCGTGGTGGCGTTTTCGATGTCCATGCTCGGCACGTTTCTGGTGCGATCGGGCGTGCTGACCAGCGTGCATGCTTTCGCCGTCGATCCCCAGCGCGGCACGTTCATCCTGTTCCTGCTGGCTATCAATATCGGCGGCGCGCTGCTGTTGTTCGCCCTGCGCGCGGGCAGCGTGGCCGAAGGGAAGCGGTTCGCCGTGACCAGCCGCGAAGGGGCGCTGGTGTTCAACAATGTCATGCTGTGCGCGATATTGGCGATCGTTCTGCTGGGCACGCTGTACCCCTTGCTGACCGAGGCGTTCGATGTGCGCGTGTCCGTGGGGCCGCCCTATTTCAATCCCGCCAGTGCGATCTTCGCCCTGCCGATGCTGATGGTGATGGCGGTCGGCCCCTTGCTTCGCTGGCGTCGGGATCGGTTAACACGGATAGCAAAGCCGCTGGCATTGGCGGGCGCGCTGCTAATCGCGGCGCTGGTGATGCTGGCTGCGCTGTTCGACATAGGTATCCTGCCGCTGTTGGGATTAGCGCTGGCGGCGACATTGGCAGTCGCCAGCTTTCTGCCGTTGCGCGGGCGCAATCTGCGCCGGATGCCGCTGGGCGTGTGGGGCATGGTCATCGCGCATTTCGGCATCGCGGTAACGCTGTTCGGTATGGCGAGCGAATCCGCCTTCAGTCAGGAAACGCTGGCTGCAGTGGAGCCGGGCGGACGGGCCGAAGTCGGCAATTGGTCCGTAACGCTGAATGCGGCCGAACCGGTCGCGGGCGAGAACTGGACCGCCATCGAAGGGCGCATGACCGCGCAATATCGCAGCGATGCGCCAGTGGCTTTGGCCCCGCAATCGCGAACCTTCTGGTCGCCGCCGCAACAGACGACGGAAAGCGCGCTGGTTACGCGCTGGAACGGGCAGCTTTATGCAGTCATGGGCGCGGAGGCGCGGCAAGCTGACGGCGCGGAACGCTGGCAGTTGCGGTTGTGGTGGAAACCCTTCGTCACCTTCATCTGGTATGGCGGATTGCTGATCGCGCTGGGCGGGGTGATCGCGCTGCTGGGCCGTGTCGCGGACGATCTGAAACGGCGGCGGGCGAGTGCCCGCATTGCAGAACGACGCCGTGATACTGCAAACGGCGTTGCGTTGGACGGCGCATGACCAACTGGCGCATCTGGATACCGTTGGTGCTGTTCGCCGTATTCGTCGGCGTCGCCGCCTATCAACTGTCCCGGCCCAAGGAGGACGAGGTCGCGAGCGCGATGATCGGCAAACCCTTGCCCGCATTCACTTTGCCATCCGCCGATCCCGATGGCCCGCCGATAGTGAACACCGACTTTGCGGATGGCACGCCCCGCCTGCTGAACATTTGGGCAAGCTGGTGCGTCCCCTGCATCGCAGAGGCGCCGCAGTTGGACGCGCTGCGCGATGCGGGCGCGCCGATCGTCGGGATCGCCATCCGCGACCGGCCAGACGACATCGCGGCGTTCCTGGGCCGACATGGCAATCCCTATACGCAGATCGGCGCGGACGATATTTCGGCAGTGCAGCTGGCGATCGGATCGTCGGGCGTACCCGAAACATTCGTAATCGATGGGCGCGGGGTCATCAGATATCAGCATATCGGCGACATTCGCGAAAACGATGTCCCAATTCTGCTGGAGAAACTTGCGAAGGCCGGGGCCGGCGAATGACCCGCATTGTGCTATGCATGGCCGCGTTGATGGCGATGATTCCGGGTTCCATATCCTTCGCGCAGGACACTTTGCCGCCTGCACCGCTGGCCTACACTCAACTGCCCGACGCGAAGCAGGAGGCTGCGGCGCAGGAATTGATGCAAACTCTGCGCTGCCTGCGATGCCAGAGCCAGTCCATCGCCGATAGCGACGCACCGATGGCGGGGGATATGCGGCATCAGGTCCGCACCATGATCGCCGCCGGCGAACGACCCGAAGCGGTGCGGAACTGGTTGATCGAACGGTATGGCGATTATGTCAGCTACTCACCGGCCATCGGCCGCACGACCTGGCCGTTGTTTGCAGGGCCGATTCTGTTGATCTTGCTGGTGGGCGGCGTGTTGTGGCGGCGATTGGCGCGATGATCGGCTGGGTCGCTATCATCGGCTTGTCCATTGCGGCATTCGCGTTCGCAGCCATCCTTTTGCAGTTGCCCAGATCGGGATATGCTTTGTTTGCCGCTGCGCTCACGTTCGGTTTGACCGGTTATGCGTGGCAAGGGTCACCCGATTACGCAGGATCGCCTACCGCGCAAACAGCGGACGAAGCGATCGACGGGGCGGAATTGATCGACGCCCGCCGCGCGATGTTTACCGATCGCGGTGCGCCGTCATTCTACGTAACCCTGGCCGATGGTTTCGCGCGCAAGGGGCAGTCGCTGGATGCTGTCAAACTGCTGCGAAATGCGGTCCAGCGCGATCCCGACGATGCAGAGGCGTGGCTGGCGCTTGCCAATGCGCTGATCGCTCATTCCGACGGGGAGCCGACCCCGGCCGCTTTGATAGCGTTCAGCCGTGCAGAGGCCGCGCGTCCGGGACATCCCGGGCCGGCGTTCTTTCTGGGACTGGCCTGGTTTCGGACCGGCCGTATCGCGGATGCGCGCGAATGTATGGCAGGGTTTGCTGGACGAGGCGCCTGCTGACGCAATCTGGCGCGCTGAATTGCAGGCGCGCATCGATGCGCTCGATGCAATGCTGGCGCAGCCGGAACGGGCGCAGGGCCGCGTTGCAGTAGCACACCGGCACGGCACATTTGTTGCAGCTGCGAAACGATGGTGATAAGCGCCGCCTCCTGTTTCGGCATTCGTCGGCCGAACTGCATGGCAACGATGAACGAACCTCGCGACGACCGAACCGCCGATACGGACCCCGCCGCCCCATCCGCGGCATGGCCGCGCGGCGTCCGAAAACTGCGTTGGCCGTCGGCGCGATCGGCATCGTGTTCGGCGATATCGGCACCAGCCCGCTCTATGCCTTTCGTGAAACCTTTCGCGGCGCGCATCATCTGGCCATCGACGACGCGCATGTTCTGGGCGTGGTCAGCCTGATCTTCTGGTCCATGTTCCTGGTCGTGGCGATCCAGTATGTGACCATTCTGATGCGCGCCGATAATAAGGGGCAGGGCGGCAGCTTGGCGTTGGTCGCGCTGATTTCCAGCAAGATCGGGCGCACGAAATACGGCTGGCTGACCGTGCTGCTGGGCGTGTTCGCCACATCGCTGTTCTATGGCGACAGCATGATTACGCCGGCGATTTCGGTGCTGTCTTCGGTGGAAGGGCTGACGGTGGTCGACCACCGGCTGGACCCGCTGGTCATTCCCGATCGCGCTGGTGCTGCTGGTGCTGCTGTTCATGCTGCAAAAGCGCGGCACGGCAAAGGTCGGCGCGCTGTTCGCGCCGGTCATGATCGTTTACTTCGTGGTGATCGCCGGACTGGGCAGCTATCAGATTATCAGCCACCCGCAGATACTATGGGCGCTCAATCCCTATTACGCGGTGAACTTCTTCGTCATCGACGGCACGCTCGCGTTCCTTGCGCTAGGCTCGGTGGTGTTGGCGGTCACCGGGTCGGAGGCGCTGTATTCGGACATGGGCCATTTCGGGCGCGGGCCGATGCGGCTGTCGTGGTTCGGGTTCGTCATGCCCTGCCTGCTGCTGAATTATTTCGGGCAGGGCGCGATGATCGTGGGCATGGATGCAGCGGCAGCGAACGTCGCCATCGAAAACCCATTCTTCATGCTTGCGCCCGAAAGCTATCGCCTGGCGCTTGTCATCCTTGCGACGTTCGCGACATTCATTGCCAGCCAGGCGGTTATTTCCGGCGCGTTCTCCATCACGCATCAGGCGATCCAGATGGGCTTCATCCCCCGCCTCTCCGTGCGCCATACCAGCGAGACGGAAGGGGGGCAGATCTATATTCCTATCGTCAACTGGGCATTGATGGTGGCGGTTATCCTGTTGGTCCTGACGTTCCAGAATTCATCCAATCTCGCCAGCGCATACGGCATTGCGGTAACCGGGGCCGTTACCATCGATACATTGCTGATGGCGGTGTTGCTGGTGGGCGTTTGGAAATGGAAATGGTGGTATGCAGCGCCGGTGGTTCTCCTGTTCCTGATCGTGGATGGGGCCTATTTCCTCGCCAATCTGACCAAGGTTCCCGATGGCGGTTGGTTCTCACTGGTGGTCGGCGCGGTAATCTTCACGCTGCTGACGACGTGGGCACGCGGTCGCAAGCTGATGCGCGAACGCATGACGGAGGTTGCATTGCCGATGGAAATCTTCGCCAAATCGGCAAAGAACAGCGCAACGCGCGTTCCCGGCACGGCAATTTTCATGGCGTCGGCGCAGGGCGGCGTTCCGTCCGCCTTGTTGCACAATATCAAACATAACAAGGTGTTGCACGAACGCGTGGTCATCCTGACCGTGCAGATTGCGGAAGTCCCGTACATCGACGATGCCAATCGCTGCGAGTATCACGATCTGGGCGATGGGTTCTTCCGCGCGGTGCTGCATTACGGCTTCATGCAGGAAACTAACGTGCCGGCAGGTCTGAAAACTCTACGCCAGTGTGGCGGAGAGTTCGACATGATGCACACCAGTTTCTTTCTGTCGCGGCAGACGCTGCTGCCATCGGAAAAGCCCGGAATGTCGATCTGGCGGGAGAAGATCTTCGCCTGGATGCTGCGGAATTCGGCAACGGCGATGGAGTTTTTCCGGCTGCCGACGAACCGTGTGGTCGAACTGGGCAGTCAGGTACGGATCTGACTATTCCCCGGTGGGCGGTTGGTCGGTCTTCGCGTCGTCCGCCTGCCCGACATCCAAGCCGTTTTTCAACAACATCGGTATCTGGGAAAAAGTGAACAGGAACGTCAGCGGCATGAACACCCAAAACTTGGCCCACAGCCATGTTTCGAAATTGTCATTCGCCACATTGTAAGTATAGCGCAGCCCCTCGTTCAAAGCCGCTAAACCTAGAAAAAACACCGCCCAGTTGCGCGACAGTTTCAACCAGCCTTCCTGCGACAACCCTTCGAACGCCGCTTCCAGCAGAACTTTCAGCAACGCCTTGCCGCGCACATACCCTGCCAGAAGCGCCACGCCGAACAGGGCATAGATAATCGTGGGCTTCAGCTGAACGAAAGTCGGATCGCCGAAAAATATCGTCAATCCGCCAAAACCGATAATCAGCGCCGTCGAAAACAACAGCATGGGCGAAATCTTGCCCAGGCGATACTTCGAAAACAGCAACGCGGCGACCGCCGCGACCATGAACGCGACCGTCCCCTTGATGACCGCCGCCACTTCCAGCAGGGGCGCATTTTCGGGCGGCGAAAAGTATTTGTAAGTCGCCAGGAACACCACCAGCGGACCGTAATCGACCGCCACGTTTAGCCAGCCTGCGCTTTTTCGTGATTCAGCGGTCATCAGGCGATGCCCGCAATGACGCGCGCGACCAGATCGGGGTCGAAGGGGCGCAGATCGTCGATGGTTTCGCCGACCCCGATGGCGTGAATGGGCAGGCCGTATTGCTCCGCCGCCGCAACCAGAACGCCGCCGCGCGCCGTGCCGTCCAGTTTCGTCATAATCAATCCCGTGACCCCTGCGATTTCCTGAAATACCGCGATCTGGCTTAACGCATTCTGGCCGTTGGTCGCATCGAGCACGAGCACCACGTCATGTGGCGCTTCTGCGTTGAGGCGACCCAGAACCTTTCGGATCTTTCGCAGCTCGTCCATCAGTTCGGCCTTGTTCTGCAGGCGTCCGGCGGTGTCCACGATCAGGGTGTCCGTACCCTGCTGCGTGGCGGCCTTCACCCCGTCGAACACGATGCTGGCGGGGTCGCCCCCTTCCGGCCCGCGCACCAGCGGCACATCGATACGTTCGGCCCAGGTGGCAAGCTGCCCGATGGCGGCGGCGCGAAACGTATCGCCAGCGGCCAGCATGACGCTGTAATCGTCCTCCTGAAACCAATGCGCCAGCTTTGCTATCGTGGTGGTTTTGCCGCTGCCGTTCACGCCGATGACCAGAATGACTTGGGGGCGGGGGAACGCAACGATGTCGAGCGGTTTGGCAACCGGGCGCAAAATGGCGGCAATTTCCTGGGCCACCGCTTCTTTCAGTTCCCGTTCCGTGATCGTGGTGCCGAACCGTTTTTCCGCCAGTTTCGCACGGATGCGGGCGGCGGCGCTGGGGCCGAGATCGGATAGGATCAGCGCATCTTCCAGATCGTCCAGCGTCGCATCGTCCAGTTTCGCCGTGCCGACGGCGGCAGTGATATTGGACGTCAGCCGTTCCGACGTTTTGCGGAACCCGCCGAACACACGCTCGCTCCAATTCCGGTCGCTCACATCAAAATCCCTTTTTCCAATGCTGTAGGGGTCATGGCCACAATGGAGCCGCGCGGTGTTCCGTCCGGCAGCTTTACTCGCGCGAAGTCCGGCGAATATCCGGTTCCGTCGGCTTCCGCCAGCACCATGGTCTCCCGGCCGATCAGCGATTGCAGCCAGTTGCTCCGCACCTCCGCAACACGCGCACGCAATTGTGCCGCACGAACCTTGACGGTTTGCCGATCCACTTGCGGCATTCGCGCGGCGGGCGTTCCGGGGCGCGGCGAATAGGGAAAGATGTGACCGTGGACGATATTCAATTCCGCGACGATCGACAGATTGCGCTGGTGCATGTCGTCGGTTTCGGTCGGAAAACCGGCAATCAGATCCGCTCCGATGGCGAGGTCGGGGCGACGATGCTTCAGCGTTGCAACCAGTTCGACGGCATTTGCACGCAAATGCCGACGTTTCATGCGCTTCAGGATCAGATCGTCGCCATGCTGCAACGACAGGTGCAAATGCGGCATGACGCGCGGTTCGCCGGCAAACAACTCGTGCAGCACCGGGTCGATCTCTACGCCATCGACAGACGACATGCGAATGCGTTGCAAAGTCGGGAACTCGGCCAATATAGCCGCGACGCATTCTCCCAATGGGGGTGCGCCGGGCAAGTCGTGACCCCACGACGTCACATCGACGCCGGTTAGTACGATTTCGCCTGCGCCACGCTCTATGTGGTCCGCGATGGTTTTCAGAACGGCGGGAATGGACAATGACCGGCTTTCCCCACGGCCTTGCGGGATCACACAGAAGGTGCAGGCATGATCGCAGCCGTTCTGGATCGCAATGAAGGCGCGCGTGTGAACCGGCGGCGCGATTGCGGTGGGTTCCGGTACGTTCCAGGCGCGCCGGTCCAGTTTTACCTTGTTTGCGATCAGCCCATCGACTTCCACCATCGCGCCAAGCTGATCGCGTTCGATGTCAGCGGCGCATCCGGTTACCAACAGGCGGGCATCGGGTCTGGCGCGCCGGGCGCGGCGGATGGCCTGGCGCGTCTGGCGAACCGCTTCGGACGTAACGGCGCAGCTGTTGATGACGACGACATCGCCCTCGTCGCCCAACATCGCGCGGATGGTTTCGCTTTCGGACAAGTTCAGACGACACCCCAGGGTTATAATGTCTGGCTTTGCTGGGGGGGCAAGGGCGCTCATGCGTAATCCTGCCAGCGGAATGTTCCGGTGAAGCTGGTCGCGGCTGGGCCGGACATGATTATACGTTCGTCTGCCGTCCACTCGATCCGCAGATCGCCACCGGGCAACGCGACGGTCACCGACCGATCGACCAGCCCGCGCCGCATCGCCGCTATGGCCGTCGCGCACGCCCCGGTACCGCAGGCCCGCGTCAGCCCTGCGCCCCGTTCCCAAACCCGCAAGGCAATCGCGTCGCGACTGCCAATCGCTGCGATATTGACGTTGATCCGTTTCGGGAACAGCGGGTCGTTTCGATCGTCGGCCCGATGCGTTCCAGCGGAACTGCGGCAATGTCCGGTACGAAGAAAACAACATGGGGATTGCCGACATTGACGGCGATGGGGCGCTCAAGGACCAGATCGCCCTCGGCCCAGGATACCGGCAGTTCCATCGTGTCCATCGGATAGGCAAGCGGGATGGCGTCCCAGTCGAAGTGCGGCGTCCCCATATCGACGCTGGCCCCATCGGTGTCGGGAGTGATGGCGATCGTCCCGCCGAGTGGTTTCCAGCTGCCCGATTGTACCGAGGTACATCGCCACTGCCCGCGCGGCATTGCCGCATGCCTCAACCTCCCCGCCGTCGCGATTGAAGATACGCATTTTCGCAAGTCGCCGATGCGGACGGTTCCAGCAGCACCAGCTGATCGCACCCGATCCCGGTATGCCGATCCGCCAACGCCCTTATAGTCGGGCCGTACAGCGGCAAATCGTCAAGCGTGCGAGCGTCCAACAATATGAAGTCGTTGCCCAGCCCGTGCATTTTCACAAACGGCATGGGGTTTGGTACGGCGGACATCGTGGCCCGGCATCTATGCGGCGAGCCTGGTTAGTCCACCCTAGCGGCGCGATAGCGCCGTAAGGTCAAGCGGACGATTGCGCTTTGTGGGACGTTCGCCGCTTCGCTGCCGGCGACATCGTTATCCCTCAGGCCGAGCCGTTTGTGCACCTCCGAAGCCGCTTCTGGCGTTCCGTAAGAGGTAACCTTGCCCTTTAAGCGACCCGAATTGTTTCAGTAAGGCCACAGCTTCGGGCGTTTCGATACCTTCCGCAGTGATAGGCAAGTTCAACCCGTGGCACAGATCGACGATCGACTGCACGATGGCGGGGGACGATCCGGGCATACCCAGTTCGCTGCACGAAACTGCGGTCGATCTTCAGCCTGTCGAATGGCAGAGACCGCAGTTGCGATAGGCTGGAATAGCCTGTGCCGAAATCGTCCAGTGTCACGGTAACGCCCTGATTGCGAAGGCTGGTAATGGTGGACCGCACTATCGGCAGGTTTTCGTGCAGGCAGCTTTCCGTGATCTCTATTTCCAGCCGTGCGGGCGGGAAATTATGCGCGGTCATCAGCTTCAGCAGTTTTTGCGAAAACCAGGTATCGCGCAGCTGGACCGGCGAGATATTGATGGCCAGCGTCAGCTCTGGCGCCCATGATTTCGCATCCGCGAAAGCTTGTGCGATCAACGCTTCCGACAATTTGCCGATCAGGCCGATTTCCTCGGCCACGGGATGAAGATTTCCGGGCCGATCGGCCGGTCCCCGCCATGATCCCATCGGGCGAGCATTTCGAAACCCACCAGCTTGCCGCTCGATAGGTCGATCTGCTGTTCGTAATACGGGTTCGAATTCTCCCTGCGCGATGCCGCGCCGAACGGACTGCTTCCAATTCGTTGCGGTTTCGCAATTCCTGTTCCATCGGCAGTTCGAACCAGGAATAACGGTTCTTGCCGCCCTTTTTCGCCTGATACATGGCGATATCCGCACGATGCATCAGCGCCTGTGGGCCGGATCGGTGCGATAGGGCGCATAGTCCGCGATGTTCTGCGTGTTCGCGACCCCGATCGACAAGGTGATGGTTACAGCAATACCGCCGATCATGGTTTCATCGGCAACGGACTGCAACGATCCGCGTTGCAATCCGTTCGATCCGTTCGGGGTTGTCATTCGGATAGCGCACCAGGCAGGCGAATTCGTCACCGCCCAGCCGGGCCAGCAAGGCATCTGCCGGCAGCAATACGTGCGATGCGGTCTGGCGACCAGTCGCAAAGCCTTATCGCCGACCATATGGCCGTGTAGATCGTTGACTTGTTTGAAATTGTCGATGTCGATCATCAGACATGCTGCGGACATGCCGGCTTTCTGCGTATCGACCAGAAAGGTTGCGGCGGATATTTCTATGCTGCGCCGGTTCAGGCAACCTGTCAGCGGATCGATTGCGGCGAGTTTTCGGGCGTTTTCTTCCGCTTCCCGGCGCTCCTCGATCTCCGCTTTCAGTTCGCGATATCGCCGCCATCCGAACACGATCAGAGCGATATTCAGCAGCAACGCGTTGACGAGCAGCGGTTCCGGCCCCGCGCCGATGCCGCGCAATTTCATGGCCAGTTGCGGCAGGACCGAACCGCCCGTGCCAACGAACAACAGGATGGCGGCGGTGGCGATACCGACCGCCATTACATCGCGCTGGGCCCGGTCGAGCGGACTGGCCGTTCGCGATCCCGACCCCGATTGCTTCGGCCCTTTCCCGCCAGTCTCCTGCCAATCATACTTCGCCCCCGAATGGTGTAGAAAACGCAATGGCAGGACAGATTGAAAGAACGGTTAATATGCCATTTGCACACCATAGGTAGGACACCGTCGCTAACTTGCGCGGACCCGAATGGCCCCGCCGCCGTTGGGTGGGTAAGGCCGTGCGGGCTGCAATCAAATCGAGGTGTTCTTAATGCGTTACTGGCTGATGAAATCCGAACCGTCCAAATACAGCTGGGACGATCTGGTGGCGGAAAAAGAGGGCACGTGGGACGGCGTTCGCAATCATCGCGCGAAGAACAATCTGGCCGCGATGGAGGTGGGCGATCAGGCGTTCTTCTATCATTCGCGCGAAGGGCTGGAGATCGTCGGTATTTGCGAAGTCAGCGTGGCGGGCATAACCGATCCGACTGACGAAACCGGCAAATGGGCAGCGGTCAAGATCGTGCCGAAAACGAAGTTGCCGAGCACGGTGACGTTGAAAGCGATCAAGGCGGAACCGTGCTTTGGCGGAAATGGAACTGGTCAAACTGTCGCGACTGTCGGTGGCGGAGGTGAAGCCGGAAGAATGGTCGATCGTGATGGCGCTGGCGGGGGGTCTGAAGGCTGATTCTTGCGCGCAAACCGCTGATGGTTGCGCCCCCGGCCGACAGTTGTTCGACGTCGATGACGCAGTGGATCAGCCGCACCCCGTCCGCTGCATGCCGGTTCGTAGCGCGTCGCGAAATTGATCGGTGGTGCGGGCGGTCTGGGCGCGCGCACCGAAAGCGGTGGCCAGCGCGGCGAAGTCAGGGTTCGCCAGTTGCGTGGCCGATACGCGGCCGGGAAATTCACGCTCCTGATGCATGCGGATCGTGCCATAGGCGCTGTTGTCCACCACGATGACCAGCATATTCGCGCCATGTTGGATCGCGGTGGCCAGTTCCTGCCCGTTCATCAGAAAATCGCCGTCGCCGCAGACGGCCACCACCTGCCGTTCGGGATAGCGCAGGGCGGCCGCAATGGCGGCGGGCAGGCCGTAACCCATCGCGCCGCAGGTCGGGGCAAGCTGGCTGGGATACCCTTCGTACCGCCAGTACCGATGCCACCAACCGGCGAAGTTGCCCGCGCCGTTGCAGATGATGGTGTCCGCCGGCATCGTATCGCGCATGAACGTCACGCAGGTCGCAAGGTCGAGCGCGTAGTCGCCGGGATTGGCGCTGCGACCATTCCTCCCATTCCGCATGGGCGTCGCGTGCCGAATGGGGTGTGGCAGCGACCGCCTCCGCCGCCATGCGCGCGGCGGCTTGCGCGAATTCCGCCATTCCTGAACAGATCGCCAGATCGGCATGATACACGCGGTCCAATTCGTTCGGATCGGGGTGGACGTGGATCAGTTCCTGTCCCGGATGATCCAGGCTCGGCACGGTGTACCCATCGGTGGTCGCTTCCCCCAATCGCGCGCCGACGGCGAGAATGACGTCGGCCGCCTTCACCCGGTCGATCAGTTTGGGGTTCGGGCCGTAGCCCAGATTGCCCGCATAGACGCGGGACGACGGTCGGATCGCATCCTGCCGCGAAAAGCGGTGGCGACCGGCAATTCCAGATCGTTCGGCAAACAGGGTAAAATGCTCGCGCGCGTCCCGGTCCCAGCCTGCCCCGCCGACGATCGCGATGGGATTGCTTGCGCTTGCAAGCTTATCCAGCGCCGATTTGCATCGGCTTGGGGATCGGCCGCCTGCGCCGGACGCGAAAGGCGCGGACGGGGCTGGACGGAAACCTGTTCGCTCAGCATATCTTCGGGCAGAGCCAGCACCACCGGGCCGGGTCGCCCGGACATCGCGACAGCATAAGCGCGCGCGACGAATTCCGGAATGCGCGCGGAATCGTCGATACGCGCGGCCCATTTGCAGATCGGCGCGAAGAACGCGGTGAAGATCGACTTCCTGAAATCCCTCCCGTCCCTGCATCGGGCGGGCGACATCGCCGACGAACAGGATCATGGGCTGCGAATCCTGATGCGCGACATGCACCCCGATGCTGGCATTCGTGGCGCCCGGTCCGCGCGTGACGAAGGCGACGCCGGGACGTCCGGTCATCGTGCCATCGGCGCAGGCCATGAACGCCGCGCCGCCTTCCTGACGGCAGGTCACGACATCGATCGCGCTTTGATCGACGCAGCGCATCCAGCACCGGCAGGAAACTTTCCCCCGGGACGGTGAAGATGCGGTCGCAGCCCTGCACGGACAGGCATTCGACAAGGAGTTCCGCGGCGGAAGACGTGCTGGGTTGATTCATGGTCTGGCTCTAACTCGCACCATCGACGCGGGCAAATCCGAAGCTTCCGCCGCTCCGACCAACCTGGCTCAAAGTCGTGATGGTTAATGTCCCGTTACCGGACGGGCGGTCTCTGTCGTGATGCGGCCGACGATTTCGCTGTCTATCCCATTGGACATGAGACGTTCTCTGGTTTTGACCGACGATGGCGCCCGCCATCCCTTTCGCGCTTCCCTACCCCCCCGGACGCAAGCCGATGACAGGGGTTGCGAACCGACGGCGAAGGGATTGCTGGCAGATGTCCGCAGCTTCTTCGGGGTCTATATCGCCGGATTCGCTGCGGTAACGATCTTCTTCATGTAACTACGCAGGATGCGCGGCGGCGAGCGCGGCTGCGTTGCGCTCGGCCTTGTACAGTCTCTGGCCAAGCCAGGCCGAACCCAGGCACATCGCCGCGCTCAGCAGAATCTGTTCGGTGATAGCGACATTCGCGGCGTTCAACGCCATCGAGAGCAGCGCCCCGCAAACCATAGCGCCCGAATTGACGATGTTGTTCGCCGCGATCGTGCGCGCCGCCTGATCCGGCGCGACGCGGGTCGTCAGGAAAGCGTAGAGCGGAACCACGAACATGCCCCCCGCAATCGCAATGCCAAGCAGCGCGAGCAGCAGCAGCGCTCGCCATCGGCCAGGCGAGGAAAGCCGCCGACGTCGAGCAAGGCTTGCGGGCTGATCCGTCTCCCCATATTCGCGCAATGACATAGAATGCGACGACGAACGCCCCCATGCACAACACGCTGACCGGCGCGTATCGGGCCGAAACCTGCCCTTTCAGCAGTGCGTTCACGGCAACCGATCCGATCGCGACGCCGATGGAAAACACCACCAGAAACAGGCTGGCGACTTCCTTGCTGGCCATGATGACGTTCTTGGCCAGCGGCGGAAACTGGATGAACAGCACCGCACCGATGGTCCAGAAGAAGCTGATCGCCAGAATGGCGTAATACACTTCGCGATTGTGCATCGTGTTTCGGATAAGGTTCACCGATGCGCGCGCAATGTTCCAGTCGATCGGGGTCAGCGCCCCCTGCGGCGGGGCATCGGGAACCTGACGGCTGACGAAATATCCGACGATCGCGGTTATGACGATCAGGGCGGCGGCGACTTCCACCGCGATCCATCCGGCCAGAATCGTCCCGGCCAGAATGGCGATATAGGTTCCCGCCTCCACCAGCCCAGTGCCCGCCAGCACTTCGTCCTTCTTAAGATGCTGCGGCAGAATGGCGTATTTGATCGGCCCCAGAAACGTCGATTGCACCCCGGTCAACGTCAATGCCGCCAGCGTCAGCGGGATCGCCACCGTTTCGACCATCACCCCGCGCCAGGCAAGATAAAGGCCGGAAGCGCCGATTATCATCAGACCGATCTCGCACAGTTTGACGATGCGAATGATCTTCGCCTTGTCGCGCATGTCGGCCAGTTGCCCGGCCACGGCGGACAGCAGGAAAAAGGGCAGGATGAACAGGCCCGATGCCAATGCGCTGAACGATGCCTCCTCGCTTTCGGAATTGTACACGCTGTAGACGACGAACAGCACCATCGCGTTCTTGTACAGATTGTCGTTGAATGCGTTGAACAGCTGGGTCACGAACAGCGGCACGAACCGCCGTTGCCGCATGAGGTGGGCGACTGTGCTCATAGACTGTATCGTGCCTTCGATCGTGGTGCCGAACCTGGCTTAGCCCCCCTTGGTAACGGCGCATGGCGCGTGGACAAGCGTAAAGCGGCGCTTTTGCACGGATGCAAGGTAGGCTAGGGCGAAGGGCATGTGGACGTTGCCCAACATTCTGACGATGTCGCGCATCGTCACGATCCCGCTGCTGGTGGCGTTGTTATGGTGGCCCGACTGGCGGCTGGGATATGCGCTGGCCTGGGGATTGTACTGCCTGATGGGCATCACCGACTATTTCGACGGGTATCTTGCCCGGTCGAGCGGGGCGGTGTCGAAACTGGGGCAGTTTCTCGATCCCATTGCCGACAAGCTGATGATCGCGGCGGTCATTCTGGTGCTGACGGCGCAGGGATATCTGCGCGGACCCTATGTCGGCGATCTGCATGTGATCGCCGGGCTGATCATCCTGATGCGCGAACTGGCCGTATCGGGCCTGCGCGAATTTCTGGGCGGCCTTGCAGGTCAGCGTACCGGTCAGCAAGCTGGCGAAATGGAAGACGACCCTGCAATTGGTGGCGCTGGGCGGGCTGATCCTGGGCGGCGCCGTGCATGGACCGCCATGTCAGTCGCTGTCAGCCGCGTGCCGCGACGTCGGGGACGGATGGATCCATCTGGTCAGCCTGGCCAGCCTGTGGGGCGCTGCGATCCTCACTCTCATCACCGGCTGGGACTATCTGCGGGTAGGCATCCGACATATGGATTGAGGTGTCATCGCGGTCCGTCGTTCGAGCAGGGGAATGCCGAACCGGTCGCGCGGATCGTAACCGATCGAAATCCTCACCTTCCGTCTGATATCCGAACGATTCGACGACCCGGCTGATGCAGCGGCACGGTAAATTTGATGCCGGCATTCTTGCCCATCTGCCACGCGATCACGCCGGGCAGAACCGTCTTGCGCGCGCAGTTTGATCCGGACTTCGTCACCCTGTTTGGCGACGGCATCGCCGCTTTCGATCATGCAGCCGCCGCTCGACAGGTTATAGAGCTGCGCCGAATGTCGCGTTCCCGCGACGAGCCAGGCGATCTCGTGATCGGTGTTGAACCGGCTGTAAGAACGCATGGTGACGAAACCTGATTGTTGATAGGTTCAGCCACTTAGGCGGATATTTACCAATAAATGATGAAGCGCATGCGCCGGATTCGGCGTGACTCAGCCAGCTCTGAGTTCCGCAGCAAGCAGGCGGAATTCCTCTGCACGCGGCGAGTTCTTGCGCCATATCAAGGCGATGTCGCGGCTGGCATTTTCGCGCTTTCAGCGGGCGGGCGACGACGTTGGTCCCGTTCAATATGCCCGCATCCAGCGCCATTTGCGGCAACATGGTCACGCCCAGGCCGTTATCGACCATTTGAACCAGCGTGTGCAGCGATGTGCCGATCATCGTGGCCGATGCGCTGAGTTCCGGGCGGTTGCAGGCGGCCAGTGCGTGTTCTTTCAGACAATGCCCGTCCTCCAGCAGCAGCAACTGCCCCTCATCCAGCATCGTTGGGGAGATTGCGGCGGGGGGATTGGTCGGCATTTCCTTCGGGAAACGCGACATACAGTGGGTCGTCGGCAATATGTTCGCGATCGACTTCGCCCGTGGCGAAGGGCAGCGCCAGCAACACGCAATCGACCCGGCCATGTTGCAGGGATTCGACTGCATCGGCGCTGGTTTCTTCGCGCAGGAACAGCTTTAGGGCGGGGCGTTCGCGGCGCAGGCGCGGCAGGATGCGCGGCAGCAGAAACGGTGCGATGGTGGGGATCACGCTCATGCGCAAGTTCGCCCGACAGCGGCGTGCCCGACGCCTTGACCAGCGCGGACAGTTCCTCCGCCTCGCGCAGCAGACGGTGTGCTTTCGCCACGACGGTGTTGCCCAACGGCGTGAAGCGCACCACGCGGCGGCTGCGTTCGACCAGCGACACGCCAAGCAGGGTTTCCAGCTCGCGAATGCCGGCGGACATGGTCGATTGCGAAACGAAGCTTGCCTCCGCCGCACGTCCGAAATGGCAGTGTTCGTGCAGCGCGACCAGATATTGCAGCTGCTTAATGGTTGGCAGATACGTCGCCATCAGGCGGGGTCGTCGTCCGGCGCCTGATTCCGCATCGTCTGACGCGGTGTCGGTCGTCCACATGGGTCATCACCAGCTTGCCCTTGCGTACGGTGAAGCCCAGCTTCCCCTCGACCAGTTCCACCGCCTCACGCCCGAACACGTCGTAACGCCATCCTTCCAGTACGGGCAGGTTCTTGCGGACGCCCGCCGCTAGCGCTTCCAGCTCGTCCGACTTGGTAAGCAGGCGCGACGCCACGTCGATTTCGCGCGATCGAATCTTGAGCAGCAGTTTCAGCAGGTCGGCAACCAGCGCGCCTTCTTTACCCAACGGCGCGCCGCGGCGGTTCTTCGGCGGCATCTCGTCGGCGGGCAGCGGGTCTGCGCCCTCGATCACGTCCATCAGCCGCTTGCCGATATCATTGTCCTTCCATGCCGCCGACAGCCCGCGCACTTTGGCAAGGTCGGCCTGCTTCTTGGGCGGATGATTGGCCACATCGGCCAGCGTTTCGTCACGCATGATGCGGCCGCGCGGAATATCCTTGTGCTGCGCTTCGCCTTCGCGCCATGCGGCCATAAGCTTCAACCGGCCCAGCGTATGCGGGATTGCGGCCTGCGCTGCGAATGCGCTTCCACGCCTGATCGGGATCGGTTCGATAATTGGCAGGGTCGGCCAGCTTCTCCATCTCGGCATTCAGCCATGCCCCGCGACCCGGTTTTGACCAGTTTTTCAAGCATCTTCGGGAAGATTTTCGCCAGATGAGTAACGTCGCCGATAGCGTATTCTATCTGCCGATCGGTCAGCGGACGACGGCCCCAATCGGTAAAGCGCGCACCCTTATCGACGGTTACGCCCAGGAAACTTTCGACCAGATTGGCATAACCGATCTGTTCCGACTGACTGATCGCCATCATTGCGATCTGCGTGTCGAAAATCGGCTGCGGCGTCTTGCCGGTCAGATTGTAGATGATCTCCACGTCCTGACCGCCGGCGTGAAATATCTTCAGCACATCGTCGTTGTCGCACATCAGATCGAGCAGGGGTTTCAAATCGATCCCGTCCGCCAACGGGTCCATCGCGGCGGCTTCGTCCTCATTGCCGATCTGAACCAGGCACAGTTCCGGCCAATATGTGTTTTCGCGCATGAATTCGGTATCGACCGTCATGAAGTCGCCTTGCGCCAGACGATCGCACATTGCGGCCAGGGTTTTGGTATCGGTGATCAGTTCATGTATCTTCATCGGTCAATTCGCTGCTGGGATGAAGTGGCGCATCGGCGCGCCCTTATGCGCGCCGTTCGCTTGACAAAACACCCGGTTTCCCCTGTTAGCGCGGCCATCCCGAACGGTGATTTCGCTCCGGCCCGTGCCCTTCGCGCTGCCTTGGCGGATGATGGCCCAAATGAAAAGAGTTCCCATGCACGCCTATCGCACGCACAATTGCGCTCAACTGACGAAAGGCGATGTCGGTACCGCTGTTCGCCTGTCCGGCTGGGTCCATCGCAAACGCGATCACGGCGGGGTGCTGTTCGTCGATCTGCGCGATCATTACGGCATTACGCAGATCGTCGCCGATGAAGACAGTCCGGCCCTGCCGATCCTGGATGGGCTGCGCGTCGAAAGCGTCGTCACCATCGACGGCGATGTAAAGGCGCGCGACGCGGAAGCCATCAATGCGAACTTGCCAACCGGCGAGATCGAAGTGTTCGCCCGGTCCGTAACCGTGCAAAGCAAAGCGGACGAGCTGCCGCTGCCGGTTGCGGGCGAACAGGAATATCCCGAAGATATCCGCCTGAAATACCGCTTCGTCGATTTGCGCCGTGAACGGGTGCATGCCAACATCATGTTGCGGAACCGGGTCATCACCAGTTTGCGCGGCCGTATGACGGATCAGGGCTTCACCGAATTTCAGACCCCGATCCTGGGCGCGTCAAGCCCAGAGGGTGCGCGCGATTATCTGGTTCCCAGCCGCTTGCATCCCGGCAGTTTCTACGCGCTGCCGCAGGCGCCGCAGATGTTCAAGCAGCTGTTGATGGTGGCGGGTTTCGACCGGTATTTCCAGATCGCGCCATGTTTCCGCGACGAAGATCTGCGCTCCGACCGTAGCCCCGAATTCTATCAGCTCGATTTCGAAATGAGCTTCGTCACGCAGGAAGATGTGTTTCAGACGATCGAACCCGTGCTGGCCGGGGTGTTCGAAGAGTTTTCAGGCGGCAAAACGGTGACGCCTGCCGGGACGTTTCCGCGCATCGCCTATGCCGATGCGATGTTGAAATACGGCACGGACAAACCCGATCTGCGTAACCCTCTGATTATCTCCGATGTCAGCAGTCATTTCGAAAAGTCGGGCTTCGGCCTGTTCGAAAAGATCGTTGACGGCGGCGGCGTGGTGCGGGTTGTTCCGGCCCCGCAGACCCATACCAAAAGCCGCAAGTTCTTCGACGACATGAACAATTGGGCGCGTGGGGAGGGGTATGCCGGGCTCGGTTACGTTACCCGAAAGGGCGGCGAATTCGGCGGCCCGATCGCGAAAAATCATGGGCCGGACCTGATGGCCGAACTGTATGACGAATTGGGTCTGGGCGACGATGACGGACTGTTCTTCGCAGCGGGCAAGGAAAAGGAAGCGGCCAAGCTGGCCGGCGCGGCGCGGACCCGTGTCGGCGAAGAGCTGGGCCTGATCGAACAGGACTGCTTCAAATTCTGCTGGATCGTCGATTTTCCGATGTTCGAATACGATGAAGACACGAAGAAGGTCGATTTCAGCCACAATCCGTTTTCCATGCCCCAGGGCGAAATGGACGCGCTCGAAAACACCGACCCGCTCGAAATACTGGCCTGGCAGTACGACATCGTGTGCAACGGATATGAACTGTCGTCGGGCGCGATCCGAAACCACAAACCCGAAATCATGTACAAGGCGTTCGAACTGGCGGGATATACGAAAGCCGATGTCGAAGAGAACTTCGGCGGCATGCTGGAGGCGTTCAAGCTGGGCGCACCGCCGCACGGTGGCAGCGCGCCCGGCATCGACCGGATCGTAATGCTGTTGGCGGACGAACCGAACATTCGCGAAGTCATCGCCTTCCCGATGAACCAGCGCGCACAGGATTTGATGATGGGCGCGCCCAATCCGGTCGATGTAAAACAGCTGCGTGAACTCAACATCCGCACCGTCGAACAGGCGAAGAAACCCGATAGCGTGAACAAGGAAGAGATCGCGCCGGGGCAGGGCAGCTGAACCGCGCCACCGAGCCGCGACCTTTCCAACACCCTTGCCAGCCGCCGCGCCGTTCATTAGGTGGAAAGGGAACGAACAACCCCAATTTCTTAAGGGAACGAATATGAGCGATACTGCTGACCGCGTGCAGAAAATTGTTGTCGAACATCTGGGCGTAGAAGCCGAGAAAGTGACGCAGGAAGCCAGCTTTATCGACGATCTGGGCGCAGACAGCCTCGACATCGTCGAACTGGTGATGGCGTTCGAAGAAGAATTCGGCGTCGAAATTCCCGACGATGCGGCGGAAAAGATCACCACCGTCGGCGATGCCACGAAATATATCGAAGAACATAAGGGCTGATCGCCCATTCTTCGGACGAGCGGCGTTTCGTACGACGATATCGCGCCGATGAGATGCAGGTTTCGACAGGCCCGAACCCACTGGGTTTGGGCCTGTCCTATGTTGGGAAGCAATCTTGCTGGAGTATCGCGAATGCGCCGTGTCGTCGTAACCGGGCTAGGCCTCGTCACCCCGCTGGGCGGGCGATGTCGAAACGACCTGGGCCAACATCATGGCCGGGAAAAGCGGCGCGGGGCCGATCACGCGGTTCGATACCACCGGGCACAAATGCACGATCGCATGCGAGGTAAAGCCCGCCGATCACGAATACGGCTTCGATCCCGACAAGCGCGTCGATCACAAGGTCCAGCGACAAGTCGATCCGTTCATCATCTACGGCATCGATGCAGCGGGACAGGCGTTGGAAGATGCCGGCCTGGAAACATGTCCGACGAACTGAAGCGGCGCACCGGCTGTTCGATCGGGTCGGGAATTGGCGGACTGCCGGGGATCGAGAAGGAATCGATCGTCCTGCACGAACGCGGGCCGGGCCGGGTCAGCCCGCATTTCGTGCACGGCCGGCTGATCAATCTGATCTCGGGCCAGGTGTCGCATCAAATACGGTCTGATGGGGCCGAACCATGCGGTCGTCACCGCCTGTTCCACCGGCGCCCATTCGATCGGCGATGCCGCGCGTATGATCCGGGACGACGATGCCGACGTCATGCTGGCGGGCGGTGCGGAAGGCACGGTCAACCCACTGGGCGTGGCCGGTTTCGCGCAGGCGCGCGCGCTCAACACCAGTTTCAACGACCGGCCCGAACAGGCCAGCCGTCCCTATGACAAGGGCCGCGACGGCTTCGTCATGGGCGAAGGGGCTGGCGTCGTCGTGCTGGAGGAATACGAACACGCAAAAGCGCGCGGCGCGACGATCTATGCCGAAGTGGTCGGTTACGGTCTGTCGGGCGATGCCTACCACGTAACCGCGCCGCACCCCGACGGCCTCGGCGCGGAGCTCGCGATGCGGATGGCGCTGCGAAAGGCCGGGCTGGAGCCTGTCGATATCGATTACATCAACGCGCACGGCACTTCGACGATGGCCGACACGATCGAACTGGCCGCAGCGAAGCGTGTGATGGGCGACGATCTGAACGGCGCATCCATGAGCAGTACGAAATCCGCCATCGGTCATTTGCTGGGCGGGGCGGGCGCAGTGGAAAGCATCTTCTGCATTCTCGCAATGCGCGACCAGATCGTGCCGCCGACGATCAATTTGGACGATCCGGATGACGGCACGCGAAGGCGTCGATCTGGTGCCGCACTCCGGCCCGCAAGCGAGAAGTGAATGCGGTCCTCAACAACAGTTTCGGGTTCGGCGGCACCAATGCCAGCCTGGTTATGAAGCGAGGCCGACTGACATGTTCCGCGCCGGATGCATTGCCGCCGTCGGTGCGCGTTCTGCTCGCGCTGCTGGGCGTCGGATATTTCGCGGGCGGCTGGTATTCCAGCGGCAATCTGACACGAGGATACCGCTTTCACCGTGCCTGCGGGATCGACCTTGACCGCAGTGGCGCAAAAGCTGGAAGAGCGAAGGTCATATCGATCGACGCGGACGCCTTCCTGCTGCGCGCCAAGGTGTTCGGCGGCGGCGATCCGATCAAGGCGGGCGAATTCCTGCTGCCCGAAGGGGCCAGCGCGTCGCGAATGCTGGACATCTTCCAGCATGGCGACGTCATCAGCAGATCGATCACCATTCCAGAAGGTATGCCCAGTCGATTCTGGTCCATGAACGCGTGATGGCGGAACCCCTGTTGAAGGGTACGATCCCCGTACCCGTGGAGGGATCCCTGCTGCCGGAAACCTATCAGTTCGAACGCGGCGAAGATCGCAGCGCAGTCATCGGACCGCATGCAGGCTGCGATGACGAAAACACTGGCCGAATTATGGAAAGAGCGAGGGTCCGATATCGCTGTGAAAACCCCGCGAGATGCGGTGGTTCTTGCTTCTATCGTGGAGAAGGAGACAGGTGTCGCGCGCGAACGGACGATGGTTGCGGGCCTGTATTCCAACCGGGTGAAGCAAGGGATGCTGTTGCAGGCGGACCCGACCATCATCTATCCCTTGACGAAGGGCAAACCGTTGGGACGGCGCATTCGCCAATCGGAAATCGGTGCGGTCAACGGGTACAACACCTATACAATGGTTGGCCTGCCGAAAGGGCCGATTACCAACCCCGGCCGTGCCTCCATCGCGGCAGTGTTGAACCCGGCGGAAACGGACGCGCTGTTTATGGTGGCCGACGGATCCGGCGGACACGAATTCAACGTGACGTTGCAGGGCCATAACGAAGCGGTGCAACGCTGGTTCGCCGTTCGCCGCGAACGTGGTGAAATGTGACCGAGGCAAATCCCGATGCGCGATCCGATACACCCGCACCGTTCATACTGACGGCGTTGTTGCCCAAGGATATGCACGCCTGGGCGACGAAACTTCGCACCGAGCATTTCCCGCCCGAGCGCAACCATTTGGAAGCGCATGTCACCTTGTTCCACGCTCTGCCGCCTTCATGCGAAGCGGAATTGCGCGATGCGTTGGCGCAGACGGTGAAGGAAAATGCACCGCCGCGCGCGCGACTGGACGGGTTGATGTCGCTGGGTCGGGGGACGGCATTGAAACTGTCCAGCCCGGCGATGCTGACCCTGCGTGACGCGCTGGCGGAACGGTTTCATGGCATGCTGACCCCACAGGACGAACATCGTCCGCGTTTGCATGTCACCATTCAGAACAAAGTCGCGCCTGCCGACGCGAAAGCGTTGCAGGAGGAGCTGGCGGACGACATCGAACCGCGCGAGTTCGCGTTCCGTGGGTTTGCCCTGCACATCTATCGCGGCGGACCGTGGCAGTTCGTTCGCGATTGGTCGTTTCGCGGGCGATAGCGCCGGGGGTCCGGCCGCCACGACGATGCGCGGATTTCCCGGTTGACCAGCCCGATATCCATGATTAGACGCGCTGCCTTGCCCGGACGAACCCGTTCGCGGCGCCCGATCGGGGCGGAGTAGCTCAGCTGGTTAGAGCAGCGGAATCATAATCCGCGTGTCGGGGGTTCGAGTCCCTCCTCCGCTACCATATCGGCCCATTCGCATTGCCGCCGAAACTAACGCAAGCCAAACGGGCCGATCGCGTGTAGGGACGTGGTCCTTAATCTTCCAGCACCGCTTTGCCCCGGCGTGCGTCCAACGATTGCGACTGTCATGACTTTCCCGAATGTTCCCCCGCTGCTGGGCGAAGCACTGACGCAGCGCGGCTATACCGATCTTACCGACGTGCAAACCGCCGTGACGAAAGAAGATGCGGCCGGTCGCGATCTGGTGGTGTCGGCGCAGACGGGTTCGGGCAAGACGGTCGCATTCGGTCTGGCACTGGCGGAACGGCTGATTGCGGAATATCAACAGCAATTGCTGCCATCCCCGCCGCTGGCGTTGGTAATCGCGCCGACGCGCGAGCTGGCGCTGCAGGTCAGCCGCGAACTGGCATGGCTGTATGCGAAGGTCAGCCTGCGAATTGCGACCTGCGTAGGCGGAATGGACGCATCGAAGGAACGGCGTGCCTTGCGCGGTGGCCCGGCGATCGTGGTGGGAACGCCCGGCCGACTGAAAGATCATCTGCAACGCGGCGCGCTCGACCTGTCGGGCCTGATGGGCGTGGTGCTGGATGAAGCGGACGAAATGCTCGATATGGGATTCCGCGAGGATCTGGAAGAGATTCTGAACGCCACCCCCGACACTCGCCGCACATTGTTGTTTTCGGCAACGATGCCGCGCCCAATCGAGGCGCTGGCCCGGCGCTATCAGAAAGATGCGCTCAGGCTCACCGTTCGCGGGCAGGAACGCGGGCATGGCGACATCGCCTATCAGGCGGTAACCGTCGCGCCGTCCGACATCGAACACGCGGTGGTCAATTTGCTGCGTTTTCACGATGCGGAAACCGCGCTGTTGTTTTGTGCCACGCGCGACAATGTCCGCCATTTGCATGCGACGTTGCAGGAACGCGGCTTCGCTGCCGTGGCGCTGTCCGGTGAACATTCGCAATCGGAACGCAATCAGGCCTTGCAGGCGATGCGCGACAAGCGCGTTCGGGTGTGTGTTGCGACCGATGTTGCATCGCGCGGGATCGATCTGCCGTCGCTCACGCTCGTCATTCATGTCGAAATCCCGCGCGAGGCGCAGACATTGCAGCACCGGTCCGGGCGTACCGGGCGCGCCGGAAAGAAGGGCACGGCGGTCATCATCGTTCCTTACTCCCGCCGCAAACGTGTCGAATCCATGCTGCGCGGGGCGAAAATCAACGCCGACTGGATCGAAGCGCCCACGCCTGAAGATATCCGCAAGAACGACCGCGAACGGTTGCTGACGACGCTGCTGGAACCGGTCGAGTTCGACAAGGAGGACCGCGAGCTTGCAGAACGGCTGATGGCGGAACGTCCGGCGCAAGACATCGCCGCTGCGCTGGTCCGCGCCCATCGCGCCGCAATGCCGCAGCCTGAAGAATTGGTCGCCAACACACCCGCCGCGCGCAAGGCGGCGCAGCAGGAACGCCATCGCCCCGGTTTCGAAGATACCGTCTGGTTCAAAATGGCGGCAGGCCGCCGACAGAACGCCGATGCGCGATGGATATTGCCGTTGGTATGCCGCCGGGCGGATGTCACGAAGAACGAGATCGGCGCGATACGTATCGGGCAAGAAGAAACGCATTTCCAGGTACCGCGTGCGATCGCGGATCGGGTCGCCGACACTTTGCAACGCACCGCAGGGTCGTTCACCGATCGCGACGCGGTGTCCATCGTTCCATCGCCCGACGGGCCGCGCGACGCCGCCCGCACCAATCGCAAAGGCAGGTCGAACGCCGCCGGGGCCGGGCATGGCGGCGGGTTCAAACGCAAAGCCGGGTTCAAGGGCAAGAAGCCGTTCGACAAGAACAAGGGCAAGCGGCCCGCCCCTGCCAAGGGCGCGTATAAAGGAAAAGCCAAACCCCACGGCTAATTGTTTGGTCACGCTGTAGTGAGCACGGGGTCCGCACCGAAAGCTCCTTCGGCTGATCGTTGCTTATTGAAAGGCATTTTCCAAAATCGATCCCGTTCCGCCATCTCACGAACACAATCCGAATGGGTCGGGTTGGACGGCGATCATCCTGGCGGGGCAGCGGCCGGAAGGCGATCCGTTGGCGGCCAGTTGCGGGCAAACGCACAAGGCGCTGATTACGATCTGCGGCATGTCGATGCTTCGCCGGGTGACGCAATCGGTTCTGGGCGCGCCGCATGTTTCGCGTGTCGTTATATTGGCACAGAATCCCGAATGTCTGATGAATGACGACATGGCGGATTTCGCATCGGACCCGCGTGTCACGCTGTGTTCGGGACAGGCCGGTATTGCGGACAGTGTTGCCGCAATTGCCGGTACGCCGGCCGCACCCTGGCCGGTTCTGGTGACGACCGCCGACCACGCGCTGCTGACCCCGGCGATCGTTACGGAATTTCTCGGCGCCGTCGGCGATGAGGATCTGGCGGTCGGCGTCGGTCATCGCACCACTATCGAACGGGCTTTCCCCCAAACCCGGCGAACCTGGCTGCGGTTCTCCGATGGGGATTATTCCGGCGCCAATCTGTTCGCATTACGCAATGCAAATGTCGCGCCTGCGTTGGCGTTCTGGAGTTCGATCGAACACAAACGCAAACGTAAAACGGCGATGATAGCGTCGTTCGGCCCCTATTTGCTGCTGCGCGCGATGACTCGATCGATCTCGTTCGCCAAGGCGGTGAGCGTTGCCGGAAAGAAACTGCGGATGGTTGCGGTTCCCATTACCTTGTCTCAGCCGGAAGCGGTGATCGATGTCGATAAGATGGACGATCTGGCGTTGGCGACATCCATATTGGAAACACGCCAAACCCCCGCATCCGCGCGCCCAACGACTGCCGCAGCCCGCTAAGGCAGCGTTACCGTTCGAAGAATCTGCAGAAACGCTGGCTGGGGCGGCAGGGATCGAACCTGCGAATGCCGCTACCAAAAAGCGGTGCCTTACCACTTGGCGACGCCCCAGCAGCGCGGGCCTCTATAACGGGTGCGCTTGCGAATGGAAGGGGCAAAGCGCGCGAGGCAGTTTCCGCATCATTCGGGTTTCGACCAATCCGCGAGGTTCTTGCCTTCGAAGTCCGCTGCCGAATGGCGTTCGCGCAATTGGGTGTCGTCCGCCCCCCAGACTTTCGTAACGATCCGTCCGCGCTGCACGCCGGGGCGTGCTGCGATCTCGTCCACCCAGCGCGCGACGTTTTCGTATTCGCCGATGTTCAGGAAAGTATCCGCGTCGTTGTAGATGACGCCTTTCACGAACGGCGCCAGCCAAGGGAAAGTGGCGATATCCGCGATGGTGTACTCCGCGCCGCCCAGGAATCGGGTTTCACCCAGCCTGCGGTCGGCAACGTCGAACAGTCGTTTCGTCTCCATCGCGTAACGATCGATCGGATATTCGTATTTTTCCGGGGCGTAGGCGTAGAAATGCCCGAAACCGCCACCAATGAACGGCGCGCTGCCGATCTGCCAGAACAGCCAGCTCAACACTTCGGCGCGCGTGTCGTCCGTCGGTAGGAATGCGCCGAACTTTTCCGCCAGATGCAGCAATATCGCACCGCTTTCGAAGACGCGGATCGGGCTGTCGCCGCTGCGATCGATCAATGCGGGAATCTTGGAATTGGGATTGGCATCGACGAAGCCGGATGCGAACTGATCGCCATCGCCGATATGCACGGTGAAAGCATCGTATTGCGCGCCCTCATGTCCCGCTTCCAACAACTCTTCCAGCATGATCGACGCCTTCACCCCATTGGGTGTCGCCAGCGAATAGAGCTGGAAGGGATGTTCCCCCACCGGCAAATCCTTCTGCTCGCGCGGTCCGGCCGTAGGGCGATTGATGTTGGCAAATCTTCCGCCGCTGGTCGTGTCGGCGCTCCAGACTTTGGGCGGGGTGTAGGTGGCATCGGTCATAAGCGGCCTTTCAATAGGTGTGACGGGCTGTTCGCGGGGATCGAGGCATTGGTTACGGAACCACCCAGGCTGCGCGCAGTTTTACCACAATGGCGAAACCCGAACTGATCTATATCGACGATTCGCTGCCGGGTATAACACGCAAAGGGGCAGGCAAAGGCTGGGCCTATTACGACACCGCCGGGGCGTTGATAAAGGATGCGGCCGAAAAACGGCGTTTGAACGCCATTGCACTGCCACCGGCCTACGACGATGCGTGGTTCTGCCCCGCGCCCAACGGGCATATCCTCGCGACCGGATATGACGAGGCGGGACGCAAGCAATATCGTTATCATCCCGACTTTCAGACCATGAAAGCGGGGGAAAAGTTCGATCGTTGCCGCGCATTCGGTGAAATGCTGCCGCTGGTTCGTAAACGCATGGCGGAAGATCTGCACGATACGAAGCTGACGCGGGCGCGCGTCGTGGCGAGCGTGGTGCGTCTGCTCGACCTGGGTTTCCTGCGGATCGGCAACGCGTCTTATGCCAAACGCAACAAGAATTACGGGGCGACCACGCTGTTGCACAAACATGCCGAGGTGAACGGCGACCATTTGCGGTTCGCGTTTCGGGGTAAGTCGGGGAAGGAACGCGACGTCGAGCTGGACGATGCGGAACTGGCGCAGGCGATCGCGCAATTGCAGCATTTACCGGGGCAGGAATTGTTTCAGTATGTTGATCCCAACGGCGAACGCCACACGATCGGTTCGGGCGAGGTGAACGAATATCTGTCGGAAACTATGGGCGAGGCGTTCACGGCGAAGAATTTTCGCACCTGGCACGGCAGCGCGGTCGGGTTCGAGGCGCTGGCCCGAAGCAAGGGCAAGATGGCGATGGGCGCGATGCTGGACGTGGTCGCGGACCGGCTCGGCAACACTCCGACCGTGGCGCGCAATGCCTATATCCATCCCGCCGTGCTCGATCTGGTCGATCGGCAGGAGGAATGGCGCGCCGGACTGCGTCTGCCACGCAGCACGAAGTGGATGGCCCGGCACGAACGCGGTCTGTTGGCCTTTTTGGAAAGTGCGCCGTCCGCTGGGGAATTGCTGACGGCGGACTAACGCGCTACGCCCCGCGCATGACAGGCCGAAGATGACAGACCGCCCCGATCACCCGTTCTACTGCGCGCGTTCGCAAGGGTTCGTTCGCGTCGCGACCAGCACGCCGAAAGTTCGCACTGCCGATGTCGCGTTCAATCGCGATGCGATTTTGGCGGAAGCGAAGCGGGCCGATGCGCGGCAGGTCGATCTGCTGGTCTATCCCGAATTGTGTCTGTCGTCTTATCAGCTCGACGATCTGCACATGCAAACCGCATTGCTGGACGCGGTCGAAACGGCCATCGGCGACATCGTCGCAGCGACCGAAAATCTGACCCCGTTGCTGTTGATCGGTGCGCCCCTTCGGCGGGGCGGGCGGCTGTACAATTGCGCGCTGGCGATTGCGGGCGGCACGTTGCTGGGCGTTGTGCCCAAAAGCTTCCTGCCGAATTATCGCGAATTTTACGAACGGCGATGGTTCGCCGATGGCGGCAAATGTCGGGGGCTGACGATACCGGTCAACGGCGCGCAGGTTCCGTTCGGCACCGATCTGCTGTTCGCCGCGGAAGATCGCGCCGGTTTCATCGTTCGGGGTCGAAATCTGCGAGGATTTCTGGGCTCCGCAATCCCCCGTCCACTATGGCGGCGCTGGCCGGGGCAACGATCCTGGCCAATCTGTCCGCATCCAACATAACGATCGGCAAGTCGGACGAACGGCATTTGCTGTCGCGCGCGCAATCCAGCCGATGCGTGGCCGCCTATGCCTATTCCGCCAGCGGCCATGGCGAAAGCACGACCGATCTCGCCTGGGACGGGCAGGGAATGATCTACGAACTGGGCGATCTGCTGGGCGAAAGCGAACGGTTCGGGCTGGAGGCGGAATTGTGCATCGCCGATGTCGATTGCGATCGTATCCTGGCCGAACGCATGCGGATGCAAACCTATAACGACGCGGCGGAGGCGGCGGGGCGGCCTGAAGACACGTACCGCGTCGATTGCGTTCGACACGGTGCAGACTGCGAAGGGCGATCTGGTTCGGCCGGTTCGCCGGTTCCCCTTCGTGCCCGATCGGCAACGGAAACTGGACGAAGATTGTTACGAAGCGTTCAACATCCAGATCGACGGGCTGATGCGGCGGATGGAGGCGACGAAGCCCGAAAGCCTGGTCATCGGCATTTCCGGCGGGCTCGACAGCACCCACGCGCTGATCGTGGCGGCGCGAACTTGCGACAAGATGGGGCTGGACCGAGCGATGATCCGCGGGCTTCACCATGCCCGGCTTCGCCACCTCCGATCATACGAAGGCGAATGCCCACGACGCTGATGAAGGCGGTTGGCATTACCGCCGAAGAAATCGACATTCGCCCGGCCGCGAAAACCATGCTCGACGATATCGGTCATCCATTCGCCGCTGGCGAGCCGGTTTACGATACGGTGTTCGAAAATGTGCAGGCCGGCCTTCGCACCGATTATCTGTTCCGGTTGGCGGGGCAGCATAAGGGGTTCGTACTGGGAACGGGCGATCTGTCGGAACTGGCGCTGGGCTGGTGCACCTATGGCGTCGGCGATCAGATGAGCCATTACGGGGTCAATTCCGGTGTGCCCAAAACGCTGATCCAATATCTGATCCGCTGGGCGGAACGCACGAACCAGTTCGATCCTGCGACGGACGAGGTGCTCGAAGCGATTCTGGCTACCGAAATCACTCCGGAACTGGTCCCGGCCGATGCGGACGGCGCGGTGCAGAGCACGCAAAGCCTGGTCGGCCCGTATGAACTCAACGACTTTTTCCTGCACCATTTCATGCGGTACGGCCTGAAGCCGAGTAAGGTCGCGTATCTGGCCTATCACGCGTGGAAGGACCGCGATGCCGGGCTGTGGCCGCCTGAGTTTCCCGATGGGGAGAAGAACCAGTACGACCTGCCGACCATTCGGTTCTGGTTGGAGAAATTCCTGCGCCGTTTCTTCCAGTTCAGCCAGTTCAAACGCAGCGCCATGCCGAACGGGCCGAAAGTCAGCAGCGGCGGCGCATTGAGCCCGCGCGGCGACTGGCGCGCGCCCAGTGACGCGGTCGCCGACGTATGGCTAGCCGAACTGCGCGACGGACTGCCCGATGACGAGTGCACGACGCTGCTTCCCGAACGTGCGGGTCGACTGATGGCAATCGTCAATGCCATCGCGACCGCGTTGCCGGCGCTTGATTTCGAGCAGGATTTTCGGCGCTGGGTTCGCGCCAGTTTGGCCGGAACACGTCAGCTTGCCTTGTACGAACGGATGATAAACCGTTCCGGCATAGACCATCGGTGGTCGGTCCTGAGCGAAGACGACGCCCATTTGCATCGAGGGAAGGGGTTGTATGGCGACCCCGATATGCCGCCCGGCACCGGCGCGCGTATGTCGCTTTATGAACGGCATGCTCCCGACCTTGCATTGCAGGCGATCGCGAACCTGCCGGACGGCGCTTTCGATGCGGCGGAAATCACGCATATCGTGGTTGCCAGCTGCACCGGGTTCGTCGCGCCGGGCGTCGATCAGATCATTGCCCGCCGGTTGGGACTGAACGCGAATGTCGAACGCACGCTGATCGGATTCATGGGATGTTACGCTGCAGTGACCAGCTTGCGAACGGCGCGGCATATCGTTCGATCTCAGCCGGACGCCAAGGTGCTGGTGGTAACGGTGGAACTGTCGTCGCTGCATCATCAATCGGTAACCGAACTGGGCCCGTTGATGGCGATTTCGCAGTTCGGCGACGGCGCAGCCGCTGCGATCGTTAGCGGGTCGGGGGCAGGGTTGCAGTTCGACGGCAGCATTTCCGTGGCGATGGAGGACAGCGACGAGCTGATCCAGTGGCACATCGGCGATCATGGGTTCGAAATGGAATTGTCGGGTGAGGTTCCGGGCCGCATCGCGCATGCCCTGTCCGATCGGGCCTTGCGCGATCGATTAAGCGGTGGAGAGACTATCGACAGTTGGGCAGTCCACGCCGGCGGGCCGATCGATACTGGACGCCGTCATCAAGGGGCTGGGCCTTCCGCGCAAATGCTCTCGATCATTCGCGCGATGTCTTGCGGGAATGCGGCAATATGTCGTCGGCGACGCTGATGTTCGTTCTCGAACGTGTATTGGCGGATCGATCGACCTGAACGAACGGGGCGTCGCGCTGGCATTCGGGCCGGGTCTGGCGATGGAGGGACTGCGTTATCAGCGCATTGCAGCGAGTGACGCGATGCTTGAGCAGCGGCTGATTGCCGACGAACTGATGGACGATCCCGCGCTGGACGAGGCGACCTATCGCAAGGTTCTGTCAAACCTGTCGACCGTCAACAAAGTAACGCTGGCATTTCGTCCGACAATGGCATTTTCTGAGCGAGGCGCATTGGATCACGCAGGTCGTTTCGTTTGCTCGATGTCGGTTATGGCGATGGGGCGATGCTGCGCGCGATTGCGGATTGGGCGGAACGCAAGGGTATCGAGGCCGATCTGGTCGGGATCGACTTGAACGGCAGAAGCGCCGCTGCGGCGCGTGAAGCGGACGACGGACGGGGCAATCGATTACCGCACCGGGGACTATGCCGATTTGGCGGGTGAACGGTGGGATTTCGTCGTTTCCAATCTGGTCGCGCATCATATGACGCATGACCAGTTGGTCGCCTTCCTGTCGTTTATGGATCGAGAAGCGGGGATGGGCTGGCTCGTCAACGACCTGCACCGGCATGGCTTTGCCTATTACGGCTACCCCCTATTGGCCAGAATCGGTCGTTGGCATCCGATCGTGCGCCATGACGGAAGAATGTCGATCGCCCGCAGTTATCGGCCGGATGAATGGCCACCTTTATTGTCGCAAGCCAAAATACACGGTGCGCGCGTCTATCGCCAGTTTCCCTTTCGGTTGTGCGTGGAGAAACTGGCGTGAGCCGCCCGGTGGTGGTGGGCGCTGGCCCGGCAGGTTGTCTGGCGGCGACATTGCTGGCCCGGCAGGACGCCGCGCCCATTCTGATCGACCGCAATCGGGAGGTCGGCGATGCCCTGTGCGGCGGGTTCATGAGCTGGCGGACGGCGGCATCGTTACAACGCATCGGTGTCGATCTGCAAAAGCTCGGCGCGCATCCGGTAAACGCCTTGCGGATGTTCGCCAGTTCGCGGCAGACGCGCGTTGCATTGCCGCAAACGGCATTCGGTCTGTCCCGTCATGCGCTCGACACCGCTTTACGCAAAACTGCGGTTGATAGCGGTGCGGAACTGCACATCGACCGTGCGCGCAGTGTGGAGGCGGGAAAAGTCGTAGGCGTGGATCGCGAATGGCGCAGCGATGCCGTTTTCCTGACGACCGGCAAATATGACGTGCGCGGGCAGCCGCGCCCGCGCGTCGCCGCCGACCCGTCCATCGGCATTCGGGTTCGCTTGCCGGCGGACGATCAGCTGCGCGCGCTGATCGCCGAACATATCGAGCTGCATTTCTTCGCTGGCGGCTATGCAGGGATCGTGGTGCAGGAGGATGGATCGGCGAATGTCTGTCTGGCGTTGCGAAAATCGCTTCTGATGCGCGATGGGGGCGATCCTGCGCGTCTATTGCAAACTCTGGCGCACGACCATCCGGCGTTCGGGAAGCGCATGGCGTTCATGCCGGCCGATCCTGCAAATCGACAGCATCGGGGCAGTGCCTTACGGCTGGATTGCAAACGACACCCAGGATGGTCTGTATCGTTTGGGCGATCAGGCGGCGGTAATACCCTCGCTCGCGGGCGAGGGTATGGCGATCGCGTTGGCCAGCGCCGAACTGGCTGCCAAGAGATATGCGACGCATGGTGCGGCGGGAGCGCGCGATTACCAGCGCAGTTTCGCCCGTCGCGCGTGGCGTCCGGTCAATATGGCGAAAGCGATTTGGAAAACCGCCAGCACGTCGGCGGGCGGGGCGGCTTTGACGCGGCTTGCCGATCTATCGGGAACGCTGGCGACGACGGCCATGAACCTCAGCCGGATCGGCGTGGTGTCGAAATAGGCGCCGGAATAGCGCCGACATCGTCAATCGACCGGCTGCATCCAGCCATGCGTGTCTGCCGCTGTGCCCCGTTGGATGGAGACCAGCCGTTCGCGCAGCTTGCGCGTCAATTGTCCGGGGCCGCCGCCCCCGATGGTAAATTCGAAATCGGGTCCAGCCACCTTGCCGACCGGCGTAATTACCGCCGCCGTGCCGCAGGCCATCGTTTCGACCAGCCGCCCGGATGCGGCATCGTCGCGCCATTGATCGATGGAATAGGGGGTTTCGGTCACTTCCAATCCTTCTTCGCGAGCCAGCATCATAACGCTTTCGCGTGTGATGCCCGGCAGAATGGTTCCCCCCAATGGCGGGGTGATGACCCGCCCGTCGTCGAACACGAAAAACAGGTTCATGCCGCCCAGCTCCTCGATCCATTTGCGTTCGACCGCGTCCAGAAACACGACCTGATCGTGGCCTTTCGCCAGGGCTTCGGCTTGCGGGACCAGGGATGCTGCGTAATTTCCGCCGGTCTTTGCGCCGCCCGTGCCACCATATGCGGCGCGAACGTAATCGGTGCTGACCCAGATGCTGACGGCGGGCGCGCCCGATTTGAAGTAATTGCCCACCGGGCTGGCGATGACCATGAAACGATATTCGCGCGCCGGTCGAACGCCCAGGAACGCCTCGCTGGCGAACATGAACGGCCGCAAATATAAAGAGCCGCCCTCTATCGCCGGGAACCAGTCGCGATCGATGCGGACCAGTTTCTTGACGGCATCGATAAACAGCGCCGGGGGAATGTTCGGCATTGCCATTCTATCCGCCGACCGGTTGAAACGCGCCGCGTTCGCTTCGGGACGGAACAGCGCGATGGAGCCGTCCACCTGGCGATAGGCTTTCATCCCTTCGAAGATTTCCTGCGCGTAATGCAAGACGGCGCAAGCGGGATCGATGGCGATCGGTTGCCGTGCCCTCAGCGTGGCATCGTGCCACCGACCGCCATCGTTGCCATCGTTCGTATAGCTGATCGACACCATGTGATCGGAGAAAACCTTGCCGAAACCGGGATCGGCCAGCGCCGCTTTGCGATCGGCAATCGATGTCGGGGACGGATGCGGAATCGTCGTAAGAGCCGGAAGCGCCGTATCGGCCATGCAATTGTCCTTCGCGTAACAGTCGATCGAGCGATTACGGGTCGCACGGTTGCAGGGCAAGGCTTGGGATGAAGGATGCCGTACGTCGAATGCGCCGACAGCCCGGTCCCATAAAGTGAAAGGCGGCCCCGGACTGACCCGGGAACCGCCTTTCGCATGGTCAGCGGCCGATAGATGCCGCCCACGAAAATCGCTGCAATGTTACTTGCGCGTCTTCTCCGTGCGGAACTGTACCGACCCCTTTACTGAACCATGAGACATCGGATCACCTCCTTTCGCGCTTGAAAAGCCAGAGCCAAGCCGATCACCGGGAGGCCCAAGATCGCGTTCGCCGCCGATCTCGCCGACTATCTGTTACGAACGGCTTGGAAAAACAAGGGCTTCGGCGATAAAATATCCAACGCTGCGCGGATGCGCGTCAGCGGCAATCCTCGATCACGCGCGTCACTTCGGGCCAGGACGGCACATACAATGTCGGCAAACCGCCCGTCTCGATCGCAAACCGCCCTTTCGTGAACGCCATCGCTTCCAGCACGGTGTCGGTTGCGGGAACCGTCCCCGAAATCAACGGGCGTCCATCGGGGGAGGGCATGACGGCGATAGCGCCGTTGGTCGTTTCCGTCAGGATCCGCATGGTGGTTGCCGAAGGTGCGGTTCCGCCCCGGACGAGGCGAACCGTGCGCGACGGCTTGGCGCATTCGATGCCGAACCGCGCCGGTTCGCCGGCCTGGCCAAACGTCGCATAGCTCAACGATGCGCCATCGGTGTAGGACCAGTCGCCGGTCGTTTGGGGTTGATCCAGCCAAACGTCCGACTGGACTGCAACCGGTCGGCTCGCCGCGGGCGCAGCCGCAACCGGCGCAACACTGGCCGTCGGAGGGGGCGGTGGCGGAACCGGATCGGGCGATTTCGGAACGCAGCACGCGACGGCAAGTGCGGGCAGGGCGATCGACAGGCGAAGTTTTTTCACGTTCTCTCCGGTGGGGAAGCGGTTTTCATCACCCATAATGCGCGCTATCGCGGTGCGGGTCCATGACAAACCGGCGCCGCCTCGATCAAATGCTTGTCGACCGCGGCTTGGTCGAAAGCCGAACCCGCGCGCAGGCGTTGATCATGGCCGGTTTGGTTTATGCGGGCGATACCAAACTTGCAAAAGCGGGACAGGCAATGGCGTCCGACACCGATCTGACCGTGCGTGGCCGCGATCATCCCTGGGTCAGCCGGGGCGGGATCAAGCTGGCGCATGCCATCGATCGGTTCGCCCTCGAGCCCCACCGGTGTCACCGCGATGGATGTGGGAAGTTCCACCGGCGGTTTTACCGACGTGCTGCTGACCCACGGGGCCGCGCATGTCATCGCGGTGGATTCGGGGACCAATCAGCTTGCCTGGCGATTGCGGCAGGACGACCGGGTAACGGTAATGGAACAGACCAGCGCCCGCGTGCTGACCGGCGACATGATATCCCGCCGGTATTCCTGGGTAGTGTGCGATGCATCCTTCATCAGTTTGCGAAAGGTTCTGGACGTTCCCTTGGCGCTCGCCGAACCGACATGCCGGTTGGTGGCGCTGATCAAACCGCAATTCGAAGTCGCGCGGGCGGAAGTGGGGAAGGGCGGCGTCGTGCGCGATCCGGCCCTGCATTCGCGCGTCTGCGATGAAACGGCATCGTGGCTGGAAAGCGACGGTTGGACCGTTCAGGGTATCGAACGTAGTCCAATCACCGGGCCGCAGGGCAATGTGGAATTTCTCATTTCGGCACATCGCGGATGAAGGTATCGGCGTTCGGTCCGTCATCGGTTGCGTGCGCGACGCTGCTGCGGCACTAGTTGACGGGATGAGGCCGACAGAATGAACGTACTCGCATCGCGCGGACAATTGCGTGCCAGCTTCCTTCGCTGGGCGCTGGTCTGCATTCCGTCCGTCATGCTGCTTGGGTTCCTGTCCGGCAAGCTGGGCGGAAGTGCGAACAGCGCGTGGTTCGACAGTTTGGTGAAACCGGCGCTGTTTCCCGAACCGATCGTGTTCGCGATCGTCTGGCCGATCCTGTACTTCATGATGGGGGCGGCGTTGGCGATGGTCTGTGCCGCGTGGGGCGCACGCGGACGGATCGTGGCACTGGCGCTATTTGCGGTGCAACTGGTTTTGAATTTGTCGTGGACGCCCGTCTTCTTCGGCGCGCACGATATTACGGCGGCGTTGTTCGTGATCGGTGCGCTGAACCTTGCGCTGATCGCCACGATTGCCGCGTTCGGGAAAATCCGTGCTGGCGCGGCGGCGTTGCTGCTGCCGTATCTCGCATGGACGATTTTTGCGACCGTGCTCACTTATCAATTCTGGGTGTTGAACCCCGATGCGGATGAACCGGGCAGCACAAATGCGGTGCAGCGCATCACGATTTGACATCGCAGCGTTGAAACCGCGCTGGACAAAAGCGCGGGCGCATCCCATTTCATCTTCATGCAAAGCCAGAACCCAATCATCGCCGATTTCGTCAAACTCGCCAACAGTGCCGCCGGAACGGTCGCCGGCATGACGCGGGAGGCGCGGGAAAGTGCGCGCGAACGGGTGCGCGAAGCGATGGGCGGAATTGATTTCGTCAGCCGCGAGGAATTCGACGCGGTGAAGGACATGGCCGCAAAAGCGCGCGAAGAAAATGTGAAATTGCAGGCGCGTCTGGATGCTATGGAAGCCGCGCAGGCGGGACAGGCCAGCAAAACGAAATGATCTGACGCGGCATGCAACTGCGCGCGCCGGCCATTTTTCTCGCCTCCCGTCAGCACGGCGAAACCGCAATCATCGCACGCGTTCTGACGCAGGATCATGGCATGGTCGCCGCCTATGTCGCGGGCGGACGCGGGCGGCATTTGCGGCCTGTGGCCATACCCGGCAATCTGGTCGCTGCCGAACTGCGGTCCAAATCCGAAACTCAACTGCCGTTCGGGCGTCTGGAGCTGACCCAAAGTCGGGGGCCGTGGTTGTCCGAACCGTTGCCGGCGGCGGCAATCGCATGGGTTTGCGCGATAACCGCGACGGTTCTGCCGGAACGCCAGGCGTATCCGCAAATCTATCTGGCCCTGTCCGCTTTGCTGGACGCCATCTGCAATGCGCCATCGGCACGCGGTTGGGCGGGCGCACTGCTCGCCTATGAAACGCTGTTGCTTCGCGAAATGGGATACGGCGCAACCGCGCGTTACGATCTGCCACCCGTCGCCGGTGATTTCGCGGCAAGCCTGAGCGCACTGACGGTGCTGCGCGAACCGATTTCCCGCCATCTGCTTGCAGAGAGCCGCGGCGACGTTATGGCATCGCGGGCGCTGCTGATGGCGCGGTTGGCGCGGATGGACGGATGAAGATTGCGGTATTGGCGGGTGACGGCATCGGGCCGGAGGTTACGCGCGAAGCGGTCCGAGTGCTCGAAGCGCTCGATTTGCCGCGACTGACACTTTTTTCCGGTGACGTCGGCGGCATGGCGATCGCGCCGCACGGCATTCCGTTGCCCGATGAAACATTGGACATGTGCCGTGCTGCCGATGCCGTGCTGTTCGGCGCGGTCGGCGATCCGGCATTCGACAATGTCGAGCGGCATCTGCGACCGGAACAGGCAATCCTCGGCTTGCGCGCAAAGCTCAACCTGTTCGCAAATCTGCGTCCGGCGCGAATGATATCGGGGCTGGAGGATATGTCCGCCCTGCGCCCCGAAATCGCGCGCGAAATCGACATGTTGATCGTGCGCGAACTGAACGGCGACGTGTATTTCGGCGACAAGGGGCGCCGCGTCCTTGGCGATGGCCAGCGCGAAGGATGGGATGCAATGTCCTATAGCGAAGACGAGGTCCGTAGGATCGCGCATATCGGTTTTCGCGCCGCCGCTGGCAGGCAGGGCCGTCTGACCAGCGTGGACAAGGCCAACGTGCTCGAAACCAGCCAGTTGTGGCGCGACGTCGTAACGGAGGTTTCTGCGGACTATCCCACGGTCACACTCGACCACATGTATGTCGATAATGCAGCGATGCAGATGGTGAAGCGGCCCGGCCAGTTCGACGTCATCCTGACAGGCAATCTGTTTGGCGATATACTATCGGACCAGGCCAGCATGTGCGTGGGGTCCATCGGCCTGCTGGCCAGCGCATCGTTGGGCGACCGGCAAACCGCGCACGGCACGTTCGGCCTGTACGAACCGATCCACGGCAGCGCGCCCGATATTGCCGGGCAGGGCATCGCCAACCCGATCGCGGCGATACTGTCTGCGGCGATGATGCTGCGCCATTCTTTCGGCCGGGATGACCATGCGGACCGCATCGAAAGCGCGGTTGCAAAAACGTTGGCGGCAAATGTCTTCGGGCGCGACATGGGGGGAAGCGCCGATTGCAATGCAATAGGTGACGCGGTGCTTTCGAACCTGTAAAACCGTCAACCTTATGGTTACGTTTACCATCTATCGCTGCGTCCTATGGACATGAAGCTCGTCGATCTGGAAACCGCCATTGCGGCGACCACCGCACCGCTGGAACTGGCGGTCGTGCTGCCGACGTTGAACGAACGCGGCAATATCGCGCCGATGGTCGATCGATTGGAAGCGGCGCTGGGCCCGGCGGGGTGGGAAGCGATTTTTGTCGACGACAACAGCAATGACGGCACGGCGGACGAGGCGCGGCGCATTTCCCGTTCGGACAGCCGGGTGCGCGTCATTCAACGTATCGGCCGGCGCGGCTTGGCCAGCGCTGCGATCGAGGGGATGTGCGCCACGGCCGCCCCCATCGTGGCGGTGATGGATGCCGACCATCAACATGACCCCGCATTGTTGCTGGACATGAAAGCCGCCCTGCAATCGGGTGAATACGACCTCGCCTACGCGTCTCGCTTCGCCGAAGGCGCAAGCATGGCACAATGGAACCGGCCCGACCGTGAAAAGGCGTCGAGCTTCGCCAATGCGCTGGCACGCAAGGTGACGGGCGTCGATCTGACCGATCCGATGAGCGGGTATTTCATGCTGCGATCCGCCGTCGTGCGTGACCATGCGCCGCGATTGTCCGGCATCGGATTCAAGATACTGCTCGATATTCTCGCAACCGTCGAAACACCCATGCGGGTGAAGGAGTTTCCGTTGGATTTTGCCGCCCGAAACGAAGGGGAAAGCAAGCTCGACCGGACCGTCGTGTTCGAATTCGCCGTCGGCCTTTACGACAAATGGCTGGGACGGATGATCCCGACACGCTTTGCCCTGTTCGGCACGATCGGCGCGATCGGCGTGGTGGTGCATATGGCCGTACTGGCGACGTTCCTGGCAATTTTCGGGGGCAGTTTTCAGGCGCAGTTCTTCACCCTGTTCGAAGCGGGGCAAACAGTCGCCGCAATGGTCGCGATGACGTTCAATTTCCTGCTGAACAATTGGCTGACCTACGCCGATAAACGGCTGATCGGCGCGGGCGCATTGTTGGGCGGTTGGGCGAAGTTCGCGTTGGCCTGTTCCATCGGTCTGCTGGCGAATGTCGGCGTGGCGGCAATGCTGGTACGGTTCGGCATGCCGGAATATGCGGCGGCCTTGTCCGGTATCGTGATCGGATCGGTGTGGAATTACGCCCTGTCCAGCCGTTTCGTCTGGGGCCGGTTTCGCTGACTATATCCAGCTGTCGAGCCACATCCACTTTTCGAACGCAGCTTCCCCCGACAGGGGCGCGGCGCTGAGAATGGGGTAGAACCAGAAGAAGATAAGTGTGCTCGCACCAAGCAGGCCGACCATCGGCCAGCGATAGCCCGCTTTCCACATCGCATCGAAACCAGCGCGAGCGCGGCGAGCAGGAAACAGCTGGGCAACAGGTAATGATAATAGAACTGGACCGGCTTGCCGCGACCATCCAGAAGCCGAACGATGCGGCAAAGCCCACGGCAATGGCGATTGCATCGATGCGCCTGCGCGCCAGTCCGGCCCAGGCGCACCATGCCAGCGCGGGCAGACCCAGCAGCATGGTCAGCGGGTTTCCGATCAACAGCACGCCCGCGCTGCGCCCCGTCCACCGGCTCGTACAGATACCAGATCGCCCGCCGGTTCAACAGCCAGTCCGCCCAATCCGATTGGTAGGGGTGGGCGGTCACGACGCTGTTCTGCAATCCAATCATGGTCCGATGCAACTCGATGAAGCCGCCATTCTCCGCTCGATAGCCAGACCGGCGCAAACGTCGCGGCATAAACCGCCAGCGGCACTATGCCGAGCCATATGGTCGCCTCAATCAGCCCGATGCCGGGCATTGGGCTGCAACGCATGGCGAACAATCCGCGCCACCCGTTCGCACGGTATTGTATCGCTGCAAAGCCAAGGCCAGGCAGCGCGGCAACGCTGACCGCGTTCCATTTCGAAGCGATGGCAAAACCGACGGCGATGCCGCAGGCAGCCAATCGCCACCGCGCGCGATCCGGGAAACGGCAAGCCGCAGCAAACTGCCAAGCCGCCAGTGCAACGAAGGCCAGCATGAACATATCCAGCATCGCGATGCGCGCGTGAACGAACAGCAGAAAACCGGTCGCCAGCAATATCGCATAAGGATAGCGAAGCGGCTCGCGACAGGCTGGCAAACCACAATGCGCGGCTTGCGGCGAACAAAGCCACGGCCCCCATTGTCAGCGGCCCGATACGCCATCCAATTGCGTGATCGCCGAATGCCGCAATGGTCAGCGCCAACAATTCCTTGCCCAACATGGGGTGTTCGCGATTAAGGATTGCGGACCCATCCATCAACGCGCGCGCGGCGGGCAGATAATGTATTTCGTCGAAATAGGGTGCGGACGGAATGCCCAGGCGGATGGCGGCAAGCGCGGTGAACGATGCGGTGATCGCCGCCAGCCACCAGACCGGGTCAGCAGGATTAGTCGGATCAGCGCGCATGTCTTTCACGATGCGAAACCGCCTAACGCCGATCAAACGGCGTCGGCACGGCCGAGATGTTCGAGGTATAAAACCCGCGCCAGCATCGGCAACAACGCGATGGATGCGGTCGTGAAAACCGCCACCGACCATGGCAGCACGTTCATGCCCGCCGCTTTTGCGCGCGGTATAATCAGGAAGAAAGCCACCCCCACGCAGATAATCAGATCGTACCAGACCTGGGTTCCCCACAGATCGACGGAATGGTTCGCGACGAAACCAAGCGGCCCGCCGTCCCAAATGGCGATGGCGGAAAAGCCGGCAAAGAACGCGCCCAGCAGCGCAGTCAGCAACCACGAACCCCGGCCCTTGCCCGAAACGATCCCCATCCATGCGAACAACCCCGCCGCGGCCCCGGCAAAGAACAATATCTCGAACGTGGTCATCTCGCGGCTCCTGCTTCGATTGCATGACCCCCTAACACTTGCCCACCCATTCGCCGACACCTAAGCCTGCCGATATGAAGAAAACCACCGGAACAGACCGTTCGATCACGCAGAACTGGCGACCCGCGACGCAGGCCGTCCGCGGCGGAACCTGGCGCAGCGAACATGGCGAAACCAGCGAGGCATTGTTCCTGACGTCCGGCTATACATACGACGATGCAGCGACCGTGGCGGCGCGGTTTGCAGGCGAAGCGGATGGGATGACGTATTCACGCCTGCAGAACCCGACTGTCGCGATGCTGGAAGAACGTATCGCCTTGATGGAGGGGGCGCAGGCATGCCGTGCGCAAGCGAGCGGCATGGCAGCGATGACGGCGGCACTGCTGTGCCAATTGTCGGCTGGCGATCACTGCGTTGCCGCGCGTGCGGCGTTCGGATCGTGCCGCTGGCTGGTTGACCATTTGTTGCCCCGTTTCGGCATCGAAACGACCGTGGTGGACAGCGCCGACGACGATGCGTGGGAAGCTGCGATCAAGCCCAACACCAAGGTTTTCTTCTTCGAAACACCGGCCAATCCGACGCTGGATATCGTCGATCTGAAACATGTTTGCGATGTGGCGAAGGCGCACGGCATCGTCACGGTGGTCGATAACGCGTTCGCCACCAGCGCGCTGCAGCGGCCGATGGAATTCGGCGCGGATGTTATCGCCTACAGCGCGACGAAACTGATGGACGGACAAGGCCGCGTGCTGGCGGGCGCGATCTGCGGGTCGCAGGAGTTCATCGACGAAACGCTGATGCCGTTCCAGCGCAATACCGGACCTACGATCGCGCCATTCAACGCCTGGGTGGTGATGAAGGGGCTGGAAACCTTATCGTTGCGCGCGCACCGGCAAAGCGAAAATGCACTGCGGTTGGGTCAGTTCATGGAAAGCCGCGTGCCGACCATGCTGCATCCCGGTCTGCCCAGCCATCCGCGCCACGACCTCGCCATGCGGCAGATGGATGCGTGCGGTCCGATCTTCAGCTTCTCGTTCGATGATCGCGGCGCAGGCGCACGCGATTCTCGATGCGTTGCAGCTGATCGATATCTCCAACAATATCGGCGATACGCGCAGTCTGATGTGCCACCCCGCCAGCACCACCCATGCTGCAATGGGCGAAGACGCGCGCGACGCAATGGGCGTCATCGGAAGGGATGCTGCGGATCAATGTGGGGCTGGAAGATATCGACGATATCGTAGAAGATATGGACCGCGCGCTGTACGTGGGGCTGTGAAACTTCGGTATTGTAGGGCCGGTCGGTCAAATATTTCGGTTGCGCCGCGTCGGCGACGAAATTAAACGATGAACGTCCTATTTCTTAGGGGGGCTATCATGCGGAAATATCTGACGTTTGTCGGGCGGCGTTGCATGTTCGCACGTCCGCAGTCGGATTTACGCGGGCGCAGACGGATGCGACTGCCGTCGCAAATGCGAACGGTGAACAGCGACCTGCGATAATCCCGACTGCGGCGTTCGCCGGGCGCAAGTCTTATGAACAACGCGACACTTTCCCCGAACGGGCAGCGTATTGCGCTGAAATCCACGATCGACGGCGTCATCAATCTGGTAATTTACGACGCAAGCACCCGTCAGCCGATCGGCAAGTTTCCCGGTTGGCTGAGAAACTGGGTCTCGACTGGTTCCGATGGACCGAACATCAGCGAATGCTGATCTCGGTGTCTCAAGCGGGCGAATTCTACGGCGACGACGTGCGCTATACCCGACCGTATCTGGTCGATCTGGATCAGGGCACGAGAAAGTTCATCGGTTTGAAGGAGCCGATCGTCAATCGGGGACGACGTGATTCATGTGGCGCAGGACGGATCGTTCGTTGCTGATGTCGGAATGCAGCGCAGCACTCGCGAATATCCATCGTCATGCGGTTCGATCTCGACGGCGAGGAACGCCCACGCCGCGTGGAAGGCCCGAACGAGAAGGCGTATGGAACTGGTATGCCGACGATGACGGCGTGGTCCGGATCGGCACCGGCTGGTGCAAGGTCGCCTGCGTGTCTATTACCGCCAGGGCGAGGGCGGCGATCTGAAGCTGGTCGCCAAGATGAAAGAGGGCGAAACGAAAGACAGCGTCTGGGACATTCAGCAGATCATCGGCGGCAGCGACGAAGGATATGTACTGAGTGAAGATGACAATGGCCGGGTCGCGCTTCGCAACGGTTCGATTATGCCACCGGATCGGTCGTCGAAACGGTTTATACCAACGCCGAATGGGACATCGATGCTCGCGCTGCTCGACAAGGAAGGCCAACCGCTCGCCGCGATCTACACCGATGACGGGAACGGACGGTCTGGTTCGACGACGCGATCGCGGCGGATCAGAAGACAATTGTCAGGGCGCGATGCACGGAGCCGAGATGTCGTTATCGTCTCACGCTCGCGCGAAGAACGAAGCGGATGCTGGTGTGGGCGGCAGCGCGTCCGACCCCGGCGCACTTGTACGTCTTCACCCGATGCCGCCACGCTGGAACTGTTTTCGGACATGCGGCCGAATCTCGATTATCGGAACTCGCGAATGCCGAAGCCGGTAAGCTACACTGCCCGCGACGGTACGAAGATCCGCGCTTATTTGACCGTGCCGCGCGGGATCGCGGCGAAAGATTTGCCCTTTATCGTCATGCCGCATGGTGGGCCGTACGGCAGTACGCGATAGTGGATTACAACGACGAGGTGCAGCTGCTCGCCAATCGGGGCTATGCCGTACTGCAACCCAATTATCGTGGGTCCGGCGGATATGGCAACGCGTTCGACAAACTGGGCACGGGACAGATCGGACGCAAGATGCAGGACGATCTGGACGACGCCGTAGCCTGGGCGGTGACAGGAAGGGATCGCGGATGAAAGGCCGCGTCTGCATCGTCGGTGGCAGTTACGGCGGCTATGCCGCACTGTGGGGCGTGATACGCAATCCCGAAATCTATCGCTGCGCGGCAAGCTGGGCCGGCGTGACCGATTGCGACAGTCAGCTGAAATACGACCGCAGCTTCTTCTCGCGCAAGGGCAGCAAGAACTGGCGCGCGCGGATCGAAGGCGATACGGACGGGTTCGATCTCGACAGCGTATCCCCCTATCGTCTTGCCGAAACATTGACCCGGCCGGTCCTGCTCGCGCATGGCAAGGACGACGACCGCGTTCCGTTCAGCCAGTTCAAAAAGATGGAGAAGGCCAGCCGTGATGGCCCCGGTGCCGTTGGAAACGCTGGCCATCGACGACGAAGGTCACTCGTTCTCCAAACCGGAAAACGAAAAGACGCTGGTACGACGCTTTGGAAGCGTTTTTGTTAAAGAACAATCCGCCGGGCTGATATCGGGCAAAGCTGGCAACGCTTGTGCGGTGCAGCATGCTTCGTTATGCGGCGGACCGATGGATGGGCGTTCTGATCCGATCCGGTAGAACGTCAGGATCGCACCATGTCCACATCCCCCGCGACACCAACATTCGTGGGGGAAGCGAACCCGCCGACGCGAATGCAGCGTATGAAGTCCGAATGGTTCGGCAATATTCGCGGCGACGTGCTGGCCGGTATGGTGGTGGCACTTGCGTTAATACCCGAAGCGATCGGGTTTTCTCTGATCGCGGGCGTCGATCCCAGCGTCGGCCTTTACGCATCCGTCGCGATCGCCATCATCATATCGTTTACCGGGGGGCGGCCCGGAATGATCTCTGCCGCGACTGCTGCAGTTGCCGTGGTGGTGGTGCCGCTGGTGCGCGAATACGGCGTCGATTACCTGTTCGCTGCCACCATTCTGATGGGCGTGTTCCAGGGTATCGCCGCACTGCTCCGGCTCGACCTGCTGATGCAGTTCGTCTCGCGATCGGTCATCACCGGCTTCGTCAACGCGCTCGCCATCTTGATCTTCATGGCGCAAGTCCCGCAACTGGTCGGGGTGGGCTGGCGAGACATACGCTATGGTGGCGGGCGGTCTCGCCATTATCTATCTGTTGCCGCGCATCACGAAATCCGTGCCGTCGCCTTTGGTGGCGATCGTTATCCTGTCGGCCATCGCGATCTACTGGAACCTGCCGGTGAACACTGTGGGGCAGGAAGGTGAGCTGCCCGACGGCCTGCCCGCATTCGCTCTTCCGAACGTTCCGCTGACATGGGAAACGCTGCGGATCATCGCGCCCTATTCGCTAACGATGGCAGCGGTCGGTTTGCTAGAAAGCCTGCTGACCGCGCAGATCGTGGACGATCTGACGCATACGGATAGCGACAAGCGACGCGAAAGCGGCGGGCAGGGCATTGCGAACATCGTTGCAGCCATGTTCGGCGGCATGGGGGGCTGCGCGATGATCGGGCAGTCGGTCATCAACGTGGCGAGCGGCGGGCGCGGGCGCTTGTCGAGCTTCACTGCCGGTGCGTTCCTGTTGTTTCTGCTGGTCGTGTTGGGACCGTGGGTGGGAAGAGTGCCGATGGCCGCGCTGGTTGCAGTGATGATTATGGTCAGCATCGCAACGTTCAGCTGGAATTCGATCGCCAACCTACGCCGGCATCCCTCGTCATCCTCGATCGTCATGTTGGCGACCGTGGCAGTGGTGGTCGCGACCCACGATCTGGCGTTGGGTGTGCTGGTCGGCGTCTTGTTGTCGGGCATATTCTTCGCCAACAAAGTGCGGACCCTGTTCGAGATCGAGCGTATCCGCCGCCCGCACAGCGCGGTGTATCGCGTAACGGGGCAGGTGTTTTTCGCCAGCGTCGATCGGTTCTTGCGCGAACTCGGCCCGGAAAGCGCCCATGCCGATGCCGCCGATCATGTCGTCATCGATGTCAGCGGGGCGCATTTCTGGGATATTTCCGCCATCGGTGCGCTGGACAAGGTGGTGGAACGCATGCGCCGCAATGGCCGCCATGTACGCGTCGTGGGGATCAATCGGGCCAGCGCCGATCTGGTCGATCGCTTCGCATTGGAAGATCGCACGGGACTGGAAGTCGGGCTTGCGCCGCACTGAAACCCGGATTGAAGCCGCCGCACTGTTGATATATCGTGGACCGCTATGAAAGAACTGTTTCAGCACACTGCGATCACCCATGACATCGCCGTTCGCGTCGCGGCGTCTTTCATGCCGGAACAGTCCCACCCCGACGCCATGCGTTGGTTCTGGACGTATCACATCAGGATCGAAAACGGCTCCGAGCGAACAGGTTCAATTGATCAGCCGCCATTGGCGCATCACCGATGCACGCGGCATGGTCAATCTGGTGGACGGGGACGGGGTGGTTGGCGAACAGCCGGTGTTGCGCCCGGGTGCCAGCCACGATTACGTATCGGGCTGTCCGCTCAACACCCCTCACGGCGCGATGGAGGGATATTACACATTCCACCGCGAAGACGGCGCGCCGCTGGAAATCGCCATTCCGCATTTCCCGCTGGCCGCCCCCGCCACGGCCCGCTGAAGGTCGATTTGCCATGAAGCGCACGCATCTTCCGCTCAACGCCCTGCGCGTGTTCGATGCCGCCGCCCGGCATCTTAGCTTTACTCGCGCCGCCGACGAATTGGCGGTTACCCCCGCCGCCGTCGGCCAGCAGATCCGCGCGCTGGAAGATCATCTGGGGACGGTGCTGTTTCGCCGCACCAGCAAGGGGCTGGAATTGACGGATGAGGGCGCGGCGGGCCTCGATCCCTTACGCGACGGCTTTTTGAGTTTCGAGGAAAGCGTGCAGGCCATGCAGGCAGGGCAGGCGATGGACAGATACACCATTGCCGCCCCGCGCGAATTCTTCGCCCAATGGCTGGCGCAAAGGCTGGCTGCATTCCAGCGCACCCGGCCCGATATGCGGTTTCAACTGGTCGCAGATGAGAATGCGGATTTTACGGAAGCCAATCTCGACGTCGCCGTTCGCCTCGCCGATGGGCCGGGCGATCTGCGCGGTGTGGAACTGGCGCCGGCCAAGCGGGTCATCGTGCAAGCCGCAGGTGCGCCCGATAGCTGGATCGCCTGGCCCGGTTCCGTCATTGCCCGACGGGATCGAGCCGAAGGTGAATGCTGGCAATGCCGGGCAGGCGCTCAGTTCCGCCATCGCCGGCATGGGCAAGGCGGCGCTGCCGTATCTTCTGGTGGAGGAAGCGGTCGATGCCGGACAGCTGACGATCATCGACGGGCCGGAGGACGGCCGCCGCGCCTACTGGCTAGTCGCCCCCGCACCGCAATGGCGGCAGAAAAAAGTCCAGGCGTTGGCAGCGTTTCTGACGCACGAATAAAAGTTCGATCACCCAACACCTTGTTTTACGATCATATCATGGTGTGGACGGGCCGCACGGATTGAGTTTCGGCGCCGCTACCCGATTTAAATTCCCTTAACCCTTTCGCGTTACATCACATCGAAATCTAACCGATCCCGGTTGGGTAAGGGGCAGTGATGATTAAGCGAGAAAGCCAAAATGGCCCGGGATTGATCACTCGTTTGGTCAAGGACCAGACCGCCAACACATTGGCTATGGCCGCCGCGTCGGTGATTCCGTTGCTGGGCGTGGTCGGTGGCGGCGTTGATATGAGCCGCACATATCTGGCGCAATCGCGGCTGCAACAGGCATGCGATTCCGCGACTTTGGCCGCGCGCAAGAAACTTGCCGGTGACGTAATCACGAACGGCAATGTGCCCAACGAGATACGGCAGACGGCAGACCGCTTTTTCGAAACCAATTTCACTGATGGAATGTACGGAACTTCCAATCAGACTTATACCCTGACCGCAGTCGATCAAACCCGCATGCGCGGCGATGCGTCGGTGGTGGTGCCGAGCACCATCATGAAGATTTTCGGGTTCGAGCAGATCCCCGTCTCCGTCGAATGCACGGCTGAATTGAACCTGCCGAACATCGATGTGGTTCTGGTTCTGGATATGTCCGGCTCCATGAACAACAGCCGCATGAACGCTTTGCGGGCGGCAGTTTTCTCGTTCTATGATGAAATGATGGGCGTGGCCCCGGCCGGCGCGCGTATTCGGATCGGCATCGTGCCTTACAACGGGGCCGTAAATCCCGGTGCCATGTTGATGGCCGAAAACCCCGGCTTCATTGCCGATTCCTTTCTCTATCAATCGCGAGATATAGAAACGGAGCAAGTTCAGACCGATCCAGGCAGTCCCGAAACAGAAGAATTGGTCTCCGATCGACGAGAAGCTCTCACCCGTGAGACTTCCAACCTATCTTCGAACGTTGTCAACGATTATCGCTGGAAAACCAACGATTCATCGGACAGTTCACGCTGCAATGCGTATGACGGCGAATACACAGTTGGTTCCGAACGGTGGGTTATCTTTAACGATGACTACTATGGAAATGCCTTTTCCAACGGCGATAGCAAATACCGCGGTGCATGCATTGCAGATGTGCGACGGTATCGAAAAGTTGCAGCGGTTCCTCCAACTTATGAAACGCGTTTCAAACAATACATCTATCGTGAAAAACGTTTCGATACGGACGTATTCAAGACCTTTACATCGGTGAACACCCCCACAGGCACAAGGGGGGCGAATGTTTCCAGCCGATGGAATGGATGTATCGAAGAGCGTAAAACGGTATCGGCCCGTAACTTCGATCCGATTCCCGCAGAGGCACTGGATCTGAATATTGATCTCGTTCCAAATCCGTTCGACGATGACACGCAATGGAAGCCGATGTGGCCACAAATTACCTACGATCGTGGCGGACGTAACGAACTTCGTACGACCGACAACAAGTCTACTCGTAATTTTAATTGTCCTGCCGAAACGCGGCGGCTGACCGAATACAAGCTGGAAGGTGGCGCGAGAAATCGCGACTTTGAAAGCTATATTAATGGCTTACGGTCGGGCGGCGGCACGATGCACGATATCGGCATGCTATGGGCCGCACGGATTATTTCGCCTGAAGGTATATTTGCAGCTGATAACACAGATGCGCCCAACGGTGAGGCAATTGCGCGTCATATCATATTTATGACTGACGGTGAGATGGGGGCCAACCCGGCATCTACGACCGCCTATGGCAATTATGACATGGACGGCCGTCTGATGGGCTTCAAAGGTCGCGGCAGCTGGACCGAGAACGAAACCATTCCAATCAACAATGCCCGGCTTGACGCAATATGCGACAGCATCAAGAACAAGAACATCACGAACTGGACAGTCAGTTTCGAATTGCCGTTAAACACTCACACTCGCGGCTGTGCATCCGGGACGGCGCGAGCGTTCACAGCGGACAATTCGCGCCAACTTTCCGATGCATTCCGGCGGATTGCCAGTTCGATCGCAGAACTAAGGTTGATCGATTGAGCATTAAAATTCGCCTCGATTGCCTTGCTTCGCTTCGTCGCGACGTTCGCGGTATCGCAGCAGTCGAATTCGGCTTGGTCGCGCCGGTCTTCATCGTGATGCTGTTGGGATTGTTCGATGTAAGCCATCAAATCTACACAACGTCAGCGATGCAAGGGGCATTGCAAAATGCCGCCCGCGACAGTGCGTTGGAAAGAGGTTTATCCAATCCACAGGTGCTCGATGCCGAAGTAACCGAGCGCATTCGTATGATCTCGCCGAAAGCGGCCGTGAATTTTAAACGTACGAACTATCAGAACTTCGAGGATGTGAACCAGCCGGAGAACTTTACCGATACGGACGGTGACGGCATCTGCAACAACAATGAACCTTTCGACGATGTCAACAACAACGGAATCTACGACACTGATCGCGGCAGGTCGGGAACAGGCGGCGCAAGGGATGCCGTGCTATACACCGTCAACGTCAACTATGACCGCCTGCTGCCATTAAGCGGATTTATCGGGTTGCCCGATCAAATCAATATGAGCGCAAGTACGGTGCTGCGAAACCAGCCCTTCACAGAACAGGGTACTCGCAGGCCGGTCGTTGGAAACTGCACATGACTATCTTGAGGATGCCTTTTCGCAAACAACTCAGGCGTTTTGGTGGAACATTCCGCAAGCTGAAAGAGGAAACATCCGGTATAGCATTGACGGAATTCGCTTTCGTCGCGCCGTTTATGTTGTTTTTGGGAATGAGCGGAATCGAACTGACGAACCTGGCGCTTACTCATATGCGAATTGCTCAGGCAGCGGTTCATTTGTCAGACAATGCCTCGCGTATGGGCGAACGTGACCCGTTATCGTCGCAACGTATTTATGAAAGCGATATCAACGATCTGCTGGTTGGGGTGAACATTCAGGCAGGCAATCAGATAAACCTGTTCGAGCATGGACGCGTGATTGTGAGTAGCCTCGAGCGGAACTCCGACGATGGTCAATGGATACATTGGCAAAGATGCAGGGGTTTGAAGAACACCGTATCGAAATACGGCCCAGCCGGAACCGGGCAAAGGGGAACGGGCTTTCCCGGTATGGGCAAGGCCGGTCGCGAACTGACTGCTGAAACCGGCAGTGCGGTAATGTATGTCGAAATTTCATATGACTACCAGCCCTTGATAGGCAATGGCTTCGTCACGTTCGGTTTTGCCGACAATGCCATCACATCAGAGTCCGCCTTTGGAGTTCGGGGGACGCGAGATCTCGACCGGATCTATCAGCGCACGCCACCGGCAACAGTAAGCAGTTGCGCCAATTTTACCGAATGATACGACGGGCCGCAGTTCAACGTAGCGGTAATTTTTGTTTTAGAGTCGGCAGCAGCTTATATCTCGGAAGGTGGGGCTGTTCCGCTTCGACCGTAGAGTTTTGGCAATCATGATAATGGCGGCAATTATACTGTCGGGCCGCGCATGGCTGGATGCCAATCCGCAGTCGAACCCGTGGGCTCCGCTCGACTTGCGGCAGCCAGCCGGATGGGCATCGCCCATGAAGCTTGCGGCTTTGCGAAACGATGTCGGGTTGTGCCGGGAAGCTTTGGAACGCAGCGATATCGCGTTCGATGCGCTGGAACCTGCGAGCGGAGGGAACGCCGCGTGTGCCAGGCCGGATCGCACGGTGTTGACGGATTACCCGCTTTCCCCGCGCCGACCTGCCGCCACCTGTCCCCTGAACGTCGGGCTGTATCGCTGGCTGGACCAAAGCGTGAACCCGGCCGCACGCGACTTGTTCGATCAGGAAGTGACGGGCATCCGCCAGATCGGCGTCTATAATTGTCGCCGTCTCTACGGCCGCGACTTCAGGTGGCTGGAGCGAACATGCAACTGGCAATGCGATCGATATTGCCGGGTTCGAATTGGCGGACGGGCGAACGATTTCGGTCCTGCGCGATTGGGACAATGGGGCGGAGGAGGGCGCGTTCCTGACGCGTGTTCGCGACGGGGCGTGCGATCATTTCGCCACCACTCTGTCGCCGGAATACAACGCCGCCCATCGCGATCACTTCCATCTCGATCAAGCCAGCCGCGGTTTCGGCAGCGCCTGCCGATAGGTTGAAATCAGACTACTTCGAAGGAATAGCCTGCGGACCGCACGGTGCGGATGGGGTCGGCGGATCCCGGACGCTCGACCGCCTTTGCGCAAGCGGCGAATATGCACATCGACCGTCCGCAATTCGATGTCGCTGCCTGTGCCCCACACCCCGTCGAGCAATTGATTGCGACTGAAGACACGTCCGGGGCTTTGCATAAAGAATTCCAGCAGGCGATATTCGGTCGGGCCGATCCGCAACGGCTCGCCACCACGTGTGACACGGTGCGTGACGGGGTCGAGACGAATGTCGCCGACGACGATCGCCTCGCCTGCCAAGACAGGCCGCACGCGCCGCATGACCGCAGCCACACGCGCCACCAGTTCGCGCGGCGAAAACGGTTTGGTGACGTAATCGTCCGCCCCGGTGTCCAGCCCCCTAATCCGATCATCCTCCGCCTCTCGCGCCGTCAGCATGATGATGGGGACGTGAGCGGTGGCGGTGTCGCGGCGCAAACGGCGGCAGACCTCGATCCCGCTGGTCCCCTCGACCATCCAGTCCAGCACCATCAGATCGGGCGTATCTTCCTTCGCCATAAGCAGCGCCTCGTCCCCGTCAGGCGTGACGCGTACGGCATAACCTTCCTGGGTGAACCGGAACTCCAGCAATTCCGACAGGGAGGGATCGTCTTCCAACAGGATCAGCTTGACGGGGGGCATCGTGCGGTCCTCTTAAAAGAATCGGATTACTGGTCGGGCGATCCGTCGTCATCGGGGGGATAGACCCCGGTGGCGGCGTAATGGACCATTTCGGCAACATTGGTCGCATGGTCGCCGATCCGTTCGATGTTGCGCGCGACGAACAGCAATTGCGCCGCGCTGCTGATGGTGGCGGGGTTTTCGACCATGTGGCTGACAAGATTGCGGAAGATACTGTTGTAGAACGCATCGACCTTGCGATCGGCGGCGATGACCTGCCGCGCCAGCCCGGCGTCGCGGGCGGCATAGGCGGTCAACACGTCATGCACCATTTCCGCCGCGAGATCGCCCATTGTCGGCAACAGGGTCAGCGGTTCGAAGGTTTCGTGCCCGTCGATCCGTTTGACTCGCTTGGCGATGTTCTTGGAATAATCGCCGATCCGCTCGACCACTCCGGCGATTTTCAACGCGGCGATCACTTCGCGCAAATCGTCTGCCAGGGGCGCGCGCAGGGCGATGATCCGCACGGCCAGTTCATCGACCTGGGATTCCAATGCGTCGATCTTCTTGTCGCGCTTGACCACTTTCGCGCCCAGCACTTCGTCGTTTTCGATCAGGGCCTGCATCGCGTCCTGGATCATCGCTTCGGCCAGGCCGCCCATTTCGGCGATCAGACCACGCAGGCGCGTGATGTCCTCGTCGAAGGATTTGACCGTGTGTTCCGCCATCATCGTGTCATCCTATCCATAACGGCCGGTAATGTAATCCTTGGTCCTGGTTTCCAGGGGATTGGTGAAGATGTCCGACGTCTTTCCGTATTCGACCATCTTGCCAAGATGGAAGAACGCGGTGCGTTGCGACACGCGGGCGGCCTGCTGCATCGAATGCGTCACGATGACGATTGCGAATTTGCCGTTGAGGTCGGCGATCAATTCTTCGATCTTTGCAGTCGCGATCGGGTCGAGCGCGCTGCATGGTTCGTCCATCAAAATGACTTCGGGATCGACCGCGATGGCGCGCGCGATGCACAGGCGTTGCTGCTGCCCACCGGACAGGGCGGTGCCGCTATCGGTCAGACGGTCCTTCACTTCGTTCCACAAACCGGCGCGTCTAAGCGATTTTTCAACCACAGCGTCCAACTCGTCCTTGCTTTCGGCAAGACCGTGAATTTTCGGACCGTAGGCGATGTTGTCGTAAATGGATTTGGGGAAGGGATTGGGTTTTTGGAACACCATGCCGACCCGCGCCCGCAACTGCACCACATCCATGCCCGACGTGTAGATATCCTGCCCGTCCAGCGTAATCTCCCCCTCGACCCGGGCGGAAGGGATGGTGTCGTTCATTCGGTTGAGCGCACGCAGGAAAGTCGATTTGCCGCAACCGGACGGGCCGATGAAGGCCGTTACGTATTGGGATGGAATATCGATCGAAACATCGTCGATCGCTTTTTTGTCCGCGTAATAGACCGACACACCGCGCGCGTGCATCTTGGAATCGGTCCGGTCGAGGTCGGGATGGTATAGGGTCACCACTTTTTCTCAAACTTGTTGCGTAGGTAGATGGCGAGGCCATTCATCACCAGAAGGAACAGCAATAGCACGATAATCGCGGCGGATGTGCGTTCCACGAAACCGCGGTCGATCTCGTCCGACCATAGGAATATCTGCACCGGAAGCACGGTCGCTGGCGACGTAAAGCCATCGGGCGGCGTTGCGACGAATGCCCGCATTCCGATCATCAGCAACGGGGCCGTTTCGCCCAGAGCGCGCGCCATGCCGATGATGGTTCCGGTCAATATTCCGGGCAGGGCCAGCGGCAGGACATGATGAAACACGACCTGGATGGGCGATGCGCCCACGGCCAACGCGCCGTCGCGGATGGAGGGGGGAACCGCCTTGATCGCGTTGCGGCCCGATATGACGATCACCGGCATCGTCATCAACGCCAGCGTCATACCGCCTATCAGCGGCGCGGACCGCAAGTTGGGGAATATCCACAGGAACACCGCCAGTCCCAACAGGCCGAAAATGATGGACGGCACGGCGGCAAGGTTGTTGATCGAAACTTCGATCACGTCGGTCCAGCGGTTCTTCGGGGCATATTCTTCGAGATAGAGCGCGGCTAGCACCCCGATGGGGAAGGCGAGCACCAACGTCACCAGCATGGTCAGCATCGACCCTTTCAACGCGCCCCAAATGCCGACCTGCTGCGGGTCGGTCGCGTCCGCGCGGGCGAGGAAGCCGCTGTCGAAGTTCTTTTGCAACAACCCCCGATCGGACAGATTGCTGGCCAAGGCGCGCGCGTCTTGAGGACCTTCGCCGCCAAGTCCCGCCGCCAGATTTGCGTCGGCGGGCAGATAGAATGTGGCTTCCTGGCGAAGCAGGGCGGGGTCCGCAACGATTGCATCGGCCACTTCGCGCCAAGCGTCTTCGTTCAGGCCAGCCGCGCCATCTGTACCCAAAGAGCGTTCGGCATAGAAGTTAACGACGTCCGCCAACCCTTGCGCTTCAAGCGATGCGGCAGCGTTTGGCATCGCCAGCGTGTCCGCATTGCCGCTGATACCCGCTTCCGTGAAATCGATTGGAACGACCAACTCCGCGCGCTGAAACCCGCCGATACCGTTGATCGTCATATTCGCGAGCAACAACGCCAGCACGACGACGGAGAAGACCACGGCGCCCAGGCCGAGCAGTTTGAAACGCCGTTCCGCCGCGTATCGTTTGGCCAGGCGTTTTTCGAATGCCGGTGTGCGGGTCGGTGCCGCAGGGGGCGGGGCTGCATCATTCATAGGCTTCGCGGAACCTTTTGACGACGCGCAAGGCGATGAAATTGAGGGACAGGGTCACCACGAACAATACGAAGCCCAATGCGAATGCGCTGAGTGTGGCGGGATGATCGAAACTGCCCTCACCGGTCAGCATGGCGACGATCTGGAAGGTGACCGTCGTCATCGCCTCCAGCGGGTTGGCAGTCAAATTCGCGGCGGCCCCGGCTGCCATCACAACGATCATGGTTTCCCCGATCGCGCGGCTGACTGCCAGCATGACGCCCGCGACGATGCCGGGCAGGGCGGCGGGGATGAGCACGCGCTTGATGGTTTCGGACTTGGTAGCCCCCATCGCCAGGCTGCCGTCGCGCATGGCCTGGGGCACAGCGGCGATCGAGTCATCGGCCATGCTGGACACGAATGGGATGATCATCACCCCCATGACCAGGCCGGCAGCAAGCGCGCTCTCGCTCGAAGCGCTGGTTATGCCGATGGCGAAGGCAAGATCGCGGATTGCAGGGGCGACAGTCAGCGCGGCGAAGTAGCCGTAAACGACGGTGGGAACCCCCGCCAGTATCTCCAGCGCCGGTTTAAGCCAGGATCGCCAGCGTGGATCGGCATATTGGGTGAGGTAGATCGCGCTCATCAGGCCCAGGGGGATGGCCACGATCATCGCGATGATCGCGCCGATGACGATCGTGCCCCAGAACAGGGGAACCGCGCCGTAACGGCTGCCATCGGGATTTTCCGGGTTGCTCATCGGGTCCGGCCCCCATTGCGTGCCGAACAGAAAATCGATCGGGTTGACCATGCCGAAGAACCGGATCGTTTCGAACAGCAGACTGGCGACGATGCCGATGGTGGTCAGGATCGCAACGGAGGACGCGAGCAGCAGGATCGTCATCACCGTGCGTTCGACTCGCGTTCGGGCGGTAAAATCGGGCTTTAAGCCGCAGGAATGCAAACGCCCCGCCGATAAAGGCGATGGACAGCGTCAGCGCCGCCCCGATCAGATCATAGGTGCCGATCGCATCGCGGAAAGGTTCGATCAGCGGGCGTGCGTCCGGGTTGAAGACCGCCGTGCTGCCGCCGCTCGCCACGCTTTGCGCCTCGGCCAGAATGGTGCTGCGTTCGAACCCGAAAGAGGGCAGTTGTGCGGCGGCAGGACTGGCAAGCACCGACCGCAGGATCAGTTGGGGTTCCACCAAGCTCCACACCGCCAGGAACGCCAGCACCGGAATGACGATCCACAACGCTACGTACCAACCATGATAGTTCGGGCGCGAACCCAGCCGCGTGGCGGGATCGCGGCGCTGGAAGCTCCACGCGCGGGCGCGCGCCGCCAGCCAACCGGCAAGGCCCAGGCCCAATGCGAGCAGGAAAAGGGTAAATGGCGGCATGGGTTCGTTTCAGACCGGCTGCGAGCCGGGGCTGCGTATCTCGCAAGACATTGTCGATCCCCGCCGCCGAAAAAGCCGATGCGGTACGATCACCACATCATCGCAAAGCGCATGTCGGTCCCTTGTCGGGACTATGTTACAGCGTCAAGACTCTGCCGCCAGCTGTCCCGCATTGTCATGCCTGTCAGGATCGCTTTCGGAATCCGCACCCACCGGCGCGATGCTTGGCAGGCTGACGGTGACCGTCGTGCCTTCTGCGCGCACACTCTCGATATTCAATCGTCCGCGATGCCGTTCCACAATGTGCTTCACGATGGCAAGACCCAGCCCGGTTCCGCCCGAAGCCCGGCTGCGACCCGGATCGGTGCGATAGAAGCGCCGGGTAAGATGCGGCAGATGTTCCGCCGCGATACCGTCGCCGTGATCGCGTACGGTCAGCTCTGCGAAATTGTCTTGCGTTACGGACAGTCCGATCAATATCTCGCGCGCCGCATCGCCGTATTTCAGGGCGTTATCGACAAGATTTCGCACCAACTGTTCCAATTGTTGTGGATCGCCCAACAGTCGTGCCGCCGCTAGATCACCGAAATGCAAGCGGTGCAGCCGTTCCGCCCCCGCAGCATCGCGGGCGGCGCGTTCGATCAATGCGGGAAACTCGATCGTGATTTCGGGGTTGTCGTGCTTCTCCGCCTCGACGCGGGACAAAGACATCAGGTCGTTGACGAGGTTTTGCAATCGCCGCGCTTCCTTCGACACGGTGTTGAGGAACCGATGCCGGGTTGCCTCGTCCAACCCTGCATCATCTTCCAGCATGGTTTCGACATAGCCGATGATGCTGGATAGCGGCGTTCGCAATTCGTGGCTGGCATTGGCGACGAAATCGGTATGGGCGCGGGTTATGTCCGCTTCCGCCGTGCGATTGCTGAGTTCGATGACGAACATCGTGCCGCCCAATTTCTGTTTGCTGACCCGCCAGATATCGCGCCGGCGAGCTAGGCCGCGAACGACCGCGACGCCGTTGCGATCGTCGCCCAGCAGCTTGACGGCTTCTGGCTGGCGGAACGCAACGCGCGCATCCTGCCCCACGACATGCGCGCCCAGCACTTGCCGTGCGGACAGGTTGGCGACCTGAACGCGATTGTTCTTGCATATAAGCAGCGGCGACGCGGAATGTTCGATCAGTTCGCGCATCGTATCGGGGGTGAATGCGGGCGCTTTCTGACTGGCGACCGAGGGGGGCGGACTTGCGGAGGTAATCCACAGCGAACATGCCCAGATCAGGGCGACTGTACCGACGACGACGGGTGCGACGTCCAGGACCAGCAACCCGGCGCACCCTACCGCAACCAATGCCAGGCCGATTATGGGAAGGGGGGCAGCGTCGGACATGCGCGTGCCCTATCGCCCCAAATCGCAATTGCCCAGAACTCCATTGCGGCAGATTGCGCTGGTATGGGGTGAACGAATGGTGACCCCTACGGGAATCGAACCCGTGTTTCAGCCGTGAAAGGGCCGCGTCCTAACCGCTAGACGAAGGGGCCGTTCGATGCGCGCAACCCATCAAGGGGCGTGCATGCGACATCCACCATGGTGACCCCTACGGGAATCGAACCCGTGTTTCAGCCGTGAAAGGGCCGCGTCCTAACCGCTAGACGAAGGGGCCACGAGGTGGAAGGCGCGCGTCTATGATAGGGCGTGGAACGGGTCAAGCCCTGCCGCACCGATCGCCATCATGGTTTTTGACAGATCAGTCTGCGAACGCGGCGTCTTCCAGATGAAGTTCCGCCTGCGGGCGGCTGCCCCAATCGTCGATCTTGACTCGCCCGGCGAGCCAGAGCTTACGCCCCTTTCCCGCATGCAGCAGCGCCTGACCCATATCGCTGTCGGCGGCACGAAACGCGATCCCCTTGAACGATTGCCCATCGCCGCCGCTGGCGATGATCCGGACGTGATCCGTGCCCACGATATCGACCTTCACCAGATGGACCGGGCCGACGGCGACGCGGGGGCCGGGCCAGCCCATCCCGTATGGACCCGCCCCGTCCAGCGTTGCGACGAGATCGGGAGTCAATCCACCGGGCGCGATGCCGATGTCGAGCAGCATCGACTGATCGCCTTGTGCGCGAGCGATCGGACCTTGCAGCCGTTCCTCCATCCAGTCGGAGAAAGCCGGCAGCTGCTCTGCTTCGACCGTCAGTCCCGCCGCCATCGCATGGCCACCGCCCGCCACCAGCAACCCGTGTTCGCGCGCCGCGATGATCGCCGCGCCCAGATCGACCCCGGCGATGGAGCGGCCCGAACCCTTGCCCACGCCGGTCGCATCATCGACTGCAATGACGAGTGCGGGCGCGCCAGTCTTTTCCTTGATCCTGCCCGCAACGATGCCGATCACGCCGGGATGCCATCCCCTCCCGGACAGGATTTTCACCGCACGATTGTGCTGGTGGGCAAGCTGCGCCTCGGCATCTTCCTGCACTTCGGCCTCGATCGCACGCCGATCGTCGTTGAGAGCGGATAACTGCGCGGCGATGGATCGGGCTTCGTCCGGATCGTTCGTCGTCAGCAACCGCACGCCCAAAGTCGATTCGCCGACCCGGCCGCCGGCATTGATGCGCGGCCCGAGGGCAAAGCCGAGATCGCTGCACACCGGCGCACGTTTCAACCGGCTCGCATCGATCAGCGCGCCCATCCCGATATTGTCGCGACGGCCCATGATCTTCAGCCCTTGCGCCACGAAAGCGCGGTTGAGCCCATGCAGCGCCGCGACATCGGCCACCGTCCCCAACGCCACCAGATCCAGCAGCGCGAACAGATCGGGTTCCTTGCGATCGGCAAAATAGCCGCGTTCGCGCAAGGTGCGGACCAACGCGATGCCGAGCAGGAATGCGACGCCCACCGCCGCCAAATGGCCGTGAACCGGCGGCCTCGTCGCTTTCGTCCAGCCGGTTCGGGTTCACCAGTGCGACGGTACGGGGCAGTTCGGCGGAACATTTGTGATGATCGACCACGATCACATCGACGCCCTTTGTCATGGGCCATTTGCAACGCTTCGAACGCCATCGCGCCGCAATCGACCGTGACGATCAGGCTGGAGCCGTCCTCCGCCAGTTTCACCAACGCCTCGCCGCTGGGGCCGTACCCTTCCAGCAGGCGGTCGGGAATGTAGTAATGCGCGTCGTGATCCGAGCATTCGCAGCAACCGGATCATCAACGCCGCGCTGGTCGCACCGTCGACGTCGTAATCGCCGTAAATCGGTGATCTTCTCCCGCGTCAGAATCGCCTGGGCCAACCGTTGCGCGGCGGCGTCCATATCCTGAAACTGCGATGGATCGGGCAGGAAACCGCGCAGGGTCGGGCATGCGGTGACGTTCGATATCGTCCGCCGCCACGCCGCGCGACAGCAGCAATTGGGTAACGATATCCGTGCCGGACCCCGCTATCCCGAAATTGGCCCCATCATCGGTCCTATCATCGGCCCCATCACTGGCCCCGCCATCCGCCATCGCCATGTTCCCGCCGCGCCAGCGCCACGCCTTGCCCGACAGGGAATTGGTCACGCCGAACACCGGGCTGCCGACTGACTGGCGGGGGATGATTTGCGCGCTTGTGTGGCCATTTGCGTTCCCTATCTGATCCCCGGCCCGCCCGCAAAGCATTGCGATTGACTTATCCGCACCGCCCGTGCTGGATCGCCATCATGTCCGCGCAGCCGCACCTCCTGATTGCATGGCACAGCCGTACCGGCACGAGCGAAGCGCTGGCGCAACGCGGCGTTCGAAGGCGCTCAGACTGCCTTCGCGACCCGGATCATCGCCGCGGCCGATGTCGATGCGGACGCGATCCTGTCCGCTCAGTGGATATCTGTTCATCGCGCCCGAAAACCTCGCCAGCATGAGCGGGCTGATGAAGGAGATGTTCGACCGCACCTATTACCCCGCATTGGGAAAGATCGAGGGGCGCCCCTATGCCACCATCATTGCCGCCGGTTCCGATGGGGCAGGGGCCGAACGCCAGATCGACCGTATCTGCACGGGGTGGCGTTTGCGGAGGGTGGCCGATCCGATCATCGTCAACACCGACGCGCAGGACGGGCCGAGCATTCTGGCGAAGAAAACGGTCGAACCCGGCGAATTGACGAAGGCCCGCGAACTGGGTCAGTCGCTGGCCGAGGGAATGGCAATGGGCGTTTTCTGACCGCGTGCGCCGCCGCTCAGTTGGCAAGTTCCTTCAGCAAAGCGGACTTCGCATCGCGATATTCCTCTTCCAAACGATCAACTCTCTCCGCCACGGTTTCGACCGCTTTCACCGTGCCGATACCTTGACCCGAACCCCAGATGTCCTTCCACGCCTTGGCTTTCGAATTGCCGCCGCTGCCGAAGTTCATCTTGCTGGGATCGCTGGTCGGCAGATCGTCGGGATTGAGGCCCGCTTTTTCGATCGAACCGCGCAGATAATTGCCGTGAACGCCGGTGAACAGATTGGAATAGACGATGTGTTCGGATGAGGAATCGACGATCTCGTTCTTGTATCCTTCGTCCGCATTGGCTTCTTTCGTGGCGATCCACGGGCTGCCGATATAGGCGAAGTCCGCGCCCAGCGCCTGCGCCGCCAACACGGACCGGCCATGTGCGATGCTGCCCGACAGCGCGACCGGCCCATCGAACCATTCGCGAATTTCGCTCATCAACGCGAACGGGCTGAGCGTACCGGCATGGCCGCCGGCCCCCGCCGCAACCGGGATCAGCCCGGTCGCGCCCTTGTCGATCGCCTTGTGCGCGAACATGTTGTTGATGACGTCGTGCAACACGATGCCGCCCCAGGCCTTGGTCGCTTCGAAAATTTCCTCCCGCGCGCCGAGCGAGGTGATCATCATCGGCACCTGCCATTTGGCGCAAGTGTGCATGTCCGCTTCCAGCCGGTCGTTGCTGCGATGCACGATCTGGTTGACGGCATAGGGCGCGGCGGGGCGATCGGGATTTTCGCGATTATGCTTCGCCAGTTCTTCCGTGATCTGATGCAGCCATTCGTCCAGCTGCGACTGCGGGCGGGCGTTCAATGCCGGGAAGCTGCCGATAATGCCCGCCTTGCATTGGGCGATGACCAGTTCCGGGCCGGACACGATGAACAGGGGCGATCCGATGATCGGCAGGCGCATTTTGTCGAAAGGGGCGGAAAGGGCCATGATTGCTCCGGCAAGTTGATGAAAACGTTCCCGGCCTAAGCGTATGCACGGCTGCCGCGCTGTCGAGGGTGACGTTACGTAAGGTCTAGTCGAGTCTGGCAACAGCAATTCGACACCATAGAACGCGCGCCGCGGTGTAGGAAAACAGAGCGCGCTTTTCATCGTCCGACGCGCCCGATGCCAGCCGTTTGAACGCGTTCCACAAAACGGGATAGGTCGCGCCCCAGCGATCGACCGGGTAGTTGGATTCGAACATCGCGCGATGCGGGCCGAATGCGGCGATGCAATGATCGATATAGGGTTTCCACATCGCCGCCAGTCGTTCGGAACCGACCCCGGCGGCGGGGCCGTTTGTCGGGCATGCCGCAAAACGCCATCGCCAGCCCGCCCAGCTTGACCGACACGTTGCGGCATTGTGCCAACGCGGTGATCGATTGCGCCCAGCGATCGTAATGTTCGGGCAGTTTGCCGGCATAGGACGCCGTGCCCAAGGGCGTGCCGCAGTGATCGAGCACGATCGGCGTGTCCGGGAACGCCCAGGCGAGGTCGATCACGTCCGACAATTGCGGTTCCAGCACCCAGGCATCGAAGGTCAGCCCCATCGGCCCCAGATGCGCGAACCCTTCGCGGAATTTCGCGTCGCGCAGCAGCCCTTCCGGCGCGTGGAACGGCGGGCCGAGCGTGGCCGGGTCCGCGTCCCATGCGGCGGAGTGGCGGATGCCGCGAAACCGGCCGTTGCCCGCCTGCCTGCAACGCTTCGAGCACCGGCTTCACCGCGTCGCCCAGCATCAGATCGGCATGGCCGACGATGGCGGCGCATGGCCGGATCGCGCCGTACAGCCCGCTCGCCCCTTGCGCCGCGACGCCGTTCACATATTCGACCTCGCCCACGGGCTTCATCGCGTCGGACCGGGCGGAATCGTAAAACGCGCCGCATTCCATGAACACCGTGCCGACGATGTTGTGGCCCGTTTGGGTATCCGCCAGCAATTCGTCGAAAGTGTATTTCGCCGCGCCCGCGATGGCGGCGATGAAGGGATGATGCGGCTGCGGGAACATCGGCACCATCGCGCGCAGATCCCACAGATGGTGATGCGGATCGATGATCGGCAGATCGGGTTCGATGATCGATTCGGTCATGACACTCTCCCCAATCCCGCGCGAAGCCGGAGACATGGACCGGATGTTACACGGTTCTGAGCGAAGAAAGGGGAAGGGGGGTGAACGGGTCGGCGGTGGGTGGTTTGTATGCGGACTAGCGTGGGACAGGTGCATCGCGAGTTGCATGACGGCATGTCTAGCGGAGCGCGGTTTGAAGTAGGACAATCGGGCCGACGGTTTGCGAACCTCAGTCTACGGACATTCAAGTGCGAAGATCATGGCCTTGCGCGTACTGAACCGTGGCATTTTCACCCGGCAGCGCTTCGATCTTCGGCAACTTCAAATCCCCGACCGGAACCTGTCAGCACCAGCGGCTCGTCGAGCATCGCAGTCGCTGCCCTAATGTCCAACTGCGGGCAACGCTTCCTGCCGTGCGTCCAGTGCCGCGATTCAGCGGGCTCCACACGACCGCGCTCCATGCGACCGCTGTCGTGTCGTCTCTACGCCTACTGCAGTGAATGTCTGAAGCCACCCAGATGCGCTGCACTTCCAGCTTGCTACGGCGCTCTGCATTTGATCAATTTCATTTCAGAGCTTGCGGTGGCCAGCCGTCCGACAACGAAACGCGGCTTTGCCGGATGCTTCATCTCGCTAACCTGCCTTGTTCGCAGCTTTCTAGCCATGTCGGCTCGCCCGCCCAAACTGCCGATCACCCCGCCATTGCATTCGCCGCGCTCAGAACTGCGCGTACGCTGGCGGTGGCGACATCCTCGTCGATGCCGACGCCCCATACGGTGTCGCCTTCGGCGTCGCGGCATTCGAGATAGGCGGCGGCGTTCGCGTCGCGGCCCGTGCCCAGCGCGTGTTCGGAATAATCCACCACTTCCAGCGACAGGCCGAAATTTTCCTCGATCGTGGTGACGACGCTGGAGATCAGGCCGTTGCCGCGTCCGCTGACGGTTTGCGACACGCCGCCCACCGCGATCGTGCCGGTGAATATGCGCGTGCCGTCCGCCGCCCGGCTTTCGGCGTAATCGACCAGCTGGAAATGCTTGCCGTCGGTCTGCACGTGATAGGCGCGGCGGAACGTGTCCCAGATGTCGGCGGCGTTCAGTTCGCGCGCCTCCCGGTCGGCCACGCGCTGGACATGCTTGCTGAAATCGGCCTGCAAGGCCTTGGGCAGTTTCAGCCCCTGATCCTGTTCCAGCACCCAGGCGAAGCCGCCTTTGCCGCTTTGCGAATTGACGCGGATCACCGCCTCGTAATCGCGGCCCAGATCGGCGGGATCGATGGGCAGGTAGGGAACCTGCCACAGATCGTCGTTGCGCGCGTCCTGCGCGGCGAAGCCCTTCTTGATCGCGTCCTGATGGCTGCCGGAAAAGGCGGTGAAGACCAGTTCGCCGCCATAGGGATGGCGTTGGTGAACGGGAATCCGGTTGCAATATTCGACCGTTTCGATGACCCGGTCGATGTCCCCGAAATCGAGACCGGGATCGACCCCTTGCGTGTAGAGGTTGAGCGCCATCGTGACGAGGCAGCAATTGCCCGTCCGCTCGCCATTGCCGAACAGGCATCCCTCGACCCGGTCCGCCCCGGCCATCAAACCCAATTCCGCCGCCGCAACGCCGGTGCCGCGATCGTTATGCGTGTGCAGGCTGATGATCGCTGCATCGCGGTGCGGGCAGATTGCGGCAGAAATATTCGATCTGGTCGGCGTAGATGTTGGGGGTCGCCGCCTCCACCGTGGCGGGCAGATTCAGGATGATCGGATGGTCGGGGGTGGGGGCCAGCACCTCCATCACGGCGGCGCACACCTCGATGCTGAAATCCAGTTCTGCGGTGGAGAACGTTTCGGGCGAATATTGGAAATGCCACTGCGTATCGGGGCGCTTGGCCGCTTCGTCCCGCATGACTTTCGCGCCCGCCACGGCGATGTCGCGCACTTCGGCCTTGCGACATGCGGAACACGATGTCGCGCCAGGCCGGGCTGACGGCGTTGTAGAGGTGCACGATCGCCGCACGCGCGCCGGTCAGGCTTTCGAAACTGGTGCGGATCAGGTCTTCGCGCGATTGGGTCAGCACCTGGAGCGTGACGTCGGCGGGAATGCGGCCCGATCGGACCAGGCCCTGAATGAAGTCGAACTCCGTCGCGCCGGCGCTGGGGAAGCCGACCTCGATCTCCTTCACGCCGATTTCGACCAGCAGGTCGAAGAACCGGTTTTTCTTCACCGCATCCATCGGATCGATGATCGACTGGTTGCCGTCGCGCAGATCGGTGCTGAGCCAGCGCGGCGCTTTTGTCAACCGCACGGCCCGGCCATTGCCGATCGGGCAGGTGGATCGGCGGGAAGGGGCGGTATTTGCGGGATGGGTCGGTCAACATGGTCGGCGGCGGGTATGAACGCGGGCGTGGGGGCTGTCCAGTTGGGGTCGGTGCGTGGGTAGGGGTGCGCGGGCGATGTTGCGCGAAAAACTTCGCTCCACTGTAACCATGCGCGGGAAAGCGGCGAACCCCTTGATGTCATCTACGACAGGAGCCACCCATGAAGTTCACCACCCTATTGCTTGCCGCCGCTGCGGTCGTCACCCCGATCACCTTCGTCGCCACCGCCGTCGACAGCGACGCGAAACCCGTCTTCGTCGGCGTGGAGGGCGAGAATATCGCCGTCGGCGGATACGACACGGTCAGTTATTTCCGGGGCGACGGCGTGCCGGTTCCGGGCACTGCGGCCTTCGCCACCGATCATGACGGCGCGGTCTATCGATTCTCCAGCGAAGCCAATCGCGATGCGTTCATGGAAGACCCCGATGCATTCCTGCCGCAATATGGCGGGCACTGCGCCTGGGCCATGTCGCGCGGTTCGCTCGCGCCGGGCGATCCGACCTTGTACCGTGTCGAGGATGGCAAGCTCTATCTGAACTTCAACCGCGACGTTCAGAAAACCTGGCTGGCCGATATCGACGGCTTCATCGCGAAAGCCGACGGCGAATGGAGCAAGGTTCCCGACGACGCGGCATTCGGCGGATAGGTTTCAGCCCTGCGCCGCAACCGGACCGGGCCGCCCCCGCGCTCCCAAGCTGGGCGGCCCGCCCGATATCGCGGCCAGATCGACGGCCCGTTCCACCCTTGTCGAAGGGGTGGGGCGGGCTGCTTCGATCGGTAAGCGCGTCAGTTCTTCGCCTTGTCCACCAGCTTGTTCTCGCCGATCCACGGCATCATCGCGCGCATTTTCGTGCCGACTTCCTCGATCGGATGCGCGTCCTGCAGTTTGCGCGCGGCCTTCATTTCGGGGTTGCCGACGCGATTGTCGGTCATGAAACGCTGCACGAATTTGCCGCGCTGAATATCGTCCAGCACGCGCTTCATTTCCGCCTTCGTTTCATCTGTGATGATGCGCGGGCCGGTGTGGTAATCGCCGTATTCCGCCGTGTTGCTGATGGAATAGCGCATGTTGGCGATGCCCCCTTCATACAGCAGATCGACGATCAGCTTGGTTTCGTGCAGGCATTCGAAATACGCCATTTCGGGGGCGTAGCCTGCCTCCACCAAGGTTTCGAAGCCGGCCATGATTAGATGGGAGATACCGCCGCACAGCACAGCCTGCTCGCCGAACAGGTCGGTTTCGCATTCCTCCTTGAAATTGGTTTCGATGATAGCGGAACGGCCCGCGCCAAGGGCGGCGGCATAGCTCATGGCGAAGGCGTGGGCATGGCCGTTGCCCCCCGATCCTGCGGCGTTGCCGGACCCGTCCTGATGCACCGCGATCAATGCCGGTACGCCGCGCCCGCCCTGATATTCGCTGCGGACGGTATGGCCCGGACCCTTCGGTGCGATCATGACCACATCGAGGTCGGCGCGCGGTTCGATCAAGCCGAAATGCACGTTCAATCCATGCGCGAAGGCGAGCGTTGCGCCGTCTTTCATATTCGCGTGCAGATCGGAATTGTAGATGTCCGCCTGATATTCGTCGGGCGCCAGCATCATGATGCAATCGGCCCATTTCGCCGCATCGGCGTTGGTCATGACCGTGAAGCCCGCAGCTGCGCCTTTTTCGCAGTGGCCGACCCTTCTCGCAAAGCGATCGCAACCTCGGCGACGCCGCTGTCGCGCAGGTTCTGGGCATGAGCGTGACCCTGACTGCCATAGCCGACGACCGCGATCTTCTTGCCCTTGACCAGTTCCAGATCGGCGTCGGCATCGTAATATACGTTCATTGGTGATTTCCTGTAGGTTGCAACGTCATCCCAGCGAAAGCTGGGATCGTTTCTATGTTGGCGCGTTCTCTCGACCGATCCCAGCTTTCGCCGGGATGACGGGGAGTTTCACGGTGTGTGACATTTTCAATTCGCATCCACCCCGCGCATCATTCCCGCGACGCCGGTGCGGCCGACTTCGGCGAGACCAAGTTCCCGCATCAATGCGATAAAGCTGTCGATCTTGTCCGGCGATCCGGTCAGTTCGAAAATGAAGCTGCCGGTGGTGGAGTCGACGACGCTGGCGCGAAACACATCGGCCAGGCGCAGCGCCTCCACTCGCGCGTCGCCCGTGCCGACCACTTTCACCAGCGCCAGTTCGCGTTCGACATGCGGGCCGGCTTCGGTCAGGTCGGTGACGGTGTGGACCGGAACCAGCCGTTCCAATTGCGCGCGGATCTGCTCGATCACGGGTGGGGGGCCATTGGTGGCGATGGTCAGCCGGCTGATCGCGTGATCTTCGCTGATGTCCGCCACCGTCAGGCTGTCGATGTTGTAACCGCGCGCGGTGAACATGCCCGATATGCGCGACAATATGCCCGCTTCGTTATCGACGGTTACGGTCAGCACATGACGCTGGGACGGAAGCTGTTCAATCTGCATTTCGCGCGCCCTACACCAATGCCTTCGCCGCGTCGTCCATCGTGCCGTCCACAGCATCGCCATGCAGCAGCATCTCCGTATGCGCCGCGCCGCTAGGGATCATGGGGTAGCAATTGGCATCCTTCGACACCCGGCAATCGACGATCGCCGGCCCGTCGTGATCCAGCATCGCGGCGATCCCGTCATCGAGGTCGGCCGCGCCATGAATGCGAATGCCTTTCCATCCGTAAGCCTGCGCCAGCGTCACGAAATCGGGCAGGCTGTCGGAATAGGAATTGGAATAGCGGCTTTCGTAAGTCAGTTCCTGCCATTGGCGCACCATGCCCATATATTCGTTGTTCAGGATGAATATCTTGACCGGCAGGCGATACTGGCTGGCCGTGCCCAATTCCTGGATATTCATCTGGATGCTGGCCTCTCCGGCGATGTCGATCACCAGATCGTCGGGATTGCCCAATTGCGCGCCGATCGCGGCAGGCAGGCCGTAACCCATCGTGCCAAGGCCGCCACTGGTCAGCCATTTGTTGGGGCCGAAAAACCCGTAATATTGCGCCGCCCACATCTGATGCTGGCCAACCTCCGTCGTGATGATCGGATCGCGGTGACGGGTCAGTTCGAACAGGCGTTGCACCGCCTTTTGCGGCATCAGTTCGGATGGATGGTCGGGGAAGGCCAGGCTTTCGCGCGCCTTCCATCCGGCGATGCGCGCTTTCCATTCGGTCAGGTCGCGGGATTTGCCTGATATTCGCGCGTTCCAGGCATCGATGATCTGGGACAGAACCGTGGCGCAGTCACCCACCAGGCCAAGTTCGACCGGCACGACCTTGTTGATCGACGCGCGGTCGATATCGATGTGTATCTTGGCGGAATGCGGGGCGAAGGCGTCGAGCCGCCCGGTCACGCGATCGTCGAACCGCGCGCCAACGCACAGCATCACATCGCTACGGTTCATGGCCATGTTCGCTTCCAACGTGCCGTGCATGCCCAACATGCCCAGCCAGTCGGGATGGTCGGCGGGAAACGCGCCCAGACCCATCAAGGTGGAGGTCACCGGCGCGCCCGTCAGCCGCTGCAATTCGCGCAGGAGGCGGGTGGCTTCCGGCCCGGAATTGATGACGCCGCCGCCGGTGTACAAGATCGGCGCATCGGCGTTTGCAAGCATTTCGACGGCACGCGCAATGTCGGCATCGGGCGCACGGGTTTGCGGGGAGTAGCGGGTGTTGGCGGACGTATCCGTGTCGGCATCGTCGCCGTAGGATGCGAGCGCGATCTGCACGTCTTTGGGGATGTCGATCAGCACGGGGCCGGGCCGTCCGGTGGTTGCGATACGGAAAGCCTCCTCGATGGTTTGCGCCAGCCGGGCCGGGTCTTTGACGAGGTAATTGTGCTTCGTGCAGTGGCGCGTGATGCCGATGATGTCGGCTTCCTGAAACGCGTCCGTGCCGATCAGGCCGGTCGGAACCTGTCCGGTGATTATCACCAGCGGGATGGAATCGAGAAATGCGTCGGCGATGCCGGTCACCGCGTTGGTCGCGCCGGGCCCGGATGTGACCAGCACGACGCCCGGCTTGCCGGTGGAGCGTGCATACCCTTCCGCCGCGTGCACAGCGCCCGCTTCATGGCGGACGAGGATATGGCGCAGTTCCTTGCGATCGAACAATTCGTCGTAAATCGGCAGCACCGCGCCGCCGGGATAGCCGAAGATGAATTCGACATCGCGAGCGAGCAGGCTTTCGATCAGGATGGATGCGCCGGTGCGCTCCGACTTCGACACTTTCGGCCTTTCAGGATATGCAATCGAACCAGTATCGGTTCGGCAAGGGTCCATACGCGGACTGACACTGACGTCAACCTACCGAATGGAATAATGTTTCAAAGCATACGTTCAAATTGTTATCATCGGAATGTTTCGATGGCCAATCCTTTGGCGGTTGATTGCGGAACCATGTAAATTGGCGCTTTGCATATTGCCGCGTCGCCAATTGGGCCGCTGCGATCATGTCCGCCTCAGTCGAAGCTCCGTCGAGGAAGGCGATAATCTCGCGGACCCCGATCGCGCGCATCACGGGCAGATCGGGATCGAGTTTGCGTGCAAGCAATGCCGCGACCTCCGCGCCTGCGCCATCTTCCAGCATTCGTTCGAACCGCAGATCGCATCGTGCGAACAACGTCGCGCGATCGGGCAGCAGACGCAAGGGGTGCAGAGTGATCTCCGGCCCGATCCCGCCCGCCATGTTCGCGTGCCAGTGTGCCATCGGCTTGCCGGTCGATCGCACCACTTCCAACGCGCGGCAGGTGCGGGCATTGTCTGCCGGGGCCAGCCGGGCAGCGGCTTCGGGATCGTCGCGTTCCAAAGCTGCGCGGGCGGCGGTTTGCGGCATGGCGCGAATGTCCGCACGTATGTTCGGATCGATGGCGGGGATGGGCGCGATCCCGTCCAGCAGGGTGCGGATATACATGCCCGTGCCGCCGCACAGGATGGGTATGGCCCCGGCCCCGTGCAGCGCGGCAATTTCGCGCTTCGCCGCCCGCGCCCAGTCGGCCGCCGAACATGCGATTGCGCCGTCCCAGGTTCCATACAGCCGGTGTTCGATGCCCTCCATTTCTTGGGGTGAAGGGCGTGCGCTGAGGACGTGCAGATCGCGATAGACCTGCGCGCTGTCCGCATTGATGACGACCGCACGTTTGCCCCGTTCCGCCAATTCCTGGGCCAGCCGAACGGCAAGCCCGCTCTTGCCGCTCGCGGTCGGCCCTGCGATGAGGGCCACCGGCGGTTTGATGCCGGCTTCGTCGGGAGAATTATCGGTGATCACCGTCAACGTGATAGCAGACGAGCGCGCGGTGCGAACCCGTATCGAGCGGGTGGCGGCGGCGCTGACCGCAATTGGCATTCGCGCCGATAGTCGATCGCCCGCGGATGGCGTCCGAAACGTCGCGAGATTGCACTGCACGACGACGGACCGGGCGGCGGTGAAAACGATCGTGGAACGCCACCTTGCAGGCGACGACGTTCTGATCGCGGAGGGAACGCCGCGCACGCCGATGCTGCTTGTTTCCGACATGGATTCGACCATGATCGGGCAGGAATGCATCGACGAACTTGCGGATTTCGCGGGTATGAAGCCGCAAGTGTCCGCCATTACCGAACGGGCGATGCGCGGGGAAATCGATTTCGCAGCGGCCCTGCATGAACGTGTCGCACTGCTCGCCGGTTTGGACGAAACGGTTATCGACCGGTGCCTGGCCGAACGGATCACGCCGATGCCCGGTGCGCGCGAATTGGTGGCGGGTTTGCGGGCCCGGGGATGCCGAACCGTTCTTGTCACCGGTGGCTTCCACCATTTCGCCGTTCCCGTGGCGCGGATGCTCGGCTTCGATCGGGTGGTCGGCAATCGGCTTGCCGTGTCGGGCGGCAAACTGACCGGCATCGTAACAGGCGACATCGTAACGGCGCAGACGAAGCGACGGGTTCTGCTGGAAGCCGCAGCGGAACTGCCCGGCGGTGCCGCGATCCTCGCCACCGGTGACGGGGCGAACGATGTTCCCATGTTGCAGGCGGCGACTTATGGCATGGCATATCACGCCAAACCCGCGGCGAAGGCAGCGGGCGATGGCTGGATAGCGCGCGGCGATCTTACCAACATATTGCGGCTGCTAGATATTACCCCGGCGGCTTCGGATTAAACCTGTTATTGACACGCATGTCAGTGACGGTCAAACCACGGGCATGACACAGACGACCGACCTTCCCATGCAACACCCCGACCGCCGGATGCGGGGTTTTCGCCCGCTGAAGGCATGGGGCCATTTTCGCAAACTGATCGCGAACAAGGAGGATACCGAACAGGTCTTCCAAATCACCGACGCGTTGAAAGGGCACAAGACGGCGCGGCAGGGGCGGGAATTCGTCGCGTCCGATCTCGGCCAGCGGCTGCTGCGCGAAAATGCGGACATACCCGCAATGCTGGACGATCACGATCGCTGGGCCGATTGTGCGCCGGGCACGGTGGGACATCGTTACGTCGAGTTCATGAAGAAGGAAGGTCTGACCGCCGCCGGCCTGCGCGACGAATCCTATCGCTTCCTGCCCAAAGCCGAGCGCCCCGACGATCTGTACGAATGGTATTACGAACGACTGCGCGACACGCACGATCTGTTTCATATCCTGACCGGCTATGGCCGCGATGCGCTGGGCGAATTGTGCCTGCTGGGCTTCACCTATCGGCAGAACCACAATCCCGGCGTCGCGTTCATCGCGTTTCTGGGAACGCGCCAATTGCGGAAGGATACCCGCACGAAAGCGCCGCTGATGGCCGCCATGCGCGAAGGCATGCGGCTCGGCGCAGCTGCCGACAAGCTAAGCCATCTGGATATCGCAGCGTTGATGCATGAACCGCTGGCGGACGCACGGACGCGGCTGAATATCGGCGACCCTGCAACCTATCGCGAATGCCTGCGAATTCTACGCGGCGAAGGGTTGCGCGCGGAAGACGTCATGCCGGGCGGCAAGCTGGCAGCTTAACCTCGCGGCAGGGTCAATTTTCCATCCAGTCGCGGAAGAAGCTGTCGCTGGCTTCGCGCAGATCGGCGAGCGACACCGTTGCGACGTGGCCTGAATAACCGGGATTGTCGCCGATCTGAATGGCGCTGCCGCCCGTTTGGCCCAAGGCGGCGCATGCAATGCCCGCATCGGCACACAAACGCTGGATCGCATCGGCATCCGCACTGGATTTTGCCGTGCAGACGAAACGACCCTGCCCTTCACCGAACATCATTTCTTCCCAAGTTTCGGCTTCCGATGGATAATTCAGCGCGATGTGGCAGCCGATGCCACCGGCCAGCGCCATTTCGGCGACAGCGCACAACACCCCGCCATCAGAGACATCATGAACGGCGGTGACCGTACCATCGGCGACAATCCGCAGCACCAGCTCAGCGACCGCACGTTCGGCCTTTAGGTCCACCGCGGGTGCCGCACCGCCGGGGTCGTTCAGAATGTCCCGTGCATAGAGCGATTGCCCCAGATGCCCGGTATCGCGGCCCAGCAGGAGGATTAAGTGTCCTTCACCCTTGAACCCCATCGTCATCATCTTGGAATAATCGTCGACGATACCGACCCCGCCGATCGCGGGCGTCGGCAGGATCGCGCTGCCGCCACCTGTCGCCTTGCTTTCGTTGTAGAGCGACACGTTCCCGCTCACGATCGGGAAATCCAGCGCGCGGCAGGCCTCGCCCATGCCGTCCAGGCAGCCGACGAATTGCGCCATGATTTCGGGCCGTTCCGGGTTGCCGAAATTGAGGCAGTTGGTGATCGCCAGCGGCCGTGCGCCGACCGCGCACAGATTGCGATAGGCTTCGGCCACCGCCTGCTTGCCGCCCTCATACGGGTCGGCGTAGCAATAGCGCGGCGTGCAATCGGTGGTCATGGCCAGCGCCTTGCCCGTGCCGTGAACCCGCACCACTGCCGCATCGCCGCCGGTCTGCAGCGTGTCCGCGCCGACCTGACTGTCATATTGCTGCCAGATCCAGCGGCGACTGGCGAGGGCGGGGCTGGCCATCATCTTGAGAAGATCCGCGCCGATATCGGTGCTGTCCGGCACATCGCCCAACGGCGCGACCTTGGCCCAATTTCTGTACTCGTCCTGCGACAGATAGGGCCGCTGATATTGCGGCGCATCGTCCGCCAGCGGGCCCAGCGGAATGTCGCACACCGTTTCCCCATCGAAATCGAGCACCATCCGTCCGGTATCGGTAACCTCGCCGATGACGGCGAAATCCAGCTCCCACTTCGCGAAGATCGCCGCCGCCTCGTCCTCGCGGCCCGGCTTCAGCACCATCAACATGCGTTCCTGGCTTTCGGACAGCATCATTTCGTATGGCGTCATCCCCTTTTCCCGGCAGGGAACGGCGTTCATGTCCAGCCGGATGCCGACCTTGCCATTGGTGGCCATTTCCACCGCGCTGGAGGTCAGGCCCGCCGCGCCCATATCCTGTATCGCGACGATGGCGTCGGTCGCCATCAATTCCAGACATGCCTCGATCAGCAGCTTTTCCACGAAAGGATCGCCGACCTGCACGGTGGGGCGTTTCTCTTCGATATCGTCGCCGAAATCCGCGCTGGCCATCGTCGCGCCGTGGATGCCGTCGCGCCCGGTTTTCGATCCGACATAGACGATCGAATTGCCGACCCCGCTGGCCGCGCTGTAGAATATCCTGTCGGTATCGGCGACGCCGACGGTCATGGCGTTGACCAATATGTTGCCGTCATACGCCGCATCGAAATTGGTTTCGCCGCCGACTGTCGGCACACCGACGCAATTGCCGTAACCGCCGATGCCCGCGACGACGCCCTTCACCAGATGTTTCATCTTGGGATGATCGGGCCGGCCGAAGCGCAAGGCGTTGAGATTGGCGACCGGCCGTGCGCCCATCGTGAACACATCGCGCAAGATACCGCCGACGCCGGTCGCCGCCCCCTGATAGGGTTCGATGTAGCTGGGGTGATTGTGGCTTTCCATTTTGAAGATCGCGGCTTGCCCAACGCCATTCGGACCCTCGCCGATGTCGATCACGCCCGCATTCTCGCCGGGGCCGCAGATGACCCAGGGCGCCTGCGTCGGGAGTTTCTTCAGATGGAACCGACTGGATTTGTAACTGCAATGTTCGGACCACATGACCGAAAATATGCCCAATTCCACCAGATTGGGTTCGCGATCCAGCGCAGCCAGAACGCGGGCATATTCTTCGTCGTTCAGGCCATGCGCTGCGACGGTTTCGGGGGTGATGTCGGTCATGGCGACGACATAGGCGCGGCGGCAAGCATCGGCTACCCCCGCACGGCCCCATGATGCCGGGTTGTCCCCACCCACCACGCCGCCGCCGTCAACGCGCCGAATGCGGCGAACGCAGTGGCGAAGAACGTGGCATCGATGGCTTCGGGTTGGGGGCCGAACACGTCCACGATCTGCAATATCGCGAACAAGGCCGCCAGCACCGTCAACGGCAATACCGGGCCGCTCGTGCGCCGCGCATACCAGACCAGCGCCCCCGCCACCATCGCGGTTTCCAGCGCGACTGCGATCACGGGGTAGTTCCACAGGGCGAGGCCGAACTTCGCGTCTTCCCCGGCAAAGCTCATATCGGCGGTGTGGACCAGCACATCCAGGAACCAGTGGGACACTACCACGCCCGCGCCGAGCAGCGCCGCCAGCGCGTCCTTCCTCCCCAACCACACCGCCACCGCGAAGGTCGCTGCCCATACCAGGCTGCCGAGCAGGCTGTGCGTGTAGGGCATGTGGTACATGTCCAGCGGGCGCATGACGGTGATACCAGGTTCGATCCGCAGCTTTTCCACACCGACGATCACCAGTGCGAAGAACGCCCAATCCACCAGTTGCGCGGCAACGAACAGCAGCCCCAGCTTGGGCGCGCGCGGTGTGATTGCCGCCGCAGCCAAGGCGGGTGCCCAATGCCCGATGAACATGTCCAGTCCCCCCATCATAATCGCATGCGCTGCGGCAATCCCGCATTGCCGACCGCCTTATGGTTGACCGCGCTGGCGGGCCGCGTCAATGCCGTTGCCATGACCACGCCCGATGCAAAATCGACCGCCGTTCCCGATACCGATGCCGCCGACCGCCCGGTTGCGGACATGAATTTCGAAGATGCGCTGCACGCATTGGAAGATGTGGTGCGCCGGTTGGAAAGCGGCGACGTGCCGCTGGACGATTCCATCGACCTGTACGAACGTGGCGAGAAATTGCGGCAACGATGCCAGGCGCGCCTCGATTCCGCGCAATCGCGGATCGAAAGCATCGTGGCCGGCCCGGATGGTGCGGCGACCGGTACGAAAGCGTTCGACGACAATGGCTGACATTCGGCTCGCCAGCGACAATTCCGATCTGCTTACCGGCGCGTTGGCTGCCATTCAGGGCGATATCGACAGCGCGTTCGATGCCGCTCTGCCCATTCCCGGCGACACCAGCGCACCGTTGGTGGAGGCGATGCGCTATGCCGCGATCGGCGGCGGCAAACGCGTGCGCCCCCTGCTGCTGACGGCGGTATCGCAAATGTACGGCGTTGCGCGCGAAACGGCGGTGCAGGCAGGCTGCGCGGTGGAGGCGATCCACGTCTATTCCCTGATCCATGACGATCTGCCATGCATGGACGATGACGATCTGCGCCACGGCAAGCCGACCGTGCACCGCGCTTTCGACGAAGCCACCGCCGTGTTGGCGGGCGATCGCCTTGCATGCGCTGGCGTTCGAAATCCTGTCCGACGCGCACATCATCGGCGATCCGTTCGTACGCGCCGAACTGATCGCCACCCTCGCCACCGCCAGCGGCATGAACGGCATGGCCGGGGGGCAAGTGATGGATATGGCGGCCGATCACGCGACTTACGATGTCGGCGCGATTACCCGGTTGCAGCAGCTCAAAACCGGGGCGCTGCTGGCCGCGGCGGTCGAAATGGGCGCGGCATTGGGCAAGGTCGCGCCCGATGCGCGCCAGCACCTGCGCGCCTATGCCAGAGACATCGGACTGGCGTTCCAGATTGCCGACGATCTGCTGGATGTCGGCGGCGACGAGGGTAAGGCGGGCAAGGCACTTCGCAAGGATGCCGGGCAGGGGAAGCAGACTTTCGTGTCCCTGATGGGCGAAGACGAAGCGCGCAAACAGGCACAGGCGTTGAGTGAACAGGCGATCGGTCACCTGTCGGCGCACGGGGCGGAGGCCGATTTGTTGCGCGCTCTCGCGCGTTATATCGTGGAGCGCGATCGATGAACGTCACGGGCAGGCAACGCATCGGCATTTATCCCGGCACATTCGATCCGGTCACGCTGGGTCATGCGGATATCATCCGGCGCGGCGCGAAACTGGTCGATCGTCTGGTGATCGGGGTGACCACCAACCCGTCCAAGAACCCGATGTTTTCCACCAACGAACGGCTGACGATGGTGCGGCGCGAGGTCGATGCGCTGGGCATTGCGAATGTCGATGTCGTCGGCTTCAACGCGCTTCTGATGAAATTCGCCGCGCGGCAGAATGCCAGCGTCATCGTGCGCGGCCTGCGCGCGGTGGCGGATTTCGAATATGAATATCAGATGGCGGGCATGAATCAGCAGATCGACGACACCATCGAAACGGTGTTCCTGATGGCCGATGTGTGCCTGCAACCGATCGCATCGAAACTGGTGAAGGAAATCGCCCTGTTCGGCGGGGACATCGCGCCCTTCGTCAGCGAGAGCATCCGCCGCGATGTGGAAGCACGGGTGAAGGAAGTCGGTTCGAAAGGCGATTATTGAGCGAGCGATCGGCCCTCGTTTGCACCATACCCCATTCATTGAAGTGACAGTGACGAGCCGCTAGTCCGTGCGGCAACTCCGAACCAGTTTGACGGGATTTTGATGTTGAAACGTTTTTTTGCGATCGGCACGGCGGCCATGCTGCTTGGCGACCCCGCTTTCCGCCACGGCCCAGGAAACGAAGGGGCCGGAAGCTCCGGCGCAGGACGCTGAACTGGCAGCGCCGAACGCCGATCCGGTGGAGGCGCGCGGACCGCTCGCCCCTGTCAATTACGATGCCAGCGTCGATCGCGACGATATTCTGGTGCTGGACCTCAGCAACGGCAAACGGGTGTCGATCCGCCTGATGCCCGATTGGGCGCCCGCCCATGTCGATCGGGTCAAGACGCTGACACGGCAGGGCTTCTACGATGGCGTTATCTTCCACCGCGTGATCGACGGATTCATGGCGCAGACCGGCGATCCGACCGGCACCGGGCAGGGCGGTTCGCAGCTTCCCGATCTGACCGCGGAATTCAATCGCGCGCCCCATGTTCGCGGCACGATATCGATGGCCCGCGCACAGTCGGACGACAGCGCGAACAGCCAGTTTTTCGTCGTGTTCTACCCCCGTTTCGCGCTCGATCGGAAATACACCAATTTCGGCCGCGTCATTGCCGGGATGGATGCGGTCGATGCGATCGAACGCGGCGAACCGCCCGCGAACCCGACCCGGATCGTGCAGGCGTCGCTGGCGTCCGCGATCGGCCCGCACCGGCATGAGTCGCGGCCTGGCCCCGCAGCATTACGCGTCCGACCCGCCTGCACAGGACGTGCCGCAGATCAACGGTCTGACCGGGCGGCCCCAGCAAAGCGCACCCGTCAGCGAGTGAACCCATCGGCAAGTAAAGCTGCGATCGACGGGTGACGCGCCCGCGCCGCTGCGATAGGCGCACGGCATGCGTGTTGACCTGTTCGATTTCGACCTTCCGCCCGAACTGATCGCTTTGCGCCCGGCGCGTCCGCGCGATTCCGCGCGAATGCTGCTGGTCGAAGGCGCCGAGTCGCTGCGCGACTGCATCCGTTCGCGATCTGCCCAGCCTGTTGCAGCCCGGCGACGTGCTGGTCTTCAACGACACGCGCGTCATTCCCGCGCAATTGACCGGACGGCGGGGCAACGCCACCATCGGCGCGACCTTGCACAAACGGATCGATGCGCGATCGTGGCAGGCGTTCATCCGCAACGCGAAACGATTGAAGCCCGGCGACGTCGTCGATTTCGGCCACGACGTGTCGGCGGTGGCGCGCGAACGGCACGCGGATGGCAGCTTCACGCTGTTTTTCGAAGGGGACGAGCCCGTCGAAATCCTGCTCGAACGCGCAGGCTCCATGCCATTGCCACCCTATATCGCGGGCAAGCGCCCCACCGACGCGCGGGATGCGGACGATTACCAAACCATGTTCGCCCGCGACAAGGGGGCCGTCGCCGCGCCGACCGCCGCGCTGCATTTTACGCCCGAATTGACAGGTGCGCTGGCCGCCGCCGGCATCGGCAGCGAAACGCTGACCTTGCATGTGGGGGCAGGTACGTTTCTGCCCGTAAAGGCAGACGATACGGACGATCACGCGATGCATGCGGAATGGGGGCGGATCGATGCGGCGACCGCCGGCCGTCTGAACGCCGTTCGCGCCGGTGGCGGACGGCTGATCTGCGTCGGCACGACCGTCCTGCGCCTGCTCGAAAGCGCAGTCGATGACGCCGGGCACGATCCAGCCGTTCGAAGGGGACACGTCGATCTTCATCACGCCCGGTTACCGATTCGGGGCGGCGGATGGATTGATGACCAATTTCCATCTTCCCAAATCGACCCTGTTCATGCTGGTCAGCGCCATGATGGGCCGGGACCGGATGCTCGCGGCCTATGCCCATGCGATCGCCGCGCAATACAGGTTTTACAGTTACGGTGATTCATCCCTGTTGCTGCCGGCCAAAAAACAGGTCGGCACATAAGCCGAACCCGTTCGTTTGAGCATCATGCCGACCCGAATCGAACAATCCGTCCGTAATGCGTTGACGCCCGCGATCCTCAAACTGGCGGAGCTCAACCGGAAGCGGTTGCCCGATGGGGGCGACAACCCGTTCATGCGCGGCATCCATACGCCGATCGAGGACGAAACGACGCTGACCGGACTGAAGGTCACTGGCATCATTCCCGAAGAGCTTGATGGTCGTTACGTCCGCATCGGACCCAATCCCGTGGGCAAGCCCGCGCGCGGACATCATTGGTTCGTCGGCGACGGGATGGTTCACGGCGTGCGGCTGTCGGGTGGCCGGGCGCATTGGTATCGCAACCGCTTCATCCGTTCCCGCGATCTGGCCGCCAAGACGGGTGTACGCGCAGCGCCCGGCCCCCGGCGGGGCTTCGGCGATACAGTCAACACCAATATCATGCGGATCGGCGAGACGGGATCTCGCCTTGGTCGAGGCAAGCTCCACCCCCGTCGAACTGGGGGCCAAGCTGGAGACGGTCGGCTACACCGATTTCGGCGGCGAACTGACCGGATCGTTCACCGCGCATCCCCATCGTTGCCCCGACACGGGCGAATATCATGCGATCACCTATGACGGCCCGGTTCAGGACACGATCCACCATGTCGTCCTGTCGAAAGCGGGCGATATCCTGCGTCAGACGCCCATCGCGGTGAAGCACGGCCCCTCCATCCATGACAGCGGCCTCACTGCGAAATACATCGTCATCCTCGATCTGCCGGTGACGTTTTCCCTCAAAGCACTGGCGCAAGGGTATGCGTTTCCATACCGCTGGAACACTCGACATCGGGCGCGCATCGGTTTGCAACCGCGCGATGCGACGCGGGACGAGACGATCTGGTGCGATATCGATCCGGTGTTCGCATTTCATGTCGGCAACGCTTTCGACACGCCCGACGGCAAGGTCGTGCTGGACGTATGCGCCTATGCCAGCCAGTTCGACGGGCCGGAGCCGGGCCCCTATGGACGCGGGCTGGGCCTGGAACGCTGGACTGTCGATCCGTTCGCACGCACGGTGATCGCGCGACACGCTGGACGCGACCGCGCAGGAATTTCCGCGCCCCGACGAACGGTTCTGGTCGAAACCCTATCGGTATCTATGGACACTGGGTACGCCCGCCGACGGGAACTTGGAGCGATATTGCGACGTTCCCTTGATCCGGCACGATCTGGCGGACGACACCAAGATTATCCGCACTTTCGACGGCAAGCGTCTGCCTGGCGAGTTCGTGTTCGTCCCGCGCGCCCGCGATGCGGAGGAGGGCGACGGATGGCTGATGGGCTACATCCTCGACACCGACGCGGGCACGACCGCGCTGACCATTCTTAACGCCGCGACGCTGAACGATGTCGCAAGCGTGGAGATACCGCACGCCATCCCGCCCGGCTTTCACGGGAACTGGTTGCCAGCCTGACGCCAGCGGGTAGAGCGCGCAGCATGACGACACCACCTGTCCGCCCGCGTTTCGCCTTCACCATCGCCGCAATCGACGGTAAAGCCCGCACCGGTACGATCGCGATGGCGCGGGGCGATATTCGCACGCCCGCCTTCATGCCGGTCGGCACGGCGGCCACGGTCAAGGCCATGAAGCCGCAAACCGTGCGCGAAACGGGCGCGGATATCATTCTGGGCAACACCTATCACTTGATGCTGCGGCCCGGCGCGGAGCGGGTGGCGCGATTGGGCGGTTTGCACCGGTTCATGAATTGGGATCGACCGATCCTGACCGATAGCGGCGGATATCAGGTGATGAGCCTGTCCGACCTCAGGAAACTGACCGAGGAGGGGGTCGAGTTTCGCAGTCACCTCGACGGGTCGCGCCATATGCTGACCCCGGAACGCTCGATGGAAATCCAACGCCTGTTGGGGTCCGATATCGTGATGGCGTTCGACGAATGCCCCCGTGTGGATCAGCCCCGCGATGCCATCGCGCGCAGTATGGAACTGTCGATGCGATGGGCGAAGCGCAGCCGCGACGGCTTCGATGCGGGCGTAGAACATGCGTGCCGCTCCGCCCTGTTCGGCATTCAACAGGGCGCTTTGGACGAGGAACTGCGCCAACGAAGCGCGGACGCGTTGGTAAATATAGGGTTCGATGGGTATGCCGTCGGCGGATTGGCTGTGGGCGAGGGGCAGGAGGCGATGTTCGCCACGCTCGATTTCGCGCCCGACCAACTGCCCGTGGATCGCCCGCGCTATCTGATGGGTGTCGGCAAGCCCGACGATCTGGTCGGCGCTGTCGAACGCGGCATCGACATGTTCGATTGCGTTCTGCCGAGCCGGTCGGGCCGCAATGGGCAGGCATTCACCTGGGCTGGGCCGCTGAACTTGCGAAACGCGCGTTTTGCGGAAGATACCGCGCCGTTGGACGATGGCTGCCCCTGCGACGCGTGCCGCAACTATTCACGCGCCTATCTCCACCATCTCGTCAAAGCGAAGGAGATATTGGGAGCGATGTTGATGACGGAACACAATATCACGTTTTATCAGCAACTTATGCAGCGTATGCGCGACGCGATCGCAGCGCGGCAATTCGCTTCCTTCGCAAGCGATTTTCGCCGCAACTACCGGGTATGAACGAAAAAGGGCGGCCCACACCGGACCGCCCCCTTCGATCAGGAATTATCCGATCAGCGCGAATAGAATTCGACGACCAGATTGGGTTCCATCGTTACCGGGTAAGGAACTTCGTCCAGCTTCGGCACGCGGGTGAAGGTAACTTTGTCGGTGCCGTCGGGCGCGACGTAATCGGGGATTTCACGCTCGGCCAGGCTCTGCGCTTCGATAACCAAAGCCATTTCCTTGGCCTTGTCGCCCAACGAAATGACATCGCCGACGTCGATGCGGCGGCTCGCAATGTTGCATTTCACGCCATTGACGCGAACGTGGCCATGCGACACCAACTGGCGCGCGGCGAAAATGGTGGGCGTGAACTTCGCGCGGTAGACGACCATATCCAACCGGCGTTCCAGCAAACCGATCAGATTCATGCCGGTATCGCCCTTGATCCGCGACGCTTCGGTATAGGTGCGTTTGAACTGTTTTTCGGTAACGTCCCCGTAATACCCCTTCAGCTTCTGCTTGGCGCGCAGCTGCAGACCGAAATCGGAAACCTTGCTTTTGCGACGCTGGCCATGCTGGCCGGGGCCGTAGGAACGCTTGTTCACGGGGGAGTTGGGACGACCCCAAATGTTTTCGCCCATACGACGGTCGAGTTTGTGCTTCGACGCTTTACGCTTCGACATAATTCGTATCCATTCTGCTACCGATGCCCACATGGCATCGTTCAAACCCGGTATCGCTCCGTCCGACGATCGTCGAACGCGGCTTCCGCTTCACCGGGGTGCGGGGCCAAATAACGAATGCGCGCGATAGCATGGTTTGACCCACGGTCAAGCGCCCCGTGTGGCCGGGGCCGCCACTCGACAAACCGGGCGAAGGGCGGCACATGGGCGCGATGACGACACCACCGGTTCTTCCCGAACAATGTCAGACGATGGCCGACGTGCGCGCTGGCGTGGATGCGACCGATCGCGAGCTTATGACGCTATTGGCAACCCGGTTCGGTTACATGCGCGCCGCCGCCCGAATAAAACCGGATCGTGGCGCGGTTCGGGATGAAGGCCGCAAGCGCGCCGTCATCGATGCGGCGACGGCTGATGCAGCGCGGCGGGGCCTGCCGTCCGAACCGATCGCGACGATGTGGGATATGCTGGTCGAAACCTCGATCGCGTATGAACTGGCCGAGTGGGATCGCGTGAACGGATAGTCTTGCCGACGGACGTTTACCGGTCCCTGTCGGCTCTGCCCAAATGGGTCAGCACCCCGCGCAAGGTCCGCACTTCCCAATGGTTCCACGCAGGCTTCGTCAGGACATTGCGTAGCGTCCGCTCAGTGGCCTCGCGTCGACCTTCGGGATAAAAATATCCCTTGGGTTCGAGTAGCTTGTGGAAGTGATCGATCAAACCGTCGAGTTCGGCCTGCGGGGCGGGCGGGCTGTCCGCATGAATGGTCGGCTGCGATAGCGATTGCAGGCGCGACCATTCGTAAGAACAGACCAGCACCGCCTGCGCCAAATTGAGAGAGCCGAATTCGGGGTTGATCGGCACAGTCAAAATGGTGCGCGCCAGCGACACATCGGCGAATGTCCAGGCCCGATCGTTCGGGACCGAACAGCAGCGCGCTGCGACCGTTCTGGCTCGCGATATCTTTCGCGCGCCTGTTCCGGCGTCACGACCGGCTTGGTATCCTCCCGCCGCCGGACCGTGGTGGCATAGACATGCGCACAGTCGGCGACCGCCTCCGCCGTGGTGTCGTAAGACCTGCGCCTCTGCCAGGACATCGTCCGCACCGGCGGCGGACGGGCCGGCATCGGGGTTGGGCCAACCGTCGCGCGGGGCGACCAGCCGCATTTGCGTCAACCCGAAATTGAGCATTGCGCGCGCGGCCTTGCCGATATTCTCGCCCAGTTGCGGGCGGACCAGCACGACGATCGGCTGATTATCCGTCATTGGCGCTGTCGGTTCCGGCATCTTGGACCGAGCTTGCGAACTGTTCGAAATCGCGCGCTTCGTTGAAATCGCGATAGACGCTGGCGAAACGAATATAGGCGACAGAATCGATCTGGCGCAGACCGGCCATCACCAGTTCGCCGATGCGGTGAGATGGAACCTCGTTTTCGCCGGATGTTTCCGACTGCCGCTGGATACCCGACACCAGCTGATCGATCCGTTCTTGCGAAATCGCACGTTTTCGGCAAGCGAGAGCGACCGAACGGTCCAGCTTGGCGCGATCGAACACTTCGCGCCGATCGCCGGATTTTACGACCACGATATCGCGCAATTGCACACGTTCGAAGGTCGTGAACCGCGCGCCGCAGCTGGAACATTGCCGGCGGCGGCGAATGGAACCGTCATCTTCGGCGGGGCGGCTGTCCTTAACCTGGCTGTCTTCGAACGCGCAGAAAGGACAGCGCATCGCTTACGGTCGCAGGCGTTTGTAGAACGCATATCCCGCGCCCGCGGCGATGCCCAACGGCAAACCGACGAAGGGCAGGATCAAACTGGCGGCCGCGCCAACAGCCGCACCGGTCAATACAGGCTTCGTCGATGGGTGGGCCATACCGTCGGCCAGCATGCCGCTGGCTTCCGTGCGGGCATCGTCGGACAGCACGCGGCCATAGGCCGGCGGGTCGGCACGACCTTGTCTTCGGTGGCGGTCATCGGGGGGAGTTTATCGGTATCGGCCATATGTGATTATCCTGGATATACGGGAAAGTTGTTTGCACAACTTCCCGACGCGTTCGCGCACGGATTGTTCCACGGCTGCATCGCCATCTTCGCCATTGGCGGCCAGACCATCGACCACTTCCGCGATCAATTTCCCGATCGTGCGGAACTCCTCCACGCCGAAGCCGCGGGTCGTGCCTGCCGGCGTGCCCAAACGGATGCCGCTGGTGACGAACGGGCTGCGCGTGTCGAACGGAATGCCGTTCTTGTTGCAAGTCAGCCACGCGCGATCGAGCGCCTTTTCCGCCAGTTTCCCGGTGACGTTCTTCGCCGTGAGATCGACCAGCATGGAATGGTTGTCCGTGCCGCCCGACACGATCCTGAGGCCCTGTTCTTCCAAGCTGGCCGCCAGCGCACGGGCGTTGTCGATCACTGCGCGCGCGTAGGTTTTGAAATCGGGGCGCAGCGCCTCGCGAAAGGCAACCGCCTTCGCCGCGACGACATGCATCAGCGGCCCTCCCTGCATTCCGGGGAACACCGCCATGTTGATGGGTTTCGTCAAGCGCCTCGTCGTTCCACAGGATAATGCCGGAACGTGGGCCACGCAAAGATTTGTGCGTGGTGCTGGTCACGATGTGCGCGTGCGGGAAGGGCGATGCATGCGCGCCGCCCGCAACCAGACCGGATATATGGCTCATATCGCAAAGCAGATAAGCGCCGACCTCGTCCGCAATGGCCCGGAAACGGGCGAAGTCCCAGCTTCGCGGAATAGGCCGTGCCGCCGCAGATTATCAGTTTCGGCCGATGTTCGCGCGCAGTGGCGGCAACCTGGTCCATGTCGATCAGCTCGTCCTCCTGCCGCACGCCATAGGCGACCGGATTGAACCATTTTCCGGACATGTTGACCGGGCTGCCATGCGTCAGATGTCCGCCTGAATTGAGGTCCAGCCCCATGAAGATGTCGCCCGGTTCCAGCAAAGCGAGAAACACTGCCTGATTCATCTGGCTTCCGCTGTTGGGCTGGACATTGGCGAAGTTGCAACCGAACAATTCCTTCGCGCGATCGATGGCCAGCGTTTCCACGACGTCCGCGTAATCGCATCCGCCGTAATATCGCTTGCCCGGATATCCTTCGGCGTATTTGTTGGTGAACACGCTGCCGGTCGCCTCCAGCACCGCGCGCGAGGCGATGTTTTCGGACGCGATCAGTTCGATCTTGTCCTGCTGTCGATGCAGTTCGTCTGCGATCGCCGCCGCGATGGCGGGGTCGGCAGTCGCTAGGTCGTCATGCCAGAACCGGTCAGCCGGCATGCGTTCCGAACCTTCGTTTGCGTTATCGGCCTTGAGTGCGGCGGTCATGAAGTTACCTTTCGATCGGGAAGGGCGGATAGTTTTTCCACCCGGCGGCGGTGGCGGCCATCGGGTTCGTTGTCGTCCGACGAAATCGGTGGTGAGAAACGCCGTGACGCAGGCTTTCGCCATATCGATACCGATCAGACGCGCCCCCAATGCGATACAGTTCGCATCATTGTGTTCGCGGGCGAGAGTTGCAGCCAGCGGCTCCGCGACAAGGGCGCAGCGAACGGCAGGGTGGCGATTGACGGCGATGGAAATACCGATGCCCGATCCGCACAAGGCTATACCGCGCTGTGCGGCGCCTTCTCCGATACAACGAGCCAGCCGTGCGCCGAAATCGGGATAATCGACGCTGGCCGTGCTGTCGGGGCCAAGGTCGGTGACATCATGGCCACCCTTGCGAAGCCATGCGGTCAGTTCGGCTTTCATGTCGAATGCCGCATGGTCGGAAGCGATAGCGATCTGCATGCCACCTCTTAACGGTGCGGGCGCAATATCTCCACCCTCGTCGATGCATATTTACACCGTCACGCGGCAATCCATACCAGGGGGAATACCAGCGGAGAACGGGAGCGCAACAATCGCGTTGCTTCCGCAATATGCGATCCCGATGTCGCGACATCATCGATCAGAAGCACGGGACGATCAGGGTTTGCGCGCAATTTCATATGCGGCCTCTTAGCATTCTTGCGCGGGTGGCTTTTTCCGGTAACTGCCAAATCATCGAACGCTTGTATATAATCGCGATCCAGCAATTGGGCGATGCGGCGGGCCAACACGCTGGAAAAGCAGTCACGCCCGCTATGTCCGCAAGCGACGGAGGTTATGTCTTCGATCGCGTCGCGGTCCCACAATCGATCGACGGCTTCAATCAGATGACCGGCCACGGAATCCACCAACCGGGGTGGTGGCGCTTTTTTCAGTGCATGCAGCGCAGCGATCTGAATCGGTTTGATGCTGGCCCGCCATTTCACCAGCGCATGATACGCAATATCCGATCGAACCAATACGCGCTGACGATCGACCAGGGTATCGAGTAGAAAATCCGACGTTACCGATGGCTCTTCGGGAATGGAGGGAACTTGCTCGCATACCCGGTTGGTTAGCGCGGACTGCGCGAACCGTGGCTCATCGCTCCCCCCGATTGGCATGAGATAACAACCAAAGCAAGGTTGGTTCAAACCACCGCCAATGATGCGAATGACGATCAGAAGAACGCGATGACCATCCTGGGGGGACGTAACTTCGGTGGTCCGTACAAGGTCGTTGTCGTCCAACATACTAGATAGCAATGCGTCAATTGCATCGCTGTCTTTCACGAAATACTTGCTTAATTCACTGCCTTCATGACCTGCGAACCATTCGGCTGATGCTTGGCGAAAACCTTCGCTAGCGTTAACAACACGGAAATCGCTGTCGAGGAAAACCACTCGCTCTTCCGACTTGCTACCGGTTGCCACCAAAGTTCCGACCTGTGTACGAACCTGGGCTAGCCTATCTACAGCTAAGGCCAATTCGCCCGTTTGTGCCAGCACGCCTTCAATTACGCCAACCGCACTTTCCAATCGTTCGCGTAGGTTTTCGCCGCGATCCTGATCCGTACGCGCATCTCCGCACAAGACACTGACCGTAAGGTTCAATCCGGGAATAACAATTGGAACATTTACGGCATAATCCATACCCTGATCGCCGACGAAAAACGTATGATTGTTGGTAAGCTTGTTCTGCCGGGTGTCTTCAAATTCGCCGTATGTCGCCCACGCATCGGCCAACGCAGAATGGGTCTCCACAAATTGCGGCAGCGTATAAGCTGACACACCATAACTTGCGATAATTTCTGCTTCCCCATCGCGTTGCACCATCAGGACGGCAGCGATACAGTTCGCTATATCACAACAGTGCTTCAAGCTTTGGCGTAATAAACCATCACCCCGCTTCGTGACACTGGCTTCAACTGCGGCTTCGAAAACCTTCCTGTGCACATTGCTGCTCCCCTGCAAATGACAGCAACACATAACATGAGTAAGTGAAATCCCCTATGGGTAGGACTTATCCACAAGAAGAATGCCGACCACTACTGGTCCAGGAAACTCCGCATTTTTCGGCTGCGGCTTGGATGTTTCAATTTACGCAACGCCTTCGCTTCGATCTGGCGGATTCGTTCGCGCGTGACACTGAATTGCTGCCCCACTTCCTCCAGCGTATGGTCGGTATTCATGCCGATACCGAACCGCATCCGCAGCACGCGCTCCTCGCGCGGGGTGAGGCTGGCGAGAACGCGCGTTACCGTTTCCTTCAGATTGGCTTGAATGGCCGCATCGACGGGAATGATCGCGTTCTTGTCTTCGATGAAGTCGCCGAGATGCGAATCTTCCTCGTCGCCGATGGGCGTTTCCAGGCTGATCGGCTCCTTGGCGATTTTCATCACCTTGCGAACCTTCTCCAACGGCATGGATAGCCGCTCCGCCATTTCTTCGGGCGTCGGTTCGCGGCCCTGTTCGTGCAGGAACTGGCGACTGGTGCGGACCAGCTTGTTGATGGTTTCGATCATGTGCACCGGAATGCGAATGGTGCGCGCCTGATCCGCGATCGAGCGCGTGATCGCCTGCCTGATCCACCAGGTGGCGTAAGTGCTGAATTTATACCCACGGCGATATTCGAATTTATCGACCGCCTTCATCAGTCCGATATTGCCTTCCTGGATCAGATCCAAAAACTGCAACCCGCGATTGGTGTATTTCTTGGCGATGGAGATCACAAGGCGCAGGTTCGCCTCCACCATTTCCTTCTTCGCGATGCGTGCTTCGCGCTCGCCTTTCTGCACCATGTTCACGATGCGGCGGAATTCGGGCAGGCTCATCCCGGTGTTGGATGCGATGTCCGATATCTCGGTGCGAATCCGCTCGACAGCCTCGGCCTCGTTCTTGGCGAAGGCGGCCCATTTCTTGTCCTTCTTGGCGTTCGCTTTCAGCCAAGCGTCGTCCATCTCATTGCCGATATAGGCGTTAAGGAAATCGATCCGCTTGACCTTGTGCCGCTCCGCCAGACGCAGCATCTGGCCGCCCAACGCCGTCAGACGGCGATTGAACGCATAGAGGTTATCGACCAGAAATTCGATCTTCGTCGCATGGAACTGCATGGATTCGACCTCTGCCGTCAGTTCCTCGCCAAGCGATTCGTATTTCTTCTCTTTCGCCGGGGCGAAAGCATCGCCGGCCGCCAGCGTATCGACACGTTCGGCTTGCAGTTTTTCGAACTTCTTGAACAGTTTGGTGATGCGTTCGAACCGTTCGAGCGCGTCGGGTTTGAGCGTTGCTTCCATCTGCGCGAGGGAAAGGGTGTTGTCCTCTTCCTCTTCTTCCTCGCGTTTCTTACCGCTGCCTTCTTCGCCGTTTTCGTCGTCGCCGGCATCATCGGCGTCGTCTTCATCATCGACGATCGTGGGCCCGGCGGTTTCTTCCGAGATTTCCCCATCGTCGTCGTCTTCGTTTTCCTCCGCCATCTTGTCGGCGGGCGGTTCTTTCGACAGCATGGCGTCGAGGTCGAGGATTTCGCGCAACTGCATTTCTTCGGCGTTCAGCGCGCGCGACCACTCGATGATCGCGTGGAATGTAATCGGGCTCTGGCAAAGGCCGATGATCATCGTATCGCGCCCTGATTCGATCCGTTTCGCAATCGCGATCTCGCCTTCACGGCTGAGCAGTTCCACCGCGCCCATCTCGCGCAGATACATGCGAACGGGATCGTCGGTGCGGTCGCCTGCGGCGGGTTTCTTTACGGCAGCGGCGGCGGCGGGCTTCTTCGCACCGGCAGGCGCGATTTCCTCGACTTCCGGTTCGGCCTCGGCCTCTTCCTCGTTCTCGACGATATTGATGCCCATTTCGGATATCGCGGACATCACGTCCTCGATCTTTTCCGACGACATCTGGTCCTGCGGCAAAGCTTCGTTCAGCTCGTCATACGTCAGATATCCGCGCTTCTTCGCTTTCGCGAACAGCTTCTTGATCGACGCTTCGTTCAGATCGATCAACGGAGCATCGTCTTTGACGGCCGTGTCTTGTTTGGATGCCATAAGGGTAATTCAGTCCGTATGTTGTTCGTCCGCACGCGGGGGCGCGGATATTAAATCATAATCGTCGGCGGTCGCGCGCAAGGCTCTGTCGCTTGCCATCTGCCCCATCCGCCGGTCAAACTCCAGCTTTCGTTTGAGCAACGTCTGCTGCGCTGCGAAAGCCGCTTCGGGTTCGGACGCAAATCGCGCGGTCGCATCGTTCAACGCCGTTTCCAGCGCCGGTCGTTCCACCAGCAACGCCACTGCTTCGGCCAGATGGTCACGCGCGAGCCCGGGGTCGGTGCCTTCGCGAAGGAAGGCGAACTGGTTTGCGTCGGGCGGCGTACCGTGGTCGATAACGTTGGATATGGTCGCGGCAGCGTCGCTTTCAAGTGAATGGCCGACGTCGTCATCCTGCGCGTCGAGAATGTCGTCGATCAGTTCCATCATACAGGCATCGTTCGGCGCAAGTGCGGACAAGGCTTCGGCATGCCGACCGGTCTGATCCGGAAACTTCGCCAGACCCGCCAATACGGCGCGGGTCAAAATATCGCGCGATCCGGCCGCTGAATGATGGCTCAATCGATTGACGCTTTCTGCCGTCATGCGTGTGGGCAGGTCAGGCAAGCGGTTGCGCGCCCGAAACCCCGTCCGATCGTTCGCTTCCCATCGCTTGCGGGCGCGTGGTGGAAAGGCAAACGCCGAAAACCGTTCCAGCAATTCCCGCTTATACAGCGCCCGAATGTCGGAATGTTCGATAGTGTCGACATGCGCCAGCAGCCGTTCTTTCAAACCGGCTTTGGCTTCGGGCGAGGTCAAGGGCTGCGCGTCGCGCTCCATCTGCCAAATCGCGTCGAGGAGGCCGGTCGGGGCGGCCAGCAACCCATCCATCGCCTCGCGCCCGCGTTCTTTCAGCAAATCGTCCGGGTCCATCCCGGCAGGTAGGGTGACGATTGCAAGTGAATGGGACGGGCGCAACATCGGCAAGACACGTTCGATGGCGCGTTTCGCAGCGCGCTGTCCGGCGGCATCGCCATCGAAACACAGGATCGGGCATTCGACCATCCGCCACAGCATTTCGATCTGCCGTTCGGTCAAGGCCGTGCCCATCGGGGCGACAGCATCGTCGATCCCGGCATTGGCGAGCGCGATGACGTCCATATACCCTTCGACCACGACCATGCGCCCGGTCTGGCGGCTTGCCGGGCCGGCGCGATGCAGATTGTAAAGCGTGCGCCCCTTGTCGAACAAAGGCGTGTCGGGGGAATTGAGGTATTTGGGCGCTTTGACCGTATCGTCCAATATCCGCCCGCCGAATGCGATCACGCGTCCCCGCGCATCGGCGATCGGCAGCATCAGTCTGGCGCGAAACCGGTCGTAAGGTTCCTTGTCGTCGACCGCGATCCGCAAGCCACCCTCGACCAGCAGGACATCGTCGAACCGCGACAAAGCGCCTTTCATCGCCTGACGGACATCGGGCGCGTAGCCGAAGCCGAACCGTTCGACGATATCTGCCGAGAAGCCGCGACCGCGCAGATAATCGCGCGCGTTCCGACCATCCGCGTCGGCGAGATTTTGGACGAACCAGTCCTGCGCGGATTGCATCACTTCGTGCAGACCGGCGCGTTCTTCCGCCTTTTTGGCCGCTGCGGGATCGGGGGCGGGAACTTCCATACCCGCTTCGCCGGCCAGTTCCTTCACCGCATCCATGAAGCCCAACCCGCGCTGGTCGGTCATCCAGCGGATGACATCGCCGTGCGCGCCGCAGCCGAAGCAGTGATAGAACCCCTTCTGATCGCTGACCGTAAAACTCGGCGATTTTTCGTCGTGGAAGGGGCAGCACGCCTTCCACTCGTTGCCCGCGCGCTGCAGCTTCGTCGTCCGCATGATGACGTTCGACAGCGTCGTGCGCGCGCGCAGTTCGTCCAGCCATTGGGGGGTCAGCGCCATAGGCGCAAGTTACGCGCGAACGGCGCGTTCCGCAAGATTAGCTGCAGGCGTTGGTCGCCCCATCCTTCGCCGCGGGATAGGGGCCGTTGCCGATCGCTTCGGTATAATTCGCATCGAGCGCATACATCTTGGCCGGGCCGGCGGGGGGCAGGGTGGATTGCCAATAGAAGGTGATCGGCTCCCCTTGTTCCCACTGATCGCCACCTTCGCCTGCGTTGACCGTCCACACCAGCTTGCCTGCATCGCAGGATACGACGACATCTGCCTTCGCCCCGATCGCCGCGACCGCTTCCGCCTTGGCGAAGCCCGCCTGGCCGGTAAAGCCATGCGCTGCGCCGATCATACGGAATGCGCTGGCGGTTTCGATGTCGGACGACGTGTTGCCTGCGCCGACGCCGGTATTGGGATCGTTATCTTCGCCGGGATAGACGATATGGACATAGGTGAAGATCGTGCCGGCAGGGGCGTTTGCCGGATCGCATGGTTTCATTCCGGCGGGGCATGCGACGAAGGAACGGATATCCCCGAAATTGCCCGCTTCGTTGGACATCGCGTCGGTCACTTCCGGCCCCTGCGGCCCGACGATCCGCGCGCCCAGTTGCAAATCCATGAAATCGCCCGCGTCGAGCGCCTTGGCAGCCAGCGCCGCCTCGCCATCCGTGGTGGCGGTTTCCATATCCGCGACGTCGTCGCCCGTCGGCGCGCCGCCATCCGAACAGGCGGTGAGCATCAAGGCGGCACCGGCCGCCGTGGCAGCCATGATCGAACGGTTCATTGAAAACTCTCCTTCACCAAGGCCGACGCACGGCTCATGTCGAGCTGCGCCCCGTGGCGCTGTTTCAATTGCGCCATGACCTTGCCCATATCCTTGATCGAGGTTGCGCCCGTTTCCGCCTTGATCGTCGCGATCGCGGCCATCGTATCGCCCTCGCTCATCTGTTGCGGCAGGAATTCCGTAATGACATCCAGCTCCGCCTGCTCCTTCGCCGCGAGTTCGTCCCGCCCGCCATCTGTGAACATCGCGATCAATTCGCGCCGCTGCTTCGCCATCTTCTGCAGCACTTCGGTTACCAAAGCGTCATCGTCGCCCTTTGCCTCTGCCCCGCGCAGTTCGATGTCGCGATCCTTGATCTTGGCGCTGACCAGTCGCAACGCCGCCAGCCGTTCCTTGTCGGCAGCCTTCATGGCCAGAATGGTTTCCTTCTTGATGGTGTCGCGCAGCATGGGGCAGGTTTCCTGTGGATGGTTTGGCGTATTGCAGGTTCCCGTAGCCATGTAGCGCAGGAATGCCAGGCGCGACAGCTTGACGAAAGGGGGGCGCATCACTAGCCGCTGAGCCTTAGCAACATCGCCGGAACCCTTATCACTCGGAGCGCCCTATGGCCGACGCCGCCCACAGCCCTGCGCCCGACGCCGCTCCAGACGCGGCGCAACCCGAAGGCGCAACGGGCGTGTTGGTTCTGGCCGACGGTACGGTGATCTGGGGCCGGGGCTTCGGCGCGGCCGGGCATGCGGTGGGCGAGATATGCTTCAACACCGCGATGACCGGCTATCAGGAGATCCTGACCGACCCCAGCTACGCCGCGCAGATCGTCACGTTCACCTTCCCCCATATCGGCAATGTCGGCGCGAATGCGGATGACATGGAAAGCCAGGTTGCAGGCGCAGTCGGCTGCATCGTGCGCGAGGATGTGACCGCCGCCAGCAGCTTTCGCAGCACTCAGGAATTCGGCGAGTGGCTGGCCGGGCAAGGCAAGATCGGCCTGTCCGGCGTGGACACCCGCGCGCTGACTCGCCGCATTCGCATGTCTGGCGCCCCCAATGCGGTGATCGCGCATTCGCTCCGGCGGGGTAGTTCGATATCGACGCTTTGCGCGCACAAGCCGCCGCTTGGGAAGGGCTGGAGGGCATGGACCTCGCCAGCACCGTCAGCCGTGCAAAAGCGGAAAGCTGGACGGGCGACGTATGGGAACTGCCTAGACCCTCACCCCTTCTGGGGAGAGGGAGGAGCGCGAGCGGATGGGTCGGCGATGCTGCTAAGCGACGCATGAAACGCATCCAGCGAAGCGGATGCCGCGACTCCCACATGTCGAGACGCCATTCGCGGGAGACGTCACCCCACATCGTTGCGATAGATTACGGCAGCAAGGACAACATCTTCCGCAACCTCGTCCGCGCCGGCGCGCGGGTGACGGTCGTGCCGATCACCGCGACGCTGGACGACATCCTGTCGCATGAACCCGACGGCGTGTTCCTCAGCAACGGGCCGGGCGATCCGGCGGCGACGGGCGTAAAGGCCGTGCCGGTCATCAAAGCACTGCTGGAACGCGACATGCCGATCTTCGGCATATGTCTGGGCCATCAGCTGCTCGCGCTGGCAGCGGGCGCGAAAACGGTGAAGATGCATCAGGGTCATCGCGGGGCGAACCACCCGGTCAAACGGCTGGCGGACGATGTGGTGGAGATCACCAGCATGAACCACGGCTTCGCAGTCGATGGCGCGACTTTGCCGGATGGTGTGGAGCAGACGCACGTGTCGCTGTTCGACGGTTCGAATTGCGGAATTGCGGTGAAGGGCAAGCGGGCGTTTGGGGTGCAGTATCATCCGGAAGCCTCACCGGGGCCGCAGGACAGTTTCTATCTGTTCGAGCGGTTCGTGGGGATGTTGGGTTGACCTTGAATGAATCACGACAGGGCTTCGTTTTAATTGCCTTGCGTCAAGGTCAGCATTTCTAGAATGAAAATCCGGGAGACGTTACAGCTCTATCTTAGTACAGGGATGCTGGACGAATATCGGCCACCTCTGACGAGTTTATCAGAGCGTTCAGCTGCCTTAGGGAGATATAAGTTGGCGAAAAACGTGATGGATGATGTCAGCACCTGGAATAAACCTATATGACGGATTACTTACAATGGCATCGCATTTTGCCTGAACAATCTGATCGCAGAGCGTCGTAAACCTACCAAGTTTCGGGATAATGGCTTAAATCTATTCCGACTGTCGGCAAAGGTCATTTGGGATCTCGCAAAGATCGGTAATCGGTCGTCATACTTGAGATGTCGTATGCTGACAGACCAATACCTTGCGGAGATTATAATAATGCCCAAACGCACTGACATCTCTTCCATCCTCGTCATCGGCGCGGGGCCTATCGTCATCGGGCAGGCGTGCGAGTTCGATTATTCGGGCACGCAGGCGATCAAGGCTTTGCGGGAGGAGGGCTATCGCGTCGTCCTCGTCAATTCCAATCCGGCCACGATCATGACCGATCCGGATATGGCGGACGCCACCTATATCGAACCGATCACGCCCGAAATCGTCGCCAAGATTATCGCGAAGGAACGCCCCGACGCGGTGTTGCCGACGATGGGCGGGCAGACGGCGCTCAATTGCGCGTTGGCGTTGGAAAAGATGGGCGTTCTGGCGGAATACGGCGTCCAGATGATCGGTGCGGATGCCGAAGCGATCGACAAGGCGGAGGATCGCCAGAAATTCCGCAACGCGATGGACAAGATCGGCCTCGAAAGCGCGCGCAGCGGGATCGCGCATTCGCTGGACGAAGCGCGCGCCGTGCTGGAACGCACCAAACTGCCCGCCATCATTCGGCCCAGCTTCACGCTTGGCGGAACCGGCGGCGGAATCGCCTACAACACGGCGGAGTTCGAACGCATCGTGCGCGAGGGGCTGGACGCCAGCCCGACCGACGAGGTTCTGATCGAAGAATCCCTGCTCGGCTGGAAAGAGTTCGAGATGGAAGTCGTGCGCGACCGCAACGACAATTGCATCATCATCTGCGCCATCGAAAACGTCGATCCGATGGGTGTGCATACCGGCGACAGTATCACGGTCGCCCCCGCCTTGACCCTGACGGACAAGGAATACCAGATCATGCGGAACGCCAGCATCGCGGTCCTGCGGGAAATCGGTGTGGAAACAGGGGGTTCGAACGTACAGTTCGCAGTCAATCCAGCCGATGGCCGCCTGATCGTGATCGAAATGAACCCGCGTGTCTCGCGCAGTTCGGCGCTCGCATCCAAAGCCACCGGCTTTCCCATCGCGCGCGTCGCGGCGAAGCTGGCGGTGGGATACACGCTGGACGAAATCGACAATGAAATTACCGGCGCGACGCCGGCCAGTTTCGAACCGACCATCGATTACGTCGTCACCAAAATCCCGCGCTTCGCATTCGAGAAGTTCAAGGGCGCGGATAACGGCCTGTCCACAGCCATGAAATCGGTCGGCGAGGTTATGGCCGTGGGCCGATCCTTCGCCGAAAGCATGCAGAAGGCTTTGCGCGGATTGGAAACCGGGCTGGATGGCTTCAACCGCGTCGCCGAACTGGAAGATGTCAGCCGCGAAGTTATCAAGGCCGCGCTTTCGAAACGGACGCCGGAACGCATCCTGCACATCGCCCAGGCGTTTCGGGCGGACTTTACCTTGGAGGAGGTGCAGGCCCTGACCGGCTTCGACCCGTGGTTCCTCCGTCAGATCGAAGCGATCATTGCGGAAGAAGCGCGTATCGTCGCCGACGGCCTGCCCAACACCGCGCCCGAACTGCGCCGCCTGAAAGCGATGGGTTTCTCCGACAAGCGCCTGTCCACGCTGGCGGTGCGAAGCGTGGGCGTGGCAGGCGGGCAGGGCGCGTCGCAGGCGCGGTCGGGCCTGCTGCATGACGCCATGAAGGCAATGGCGGGTGCGACGTCGGAAAGCGAAATCCGCGAATTGCGCCGGAAACTTGGCATCCATCCCGTGTTCAAACGCATCGACAGCTGCGCCGCCGAATTCGAAGCGGTAACGCCTTACATGTATTCGACCTACGAAGCGCCCAGCTTCGGCGAGGCGGAGGATGAAGCCGCGCCCGTCCGACCGGCGCAAGATCGTGATTCTGGGCGGTGGACCCAACCGCATCGGGCAGGGCATCGAATTCGATTATTGCTGCGTCCATGCTTGCTTCGCCCTGGCCGAAGCGGGTTTCGAGACGATCATGGTCAATTGCAATCCCGAAACGGTCAGCACCGATTACGACACATCCGACAGGCTGTATTTCGAACCGCTTACCACAGAAGACGTACTGGAAATCCTGCGCGTCGAACAGCAGGCGGGCGAATTGGTCGGGGTCATCGTTCAGTTCGGTGGGCAAACCCCGCTGAAATTGGCCCAGGCGTTGGAGGATGAGGGCATTCCCATTCTCGGCACCAGCCCGGATGCCATCGATCTGGCTGAAGACCGCGAACGCTTCGCCAAACTGATCGATAGGCTCGGTCTGAAACAACCTGCGAACGGTATTGCCCGCAGCCGGGACGAGGCCGCCGCGGTGGCGCGCCAGATCGGCTATCCGGTGCTGCTGCGGCCGTCATATGTGCTGGGCGGGCGAGCGATGGAAATCGTCGATAGCGAGGCGCAGCTCGACAATTACATCGCCACCGCCGTTACCGTTTCCGGCAAATCCCCCGTGCTGATCGACCAATATCTGCGCGATGCGATCGAATGCGACGTCGATGCCCTGTGCGATGGGGAGGAGGTACGCATTGCAGGTGTCATGCAGCATATCGAGGAGGCGGGCGTCCATTCGGGCGACAGCGCATGCACCCTGCCGCCCTATTCGCTTGCGCCCGAAATCATCGCGGAAATGGAACGGCAGGCGGAAGCGTTGGCTTTCGCACTGAAGGTTCACGGGCTGATGAACATCCAGTTCGCGATCCAGAACGGCGAGGTCTATCTGATCGAGGTCAACCCGCGCGCCAGCCGAACCGTTCCCTTCGTCGCCAAGGCCATCGGCCAGCCGGTCGCGAAGATTGCCGCGCGCGTCATGGCGGGCGAAAAGCTCGCCGCGTTCCCGCCGTTCAATCGCGCAATGCCGTATATGGCGGTGAAGGAAGCGGTGTTTCCGTTCGCACGCTTCCCCGGTTCGGACCCCGTTCTGAGCCCGGAAATGAAATCGACCGGCGAAGTCATGGGCATCGATCGCGACTTCGCGACCGCGTTCCTGAAGTCGCAGATGGGGGCGGGGCTGTCCTTGCCGACATCGGGTACGGTCTTCGTTTCGGTGAAAGATGGGGACAAACCGATTATCGTGCCGGCCATTCGCAAACTGATCGACTGCCGGGTTCGATATTATCGCCACGGGCGGCACGCAGCGTTATCTGTCCGAACGGGGACTGGCGGTAACGCACGTGAACAAAGTGGGGGAGGGGCAGCCGCACATCGTGGACCGCATGATCGACGGGCATGTGCAGTTGGTGTTCAACACCACGGAAGGCTGGCAGAGCCATATCGACAGCAAGTCGATCCGCGCATCGGCGCTGGCGGCGAAAATACCGTCATACACTACGGCTGCAGCATCGGTGGCCGCCGCAGAAGCCATCTGCACGGTGGATGCGACTTCCCTTGAAGTCACGTCGCTGCAGGACTATTACAGCCGCAACAGCGCAATTCTTTCCTGACATTCCGCACCCGTTTCGGCCGCTTCTGCGGTGGCCTCCGGTTTGCCGTCGGGCATATTATCGAAGGGATTACCGAACCTTATGGAAAAGGTACCGATGCTCGCGGAAGGGTATGAAAGCCTGCTCGCCGATTTAAGGGCTTTTCGCGACGAACGCCCGAAGATCGTGGACGCCATCGAAGAAGCGCGCGCGCATGGCGATTTGTCGGAAAATGCGGAATATCATGCGGCCAAGGAACGGCAGGGTCAGGTCGAAGCGCAAATTTCCGATCTGGAAGACAAGGTCAATCGCGCGCAGATTATCGATCCGGCGGCTATGTCGGGCGACAAGATCGTGTTCGGCGCGACCGTGACCCTGCTGGACGACGACGACAAGCCTATCAAATATCAGATAGTCGGCCAGCGCGAAGCGGATGCCAAGAATGGCCGCATTTCGTACAGCTCACCGCTGGGCAAGGCGTTGATCGGAAAACAGGTCGAGGACGAAGTTGAAGTCACCGTACCGTCCGGCGATCGGTTCTATCTCGTCAACAAAATCGAATTCGTGTGATGGAAAGCCCGCCGGTGCTTGAATTCACCGGCGGGATTCCACTTTAGCCCTTCGGTTCGAGTATCTTGTGGAGATGGACAACCACGTACTTCATCTCGGCATCATCGACGGTACGTTGCGCGTTTGATCGCCATGCCTCTTCCGCGCCTTCGTAATCGCGAAAAACGCCGGCGACGTGGATACTTTCGGGGTCCGCGAACTCGATGGTTCGTGGGTCCGACACCTTACCACCCATGACCAGGTAGAGAGGTTGTTTCGTTTCGGTTTCCTGCATTCCGGAATCTTCTTTTTATGCTGATGGGTCAGCGTTTGATTGTGTTGCGAATATCGCGTGCGCTGCGTGAAGCGGTACGCGATGCGCGGCGCTTCAACATATGCGCTGCATCCGCAACGAAGCTCGCTTGACTGGCGGCGCCACGACGGGTCGCGCGAGCGCGATCTTCCAATGTGTCGCCAAAATCTTCCAGGCTGTCTTTGCCGGAACGCGCCGCGTCCAACATGCTCAGGCCATATGCCGTTCCCAATTCGGATGCGTAGGATCCCATCCGCGATGCACCGCGCGCGACTTTGCCGCGGTTGAAAATCCCCGCAACTATAACGCCGATCGTGACACCGGCGGCAATGGCTGCGACGGGATGGTCTTTCGCGAATTGCGTTACGCTATCGCCGGCATCGCTTGCGCGTTCGGCCAAGCTGCGTTCTGCATTGCGCTTTTCACCGGCATCGATTTTGGCGCGCAAGGCATCGCGGGTTGCTTCATCAGTCATAATTTCGTCCTGTTGTTTGATGGCTTCGGGGCGCATCGTCCTCACCCTCTTGCCCGAATAATAAATCGATTATCGGATTGCGAGCGAACCACAACACTACGGCACCGATCAACGCCGCCAATGCCCCCCGATTATCGTCGGCGAGTTCGACAGCCTGTTCCAGTAGATCGACCGTGCCTTCGCTTGCGCGATCGCTGATACGCCCGCCTATTCCCCGCTCGGCCACATCGCTTTTTATGTAGCCGACATCGGCTTTGACCAAAGTGAGCGCCGCATCGCGGAGCAGTCGGTCTGCGATCATTCGCTCTTCCGCCGCGCTCATTTGTCGTCGTTCCCGAAAGCGGATGCGAGCTTTTTGATATGTTTGAATGCCAGCCAACCCATCAAACCGGCAAGCGTAAGCAGCGATAATGTAACCACTGCAGTTGCGCCCCATCCTGTCAAAAGCGGCGTTAAAGAAATTACCAGTCCGACCGCGAGCGCGATCAATGCCAAATGAACGGCAATAAGCGCTCCCACGCCAAACGCCGCGATGCCTTTCATTTCGCCGACGCCGAAGGCCGCGCGACTTTTTTGAAAGGCCAGTTCAGCCTGAACGTAGGTCTTACCGTCGTCGAACAGATGCGATGCATCGTCCAGCAGCGACCTATGCGGTGTGGGCGCCGCCGTTACGGCATCCGCTTCCGGCTCGTTCGATATGGAAGCCGGTCGGGCGTCCTCGGCATTATCATCGCGTAACATCGCGGTTTCCCGTCCTGTCTCGCTCAATCGCGGTTGCCGCCACCACCGAACATGCGGGCCAGCATGAAGCCCGCTACCGTGGCAATGCCGATCGCCATGCCGGGACTTTTGCGAACCATCTGACGGGCATCCTCGCCCAATTCATCGACGCTCTTGCTGTTCAGCTTGTCGGCGTTTTCCTGAAGGCTGCGCGATGCGCTGCGGGCGTAATCACCATATTGTGCGCCGAATTTCTCATCGATCATGCTGGCGTTTTCGGAAACCATCTGGCTCAACGAAGCCAAAGCATCGCTCGCCTTGCCTTTGCCTTCGACTGCCAATTCGCCCGCCTTGGTTTTCGCCTGATCGCCGTACTGTTTCGCTTCTGCGGCAAAATCGCTGCCTTTACCCTGCGCTTGCGAACGATAGGCGCCGGCACGTTCCGAAGCTTCGGTTTTCAGTGCCGCCGCACCTGCTTTCGCTTCTGCCAAGGCGGAATTGAACCGGCTTTTCGCTTCGGAAGTATGCTCCGACGATTTCGTTACCGGTGCCAGTGTTTCGGTCTTGGCAACCTTCACGGTTTTGGGTTTTGCCGTGGTCGGTGGAGTAGCGGTGTCGGCCATGATGATGATCCTTTGTCCCTCAAGGGTTATTGCGTAATTCATCCGTGCTTAACACGGGGGTTTGAACTTGCAACGCAACTTGCGCCGTTTCGTTCCACGCCATAGGGCAATCGCCAGCGCGCTGTGCCGCGTCTTTTTACGATCCGAAAGATGGCAAACCCATCGCATGAACAAGGCCCGATTATGACCGCCATCATCGACATTCACGGACGCCAGATCCTCGACAGTCGCGGCAACCCCACCGTAGAGGTCGATGTGCTGCTGGAAGACGGCAGTTTCGGCCGCGCCGCCGTTCCGTCGGGCGCATCCACCGGCGCGCACGAGGCTGTGGAACTGCGCGATGGTGATGGTGCACGGTATCTCGGCAAGGGCGTTCTGAAAGCAGTGGATGCCGTCAACGGTATCATAACGGAAAAACTGCTGGGCATGGACGCGGAAGATCAACGCGATATCGACCACGCGATGATCGAACTCGACGGCACGGCCAACAAAAGCGTGCTGGGTGCCAACGCGATCCTGGGTGTCAGCCTCGCCGCGGCAAAGGCCGCTGCGAATGCGCGCGGGTTGCCGCTCTATTCCTACATCGGCGGCGTGTCGGCGCATATCTTGCCAGTGCCCATGATGAATATCATCAATGGCGGTGAACATGCCGATAATCCGATCGACATTCAGGAATTCATGATCATGCCCGTCGGAGCACCGACATTGGCAGAGGGCGTGCGCTGGGGCGCGGAAGTGTTTCATACGTTGAAGGCGGGGCTGGCGGCGAAGGGCATGTCCACCAGCGTCGGTGACGAGGGCGGCTTCGCCCCGGCCATCGCCAGCACGCGGGACGCGTTGGATTTCATTGTCGCATCGATCGAAAAGGCGGGCTTCAAGCTCGGCGATCATATTGCGCTGGCGCTGGATTGCGCGGCGACCGAGTTCTATCGCGACGGTCAATACGACATATCTGGTGAAAAGCGGACTTTGTCCGGTGAGCAGATGGCACAATATTTGGCCGAATTGTGCAACGATTATCCGATCGTCTCGATCGAAGACGGCATGGCCGAAGATGACTTTGCAGGCTGGGAAGCCCTGACGCAAAGCATCGGCGATCGCGTGCAATTGGTGGGGGACGATCTCTTTGTTACCAACCCGGACCGTTTAAGCATGGGTATCGAGCGCGGCCTTGCCAACTCCCTGTTGGTAAAAGTCAATCAGATCGGCACGACTGACCGAAACGCTGGAGGCTGTAGATATGGCTCACCGCGCTGGATATACCTGCGTCATGAGTCACCGGTCGGGCGAAACGGAAGACACGACCATCGCCGATCTGGCCGTTGCGACGAATTGCGGGCAGATCAAGACGGGATCGCTCGCCCGGTCCGACCGATTGGCAAAGTACAATCAGCTGATACGGATCGAGGAAGAGCTCGGCGTCAGCGCGAAATATGCCGGGCAGGATTGCCTGGGACGGTTGGCCTGATTTGATCGAGCGAAGCTAGCCGGCAAACTTGATCTTCAGATCGAGCAACGCCATCGCAGCGGCAGCGGCTTCGCCGCCCTTGTCTTTCCGGGCTGGATCTGCGCGCTCCAGTGCTTGCGCTTCGTTCTCGACAGTTATGATACCATTGCCGACCGGCACGTCCGCCATTGTCAGCGCCATAATCCCCCTAGCGCTTTCCCCGGCAACGATTTCGAAATGATAGGTTTCGCCGCGGATGACCACGCCCAGCGCGACGAAACCATCGAACTGGCCGCTTTCTGCTGCCATTCCGATTGCCGACGGGATCTCCAATGCACCGGGTACGGTCAACTGATCGACGCGATGTCCCGCCGCCTCCAAGACGGTGCGGGCGCCGGTAATCAGCATATCGTTATAAGTGTCGTAGAAGCGTGCTTCGACAATCAAAAAGCGTGCGATGCTATTTCTCCGCCCGTATGTTCGAATTCAATACGAATGGCGGCCGCCGATTACGACGTCCGCCATTCGTTAGTGATCGTTCAGGCGTTGTGCGCGCCGACGAACCAGGCGTCCTTATCGACTTCGCGGCTGACTTCGGTGAAAAGGTCGGCCGTATCGCTGTCGCCGCCTTCCTCCGCCGCCTCGATCGCATTCCGCAAGTTCTTGCCGAACGCCATCAAACGATCGGTGATGGCCTTCACATGATCTTCCTGCCGCGTAATGTCCGCTGGGTAGGGTGACAGCCGCGTATCCTTCGCGATCTCCTGCGTCGTACCTTTGGGGTGACCACCCAGAATAACGCAGCGTTCGGCAATCAGGTCGGAATGTTCGCGACTGCGATCCGCAACATCGTCCAGCAACTCATGCAATCCGATGAAGCTGCTGCCCTTGATCGTCCAGTGCGCCTGCTTGACCGCAAGCTGCAGATCGAGCGCATCGGCAAGAGTGGCGGTCAGAAGTTCGATGGATTTGTTACGGGCGCCATCGTCCAGATTGCTGACGAAATTCATAGATGTGTCTCCAATTGCAAGGCGGCCCAACGCCGCGCGTTCTGCCTATTCAATGCAGCGCGGCACATTTCGTTTCAGCGCGAGGCAAACATCGCGGCCAGTGTCGCATTTCGTGAGGAATATGGTGGACGCACTTGGGTTCGAACCAAGGACCCGCTGATTAAGAGTCAGCTGCTCTACCAACTGAGCTATGCGTCCAATGCCCGGCGGCACGCGCGAATCACGCGGCCCCTGTGACAGATCGTCCATATAGAACGTGTCGCAATCATTGTAAGGTCGGTTGTGCGTTTTGATCGAACGCCGGGACTTATCGCAACCCCGTGCGTGGCGCTTCGCGGTTCCAGCGATAGACCATCATCAAACTGCCGACGCAGATCATATTGGTCATCATGGACGATCCACCGTGGCTCATGAAAGGGAGTGGAATGCCCACGACGGGTGCGAAACCCATAACCATCAACAGGTTGATCGCGACATAGAAAAAGATTGTAACCGTCATACCTGCGGCGAGCAGATTGGAAAACCGGTCCGGTGCGCGACGGGCGACGTTGATGCCCCAGCGCATGATGATCGCGAATATTCCGATAACGACGATGCCGCCGAACAGGCCCCATTCCTCCGCCATCGTGGCAAAGACGAAATCGGTGTGGGGTTCGGGCAAGTAATTGAGGTGGCTCTGCGATCCTTCGTTGAACCCCTTTCCCGACCATCCACCGGAACCGATCGCGATCTTGGATTGGGTGATATGATATCCCGAACCCAGCGGGTCGCTTTCGGGATCGAGGAACGTGGTCACGCGACGTTGCTGATAATCCTGCAGTGCGAAGAAATACGCCAGCGGGGCGGCAACCGCCGCCGCGACACCCGCACCCAGAAACCACCGCATCGGCAAACCGGCCAGGAACATGACGACCCCACCGCCGAACACGATGGCAAGCGACGTGCCGAGATCGGGTTGCATCAACACCAAGGCCACCGGGGCGAAAATCAATGCGCCCGCCGGTAGCAACGCCCGCCAGCCGGATGTCATGCCGACGGGAAGCGTGTCGTAATACCGCGCCAGTGCCAAAACGACTGCCGGCTTCATCAATTCGGACGGTTGCAGCTGCATGAACCCCAGATTGAGCCATCGCTGGCTACCTCCACCGACAAAACCGATCGCTTCAACCGCGACGAGCATGACGAAGACTATGCCGAAAATGGGGTAGGCCATCGTGCGTACCAAATCGCGAGAGAAGAACGTCATGACGCTGGCCATCACCAGAAAGACCGCAAAGCGGATCAGGTGCGATAGCGCGAACGGCTCCATACTGCCGCCCGCCGCTGAATAAAGGACAGCCGCACCGAAACCGACCAGAACGATCAAGGGAAACAGCAATTGCCAGGGTTGCCGCGCGATCGGGGCGGGAATGATCGAACTCATTGCGTCACACTGGCAGGCGGCTGCCCGTTCGTCGGGCTTTCGTTCAGACGCGGGTTGATCGTGGTTTGCGCCATCGCCTCCGACTGTTGAGCGGCCAATCGCGCCTCGGCTTCAACCTGATCGAAGATTTCCTCGTCCGTCCGGGGCGGGAGCGGGGCGGTTTCACCCGCGGCGGCGGCATAACGCGCATATTTGTTTGCAAGCCGTTCGCGTGCATTGCCCCCCCACTGCGTTTCAAGTGCATTGAGGGCATCCATACCCTTCGCTGGATCGAACAGGAACGTCATGACGTCGCGCGCGATGGGATAGGCTGCGCCCGAACCGCCACCATGTTCGATAACGACCGCCCCTGCGTAACGCGGGTTGTCGAACGGCGCGAAGAAGATGAACAGGCCGTGGTCGCGATATTTCCAGGGACCGGACCGGCCGTCCGAAATATTCAGCCCCACGACCTGCGCGGTCCCGGTCTTGCCGGCAATCTTGATATCCTCGAACGGCAAACGACCGCGCCCGGCCGTCCCTGGGCCATTGACGACGTCGCTCATCGCTTGGCGAATGAAGGTCTTGTACTCCTCGCTCATCCCCATCGACTTGAATTGCGGCTTGCCTTTTTTCATCAGGAGGCGCGGCTGCACTTCGTTGGAGGTCGCAAGACGCGTCGCCATGACTGCCAGCTGCAGCGGGTTGGCGAGCATATAGCCCTGACCGATCGTAGCGTTCACGGTGTCGAACGCCTGCCATTTGCGGTCGTATTTCTTCACCTTCCAGGCGGGATCGGGAACCGTGCCGTAAAACTGGTTCAGCACCGGCAGATCGAATTGCTGCCCCATGCCATATGTCCGGCAAGCGGCGGCAATCGGGTCCATGCCCAGCCGTTGCGCGAAATGATAGAAATAGACGTCGCAGCTTTGGTAAATGCCCTTCGCCATATCGACCCTGCCATGTCCGCCGCGCTTCCAGCAGCGAAACACACGATTGCCCACACGCAAACCGCCGCCGCAAAACACGCTTTCATCAGGAGCCAGCCCTTCGCGCAGGAACGCCATGCCGACGGTCGGTTTGACTGTGGAACCAGGTGGATAAAGCCCGGTCAGAACTTTGTTTCGCAACGGCACGCGATCATCCTCGCGCAACATCTTGTATTCGACACTACCGATGCCGTCGGAAAAGCTGTTGGGGTCGAAGCTGGGCATCGACGCCATGCACAGCAAATCACCGGTTTCGCAATCCATCACGACGACGGAGCCGGACTCCAGCCCGATCCGACGCGCGGCGTAATCCTGCAACGGACCGTCGATCGTCAGCCGAACCGGATCGCCCTGAACATCTTCACGGGTTTCCAGATCGCGCACGATGCGGCCTGCGGCGGTCACTTCCACCCGGCGTGCGCCGGGCACACCGCGGAGCCGCTGTTCGAACTGCTTTTCCAGTCCATCCTTGCCAATCTTGTAGCCCGGCGTGATCAGGATCGGATTGCGGTCTTCTTCATATTCTTCGGCGGAGGCGGGTCCGACATAGCCGATCAGATGGCCGACCGACGGTCCGGTCGGATAATGGCGCGAGAAGCCGCGTTGTGGAACTACGCCCGGCAATTCGGGCAAGCGAACGCTGACTGCGGCGAACTGATCGTATTCCAAGCCGCTCGACACCTCGATCGGGGCAAACCCGCGCGAAGTGGCGATTTTCTCTCGCAAGTCGCCGATCTTGGTATCGTCGAGCTGCAACAGTTCCGCCAGAATCGACAGGGTCCGTTCCTGATCCGGCACGCGTTCGGGAATGATATCGACGCGAAAATCGGCACGATTGGATGCGAGCGGCGCGCCATTGCGATCCAGCAGCCAGCCGCGACGCGGCGGGATCAGAGTCAGATTGACGCGATTGCTTTCGCTTTCGACACGGTATTTGTCGTTTTCCGCAATGGCTATGTAGGCCATGCGGGCAGCGAGAATGATGCCGATCCCCCCCTGAACCGCACCCACGATCATAGTGCGCCGGTCGAATGCGTTTTTTAGCGTGGTCGAACTCGCAGCCCCTGCGCCGCCCAATCGTGCCATAACCCTAACCCACCGTGCGGAAACGCAACAGGCGCAACCGATCCAGCCGCGCGACCAGGCGCGATATCATTGGGAACAGAAGGAACGTCAGAAGCAATTGTGGCCCCAGGGCGAACAGGGAATGAACGGTAATAGGCGCGCCGGATATCAGCATCGCGCACAGCAGATAACAGCCGATCGCTGCACCCGCCGTGAACCAATCCTGTATGAAATTTCGCCATGGCAAACGCGCTTCGATCGCTTCCAAAATGAGCAATGCGGCGGAAAATAGCAATATTGCGCTGCCAAACGGCTGACCGCTGAACAGATCGTCGATCAGGCCGAGGGGGAAACCGGCCCACGGCGGGATCAGTCCCGGCCTGATCAACCGCCAAGACAGCAAGATGGCGAAGGACAGCGGCGGCACCAACGGCACGGCGGACGCTATGAACATCAACGGCAACAGCGAACCGATTACGATCATGATATAGGGAACGGCGTACGCAAGGACGGGCGAATGCGCGCGGTTTATTCGTAAGCCGTATTCGTCCCGGCGACTGCGCGGATCGCTGCGTTCCATTACTCGGCCCCGGCAGGCTCGACGCCGCTTTCGTTTCCGGTCGGATCGTCGATCGGAGCTTCGACCAACGGAAGGTCGGGCGATGCCTGGGAACTGCGGACGGCCTGAGGCTGCCAGATCGGCTCGACGGAGACGAAATCGGCAGCTGCCGGATCGCTGATGATACGCGCCACACCGCCGTCGGACGTTATTTCCGCAACGATGGCGACCGCGATGCCGGGACGGTAATATCCCCCGGCGCCGCTGGTCACGAAGATATCACCCTTCTTCAACGGATTGATTCCGAGGTTGATAAGGCGAATTCGCAGCATTCCATCGCCGCGTCCCTCGGCAAAGGCGACCACATCGTCCTGCGATCGCCGGACGGGAAGCACGCTTTCGCTGTCGGTCAACAGCAACACGCGCGCGCTGTTTCGCCCGGCTTCCAATATCCGCCCGACGACGCCGCGCGCCGATCGAACGGGCATGCCGCGGCGCACGCCGTCGCGGGTTCCCGCACCGAGATAGGCGAAACGCCGCGTGCTGCTGGCGGTGGAGCCGATCAATCGCGCGACGACCACCGGCTCGACATCGGTTTCCTTCAAGTCGAGCAGAGCTTTCAACCGGCGGTTTTCCTGCCCCGTTGCGGATGCTTCTGCCAGACGAATACGGGTAAGTTCCACTTCCCGCTTCAGCTTCGCATTCTGACTGCCGGCGCGCAGGTAGCCCTGGATGCTTTCGACGAGGTTCTGTCCTTCTCCGCGGGCCGTTGCCGCCCCGGTCAGGGCAGGGGCCGCCCCGTCGCGCGCCACCCCGCGCCAAGCATCGAAAGACACCGGCCGCCACAGCGATATGCCCAGCAACAGCGCGCCTACCAGCGCGCCGATACCTGCGACGACGTATCCTGTAAAAAGATTGAACTGCGCTTTGCGGGAATGGCCCGAGCGCCGGGTCGATGGCGCTGCCATAATGCGCGCCCTAGGCGGTCATGAGGACGCCGCGATAGATCGGATCCTCCATTGCGCGGCCCGTGCCGACGGCGACGCAGGACAGGGGATCTTCCGCGATGCTGACCGGGAGGCCCGTTTCTTCGCGCAGATGCTCGTCGAGCCCGCTGATCAACGCCCCGCCGCCTGTCAGAACGATCCCTTGATCGACGATATCCGCCGCAAGTTCCGGTGCGGTGTTTTCCAGGGCGATCCGCACGCCTTCCACGATCGCGCCGATCGGTTCCGACAGGGCTTCCGCGATATGCGCCTGATTGATTGTAATTTCCTTGGGCACGCCGTTGACCAAATCGCGCCCTTTCAACGTGATAGTCTCGCCAATCCCGTCTTCGGGCGCGATGGCGATGCCGTAATCCTTCTTGATGCGTTCCGCCGTCGCTTCACCGATCAGCAGATTGTGATGACGGCGGACATAGGACACGATCGCCTCGTCCATTTTGTCGCCCCCTGTCCGAACGCTGGTGGTGTAGGCGAGGCCGCGCAGGGACAGCACCGCGACTTCGGTCGTGCCGCCGCCGATATCGACTACCATCGATCCCACCGGTTCGGTCACCGGCATATCGGCGCCGATCGCTGCGGCCATCGGCTCCAGGATCAGGAAAACTTCACTCGCGCCAGCATTGCTGGCGGCATCGCGAATGGCGCGGCGTTCGACGCTTGTCGACCCGCTCGGCACGCAGATCACGATTTCGGGCGGGTTGAACAGGCTGGTGCGTTTGCCGTTCACCTTGCGGATGAAATGCTTGATCATTTCTTCGGCGATTTCGATGTCGGCGATCACGCCGTCGCGCAAGGGACGGATGGCCTCGATCGAGTCGGGCGTTTTGCCCATCATCAGTTTCGCATCGTCGCCGACGGCCTTCACACGCTTAACGCCGTTCAGGGTTTCGATGGCGACGACGCTGGGTTCGTTGAGGACGATCCCCTGATCCTGCACATAAACCAGTGTATTTGCGGTCCCAAGGTCGATGGCCATGTTGGCAGAGCCGAATTTGAACAATTTTGACCAGAAGCTCATGTCGCGTTGGATTCCGTAAGATACGCCGAAACGCCCGCAGCACAGATACAACGGAAACGTCCCGTCAGTGACAGGGGATCAGACGCCTTTAGCCAACCGCAACGCAAAACGCCAAAAATTAATGGCGATAATGCCGGAGATTTCCACCGTCGGCCTCGAACATCAGGCGTTTCATCGCTATCGTACTCTGCATGGTCGAAATCCGGCGTCTTCCCGAAGCATTGGTGAACCGCATCGCCGCTGGCGAAGTGGTTGAGCGCCCGGCATCCGCGTTAAAGGAATTGATCGAAAACGCCATCGACGCGCAGGCTTCGCGCATTGCGATCAAGCTGATCGATGGGGGACTGGCCGGCATCGACATTACGGACGATGGGATCGGCATGTCGCCGCCGCAGATGGCGCTGGCGTTCGAACGGCATGCAACGTCGAAACTGCCCAACGACGCAATCGAACAGGTCGCGACATTGGGTTTTCGCGGCGAGGCCTTGCCTTCCATCGCCAGCGTATCGCGCTTCGTGCTGGAAAGCCGCCCGGCCGGCGCGGCGCAGGGGTGGCGCCGCGTCGTCGATCACGGCGAGCTGCGCGACGATGGCCCAGCAGCCTTGCCCGCCGGAACGCGCGTGCAGGTCGAACAGATGTTCGCGAAGATACCCGCACGGCGAAAATTTCTTCGCAGTGCGCGCAGCGAGTATATCGCCGCGCTCGACGTGGTGCGCCGCCTGGCGATGGCAAGGCCCGACATCGCATTCACACTCGATCATGGCGAACGCCGGGTGCTGGCTCTGCAATCGGACGATCGCCTGGCCGATCGCGTCGCCCAGATCGTGGCGCGGGAATTGAAGGACAACGCCGTACCGATCGACTGCGAACGCGCCGGGCCGGAACCGGGTGAGCGAGCCGGATCGATGTGCCTGACCGGCATTGCCGGCTTGCCGACATACAATCGCGGCATCGCCGACCATCAATATCTGTTCGTCAATGGCCGACCGGTGAAGGACAGGCTGCTGACCGGCGCAGTGCGCGGCGCCTATGCCGATATGCTGGCACGCGATCGGCATGCGGTGCTAGCGCTATTTTTGGAACTGCCGCCCGAAGATGTCGATGTGAACGTCCATCCTGCGAAAACCGAGGTGCGCTTCCGCGACGCGCAGGCCGTGCGCGGTTTTATCGTATCGAGCCTGCGCCGTTCGCTGGCGAGCGGCGACCGGCGCAGCGCACAATCTCCCGATGCAGCGGCCATGGGCCGCTGGACTTTCGAACCGGTGCAAACGGTTGCACCCGCCGCCATGCGCTCGATCTTCGATCCACCTTCCGGGCCAGCATCGGCAACCCAGCGCGTGGGGGAAAGGCAGTCGGTCTGGGACGGACCGAATACACCCGCGCCGCAAGGCCGCGCAGAAACCGCGCAGCCGTTGGACGCAGACGAGCAGGCATACCCGCTGGGTGTAGCGCGCGGGCAAGTTGCCAAAACCTATATCGTCGCGGAATCCGGGGACGGGCTGGTGCTGGTCGATCAGCACGCCGCACATGAACGGTTGGTGCTGGAACGCCTGCGCACCGCAGGGGCCGGGACGGCAGTCGCGCGCAGTCAGGCGTTGTTGATTCCCGACGTGGTCGAACTGGACGAAACGGCATGCGACCGTCTTGAAAGTTCCATTGCGAAGCTTGCCGAACTTGGCCTCAGCATCGAGCGGTTCGGGCCCGCAGCCATGCTGGTGCGCTCCATCCCGCACGCCCTGACCGGAGCCGATCCCGGCAAACTGTTGCAAGATATCGCGGACGATCTTGCCAAACATGGCGAAGCCTTATTGCTCGGCGAAAAACTCGATCTCGCGCTGGCGACTATGGCATGCCACGGATCGGTCCGGGCGGGGCGGGTACTATCGGTCGCAGAAATGAACGCCCTGCTGCGCGAAATGGAACGCACCCCGCGTTCCGGCCAATGCAATCACGGTCGCCCGACTTGGGTCAAACTGGGCATGGGCGATGTCGAAAAGCTGTTCGGGCGGCATTAGTACCAAAGTTTGGAAGAGTTTGAAGCAGCGGCTTTTGGACGAGAATATGAAAGCTGCCGTTTGGCTTACCATTCAGTGGCCGATATCACGCAAGACAACGCCTTTTTAGCTATGATTGCCTTGATCGTCGTTCACAGGAACGTCAGGATCACGAACGCTTATCATTCCGTTCGACACCATTTCCAGCACGACTTCGTCATTCTGGTTGAGTGTTTGGCCTCGCGATTTGAACAGGCCCATTTCCGGTCGTGATCGACTGCGGCGTTTTTCGATGATTTCGGTTTCAACGCGCAGGACGTCGCCCGGATAAACCGGCTTGCGCCAGCGTAGTTCATCGACGCCGGGCGAGCCCAATCCCGCTTGCTTATTCGCCTGCATGTTGTCCACCATCATCCGCATCGTCATGGCGCAGGTGTGCCAGCCGCTGGCCGATATGCGCCCGAAATGGGTTTTTGCCGCAGCTTCGTCGCTGAGGTGGAATGCTTGCGGATCGTATGCCGTAGCGAAGGCGCGAACCTCTTCCGCCGACACCTCGTATGCGCCGAAACTGTTGTGCTGGCCGACCGCAATGTCTTCGAAATACAACATATCGCTTCCTATGCCCGGAACTTGGGAACGCCCATATCGCCGTCCAGTTCGGGGATGATCCGGTATCTTGCGAGAACCAGGCTGAACAGGCCGAATATCAGCAACCCTGCCGCAACGATGGTGAAGACAACACCCATATCCGCAAGAGAGCCCAAGGCTTCCGCCAGCGTTTTTACATTTTCGCTACCCTGACCGAAGAAGCCGGACTGAACCAGCGACCAGCCGATTACGGCATAAACCACGCCGCGCGACAGAAAGCCGATCTGGCCCAGGATTTTGGTGGCCGATGGCGCGCGGGCGGAAATCCGGTTCATGAACGATGCGGTAACGCCCTTCTTCGCTTGCGCGATGGCCGCAGCGAAGAATGCAATGCCGAGCAGACCCAGCACGACGCCGCCCAAATCGGCGGATAATACGCCGGCGGCCACCTCCTGTGCGCCGCCGCCGGACCCCTCGGAAACAGGTGGCCGGCTCGCCAATTTATACGCGGAATAGGCAAGAGCAAGATGCCCGACACCGCTCCCCGCATGGCCGATCCGCTTTCCCCAACCTTTCGCATCGTTGCCATTGTTCTCCACATCGAATGCTGTCGATGCGAACCGGAACAAGGCGTACGCGACCAGACCCACCACCATAATCCACAGCACGAACGTACCGGCGGGTATGTCCTCGATCGCTTGAAAAACGCCGTCGGTTCCCTGCGATATCGCGCCCGCGCTCGTCAGCGCGACGGCGCCCAGCGCAATATAAAGAACGGCACGGGAAAAATAGCCGACCCGGACCAACCAGTTAAACTTTTCCGATTTATCGACCATAGTGGGTTCCGATCCTGAGCAATGCGTCCGTTCGCGTTGGATGTTGTCGCTTCATGCCGACATCATCCGACATCGCGGGTGGCACGAACAGTAGGGCGCTGGACCATCAAGGCAAGGGTGACGGTGGCACCAATACGATGATAAGTCCGACGAATACTCAATAAGGTTCATCGAAGGGAATGCGATGTTGCAAACCGCGAACGAATGGTTCCTGTCTTTGGGCGCGCAATATGGCGTGAACCCTTACATTTTTGGCGCGCTGTATGTCGGCGCGATCCCGTTCTTCCTGCTCGCTATCGCCTGGCTGGTCCGCCGCGCCAGGGCAGGCGGGCCGACATTGGTCCCTGCAATGACCGCGGGGTTCCTGTTCATTTCCGCCTATCTCTATCTTGCGGTGGTCGGACGCAACATTCCGATCTGGGTCTGGTTCTTCCTGGCCGCCATGGTTTCTTATGGCGCCTGGGCCGCGATCCGGAATACGAAGCGCAAGATACACGCGGGCGAAGGGAAGGACGAAGAGTAGCGTTTGGCGGTCGGGGAAACTGCGACCCAACCGCCTTCACATTGCCCCAATGAAGGCGCATATTCATGCCATGCCGTTTGCCCCCTTCGTCCCCTTGCGCGTCCTGTCATCCTATTCCCTGCTGGAAGGGGCGATCGATCCCAAGGATATCGCGAAACTGGCGCGGGAACGTGGTTTTCCTGCGATAGCGATATGCGATCGCAATGGCCTTTACGGTGCGGTCGCTTTTGCCGGGGCGTGCAAAGCGGCCGGTATTCAACCGATCGTCGGAACCCTGCTGGGCGTGCGCGGTGACGATGCAGGCAAGCAGGTCGATTACCTGCCCTTGTTCGCTCAGGACGAGGCAGGATACGACAATCTGTGCCACCTGGTCAGCCGCGCCCATCTGGATCGACCGATGGAATTGGACCCGCATGTCACGCCGGACGATCTTTCGGGCCACACCGAAGGCCTGATTGCGCTGACCGGTGCTGGCGAAGGCGCGCTGGCACGGTTCCTTGCGGCGGGGCAAATGGACAAGGCTGAGGCCTGGATCGACAGGCTGACCGGCCTGTTCCCCGACCGGCTGTATGTGGAACTGTCGCGGATGGGAGATGGGGAGCAGGACGCAGCGGAGGCGGCGACCATCGATCTCGCCTATGCGCGCAATCTGCCTCTTGTCGCGACCAACCCGGCGAAGTTTGCCGAACCGCATTTTCACAAAGCGCATGATGCCATGTTGTGCATCGCCAATTCGACCCAGATCGACGCGGATGAACGGCCCCGGTCGAACTATCAGCATTTCGTCAAATCACATCCGATGATGGACGAACAATTCGCCGACTTGCCCGAAGCGGTGGCGAACACCCTGGTCATCGCACGGCGATGCGCTTTCGCGCCCCCCTATCGCGATCCGATTCTGCCGAGCCTGGCCGGCGATATCGAAGGGGAGGTAAAGCTGCTGGCGTCCGACGCGCGGGCCGGATTGGATGCGCGGTTGCTGCCTTACGAAAACCTTTCGGCAGAGGCGCGGCAAAGCTATTACGAACGGCTCGATTACGAGATCGAGATTATCACCGGCATGGGCTTCCCCGGCTATTTCCTGATCGTTGCCGATTTCATCAAATGGGCGAAGGAGCAGGGGATACCAGTCGGCCCGGGTCGAGGTTCGGGCGCCGGGTCGCTGGTCGCCTGGGCGTTGACGATTACCGATCTGGACCCGATTGCACTGGGTCTGCTGTTCGAACGTTTCCTCAATCCCGAACGCGTGTCGATGCCGGATTTCGACATCGATTTTTGCGAAACCCGGCGCGGCGAGGTGATCCGGTACGTTCAACAGAAATACGGCCATGACCATGTCGCCCAGATCATAACCTTCGGTAAGTTGAAAGCGCGCGCAGTGCTGCGCGACTGTGGGCGGATCTTGCAAATGGGTTATGGGCAGGTGGACCGCCTGTGCAAGATGGTCCCCAACCATCCGACCGACCCGTGGACACTTCCGCGCACGCTGAACGGTTCGGCGGATTTCAAGCGCGAATACACGAACGACAACGACACGCGGCGGCTGGTCGATCTGGCCATGCAGCTGGAGGGGTTCCCGCGCAACAGTTCCACCCACGCCGCCGGGGTGGTGATCGGCGACCGACCGTTGGCGCAGCTCGTGCCGCTCTATCGCGATCCCCGGTCCGACATGCCGGTGACGCAGTTCGACATGAAGCATGTGGAATCGAGCGGGCTGGTGAAATTCGATTTCCTCGGTTTGAAAACCCTGTCCATCTTGCGAAAAGCAACCGATTTGCTGGCGCAGCGGGACATCGAAATCGATTTGTTAAGCCTGCCCATCGACGATCCGCAGGTCTATAAACTGCTGCAATCCGGCAACACGGTCGGCGTGTTCCAATTGGAATCGGAAGGGATGCGGCGGACATTGGCTGCTGTCAAACCGACCAGCTTCGGTGACATCATCGCGCTCGTTTCGCTCTATCGCCCCGGTCCGATGGACAATATTCCGCTGTTCGGCAAACGCAAGAACGGCGAAGAAGCCGATCGAATATCCGCACCCGAAACTGGAAAGCATCCTTGCCGAAACTTACGGCATTTTCGTCTATCAGGAACAGGTGATGCAGGCCGCACGCACGCTGGCCGGCTATTCGCTGGGGGAGGCGGACGTTCTGCGCCGCGCGATGGGCAAGAAGGACGCGGCGGAAATGACCGCGCAGCGCCAACGGTTCCTCGATGGATGCAAAAGCGTATCCGACATCGAAGCGGGGCAGGCGAACGAGCTGTTCGATCTGATCCAGAAATTCGCCGATTATGGCTTCAACAAATCCCACGCCGCCGCTTACGCCCTGCTCGCTTATCAAACGGCCTGGCTGAAAACCCATTATCCGCATGAATTCTATGCCGCCTGTATGTGTTTCGATATGCACCAGTCGGAAAAACTGGCGATTTTCGTGGACGATGCACGCCGCTATCCCGAAGCGATTGGCGGCCCCATTGCTATCGCGCCGCCGCATATGAACCAGTCCATCGGCGAATTTTCCGTTCAACAGACGGATGACGGGTACGCCGTGCGGTACGCCTTGGCTGGTATTCGCAATGTCGGCGGCAAAGCGATGGATGCGATCGTCACGGAACGGGACGAAAATGGCGAATTTGCCAGTCTGCAAGATATGTTCGACCGATTACCGCAAGGGTCGATGAACCGGCGGCAGCTGGAAGGGCTGATCTGTGCGGGCGCGCTCGACACATTGGAGCCGAACCGCGCCAAGCTGTTCGGCAATGCAGACATGCTGCTGGCCGTGGCGGAAGCGGCGTCGCGTGAACGCAATAGCGGGCAGGGCGGCCTGTTTGGAGGTGGCGATGGTGCACCGGCGGAACTTCGGTTGAAAGATGTCGCAAGCTGGTCGCGTGCGGAAATTATGGCCAAAGAACGCGAGAATTTCGGATTCTATTTCGCGGGCCATCCGGTGGAACAATATCGCGAGGCGGCATCGGCCAACGGTGCACGCAGCTATGGCAGCCTGATGACCGGCGCGGTCGGCGCTGGCCCGGCCCAGGGCAGTGACGCGCGCACTCAGGCTACGATGGCAGCAATGGTCGAAACCGTGAAACGCGGCACGACCAAACGCGGCAACGACTTTATTCGCGCCGAGTTTTCCGACAGCACAGGCCAATTCAGCGCGGCGTGTTTCGAAGAAAGTCTGGTCGAAAGTTTCGTACGCTGGGTCGATGATGGGACTTGTGTATTGTTGACTGTCGAACTCGACCAGCCGAGCCCGGACGAACCGCCGCGCATCACCGTGCGCGGGGCGCGTCCGCTCGATGAAGTGCAGGTCGATGCGCGCATGGTGATGACGCTGGATATTCTGGGCGAAGCTGGGCTCGCCGACCTGAAACTTGCGCTCGCTCCTGGAAAGCCGGGACACGGAGAGGTAACGGCACAGGTCGTTTCAGCCGACGGTACACGGGCGGCGATACGTCTGGGCGCCGACTTCGCATTGGACGGCGATCTGGCAGAACGCTTGGCAAGCGTGTCCGGCCTTGCCAATGTGCAGATCAATTCGCGGCGGGCGGCGAGGCATTTGCGTCTGGTGGCCTGACACGCGGTTCGTAAGGAGAGAGCGATGCCGGACCCCAAGACAGCCGCATTGGGCGCGATGCAGGACTGGACCATGCGCCTGACGCATGTGATCGATCATGCCGCGCGAGAGACGGGCGAACGTGAGATCGTAACGCGTTGGGCCGATGGCAGCGAAACGCGCACCGATTGGGCCGGCATCCGCCGTGATGCCAAAAAGATGGCGAAGGCATTGCAGTCGCTAGGCATTCGGCCGGGCGATCGGGTCGCGACCCTCGCCATGAACCACGCGCACCATCTGGTCAGCTGGTACGGTGTGGCGGGGATGGGCGGCGTGCTGCACACCATCAACCCGCGACTGTTCGAAGATCAGCTGGAATATATCGTCAACCATGCGGACGACCGCGTGCTGCTGTACGATGCAGCGTTTCAGCCCATCAGTCGATGCGATGCGCGATCGCTGGCCCGGCGTCGAACATTACATCTGCTACGATTCAAGCGATCACGCGCCCGCTTTCACGGAATGGATCGGCAAGCAGGACGATGATTTCGAATGGGTCGGCGGGGACGAGCGAGACCCGTGCATGCTGTGTTATACCAGCGGTACGACGGGCAATCCGAAGGGCGTGTTGTATGAACACCGTTCCACCGTACTGCATGCGATTTCCGGTTTGCAGCCTTCCGCATTCAACTTCAACGCAGGCAGCTGCATGTTGCCCGTGGTGCCGATGTTCCACGCGGCCAGCTGGGGCCTTCCCTATGCCGGTGCGATGGCGGGGGTGAAGTTCGTATTTTCCGCCGTGAACGATCCGGCGGTGCTGCACGAATTGATGGAACGCGAAGGGGTCACGGACAGCGCCGGTGTGCCAACCGTCTGGCTCGCGCATTTTCAATATTGCGATGCCAACGGTCTCGATCTGCCCAAGTTGAAAGCGGCGACTATCGGCGGTTCCGCAGCGCCGCGCTTCATGGTCGAACGGCTGATGAAGAACGGCACGCGCGTTCAGCATGCGTGGGGCATGACCGAAACCAGCCCGATCGGAACGCTGGGTGGGCCGACAGGCGATTGGGACAGTCTGACATTCGATCAGAAAGTGGACAAGACAGTCTTGCAGGGGCGGCCCGTCTTCGGCGTGGAATTGCGGACCGTCGATCTGGACGATCATGCCAAGGTTTTGCCGCGCGACGGAAAGACATCGGGCGCACTGCAGATACGCGGGCCGTGGGTCATCAAACGCTATTTCCGCAGCGAACGGGACGCCACGACGCCCGATGGCTGGTTCGACACCGGCGATGTGGGGATTATCCACCCCGACGGCACGTTGCAGCTGACCGACCGGACGAAGGATGTCATCAAATCGGGAGGGGAGTGGATCAGTTCCGTCGAATTGGAAAACGCAGCAATGGGTCATCCCGACGTTGCAGAGGCAGCGGCGATCGGGATGCCACATCCCAAATGGGACGAACGCCCGGTCCTGTTCGTGATACGAAAGGATGGCGCGATGGTCGATGCCGACGACCTGAAGCGTTACCTGTCGGACAAGGTCGCCAAATGGTGGCTGCCCGATGCGGTGGAATTCGTGGATGATATTCCGCACACGGCAACCGGCAAGATCAGCAAAAAGGATCTGCGCGACCGTTACAGCGACTATGTTCTGGAGGGGGCGTCGTGACCACTTACATCGATCCGACCCGCGCCGCATTCGATGCCTTCAAGGCTCTGCCCCGCGATCGACCGATCCATATGCTGAACCTGCTGCTGTATCGCGACGAGGCTGCGTATCCCGATGGCCACGAACATGCCGCGAAGGGATGGACCGGACGCGAGGCCTATCGCGAATATGGGCGCACCAGCGGTCCGATATTCCAGCGCGTCGGCGGTTCGATCGTATGGCGGGGCGGGTTCCAGGCGATGCTGACCGGTCCGGAACGTGAATGGCATGACGGGTTCGTCGCACAATATCCCAACGCTGGCGCATTTTTGGAAATGGTGACGGATGCCGAGTATCGAAAAGCGGTCGTCAACCGGCAGGCGGCGGTGGAGGATAGCCGATTGGTCAGGTTCGAACCCGGCGAGGGCGGAGAAGGGTTCGCCTGAACCGCGATAATCGTCAGATCAGCCGCATCTGTCCGCCCAGTTCCGGTTTGCGGAATTTCGTGCAGTCGAGTTCGAACCGGCGATTGGCAATCCCGGCGCGTTTGCAGGCGACCTTGAAACGCGAACGAAACAGATCCGCCCAAACACCCGTCGGGCTGAACCGCGTGAAGAAGTCCGGGGTCGTTATCCTTCCCCTGCCGGATCGAGCGCACGATGCTCATCACCTTACCCGCGCGATCGGGATAATGTACATCCAGCCATTCGCGGAACAGAGGCGATACCTCGTGCGGCAGGCGCAAGGGCATCCAATTGACCGAGCGGTATGCCCAACGCCCCGACGCGGTCGACGATGCTTTCCATAAATTCGTCCGTGATGGCGGGGATGACCGGACTGATGGAACAATGCGTCGGCACGCCGTTCTTTGCCAATTCCGCCAGCGCCGCCAACCTTTTGCCCGGTGAGGCGGCGCGCGGTTCCAGCAAGGTGGACAGCTTGGGGTTCAGGCTTGTTATCGAAATGCATACGAGGGCAAGCCGCTTGCGAGCCATCGCGACGAGCAGGTCGAGATCGTCCAGCACACGGTCGCTTTTCGTGGTGATTACAACGGGATGCCTGGCATCGAGGCACACTTCGAGCACTTGCCGCGTTATGCGGTAATCGCGTTCGATCGGTTGATAGGGATCGGTGTTCGTTCCCATCGCCAGTGGTTTGGGGCGATAGCGGGGGCGCGCCAACGTTTCCGAAAGCAGCCGCGCCGCATCCGGTTTGGCGAACAGCTTCGTTTCGAAATCCAGTCCGGGCGAAAGATCGTGATAGGCATGGGTCGGCCGGGCGAAGCAATAGACGCAGCCATGTTCGCACCCGCGATAGGCATTGACCGATCGGTCGAACGGGATATCCGGCGACTGATTGAAACTGAGAATGGTCTTCGGCGCTTCATGCGTGACGGTGGTTCGCAGTTTGACCGGCGGGCCATCCAGCGCCTGCATCGCATCGCGCCAGTCGCCATCCATTTCCCGCGCCGCCAGTCCGAACCGTTCGGAAACGCCGCCCGATTGCGCGCCACGCCCACGAATCGGATCTGACGCGGCACGTTCCATGCGTGAGAACATAAGTGGAACACGGCGTGACCGCAACCCGCTTGAAGACCGATCAGCGTTCCTGCAATCGCGGCATCAGATCGACGAAATTGCAGGGCCGGTTCCGACTGTCGAGCTGCTCCGCCAAAATGCCGTCCCATCCATCCTTCACCGCCCCGTTCGATCCGGGCAGCGCGAAGATGTAGGTTCCACCGGCCACGATGGCACACGCGCGCGACTGAATGGTGCTGGTCCCGATTTTCGCATGGCTGAGCCAGCGAAACAGTTCGCCGAAACCCGGAATATCGCGCCCATCATGTTCGCAGCGCAGCAGTTCCAACGCTTCGGGCGTCACGTCGCGGCCCGTCAGGCCCGTTCCGCCGGTCGCCACGACAGCGTCGATCCCGTCATCGGCAATCCATTCGCCCAGCAATTCGGCGATGGCGGTCGCATCGTCTTTCACGATGGTACGCGCACCGATCCTGTGCCCCGCGTCGATGATGCGGGCGGCCAGAATATCACCCGAACTGTCATCCGCCGAACTGCGCGTGTCCGATACGGTCAGAACCGCGATGGCGATCGGGCGGAAAGTCAGCGCGGTGTCGATCGCCATTGCCGAACGCCCCTTATCGCCCGGTGAGCGCTGGGAAGGCGGGCCATTGCCCCTCCGCCAGCGATTTGCGGCTTTCCGACGCGCCGCCCGCCTGCCGTTCGTACATCCAGTAATTCCGCAGCACGATCGCGACGTAGCCGCGCGTTTCCCAATAGGGGATGCTTTCCATGAACGTCAGCGCATCGTCCTGATCGCGGACTTCGCTGTTCCACCGTTCGACCGGACGCAGCCCGGCATTGTAAGCGGCCATGATCTTCGGCAGCTTGCCCTGCGTCGCGCCGCTGTCGCGCAGCATGTTGAGATGTTCCTGACCGAAGGCGAGGTTGACCTGCGGGTCGGACAGGTCGCGGGCATTGCCAGCAACCCCGATCTTGTAGGCATGGTCCTTCGCCGCAGCGGGCATGATCTGCATCAGTCCGCGCGCGCCAGCGGGGCTGACCACGGCGGCGCGGAAGTTCGATTCCTGCAAAGTGTGCGCGTAGGCGAGTGCGGGATCGACTTTCCACCCGTTCACCGGCGTCCAGCGCGGCGCAGGGAAGCGCAGTGCAGGTTCCGATCGCGCGCCCTGCGGGGCGTTCTGCGACATCCACAATTGCGTGGACGGCAGACCCAGTTCGCGCGCCAGCCGCGACAGGGCGGCATATTCGCCCGCCGCGCCGATCTTCGCCTGGTGGCGCAATACATCATCCGCCAACCCCTCGCGCCCGATTTCGGACAGGGCCACCGCCGTTCGGATGTTTTCCAATCCGCGCAGGGCCTGCCAATCGTCCATCGTGAAGTCGGGCGTGCGCCCGGTCGCGCCCATCTGGCCAAGCTGTTCGCGAGCCAGCATACCGTACAGCGTGTCTTCCAACCGCGCCGCACCGCGCAGCAATTCCGCCGCCTTTTCCGGTTGGCGACACCGGATGTAGGATCGGTTGGCCCAGTAATATCCCGCCGCTGTCAGCTCAACATTCTGGGCATTGCGCGCTGCGCGTTCGAAACCGTTCGCTGCGCCCTCGCAATCGCCCATGCGCCAGGATGCAAGGCCCGCGACCCAGTCGCCTTCCGCGACCCAAGCGCCCGATCCCTGGGCCACAGTGCGCGCCATCGCCAGCGCGGCGGCATCGTTGTTTTCGATGTAGTAGCTCCACGCCACCCGCTGCCGCCATTCCGCGCGCGCTTCACTGCTGAGGCCGGCGTCGATGCCATCCAGCAACACGCGTGCGCCGTCGGGATCGTCGTTCTTGATACGGTCCAGAATGGCGTTGCCGACCGAACGCGGGATGGTCCCGTCATTGACGCCGCGCGGCAATATGCGTTTCGAGATATAACCTTGCGGCACGAACGATTGTTCGGGCGGCAGGTAGATATCGCTATCCATCCCGCGTCGCTGCCCCAGCCGATCCATCTGGCGCGCCTGCGGCAACGAATATCCCGCCGACAGCCATTCGCGAATTTCCTCCCCCTCGATCCGGGGGCTGTTGGCGTGCAGGTAATATTCGGCGCGGGCCACCTGCTGCAGCGGGCCGGCCGTGCGTTCGGCCAGCATCCGATCGACCGTCGACCATTCCTCCCGATCGATCGCCGCGAACAATGCGCGGTAATATTGGCGATCGGGATCGGTCAGGATGCGCGGAACATTCGTGCTGTCGGCGCGCGCACGGAAATATTCGGCGGAACTGTTGGCGTGCGCGGCAGTCGGCAGTGCCATCGCCGCAACCGAAGCGCAGGCTATTGCGATCAGACCTTTGCGATGTGCGACGCTGCGCGAATTCGGGGATATTCTCATCGTATCACTTATCCGTCCATTGCAGCCATTTGCGCCAGAACCGTGACCGTTCGCCCGGCAGGTTCCGCAGATTGGCGATCGTTCGCGCCAGCATGATCGGCGTATTGCCGCCTTCATGAACGATTTGTGTCAGGTCACGCCCCTGATGCGCCGTGATGTGCGCGATCAGCGGCGGAATGTTCGCGCCCAGCACCAGAACCCGCTTCGGCTTCACCAGTTCGATGTGCCGGGCCAAGATTTTGCCGAACCCGGCCTCGCCAACCATGCCCCAGTCGATCGCCGGCACGACGCAGGGCAGGGCCGATGCGATATAGGCTGCATCGGGCGCGATCCCCATCGCCGACATCACCGCATCCAGCATGCGCCCGTCCGCCCCGTTCAGCAATCGGTCGGTATCGCCATCCTCCGGGCTTGGCACGATCACCATCAGATCGGCCCCCGCCGCGCCGCGTGGGGCAAGGCGGGCATTGCCCGAACCAAGCGACAAAGCAGGTTCGGTCAACCACCATTCGCCAAATGCCTCCAGCGAGTTCGGCAAAGGCGATGTGCCGTCCGCCGGATTGTCAGCATCATCGCCAACGATATTGGAAACCGTTTTTTTTGCGCGCAGCCGTTCGATCGGCGTTTGCGGGGGCAAGGCGGCTTTTTTACGCAGGGCGGCCGGCGGCGGCGGCATGGCGGCGTCACCCTTCGCAGCCAGCCAGGTCGTAGCGTCCGGCGCGAAATCGCAATCCACCCCGGCATCGTTCCACCACGCCAGAGCGGACGCCAGTTCGGCCTCCATCATATCGGGGATTGAAGCGGTTTCCTGGATCGCCATATCGGGAGCAAGCCTTGACCTGCCGCGCCCCAGCAATCAAGGCTTTTTGCAGGCAAATCGGCGGGCGCGCCGAACCATTATTCGAAGCGAAGAAGGCAAGTAGGGATGAGCGAACGGGAATCGATGCCATGCGACGTTGTGATCGTGGGCGGCGGCGTTGCCGGCATGGCGGCGGCGATACGGTTGAAACAGATCAACGACGAACTCGAAGTCATCGTGCTGGAAAAGGGGTCCGAAGTGGGCGCCCATATCCTGTCGGGCGCGGTCGTCGATCCCAAGGCGCTGGACGAATTGCTGCCCGAATGGCGCGATATGGACTGCCCGATGGCGGAAACGCCGGTGACGCAGAACCTGCACTGGATTTTGTCTAAGGGGAAGAAATACGCAATTCCCCATCTCGCGATGCCGCCGTTCATGACCAACAATGGCTGTTACACCGGATCGCTCGCCAACATGACGCGCTGGCTGGGTGAACAGGCCGAAGCGTTGGGGGTAATGGTGTTCCCCGGCTTCCCCGCCGCCGAAGTGCTGTTCGACGATGCGGGCGCGGTCGCGGGCGTCGTGACGCAGGATATGGGCGTCGCGGCGGACGGTTCGCACAAGGACGATTACCAGCCGGGCATGGAAATTCAGGCGAAATACACGTTTTTCGCCGAGGGCGCGCGCGGCAATCTGACCAAACAGATGAAGGAACGCTTCGACCTGGAGGCGGATTGCGAACCGCAGGTCTATGGCCTGGGGGTCAAGGAATTGTGGGACATCGACCCGGCCAAACATGTGCCGGGGCAAGTCGTGCACACGCAGGGCTGGCCTTTGTCCGAAACGGACACCTGGGGCGGTGGCTTCCTGTATCATCAGGCGAACGGGCAGGTTGCGCTCGGCTTCGTCACGGCGCTCGATTACAAGAACCCCTACGTCTCCCCCTATCAGGAATTTCAGCGGTGGAAGATGCACCCCGCCATCCGCGAATATCTGGAAGGCGGCAAGCGGGTTGCCTACGGCGCGCGCGTCATCAACGAAGGGGGCTGGCAATCCGTGCCGAAGCTTGCTTTCCCCGGCGGTGCGCTGGTCGGATGTGCGGCGGGCTTCGTCAATGTGCCCCGTATCAAGGGCAGCCACACCGCGATGAAAAGCGCGATGCTCGCTGCCGAAAGCGCCGCCGAGGCGATCGGCGCCGGGGCGGAAAAAACCGAACTGAGCGACTTACGATGCGAATTTGCGGACAAGCTGGATCGCGACGGAGCTAAAGCTGGTCAAGAACGCGCAGCCCGCCGTGGCGAAGTTCGGCGGCGACGTCGGAACGGTTCTGGCCGGGATCGACATGTGGATGCGGCAGCTGAAAATCGGTCTGCCCATCACCGCCAAGCACGAACCGGATTACGAACTGACCCAGCGCGCCGATCTGTTCCGCGCGCCCGATTATCCCAAGCCCGACGGGGTTATCACTTTCGATCGGCTGACCTCGGTCGCCTATTCCTACACCAACCATGCGGAAGATCAGCGCAACCATCTGAAAGTTCGCGATCTGGAACTGCAGAAGGTCAGCGAGCTGGGCGTGTTCGACGGTCCGTCCACGCGGTACTGTCCTGCCGGGGTTTATGAATGGGACACCGAAGACCCGGCGGACCCGAAATTCGTGATCAATTCCCAGAACTGCGTCCATTGCAAGACTTGCGATATCAAGGATCCGAACCAGAACATTAATTGGACCACGCCGGAAGGCGGCGGGGGACCGAATTATCCCAACATGTGACCGCGCAAGGTTCTCGCACCCGCGCACGCATCGCGGGGGCGTTCCCGATGCATGAAACCGCCTATGCCAAGATCAATCTGGCGTTGCATGTCCGTGCGCGGCGGGACGATGGCTATCACGAATTGGAAACGCTGTTCGCGTTCGTCGATCGCGGCGACCGGCTGACCGCGCGCCCTGCCGAAGCCGACACGTTGCAGATTCACGGCGAGTTTGCGCCGCAACTGACCGGCTCTATCGGCAATATCGTTTCCGCCGCACTGAACGGTTTGCCACGCGATGACGGACTTGCGATCGATTTGGAAAAGAACCTGCCTGTCGCGGCTGGGCTTGGCGGCGGGTCGGCGGATGCAGGGGCGGTGTTCCGCATCGTGCGCGACCTGTATGGCTTGCCCGACGACTGGCGCGAACCGCGCGGCGAAATTGGGCGCGGACGTGCCCGCCTGCGTCGATAGCGTGACATGCATCGGGCGCGGCACGGGAGCGGATCTGGAGCCGGTCGACAGCGACATCGCCGGCACACCAGTCCTGCTGATAAACCCCCGCACGCCGCTTTCCACGGCCGACGTGTTCGCGCGGTGGGACGGCAGGGACCATGGACCGCTGGCGGATGGCGATGTGCGGATCAATAATGCATCAGCGGCCGCAACGATCTCGAAACCGCGGCGATCGATCTATGCCCGACGATCGGTGATGTGCTGGCGGCGCTGGGCGAGACCGACCCTACGGTGACACCGCATGTCCGGTTCCGGCGCGACATGTTTCGCCCTTTACGACACCGAAGCGCAATGCCGCGCCGCGTCCGACCGTATCGCTCAAACCCATGCCCGATGGTGGCAAATGTCTGGAACCCTTCGATGAACGATTTTCAACCCTATCGCCAGGTCGGCGCGGCCCGCCCCGGTGAGATAATCTGCGTCGCCGATCACGCGTCGAACTTCGTGCCCGACGATATCGAGCTGGGCGTATCGCTTGCCCGGATGCAGACGCATATCGCGCTGGACTTGGGAGTGGAGGGGGTCGCCGAACGTCTGGCGCGCAGGCATGCGATGCCCGCCCATATCGCCACCGTCAGCCGCCTCGTATGCGATCTCCACCGCACGGAAATGGACGACAATCTGATCCCCGCCAGCAGCGACGGCCAGATTATCGCAGGCAATATCGGCGCGAACCGCGACCGGCGGATCGAACGGTTCCACCGCCCCTATCATGACGCGCTGGACGCGTTCGTCACTGCCGCGAAACCCGCCTTGATTGTGGCATTGCACAGCTTCACGCCGGAATTGGAGCATCGGACGGAGGAACGGCCATGGCAAGTTGCGCTGTTGTACAATCGGGACGATCGCGCTGCCCGCCATGCCATACGCTTCTTCACCGAACAGCGCCTGACGGTGGGCGACAATCAACCCTATTCCGGTAAGGAGTTGAACGCGACGATGGACCGTCACGCCGAAGCGCGCGGTATACCCTATCTGACTATCGAAATCCGTCAGGACCAGATCCGCAGCGAAGCCCAGCAGGCGCGATGGGCGGCGCATGATCGCCGACGTCGCCGGGCGCACGGCGCAGGCGCTGCGATACGGATAAGGCTCCCGCTCGACATGATTTGCTGATAGGCGCGGCGGCATGACCTACCAATTCGACAAATCGAAATTGCCCAGTCGGCATGTCTCCGTCGGCCCTGAACGCGCGCCGCATCGGTCCTACTATTACGCGATGGGCATGACGCAGGAACAGATCGCGCAGCCCTTCGTCGCGGTCGCGTCCGCCGGGAACGACAGCGCGCCATGCAACACCGCGCTGGATGCGCAAGCCAATATTTGCCGGACCGGAGTGGAACAGGGCGGCGGCACGCCTCGCCGGTTCAACACCATCACGGTGACGGACGGGATCGCGATGGGGCATCAGGGCATGAAAAGCTCCCTGGTCAGCCGGGAAGTCATCGCAGACTCCATCGAACTGTCGGTGCGCGGCCATTGTTACGACGCGCTGGTCGGTTTCGCCGGATGCGACAAGAGCTTGCCCGGTATGATGATGGCCATGCTGCGCCTCAATATCCCAAGCATATTCGTTTACGGCGGATCGATCTTGCCGGGTCGCTTCGAAGATCGGGACGTCACGGTGGTCGATGTGTTCGAAGCGGTCGGCCAGTTCGAAGCGGGCAATTGCCCCTTGCAACAACTGACCGCGTTGGAAAAAGTCGCGTGTCCCGGCCACGGCGCGTGCGGCGGGCAATTCACCGCGAACACGATGGCTTGCGTCGGGGAGGCGATCGGATTGTCCTTGCCGAACAGCAACATGGCGCCCGCACCTTACAGATCGCGTGAGGAGGTGGCAGTGGGCGCGGGGCAACAGGTCATGTCCCTGCTGGAACATAATATCCGCCCGCGCGACATCTGTACGAAGGCCGCTTTCGAAAATGCCGCCCGCGTGGTGGCCGCGACCGGCGGTTCGACCAACGCCGCGCTGCATTTGCCCGCGATGGCCAGCGAATGCGGTATTGCGTTCGACCTGTTCGATGTTGCCGAAATCTTCAAATCGACGCCCTATATCGCCGACCTTAAACCTGGCGGCAATTACGTGGCGCGCGACATGCACGATGCGGGCGGCGTTTATATGCTGATGAAAACGATGTTGGATGGCGGCTACCTCGATCCCGAACCGATGACCGTGACGGGCAAGTCTCTTGGCGAAAATCTGGCAGAGATTACCTGGAACCCGGACCAGAAGGTCATCCACGACATTCACACACCGTTGAGCAAAACGGGCGGCGTGGTCGGCCTTCGCGGTAGCCTGGCCCCCGAAGGCGCGATCGTGAAAGTCGCCGGGATGGAACGGTTGCAGTTCACCGGCCCTGCGCGCGTGTTCGAATGCGAAGAGGACGCGTTTGCGGCAGTAAAGGCGCGCGATATCGCAGAAGGCAGCGTGCTCGTCATCCGATACGAAGGGCCGAAGGGCGGCCCCGGCATGCGCGAGATGCTGTCTACCACCGCCGCATTGTATGGGCAGGGTATGGGCGAGAAAGTCGCTCTCATCACCGATGGGCGCTTCTCCGGCGCGACGCGGGGGTTCTGCATCGGCCATGTCGGGCCGGAAGCGGCCGATGGCGGCCCGATCGCCCTGGTCGAAAATGGCGATATCATTGCGATCGACGCGGAAGCGGGCACGATCGATTTGCAGGTTGCGCCCGAAACGCTGCGCGATCGGTTGGCAGCGCTGGCAACCGCGCGATCACGATTACCAATCGGGCACGTTGTGGCGGTATGCCCGCAACGTCGGATCGGCGCGCGGTGGGGCGATCACACATCCAGGGGCGGAGGCGGAAACGCATGTTTACGCGGATATCTAGTATCGTCGGCGTGTTGGCGTTCGTATCCGCCTGTGCCGATGCGGAAACTCAGCCGCAAGCCGAACCCGGCGCGGAACGGATCGCTTGCGCGATCGGGGAGGGCAGCCAGTTCGCCGACGACTGCCTGGTCGAACGCAGCGACCAGAACGGCAAATTGGTGCTGGTGGTTCGCCATGCCGATGGCGGAATCAGGCGGTTCGAACAACTGCCAGCCGGGCAGGGGTTGGCCACGGCGGATGGCGTGGAAGAAGCGGCCCAGACTTTACAGGACGGGGTGCTGCAGATTTCCGTCGGGCAGGATCGCTATCGCTTCCCGGCGCGGTCCATCGATGACACAAGTTCTTAGATTGCCCTGACAAATGTCTGGCAACAATGAAATAATTCGCATCGCGGCGAAGGGTGACGGTGTCACTGCCGATGGTCGCCATTTTGCGCGCGCAGTGACGGGCGATACGATCGATGCCGATGGGACGGTCGTCGCCGGGCCGCATCATGTCGCGCCCCCTTGCCCGCATTTCCCCCAATGCGGCGGTTGCCAATTGCAGGACGCCGACGAAGCGGCACTCGCCATGTTCGTGACGGACCGTGTACAGAATGCGGCACGCGGGCAGGAAATTACCGTCGGCGAATGGCTGCCCACGCATCTTTCCCCGCCCAAATCGCGACGCCGTGCAACCTTGCATGCAAGCGGCGGAAAAGGGCGCCCGCTGATCGGCTTTCGCGAAAGCCGATCGCATAAAATCGTCGATATGCGAGAATGCCATATTCTGCACCCCGACTTGTTCGCGGTGGTCGGGGCCATACGCGGATTGCTGGCGGGGCGGGGCGGAAAATATGCAGTCGATATCGATCTGACCCTGATCGAAGGCGGCGTCGATTGCGGATTTCGCAATCTGGCGGTGGATGGGTTGGAACAGACCGAGGCATTGCTGGTTTTCGCACGCGATCACGCCCTGGCGCGGGTGACCGTCGATCATGGTTATGGGGCGGAGGCGATTTGGGAGCCTGAACCCGCCCGCGTTCGGATCGGGCGGGTGTCCGTCCCCTTTCCATCGGGCAGTTTCCTGCAGGCGACGGCCGATGGGGAAGATGTACTTGTATCCACCGTGCGCGACTGGCTCGATGACAGCCGTACGGTTGCCGATTTGTTTGCAGGTTTGGGCACGTTCGCGTTCGGGCTCGCGAGCCGTGCCAAGGTGTTGGCGGTGGAGGCATCGCGTGACGCGCATTTCGCTTGCAAATCGGCGGCAGGCAATGCGGGTCTGCCGGTTCATTCCCTCCATCGCGACCTGTTTCGCAATCCGTTGACGACGGACGAGCTGAACCGGTTCGATGCCGTGATCCTCGATCCCCCGCGGGCCGGCGCGCGCGAACAGGTTCAGGCCTTGGCCGGCAGTACGGTCGGCAAAATCGCCTATGTCAGTTGCAACCCATCGAGCTGGGCGCGCGATGCCGCGACCTTGATCGGCGACGGTTATCGATTGGCGCAGGTCCGCCCCGTCGGCCAGTTTCGCTGGGCCACCCATGTCGAACTCGCCAGCCTGTTTGTACGCGATGGTGCGAGCGGCGGCGGATCGCTAGATTAGGCGCGCAACGCGGCCAGCAATTGCTGTTGCAGCCACTGCGCCGATTGCTCTTCCACATATGCATGGGTGGCATTCTCGCAGCGGACGATGCGATCGTCGTCGTTCGGCCAATGTTCGGCAAAAGCCGCCGCCGTGCGATCCCGCCCCGCCAGCAGTATGATCACCCGGCCAGTATATTGCGCTAGGCCCCGTTCGATCTCCTCCGCCAAGGAAGATTGGGCGGATTTGCTCCGAGCCGCACTGACCAGACCGCTCGCCAGCTTTCGCATATCGACCCCGCCGCGTGCCAGACGCAGCAATTCTCGCGGGTTTTTCAGTTTTTCGAGATACCTGCTTCGCACTGCGGATGGCGGCATGGCGTCACCGACGCCAGCGGTAACGCCTGCGTTCTCGTCGATCGTCCAAGGGTTGCGACAGCACCAGACCGTCGCAATCGAACCCCTCTCCCAACATCAAGGCGCTGGCCGCGTCGCAATTGCCGAAGCCGACGACCCGTTCCATATGCGGCGCGAGCGCGCGGAAGGCCGACAGGGCGGCGGTAATATCGACGGCGCTTTTGCGAAAACCGCGATTTTCACCGGTACTGTCACCCACGCCGCGACGATCGAAACGAAATACGGGAAAGCCGGCTTTTGCGATTTTTGCGGCCAACATCGCTTGCCCGCGAAAGGCGCCGCTGCGGATTTCATTGCCGCCGGTAACCATCAGCAACCCGCGCGATCCGGGGGCCATATCCATCGATCCGGCCAGCATCTCATTGCCGCAGGGGAAGGTCAGATGATGCCGCGCGGTCATGGAAAAACGCTCATCATGGCACCATCATGCCCATTGCGACGATCGCGGCCAATGCATCGGCCTGGTCGCCGTCGTAATTCGGTTCGGCCCTCAACCATAATCCCGCCCCGCCGATATCGGTTTGCTCGATAATGGTGTGCTGTGTGCCGGGGATGAAAGCGGCGTGTTGCAATTGGCCGAACATCGCCGCGCCGATGCGCCAGCCCGATAGGGCAATACCGTCGCGGTTCGCACCCTTCGTCAGCGCCTTCGTCGTTTCCGCCACACCGTTTTCGCGCGAGGCAAGGATGCGCGCGCGCATCATTCCGCGCAGCAATTTCGCGCCCGATTGCGGTGTATAGGCCCATCCCGGCAAATCGGCGGGCATCAGCATCGCACCCGACCTGACCGCGAGGCAGTGTGTGGGCGAAAAGACCGCGACAAGCTGCGCGACCGCATCGCGCCAAACATTGAGATCCTGCTTTGCCAGGGATTGGCTGCTTTCGTTGCACCCCGGCAGATCGGGCAGGATCGCGTCGATACCGGCCAGGTTCAAACGACGGCCGACTTCCGCCAGAAAACGGCGCATCTTGTTGGCATCGTCGAACAAGGGGGGAATGATGAGCAGGCGGGCATCGCGCCCTTCGTCATAGGTAACCGCCAGCTCTTCGACCACGCCGCCATCGGGCAATCGGGACGGCCAGCTTCCGATCATGCGTTACGCTTGGACGGCTTTCATTTCGGCAAACGCCAGCAACCCGCCATAGGTTTCCAGCATTTCGCCATCGACATCTTCATCGTCGATGATGATGTCGAGCCGATCCTCCATCTCGGTCAACAAACCGGCAACCGCCATCGAATCCAGTTCCGGAACATGGCCGAACAGGCCTGTCTGGGTATCAAATTTGCGGACGGCATCCTTGTCGAGCCCCAGTACATCGCACAATATCTGGCGCAATTTCATATCGATTGCGGCGCGCGATGCGGCAACTCCCTCCATCGCCACGGGAGCTTGCGTTTCGCCATCGGTGGCCCCGGCTGGCGGTTGATTTGAATGGCCGGGGATAGTCATCGTCTCGCAATTTCCCTGAAAAGCAGCGTCGGCGCCCCTAGCCGGGCAATCGCTTTCACGCAAGCCGCCGCCGCAGCCGAACCGCCGCCAGCTTGGCCAATGCAGGCCAGGCGCTGGGTTGGCGCGGATCGAGGCAGTCGATCACAAAACGCGGGCGGACCGTTTCCATCCAGTCCGCCTTGTACCGGTCGTTCCCAGTTCCAAAATCGATCAATTCGACGCCGTCTTTATCCATGGCGTGCTCGAACAGGGCGGCGGATAGGGTCGTTCCGGCGGACAGGTTAGCATGCGCTTCGCGATGGGCGAGCTTGTGTATGTAGGCGGTGCCGTTTTCGACCGTCCAGAACTGTGCGGCGACCGCTTCGTGTCCGTGCATCGCGATGGCGAGGCGGATACGTCCCGCATCCCCTTCCGCGCAAGCGAAGGCGCGTAGCAAAGCCGGCGCGCCTTCGCCGGGTTTCCAGCTTTCGGCGTAGATGTCTTCGTAATGCTGCCAGGCGGCCTCTTTGAAATGCCGGAATATCTGCACATCGACTTTCTTCGCCTTGCGTTTCAGCGTCGTTCGCATCCGGCCGGGGCGGCCTTGCCAATATTCAGCGAACGACCGGCCATCGACATGCAGCACATGGTTTTCGTCGCATCGTTCGACACGAACCTGCCAGCCTGCGCGGCGGAACGCATCGGCAAACAGCGTGGCCGACCCGTCCTCGTCCGGCACGGGCCACACAGTCACGCGGTGCGTTCGTTTACGAAGATCGTTTGCCAGACCTGCCAGCAATTCGCCGTTCGACCCGATCGCCCGCCAAGCGAAACTGTACCAGTTCCGCAACGCCTCCAACCGCCCATTTGCATGCTGCAAGGGCAGGATCACGGAACTCACTATCGTTTTGAGCGACGGCATAGAGTGGCTTTGCGCCGCCATCTTCCAGCAAGGCGAACCAATCGGCACGGTCGAACGGTCCGCCATCGGGCGTGGTCGGCACTTGCAACTCGTTAACCGTGTCGTGATAGCGCAGAGTGACCAATCCAACCGTCCCTTTTGCCGGAGCCTGAATGCCCCCCGCGCCACCGTCTGCCGATACGCCGCACGCAAAACCCATCGATCACCTGATCGAGTTCGGCAAAGGCGACGCGCCTGCATTGGTGTTGCGCGACGGCACGTTATCCTACGATGCGTTAAGGGACCGTGTCGGCGCAATGGCGGCATGGTTGAAAGCGCACCCTTTCGAAACCGGCGCACGGGTGGCGAGCTGGGCTGCGAAAGGCGAATTGACGTGTCTGTTGCCATTGGCCGCACCGCGCGCCGGGCTGGTGCATGTGCCGATCAACCCGCTGTTGAAGCGGGCGCAGGTCGCGCATATTCTGGCGGATTGCGACGCCAGCCTGATCGTCGGCACGCAATCGCGAATGCAATCGCTGAATGACGGCGACGTACCCGACGAGTGCGCCCAAATAGATGAAGGCGAGGCGATTTCGGCGATCTCGCAACATGGCGACCGCTTGCCGCCATCCATTGCGGATACGGACACGCTCGCGGCGATACTTTATACCAGCGGATCGACCGGCAAGCCCAAGGGAGTGATGCTCAGCCACGCCAATCTGTGGCTCGGTGCTGCCAGCGTTGCGGATTATCTTGCCATGCGCGCGGATGATGTGGTGCTGGCCGTCCTGCCGCTCAGCTTCGATTACGGGCAGAACCAGCTGTTTGAACGCATGGATGGCGGGCGCCAGTGTCGTGCCGCTCGATTACCTGTTCCCGCGCGATGTGATGAAGGCGGTGGCGGCGCATGGCATCACGACGCTAGCCGCCGTGCCGCCACTGTGGCGTCAATTGGTCGATATCGAATGGTCCGATGCAGCAAAACTGCCGCTGCGCCGCCTGACCAACAGCGGGGGTGCGCTGGATGCCGGGACTGGTCGTGCGCTGCGTTCGTTGCTGCCCGATGCGCGGTTGTTCGCGATGTACGGCCTGACGGAAGCGTTTCGTTCGACGTTCCTCGATCCCGATCTGATCGATACGCATCCGACCTCGATGGGGAGGGCGATACCTCATGCAGAGATTATCGTTGCGGATTCGGACGGCCGGGAATGCGCGGCGGGGCAGGCGGGCGAACTGGTCCATTGCGGTCCGCTGGTTTCGCTGGGTTACTGGAACGATCCCGAACGCACGGCGGAGCGGTTCCGGCCTGCACCGGCACACGCGCAGCATGGCGGCACGGCGGTATGGTCCGGCGATACCGTGCGCCGCGACGATGACGGTTTGCTCTATTTCGTCGGACGCAGCGATGCCATGATCAAAAGTGCGGGCAACCGGATCAGCCCGCAGGAAATCGAGGATGCGGCGCTGGCGATCCGGTCTGGTAGCAGACGCGGTCGCGTTCGGCGTCCCCGACGATACGTTGGGACAGGCGATACAGTTGATCGTGCGGGGCGATAATTCCTCTTCGGGGTTCGAAGACCGGCTACGCCAGGCGCTTGCGAAAGAACTGCCCAATTTCATGCAACCCCGGCAAATCCATCTGGCGCGACACGATGCCCGTCAACGCGAACGGCAAGCTGGATCGTGCGGCGTTGATTGCGGAGGCAATGCGATGAAGCCGCTCGGCCCGATACCGCCAGGTTTCGAAACTCGCGATGGCGAACTGGCTATCGGCGGCCGGACCGCCAGCGCAACTGGCTGCCGAGTGCGGGCAGACACCCCCTGTTCGTTTATTCACGCGAATTGCTGGCCGCCCGCATCGCGCATTTGCGCGACGCCATGCCCGAACGTCTGGGTATCAATTACGCGATCAAGGCCAATCCGTTCGAACCGGTATTGCAATTCATGGCCGACAGGATCGACGGGTTCGATATCGCGTCGGGCGGGGAGCTGGCTTTGATCGAAGCAGGCCGGGATCGATCCGCGCGCGGGTCAGCTTCGCGGGGCCGGGCAAGCGCGATGGCGAACTGGCTGCCGCGATCGCTGCCGGGCGTGACGCTGAACATCGAATCTGCAGGCGAATTGCGGCGGGCGCTGACGATTGCCGAGGATGCCGACAGGACGCCGCGACTTGCCTTGCGCGTCAATCCCGACTTCGAATTGCGCGGTTCCGGCATGAAGATGGGCGGCGGGTCGAAAGCTTTCGGGATCGACGAAGATAAGGTCGCGAACCTTGCGCGCGAACTGATCGCCGCCGGTGCCGAATGGCGCGGTCTGCATATCTTCACCGGCAGTCAGGCGCTCGACGCCGATGCGCTGATCGAAACGCAGGGCAACGTCCTGGCGCTCGCCGATCGTCTGAGCCGAGAGATCGGGCGTCCCGTGCCGAAGCTCAACATGGGCGGCGGGTTCGGCATTCCCTATTTCCACAACGACGCAGCCGATCGACCTGAATGCGATCGGGGCGGCGCTGGAACGAGCGGTTCACCGATGCTTCCCGACACGCTTGCGCGATACCGAACTGTGCATCGAACTCGGCCGATATCTGGTCGGGGAGGCCGGCGTCTATCTGACCCGCATTCTCGATCGCAAGGAAAGCCACGGCCAGACCTACCTGGTCACCGATGGCGGGCTGCATCACCAATTGGCCGCATCCGGCAATTTCGGCACGGTTATTCGCCGCAACTATCCCGTCGCCATCGCCAACCGGTTCGATGTCGCTGCCACCGAAGAAGTGAACGTGGTGGGCTGTCTGTGCACCCCGCTCGATCGACTGGCGGATCAGGCAATGTTGCCGCGTGCCGATGTCGGCGATCTGGTGGCGGTATTTTGCGCCGGGGCCTATGGCGCGACGGCATCGCCCAGCGATTTTCTGGGGCAGGGACCGGCGCTGGAAATGCTGGTTTAACTTTCCTGGCTGCACTGTCCCTTCGTGGGACAGGGCACGCAAAACCGGCGATTAACCGTTTAAAGATAACGGTATGTTCACCCTTTTTGACCACAAAGCATCGCATATTGCCGGTGTGGTCCGGGGCATCGTCCGCCCTTGCATCGTCGGCATGGTCCGGTTCCGGACCGCCACGAATTGAGGATGCGTACCGATGCCCAGACTGAAGTTTACCAAACTGCCCAAACTGTTGAGCGGCAGCGCAATGGCCGCGGTTGCGCTGGCCGGATGCACATCGGGCGGGGGACGGGAGCTGCCATCGGCGGCCTTCGTCGCCATGCAGGAAGGGCCGGGCGAAGAATACGTCATCGGTCCGCTCGACGAACTGACCATCCACGTCTGGCGCAACCCGGAACTGGGCGCGGAAAAAATCCAGGTTCGCCCCGATGGCCGCATCACCACGCCGTTGGTCACCGACATGCCCGCCGTGGGCAAGACGCCCGCAATGCTGGCGCAGGATATTCGGCTGCAACTGTCGCAATATATCGAAGAACCGCTGGTTTCGGTGATCGTGAACAAATTCGCCGGTACGTTCAGCCAGCAGATCCGCATTGTCGGTTCGACCGAACAGCCGGCCTCCATCCCCTATCGCGCGAACATGACCGTGCTCGATGCGATGATCGCCGTCGGCGGTCTGTCGGAATTCGCCGCGGGCAACAAGGCCAAGCTGATCCGGTTCGACAAGCAGACGGGCAAGCAGGCCGAATACGCTTTGCGCCTGACCGATCTGCTGCGCCGCGGCGACAGCGAGGCCAACGTCATGCTGTCACCGGGCGACGTCATCATCATTCCCGAAAGCACCTTTTAAGGGTTCGCCGCGCCGATGAACGAGATATTCGAAGAACTGCGCGCGTCGCTTCATTCCATCTGGCATCGCCGGTGGCTGGCGCTTGCCGTGGCCTGGGGCGTCGCCATCGTGGGCTGGCTGTTCATCGCGCTGATCCCGAACACCTATAAATCGGAAGCGCGCATCTTCGTCGAACTGGACGATGTATTGTCCGAACAGGTCGGCATCGCGGGGGACGGCGCGCAGGAAATCGTCCGCGTTCGCCAGACGTTGGCAAGTTCGGTCAATTTGGAAAAAGTCATCCGCGCAACCAAGCTGGGCGACCGGATATCCAATCAGCGCGAAATGGAAGCCGCGATCGAAAGTCTGGCGGAAGACGTCACGATCAAGAGCGAAGAGGACAATCTGTTCGAATTGAGCGCCAAAGTCGGCAAGGGCGATCTGTCCGACCCGGAAAATGCCGCCTTGTCGCAGGATGTCGTGCAGAAACTGATCGACATCTTTCGGGAAGAAAACATCGCCGGCAACCGGGGCGAGGTTGCGGAAACCATCGTGTTCCTCGACCAGCAGTTGGAAGAACGCAAAACCGAATTGGAGGCCGCCGAACAGCGCCGCCTGCAATTCGAATCGCAATATCCCGAATTGATCGGCGGCACCGGCGCGGTCGGCGCGCGAGATGGCCGCGTCGCGTGCGGAATTGCGCGGTGTCGAGGCCGACCTCGCTGCCGCGCAGAGCGCGCTTGCAGCCATCAACGGACAGCTGGCGGGCACGCCCCGCAACATCGTGACCACGCTGCCCGCCGATCAGCAGGGCGGGGCGCGAGCCGCGCTGAGCCAGGCGCTGGGTCAGCGCGCGCAGTTGAACGGACGCGGCCTGACCGAAAGCCATCCCGACATGGTCGCACTCAACCGCCAGATCGCCGTGCTGCAACAGCAGGCATCGCGTGAAGGGGTCAGCGGGCCGCGATCCAGCTCCGCACCCAACCCCGCTTACACATCGCTCGTATCGATCCAGGCCGAACGTCAGGCGAACGCGCAAGCTCTGCAGGCACGCAAGGTTGCGTTGCAGGCGGACCTTTCGTCCCTGTTCGCCGATCAGGCGCAGGAACCCGGCGTCGCAGCCGAAGCCAACCGGATCAGCCGCGATTACGAAGTGCTGAAGGACAATTACGACAAGCTGTTGCAGGATCGCGAAGACATGCGGTTGCGCGGTCAGGTTCAGAACGAACGCAGCGCATTCAAATTCGACGTGATCGACCCGCCGACCGTGCCGCGCACCCCGATCGCCCCCAACCGTCCACTGCTGCTGTTCGGCGTGCTGTTCGCCGGAATCGCCGCTGGGATCGGCGCGGCCTTCGCCGTGGGCCAGATGCGATCGACATTCGCCACGACTGCAAAACTGGAACGGGCGTTGGATCTGCCAGTGCTGGGCGCCGTGTCCGCCACCCTGACCGATGCCGGACGCACTTTGCGCGCCAAACGCATGAAGATGTTCATGGCCGGGTCCGCCGCATTGGGCGGGCTGTTCGTCATCCTGCTGGCCGTGGAATTCGTGCAGCGCGGCATGGTCGCGTGAGGGGATCGATATGACCGAACACCGCAAAATCCCCCTGCCGCCGAAATCCGAGGAGGCCGCCGACAGCTCTTTGTTCGAACGGGCATCGGGGGCGTTCGGCCTGGGCGGTTTTGACACCGCGCCCGTGCCCGATCGCCTGGCCGACGCGCCGATGAAGCGCGCCAAGGTAAACCGCATCGTCGAACGTGTTGCAGCCAGAAAGAATGCCGAACAACAACCGGAACGCGGACGCAGCCGACATCGAGCCGATCGCACCCGAACCGATGCAGCCCGATGCCGAACGGAGAACCTGCACCTGAATTTCATCCGCCCATTCCACAGGCCGCGCGTGAACTGGTTCGTCCGGTGGCCACGGCCAGCCATTTTTCAGGCGAGCATCACGCAATCGATCGCCAGCATCTGCGCGAACAGGGCCTGATCGTCCCCGAAGGCGGTGTCTCCGCCTTGCTTGAAGAGTTCCGTATCGTGAAGCGGCAATTGCTCAAAACCGCGCGCGATTACGGAACGCCCGAAGCGCGCCGGATATTGGTGTCATCCCCCCACCCAGGCGAAGGCAAGACGTTCTGCGCCACCAATCTGGCCATCGCCCTGGCGGCGGAACGCGACAGCGAGGTTCTGCTGGTCGATGCCGATTTTGCGAAGCCGTCGGTGCTGGGCACGTTCGGCCTGCCGCGCAGTGCCGGACTGATGGATGTGCTCGCCAATCCCGATCTATCGCCCGAAGATGTCGTGCTGGGCACGGATATCCCCGGCCTGTGGGTCTTGCCCGCAGGCGACATGACCCATGCGGACAGCGAATACCTATCCAGTCAGCGTACCGGTCAGGTGTTGGACCAGCTGACCGTCGGCGCGCCGAACCGGATCGTTATTTTCGATTGTTCGCCCGCATTGGCGGCATCGCATGCGGCGGAACTTGCCAAACATGTCGGGCAGATCGTGCTGGTCGCCCGCGCGGACATTACGGGACAGAGCGCCCTGGAAGACGCCTGCCGCCTGCTGTCCGCCTGCCCCGATATCAAACTGCTGCTCAACGCGGCGCATTTCAGCCCCAGCGGTCGCCGGTTCGGCGATTACGGCTATTCGGAGTAATCCGCCATGAAACTGTCCATCCTCAACGCCTGCGCCGTATCCGCCGTTGCCCTGTCGTTCGCGTCGCCTGCCGCTGCCCAGGTATTCGGCGGCAGCGACGGCGCGGACGACGGTGCCGCCACGCAGGCCGCGCCATCGTCATCCCGATCGGGCAGGCAATCGTCCGATGGCGACGGCCGCCCCGTGATCGAACCCTATATCGAAGTGTCGCAGATCGGCGTGTTCGAACTGTCGCCGGGCGACGATGCCGCGACCTATACTCAGATCGCCGCCGGGGTGGATGCGTCCATCACTGGCCGCAACAATGGCGGTTCCGTGTCCGTGCGTTACGAACGCAACATCGGTTATTCCGACGACGATCTCGACAGCGGCACGTTGAGCGGGGTCGCGCGCGGCTACGCCTCGATCATACCGCAAACGCTGACCGTTCAGGCGGGAGCATTGGCGAGCCGTACGCGGGTCGATACCAGCGGCGGCGTCACGTCGAACCCGCTGGTCGGCGACGATGCCGAAAGCAAGATCTATTCCGCCTATGCCGGGCCGAGCCTGACGACTTCCGTAGGCGACGTTGCGGTGAACGCGAACTACCGTGTCGGCTACACCCGCGTCGAAGCGCCCGATACGCCCGCCTTCGTGCCGGGCGTCGATGGCGGCATCGAGACGGTGGATATTTTCGACGATAGCGTAAATCAGGCGGCAGCCGTGCATCTGGCGACGACGCCGGGCGAACCGTTGCCCGTGGGTCTGGGCATCGGCGCAGGCTGGACGCAGGAGGATATTTCCAACCTCGATCAGCGGGTGCGGGACGTTTACGTGCGCGGCGACGTGACCGTACCTGTCACGCCGACTTTCGCCGTGGTCGGCGGCATCGGATACGAAGATGTCGAGGTATCCTCACGCGATGCCGTGGTTGGGGCGGACGGCGTTCCGGTGCTGGACGACAATGGTCGTTTCGTGACCGATGGCGATGCGCCGCGCCAACTGGCCTACGACGTGTCCGGTCTGATCTGGGATGTCGGGGTCGTCTGGCGACCCAGCAGCCGCACTTCGCTGGCCGCGACGGTCGGGCGGCGATATGATTCCACCACCTATTACGGCACGTTCGACTGGGCACCCGATAATCGCAGCAGCGTGTCGGTTTCGGCTTACGATGCCATCACCGGTTTCGGCGGGCAGCTCAACAATGCGCTGGTCGGCCTGCCCACGCAATTTTCCGCCGCGCGCAATGCACTCAGCAGCGATTTCAACGGCTGCGTCGCCGGGGCGGAGCGGGGCGGCTGCGTCACCGGCGCACTTGGCTCCGTGCGGTCCGCCGTGTTCCGCAATCGCGGCATCGGGGCGAATTATTCGCGCACCTTCGGCCGATACACCACCGGCATCGGCATCGGTTACGATCGCCGCACGTTCATTTCGGGCGCCGGCACGGTGCTGGCATCGGCAGATGGGACGGCGGATGAAAGCTATTACATAAACGCCAATCTGCAGGGCGAATTGGGCCGCAACGCCAGCTTCACCCTGGCGGCATACGCCAATTATTTCGACAGCGAATTCGGCGATGGCGGCGATCTGCTCGCCTTCGGTTCGTCGGCTGCATATCAGCGCACCATCGCCTCGCGTTTGTCCGCCCGTGCCGCGCTCGCGCTCGACTACCTCGACACCGACAGCGGCTTCGACGATGTCGCGGCGGCATCCGCGCTCGTCGGTCTGCGGTACGATTTTTAAGGAATAGACGATGTTCGACGATTTTTACGGCCTAACGGCGCGCCCGTTCCAGCTAACCCCCGATCCCGCGTTCTATTTCGAAAGCGGCACGCATCGTAAAGCGTTGTCCTATCTCGGTTACGGTCTGGCGCAGGGCGAAGGGTTCATCGTCATCACCGGCGAAGTCGGTGCGGGCAAATCCACGCTGGTCGCCCATCTGATCAAGAAGATCGACCCGGAACAGATGACGGTCGGCCAGATCGTGACAAGCGCGCTCGATGGCGAAGAAATGGTTCACGTCGTCGCGCAGAGCTTCGGCCTGGACATTGCCGGACATGACAAAGCCACCGCCCTTGGCGCGATCGAGGAGTTCCTGCATTCCGAAGCGCGCGCGGGCCGCCGCTGCCTGCTGGTGGTCGATGAATCGCAGAACCTGTCGGTCGATGCGCTGGAAGAACTGCGGATGTTCTCCAACTTCCAGCTGGGGTCGCATCCGCTGGTGCAGACTTTGTTGCTGGGGCAACCGGAGTTCAAGTCGATGCTCGCCCAGCACGAGGCGTTGGAACAATTGCGCCAGCGCGTCATTGCCGCGCATCATCTGGATGCGATGGACCGCGCGGAACTGGAACCCTACATCCGCCATCGCCTGGAATGCGTGGGGTGGGACGAAAACCCCGCAATCGACCAGCGCGTCTATAGTGAACTGTTCGACGCGACCGGCGGCATTCCCCGCAAGGTGAATCAGGTGATGACCCGGCTGCTGCTGTTGGGCGCAGTCGAACAGCGCACGCGGATCGATAATGCGATGCTGGGATCGGTGCTGAAGGAAATGCAGGCGGATGCCGCTTTCCCGGAAGCCGCGCCTGCGCCGATGAAAAAGGTCGAACGCCCGGAAGCCAGGCCGAAGCCGCTCACTCCTGCTGTCGAAGCGGGCGTACCGCGCGGCGAACTCGATGCGATGCTGGGCCAGCGCGATGCCGAAATTGCGGAATTGCAACAGGCGATCGTCGAACTGGTAGAAGAACGCAGCGATGCGCCGCAATTGCCCGCCGATTTACTGGAACGCATGGTCGCGATGGAAGCGCGCATCGGCGAACAGGAACGCTCCATCCGGCAGGTACTGACCATGCTGATCGAATGGTTCGAAGACGATCGCACCCGTCAGGCGGCATGATGGACGGCGACGCGTCCCCTTCCGCCCCCATCGTCAACGGTCTGTCCGTCGATGTCGAGGACTGGTTTCAGGTCGGCGCGTTCGAAAACGTCATCGACAGGGGGGACTGGGACAGTCTGGCTTTACGTGTCGAGGACAACGTCCTGCGTATTCTGGACCTGTTCGCACAGGCGGATGTGAAGGCGACGTTCTTCACCCTGGGCTGGGTCGCCCGCCGCAATGGCGCATTGATCCGCCGTATCGCGGATGCCGGCCATGAAATCGCCAGCCACGGTTACGACCATGCGCGCGTCTTCACTTTCGACCGCGAGGAATTCGGGGCGGATCTGAAGAAGGCGCGCGCCGTGCTGGAAGATGCGGCGGGTGTCCGCATCGCCGGCTATCGCGCGCCCAGCTTCAGCATCGATCAGCGCACGCCGTGGGCGTATATGGAACTGGCGGAGCAGGGCTATCGCTATTCTTCCAGCGTCGCCCCGGTCGCGCACGATCATTATGGCTGGCGCGAAGCCCCGCGTTTCGCGTTCAAGCCGTTGCCGTGGTCCGATCTGGTCGAGATCCCTGTGACCACGGCAATCCTTGGCGGAAGGCGTGTTGCGGCGGGCGGGGGCGGCTTCTTCCGCGTGTTGCCATATGCATTTTCCCGGTGGGCCATTCGCCAGGTGAACCGCGAAGAAAGCCGCCCGGCGGTGTTCTATTTCCACCCGTGGGAAATCGACCCCAAGCAGCCTCGCGTCGAACGTGCGCCGATCAAATCCCGCTTGCGGCATTACACCAATCTCGACCGTATGGCGCCAAAGCTGCGCGATCTGGTGGCGGAGTTCGCCTGGGGCCGCATGGATATGCTGGCCCATCGCGAAGCGCAGCGCGCGACCACGCTCACACCCGATATCGCCGCGTGAACGCCCCCGTCGCCATGACTACCCCCGCCGTCGGTTTCACCATCACGACCGCCTTATTGCGCGATCCGAACGAATGCACGCGGATCGAACAGTACGTGGCCCGCATGGGCGGTTCGATATTTCACCGCCCGAAATGGCTATGCGCCGTCGAGCGCGCGACCGGTCATCATGCGACCGGCCTGATTGCCGAAACCAACGGCGACATCACCGGCTGGCTCCCCCTCAACGAAGTGCATTCGCCCGTGTTCGGTAGAGCGTTGGTGTCGAGCGGGTTCGCTGTCGAAGGCGGCCCTTTGGCAGACAGTCCCGCTGCCGCGCGCGCATTATGCCGGGCTGCGGAAGAAATGGCGGTCCGTCGATCCTTCGCGAATATCGAACTGCGCGGCGGGCATGCGCCTGCCGACTGGACGTTGCGAACCGACACCCATTGCAGCTTCGTCGAACCGCTGGCCGACGATGACGACGCGCAATTGCTTGCCATACCGCGCAAATCGCGCGCGGAGGTTCGCAAGAGTCTGAAAAACGATCTGACCGTTACGATCGGCACGAGCGACGCCGATCGCGCAATGCATTATGCAACCTATGCCCAAAGCGTCCGCAATCTGGGCACGCCCGTTTTCCCGCGCGCCTTGTTCGATTGCATGCTGGACACGTTCGGCGATGCAGCCGATATTTTGACGGTCTCCCATCGCGGGCAGCCGGTTTCCAGCGTGCTGTCCTTCTATCACGATGGCGCGGTCATGCCCTATTGGGGCGGGGGCACGATGGCCGCCAGAACATTGCGCGCCAACGAACGGATGTATTACGAACTGATGCTGCACGCACGCGGCAAGGCGTGCGATCGGTTCGATTTCGGCCGATCCAAAACGGGCAGCGGGCCGTATCATTTCAAGAAGAACTGGGGCTTTACCCCCAAACCGCTCGGTTATGCAGAATGGACTGCCGATGGCGGCGCGGCGCGTGACGTCGATCCCACCAGCGATGCCTATGCGCGCAAGATCGCGTTGTGGAAACGTCTGCCCTTGCCCATCGCCAACCGATTGGGGCCGATCATATCCGCAGGACTGGCATGATGGGCGACATCCTTTTCCTAAGCCACCGCATTCCGTTTCCGCCCGATCGCGGGGACAAGATACGTTCGAATCATTTGCTGAAATCTCTCGCCGAAATCGCGCCGGTTCATGTCGGCTGTTTCGCCGACACCGCATCCGATAGGGAGTATGAGGGTGCGTTGGAGTCTGCGGCGGCATCGCATTGCATGCTCGCGCGATCCAAGTCTTTGCCGCGGGCAGGCATCGAAGCGGTGGCAAGCCGAAGGCCGATCAGCGTAGCTGCATTCGACCACCGCGGTTTGCATGCGTGGGTGCGGCGCACTCTTCGCGAACATCCGATCGATCGCATCGTCGTGTTTTCCGGACAAATGGGGCAATATGTCCCGAATGATTTCACCGGGCGGGTCATCGTCGATCTGTGCGATGTCAATTCTGCGAAATTCGACGAATACGCCGCAAAAGGACGCTGGCCGCGCAGTCTAATCGATCGCCGGGAGGGGCGTTTGCTGGCGAACATGGAACGCGCGCTGACTTTGCGCGCCGAACGGACGCTGTTGATCAGCGAGGCGGAAGCAGCCCTGTTTCGCAGCCGCGCATCGGGCGTGGCGCACGACCGGATCATGACAGTGGGAAACGGTATCGATGCGGACCGGTTCGACCCCGTGACCATAGCGCCGCATTCCGCGCTGACCGACCAACCCGGACCGCATCTGGTTTTCACCGGGCAGATGGATTATCGGCCCAATATCGACGCGGTCGAACGTGTTATCGAGGCCCTGCTGCCCGCGATCCGGGCCGAGGTTCCCACCGCACAGTTTCATATCGTCGGGCGTGCGCCGCTGCCTGAATTGGTGGCCCATGACGGCAAGAACGGTGTTCGCGTGTGGGGTGAAGTGCCCGATGTCCGCCCGTTCCTGGCCGCCGCCGATCTCGTCGTCGCGCCGCTCACCATCGCGCGCGGGGTGCAGAACAAGGTTCTCGAAGCGATGGCAATGGCCCGCCCCGTCCTGCTGACGCCTCAGGCCGCAACGGGTATAGAAGCGATCGACAAACGTGACTTTCATATCGCGCATACTGACGAAGATCTGATCGACGCAGCCCTGGTGTTGCTGAGGGACGACGCCAAGGCTGCGGTGCTTGGCAGGAACGCCCGGCAATTCGTGCTCGACAATCAAAGCTGGCCTGCGATGCTCGCCCCTTTCGAACGACTGGTTCGCAATTGCGAGGGGCAGGCCCGCGATGCCGCCTGAATTGACCGCCCCGCAAATCTCTCCTGGCGGACGGATCGGCGCGATCATATCGGCGCTGCCCCGATCGTGGCGTGGAACGCTGCCGGTCTTGGCAGCGATGTGGTCGGCCATTGCAATCGTCACCGCGCGCGACTGGGTCGCGATGTTCGATCAATGGTGGAACATATCGACCTACAATCACATCCTGTTTATCCCCGCGATTGTCGGCTGGCTGGTGTGGTCGCGATGGTCGGAACTGGCGAAGCTCAGTCCGCAAAACTGGTGGCCCGGCCTGGCCCTGGTAGCGATCGCCGCTTTCATCTGGCTGATTGGATCGGTGGCCGGCGTGAACCTGATATCGCAGGCGGGCGCAGTTCTGATGCTGCAAAGCGCCGTCGTCGCCGCATTGGGGCCGCGCACCGCGTTCGCTCTGTCGTTTCCGCTGTTCTACATGGTGTTTTTGGTTCCATTCGGGGACGAACTGATTCCCGCCCTGCAAATGCTGACTGCCAAGATGGTGATCGGCCTTACCCAGTGGAGCGGCATCGCGGCGCAGATCGACGGCGTATTTATCGACACGCCGGTCGGCCTGTTCGAAGTTGCCGAGGCATGTTCGGGCGTCAAATTCCTGATCGCCATGATCGCGCTGGGCGCGTTGGTCGCGCATAGCTGTTTCACCAGCCTAAAACGGCGCGCAATCTTCCTCGGCCTGGCGATCGTCCTGCCAATCGCCGCGAATGGAGTGCGGGCCTGGGGCACGATCTATCTGGCGCAGTTTCTGGGCATCGAATTTGCCGCCGGGTTCGATCACGTTTTCTATGGCTGGATTTTCTTCGCCCTCGTCGTCGCGGCGTTGTTGGCAGGCAGTTGGCGCTGGTTCGATCGTTCGCCAGACGATCCGGCCATCGATGCCGAACGTTTGAACGCAATGCGAATTTTCGATGTCGGTTCGAAACGGGCGATGGGCTCGGGCGGTGTTCTGGCGATCGCGGCCCTGTTGCTCGGTATGTTCTCCGCCTGGAATATCGCCGCCGAGACTGCGAGCGCCAATGTCGGGCAAACCGTCGCGCTTCCGCAGATATCAGGATGGCAGCGCGTGACGCCAGTCATGACGGTGGCTTGGCAACCGCGCGCGGCCGGGGCGGATCAAATCCTACAGGGGCAATATCGCAACGCGAATGGCGATCGGATCGACGTGGTGGTGGCCGTGTATTTGCGGCAAGGCAGGGGCGTTGAGGTCGGCGCGCCGGGGCAGGGCGCTTTGCCGTTCGACACCGCGTGGCGCTGGCTGCAATCCGGCCCGTCCGACGCGTCGCAAACGGGCGATGTGTTGTTGGCGGACGGCCGGGTCAGGCGCGTGGCCGTAACATCCTACCGTCAGGGAGATTTGCTGACCGGCAGCAGAGGCGCTCTGAAACTCGCCGGTTTGCGCGACAGACTGGCGCTGTCACCCGATGCCACCACGATGCTCATCCTGTCCGCCGAAGAAGGGGCTTTGGGCGACGGCGCGCGAACCATCGCTGCGTTCCAACGAACCATTGGCGATCGGGCGCAATGGTTAGACCGCATCGCCGGGGTGGAGTAGGCGCGAACCATGTGTGGTATCGCCGGAATCTTTCATCCCGGAACGCCGGAGCCGGTCGATGCCGACCAAGTGAAACGCATGTGCGATGCGATCGCGCATCGCGGGCCGGACGGGGCAGGGGTATGGACAGCACCCGGTATCGGGCTTGGCCACAGGCGGCTTTCGATCATCGATCTGGCCGGTTCTCCGCAGCCCATGCATTCCGTCGATGGGCGGGCGGTGATCGCCTTCAATGGCGAAATCTACAATTACCGCGAACTGCGCGCAGAACTGACCGCGCTGGGCGCGCGTTTCGCGACCGATGGCGATACCGAAACCATACTGGCTGCTTGGCAGCAATGGGGGGCGGGCTGCCTTTCACGGCTGAATGGCATGTTCGCTTTCGCTATTTACGATACCGGCACACGGCAGCTGTTTCTGGCGCGCGACCGGTTGGGCGTGAAGCCGCTGTTCACGGCGCGGTTGCGCGATGGCAGCATCGCGTTCGCATCGGAGCTGAAAGCGTTGCTTGCCAACCCGCTGCTGGATCGCCGCATCGATCCGCTTGCGATCGAAGACTATCTGACATGGGGTTACGTACCCGACAGCCGATCGATATTGCGCGGGGTGCACAAACTGCCCGCCGGGCATTTTCAGATACTGCAACATGGATCGCAACCGCACCCGCCGCAGCAATGGTGGGACGTCGATTTTTCTAAACGGCATTCCGGATCGGAAGCGGACCTGTCCGCCGAACTGCTGCATCATTTGCGGCAAGGGGTAACCTCGCGAATGGTGTCCGACGTGCCGCTGGGCGCGTTCCTGTCGGGCGGCGTCGATTCTTCGACCGTCGTGGCTCTGATGGCGGAGGCGAATGCAGAACAGGTTCGCACCTGCTCGATCGGGTTCGACGCCAAGGGGTTGGACGAAAGCCGATATGCGACCCAGATCGCGGAACGGTACGAAACCCAGCATCGCAGCCGCATCGTGGGCGCAGACGGGTTCGACCATTTGGACACTCTGGCGCGGATGTTCGACGAACCGTTTGCGGATGCATCCGCTCTGCCGACCTGGCGCGTATGCCAATTGGCGCGCGAGAACGTGACTGTTGCGCTGTCGGGCGACGGGGCGGACGAGGCGCTTGCCGGCTATCGGCGGCAAGTGTTTCATGCGCGCGAGGAACAGGCGCGGCGCCTGCTGCCCACCGGTTTGCGCGGTCCGGTATTCGCCGCGTTGGGCAAGATATGGCCCAAAGCGGATTGGGCCCCCCAATATCTGCGCGCGAAAACAACCTTTCAGTCCTTGGCAATGTCGGGGGAGGAGGGGTATGCGCGCGGCCTGTCCGTCTTGCCGCCCGATTTACGGCAGTCGCTCTACACACCCGGTTTTGCCTCGCAAATCGGCGACTATCGCGGCGAAGACCACTGTGATCGAAACAATGCGCGACGCACCTGCCCAAACGGGGCTGGACCGCGCGCAATATGCCGATTTGAAAGTGTGGTTGCCGGGCGACATCCTGACAAAAGTGGATCGCACCAGCATGGCCGTTGGGCTGGAAGCGCGCGAGCCGCTGCTCGACTATCGCCTGATCGAGTTTGCAGCCGCGTTGCCCGACGCGATGCGCGTGCGCGGGCGGCAGGGCAAATGGCTGATGAAGCGCACGATGGAGGGGCGGCTGCCGAACGATATTCTGTACCGGCCCAAACAGGGTTTCGTCACGCCGATCAGCCAATGGCTGCGCGGCCCCCTGGCCGATCAGGCGCGGGCGATCGGCAAAACGGGGCTGGTGGCGCACACTGACTGGTTCGATGCAACGCGACTGTCACGGCTGGCGGAGGATCATATTGCCGGGCGCAGCGATCATGGGCGGTTGTTGTGGCAGATGATCATGCTGGACAAATCGCTGGACGGACTGGGTGCGACGGTCTGACGGGTCGTTAACCCTCTTCACCATGACCCAGCGCCATGTAGTCATCGCTCTGCATTTCCATCAGGCGGCTGGCGGTGCGTTGAAATTCGAAGCTGCCATTGCCCGCCACATATAGATCATCGGGACTGGCCGCGGCGGTTGCGAACAGTTTGACCCGCTGTTCGTACAATGCATCGATCAGCGTCACGAACCGCGCAGCCTCATTCTGCATGTCGGCATCCATCTGCGGGATGCCGACGATGATGACGGTGTGATAGGCGCGCGCGATCGCAAGGTAATCGGGTGCGCCGCGGGGTTGGGCGCAAAGGCGTTTGAAACTGAACACGCCCACCCCCTTGAAACTGATCGGCACATGCAGCGTTCGCTTGCCGCCCAAATCCAGTTCGGCGGAAGGCACGTTTTCGCTATCTTCAGGGGAATAGTCGGTCAGGCGAAAGAACGCCTCGCGCACTTGCTGCGTCGCCGCATCGCCCAGTGGGGTGTGCCAGCTATCGATCCCGGCGAGCCGTTCCAGACGGTAATCGACCGGGCCGTTGAGCGGCAACACCGTCAGGCGGCTTCGCACCAGATCGATAAACGGCAGAAAATGTTCACGGTTCAGGCCATCCTTGTACAGATCGATCGGCGGGCGGTTCGACGTGGTGACGACGGCGACGCCGTCTTCCACCATCAGCGACCGGAACAGACGCCCCATAATCATGGCATCCGCGCTGTTGTTGATCACCATTTCGTCGAACGCCAGGCAACGCACATCGGTCGCGATTGATCGTGCGACATGGGGAATGGGATCGCCCGGTTCTTTTTCCCGCCAATCGCGCATTTGCTGATGAACGCTTTGCATGAAGGCGTGGAAATGCGCGCGCTTCTTGTCCGGTATGGCAAGCGTTTCGTGGAACAGGTCCATCAGCATCGACTTGCCGCGACCCACACCGCCCCACATGTAGAGGCCACCGGGGCCGGACCGGTTGCGCCCCAATAAACGATCGAAGAAGCCGGCTTCCGCGACGCTCTCCAGCTGGGCCTGCAGTTCGTTGAGTTGCGCCGCCGCCGCCGCCTGTTCCGCATCGGCGCGCAATTCGCCCGCAGCGATCAACGCTTCGTACTTGTCGAGCATACCCGCCATGATGAAGTTCAGCGCCGGGTGGGCTTGCGAACGGTTCCGGAAAACGCGGCGACTTTGTCATCGCCCTGCATGACGATACCGCGCAGGAACACCAATCGACGGGTTTCGCGCAGCACTTCGACGACCGAATCGAGCGGCCGCGTTACGTCGCCGGCGCCGATGAATTGCGTATTCATGTCCAGCGTCACTGCGCCGGCAGCATTGCCGTCCAACAATATTCGCACTGCGGCGAACAGGGAGATGTCGATCAATCCCAGCGTAATTGCGCCGTGGATATTATCGACCAGATTGGTGTGTTTGCGTTCCGGCGTCATGCGAAGGCGGACGAAATCCCCTTCGCGCCGGACGCGCATCGGTCCGATTACGACGGTGTTGTAACGGGTTTTATCCGCCAGATCCCAAACGAACCAACCCGGTGCGTCCTCGATTTCGCGATACAGGAAGTCCTCGCCAGATGGGGCTTCCATGTCGGCCGGCATCAGATCGCCCGTTCGGCCATCATCTTCTTGGTTTCGGCAATCGCCTTTGCCGGCGACAAACCCTTGGGGCAGACATTCGCGCAGTTCATGATGGTGTGGCAGCGATAGAGGCGGAAGGGATCCTCCAGATCGTCAAGCCGCTCACCCGTCATTTCATCGCGGCTGTCCGCCAGCCAACGATAGGCTTGCAGCAAAATCGCCGGTCCTAGAAACTTGTCCGAATTCCACCAGTAGGATGGGCAACTGGTGGAACAGCACGCGCACAGGATGCATTCGTACAATCCATCCAGCTTTTCGCGCTGTTCCGGCGTCTGCAAGCGTTCCTTGCCGCTGGGCGTTGTGGATACCGTTTGCAACCAAGGGCGAATGGACGCGTATTGCGCGTAAAAATGGGTGAAGTCCGGGACCAAATCCTTGATGACTTCCATGTGGGGAAGGGGGGTGATGCGAATTTCACCCTTCAGATCTTCGATCGCGGTGGTGCAGGCGAGGCCGTTCTTGCCGTTCAGGTTCATGGAGCACGAACCGCAGATCCCCTCCCGGCAGGACCGGCGGAACGTCAATGTGGGATCGACATCGTTCTTGATCTTGAACAGCGCATCCAGCACCATCGGGCCGCATTGATCCAGATCGACCTCGAACGTGTCGTAACGCGGGTTTTCGCCGCTTTCAGGATCGTAGCGATAGATCTTGAACTTCTGGATACGGTTTCCGCCATTCTCGACCGTATGCGCGCGGCCTTTCCCCTTGATCTTCGAATTTTTCGGCAGAGTGAAAGTGGCCATCGGTCCGTTCCTGTTCTTTTGCCTACCCTACCTAACGATATGGCGACGTAAAACAAGGGTTTGGGCACGGTTTCCCGGCGCATGCCTGCCCAAATGTTTCGGTGAAAGACATGCCGCAGGAACCGCGCCCGAAGTATTCGGGTTTGAACTGCATGACCGACAGCACCACTCCGCCATCGATAAAACCGACAATAGCGATCTTCGGTGCAAGCGGGGGCATCGGCGCTGCCCTGGTGCGACGATACGCGACTTCGGGGCACCGTGTATGGGCAGGGTCGAGAGCGGCCGGACCCGTCGCATCGCCTATGGTCACCCCGTTTGCCTTCGATCTATCGGACGAAGCCTCCATCGCTGATGCCGCCGCTACCATCACCGACGATCCGCCGCAGATCATAGTGGTGGCGACGGGAGTGCTGTCTCTGCCGGATGGTACCGGTCCGGAACGTTCCTATCGTTCGATCGACGCGGCTGCGATGGTTGAGATGATGCGGATCAATACGGTGGGACCGGCGGTTATTGCGAAACACATGTTGCCATTGCTGGACAGAAAGACGCGCGGAGTTTTCGCTGCCCTGTCGGCACGGGTCGGGTCGATTGCCGACAACGAACTGGGTGGATGGCATTCCTATCGCGCGTCGAAGGCTGCGCTGAACATGCTGTTGAAAAACTTTTCGATCGAAGTTGGCCGCACACACCGACACGTGATTATCGCCGGACTGCATCCCGGCACGGTGGACAGCGATCTGTCGAAACCGTTCCAGGGCAACGTTCCCGACGGCAAACTGTTTACCCCAGATCAATCGGCCGCTTACCTGATCGAAGTCATGAACGGCCTGACGCCCAAGGACAGCGGCGGAGTTTTCGATTGGGCGGGGAAACGCATTCCCGAATGAACGGCAATTGAAGGTCGGACGAACAGGGGGAAGGAAGCCGATGCTCCTCCCCCATGTTCGTAATTATACAATTGGATCAGGCGCCGAACGTCCTTTGCCACCAGCCTTTTTTGGCCGGACCCGTGGAAGCGTCATCGCTATTGCCCACGGCGTTGGTGTCCGCCGCCGCCTCTGCAGTTTGCGGGGTATCCTTAGGTCCGGCCACGACCGCAATATCGTCATCGAGTTGCTTCGCTGCCGATTTTGCGGTTTTCGGTTTGGCACGGCCGGATGATTTGGTTTCGGAACCGGTCGATTCCTGCGCCTGATCGTCTTTCTTCGCTGCCGTCTTCCTGGTGGCTGCGCGTTTTGGTTTGGAAGCGGGTTCGCCGACGGCATTTGCCTCTGTCGTCGCACCTTCCGCATCGGTATCGACCTTCTTGCGGCGACTGCGTTTCGGCTTGGCTTCCGCCGCGTCCGTCGTTGCCGCATCATCGCTATCGGTGGCTTTCTTGCGCGGTCGTCGCGTGCGCGGTTTCGGCTTCGTTTCCTCGGCCATCGCTTCGGCAGTTTCGGGGGCCCCGTCCGGACCGCTGACGACGGCGATGTCGTCCTTCATCTGTTCGGCGACTTCCTCAGCGCCGGACATATCGACGGGTTTTGCGTCGTCCGTCTGGGAACCGGAATCGGCATCGTCGGAACGTCCACCACGCCGCCGTCCGCGTCCGCCCCGGCGACGGCGCTTCTTGGGTTTGTCGTCTCCATCGTCGTCGTTCGCGTCGGAGGAACCGTTCGGAGCGTCGTTGCCGTTATCATCGTCGCCGGCATCTCCGTCGGAATTATCGGCCTGCCTGCCACCGCGACCGCCACGACCGGACTGGCGCTCGCCGCCGTCGTTTTTCCGCCCGCGATTGCGTCCGCCCCGGCGCCGACCGCCGCGCGATCGACCACGGCCGTCGTCATTGCTTTCGCCGCCATTATCGTCGCCGCCATCGTCGGAGCGATCGTCATCATCGCTGTCGTCGTCGAGATCGTTTACGTCATCGTCGTCGTCATCTTCGACAATGGGTTCGAATTTCGGCACGGCGGTGGGACGCGGCCCGCTGCTGTGCACTTCCATCTTCGCGCCTTCGTCCTCACCTTCGGGAATGACTTCGATATTGACGCCGTAGCGCTCCTCGATTTCCTGCAATTCCGCCCGTTTGGTGTTGAGCAGATAGACCGCAGCTTCCGTGCTGGCGGACAGAGCGATGTTCGTGCCCTTACCCTTGGCAGCCTCGTCCTCGATCACACGCAAAGCGGATAGGCCGGCGCTCGATGCGGTGCGGACAAGGCCCGTGCCGTCGCAATGCGGGCAATCGCGGGTGGACGCTTCCAACACGCCGGTACGCAAACGCTGACGGCTCATTTCCATCAAACCGAAGCTGGATATCCGGCCGACCTGAATGCGCGCGCGGTCGTTCTTCAGCGCATCCTTCATCGCGCGTTCGACCTTACGCACGTTGTTGTTGTAATCCATGTCGATGAAATCGATCACGACCAAACCGGCCATATCGCGCAGGCGCAACTGACGCGCGATTTCGCGTGCGGCTTCCAGATTGGTGGAGGTCGCGGTTTGCTCGATACCCAATTCCTTGGTCGATCGGCCGGAGTTGATGTCGATCGACACCAATGCTTCGGTCGGGTTGATGACCAGATAACCGCCCGATTTCAGCTGCACGACCGGATCGTACATGGCGCGTAACTGATCCTCCGCTCCGTAACGCTGGAACAGGGGGACGGGATCGGAATAGGCCTTAACCCGGCGCGCATGGCTGGGCATCAGCAGCTTCATGAAGCCTTTCGCCAGCTTGTAACCATCCTCGCCCTCGACCACGACTTCCTCGATATCGCGGTTGTAGATGTCGCGAATCGCTCGCTTGATCAGATCGCTGTCGGAATGAATGAGGGAGGGGGCGCTGGACCCCAACACGCTTTCGCGAATGCCATCCCACAGGCGCGCCAGATAATCGAAGTCGCGCTTTATTTCGGTTTTGGTTCGGCTGAGCCCGGCCGTGCGGACGATCAGACCCATGCTTTTGGGCAGCGAGAGATCGGATACGACCTGCTTCAAACGCTTGCGATCCTGACCGCTGGAAATCTTGCGGCTGATGCCGCCGCCATGGGACGAGTTCGGCATCAGGACGGTGTAGCGGCCTGCCAGGCTAAGATATGTCGTCAACGCCGCGCCTTTATTGCCGCGCTCTTCCTTCACGACCTGCACCAACAGCACCTGACGGCGCTGGATTACATCCTGGATCTTGTACCGGCGACGCAGCGCCATGCGTTTGGCGCGGGCATCATCGACAGCCTTGGCGCGCGAACCGCCATTGCTGCCATTGCCCTTGCCGCCCTTGTTACCGCGACCCTGCCGCCCGCCTTTGCCGCGACGGGGGCGACGATCCCCACGAGGGCGTTTGCCGCTTTCCTCGCTGTCGTCATCGTTATCATCGTTATCATCGTCGTTGTCGTCGTCGTCGTCGTCGTCATCGGAGCCATCGAGCTGGCCTTCCTCGATCGTAGCGACGCTGTCCTTTTCCGACGTGTCGATTTCTTCCATGCCATCTTCGGCGAGATCTTCGACCAGTGCTTCCGAAGATTCATCGTCGGCGTCATATTCGTCGCCAGGCGCGTTGCCCGCTTCCTCGTCCTCTTCACGCAGGCGCGCTTCCTCTTCGGCGGCATCGGCTTCTTCCGCCAGTAATGCCTCGCGGTCTTCCTGCGGTATCTGGTAATAATCGGGGTGTATTTCGTTGAAGGCCAGAAAGCCGTGACGATTGCCGCCGAAATCCACGAATGCGGCCTGCAAGGATGGTTCCACCCGCGTCACTTTCGCGAGGTAGATGTTGCCCTTTATCTGTTTGTGGTCTTCCGATTCAAAATCGAATTCCTCAATGCGGTTGCCCTTGAGAACTGCCACCCGGGTTTCTTCCGAGTGGCGCGCGTCGATCAGCATACGCGTTGCCATAATATTGTCTCCGGACGCGGGGGGACGGGGCGTGCCCGTTTACCCAATAGCGCCAATTTGTGTGGGAGCCGCGGCCCGATCGGGGTCCGGCGGCGATATCGTACCTCGCGCTGCGGATTGTCGCAGCGGGTCGGTGTGATGCTTTCGCAAACAGCGATGCCGTACCCAGAACCACATCGGTCACGATGTCGGCAAACAGCCTGATCGTGAGTGTCTGGGCGGAATTAATCATCTGTCTGCGTCAACCTGTCGTAAGGACGTGCAGCGCGATCGCTGCATCGTCCGATGCGGCAAACGGATTGTCGGCGGGCAAATCGGCGGATGCCGATGGCTTACGCGGACAACCCCCTCGTCGCGTATCATTGCGTTAGCATTCAATAATGCCCGCGGCAACTGCGTAGCATCGGGGCATCGACACCCGTTCGGGCAAGCCAGATAGAAATCCCGGCAATAACCAATGTCCGACGTGCAATCCGCTTGCGCTGGCCGGGCACGCCGTCCTATCGCACACGCCAATGTCGCAGCGTTTGCAGCTATGGATGATTTTCGGCGCGCCGGTCGCCCTGTTCGCAATGCTGTTCGCCGGTCTTTACGCGTTCGGGCTGACCATCCCGGTTCCGCATCTGGGCCGCGATTACGTCCTGCGTCTGAACCTGCCCGATGCCGGCGCGCCGTTGGACCTGCCAACCCTATACGGACCACAGGATCGCTCGCGTCCGTTGGTGGTTATCGATGCGGGCCACGGCGGCAAGGATCCGGGCGCATCGGGTCTGCGCGTACGGGAAAAGACGGTGGTCCTGGGCCTGGCGACCGCACTGAAGGATCGTCTGGTATCGGATGGCGGCATTCGCGTTGCCATGACGCGGGAAGACGACAGTTTCCTGATCCTGTCCGAACGTGCGGAGATCGCACGGCGATTGGGGGCGGATCTGTTCATTTCGATCCACGCGGATTCCGCGGGCGACGAACGCGGCGTGCGCGGGGCCAGTATCTACACTCTGTCGAACACCGCATCGAGCCAGGCTGCGGCCCGGTTTGCCGCGCGCGAAAACGATGCCGACCGGTTGAACGGTGTGGCGATGGACGAACGCGGTGACGACGTGCGGACCATTCTGGTGGAGCTGTCGCAACGGCGGACGATGAACAATTCCGCACTGTTCGCCGATCTGATCGCGCGCGAAGCGGACGGCGTGCTGCCATTCCACCCGCAACCACGCCGATCCGCAGCATTGGCGGTTTTGCGCGCGCCTGATGTACCGTCGGTGTTGTATGAATCGGGCTTCATCACCAATCCGGCGGAGGCGGAACGCCTGACCTCACCCGAAGGCAAGGCCGCATTCGCACAGGTCATGGCGGAGGCGATAAGGGTCTATTTCGCGCGGCAAAGCAACGGTGGTTGACGAACAGTCCGCCACCTACCCCGCATCGTTATGTTGCGAGACAGGTCCGACCTGCTACATGACTGCCGCATATGGCTGACGACGCACCCAACAACAGCGCCACTTACCGCATTCGGCGCGAGGCGAGCGGCATGATGGTCTGGCTGTCGAACCAATGGCGCGACCGGCGTGCGTTTCGCTGGGGCGTATGGGCGATTGCCGGTTCGTTTCTGGCTCTGGCGGTTGCATACGCCCTGCTGGCGCGCACTTTGCCCGATGCCAACGGATTGCTCGATTACGAACCGCCGCTGCCCACCGTCGTACGGGGGATGGATGGCGATATCATTCATTCCTACGCCCGCGAACGCCGCGTTCAGCTGCAATATGGCGATCTGCCGAAACAGCTGATTCAGGCATATCTCGCAGCGGAGGATAAAACCTTCTTCAGTCACAATGGCGTCGATTTGGGCGGGCTGGTCGGTGCGGTGATCGATTACGCGTCGAAGATGGGGTCCGGCGAACGTGCCAAGGGTGGCAGCACCATCACGCAGCAGGTCGCCAAGAACATTCTGGTCGGCAACGAATATTCGATCTCGCGCAAGGTCAAGGAAATGATGCTGGCGCGCAAGATCGAAGGGGTTCTGACGAAACAGCAAATCCTCGAATTGTATCTCAACGAGATCGCGCTGGGTCGGCGCAGCTTCGGCGTTCAGGCCGCTGCGCGCGCCTATTTCGACAAGGATGTCGGCGATCTGGAACTGCACGAGGCGGCATATCTATCCATTCTGCCCAAAGCGCCCGAAGTCTACAGCCGGGCGAAGAATTTCGTAGTGGCGAAGGAACGGCGGGATTTCGTGCTGGGGCAGATGGTCGAAAACGAATTCATCACTGCTGCACAAGGGCGCGCCGCCCAGGCCCGTCCGCTGGGGATTGTCGAAAGCCGGCCCCAACGCGAAAGCGTCGATGCGGGATATTTTCTGGAAGAGGTCCGCCGCCAGCTGATCGATAAATTCGGTGAAACCGCCGAAACGGGCAAGAACAGCGTTTACGGTGGCGGGCTGTGGGTTCGCACTTCACTGGATCAGGAAATACAGGACGGTGCGCGCGATGCCTTGCGAAAGGGGCTGCTGCGCTATCACGGCAGCCGGGGTTGGCGTGGACCCATCGCGACGATCGATTTCGCGGACGGTCCGTGGCAAAGCCAGCTCGCCAGTTCGAACATCGGCATCAATTATCGGGACTGGCGCGTCGGCGTCGTCACACAACGCAGCGGCGGCACCGCGACGATCGGTTTCGCCGACGGCCAGGAAGCGCCGTTGGCCGGTCTGCCCAGCGCATTGGAGCCGGGGCATGTCGTTGCGGTTGCGCCGCAGGGGAACGGGTTTCGCGTGCGGACCATTCCCGACGTATCGGGCGGCATCGTGGTGGAGGCGCCGCAATCGGGACGCATCGTGGCCATGCAGGGCGGTTTCGATAGCCGGCTGGGTTCTTTCAACCGCGCGACGCAGGCGAACCGGCAGCCAGGTTCGACGATAAAACCGTTCGTGTATGCCACCGGGCTCGACAACGGTATGACGCCCGCAACCCAGATCGAAAACGGCCGCTATTGCTATTACCAAGGCGCACGGCTGGGTGAAAAATGTTTTCGCGGCGGGCGCAGCGGGTCGTTTCCCATGCGATATGGATTGGAACAGTCGCAGAATATCATCACCATTCAGATCGCCATGCAGTCCGGCATGAAGAACGTCACGAAGACGATCGAGCAAGTGGGGATCGGCTCATACGATCCCTTCCCGGCATTCGCGCTGGGCGCAGGTGATACGACGGTGGTGAAAATGACCAACGCCTACTCCGCGCTTGCCAATAACGGCCGCCAGCATGCGCCGACCGTCATCGATTTCGTGCAGGACCGGCGCGGCAAAGTTATCTGGCGCGCCGACGATCGTGATTGCACAGGTTGCAACATGGCAGATTGGGACGGCAAGCCGATGCCCCGTCTGGGCATGGGCGGCAAACAGACGATGGATGCCCGCACCGCGTATCAGACGACGCACATGCTGGAAGGCGTCGTGACGCGCGGCACCGGGAAAGTGCTGAACGGGTTGGACCTGCCCCTGTTCGGCAAGACGGGCACGACGACGGATTCGAAAGACGTCTGGTTCGTCGGCGGAACCCAGCAATATGTCGCCGGCGTCTATGTCGGGTTCGACACGCCTCGCGGAATGGGCGGTTATGCCCAGGGCGGGACGATTGCTGCGCCCATTCTGCGCGATTTGATCGTGGCGACGCGGGACCGCTGGGTGGACGACCCGCTGATCGCACCCGCCGGCGTTCGCATGGTGCGCGTCGATCGCCGGACCGGCAAACGCGTGTTCGGCGGAACTGCGAGCGAAGGGGAGGGCGCCGCCGTGATTTGGGAAGCGTTCAAGCCCGACACCGAACCGCCACGGGCCACCCGGCGCGATGCGGTCGCGGCCAAACGCGATGAAATCCTCGCACTCGTCAGGCGCGGCAGCCGCGAGAATGCCTCTCGCCCACGCCCCGCACCACCGCCGCCCGCGCGCGACGAACCCGATTTCGTCGAGGATCAGGGCGGGCTTTACTGACATCTGTGTGTTTCCCTTCGCCCGGCCATAGGTTAGGGCGCAGGTTCGAAACGGCACACATCGCCGATTGCTGGAGAATAGCTATGCGTGCCGAAGGGCAGGCGAACATAGACCGCATCGACGCCGCCCTGGCGCTGGTGCGGCGCTCGCTCGATTGGGACAGCGCACTTCGCCGTCTGGACGAACTGAACGCGCGCGTCGAAGACCCGACCTTGTGGGACGATCCCAAAGGTGCAGAGGCGGTCATGCGCGAACGCCAAAAGCTGGAAAGCGCCGTCGGCACGGTACGGGAAATTTCCGCTGAAATGGCCGATGCCGTTGAATTCATCGAAATGGGGGAAGCGGAAGGCGACGCCGATATCGTGGAGGACGGCCATGCGACATTGCAGAAACTGGCCGACCGCGCGGATGCGGACAAGGTTCAGGCCCTGCTGGCCGGGGAAGCCGACGGCAACGATACCTATATCGAAATACACGCGGGCGCCGGCGGAACCGAAAGCCAGGACTGGGCCGAAATGCTGCAACGCATGTACAGCCGCTGGGCCGAGGCGAAAGGCTACAAGGTCGAACTGGTCGATTACCATGCCGGCGAACAGGCGGGCATCAAATCGGCCACTCTGCTGGTGAAGGGAGAAAACGCGTTCGGTTATGCCAAGACCGAAAGCGGGGTTCACCGGCTGGTGCGGATCAGCCCTTACGACAGTTCAGCGCGGCGCCACACCAGTTTCAGTTCGGTGTGGGTCTATCCCGTAATCGATGACGACATCGCGATCGAAATCAACGATAGCGATCTGAAAATCGACACCTACCGCGCGAGTGGTGCGGGTGGGCAGCACGTCAACACCACCGATTCCGCCGTTCGCATTACGCACCAGCCATCGGGCATCGTCGTCGCCAGCCAGAACGACCGCAGCCAGCATAAAAACCGCGCGACGGCCATGAATATGCTGAAAGCGCGCTTGTTCGAGAAGGAACTGGCCGAACGCGAGGCAGCGGCCGGCACGGAATACGAGGCAAAGACCGAGATCGGTTGGGGCCATCAAATTCGCAGCTATGTTCTGCAGCCCTATCAAATGGTCAAAGACCTTCGGACCGGCGAGGTGTCATCGGCGCCCGACGTGGTGCTGGACGGAGGTATCGACGCGTTTATCTCGGCCGCCTTGGCGCAGCGCGTAACCGGGGAAACCGTCGATGTAGAGGATGTCGATTGAACGGGCATCGCCTTTTGCGCCCGGTCGCTGCGCGCTTGCTGCCCGCAATCGCCCTTGCGGTGTGCCTGGCAGGGTGCGAACGGGTCGCCGATCCGGTAGATCGCCCGGAAGGCGCGTTGCAGTTCCCGTTGCCCGATCGCCCGGTATCGGGCTTGGGCGGCAATTCGTTTTCCACCGAAACCGCGCGCGATGGCCGCGGTGAAGCACGCAAGGTCATGGAACTGGCTGCCATCGAACCGGGCATGACGGTCGCCGATATCGGCGCGGGCGATGGCTATTACACGATCCGGCTGGCGCAGCGCGTCGGCGAAACCGGGCGCGTGCTGGCGCAGGATATCGACGGCGACGCTCTGCAACGGCTGGGACAGCGGGTGGAGCGCGAACGGCTCGACAATGTATCCATTAAACAGGGTGCCGTGGACGATCCGCGCCTGCCGCCCGACAGTTTCGATCGCATTTTTCTGGTGCATATGTATCACGAGGTCGCGGAGCCTTACGCCTTCCTTTACAACCTTTGGCCGGCATTGTCGCAAGGGGGGCAGGTGATCGTGGTCGATGTCGATCGCCCGACGGACCAGCATGGCATTGATCCACTGCTGCTATCGTGCGAATTCAAGCAGGTGGGGTTCGATCTGGTCGCCTTCCGCGACGCGCCGGAACTGGCTGGGTACTATGCACAGTTCAAGGCATCGGCTAATCGTCCGGAACCAGCGGCGATCAAACCGTGCCGCGGCCCCGCCGCATCCGCATCGTAATCGTAATCGAACGCGCAAGATTAGGGACGAAAATGAGCTTCAAGGGTCTTGATCCCATACTGTATGGCGGGCGCGAAGTCTGGCCGCTGATCGAAGGGGGGAAGGGCGTTTCCGCCACCAACCACGTCAGTTCCGGCGCATGGGCGGCGGCAGGCGGGATCGGCACGGTCAGCGCGGTGAACGCTGACGATTACGACGCGGTCGGAAATGTCGTGCCCCAGATCTACGATGCGGCCACGCGCAAGGAACGGCACGAACAGTTGATCCAATATGCGATCGACGGCGCAACGGAACAGGTGAAGCGCGCGCACGACATGGCGAACGGTCGCGGTGCGCTCAATATCAACGTCCTGTGGGAAATGGGCGGCGCCCAGCAAGTTCTCGAAGGAGTGCTGGAGAACACGAAGGGGCTGGTGACCGGTGTGACCTGCGGCGCGGGCATGCCCTATCGCCTGGCCGAAATCGCCGCGCGCCACAACGTGCACTACTTGCCGATCGTCAGTTCGGCCCGCGCATTCAGGGCGCTGTGGAAGCGGTCCTATCACAAGATACCCGAACTGATGGCCGCGGTGGTGTACGAGGATCCGTGGCTCGCGGGCGGGCATAACGGACTGTCGAACGCGGAAGACCCGACCGCGCCGCAGGATCCGTTCCCGCGCGTTGCCGCCTTGCGCGAAACGATGCGGAAAGAAGGCGTGTCGGAAGATTGCGCGATCGTGATGGCGGGCGGCGTCTGGTTCCTGCGTGAATGGAACGACTGGATCGGCAATCCCGAACTGGGGAAAATCGCATTTCAGTTCGGCACACGGCCTTTGCTTACGAATGAAAGCCCTATTCCCCAACGGTGGAAGGATATGTTGCGCGCAGTCGAGCCGGGCGATGTGTTGCTGCACAAGTTTTCACCGACGGGTTTCTATTCCTCCGCAGTGAAAAACCCGTTTCTCTACGATCTGATCCACCGCAGCGAACGGCAGATACCGTTTTCGAAAGTCGCGGCGGGGGAACACACGGTGCAGTTGGATGTCGGTGTTCGCGGCAAGAATTTCTGGGTCACGCCCAAGGATCGCGATCGGGCCGAAAAATGGTTCGCCGCCGGTCAGACCGAAGCGTTGAAAACGCCGGACGACACCATCGTTTACGTGACACCCGAAAGCCGCGACGCGATCCGCAAAGATCAAAAGGATTGCATGGGTTGCCTGTCGCATTGCGGCTTTTCATCGTGGAAGGACCACGACGATTACACCACCGGACGCCTGGCCGATCCGCGCAGTTTCTGTATTCAGAAAACCTTGCAGGACATCGCGCATGGCGGCGATCCCGACGAGAACTTGGCGTTTGCCGGGCACGCGGCCTATCGGTTTGGGCAGGATCCGTTCTATTCCAACAATTACACGCCCAGCGTGCAGGAACTTGTTGACCGTATATTGACCGGTGATTGACCCGCGTTGAAAGACGCGATCGTCTAAACCAATGCTTCCAACACCTGATCGGGCGGTCGGTGGCCATCCATCCAGAACCGGATGTTGGCGATGACCCGTTCGCCCGACGCTTCGCGCCCTTCGGCAGTGGCGCTGCCGATATGGGGCAGGGTCATGACGTTGGGATGGGCCAGCAGCCGTGGATCGACGTGCGGTTCTTCGGGATAGACGTCCAAACCCGCGCCGCCCAATTTCCCCGCATCCAAAGCCGCCAGCAGCGCAGCTTGATCGATCAGTTCGCCGCGCGCCGTGTTGATCAGGCTGGCCCCGTCCTGCATTTTCGCGATGCGATCCGCGTCGAACAAATGGCGTGTCTTGCCGGTCAAAGGGGTATGCAGCGTGACGATTTCAGCTTCCGCCAGCATATCGTCGAGCCGTTCGAAATATTCGACCCCGAACATATTTTCGGCGGCGACGGGCAGGCGGGTGCGACTGTAATATCCGACGCTCAAGCCGAATGCGCGCGCGCGATGGGCGACGGCTTGCCCGATGCGGCCCATGCCGACGATCCCCAGCATCTTCCCGCCCAGCTTTCGCCCCAGCAATCCCGATGGTGCCCATCCGGTCCATTCGCCGCGCCGGATTAAAGCCACCCCTTCGCGAATTCTACGCGGCACGCCGATGATCATGCACATGGCAAGATCGGCGGTATCGTCGGTAAAGACGCCGGGCGTGTTGGTGACGACGATGCGGTGCGCGGCGGCCGCGGCCAGATCGATATGTTCCGTGCCCGCGCCGAAATTCGCGATCAGGCGCAACCGGTCGCCCGCCTGCCCGATCATTTCGGCATCGATCCGATCCGTGACCGTGGGGACCAGCACGTCGCAGTCGCGCATGGCGGCGCACAGTTCGTCCCGGTTCAACGGTTTGTCGTCGGGGTTGGCGACGGTGTCGTATAGCTGAGTCAAGCGAGTTTCGACCGCCGGCATCAGCGCACGCGTCAAAACGACTTTGGGTTTGCCTTCGAACCGGCGGGATTGTCTGTCGGAAGTGTCGTTGGCCATATCGCGGCGCTACGGCCAGATCGCGGGGCCCGTCAAGCGATGCGGCAAACGATAGGCAGTATCGATTGCCGGAAATGGTCGATTGCCGAGAACGCTTGCCGAAACCGCGCCCGGTCCGTTACATGACGGCATGGTGTTTTCGTTTTGCAAATTCACGCGTTTGTCGCTGCTATCCGTTGCCGCCATACTCGCGGGGATCGCTACTCCGGCAGCGGCACAGGAACGCGACGTACCCTATTTCGCAACCATAAAGCCCACCGAACTCAACATGCGCGTCGGCCCGAGCGAGCGGTATCGTATCCGGTGGGTCTATCGCCGGGCCGGTTTGCCGGTGAAGATTATTCGCGTGATGGAAGGCTGGCGATTGATCCGCGACCCGGACGGGGCGGAGGGCTGGGTTTCTGCGAACTTTTTAAGCCCCGCGCGCAGCGTCATCGTGACCGGCGCGGACGCGGCCGACATGCGCCAGAAACCGACTGCGTCGAGCAAGCTGAAATGGCGCGTGGAACCGGGTGTCGTTGCCACGCTGGCCCGATGCGACGAGGGGTGGTGCGAAGTCGGCATCGGCCGCCGTGTCGGCTGGATCGAGGCGGACCGTCTATGGGGTGACGGCGCGCCGTAAAACCGCGATCGTTACAACAGTTCGATGGCGATGGCGGTGGCCTCGCCGCCACCGATGCACAGGCTTGCCACACCGCGTTTTTTGCCTTGCTGTTTTAGCGCATTGAGCAGCGTCACGATGATCCGCGTGCCGCTCGCGCCGATCGGATGGCCCAATGCGGTGCCGCCACCGTTGATATTGATCCGGTCATGCGGAATGCCGATATCCTTCATCGCGAACATGGCGACGCAGGCAAACGCCTCGTTGATTTCCCATAAATCCACATCGTCTTTCGTCCATCCGGCATTGTCCAACACCTTGCCGATTGCACCGATCGGGGCCGTGGTGAAGGCGCTGGGTTCCTGGGCATGCGCGGCCATCGCCACGATGCGCGCCACGGGCGATCGGCCCGCCGCCTTCGCTGCGCTTTCGCGGGATAGCACGACCGCCGCTGCGCCATCGGAAATCGAGCTGGATGTCGCAGCGGTGATCGTGCCGTCCTTGGCAAAGGCCGGGCGCAGCGTCGGTATCTTGTCGGGCTTGCCGCGCCCCGGTGCTTCGTCCGTATCGACGATGGTTTCGCCTTTGCGCGATTTTACCGTGACCGGCGCGATTTCATCGGCAAATGCACCGCTTTCGATCGCGGCGTTCGCGCGGCGCAGGGATTCGACGGAATATTCGTCCATCGCCTCGCGCGACAATTGGTAATCGTCGGCGGTGTTCTGTGCGAAGCTGCCCATCGCGCGGCCTTCCTCGTAAGCATCCTCCAGCCCGTCCAGGAACATATGGTCGTATGCCGTATCATGGCCGATCCGCGCGCCTGACCGATGCTTTTTCAGCAGATACGGCGCATTGGTCATACTCTCCATACCGCCCGCTATCGCGGTGTCGATCGTGCCGGACGCCAGCGCTTCCGCCGCCAGAATGACCGTCTGCATGCCCGATCCGCATACCTTGTTCACCGTGGTCGCCTGAACCGATTTGGGCAGGCCCGCCTTGATCGCCGCCTGTCGGGCGGGGGCCTGACCAAGACCGGCAGGCAGGACGCAGCCCATATAGATGCGTTCCACATCGTCGCCCGAAACACCGGACCGTTCGACTGCGGCCTTCACCGCACACGCGCCCAGATCGGTGGCGGACACGTCGGCCAGCGCCCCCTGCATGCTGCCCATCGGAGTGCGCGCATAGGACAGGATGACGACCGGGTCGGAGGAGTTGAACATGGCTTTGGCTTGCCTTTCGGGGGGAAAACGTGCTGACAGGAAAATACAAAAGGCGATCTACTCACGCGCGGCATCGATTGCAAACCATCGCCGCGTGCCAAGCTTTCACGATACGCCGCCATCAGGAGATGCCACATGACCGCCGACCGTAAACAGGAAATGACCGAAGCGTTGAAACTGCAGCGCGACGCCTTCACCGCAAGCCGGCCCGAAGCGATCGCCGTAAGGCGCGACCGTATCAAGCGCGGCATGGCGATCCTGACCGACCACGCCGATGAATTGTGCGATGCCATGAACGAAGATTTCGGCAATCGCAGCACGCATCAATCGATGATTACGGATATCGCCGGCACGGTCGGGTTCGGCAAATACTGCCTGAAGAATATGGACTCCTGGGCCAAATCGGAAAAGCGCAAGGTGCAATTTCCGCTCGGTCTGTTGGGGGCGAAGGCGGAATTGCGGTACGAGCCGAAGGGCGTGATCGGTATCCTCAGCCCGTGGAACTTCCCCGTCAATCTCGCTTTCGGCCCGCTGTTCCAGGTGCTGGCCGCAGGCAACCGCGCTATGATCAAGCCGAGCGAATTTACCGAACAGACGTCAGAACTGACGGCGAAGCTGATCGCGCAGTATTTTTCGATCGAAGAAGTCACGGTCTTCACCGGCAGCCCGGAAGTGGCGCAGGCTTTTTCCGGCCTGCCGTTCGATCATCTGGTGTTCACCGGATCGACCGCGACGGGTCGCAAGGTGATGGAGGCAGCCGCCGCCAATCTGGTCCCGGTCACGTTGGAGCTCGGCGGAAAGTCCCCGGTCGTGCTCGGCCGCAGCGCCGATTTCGAAAAGGCGGGCGAACGAATTGCGATGGGTAAGATGATGAATGCCGGGCAGATCTGTCTTGCGCCCGATTACATGATCGTGCCCGAAGAGCGCGAAGAGGGCGCGATCGCCGCCGTGGAGCTGGGCGTTCACAATATGTATCCGACCCTGCTCGCCAATGACGATTACGCATCCGTCGTGACGGACCGGCATTACGACCGGCTGCAAAGCATGGTCGCGGACGCCAAGGAGAAAGGCGCGGAAGTGATCGAGGTCAATCCCGGCAAGGAAGATTTTTCCAACACCAACAGCCGCAAGATGCCGCTGACCATCCTTCGCAACGTTACGGAGGATATGACTGCGATGCAGGAAGAGATTTTCGGCCCCGTATTGCCGGTCAAAACATACAAGGATGTCAGCGAAACCGTCGATTACATCAACGCGAACGACCGTCCGCTGGGCCTGTATTATTTCGGCAGCGACGACGCCGAACGTGAAACGGTGCTGGGCAAGACGATTTCCGGCGGCGTAACGGTGAACGACGTGATCTTTCATCAGGCAATGGAAGACATGCCGTTCGGCGGAACCGGGCCATCGGGTATGGGGTCGTATCACGGGGTGGAGGGGTTCCGCGAATTCAGCCATGCCCGATCCGTCTACACCCAACCCAAAGTGGACGTTGCGAAGCTGGGCGGGTTCAAGCCGCCTTACGGCAAGCACACCGTCAAGGCCGTCAAGACCATGCTGAAATAGATGGGGCGTTGCGCGCATTGCACGGACCGTTGAAAGCCGTGCAACTGCGCGGGTTTATCGCCGATTTGTTGCCATCCCTCCCCTTGCGCGGGGCGCGGGGGGGGAGTAGATGCTGCGATGAACCGTCGGATCGATAATGGAACCTGCCGTTGCTCAACCTGCTTGATTATCTGCCAATTCTGATTTTTCTGGGTATCGCTGCGGCGCTGTCGGCGGCATTCGTGTTCCTGCCGATCGGGGTCGCGCGTCTGACCGGCGCGCATCAGCCAGATGCCGAAAAGCTGAGCGAGTACGAGTGCGGCTTTCCGGCGTTCGACGATTCCCGCAGCCAGTTCGATGTGCGGTTCTACCTCGTCGCGATCCTGTTCATCATCTTCGATCTGGAGGCGGCGTTCCTGTTCCCCTGGGCCGTCAGCCTGGATCTGACAGGCTGGCCGGGCTGGATCACGATGATGATCTTCCTGTTCGAACTGATCATCGGCTTCGCCTATGCGTGGAAAGTCGGCGCGCTGGAGTGGGAATGATATGAGCAGCCAAAGCACCGCAACCCCCAACGGCCGCGACGCGCTGGTGCAGCCTGCCGCGCAGCCAGGCGATGTGCGCCACCCGGACGCCGACTATTTCCGCGCCATGCAGACCGAGGTGAACGACAAGGGCTTCCTGGTCACCAGCACCGAGGATCTGTTTCAATGGGCGCGCACGGGCAGCTTGTGGTGGATGACGTTCGGGCTGGCCTGTTGCGCGGTTGAAATGATCCACGTCAACATGCCGCGTTACGATATGGAACGCTTCGGCGTCGCCCCGCGTGCCTCGCCGCGCCAGTCCGACGTCATGATTGTGGCCGGTACGCTCTGCAACAAGATGGCGCCCGCCTTGCGTAAGGTTTACGACCAGATGTCGGAACCCAAATATGTGATCAGTATGGGCAGCTGCGCCAATGGCGGCGGCTATTACCATTACAGCTATTCCGTGGTGCGCGGCTGCGATCGGATCATTCCGGTCGATATCTACATTCCCGGTTGCCCGCCCACGGCAGAGGCATTGCTTTACGGCGTAATGCAGCTGCAACGCAAAATCCGCCGCACCGGCACGATCGAACGGTAACAGCGATGGCCGTTCTTCATTCCGCCCCCCGCTATGCCACCAACGACGGTGTGATCGATACGCTTCGCGCCTCGTTGGGCGCGCTGATCGTGGATGCCCGCGAACAGCATGGCGAAATCGTATTCACGGTGCAGCGCGACACGATCGAGGATGTTCTGCGCGCTTTGCGGGACGATCATTCCTATCAGCAGCTGATGGAAATCGCAGGCGTCGATTACCCGTCGCGCGCGGATCGGTTCGAAGTGGTTTATATGCTGCTGTCGTTGACGGCGAACCACCGTATCAAGGTCAAGCTATCGACGGACGAAGATACCGCCGTACCCACCGTTACAACCTTGTGGCCGAACGCCGGCTGGTTGGAACGCGAAGTGTTCGACATGTTCGGCGTGCGCTTCGCCGGGAACAGCGACCTGCGGCGTATCCTAACCGATTACGGGTTCGAAGGGCATCCCTTCCGCAAGGATTTCCCGCTGACCGGTTACACCGAACTGCGGTATTCCGAAGATGAAAAGCGGGTCGTTTACGAACCTGTCAAACTGGCGCAGGATTTGCGGCAGTTCGACTTTACCAGCCCGTGGGAAGGCGCCGATTACGCATTGCCCGGCGATGAGAAAGCCGACACGCCGCCGATCGACGATCCCAAAGTGACCGACAGCCCCGAAGATACCGGCGCAGGTGCGAAAACGGACGCGAAGGCTGCCGATAAAGTCAGCGCCGCCGCTCCTGCGGAAAAGACCGCGCCGAAACAAGCGACGAAAGGAGACGATGCATGAGCGTTCTTCTGGAAGAATCCCCCACCACCGGTGACGAGGTCATCAGCAACTACACCATCAATTTCGGCCCCCAGCATCCCGCCGCGCATGGTGTGCTGCGGATGGTGATGGAGCTGGATGGCGAAATTATCGAACGGGTCGATCCCCATGTCGGCCTGCTGCATCGCGGCACGGAAAAACTGATCGAGCATAAGACATATCTGCAGGCGTTGCCCTATTTCGACCGCCTCGATTATTGCAGCCCGCTTTGTCAGGAACACAGTTACGTCCTGGCAATCGAGAAACTGCTGAATGTCGAAGTGCCCGAACGCGCGCAATATCTGCGGGTGCTGTTTGCGGAACTGACGCGCATTTCAAATCATCTCCTCAACATCGGCGCGCATGTGATGGATGTCGGCGCGATGACGCCCAACCTGTGGGTGTTCGAACTGCGCGAAGATTGCATGAACTTCTTCGAACGGGCCAGTGGCGCGCGCATGCACAGCGCCTATTTCCGGCCCGGCGGCGTGCATCAGGACGTGCCGCTGAAACTGCTCGCCGATATCGGCGATTGGGTCGATGGTCGGTTGCCCGAACTGTTCGGCGACGCGATGAGCCTGGTCACCGACAACCGCATTTTCAAACAGCGCAATGTCGATATCGCCGTCGTCAGCCGCGACGACGCGATTGCATGGGGTTTTTCCGGCCCCATGCTGCGCGCGGCGGGCGTGCCGTGGGATCTGCGTAAATCGCAACCGTACGACGTGTACGATCGAATGGATTTCGAAATACCGGTCGGGACGAATTCCGATTGCTACGACCGGTTCATGGTTCGCGTGCAGGAGGTGTACCAGTCCGCGCGCATCATCAAACAGTGCCTGGCCGAGATACCCGAAGGTCCGATCGCCAGCGACGACAAGAAAGTCAGCCCGCCCAAACGCGGCGAGATGAAACAATCGATGGAAGCGCTGATCCATCACTTCAAGCTCTATACCGAAGGGTTCCACGTTCCCGAAGGCGAAGTCTATGTCGCCACCGAAAGTCCCAAGGGCGAATTCGGCGTCTATCTGGTAAGCGATGGAACCAACAAGCCGTATCGCTGTAAAATCCGCCCGACCGCGTTTTCGCATCTTCAGGCGATGGATTTCATGTGCAAGGGCCACATGCTGCCCGACGCCGCCGCCATTCTGGGCGCGATCGACGTGGTGTTCGGGGAGTGCGACCGGTGAGTACTATTCGAGAAATCTCGTTGCCGTCGCGTGCGATTGCGCTTTCGCATCGGGAGCGGCAGTTTACATGGCGGCATTCCGATTAGCGGACGCGAACTTGCAGGATGATGCTATGGACTGCAGCGGCGGCTGTTGATGGTCTGTAATATCGGGGCAGCTATCGGGCAGGTTCGAGATGTACGCAATGGCTGATCGTCATCTTGCACGCCGACACTCCCGAACTGCGCGAGCGGTGGGGTGCCTTTGCCTGGACCGACGAGAACCAGGCGAAGGCGGATCGCCATATCGCCAAATATCCCGAAGGCCGTCAGAAATCGGCGGTGATGCCCTTGCTCGATCTGGCACAGCGGCAGGTCGGGGCGGAAACCGATACGCAGGGTTGGCTCCCGCTGCCGGTGATCGAATACGTCGCCAAATGCCTCGACATGCCGGCGATCCGGGTTCTTGAGGTTGCCAGCTTCTACATGATGTACAACCTGATCCCGGTCGGCAAATATCATGTGCAAGTGTGCGGGACGACGCCGTGCATGTTGCGCGGATCGGACGAGATCATGGCCGCGTGCAAAGCGCGTGGCATGGTCAAGGGTGGTGTGTCGGACGACGGATTATGGACCCTGACCGAAGTCGAATGCATGGGCAATTGCGCCACTGCGCCGATGGTTCAGATCAATGACGGCAATTACGAAGATCTGACGGTAGATCGCCTGGATGCGGTGCTGGACGCGCTTGCCGCCGGCGGCGATCCGAAAGAGGGCACGCAGGAACCTGGGCGTCATACGTCGGAACCAAGCGGCGGACCCACGACCTTGCGCGAAATGGTCGATGCCAACCACGATTATCGTGGAGAATGGTCATGAGTATGGCGACCATCGTAATATCGCTGATCCTGATTGTTATCGCCTGGAAAGTGCTGATGGGCCTCGTAAAGTTCGGTGCGATTGCCGTTATTGTCGTCGCTGCAATCTATTTCCTGTCGCAAGGAGGGTTCTGATGGCGCTCGCCGACAAAGATCGCATTTTTACCAACATTTACGGGTATCAGGATTGGAACCTGAAAGCGGCGCAGATACGGGGCGATTGGGACGACACCGCCGCCCTGATTGCGCGCGGCAACGATGCGATTATCGATGAGATGAAAGCGTCCGGTTTGCGCGGGCGGGGCGGGGCGGGCTTCCCGACGGGCCTCAAATGGTCGTTCATGCCCAAGGAATCGAAAGACGGTCGCCCCTCCTTTCTGGTTATCAACGCCGACGAATCCGAACCCGGTTCCTGCAAGGACCGCGAGATCATCCGGCATGAACCGCATAAATTGATCGAAGGCGCGCTGGTCGCCGGTTTCACGATGCGCGCGCGGGCCGCCTATATCTATATTCGCGGCGAATACATTCGTGAGGCGGAAACTTTGCAGGCCGCGATCGACGAGGCTTACGATGCGGGATTGATCGGCAAGAACGCCAGCGGTTCGGGTTATGATTTCGATGTGTTCATGCATCGCGGCGCGGGTGCATATATCTGCGGCGAAGAAACCGCGATGATCGAAAGCCTGGAAGGCAAAAAGGGTCAGCCTCGCCTGAAGCCCCCGTTTCCAGCGGGCGCTGGCCTGTATGGTTGCCCGACCACGGTGAACAATGTCGAAAGCATCGCCGTCGTGCCCACCATTCTGCGGCGCGGGGCATCGTGGTTCGCCGGTTTCGGCAACGAAGGCAACCACGGCACCAAGCTGTTTCAGATCAGCGGCCACGTCGAAAAGCCCTGCGTGGTCGAAGAGGAGATGGGCATTCCGTTCCGCGAACTGATCGAGCGGCACTGCGGCGGAATTACCGGCGGATGGGATAATCTGCTTGCCGTCATACCCGGCGGATCGTCGGTGCCCCTGGTCCCCGCCGAACAGATCATCGACGCTCCGATGGATTTCGATGGGTTGAAGGCCGTGGGGTCGGGCCTCGGCACGGCGGCAGTCATCGTTATGGACAAATCGACCGACATCGTGCGGGCGATCGCCCGGTTGAGCTATTTCTACAAACATGAATCCTGCGGCCAGTGTACGCCCTGCCGCGAGGGCACAGGCTGGATGTGGCGCATGATGGAACGGTTGCGGACCGGTGATGCCGCAATCGAGGAAATCGATATGCTGCAGCAGGTTACGAAACAGGTTGAAGGGCATACGATTTGCGCTCTCGGCGATGCGGCGGCGTGGCCCATTCAAGGGCTGATCAAACATTTCCGCCCCGAACTGGAACGTCGGATCGTCGAACACAACGCACAGTTTTTAGAGGCGGCTGAGTAATGCCCAAGGTCACCGTTGACGACATCGAACTTGAAGTGCCGGACGGCGCGACCGTGTTGCAAGCTTGCGAGCTGGCGGGGAAGGAAATTCCGCGCTTTTGCTATCACGAACGGCTGAGCATTGCGGGAAATTGCCGTATGTGCCTGGTCGAGGTAAAGCCCGGCCCGCCCAAACCGCAAGCGTCGTGCGCGCTGCCCGCGACCGAAGGGCAGGAGATCCGCACCGACAGCGAAATGGTGAAAACCGCGCGGGAGGGGGTGATGGAATTTCTGCTGATCAACCATCCGCTCGATTGCCCGATCTGCGATCAGGGCGGCGAGTGCGATCTGCAGGACCAATCCATGATGTATGGTCGCGGGGCCAGTCGTTACGATGCGAACAAACGCGCCGTGACCGAAAAATACATGGGGCCGCTGATCAAGACGGTGATGACGCGCTGCATCCATTGCACCCGTTGCGTGCGGTTTTCCGAAGAAATTGCCGGAGTCGATGAAATCGGCGCGTTGTATCGCGGTGAAGACATGCAGATCACGACATATCTGGAACAGGCGGCGAGCCATGAATTGTCCGCGAACGTCATCGACCTATGCCCGGTCGGTGCGCTGACGTCGCGACCTTACGCATTCGAAGCGCGCCCTTGGGAATTGAAGAAAACGCTCAGCATCGATGTATCCGACGCGGTCGGCGCGAACATCACGCTGTATTCGCGTGGTCGCGAGATCATGCGCGCCTTGCCGCGCGTCAATGACGACGTGAACGAGGAATGGTTGAGCGACAAAGGGCGCTATCAGGTGGATGGCCTGTCACGCCGCCGGCTCGACAAGGTGTTCGTTCGCCGGGACGGCAAAATGACGGCGGCCGGTTGGGACGAGGCGTTCGCCATGATTGCCGCCGCGTATAAAAGCGGTGGTGAGGGCGCGAGGCTGGCTGCGATTGCGGGCGATCTGGTCGATTGCGAAACGATGTTCGCGGCAAAGGCGCTGGTAAATGCCGCCGGTTCGGCGCTGCTGGAAGGGCGGCAGACGGGCATGTCCTATCGCGCCGACAACCTCGCGGCAGTGAACTTCAATTCGACCTTCGCCGGGATCGAAACCGCGGATGCCATCTTGATCGTGGGCAGCGACATTCGGGCGGAAGCGGCGCTTGTGAATGTTCGCATTCGCAAAGCGGTGAAGCGCGGCGCGAAGGTGTTCGTGGTCGGGCCCGAATGGGAAACGACTTACCCCGCAACTTTCCTGGGCGATGACGGCGCGGTTTTAAACGACCTTCCCGATGCCGCAACCGATGCTTTCAGATCCGCTGAACGCCCCGCGATAATCCTGGGGGGTGGCGGCCTGGCGGCGGGCGCGATGTCGGCCGCGTTGCAATTTGCAGAAACGTTCTCTCTGGTGCGTGACGGCTGGAACGGGTTCAACGTGCTGCATATGGCGGCAAGCCGGATGGGCGGATTGTTGCTGGGTTATGCGCAGCAGGGGGGCATTGCGGATATTGCGGACGCCAACCCGGCAGTCTTGTTGTCTTTGGGTGCGGACGAGATGGATTACGCCCCCTTCGCCAGCAGTCTGAAAGTGTATGTCGGCCATCACGGCGATACAGGCGCACATGCGGCGGACGTTATTCTGCCGGCGGCATCTTACGCCGAGAAGGACGGCACGTACGTCAATACCGAAGGGCGTGTGCAATATGCGGAAAAAGCCGCTTACGCACCCGGCGATGCGCGCGAGGACTGGACCATCATGCGCGCCTTGGCCGATGCGCTGGGCCTGACGGTTGGGTTCGACAGCTTCGATGAATTGCAGAATGCAATGATCGCCGCAGTTCCCGAATTGGGTGCAGGTGGCTTGGTCGATTTCGGTGCTTTGCCCAAAACCGCAACTGGCGAAAACACGGTGGGGCGGATTGCCTATCCGATCGAGGATTTCTACCTCACGAACGCCATCGCTCGCGCCAGTGTGACGATGCAGCAATGTTCCGATGAACATTCGTCCACGGACGAATTGGCAGAGGCAGCCGAATGACCGACTTTTTCCAATCGCTCGGTTTGAATTACGCCGCCGCGTGGACGATCGCGACCGTTTCGGGCGTATTGTTGATCGCTTTGCCGCTGATGTTGGGCGTTGCGATGATCATCTACATGGACCGCAAGGTCTGGGCGGCCATCAATTTGCGCCGCGGGCCGAATGTGGTCGGCCCGTTCGGCCTATTGCAAAGCTTCGCCGATGGATTGAAAGTTTTCCTTCAGGAAACCATTATTCCCAGCGCCGCGAACAAGGGGCTGTTCCTGATGGCCCCGATCATCACTTTCACGGTGGCGCTGCTGGCCTGGGCCGTCGTGCCGTTCAGCGCGACGATGGTGCTGGCGAACATCAATGTCGGGTTGCTCTATATCCTCGCGATCAGTTCCTTGAGCGTTTACGGCGTCGTCATCGCGGGGTGGTCGTCAAACTCTAAATATCCGTTCTTCTCCGCCATGCGTGCGGCGGCGCAGATGATTTCTTACGAAGTTTCGATCGGGTTTATCCTGGTTTGCGTGGTTCTGTTCGCCGGTACGTTCAATCTCAATGGCATTATCACGGCACAAGAGGGGCACGGGTTCGGCATAATCAACGCCTATGTCGTGAACCCGCTGCTGTTTCCGTTGTGGATCATGTTCTTCATTTCCAGTCTTGCGGAAACCGCGCGTGTCCCGTTCGATCTGACGGAAGCGGAAAGCGAACTGGTCGCCGGATATCAAACGGAATACAGTTCGATGAGCTTCGCGCTGTTCTGGCTTGGTGAGTATGCGAATATTCTGCTGATGTGCGTCCTCAACGCCATTCTGTTTTTCGGCGGATGGCTGCCGCCGCTCAATATCGATCTGATCCCCTGGTTCGATATTCCGGGCATTTTCTGGCTGCTGCTGAAAACGCTGATGTTCTTCTTCATGTTCAGTTGGGTCATGGCGACCGTGCCGCGGTATCGTTACGACCAATTGATGCGGCTGGGGTGGAAAGTATTCCTGCCGCTCAGCTTGGTATTCATCGTCGTCATTTCCGGTTATCTAATGCTTACGAGGTATGGCTGATGAGTTACGCCGCCCATTTGATCAAATCGTTCACGCTGTGGGAATTCGTAAAGGCTCATGCACTGACGCTGAAATATTTCTTCAAGCCGAAAGTGACGATCAACTACCCTTACGAGAAAAACCCGGTGTCCCCACGGTTTCGTGGTGAGCATGTGCTGCGGCGATATCCCAACGGCGAAGAACGTTGCATCGCCTGCAAATTATGCGAGGCAGTGTGTCCGGCGCAGGCGATCACGATCGAAAGCGAACCGCGCGACGATGGCAGCAGGCGCACGACGCGGTACGACATCGATATGACGAAATGCATTTATTGCGGTTTCTGTCAGGAAGCGTGCCCGGTCGATGCGGTGGTCGAGGGGCCGAATTTCGAATATGCGACCGAAACGCGCGAGGAATTACTGTACGACAAGGCGAAACTGCTCGCAAACGGGGACAAATGGGAACGCGCCATTGCCGCAAACCTTGAAGCGGACGCTCCCTACCGCTAACGCGCGCGTCACCTGACATCGGGGTTTCATGATACAAGTCTTCGCCTTTTACCTGTTTGCCGCCTTCGTCATCGGCAGTGCCGTGCTCGTGATAATTTCGCGCAACCCGGTGCATTCCGTGCTGTGGCTGATCGTCGCGTTTTTCAACGCGGCGGGCCTGATGGTGCTGGTTGGGGCGGAGTTCATCGCGATGGTGCTGATCGTGGTGTATGTCGGCGCGGTCGCGGTGCTGTTCCTGTTCGTCGTAATGATGCTCGACATCGATTTTGCCGCCATGCGCGCAGGTTTCATGAACAATCTCCCGATCGGTCTTGCGGTCGCGGCAATCCTGCTTGCGGAGCTGGTCCTGGGGATCGGCGCATATCGCGCGGGCGCGTTGGATTTGGGCACGACGAATGCCGCGACTGCGCCGCTCGCGTCCGAAAGTAATATCGAGAATTTCGGGGCGGTTCTATACGGCCAATATCTGTTCCTGTTCGAAGCGGCGGGTCTGGTTCTGCTGGTGGCGATGATCGGGGCCATCGTGCTGACGCATCGCGAACAGAAAACGCAGCGCGGCCATCAGAACATCGACCGTCAGGTTCGTCGCCGTCCGCAGGATGCGACGCGGAACGTTCGGCCGACCGTCGGTCAGGGGGTCGAGTTGTGATCGGGATCGAGCATTATATAGTCGTCAGTTCGATCCTGTTCGTGCTGGGCGTGATGGGAATTTTCATCAACCGGAAGAACGTGATCGTCATCCTAATGTCGATCGAATTGATCCTGCTGGCCGTGAACATCAATCTGGTCGCATTCAGCGCTTTTCTCAACGATCTGGTGGGGCAGGTGTTCGCCATGTTCGTGCTGGCGGTCGCATCGGGGGAAGCGGCGATCGGCCTGGCCATTCTGGTGATCTATTTCCGTGGTCGCGGCACCATCGCGGTTGACGATGTCAATCGGATGAAAGGCTAAGCCGTAATGCATCCGATATTGATCATCGTCTTTCTGCCCTTGCTCGCTGCAATCGTCGGCGGACTGGGCAATCGAAATCTCGGCAATACGGTGGTGAAAATCATCACTACGGGATCGCTGTTCGTCGCATGCGCGCTTAGCTGGCCCCTGTTTTTAGGCTTCGTTGCCGGCGATGCCGGCGCGACTGTCGTTCCGGTCATGCAATGGGTGCAGTCGGGCGATCTCAGCTTCGACTGGGCATTGCGGGTCGATACGCTGACCGCGATCATGCTGGTCGTCATCACTTCGGTATCGGCGCTCGTCCACCTCTACAGCTGGGGCTACATGGCGGAAGATCCCGACCAGCCCAGGTTCTTCGCCTATCTAAGCCTGTTCACCTTCGCCATGCTGATGTTGGTGACTGCGGACAATCTGGTGCAGATGTTCTTCGGTTGGGAAGGGGTCGGCCTTGCGTCCTACTTGCTGATCGGCTTCTGGTTCAAAAAGCCCAGTGCGAACGCCGCCGCAATCAAGGCTTTCGTCGTCAACCGGGTCGGCGATCTGGGTTTCATGCTGGGTATCTTCGGTACGTTTCTCGTCTTCGGCACGACCTCGATTCCGGAAATACTGGCAGCAGCGCCCGCGATGAGCGGTTCGACGATCGGCTTTCTCGGGTTTCGGATGGCCACGATGGATGTGTTGTGCATCCTGCTGTTCATCGGCGCTATGGGTAAGTCGGCGCAATTGGGCCTGCACACTTGGCTGCCCGATGCGATGGAAGGGCCGACGCCCGTCTCCGCCTTGATCCACGCCGCCACTATGGTCACGGCCGGTGTCTTTCTGGTGTGCCGGATGTCGCCGATGTTCGAAACCGCACCCATCGCCCTTGGTTTCGTAACCTTTATCGGCGCGGCGACCTGTTTGTTCGCAGCGACGATCGGGACGACACAGTGGGATATCAAGCGAGTCATCGCCTATTCGACCTGCTCTCAGCTCGGCTATATGTTCTTCGCGGCCGGCGTCGGTGCGTATGGCGTGGCGATGTTCCATCTGTTCACGCACGCATTCTTCAAGGCGCTGTTGTTCCTGGGTGCGGGCAGCGTCATTCACGCGATGCATCACGAACAGGATATGCGATATTACGGCAATCTGCGGAAAGAAATTCCGTTTACGTTCTGGGCGATGCTGGCAGGGACATTGGCGATAACGGGTGTCGGCATTTATTGGCTGCATGCCGGGTTCGCAGGCTTCCATTCCAAGGATGCGATTTTGGAAGCCGCATTCGCGCGCAACAACGATCTTGGACAGTTCGCGTTCTGGGTTGGGTGCTTCTCCGCTTTGCTCACCAGTTTTTACAGCTGGCGGCTGATGTTCCTGACCTTCTGGGGCAAACCGCGCTGGGATCGCAGCGAGCACATCCGAGCACGCGGTTCACACTGATTCAGCGGATCGATCGGCGAACGATGGAACAGGCGGGTATAAGCCGCACGAAAGCCCCGTCAGCATGTTGGTCCCCTTGGGTATTTTGACGGTCGGAGCGGTTTTTGCTGGATTCGTATTCACCGACGCGTTCGTGGACAGCGCGGAGTTTTGGGGCGGTAGCATTTTTTACAACGACAACCTCATACATGCGCTGCACGAAGTTCCGCTGTGGGTTAAACTGTCGGCCACCATCGCAATGCTGATCGGCCTGTTCGGCGCGTGGCTTGCATACATTCGCGACCCGTCAATACCGGGTAAATTCGTGGCGCGATTTTCCGCCCTGCACAATTTCGTGTTCAACAAATGGTATTTCGACGAATTGTATCGGATGATCTTCATCAAACCCGCGTTCTGGTTCGGTCGCAAATTCTGGATTGTCGGTGATGAAAACATCATCAACCGCTTCGGGCCGGATGGGGCTGCCTGGGTCGTCGCCAAGGGGAGCATCGGGGCGAAGCGAGTTCAGTCGGGCTACCTCAACAGTTATGCGTTGATCATGTTGCTCGGCCTGATCGGCGCGATTAGTTGGGTGATGATCTGATGGGCGGCGTTCCCATTCTCTCCTTGATGCTTCTGGTGCCTTTGGTTGCAGCGGTGGCGTGTTTCATAGTCGGCGCGAATGCAGCGCGCATGATCGCATTGGCGGCGACGCTGGCGAACCTGGCGCTGGGGATCGTCTTATGGGCGAATTACGATATCGGCGGCGCGCAGTGGCAGTTCGTGGAGCGGGCCGATCTGTTTGCCGGGTTCTCGTATGCGTTGGGGATCGATGGAATTGCGTTGATGTTGATTGCGCTGTCGGTGTTCCTCATGCCGATCTGCATCCTTGCCAGCTGGGAGTCCGTGAAAACCCGCGTCGGTGAATATATGGCGGCATTTCTAATCATGGAAATGTTGATGATCGGCGTCTTTGCCGCTCAGGACCTATTTCTGTTCTATATTTTCTTCGAAGCCGGTCTGATCCCGATGTATCTGATCATCGGTGTGTGGGGCGGCGACAACCGCATTTATGCGAGTTACAAATTCTTCCTTTATACGCTGCTCGGCTCCGTCCTGATGCTGATTGCGATGTTCTGGATGGTGAACGATGCCGGTACGTCGGACATTCCGACTTTGATGCAATATTCATTCGATCCATCGGCGCAGACTTGGTTGTGGCTCGCATTTTTTGCCAGTTTCGCAGTTAAGATGCCGATGTGGCCGGTCCACACCTGGCTGCCGGACGCGCATGTTCAGGCGCCGACCGCAGGATCCGTGATCCTGGCCGGGGTGCTGCTGAAAATGGGCGGGTACGGCTTCATTCGTTTCAGTCTGCCGATGTTTCCGGAAGCTTCGGCGCAGTTCGTCTGGCTGGTTTTCGGATTGTCGATGGTCGCGGTGGTCGTCACCAGCCTGATCGCGCTGGTGCAACACGATATGAAGAAGTTGATCGCGTACAGCTCGGTCGCACATATGGGCATCGTCACCGCCGGACTGTTCGCGTTCAATGTTCAGGGGCTCGAAGGTGCGATGATCATGATGCTCAGTCACGGGTTGGTGTCGGGCGCGCTGTTCCTGTGTGTCGGCATTATCTACGATCGGTTGCACACCAGGGAAATCGATCGATATGGCGGGCTGTCGATCAACATGCCGCGATACGCCGTGTTCTTTCTGTTCTTCACTATGGCCAGTATCGGCCTTCCTGGAACGAGCGGCTTCGTCGCCGAATTTCTTAGCCTGGCGGGTATCTACGAGGTTTCGAGTTGGGCGGCGCTGGTTCTGACCACCGGGATCATATTAGGTGCGGCGTATATGTTGTGGCTGTATCGCCGCGTTGCTTTCGGGCCGCAGTTGAACGCCGATGCGGCGGCGATGCCCGATCTTCGGGTGCGGGAATATGCGATGCTGACGCCGATCGTGGCGGCGGTGTTGTGGATGGGCGTTTATCCCTGAAAGTTTCCTTGCGCCGATGCGCGCCGACATCGCATCGCTCGATGCGCGTCTGGCAGGCGCTGCCCCGCCGGGTGATGCCGATCTCGGCATTGGCGCGCCGCGCAACCAGCCTGCGAATGCGATGCCGGCAGTGGCGGCAGAAGGCCACAATTCTCATTCCGCTGGGGCCGAATAATGGATTTTGGCATATCACTGTTTTTCACCCGGCCGGAAATCATCCTTTCCGTAGCCGGGCTGGCGCTGGTTCTGGTCGCGGCCTGGGGAGGGCGCCCCACAGCGCGCGCAGTGTCGATCGCGGCGGTGTTCGCCCTGTTCGCAGCCGGGGCATATCTCGTCGAGTTCCTCGTCAATCCAGCCTACGAATTTGGCGGCGACGCCTTTGGCGGTCTGTTCCGCATGGACGCGTTCGGCAACATAATGAAGTTGTTGATATACGGCGCATCGGCCGCCTGTCTGGTCGTAACGCCGCGCTTCTTCATGCGTACCGGGGATTACCGGCCCGAATATCCGGTCCTGATCGTCTTTGCCGCTGTCGGTATGGGCATGATGGTGTCCGCTGTCGATTTGATGACGCTTTATATCGGACTGGAACTGTCGAGCCTCGCATCCTACGTGCTCGCGTCTTTCCTGCGCGACGATCAGCGCAGCGCCGAAGCGGGCCTGAAATACTTCGTGCTCGGCGCGCTTGCCAGCGGGATATTGCTGTTCGGGATGAGCCTGGTTTACGGTTTCGCCGGGACCACGAATTATATCGGTATCCGCACCGCATTCGATGGCGGCGTGAACACTGGCGCGATGATGGGGATCATCTTCGTACTGTCGGGCCTGGCCTTCAAGATTGCCGCCGTCCCGTTCCATATGTGGACGCCCGACGTATATGAAGGCGCGCCCACCCCGGTCACGATGTTTTTCGCCACTGCGCCGAAAATTGCCGCCGTCGCTATGACGATGCGAATGGCGCTGGACGCCTTCGGGGCGCAAACCGCCATCTGGCAACAGATCGTTATCTTTGCGGCGTTGGCGTCGATAGTGGTCGGGGCACTTGGCGCGATCGGCCAGACCAGTTTGAAGCGCATTCTGGCATACAGTTCGATCAACAATATCGGTTTCATCCTGATCGGTCTGGCCGTCGCCACGCCGCAGGGGGCGAGCGCGATGGTGGTGTATCTTTTCATCTATGTCATTATGACCATTGCCAGTTTCGTTGCCGTACTGATGTTGCGCGACGGCGAGGGCGCGCCGCTTGATCAACTCGACGATATCGCTGGCCTTGGCAGCACCCGCCCCGGCATCGCCTGGCCCCTGTTCTTCGTTATGCTTAGCTTGGCCGGCATACCGCCACTGTTCGGCTTCTGGGGCAAGTTCGTCGTGTTTCAGGCGGCGGTCGAGGCCGATTTGATCGTCCTGGCAGCCATCGGCATTGCCGCCAGCGTCATCGGCGCGTTCTATTATCTCAAAGTGTGTAAAGTCATGATGTTCGACGCCGCCGCCGACCGTGTGACCGGTTCCGGTAATCCGGCGAGCTGGACGTTGCTGATCGTGACAACGGTGATATTGTCTCCGCTCGGCTATCTGTTGACGCCCTGGCTGGGTGCATTGAGCGACAGGGCCGCCGACGCGCTGTTCATCGTGGTTTGATCGAAACGATTGCCCAGACCGGATCGACGAATGCCGACCTGATCCGGCGTTTGCACGATGGCGAAACGTTGGCGGAAAATCACTGGCTGAGAGCGGAGGCGCAGTCGGGAGGACGCGGTCGTTTGGGACGCGGTTGGGTCAGCCCGCAAGGCAATCTCTATTGCAGCACCATCGCCAACTTGCAGCCCGACGATCCCTTGCCGCAAACCCTTTCCTTCGTTGCAGGACTGGCGGTGTTCGCCACAGTCGAAAACTTCGTGGACGCGAGCGCGAATTTGACGTTGAAATGGCCGAACGACGTTTTGGTCGGCGGGGCCAAAATCGCCGGTATCTTGCTGGAACGTAGCGGATCGACCATCGTGATCGGCATCGGCGTGAATATTGAAACCGCGCCCGCTATAACAGGCAGGAAGACCACGATGCTCGCCGATCATGCGGCAACCGTCACGCCTTCCTGCGCGGAGTTCTTAGGCGAACTTTCAGGCAAGTTCGCCAGCGTTCTGGGCAGTTGGCGGCGACACGGGGCCGTCAATATAATTCAGGAATGGCAAAGCCACGCCCACACTGCCGGCGACCCGCTTTCCATATCTGCCGGTTCGGAAGATGCAGTGAGCGGTCGATATGCCGGCGTCGCGCCCGACGGAGCCCTGATGCTGCGCCGGGATGATGGTGTCGTACGGCGTATCTATGCAGGCGATATCAGCTGATGCCTTACGGACCAGACGATGTGCTATTGGTCGCAGATGTCGGCAATACGAACATCACTTTCGGCGTTCTGACCGCTGGCCGTATCATCGCACAATGGCGAGTGGCAACGCAAACCACACGCACCGCGGACGAGTATGCGGCTTTGTTGCTGCCACTGTGTGCGGCGCGGAATATTGATTTGTCTGAAGTTCGCGATTTTGCCATCGCCTCCGTTGTGCCGGCAATAACGCGCCAACTGACCGCGTTCAGCACCGCCTATTGCAATCGCACGGCGATCGTTGCCGGGCGTGGCAAAGCTGCATGGACGATGCCGATCGATGTTCCCGAACCCGATACCGTCGGGGCGGATCGTCTGGTGAATGCGGTGGCGGCCCATGCGAAGGTACCCGGCCATCTGATCGTCATAGATTTCGGCACCGCCACCACATTCGACGTGATCGACGGTCACGGGGCCTACAAAGGGGGCGTGATTGCGGCCGGTCCGAAGCTGACTTTGGCAGCTTTGGCTGGCAATACGGCGCAGCTTCCCCATATCGCCATAGAGCCGCCGCCGGATCAGGTCGTTGTCGGAACGGACACGCGCTCGCAGATGCAGATCGGGATCTTCTGGGGCTATCTCGCGATGGTCGAAGGGCTGGTGGGCAAACTGCGTGCGTCCATCGACGGTCCTGTTACCGTTATTGCGACGGGTGGCCTTGCGGCGTTGTTCGATGGGCACACCGAAATTTTCGATATGGTCGATCGCGATCTGACTTTGCGCGGCCTCGCTATAATAGCTGGATACACATTGCATGAATAAGAATTACCGACCGGAAAAAGAACTGCTGTTTCTGGCGCTCGGCGGATCCGGCGAGATCGGCATGAACGTCAATCTATACGGATGCGACGGCAAGTGGCTGATGGTCGATCTGGGCATGACTTTTTCCGGCAACGAATATCCCGGCGTCGATCTGGTGTTCGGCGATCTCGAGTTTATCGAGGAACGGACGAAAGATCTGGTCGGGATCGTTCTGACCCACGCTCATGAAGATCACATCGGTGCCGTTCCGTATTTCGCCGATGCGTTGGACGTGCCTCTTTATGCAACGCCGTTCACAGCAGATCTGGTTCGCAAGAAACTGGACGAAGCCGGGCTGACGGGCACGGTAAAGCTGCATGTCATCGATGACGATCATGGCAAGTTCGATCTCGGCCCGTTCGGCATCGAATATGTGCCGCTCGCCCATTCCATCGCAGAAGGAAATGCGTTGGTCATCGACACCCCCTACGGACGGATTTTCCACACCGGTGACTGGAAGCTGGATGACGAGCCCATCATCGGCGAACCTGCCACGGAGGAAGAACTGTGCGCTATCGGTGATGAAGGCGTTCTGGCTCTCGTTTGCGATTCCACCAACGTTTTCAATCCCAATCCCAGCGGATCGGAAGGCGGCGTCCATCGCGGTTTGATGGAGCAGGTGGCGAAATATCCCGGCAAACGCATTCTGGTCACGACGTTCGCGTCCAATGTCGCCCGGTTGCAGACACTAGGCGAAGTTGCAGTCGCCAATGGTCGCAAAGTGTGTGTCGCGGGCAGGTCGCTCGATCGCATTATCGGGGTCGCGCAAGACAATGGCTACCTCGCAGATTTCCCGGAAACGGTCGATTTCAAGACAGCGATGCGCCTTCCCCGCGGGGAAGTTTTGATTATCGCAACCGGCGGCCAGGGTGAACCTCGCGCGGCTCTGTCCCGTGTGGCAAATGGCAGCCATCAGTTGGAATTGTCCAAGGGCGACGTCGTGCTGTTCTCCAGTCGCCAGATACCCGGCAATGAAATCGCGATCGGTGCAATCCAGAACAAGCTGGCATCGCGCGGCATCACGATGGTGACCGATCGACAGGCGGATATTCACGTCAGCGGACATCCGGGCCGACCCGAACTCGAGGCGTTGTACGATTGGATACAGCCGGAAATACTGGTCCCGGTGCATGGCGAAATGCGGCACATGATGGAACAGGCCCGCGTCGGTAAAGAGGCGGGGATTCCCCACAATGTGGTTCAGGGAAATGGCGATATCATTCGCCTGGCCCCCGGCAAACCGTCGAAACTTGCAGAGGTTCGCAACGGGCGTCTGGTTCTCGATGGCGATCTGATCATTCCCGCCGATGGCGAAACGATCGCGATGCGCCGCCGACTGTCGCGCGATGGCATCGTGTTCGTCGCGCTGGATGCAAAACGCAACGTGACTATCGAGGCTGCCGGGTTGCCGCTGGACGAAGATTACGCCGACTTCGTGGCGGAGGCGACGGCGGACATTGCGAAGGCGTTGCGTAAGGTGAAGGGCGGGGCGGGCGCGAACAATCCCGCCACCCATGAAGCGGTCCGGCTTGCAACGCGGCGCGCGGCGCAGCGGTGGAGCGGGAAGAAGCCGCAGGTTCGCGTGGTGGACGTGTAATTCGCGATGCAGTGGACGTCGGTTCTTGCAATCTATGCGTTGTTCTGGGTGATGAGCGCGTTCGTCATCTTGCCGTTCGGCGTTCGCACGTCGGACGAGCTGGGCGTCGCCAAAATTCCCGGTCAGGCAGACAGCGCGCCCGCGAATTTCCGGCCCGGTCGCGTAATTGCGCGCGCAAGCCTCGCCGCGGCAATCTTGACCGGTCTGTACGCGCTCAATTATACATTTGGTTGGATCACGGCTGAGGATATTAATCTGTTTCCCCAAAGGCCGCTGGAACGCGGGGCCTAATTTCGCAGACGTTCGATGGCCTGCGCCAGCGCAACGTACAGTTTGCCCATATCGGAACTGAGCAGCGTAATACCGATCGCGTTGCCATCCCGCGTCGACAGCATGGACCGCAGCATCGCTTCGAAGTCGTGGATATACCGGGTGACGTGTTCGCGGAACTGTTCGTCGGTGTCATAGACATCCGCAATTTCGCGCGCCGTTCCGCTGTCGATCAACTGCACGGCGCGACGCGTAAAGATGCCGCGATCGCCGCGCAGATAGGCCGTCCAGGCGGTATCCGAAATGTCGGACGACATGCCCTTGGCGATGTCGATAGCGCTGGAGTTCAGGCTTTCCACAATCAAGGCCATGCGCCGTGCGAAATCGTTGTCTGTCCGTTCCTGAGCGCGTTCTCGCGCATCGTCGATCCGCCGCTCTAGATTTTCAGCCAGCTCGTTTACGGTTGCCAGTTGATCGAGCAATTCAGCGGTCGCGGCTTGTCCACCTTGTGCGGCACGAACGGCCGATGCTTCCAGTTCGGCAATCCCGTCATGCACGCTTTGCGTCAGCGCATTATTGATTGCATGCGCGGATTTACGACCCAGATCGTCTGCGATCGCATCGATATTTTTGGTCGCCCCCGCACCGATCCGTTCCGCCGCAGCGCGCCCGGCGCCATCCACGCTATCTATTGCACGCAGCAACTCGCGTTCGGTATCGGACGCCAACACACTTATTTTGCCGCGCAGTTTTTCGGTCGCCGCATTAAGACGGTCGAGCGAAGCGCCATGTTCGCCGCCCGCAGACCGGAGGCGATCTTCCAACTCACCTAGCAGCGAGATGGTATCGTTCCCCAAATCGCGAGTGGCCGCCAAGTGATCCGACAGCTTCGCGCCGTTGTCGTTGGCTTCTTCCACGACCGCCTGAACGGATTTCGCCCGATCCGCCAGTGACGTCATGTCGTCAGAGGCAGCACCGATCGCTTCCGTCAGATCCACGCGGCTATGATGCAATGCCCCTTGGATCAGTTCGAGCAGGCGAACGCTCTCCTCCGTCGCTGCAGTCAGCCCGCTGCGCGTTTCCGCCACATTCAACTGCCCGTCGGCCAGAATGCCGGTCAATCGATCCGCGTTCTGGGTCAGATTGTCCGTGGTTCGATCACCGAACTCGATCAGATCGGCGAAGCGATCGTTGAGCGCGGACGCGGACGATTCCACCGCCGCCCCCTGTTCCGCCAAAGCTGCGGTGAGCGCCAGCTGGTCTTCCCGCCGCCTCGCGATCGCACCGTCGATCGAAGCCAGCTGTTCGTCCAGCGATGCCACCCCTTCGTCGGCCATTTTTGCAAGTTCGTCCCGCCGACGAACGATCTGGCGATTGAACAATGTATCGCGCTCAGCCAATTTCGCATCCACCGCATTGGCTTCATCGACGAGTGCAGTAAGTTTGTGGTTCGACGCTTCCAACGCATTGTCGTCGATGCGCTGCAGTTCTTCCACTGCTTGGCGCAAATGCGCCTGCATCGCGTCGATCTGCTTGCGCCAGACGGTCAGGGCCATATCTTCGCCTTCCCGGATCCCGTTCGCAATTTCCGCCCCGTCGTCGCGCAACGCTGCCATCCGAACGCTCAGCTGACTGGCGGCGTCACGTTCGTCGGCCGCCATACGATCACGAATGGCATCGATTTCGCCCGTCATGGTATCGACGCGTGCCCGCATGGCTGCCAGAGCGTCGATCTCCCGCCCGTCCATATCGGCGCGGAATTCGTCGCACTGGCCGGACAGGGTTTCGAAGCGCGTTCGGATCAGCCCGTCGGTCGCTTCAGCCTGCCGTTCGAAATCGGCCAGCATACCGCCAACGCGTTCCGACACGCCGTCCACCTGGCGATCGCTCGCCTGTGCGAATTGATTGAGGCGATCGAAGCCCGCAATAAGCTCCTCGATTTGCGCCTTTGCCGTCAGCCCGGCATTGCCGATCTGGTTGGAAACGTCGCGCGACGAATTGGCAATCACTGGCAGATCGTCGCGCAATTTTGACATGTTCTTAACGGCGTGATCGCTGACATCGCCGATTGCATTCACCTGTTCGCCGTTATCCCTGATGAGAGTAACCAATCGATCGGCATGTTCGGACAATCTGTCGCCCGCGCTGCGCCCCAGCGAATCCAGTTCGCGAGTCTGCGCTGCGAGAAATTCCCGCGCGAGGCTCAGTTCGCGGTTCACGATGATCAGGCGTTCTTCCAACGCTGAGGACTCAGCAGCCAAGTTATGCGCGATATTTCCGAACCTTGCCGCTTCGCGTCCGGAGCTGCGCACAATCGCCTGCCACACCAGCAGAATGAGGACGATCGGCGTGGCCCAAATGGAAACCCATGCAATCCACTGCTGTTGGCTGGCCCCGGAAACTATTGCACTCCAATTGCTCCACACGAAGTACCCAGTCCAGGCCGCCATCGTCGCCAATGCCGATATTGCGGCCAAGATCGCCCCCCAGCGCCAGCGGGCGCTATCGTCGGATATGTCGATATTGGCTTGATCGTAATCCCAGTCGTCGCTCGCTTCCTCGACGGCGATGGCTTCCGGTGCGTCATCCAATGCCTCGGCGCTGATGGCGGCTTCATCGACGGCTCTGATATGCGATCCATTGGTCATGCATGCAGATTACCACAATCGCGAGTGCGTGAAAGGACATCTTAACTATTGACCCCCCATCGTGCGGCAATGATCGTGTTCGACCATGCGGCTTTCGAAGCCAATCTGACCGCTGCCGCTGGTGACGATGCGGAACTGCTGGACGAACTTCGCGCCGCGTTCATCGCCAGCGTTTCGGTACAGGCCGATTTGCTGAAGCGCGCCCGATGCGATGGGAACTGGACCGTTGCGGCCATGCGTCTGAAAGGGCTCGGTTCGAGCTTCCACTCCGCAGAGCTGATCGATCTTGCCCAGATCGCGCTGGATTCCGCGCCGGGCGAACCCACTGCAATTCGCAGCTTCGAAACATTCCTTACCGTTTTGAAGCGGAGCTCCGAACCGAGCGGGCAACTGCTCTAGGACTGATCCATCATCGTCCTGCGATAAAGTATAAATAACCTCGCTTTAACCAGATATAGGTATCGGCGTAGCATGACCGATGTCGTTCCACCCGATCCCGATCGCAATTCTGCCGAGGCGGATTTGCGCGAAGAATTGGCGCGAGCGGATATCGCGCGTGAAAGCGTGCCGGCGATCCTGGTGCATTTGCTAGCGAACGGCCGAAACTCTTTACTGAACGACGAAATCATCGCGCGTGTCCGCGGTATGGTGCGGCATGTGACGGAGCAGGTGTCGGCCGTGTCCGCAGAACCAACCGATACCAACGCTACGCCGCAGGCGGAAGAACTGGACCGACTGTTCGCAAACCTTATCCAGTTTTCACCCTTGCTTGAATTCTGTCACGCAACCACGCTCGAAGGGCGGCTGCTGAAACAGTTGGAATCATCCAACGCCATCGATCCGGTTCTTTCGCCCTTGCTGCAATCATGCGTTGCGAGCGAGGAAGGGGATCTGGCCGAACTGGCCATTGCGGTTTTGGCGTCCCAAGCGCGATTTATGCAGCATTACGGGCGTATGGAACTTCCACTGAGCGAACTGCCGGACGATGTTTACGATGGGATGGTGTCGCATGCGGGTGATTGGGTTCGTTCCGATGTTGACGTACGCGGGGGCAAATGCAGGCTCATTATGTTGGCGCAACTGATAGACGCCCGGAACGATCACGGCAAATCGGGACTATCCGTCGCGCATGCCGGGGCCTCGTTGTTTTGCAGTGCGTTGGCGAAGATGTCCGGCCAATCGCGAACTTCAGCTGTGCTCGCGACTGACCCGGAACAAACCGCTCGATTGGCAATCATGCTTCGCGCAAGCGGATTGGATGCGCCAGCGATTGGCGAACAGTTCGGGTATCTTCACGGTGATTTGCCGACGCTCGAAAGCGTCGAAACGATGCGCGCGGACCGTGCGCGAAAGCTGTTGGCGGATTTCGCATAATGAGCGAGCCGTTACCTCGAACGACGACAGCCGAAACTGACAGTCGCTTGCGGTTCACGGCGATCGTCGAGCCGCTACTGTCGCTGCAGCTTAAATGCGGCGGCACGGCGGATGGTGAAATCGCCGTCCCGGAGCTGCGATCACTGGTTTTGAAAAGCACTGCCGATGAGGTGTCGATAACGCGCGCCATCAAAGCGGTCACGCGCAATAGCCAAATTCAGTTTCAAGCAAGTACATCTCCGCAAGAGGATGGCGGCTGCACATTGGTGATCAGTGACTGGACCACGACATCACGTCAGAGTGAAGAAGGATTGGACCGTGATGCTGCCGCGCAAAATTACGACGTCGCGACGGCAGCTCTAACCGCTTATCTGGATCACAGGCAGCGCATCGTTACGGCCCAGTCCTCGAGGGAAGAACTGGCCGATACGGCACATGCGATGAATGATGGCGTGGGTCGGCATTGGACCGAGTTCGTGGAATTGCTTTCCGAGAGCGGCCACAGCAAAACGTCCGACTGGCGCAATGAGGACAGGATAAGCGTAAGCGTTTCGGGATCACCTGCCTCTTATACAGTTCGCATATTGCCGTCGCGCGGGGTGGATGCGGCCATAGAAGGCTTCACGCTGCTGCTCGTATCTGCCGAGCCACTCTTCGATCCGTCGCACAATCAGGCTACCGCCAATCCACCGTTGTTGACCGCTACGCTCGCGCCGGCATTGCGGCAGCCGATTGCGCGTATCATCGCAAATGCGGAAACCATTCGCACCAAACTGGCCGGGCCTCTCGCAGAGGAATACAGTGCCTACGCCGCGGATATATCGGCCGCCGGGCAACATTTGATGTCGTTGGTCGAAGATTTGACGGATCTGGAAATCGTCGAGGCGGGCGATTTCACGACAGCCCCCGATCGTATCGATCTGATCGACTGCGCGCGTCGAACCGGCGGAATACTCGGCGTGAAGGCATCCGATCGCGATATCTCATTGATCATGCCGGAAGCGGAGCAGCAGATCATGGCCGTCGGTGAATTTCGCCGCGTGTTGCAGATACTGATCAACCTCGTCGGGAACGCGATTGCGTACTCGCCACCGGGTTCTGTCGTTACGGTGACCGTGGAGGATCACGGTGACATTGCCGCGATCAGCGTTTCGGACCAGGGGGCGGGGCTGACGGTGGAACAGCGCCGAACCGTGTTCGACAAGTTCGAACGGTTGGGAAGAAGCCCGGACGGCGGGTCAGGGCTGGGACTTTACATTTCCCGCAAGCTGGCAATCGCGATGAATGGCGATTTGATTGCGGAAGAGGCAAAGGGGCAGGGCGCGCGTTTCACGCTGACCCTGCCCACATCCGAAGAGGATTAGGCCACCGTAAGGTTCGATGTGAACCTATACGGTGGCTATGCCAGCGTTTCAGCGTTTGCCCACCGGAACATAATCGCGCTGGGTCGGGCCGGTATAAAGCTGCCGGGGCCGACCGATTTTTTGCGCCGGATCGGAAATCATCTCGTTCCATTGGGCGACCCACCCGACGGTCCGTGCCAGGGCGAACAGAGCGGTGAACATGGTTGTCGGGAAACCGATTGCCGACAGGATTACGCCCGAATAGAAATCGACATTCGGGAACAGCTTCTTCTCCCGGAAATAATCGTCGTTCAACGCCATTTCTTCCAGTTGCAAAGCGGTTTCGAACACTGGGTCGGACACTTTCAACGCGTCGAACACTTCGCGAACCGTTTTTTGCATCACCGTCGCGCGCGGGTCGTAGTTCTTGTACACACGATGACCGAAACCCATCAGGCGGAACGGATCGTTCTTGTCCTTCGCCCGCTCGATATAATGCGGAATGCGATCGGGCGTTCCGATTTCCCGCAGCATATTGAGCGCAGCTTCGTTCGCGCCGCCGTGCGCCGGTCCCCACAGGCAAGCAATCCCCGCCGCCGTGCAAGCGAAGGGATTGGCGCCGGACGACCCGGCCAGGCGAACAGTCGAGGTCGATGCGTTCTGTTCATGGTCGGCGTGAAGGATGAAAATGCGATCCATCGCCCGCTCCACCGCCGGGACGATTTCGTATTCCTCCGCTGGGACGCCGAACGTCATACGCAGGAAATTGCCGGTATAGCTTAGCGAATTGTCCGGCCCCATGAATGGCTGACCGATGGAGTATTTATACGCCATCGCAGCGATCGTCGGCATCTTCGCGATCAAACGATGGCTGCTGATCTTGCGATGTTCGGGATCGGATATATCCGTGCTGTCGTGATAGAACGCCGACAAGCGCGCCGACGACACCGCACATGATCGCCATCGGATGCGCGTCACGGCGAAACCCCTGGTAGAATTGACGAAGCTGGTCATGCAGCATCGTGTGCCGCGTGATCGTGTAGTTGAAATCGTCGAGTTCGGTTTGCTGCGGCAGTTCGCCGTTCAGCAGCAAATAGGCGACTTCCATAAAACTGCTGTCTTCGGCAAGTTGACCGATGGGATATCCACGGTGCAGCAGCACGCCTTCTTCCCCGTCGATATAAGTCAGGGCGCTTTCGCACGATGCAGTCGAGGTGAAACCGGGATCGAAAGTGAACGCACCGGTCTGGCCATACAATTTGCGAATATCGACCACGTCGGGGCCGCAGCTGCCCTGTAGCACCGCAAGGTCCATATCCTTGCCGCCCAGTTCGAGTTTCGCTTGCCCGCCTGCCTGTGTGTCAGCCAATTCGTTTCTCCTTCAACCTTGAAAGGTCGCTTCTGTTATCCTTGCGAAAGCGCCTGAGCGTCAATTCGCGCCAAAGCCTCGTCACGTCCGATCAGTACGAGCACGTCGAAAATACCTGGGGAGCTGGTCGTTCCCGTCAACGCCGCGCGCAACGGCTGTGCCAATTTCCCCAGCCCCAATTCCAGCTCTTCGGCCATCTGTTTCAGATTGGCTTCCAGACCGGCGATTGTCCAGTTCTTTTCTGCCGCCAATCGTGCGGATATCTGCGCCAGCAGCTGGCGGTTCGGATCGGTCAGCAATGCCTGCGCCTTGTCGGTAAACGACCGGCGCCGACTCCGTCGATAGGAACGCCGTGCTCTCGGCGAGATCGTTCAGGTTCTTCGCGCGGACTTTCAACACCGGCATTGCGGCGACCAGCTTGTCGCGATCGATATCGTCCGAAACACGCGGCGCAATCAGTTCGACCAAAGCGGCCTCATCCGCCTCGCGAAGATAATGCCCGTTCAGATTGTCGAGCTTCTTCATGTCGAACCGCGACGGGCTCTTGCCGACACCTGCCAGATCGAACAGGCTGATGGCTTCGGCGCGCGATAGCTCCTCGCGGTCGCCATGGGCCCAACCCAGGCGCAGCAGATAATTGAACAGCGCGTCGGACAGGATGCCGAGCTCGTCGCGATACGCCTCTACACCCAGTGCGCCATGGCGCTTCGACAGCTTTGCGCCGTCGCTGCCGTGGATCAGCGGGATATGGGCATAGGTCGGTATCGGCCAGCCCCCTTCGATCGCGTCCATCGCGCGATAGATCGGTATTTGGCGAAAGGCGTTGTTGAGATGATCGTCGCCGCGAATTACATGGGTACAGCCCATATCGCGATCATCGACGACAGCCGCCAGCATGTAGGTGGGCGTTCCGTCGGCGCGCAGAATGACGTAATCGTCCAGTTCCCCATTATCCACCGTCACCGAACCCTGAACGGCATCCTCGATCGTCACCGACCCATCGGCAGGTGTCCGCAAACGCACGGTGTAGGGCGTTTCCGCCGCCATGTCGGCGGCATCGCGATCGCGCCAGCGTCCGTCATACCGCATCGGCTGTTTGTTCGCGCGCTGCTCTGCCCGCATCGCTTCCAGTTCTTCCGCCGTGGCAAAACATTTGTAGGCGTGGCCGCCATCGAGCAGGCTTTGCGCGACCTCCGCATGGCGGCCCGCACGGTCCGACTGAAACACGGGCGGTTCGTCATAGTCGAGGCCGAGCCAATCCAGTCCGCCGATGATCGCATCGATCGCTTCCTGTCGTGGAGCGTTTGCGGTCGGTATCCTCGATCCGCAGCAGCGCCTTGCCGCCATGATGGCGTGCGAACAACCAGTTGAACAAAGCGGTGCGCGCACCGCCGATATGCAGAAATCCCGTGGGGGAGGGCGCGAACCGGGTTATGACGCCGCTGCTGCCGCTTGCCATTCGTGAGACTTTCCTATCCAGCTGAAACGATGCCGGAACGCATGATCGACATCCCCTTCGGAGAGGAGCCGCGCGCGCCCGATACCAAGGCTTCGGCTCACTGGGGCAACATGCGCGCAATGTCTAGCGTTGCGGACGCGATCGAACACTGGTTCGCATCTGCCGGGTTCGACCGTGGCCCGTGGCTGACGGTGGGTTTTGCATGCGGCATTGCGACATGGTTCGTTCTCGATGGTCCCTGGCAATGGGTGGCGGCAATAGCGGCCATGTGCCTGACGGCATTGGGCGCATTATCGCTGTGGCGCGATCGCGACGATCGGGTGGGGGTGCGAATGGCAGTCGCCGGCATGTCGCTGATCGTGGCATTCGGCATCGCCGTCATATGGCTGCGATCGGAAATGGTCGGGGCGGAGCCGATCGAACGGCCTAACGTGGGTTTCCTTTCAGGGCGGATATTGGAGCGGGAGGATCAGCCTGCGCGCGATCGGATCCGCCTTATCATCGCCATGCGCGATGCCGAACTGGGACGATCGCAAAAAGTGCGTATCAACGTGCCGCTGGACCGTGCCGAACCGGCCCTGGCAGAAGGCGCGGTGGTGCGATTGCGCGCCCGCCTGATGCCGCCCGCGCCACCGATGTTGCCCGGCGCGTACGACTTTGCGCGCACCGCATGGTTTGCAGGTTATGCGGCGACGGGAACGGTGCTGGGCGATATCGAAGTAACGCAAAGCCCACCCGCCAATGCCGACCCCATCGCGCAGCTGCAACGATATCTGTCACGTCATGTGCGGGGCAATCTCGGGGGATCGCCCGGCACGATCGCTGCCGCCTTCGCCAGCGGAGATCGGGGCGGCATCGCCGAAGCGGATGAAGAGGCGATGCGCGATTCCGGTCTGACGCATCTGCTGTCGATAAGCGGGCTGCACGTCTCCGCCGTAATCGCAGCCGCATATTTGCTGGCCATCAAACTGTTGGCGTTATGGCCCTGGCTGACATTGCGCGTTCGGCTGCCGGTTTTGGCAGCGGGGGTCGGCGCGTTGGCCGGGATCGGGTACACCTTGTTGACCGGCAGCGAAGTGCCGACCGTTCGCAGCTGCGTGGGTGCGGTGCTGGTCCTGATCGCGCTGGCCATCGGACGTGAGGCATTGTCGCTGCGGATGGTCGCCGTCGCCGCGTTTCTGGTACTGCTGGTCTGGCCGGAATCGCTGGTCGGGCCAAGCTTTCAGATGAGCTTTTCCGCCGTCATTGCCATCGTGGCGCTTCATAACAGCTCACCTGTAAAAGCATTCCTGGCCCCGCGCGAGGAAAGCTGGTTCGCGCGTATGGGACGCAGAACGGTCATGCTGTTGATTACGGGTTTTGTGATCGAGATCGCCTTGATGCCGATCGTTCTGTTTCATTTCCACCGCGCCGGCGTTTACGGCGCGCTGGCAAACGTTATCGCCATACCGCTGGTGACATTCGCATCCATGCCGCTGATTGCGATCGCGCTGGCTTTGGACGTTGTCGGCATCGGCGCACCCGCATGGTGGATGGCGGGGAAGTCTCTAGAACTCCTATTGTGGATTGCCCATTTCACAGCAGCGCAACCCGGTGCGGTGAAGCTGATGCCGCAAATGAGCGGAATTGCATTCGCGCTGTTCGTGTCGGGCGGCCTGTGGCTCGCACTGTGGACGGGCAAAGCGCGACTGTTGGGGTTTGTGCCCGCCGCGTTGGCCACCGCGATATTCCTATCCGCTTCCACCCCGGATCTGTTGATATCGGGTGACGGCAGGCATGTCGGTATCGTGGGGGAGGGGGATCGCCTGCTGACCTTGCGCGAAGGGCGTTCGACGTACGCGCGGGACAATTTGCTGGAACTGGCAGGTCAAAGCAGCGAACCAATACCTTGGACGATTGGAAAGGAGTCACGGTGCAGTCCCGATTTCTGCGTCATTACCCTCGAACGGGCAGGCAGAAATTGGGTGGTCATGATGGCGCGCAGTCGCAATTACATCGACGAACGCCCGTTGGCCGCCGCTTGCGACCGAGTGGACATCGTCATCGCCGACCGTTGGTTACCGGGAAGTTGCCGCCCCAAATGGCTGAAGGCCGATCGCAATTTTCTGGGTCGCACCGGCGGGCTGGCTGTCTTTCTCAACGATGAGAAATTCCATACCGTTGCGTCTTATCAGGGCCAGCATGGCTGGTGGCGACAGCGATGACTAAACTGGCCACACCGGTCAGTTGTAACGGCGCAGCAATCCTGCCAGCTTGCCCTGCACTTCGACTTCTCCCGACCGGTACATCTGTGGCTGATGCGTTGCATTCGCGGGATCGAGCCTAACCGTCGCACCATCGCGGGACAGATATTTCAAGGTCGCTTCTTCCTGATTGATAAGCGCAACGACGATTTCGCCATCGCGGGCGGTATCGGTCCGTTTGATCAATGCGAAATCGCCATCGAATATGCCCGCCTCGATCATGGAGTCACCGGATACTTCCAATGCGTAATGTTCGCCAGGGCCGAGCAACGCCGCAGGAACCGGCAGATTGGTATCCTGTTCGAACGCCTGGATCGGGGCACCGGCGGCGATACGTCCATGCAGTGGCAAATTGACGATATCGTTCGCAGGTTCGGGCACGTCGCGACCGTAGGAAGCGCCGCCCTTGGTATCGTCATTGGCCGATCGTGAAACGGCCTGCCGGGCGCGTGCCGATGCCGTCATATTGGGGACGGCGTCTCCCGGCTGCTTCAATATCTCCAACGCGCGCGCACGATTTGGCAGGCGCCGGATGAAACCGCGTTCTTCCAAAGCCGATATCAACCGATGCACGCCCGATTTGCTCTTGAGCTCCAGCGCATCCTTCATTTCTTCGAAGGAAGGCGAAATACCGGTTTCTTCCAGTTTCGCGTGGATGAATTGCATCAGTTCGTGCTGTTTCGATGTCAGCATGCCGATATCTCCTTGCCGTCCAATTTCTGTTCAATATGGTGAACGAATGAAGAACAATTAGGCAACACTATTTACCGCGTCAAGCAATACCGCCGTTTTTCAGCAAATAAACTGGAACGTTTGTTCCTGCTTTGCACTCCGATGCGCCGATGGGGCGTTCGATCAGCGCATTCGCGCGGGCCAAGGGAACGACGTTGCCGCTTCCCTGTTCGGTGCAGGGTGTCACGATATTGCCATCCACGATCGCGCGCAGGAACTCCTGCCGGCTGCCGCCCCCTGGTAAATCATGTGAACATTCCATCGAGAACGGCCTCGGCAATGGGTCGAGCGCGCCCGCAAGATGTCGCAACAGCGGCAGCAGGACGAAAAATGCCGTTACGTAACTGGAAACCGGGTTTCCCGGTAGACCCACGATAATTTGCGTTCCGCGCGTCGCAACCATCAGTGGCTTGCCCGGCTTCATCGCGACCTTCCAGAACGCGACCTCCGCGCCGATGCGTTGTAGGGCAGGTTGGATAAGATCATGGTCCCCGACGCTGGCGCCGCCGCTGGTTACGATTACGTCCAAGTCGCTCATCGCACGTAAGGCATCGGCAATCGTATCGACATCGTCCGCCACCGGAGCCGGTTGCGTCACCGATGCCGTCAATGGCCGAGCCATCAGGTTTACCATCGTGCCGTTGGTGGCAGGCGTCTGACTGTCCGAGCGCGTCGGGCTTGCGACCAGTTCGTCACCGCAATCGAGGATGCCGATATCGGGCAGCGCCCGAACGGTCAGCTCGTCCAAACCCGCCGTCAGGGCCAGAGTTATCACCCGCTCGTCGATCGCCGTTCCGGTTCGCGCCAAGGTCTGCCCATCGCAAAAGTCACCGCCGGCGCGCCGAATGAAACGTTTTTCACCCGTACCGGAACCGCGCGATCGCAAGATCCGGTCATCCACCAGCGCATCTTCCTTGACCAATATTCCGGTCGCACCGTTCGGCACATGAGCCCCGGTGGAAATCGCGACTGCCTGTCCGTTATCGACCCGATTGGGAAACGGATGTCCGGCTCGGCTTTCCCCAACCAAGTTCCAAGGCCCGTCGCCCGACACGGCGTAGCCATCCATGGCCGAAAGATCCGCCGATGGCTGGGATCGCCGTGCTATCAGGGGTTCGGCAAGATAGCGCCCATACGCCTGCGAAGTCGGTATTTTCCGGTCGCTCAATCGAACAGCGATGTTCAGCAATCGGTCCTGCGCTTCGGCCAGTAGGTATCTGGGCGGCGGGCGAACCGATCATTCCTGCAATCGCCAATCGCCCGACTTGCCGCCGGTTTTGCTGATCAGTTTAATATCGCCGATTATCATGCCCTTATCGACCGCTTTTGCCATATCGTATATGGTTAGAAGCGCGATGCTCGCTGCGACCATCGCTTCCATTTCAACGCCCGTTTTCGCCGATAGCGATACCGTGGCTGTGGCAATCACGCCGTTGGGCGTAAATTCAAAATCGACCGCGACGCTTTCGATGGCGATGGGGTGGCAAAGCGGGATTAGCGCGGATGTATTTTTCGCCGCCATGATGCCGGCAATTCGTGCGGTCGCCAGGACATCGCCTTTGGCCACATCGTCGTTACGGATAGCGGCAAGAGCGGCGGCATTCATCGCAATTGATCCGCGCGCCACCGCCACCCGTGCGGTCGGAACCTTCGCGCCGACATTCACCATATGCGCCTGCCCGTGATCATTCACATGGGTAAGGTCGTTCATGCCGTGGTGCCGAGCAGCGCACGCGTTGCACTCGCGATATCGGGCTGACGCATCAGGCTTTCACCGACGAGAAACGACCGAACACCTGCCGCGGCAATACGCTGACAATCTTCATGCGTTGCGATGCCGCTTTCGCAAACCACCACCGCGCCCTGACCCGCCATCGGCGCCAGTCGTTCGGTGACCGCAAGATCGGTTTTGAAGCGGCGCAGATCGCGATTGTTGATCCCGATCAGCGTCGATTGCAGATGCCTCGCACGTTCGAGTTCGGCTTCGTCATGCACTTCGACCAGCACGTCCATATCCAGCTCTATCGCGGCGCTTTCGATCTCCCGCATTTCGGGATCGCCAAGGGCTGCGACGATAATCAGAATTGCATCGGCCCCCAACGCACGCGATTCAGCAACCTGCCAGGGATCGACCATGAAATCTTTGCGAAGAACGGGAAGAGTGCAGGCATTGCGTGCTGCCGGCAGATAATCGTCGTGGCCCTGAAAATAATCGCTGTCCGTCAACACGGACAGGCACGCCGCGCCGCCGACCTCGTAGCTGGCCGCATGCTCGGCGGGATGGAAATCACGACGTATCAAACCCTTGGACGGCGAAGCTTTCTTGATTTCAGCGATAAGGCCAAAACCGTTTGCCAGCTTCGCTTCCAACGCGACCCGAAACCCGCGCGGTTTGGTTTGCTCCGACGCTGCCCGCATATTGTCCGAAATGGAGGTATGAAGCTTGCGCGCGGCGACCTCTTCGCGTTTGTGCGCGCATATCTCGGCCAACTTGTCGGGAACATGCGTCATCGTGCCAGTTCGATCCATTTTTCCAGAAGCGCTTTGGCTCGCGATGAATCGATAGCTTCGGCTGCCATCACGACACGCTCGCGCATGTCAGCACCCATTCCGGCAACGGCGAGAGCGGCGGCGGCGTTCAGCAGCACGGCATGGCGATAGCCGCTCACCGTTCCGTCGAGCAGATCCGACAGCGCACCAGCGTTGAAGCGTGCATCGTCGCCACGAATAGCGGATAGGGGGACGATCGGCAGGCCCGCATCGGTCGGCGAAATTCGCGACATGGCAAAACTCTGCCCTTCGATCTTCGCAACCTCGCTGCCGCCCGCGACCGACAATTCGTCCAGTCCCTCGTCACCCGAAACGATCCAGGTCTGGTCCGTATCGAGCTGCGTCATCGCATCGGCATAGATGGGAACGTACGCCGGGCGCGCTATGCCGATCAGTTGACTTCGCACCCCGGCGGGGTTCGACAGCGGCCCCATCAGGTTGAAAATCGTTCGGCGGCCGATCCGCTTTCGGATCGGTTGAATGCGCGCCATGGCCGGATGATGGTTGGCAGCGAACAGAAAGCAGATGCCCAGTTCCGACAGACTGCGCTGCGCGGTCCGTCCGGCCGCTTCCATATCGAGGCCCAACGCTTCCAGCGTATCGGCTGCGCCGGATTTAGAGGAGGCGGCGCGATTGCCGTGCTTGGCGACCGGGACGCCCGCCGCCGCAACGACCAGACTGACGGCTGTTGACACGTTCAACGTGTGGTGGCCGTCCCCACCCGTGCCACACACGTCGATGGCTCCGGGCGGGGAGTCGATCGGCGTCATTCGTGCGCGTAACGCTTTGGCAGCGCCCGCGATTTCATCGGCGGTTTCGGCGCGATCCGAAAGTTCGATCAGAAACCGCTCGATCTCCGTATCCGCGATGCCGCCATCCAATATCCGTCCAAAGGTCGCCTCCGCATCGGCGTTGGACAGCAACGTATCGCGTGGGGAGGGAAGGGTCATCATTGCGTAATCTCGGCAGCGACCGGCTCTCGCTTACCTTCACAAATCCGCAAAAAATTGCCGAGCAGACGATGGCCGTGTTGCGTCGCGATGCTTTCGGGGTGGAACTGAACACCGTGGATGGGAAGGGTCCGATGGCGAAAGCCCATGGTAAAACCATCGGGCGAAGTCGCGTTGAGCAGCAAGTCCTCATTTGCATCGCGGACCACCAAACTGTGATAGCGGGTCGCCTCGTATGGCGTGGGCAATCCATCGAAAACCCCCGTTCCATCGTGGCTTATCGCCGAGACTTTGCCATGCATCAAACCGCCGCGCACGACGCTTCCACCGAAGTGCTGGCCGATGGCCTGATGGCCGAGGCATACGCCCAACAACGGCATTTCCGCATTCGCACAGGCGGCAACCAACGGCAGGGAGATGCCGGCATCATCCGGGGTGCATGGGCCGGGAGAGATCAACACTCCGTCCGGCTTGGACTCCATGATTTCCGCAACGGTCGCCGCATCGTTTCGCAATACGGTCACGCTTGCGCCCAGCTCTTGCATATAATGCACGAGGTTGAAGGTGAAGCTGTCGTAATTGTCGATGATGGTAACGGCAGGCGCGCTCATTCCACATCCGCCTGTTTGGTCGTCACTGCGATTATAGGCCCTATCGGATAGCCGGTGTCGAGGCGATCGGTCGGCGGGCTCCATAAAGCCGAAACGGTTCCATCCAGGAACAGCGCATTGGGCGTCTTCAGCTCATCGCGGTAATATCGAGCCAGTATTCCGAAGGATAGGGGTGCATTCGCGATTACGAAATGCGCCCTTCCGTCCTGACCGACACCCACCGCATTGCGAATTTTCTTCGACGGGCCGTCCTGCGTGATTTCCGGGTGGACTGCGCCATCGATTACCAGCATCGGTCCGGACTGCGTCCCGAATTGCGGGCGATCGGAAACTTCGGCGTAAAAGCGTTCGGTCGACATGACCTGCCACGATCCGTTCGATCCGAAGAATACGCCGTTGGGCTTGAGATGAAAATTGCCAGAACCGTCAGACCGGCTCAGTTCCTGTTTGCGAACACCGTTTTCGACGTAATAACCGATCGGCTTGCCGGCATCGTCATACATGCCGCCGTTCATGGCGAACGCGATTGGCGCGGCTGTTGCCCCTCGCGATCCGGCATAGGTCGCCAGATTGCGGTACGGTTCGCCGCCTTCGGATGCCAAGGTCATCGCGATATTGTGCCGGTTGGGGTCGGCGATGCAATGGGTCAGCGAAACCCCCTCGAACACGACGTCGCGACAATCCCCCCGCTCCGACCGAACCGTTCGTTCGGCTTGCGATGTTTGCGATATGGGCAGCTCGGTTCCGCTACCGATTTCCGTCCGCATGATCGGTTCGCCCGCCTTTTCCCCATCGCAGGCAGCCAGCATCGCGAAGGACGCGGCCAGGGGTAGCCATGCCCTCATTGCCCGTATCCCGGTTCGGCCGCCAGGCGCGCCGCTTCACGTGCGGCGGCGATCAGCGCGCCCGCCTTCGCTTCGCATTCGCGCAGTTCATAGTCGGGATCGCTGTCCGCCACGATACCCGCGCCCGCCTGTACATGCATGACGCCGTCCTTCACGACTGCGGTTCGCAGCACGATACAGCTATCGACCGAACCGTCCGGCGCGAAATATCCTACCCCGCCCGCGTAAGCGCCGCGCGTTTCGGGTTCCAGTTCGGCGATGATTTCGCATGCCCGGATTTTCGGCGCGCCGCTGACCGTGCCGGCTGGAAACCCGGCAAACAGCGCGTCCAGCGCGTCGCGCGACGGGTCCAGCTGGCCGGTAACGTTGCTGACGATATGCATGACATGGCTGTAGCGTTCGATGCCGAAGCTGTCAGTAACCGTTACGCTGCCCGCTGCAGCAACGCGGCCGACATCGTTGCGCCCCAGATCGAGCAGCATGAGATGTTCCGCACGCTCCTTGGGATCGCCAAGCAGTTGCTCGGCGGTAAGCACGTCGTGTTCCGGGCTGTTGCCACGCGGACGCGTACCGGCAATCGGCCGCACGGTCACTTCGTTGTCGCGCACGCGGACGAGGATTTCAGGGCTGGAGCCGACTACCGCGAAGCCCGGCAGATCGAGGATGTAGAGAAAAGGGGATGGGTTCACGCGCCGCAATGCGCGATAGAGGTCGAGCGGAGGAAGCGGGAAGTCGCACGTAAATCTCTGCGCCAGCACGACCTGAAATATATCCCCGGCAGCAATGTAGTCTTTCGCTTTCAATGCCATCGCGCGGTAATCGTCCGCGGCGATCTGCGGCAAGAGCTCCATCGGCAAGTCGATAGTTGCAGCCGAGCGGGCAGGGACCGGCCCACCCAGCAGTCGCAAAATATCATCGATGCGATCGTCGGCTCGTGAAACTGCGCTATCACTCGTTCCATGCCAAAGCGGGGCAACGCAGAACAATTCGTCTTTCAGACTGTCGAAGATAAGGATGATCTGCGGCCTGACGAACATGATGTCGGGCAGGTCGAGATCGCTGTCGGGAGCACGGGCGATATCTTCGACCAGACCAACGGTTTCATAGCCGAAATATCCGACCAGACATGACAAAGCGGGGGGCAGTTCCACAGGCACGTCGATCCGGCAGCTATCCGCCAGCGCACGCAATTCCGTCAGCGGGTCGCCCTCGCACCGTATAAAATCGTGGCGGTTCGCGGTCCAGTTCGCGTTGATCGATGCCACCCCTTTCGATGCGGTAAAGACCAGATCGGGGTCCAGACCCAACAAGCTGTAGCGTCCGCGAACCTCGCCCCCTTCGACTGATTCTAGCAGGAAATCGCCGCGTTCGGCGACCATCAGTTTGCACGCTGCACCGACCGGGGTTTCCGTATCGGACACGACCTTGCGCCAGACCAGGCTGTTTTGCGATGGACCCGACGAATTCATGCTATCGCCCGATCAGTTTTCGCCGAGCAATTGCTTCCGCACGCCGTCGATCGCTTCTTCGTTGCGGCTGACGCCCAGTCCGCCGCGAATGGCGCGTTGCAGTTGCGCGGCGTATTCTTCGCCGACCGTGCCGCCCAGTTGCGTGCGCGCCTGTTGAACGATCGGATCGTCTTCGGCCAGAGTGCCCGCGTCGATATCCGTCAGGCTCACAGCGAACCAACCAAGGTTGCGCGCCGCTTCCAGCTTCTTGGTCGTGCCTTCCGCCATGCTGAACATCAGCGCGAGCGGCGGGGGAACCTGTTGGTTGCCCTGCTGCGCCAATTGCTCACGCGTGAGATTGATGTTTTCAACTGGCGGGATGCGCCCCTTTTCTGCAGCCAGCGCTGCCGCCATGGTGGCGCCACCGGCAATCCGTTTCAGCACGCGGTCGGTTGCAGCGCGCGCTTTCGCCGACCCTTCGGCCAGGCGCCAGGCGACGGTCACTTCTTCGCGAATTTCGGAAAGCGGCGCGGTTGCGGAAGGGGTGATGCGCGTAACGTCGAAAATCAGGAAAGTTTCGCCGCGTTCGACTTCGGCGAGTTGCGGTTCGTTCTCTTCCATCTGGAACGCCGTCGCCAGCGCGGATGCTAGGATGGCGGGGGCCGTCTCTTCGGCGCTGCCGTAAACCCGCCCTGCGGCGGTGACCGGCCGGGTCGTCTGCAACTCGACATCCAAAGTTCGCGCAACGTCGGCAAGGGATTCGCCATCGTCCAGTCGTTCTTCGATCCGCGCGCTAAGGTCGGCGATGGCATTGCGCCGCTTCTCCGCAGTCAGAGCGGCGACGATCTCCGGCCTGGCTTGCGCGGGCGTACGGCCGCCGATAGTCGTGACATCGTCGATCCGCGCCACATGCCAGCCAAGCGAACTGCGGGCGGGGACGATGGTGCTTCCTTCACGGCCAGCGAACACCGCATTGGCGACCGCTGCCGAAAACTGCCCCTGCAAGGCTGCCTTGCGGATCGGGCCGACCTCGCCAGCGCGGAAGCTCGCTTCCTGACCGACGGCTTCCAGACTGGCCCCGGCATCGATACGGGCGCGAAGGGCGTTCGCAGCTTGCTGTGTCGGCACGATGATCTGCGTTATCGTGCGTTCTTCGCTGGCGGCATATTGCGCGGCGTCCCTGCGATACCGAGCGGCAATTTCGCTGGCGGTCGGTGTAATGTTGGCATCGATCGCTTCATCCCCGAAACTGGCATAGCGGATGACGCGGCGTTCCGGGCGAACATAGTCGCTGCGGTTTTCTTGATAAAATACATTCAGGGCCTGTGCGCTTGGCGCTTCCGCAGGTGCGAAGGCCGCGCTGGGCAGAAAGCCGATCGTGCCTTCACGACGTTCGCGAAACAGGGCCGCGTAACGGCGCGCGAGTTTTTCCGGCATGACCGCGCCGAACTGCGCGGGAACGACGACTTGCCGGGCAAGCAATCCATCGGCGAGATCGCGGCGCACCTGCGCGTCCGTCAAGGCCTGCCGCCCGATAGCCGCGCGGTAGATTTCGTCGCTGAAATTCCCGTCCGGCCCGGCAAATGCCCCTATGCCCAGGATTTCGCTGTTCACCAGATTGTCGCCGGCGCGCAGGCCGATCATCTGGCCGAACCCACCCAGCGCATACCGATCGATAATCGCGTCCAGCACATCGCCGAGCCCGCCTTGTTCGACGAAGGTCTGCATCGTCAATGTCGGGTTCTGCTGACGCACCTGATCGAGCGCGCTGGTGGCAGACCGCGACAGTTCGCCGCTTCCGATCTTTTCATCGCCGACCACCGCGACGCGGTTTCCGCCGGCCACTCCACCAAAGGTGCCGGTGCTGCTAATATCCGCGCTCGCAAACGCTAAGGCGATCAGCCCCAGAAACGCAAGCGTAACGACGATGCCGATTTTCGACTGAAAGAAACTGCGGAAAAAGGTAAGCATAGGGTGAACATTTCCATCGCAGGGGCCGCACGTTCGAATACGCGCAGCGTCGAACTCGCCGACATGATGGCCCGGTCATTATCCGCCCTGCGGCTTCCCCGCAACAGCGCCGCGTCCGTTTTGACTGATTAACAAACCTGCCCTAGCGGATCGGCGCGGCGTCCCCCATATGGCGCGCACTTCATTCAGATCATCATTCGGGACATCGTGTCATGGCCGAGCGGCCCTATATCGTCGGTAATTGGAAAATGAACGGAACGCGCGCCATGCTGTCGGAAGCGCGCGCCATCGATCGCGCGTCGCAGCGGCTGATGAAAGTGGAGGTAGCGATCGCGCCGCCCGCCACGCTGCTGCATGCGGTGCATAAAGAAGCGGCGCAGATCGCCGTCGGCGCGCAGGATTGCGCGGCTGGCGAAGACGGCGCGTTCACCGGCGATCTATCGGCGACGATGCTGGCCGATGCCGGCGCGAAATTCGTTATCGTGGGACACAGCGAACGTCGGCAGGGTCATTCCGAAACCGATGCGGATGTGAAAGCGAAAGCGGAAGCGGGCGTTGCGGCCGGCCTGCGGATCATTGTGTGCTGCGGCGAAAGCGCGGCGACGCGCGATGCGGGCAAAGCGCAGCAATTTGTCTTGGCGCAATTGAAAGCATCGTTGCCCGCCCAGATCGATGCGGCGCAGCAGCTGACCATCGCATACGAACCCATCTGGGCCATCGGAACGGGCAACACCGCAACCGTGGACGATATCGTCGAAATGCATTCGGCCATCCGCGCGCTGATGACCGATACTTACGGCGGGGAAGCGGGTGCGGCGGTTCGCATCCTTTACGGCGGGTCAGTCAACGCCGACAATGCGCGCGGATTGCTCGCCGCGACGGAAGTCGGCGGGGCGCTGGTGGGCGGGGCCAGCCTGACTGCAGACAGTTTCATGGGCATTGTTCTGGCCGCCACGGAAATTGCCGAATAACGCGTGAGACGAGCGCGTGTTGCAGAAACGCCATGCGGTGGGTAAGGGGGCAGCCGTGCGTTTGTATCCCCGCAAACGCCGATTGCATTACATGAAAGTCCGCCTGTCATGAGCCTGTTTCTGCTCCTTACCATTGTGCAATTGCTGGTGGCGGCGGCGCTGGTCGGCGTCATATTGATGCAGCGATCGGAAGGCGGCGGGCTGGGCATCGGCGGCAGCCCGTCGGGTATGATGAGCGCGCGCGGCGCGGCGGATTTCCTGACACGCGCGACCAAATGGCTTGCGGTGGCATTCGTGGTCCTGAGCATTATTCTGGCAGCGGTCGCGGTGGAAACGACATCGGGGGATTCCATCGAAATCGACTTTGGATCGTACGGTAACACCGGCGAACACCGATCCGTTGGCCCCAGCGACGCTTCCCGGTGCCGATGGCGGCACCGATCCCGCCGCTCCCTCCGCGCCGGCCACTGATCCCGTCGATCCCCTTGATCCCCTTTCCGGCGCGACCAACTGACGCGAGGCGCGTTCGCACATTGCGGTCGGTCCGGTTTCGATCGAACCGCTGCGCTACAACTGTGAACAGTTTGCCCCCGGCATTCGACGACCGCGGCATTCCGCTTGCCCCGAATCCCATTCCAGCCCTAAGGCTCTTTACCCATGACGCGGTATATTTTCATAACCGGCGGCGTGGTTTCGTCGCTTGGCAAAGGGTTGATGGCGGCCAGTCTGGCGGCCTTGTTGCAGGCGCGCGGCTACACCGTTCGCATCCGCAAGCTGGACCCCTACCTCAACGTCGATCCCGGCACGATGAGCCCGTATCAACATGGCGAAGTCTATGTGACGGACGACGGCGCGGAAACCGATCTCGACCTCGGCCATTACGAACGGTTCACAGGTGTCGCCGCACGGCAAAGCGACAACATCACGTCGGGCCGGGTCTATTCCAACATCATCGCACGCGAACGGCGCGGCGATTATCTGGGCGCGACCGTTCAAGTCATTCCGCACGTTACGGACGAGATAAAGGCGTTCGCCATATCGAAAGGGGTTGTGGACGGCGCCGAGGATGACGACGCCGAACACGATTTTATCCTGTGCGAAATCGGCGGCACGGTCGGCGATATCGAAAGCCTGCCGTTTATTGAGGCGATCAGGCAGTTACGCAACGAACTCGGCACGCAGCGTACCGCCCTGGTCCATGTGACGCTGGTCCCCTACATCTCCGCTGCCGGGGAGTTGAAAACCAAGCCCACCCAACATTCCGTCCGTGAATTGACCAGCCTGGGCGTTCAACCGGACTTGCTGCTGTGCCGCTGCGAACAGCCATTGCCCGACAGCGAACGGGCGAAAATCGCCCTGTTCTGCAACGTCCGCAAAGAAGCGGTCATTCCAGCACTCGACGCATCGAGTATCTATTCGGTCCCCCTGCAATATCATGCCGAAGGGTTGGACAGCCAGGTGCTGGGTCATTTCGGAATGGATGCGCCCGCGCCCGATCTTGCGCGCTGGACCGATATCGTGGACCGTCACGACAATCCCGAAGGGGAGGTGACGATCGGCATCATCGGCAAATATGTCGGCCTGCAGGACGCGTATAAATCCCTGAACGAGGCCTTGGTGCACGGCGGTATGGCCAACCGCGTGCGCGTCAATCTGCGATGGATCGATGCCGAAGTTTTCGCTGCCGACCCCGCCAATATCGCGGGCGAGCTGGAACCGCTGCATGCTATTTTGGTGCCGGGCGGTTTCGGCGAACGCGGATCGGAAGGGAAGATCGCCAGCATCCGGTTCGCGCGGGAACGCGGGGTGCCCTTTTTCGGTATCTGTCTCGGCATGCAGATGGCGTGTATCGACGCGGCGCGCGCGGCGGGGATCGATGCGGCATCTTCCAGCGAATTCGGCCAGACCAGCGAACCGGTGGTAGGCGTCATCACCGAATGGATGTCCGCCGACGGTTTACAGAAACGCGTCGACGGCGGCGATCTGGGCGGGACGATGCGGCTGGGCGCTTACGACGCGCAATTGACCGCCGACAGCATCGTCGCAGGGATATATGATGGCGCACAGACGATTTCGGAACGCCATCGCCATCGATACGAAGTCAATTTCGGCTATCGCGACCAGTTGGCCAAAACCGGCCTGGTATTTTCCGGCGTCAGCCCTGACGGCTTGCTGCCGGAAATCGTGGAACGCCCCGATCACCCCTGGTTCGTCGGGGTTCAGTTTCACCCCGAATTGAAATCCAAACCTTTCGCCCCGCACCCGCTATTCGCCGATTTCGTCGCGGCCGCTCTGAAACAATCGCGGCTGGTGTGATAGGGTTGCAAACTATCGCTGCAGTGTCAGCAAATCGACAGGAACCGTCATGACCGAACCGACCATGCCCGATACGCCGACCCCACCAGTCGTCATCTACACCAAGATGGGCTGCGGCTATTGCTATCGGGCGAAGCAATTGCTCGATACGAAGGGGGCGGATTATATCGAACACGACATTACGATGGGCGGGGCCGAACGCGATGCGATGCTGGCACGCGCGCCCCAAGCGCGAACCGTGCCGCAAATATTCATCGGCGAACATCATGTGGGCGGGTCGGACGATCTTTCTGCTTTGGAACGTTCAGGCAAGCTGGATGCGATGCTCGCCGGGTAGCCGCGCATGACGACGAAGATCGCATTGTTCCAGATGCAGTCCGGGATCGATCCGGCTGCCAACGCGGAACGTATCGGCGCAGCGATCGAGGAAGCGGCCCGCGCTGGCGCGGCGATGATCTTTACACCTGAAATGTCCGGTCTGCTGGATCGCGATCGCGAGCGCGCAGCTGGCCACATCGCGAAAGAAGCAGATGACATCGTTTTGCAAACGGCGTGCGATGCAGCCCGCGACAACCGCATCTGGGTATCGCTGGGATCGCTCGCGATCAAGGACACCGATGGCGCATGGGTCAATCGATCGTTCCTGATCGCCGACACGGGCGAAATCGTTGCCCGCTACGACAAGATCCATATGTTCGATGTCACCCTGGCCGATGGCGAGGCGTGGCGGGAATCATCGGCCTATCGCGCGGGAGATCGCGCTATCACTGCGTCAACGCCTCTCGGCATGCTGGGCATGGCGGTCTGTTACGACATCAGGTTTCCCGCACTGTTCGACATTTTGGGGCGTGCCCAATGTGCGGTAATCGCATGCCCTGCCGCCTTTACCGTGCCCACAGGTAAGGCTCACTGGCATATCCTGATGCGCGCACGCGCGATCGAGGCCACTGCATTCGTCGTTGCAGCGGCGCAATGCGGCGGGCACGAGGATGGTAGAACGACGTACGGCCACAGCGTCGTCATCGATCCGTGGGGCGATGTGATACTGGACATGGGACATATCCCGAACGCGTTGGGTTATGCGAAGATCGACCTCGATAGAATTGCCGCCGTGCGCGCACAGATACCCAACATCGCCAATCGTCGCACCATCCGGCAGCAAACACCCCGTGCCGTGCCAACCGGCAGCGAATAATTGCCAGCCTCCCGCACCTGCTATAGCACAGGCGGAGGCGCGCCCGTAGCTCAGTCGGATAGAGCACCAAATTCCTAATTTGGGGGCCACAGGTTCGAATCCTGTCGGGCGCACCACGGTATCTGGGTCGCTATTCAGGCGGTTTTTTCAGGAGCGTTATGACGGTTTCGACCATATTGTCATCGATGTTCGCGTTGACGCTGGCATTCATCGTCGGTTTCGCGACGAAACGGGGCAGTGTGTGTGCGGTCGCCGCGACGCAGCAATGGGTGGTCTTCAATCGCCCCGCACGGTTCAAGGCATTTCTGGTCGCGGCGGGGCTGGCGGGAATGCTGCTGATCCCGCTCCGATGGCTGTTCCCCGAAATGTTCATCCTAGCCGTCAGCTACGACGCATCATGGCAATGCGTGGTCGCGGGGGCGGTGTTCGGCCTGTCCGCGCGTTTGAACGGGGCGTGCGCGTTCGGCACGCTGGCCCATCTGACCGGCGGCAATCTGCCTTACGTGATGAGTGTCGTCGGCATGATCGCAGGCGCCATTATCGGCAGCGCCATGTTCATCACCGGCGGTGCGCCGGAACCGTCACCGGTCGATCGCATGAACGCGACGGGAATAGCCTTGTTGGCATTGTGCATTTTACTGGCCGCGCCGGGATTTCGCAGACGTCACCTGAAGAACCTGGTCGATGCGATATGGTGCCGCAAGGCCCCGCTGCGCCCGCTGACCGCGATGATCATCATCGGTGTGTGCAGCGCGCTGCTATATGGTACGGCAGGCGACTGGACGTATTTGGGCGTGTTGAAGAAACAGGCATTGGCCGGGGTGCGGTCTTCCAATCAGGAATTGACGGCGGTGCTGGGCGCCATGGCGTTGGTCAGCGGCGGCATATGGGCGGCGTTGCAGTCGGGGCGGTTCAAGATACAGTTCGGATCCGTGCGGGTCGCGGCGCAATGTCTGATCGGCGGCATGGGTATGGGCGCGGCGGCGGCTGTAATACCGGGCGGAAATGGGGCTTTGCTGGTCTATGGTCTGCCGTCCGCGTCGCACAATGCGATAACGGCCTATGCGCTGATGACCATAATTCTAATTGCGTCGTTCATCCCCAACGCCATGCGCCGCCGATCGCACCGACTGTAACGGGTTCGGCGTTTTGCGCGAACCCATGAAACGACGAACATTTCAGGGAGGAGGACGAAACATGTCCGAACAATACGATGTCGATGTCGCGATATTGGGCGCAGGAACGGCCGGTATGGCCGCATTTCGAGAGGCGTTGAAAGCGACGCCGCGCGTGGTGATGATCGATGGCGGGAAGCTTGGCACCACATGCGCGCGAGTCGGTTGCATGCCGTCCAAATTGCTGATTGCCGCTGCCGACGCCGCCTATCACGCGCGCCATGCCGATCTGTTCGGTGTGAATGCCGGCCCGGTGGAAGTGGATGGCAGGGCGGTGATGGCACGGCTGCACCGTGAAAGGGATCGCTTCGTCGGTTTCGTGCACGATGCGGTCGCCGATTTCGACATGGAGAAATTGATCCGGCACTACGGCAAACTGCGGGACGATCACACGATCGAGCTGGATGACGGCAGGACGATAACCGCGCGCAGCATCGTCATCGCAACCGGTTCGCGGCCGAACATTCCCCCTCCGTTCGAAGTTGCGGCGGACCGTCTGATTACCAATGACGATCTGTTTTACATGGATGACATTCCAGGCCGGGTCGCGGTATTCGGGGCCGGTGTGATCGGCCTGGAACTGGGTCAGGCCCTGCACAGGCTGGGTTCTGCCGTGCACCTGTTCGGCCGCAACCATGCCATCGGCCCACTATCGGATCCTGACCTGAAACGGAACGCACGGGACTTGTTCGCGGCTGAGTTTCCCGCCCACTGGCATGCGGACGCGGACATTTCGCGAGAGGGCGAGGAAATCGTCGTGTCCTGGACGGATACGGATGCTGATGGGAAGGTCGGCGACCGGCAAGAGGCTCGCTTCGACTACCTCCTTGCCGCGACTGGCCGGCGCGCGAATGTCGATCGGATCGGCTTGGAAAACACATCCGTGGAATGCGACGATCGCGGCGTGCCGATCTACGATCCGCTATCGATGCGTGCTGGCGACAGCGATATTTTCATCGTCGGTGACGGCAATGCCGATTTGCCCCTGCTGCACGAGGCGGCGGATGAAGGGCGCATCGCGGGCGAGAACGCCGCGCGTTATCCCCATGTCTATCGCCGGGCGCGACGCACGCCGTTGGGCGTGGTGTTTTCCGACCCGCAGATCGGCCTCGCCGGGCGCGGTTACCGCGAGTTGATGGACGGCGATGTGGCGTTCGAAACCGGCGCGGTTTCCTATGCCGACCAGGGCAGGGCGCGCGTCATGGGTATCAACAAAGGTGCGCTGCACATTTATGCCGAACGCGAAACGGGCATATTGCTGGGTATGGAAATGGTCGGCCCGGCGGCGGAACATCTCAGCCATTTACTGGCATGGGCGATCGAATCGCGCCTGACCGTTACCGAGACACTGGAACGTCCGTTCTACCACCCGGTGTTGGAAGAAGGCGTGCGAACGGCATTGCGAAATTTGAATGCCAAGCTGGGCTTTGCCGCAAACCCGCCGCTGCGCTGCATCGATTGCGGTCCGGGTGGCTGATGCTGGGGGCTGGGGGCTGGGGGCTGGGGGCTGGGGGGTGGTGCAAGCGCGCGCGGCTACCCCTCGAACACGGACCAACCGGTACGTTGAACCAACCGTTCCAGCGCGAACGAGCCGACTTGCGAATTGCCGCGTTCGTTCAGGCCGGGGGACCACACGGCGATCGACGCGATCCCCGGCGCGATGGCCAGAATGCCCCCGCCCACGCCGGATTTTCCCGGCAAGCCGACCCGATAGGCGAACTCGCCCGACCCGTCATAATGACCGCATGTCATCATCAGCGCCAAAATTCGCCGCGCCCGTTCGTCCGATACGATGGGCGCGCCGTCGTCGGGGTTCAATCCGCCCATCATCAGAAACCGTCCCGCCCTGGCCAGCTGAAGGCAATTCATCGCGACCGAACATTGCTGGAAATACACACCCAGCGTTTCATCGATGGGGTGGAGAACATTGTCGAAGCCGCGCATGTAATTGGCCAGCGCGCGGTTGCGGAAACCCGTTTCCATTTCCCCTTGCGCCACATTGTCATCGACCGCGATCGCGTCGTCATCGGCCAGTTCGCGCAGGAGCATAAGAAAATCGGGTATCAATTCATCGGTCTCGCAACATGACAGCAGCGCATCGCACATGACGATCGCGCCCGCATTTATGAACGGATTGCGCGGAATGCCGCATTCCGTTTCCAGCTGCACGATGGAATTGAACGCGCTGCCCGATGCTTCGCGCCCCACACGATGCCACAAATCGTCCCCGACCGCGTTCAGCGCCATCGTCAGATTGAACACCTTGCTGATCGATTGGATCGAAAACGGCATTCCGGCATCGCCCGCGCAATATTGCGCGCCATCGGCGCCTGCGATCGCGATGCCGAAACGATCGGGCGAAATGCAGGCAAGATCCGGAATGTAATCCGCGACCACGCCGCGTTCGGTTATTTCGGCCATCTCGGCGGCAATGTCGTCGATGACCGTTTGCAATCCACCCGGACTGATTGGCGGCGTTCGGGTCAGGAGAGGTGCCCTGCCGTGCGCGCCGTATCGATGATGCCCTGCGCCAGTTCCTGCGGGCGATCTTCCTGACAGAAATGGCCGCATTTATCCAAGGTGGTATGCGGCTGGCCGGCAGTGCCTTTGATCCGTTCGATCAACGCCTTCTCCGCGCCCTTCGTTACCGGGTCGTCATTGCCGAACAGGGTAAGGAAGGGCTTGTCGAATTGCGACAGCGATTTCCATGCCTCCATATTGTCGATCGCGCCGGGATCTTCCTCGGACGTCGGGACCAATTGCGGGAAGGCACGCGCAGCGGCTTTCGACGGTTCATCGGGGAAAGGCGCATCGTAAGCCGCGATCTCTTCGGGCGACAGTTTCGTTTCGCAAGCACGGTCGAGCAATGCGCCGATATGAAATTCGGGCGATGATTTTGCAAATTGCTGCCACGCCAGAAACGCGTCGGAGGGGGTGCTGCCCACAGGCATGAAAGTGTTGCTGGCCACGACGCAGGCGAACCCGGCGGGGTTGGCCGACACCATTCGCAGGCCAAGCAGGCCACCCCAATCCTGACAGAACAACGCGACCGGTTCGGGAACCACGGCATCGCGCCATTGGGTCAACCATGAAACGTGGTGAGCATAAGTGAACAGGCCGGGATCGTCGGGCTTGTCGCTTTTGCCGAAGCCGATCAGATCGGGGGCAAGAACGCGGAAGCCGGCATCCACCAGGATCGGGATCATCTTGCGATAAAGGAACGACCAGCTCGGCTCCCCATGCAGCAACAGCACTGGCGGCGCGTTCCGATCGCCTTCGTCCAGATAATGCTGCCGGGCGGATATGCCCATTGCCAAGATCGATGTCGATCCAGTTTTCCGCGAAGGGATAATCGGGGATGTTCGCAAAGCGAGCCGCAGGGGTTTGCAGAATTTCCATAGTGATCGCTCTCCAACGGTTAAATGATTTTCAGCAGTGGATTGGGCGCAAGTCAGCTTGTGCCCAGATCGCCCTTATCGCCGACGGGAACCACTTCCTTGAATGTGTGCGTGACATAGGGAAATGGAATTTCGATACCGGCATCGTCCAGTGCGCGTTTCACGGCGCGGACGACCTGATCCTTGCTTTCCCACATGTTGCGCGGCGTCGATCCTGCCCACCAACGGACGTTGAAATCGACAGAGCTGGAATTGAACTCCACCGCGAACACATCGATGGTCTTGTCCTTGTCCACCACATCGACGCTTTCCACCGCTTTGCGTATGACGGCCGCCGCATCGTCCAGATCGGTGTCGTAGGATACGCCGACGACGACTTCGTGCCGGCGCATCGGATCGTCGGTCAGGATTTCGACCGGGTTTTTGAACAGCATCGAGTTGGGAACCAGCGTAATTTCGCCCGACAGTTTGCGAACATGCGTTTCGCGCAAGCGTGATATGTTCGACCTTGCCGCTTGATCCCTTCGCATTCGATGACGTCGCCGATCCGCATTTTCTCGCGCAGCATGATCAGCACGCCGGCCAGGAAGTTTTCGAAGATATCCTGAAAGGCGAAACCGATCGCGACCGCGCCGATACCCAGTCCGGCAATCAGGCTGGCGGGCGTGAGGCCGGGCATCATCACCGTCGCCGCAACCATCAGCCCGACCAACCAGATGCCGAGTTTCACCAACGTATCGAGCAAGTTGTTTCAGGCTGGGCCGCATGTCGGTCTTGCCGGTCAAGCAGATCGGCGAAGCGAACCGCGAACTGGGCGATGATCCAGGTGACGATCAGGATAACGCAGCCCGATCGCCAGAGTCGGCAGTGAGCGACCAACCCTTCGATCATGCGACTCGAGCGTGCCCTGCAACGTTGCGACAGTATCGACCTTCGGTGCGACGGCGCCCAATCCTGCAGCTATCGGTGCAGGTGCGTTGCCTGCATTCGTATGTCCATCGCTCAATATTCGCGACGACTACATCTTACAGCGATCAGGGACAGGCACCGCAAGTTATTTGTTCGCGGAATGAAGCCAGTCGGCGTGACGCGGCGCCTTTTTCGTCCGGCTCCATTCGTCCAGCATCGGCATCGCGACCCGTTTCAGTTCCGCATATTGATCGTCACGTACCGATATCCGCCGCCAGTTCAACGCGGTGGCCGTTCGGATCGAAGAAATAAATGGATTTGAAGATGCCGTGATGCGTCGGGCCAAGCACGTCGATGCCTTCCGCCTCGATATGCTCCTTCGCGGCGAGCAGCTCATCTTCGGACGCCGACACGGAAGGCGAGATGCTGCACCCATGCCGGCGTGTTGGCATCGCGCCCCATCTCCTTTTGCGTCGGCAATTCGAAGAACGCCAGGATGTTGTTGTTCCCAGCATCCATGAAGACATGCATGTAGGGATCGTGTTCGCCGGTGGACGGAACGGTGTCTTCGGAAAAGGCGGAGGTGTATTCCATGCCCAGCACGCGTTCGTACCATTCGACGGTCTCTTTCGCATCCTTGCAGCGATAGGCGACATGGTGCACGCCGCCCAGCTTGACGGGATGCGCGTTCATTGTGCAGGTGCCGCGTGCCAGATCCTCAACCTGCAGCGCGCCGCGCTTGATCTGGTCGCGTTCCATGCTTTCGAACAAGCGCCTTGAAATTGCCCTTCGCCGAAACCGTCATCGCCTTTGCGCTGGATGAATTCGAAGAACACGGGACCGACCTGCGCTTCTGCAAATATCTGCAACAGCAGACGCGGCTGGCCATCCTCGATCGTGCCGTCCATCAGAATACCGCGCACCTGCAACGCACTGCGCGTCTTCGCCGTGGCCGGGCAGCCGTTCGTCGAGCATTTCGTAATAGGTCTGGGGCGGGGCGGTCATGAACGGCACGCCGAATTCCTTGAGGCGATCCCAGGCGACGGTCAGATCGTCGCAGATCAGCGCGATATGCTGAATGCCTTCGCCGTTGAATTCGCGCAGGAACTCCTCGATCTGGCCCTTGCCGCCTTCGCCTTCTTCGTTGAGCGGTATCTTGATCTTGCCGTCGGGCGCGGTCAGCGCTTTCGACGTCAGGCCGGTATATTCGCCTTTGATGTCGAAAAACCGGATTTCGCGGAAATTGAACAGCCGTTCGTAATAATCCGCCCAATAGGACATCCGGCCGGTGTAAACATTGTGCGTCAAATGATCGATGATGTTGAAGCCGGCGCCGACCGGATGGCGTTTCGACACCATCGCAGATATTCGAAATCGATGTCGTAGATCGACAGGTCGCGGTCGCTCGTCTTGTTCTCGTACCGATCGACCAGATACAGGATCGCGCCGCCGATACCGCGAATGGCGGGAATACGCAGTTCCATCGGACCCGGCTCGTTCGCCACAGGTTCCGCACCGTTGGCGATCAGGTGGTCGTATGCCTTTGCCGCATCCTTCACCCGGAACGCCATGCCGCATGCGCTCGGCCCGTGTTCGCGCGCGAAGAACCATGCGGCGCTGCGCGGCTCGTAATTGGCGATCAGATTGATGCCGCCCTGCCGCCACAGTTGCACGTCCTTGCTGCGATGCGTTGCGACATGGGTAAATCCCATTGCCTGGAACACAGGTTCCAGCTGCCCTTTTTCCGGCGCGCAGAATTCGACGAATTCGAAGCCGTCCAGACCGGCGGGGTTGTCGAATAGATCTTTGGTCGGCTGCACGGTCATGGGTGTCTCCTGAAGGCGCTGCAATATGGTTTCATCTGTAACCAGTTTGCGCGGCATGTTCAACATTGTGGACATATCATGCGGCTTTCGTGACAGCAAGCGACCATGCACGACAACTTGCCGATGCATGACAGCGACGCCATCGCGGATATTCGCAGATCCGTGCGCGCATTGTGCGCGGATTATCCAGGAGCCTATTGGCGGGAAAAAGATGCCGCGCGCGCCTATCCCACCGAGTTCGTGAGGCTTTGACGAAGGCAGGCTTTCTGGCGGCTTTGATACCCGAGGAATATGGCGGCAGCGGGCTGGACCTGCATGCAGCCTGCGTCATCATGGAGGAAATTCAGGCAAGCGGCTGCAATGGCAGCGCGGCGCACGCCCAGATGTATGTGATGAACACGTCCTGCGTTACGGCAGTGACGCGAACAGAAAGCGCAATACCTCCCCGCCATCGCGCGCGGCGAACTGCGGTTGCAGGCATTCGGCGTCAGCGAACCGACCAGCGGCACCGATACGTTGTCGCTCAAAACCCGCGCAGTGCGCGATGGCGATGATTACGTGGTCGAACGGGCAGAAGATCTGGACCAGCAGGGCCGAACATTCCGACCTGATGCTGTTGCTCGCCCGCACGACGCCGCGCGACGGGTGCGAGAAGAAGACGCAAGGGCTGTCGCTGTTCCTCGTCGATATGCGTGAAGCGGTCGGCAACGGCATGACCATCAAACCCATCCGCACAATGATGAACCATTCGTCGTGCGAGGTGTTTTTCGAAGATATGCGCGTCCCCGCCAGCGCGCTGATCGGCGAGGAGGGGGAGGGCTTTCGCTACATCCTGTCCGGCATGAATGCGGAACGGGTGCTGATCGGGGCAGAATGTATCGGCGATGCCAAATGGTTTATCGCAACAGGCGACCCGATATGCCAAATCGCGTGAAGTGTTCGGCTGCGCCGATCGGGGCGAACCAGGGCGTGCAGTTTCCCATCGCGCGCTGTTACGCGCAAATGCGCGCGGCCGAACTGATGGTGTACGATGCGGCGCGCGCCTTTGCGGACGGGCGGCAATCCGGGTGCGGAAGCGAACATGGCCAAGATGCTGGCGTCGGAGGCGAGCTGGGCTGCGGCCGACATGTGCGTGCAGACGTTCGGCGGGTTCGGTTTTGCCGAAGAATACGACGTCGAACGTAAATTCCGCGAGGCACGCCTTTACACAGTTGCGCCGATTTCGACCAATCTGATCCTCAGCTATCTGGCCGAACATGTGCTGGACCTGCCGCGATCCTACTGAGAAATCGCTTGTCCCGGCACGTTAACTATGATTTTAGTAATCGTGTAATGGATCGGCATTCTTCCCCAACCGAAATGGCGCAATGGATTTGCCGCGCCAGACAATATCGCAAGGTGTGGCGCTGGCGGTGCTGATGGTGCTGGGCGGGTTCGCGATTGCGGGCCCGACGGGTTTGCTATCGTGGAGCGAAAACCTGCAACTGCTCGACGAACGCAATGCGCGCATCGCGGTGCTTGGAAGAAGAACGCGCCGAATTGCGGAATCGCGTCGAACTGTTGGACCCGGAACGCACCGACCCCGATCTGGTCGGCGAATTGCTCCGCAGCAATCTGAACGTGGTCCACCCGGACGAAATCGTCATTACTTTCGAAGAGTAATGCGGAAGTGTGGTGCGCGGCGCGTTGCGTCCCCTTCGCCATTGGTCCAATAGCCCCGACGACAGCCATTCGCGACACGAACGCGGCGTAATTATCTGTGCGAGGAAACCAACTTGGCCAAGACACCCACGGAAAAACGCCGCCCCATCGAAACCCACCGCCAATCCCAAACCGGCCGCCACCGATGACAATTTTGCGTTGAAATCGTTGCAGGCGGAATTGGAGAAAGCCGGCGCGTTCGATGCGGACGACGATCAGCTGCTGCATTTTTACGAACAGATGCTGCTGATCCGCCGGTTCGAGGAACGCGCCGGGCAGTTGTACGGTCTGGGCCTGATCGGCGGGTTCTGCCATCTCTATATCGGGCAGGAAGCCGTCGCCATCGGCCTGCAAAGCGCGCTCGACAACGATACCGACAGCGTCATCACCGGCTATCGCGATCACGGCCATATGCTGGCCTACGGTATCGACCCGAAGGTTATCATGGCCGAACTGACCGGGCGACAGGCGGGCATTTCGAAAGGGAAGGGCGGGTCGATGCACATGTTTTCGACCGAACATAAGTTTTATGGCGGGCACGGCATCGTCGGCGCACAGGTGGCGCTGGGTGGCGGATTGGCGTTGGCCCATCAGTACAGGGAAGATGGCGGGCTGTGCCTTGCCTATTTCGGGGATGGCGCGGCCAATCAGGGGCAGGTTTACGAAACGTTCAACATGGCGGCGCTGTGGAACCTGCCCATCGTGTTCGTCATCGAAAACAACGGCTACGCGATGGGAACGGCGGTGAAGCGCAGCTCCGCCGAAACAGAATTTCACCGGCGCGGGGCGGCGTTCCGGATTCCGGGAATGGACGTCAACGGCATGGACGTATTGCAAGTACGGCGCGCAGCGGAGATCGCCTTCGCCCATGTTCGCGGCGGCAACGGGCCGGTTCTGATGGAACTTAACACCTATCGCTATCGCGGGCATTCCATGTCCGATCCCGCGAAATATCGCACGCGAGAAGAAGTGCAGGAACAACGCGACCACCATGATCCCATCGAAGCGGCCAAGAAGCTGCTGCTGGAACGCGGCAAATCCGAAGACGATCTGAAAGCCATCGACAAGGCGATCCGCGCCCGCATTTCGGAAGCTGCGGATTTCGCGGAAAGCAGCCCGGAACCCGAACCCGCCGAACTCTATACCGACATTCTGGTCGAGGGGTATTGAGCATGGCCGTCGAACTGAAAATGCCTGCGCTGTCCCCGACGATGGAAGAAGGCACGCTGGCGAAGTGGCTGGTGAAGGAAGGCGACACCATCGCGCCGGGTGACATTCTGGCGGAAATCGAAACCGACAAGGCGACGATGGAATTCGAAGCGATCGATGACGGCGTAATCGCCAGCATCGCCATCGCCGAAGGGACCGAGAATGTAAAGGTGGGCAAGGTTATCGCGACTTTGCAAGGCGATGCGGAGGAGGACGCCGCGCCTGCCGATAAGGATGCCGCACCTGCCAAACCGATCGGCGAAGGGGAAAAGGTCGGGCGGGAACCTAGCGAAGCGGAAATCACCAAGCCCGTCCGCGCGAAAGGCGTTGCCGATCCCGCCATTCCGCACGGCACCAATATGGCCACCGTCACCGTGCGGGAGGCGCTGCGCGATGCGATGGCGGAAGAAATGCGCCGCGACGATGCCGTCTTCGTCATGGGCGAAGAGGTCGCCGAATATCAGGGTGCCTATAAGGTTACGCAGGGGTTGCTGGACGAATTCGGTCCCAAGCGTGTGATCGATACGCCCATCACCGAATATGGTTTCGCGGGCATCGGCGCAGGCGCGGCAATGGGCGGGCTGCGGCCGATCGTGGAGTTCATGACGTTCAATTTCGCGCTGCAGGCGATCGACCACATCATCAACTCGGCGGCGAAAACGAATTACATGTCGGGTGGCCAGATGCGCTGCCCGATCGTGTTTCGTGGCCCCAACGGTGCGGCCAGCCGGGTCGGCGCGCAGCACAGCCAGAACTTCGGCCCGTGGTATGCCAGCGTACCCGGCCTGATCGTCATCGCCCCCTATGACAGCGCCGATGCGAAAGGTTTGTTGAAAGCGGCCATTCGCTGCGAAGATCCGGTCGTATTTTTGGAGAACGAACTGGTTTACGGGCGCAGTTTCGAATTGCCGGAACTTGACGATCACGTCCTGCCCATCGGCAAGGCCCGCATCATGCGCGAAGGCAGCGACGTCACCATCGTATCCTATTCCATCGGTGTCGGCCTATCGCTGGAAGCTGCCGAAAAACTGGCGGAGAACGGCATCGACGCAGAAGTCATCGACCTTCGCACTTTGCGCCCGCTCGACCGGGAGGCGGTGTTGCAAAGCCTTGCAAAAACGAACCGCGTCGTCGTTGCGGAAGAAGGCTGGCCGACCTGTTCGATCGCATCGGAAATCGTTGCCCTGTGCATGGAAGAGGGGTTCGACGATCTGGACGCGCCGGTTATGCGCATTTGCAACGCCGACGTTCCTTTGCCCTATGCAGCCAATCTGGAAAAGCTGGCACTGCTCGATACCGATGCGATCGTCGCCGCAGCGCGCAAGGTCTGCTATCGGTAGTCAGCCGGGCACGGTGTAAGGGTTGTCGTAAGCGCTGCATTTCGCAACCGGATCCGGCCGTGACCGGTCGCGCTGATAGATCTCCGACAGATCGCGGCTGTCGCGCACGTTGAACGCCGCCGTCGCGCTCATTTCACGCACCGGGGTGAACAGTTCGCTAATGAGCGGTTGATAGGTGTAGGACAATTCCACGAAGATCACCGCCTCGTCATCGAAAGCGTACACCTTCTCCCCCGCTGGCCCCATCCCATCGAGACCGATGGATCGACCGTCCCCTTCCTCGCCATAGCTCGAAACGTGTTCCCGTTTCCCGCCGCATCGCTGCCAATGGATATATTGCTGATCGTCGGTTCCCGGCACCACTTCCAGGCTGCTGACGATGACCCGGCCATGTTCGAACAAAGCAATCCGCCCCCCCGCCTGAATGGCTGCGCCGAGCAGCAGATCGTTGATGTCGTTTTCGTAGATGCGGCGGTTTTCCAGCACCGACGTATCGCCGATACGCGATCCGTTATCCGCGACATGAATGGCGAGCTGGCTGATTTCCATCTGCGTCACTGCCAAGTTGGCAGTTTCCAAACCCCACATTCCCGCGCTTAAAAACAAGGGCGCGGCCAAAGCGAATTCGGTCATGGCAAGGCCCGACCGCGCCGTCGCCAGTCGGCGCAACATGCGCGACAAGGTTCCGGTGCGCGTCATACGCAATTCAACACTGCGCCGGTCCGCTGCAGTCCATAAGGCTGATTTCGAAGGACGGTAACGGATTCAACGGTTTGCGTGTCGGGCAATCCCAACAGGCCGCCGACGGGAAAGGCGCGGGGGTAGGATACGTTGACCGTGTACAACACCGCATCGCGCGATCCGCCGGTGCTGTTGATGCCCCGATCGCGATCCCATGTTCCGCTGGCATTGGTGTCTTCGAACGGTTCGCCCTGATCGCACCGGCCATTGTCGTTGATATCGGTAAAGTTTTCCAGCTGGTCGATTTCACTGAAATTGCGATAGGCGCGGCGATCGAATGTGACGGTCGCATTGCCGGCGATACGCTGCACGGCTGCCGCTACCTTGCCGTCGATCTGATTTTTGTTGGCAGCGGCATCTTCGATCGTGCTGGACCGGGCGGCGTCCTGAATGGCCCCCTCCAGCTGCGTTTTCGTGTACATGTTGAAGCCAAGGTCGAACAGGCCGAGCAGCAACGCGATCAGGGCGGGGGCGAGCAGCGCGAACTCCACCAAAGTCGCGCCCGCTTCATCCTCGGCAAACCGCTCGCGATCGATCGGACGGTTCATCGCACCACTCGCAATTCCGCCAGCGAAGAAGCGATCTTCGCGAATGCGGAGTTCAACTGATCGGAATCGGCCGCTTCGAAATAGCGCCCTTCACCGGCGCATTTCTGGAACACCGGGTTCAGGCTGGTTCCAAAACCGACGACCCAGATGGTAATGTTGCGTTTCTTCACCTCGTCGCAGGTGAAGGCGAAGCGTGCCTCTACCGTCTGCGTCAGCGACATGGCGGACCCTTCGGCCCAGCGGCGTTCGTCCAGCGGCTCCAGCCCGTAACTCGAATAGCTGAGTTCGAGCGGTGCCGTGACGCCATCCGTGAGGTAGATCAGATGCCGTGCGGTCGGTTGAGCAGGCGACAGATCGGCGTTTTCCGATGCGAATAGTCCCTTCGGCGACATCAGCCGGCCACCCCAGATCATACCGATATCGTGATACGTCTGACCGCGTGCCTCCAGCGAATTCAGGTATTCGTCCAGTTCGTCCGTGGTGATCGGCGCGAGCTTGCGCGCGGGCGACGGGCAGGAGGTCAGGTTGAGATCGTATGGCCGAGTGTAGAGCTTGTCCGTCTTGTCCTTCTTCGTGTCGAACGCACCGCTGCCGTCGCTGTCCAGAATGGCGCGCGCATATATGATTTCTTCATACATGGGCCGCCATTTCGTCTTGTCGGAACGGTCGGGAATGCGATCCAGGTCGAGGTCCAGCGCCTTGCCCAGATTGACGTTTTCGAAATCCGTAATCTGATATGTATCGCGTTCTTCGATACAGCCCCAGGTTTCGGCGCGCCAATCGCGCACGTCGCGGTCATGCTGATCGTAATTCCACTTGAAGACTTCGCGTTCGACCGGTTCGGTCACTTCTTCGAACGTATAGACTTCGTCGATGAAACGCTGGCTGAAAACGCGGCAAGTGTCGTCCTCCAGCTTCACCCAATGGTTCGTCTTGTTGCGGGTCCGCTGTTTTTGATCGACCTTCTGCGTGCCCTGTGGCGGGCCGACGAACGGGTATTCCGCAGATGAGAGTAACGCCCATGTTTCTGTGTAGCCGCCATCGGGCAGAACCTCGTCGCATGAGTAGGACGTACCTTTGTTGCTTCGTTTCGGACCTTCCCGGTCCTTTCCCTTGCCGCCCCCCTTTTCGCGCTCGTTTTCCGTGGCCGGATACGTCCTGATCTCGTTTGCCTCGAACGCCGTGCCCGACACATATTGCCAATTCCGGCTATAGGTTCTGGTGCTCTGTTCCTTGCCCACCTTTTCGCGTTCGCGAGATTGGTAGGCCCATTCGTCCACCACCCAGTCGTCTTCCAGCAACGCCCCAACATTGACGTTCGTGGAGTATGGAACGAAGCCGAAGCGAAGCCGGGTGTCGCTGGACACGGCGCCTTGCAATTGGGCGTGGAACTGCCGGATCGTGGAGCGCATCGCGGTCATCCGGTCGATCGTATCGCCCGGATTGATCTCCAGCATCGACCCTGTTGTGTCGAGCACCATCATGATATCCGTGTTCGATGCATTGATCTGCGCCGCGCAATCGACCGTAATATCGATTTCGTCGAACCCGAAGACATTCATGATCGCGGTCGGCAACGTCACGCGCGCATCGCCCGCCATCGTGTAATCGGCCTGCAGCGTCATCACGAAATCCCGTTCTTCGGAACCGTATGCACCGTTTCGATAATTGATATTGAAGAACCGCTGGCCGGTTTCGGCGACTTTTGCCGGAACGGCGCCACCCAAGGCGACTTGCGTGCCCAACCGTTTGCGTGCGGCCAGCACGCCCGCATCGCAGGCCTGCTGCAACCGGCTTTGCGCCAGATATCCGCGGCCCATGTCGACGCTGCTGCCGACCATCGCCACCAGGGGGATGATACCTGCCGCGATCAAAGCCAGAGTGTTGCCGCTGCCGTCGCGCGCAAAATGGCGCATGCGCCGCACGAACTGGTTACGGCGCAGGTTGGGGCGATCACGGACCATAGACATTGCCATACCGCGCGGGGTTTTAAGTTTTCGGCGAAGGAACATGGTTAAGAAATTAGGTATGGTATGGGTCGGGCGTGGTTTGCGGTTGACCCTGGCGGGCGGACGCTGGAAACCCGGTCGCCGTGAACATACTGATCGAAGAATTGCCGTTGCCCCAGCGGCTGGCCCTGACTTACGCGCCGAAACGCAATCGGCCCGCGACGCTCGCTCTGTTCGCGTTGGATGCGAAGTTCGCACGGATCATGTCGAATTCCACCGAACCGTTGCTGGTGCAAATGCGGCTGGCTTGGTGGCGCGATCAGCTGACCTTGCCGCGCGAGGACCGGCCGTCGGGCGATCCGCTGTTGGCTCTGCTCGGCGACACTTGGGGTGGGGCGGAGTCGCCTTTGATCGCCCTGATCGACGGATGGGAGGGATTGCTTGCGGAAAAAACTTTGGAGGCAGACGATGCCAGTGGGTTTGCCAGCGGGCGCGCGACCGCGTTCGTCGGCTTGGCCGGAAAGCCAAGCTGCGACGACGATGTGCGAACCGCCGCCCGGGTCTGGAGCCTGATCGATCTGCAGTCGCGCCTTTCCGACGAAGGCGAACGTGCGATGCTGGACGGTTTGATCGTGGACGCGATACCGTCGGCGCGAGTGAAACTGCCCAGGACGATGCGCCCGCTTTATGTGCTTTACGGCCTCGCCATACGCAAATATCGCATGAAGGAACCGGAACTGGTCGGCAGCCGGGGTAGCGTCGCGGCGGCATTGCGATTGGGACTTTTGGGGCGATAGGCAATGGGTATGAACAGGTTGATCTTGGGGTCGTTCCTGACTCTGCTGCTGATGGGCGTCGCCATGTTCTGGTGGCAGGGCCGCGCTCAGGTGGAAGAAGCCGCCCCGCCGCCGGTCGTCGAAGAAACCGCCAAACCGTCGGACGAACCGGATCTACCCGACGCGCCCGATCCCGCCATGCGCGGCCCCGCGCCACCCGAAGCGACCGAGCTGAACAAAGAGGAGCGGCGCTTCTTTCGTTACGACCGCAACCGCGATCGCATCATCACGCGCAACGAAATGCTATCGACCCGTACCAAGGCTTTTCGCAAGCTGGACGTCGATGGCAACAATCTGTTGTCGTTCGAAGAATGGGCGGTGGCGACGGCAAGCAAGTTCGATACGGCGGACGGCAATCGCGACCGTAAGCTGACCCCGGCGGAATTCGCCACGACGCGGCCCAAGCGCCGGGCAAAACCGGCCTGCCGCTGTTGATCGTCAGGCTGGGATGGGTTCTTCGACGCGCGCCCAATCCGCCATTTCCACCTTGGCGCGGCTTGTATAGGCTTCCTTGCGCTGTTTCTTGCCGACATCGTGCAATGGTGGAAACAGGCCAAAATTGATGTTCATCGGTTGATAGGTTTCGGCATCCGCATCGCCGGTGATGTGGGTCAACAACGCCCCGATCGCCGTTGTCGCCGGGGGCGATCGCCACGCCCGATCGGACAGTTCCGCCGCCGTCATCATCCCCGCCATCAGCCCGATCGCGGCGCTTTCGACATACCCTTCACAACCGGTAATTTGCCCGGCAAAGCGGATATGAGGCGCACGTTTGAGGCGCAGCTGCCGGTCGAGGAGAATGGGCGCGTTCAAAAAAGTGTTGCGATGCAAGCCGCCCAGCCGCGCAAACTCGGCGTTTTCCAGGCCTGGGATCGTGCGGAACAATTCAACCTGCGCGCCGTGTTTCAGCTTGGTCTGGAACCCGACCATGTTCCACAGCGTGCCAAGCTTGTTGTCCTGCCGCAACTGGACCACCGCATGGGCCCAGCGCCCGGCGGGAAACTCCGGTGTTGCCGCATGCGGATTGTCGAGGCCGACGGGCTTCATCGGCCCGTACCGCAACGTGTCGAACCCGCGCGCGGCCATGACTTCGATCGGCATACACCCTTCGAAATAGGGGGTGTTCTCCTCCCATTCCTTGAAGCTGGTTTTCTCGCCATCCATCAGACCGGCGTGAAAATCGGCATATTGCTCCTTCGTCATCGGGCAGTTGATGTAATCCCTGCCATCGCCTTCTACGCCGGACCCCTTGTCCCAGCGCGAGGCTTTCCAGGCGATGTCCATGTCGATGCTGTCGTGGTGGACGATGGGCGCGATCGCGTCGAAGAATGCCAAACTGTCCTCCCCCGTCGCGCGCCCGATGCTTTCGGCCAGCGCCGCTGCAGTCAACGGACCGGTGGCAACGATCGTCGGACCATGATCGGGCAGGCGATCGATTTTTTCGCGCACGACCAGAACGTTCGGGTTTTCACCAAGCAATCGTTCGACTTCGCGCGAGAACACCTCGCGATCGACCGCCATCGCGGAACCGGCCGGCACGCGCGCGACTTCGCCCGCGCGCATCACAACGGAATCCAGCTGCCGCATTTCGTGATGCATCAAGCCGACGGCATTGCGTTCGTCGTCGTCCGAACGGAAGGAGTTGGAACAGACCAGTTCGGCCAGCCCATCCGACTGATGCGCCGCCGTCATTTCCCCGCCCGATGCCGCATCGCCGCCACGCATTTCGGACAGGCGGACCTTGATGCCGCGCCGCGCCAATTGCCATGCCGCCTCGCTGCCCGCCAGGCCGCCGCCGATAATGTGAACCTGATGTTGGAATGAAGCCATGCGCATGCCTAGCAAAACCCCTTGCGGTCCGACAATCAAAAGCGCGATAGGCGATACCTATGCTTTGCCACCATTCGTTCTCGCTCCCTTCATGACCGCAGCGACGGCCCACACGTCCCTGACCGATCGCCGTCCCTGGCTGTCGCTCGGTATCGTCGCCGCGCTTGCCTATCTTTTTCGCGATCAGCTGATGTTGCCGGGGCTGGCGGCAATCGTGCTGAAAGGTTCGGTCTGCAGCTTCTTTGCGCTCTATGCCTGGCGCTGGCGAAATGGCGGGGCGTCATCGCCGACCATGCGCGACAATGCGTTCGTCTATGTGACTGTAATGATGGCGTTCAGCGCCGTCGGCGATGCCGTCATCGAACTCAGCATCGTGTGGGGCGGAGCGGCATTCGCATTGAGCCACGCCGTCGCCATTGTGTTCTATCGGCGAAACGCGCGACAGTCGCCGACCGGCAGCCAGCGCGGCGCGGCAATTGCGTTGCTGGCCGTCACACCCTCGATCGCCTGGTTCATCACCCACGACTACCGATTGACGATCTATGCCGTCATCCTCGGCGCAATGGCGGCGAGCGCATGGCTTAGCCGTTTCCCGCGTTACCGTGTCGGGGCGGGGGCGATCCTGTTCGTGATATCGGACATGATCCTGTTTCACGCGGTCGGCAGATCGGATCCCAATACCGAATTATCGGCGTTGGTCTGGCCGATCTACGTCACCGGCCAATTCCTGATCGTGACCGGGCTGGTGCAAACCCTGCGCCGATGGCAAGCGAACCAGCCCTAACCTTCATTCGGCATTCCCGCCCGCAATATCGCCATCCGCAATATCGTCGTCCGAATGCGGCGTCGTATGCGGCGTGGTTTCTTCCGTATCGCGTGCCACCATCTCCTCTACGATGGCCTCTTCCGCTTCGGTTTCAGGCGTTTCATCGTCGTCCAGCCGCGCGACGCCGACGATCTGTTCCTTGTCATCGACGTTGAACAACCGCACCCCGGAACTGGCGCGCCCGATCACGCGCACGGTGTCGAGGCCGATGCGGATCAATTTCGCCTGATCGGTTACGAGCATCAGCTGATCGGTTTTGACGACCGTAAAGCTGGCCACGACCGGCCCGTTGCGTTCGATATTGTCGATATTGGTGATGCCCATGCCGCCGCGCCCGGCCTGGCGATATTCGTAAGCGCTGGACAATTTGCCGTAACCGTTGGCGCAGACGGTCAGGATGAACTGTTCGTCGTCGGCCATACGCGCATGGTCTTCGGACAGGTCGGCCCCGTCATCGTTCTTCCACGGCGCGACCTTCAGATAAGCGTCGCGGCTTTCCGCACTGGCGCCGCCGCCGTGCAGAATGGATAGCGAAACGACTTCGTCATCGGCCTCCTTGAACTTCATGCCGCGCACGCCGGTCGATGTGCGGGACACGAATTCGCGTACATCCTCGCCGCTGAAGCGGATCGCTTTGCCCATTTTGGTGGCGAGCAGCACATCGTCGCCCGCTTCCAGCAAAGCGACACCGATCAGATGGTCCGCGCTGTCGTCATCGAACCGCATGGCGAATTTACCGTTGGACGGAATGCGCGCGAATGCGTCCATATTGTTGCGCCGGACGTTGCCTCGCGCGGTTGCGAACACCACCGTCAACGCTCCCCAACTGTCCTCGTCTTCGGGCAGGGGCAGGACGGTGCGGATCGTTTCGCCGTCTTCCAGCGATGGCAGCAGATTGACGATCGGCCGACCGCGCGTGGTCGGGCCACCTTCCGGCAGTTTCCAGACCTTCAACCGGTAAACCTTCCCCGCAGTGGAGAAGAACAGCACCGGATTGTGCGTGCTGGTCACGAACATTTCGCTGACCGCATCTTCCTCCTTCGTCGCCATGCCGGCGCGCCCCTTGCCGCCGCGATGTTGCGCGCGGAAAGTGGATAGGGGGGTGCGTTTGATGTATCCATCCAGGGTTACGGTCACGACCATCTCGTCACGCTCGATCAGATCTTCGTCGTCCAGCCCATCCCATGCAGGCGCGATTTCCGACACGCGCGGCGTGGCGTAGCCGTCGCGAATTTCCTGCAATTCGGCGCGCATGACACCGTACAACTTCACCCGGTCGGACAGGATCGACAGATATTCCTCGATCGCGACGGCCAGCGTTTTCAGCTCGTCGCCGATTTCGTCCCGGCCCAATGCGGTCAGACGATGCAGCCGCAGATCGAGAATGGCTTTCACTTGCCGTTCGGACAGGCGATACGTGCCGCCTTCCTGATCGACGCTGGGTTCGATCGCCTCGACCAGAGTGATATATTGCGCGATGTCGCCGATCGGCCATTCGCGTGCGAGCAGTTTCGCGCGCGCTTCGGCGGGGTTGGGCGCGCTGCGGATCATCGCGACCACTTCGTCCATATTGGACACTGCGACCACCAGACCCAGCAGGATATGGGCTCGGTCGCGCGCCTTGTTCAATTCGAACTTCGTACGCCGGGTGATGACCTCTTCGCGGAACGTGATGAACGCCTGGATGAAATCGCGCAGCGCCAGCACTTCGGGGCGGCCGCCCCGAATGGCGAGCATGTTGGCGGGAAAGCTCGATTGCGCGGGCGTATGCCGCCACAACTGGTTCAGCACGACTTCCGCCGTGGCATCGCGTTTCAGATCGATGACGACGCGCACACCCTTGCGACTGGATTCGTCGCGGATGTCCGACACGCCCTCGATCCGCTTTTCCTTGGCAGCTTCGGCCAGTTTTTCGACCAGCCCGGATTTTCCGACCTGATACGGCATGGAGGTCAGGACGATGCTTTCGCGATCGCCGCGCCGCGTCTCGATCTCGTGTCGGCATCGTTGCAGGATCGAACCGCGCCCGGTCATGTAAGCGGATTTGGCGCCCGACTGACCCAGAATGATCGGTGCGGTGGGAAAATCCGGTCCGGGAATGATCTCGTGCAATTCTTCGGATGTGATCGTTGGGCGATCCATATAGGCGAAACAGCCATCGATCACCTCGCCCAGATTGTGCGGCGGAATGTTCGTCGCCATGCCCACCGCGATCCCGCCCGCGCCATTGACCAGCAGATTGGGATAACGCGCCGGCAGAACCGCCGGTTCGGATCGGGAACCGTCGTAATTATCGACGAAATCGACGGTATCCTTGTCGAGATCGTCGAGCAGAGCATTCGCGACCTTGGCCAGACGCGCCTCGGTATAGCGCATCGACGCCGGCGGATCGGGGTCCATCGAACCGAAGTTCCCCTGACCGTCGATCAGCGGCACGCGCATGGACCAGTCCTGCGTCATCCGGGCCAGCGCATCGTAAATCGCACTGTCGCCGTGCGGATGGTAATTGCCCATCACATCGCCGACGATCTTCGCCGATTTGCGATAGGGACGACCGGCGACGAAGCCGCCTTCCTGACTGGCGAACAGAATGCGGCGGTGAACCGGTTTCAACCCGTCGCGAACGTCGGGCAGGGCGCGCGATACGATGACGCTCATCGCGTAATCGAGGTAGCTGGTCTTCATCTCCTCCACGATGTCGATGCGCGTGAAATCGCCTTGGGGAGAAGGGGTGTCGATGGTTGCCAAATCGTCGCTCAAGTCCGGGGCCGTTCAGTTAGGGGTGCACACTGGGTGCGAAGTTTCCGACTATACGCCAGCCAGCAACAAAGCGCCAATTGTGGCCGGGAACGGATGGAGGTTTGAAACGCTTTTTCCACATCTGACTGAAACCGCCACCTTCTGTCGCACCATCGTATGGTCCAATGTTCAAAGTGCGTTCACGACGCCATGCGTAGGAAACGATCCAACACGATCGGCCGACTGTCATACGGCGGATCAAACATGAACGGTGTAAAGCCGTCCGACTTTTCGGGAGAAAGTTCACATGCGTATCTCATTCAAACCCACATCGAAATTCGCTCTTGCCGTTGCATTGGCCACAGGGACGGCCGTCGGTATCACGGGCATGGCTTCGCCCGCCAGCGCCCAGCGTAAGAAGGATAAGGAAGAAAAGGCGCCCAAGCAGGATTATTCCAAGGAATTCGTTGCCGCCTATCAGCCGGTTGCCGAAATCGCGGCCGCGCCCGATGCCGACGTTGCCGCCTTGCGCGCAGCATTGCCCGGTCTGGAAGCGGTGAGTTCCACAGCGGACGACAAATTCGCGCTCGGCAGCTTGACCTACTCCGTCGGTCAGCGCGCTCAGGATATCGACCTTCAATTTCGCGGGGTGGAAGGAATGATCGCGAGCGGCAAGGTTCCCGCAGACAAGGTGGCTCAGTTCAATTTTCAGGCAGGGCAGATCGCTTTCCAGCGCAAGGATTATGCGCGCAGCCGCGATTACATCGAACGCTCCATCGCGTTGGGGCAGCGGGAAAACGATCCTGAAATCCTGATCGCCGAAAGCTATTTCGGGGAAGGGGCCGACGCCCAGGGGCTGGACTATCTCGACGGCATTATCAAAGCGAAAATGGATGCGGGGGAACCGGTTAGCGAAGAATGGATCAAACGCGGCCTCAGCAAGGCCTACAACAACGATCTGGGCGACCGGGCTCAGAAATATGCGGTTTATTACGTCACGCAATATCCGTCCGAAACAAGTTGGGGCGATGCGGTCGGCATTGCGCTGAACCAGGGCGGCTACGACGTTCCGGCGGTATTGGATCTGCTTCGCCTGGCGCGCGAAACCAACACGCTGCGGACCAAGGCGCAATATTACGAATACGTCGAATCCGCCGATGCGCGTAAACTTCCGTTGGAAGTGCAGAGCTTGATCGACGATGGGGTCACCGCAGGTGTGCTGACCACCTCCGACCAGTATCTGAACGAAGCGCGGGGCACGGCGTCCAAGCGTATCGCCGAAGATCGCACCGAACTGCCCGCCCTCGAACGCGATGCTCGCAACTCCGACGCGAACCTCGGAACGGTCGTCGCGGCTGGCAATACATTCCTCAGTTACGGCGAGTACGCCAAGGCGGAGGAGTTCTTCACCAAGGCGATCGCAATGCCCGGTGTCGATCGCGACATGGCCCTGACCCGCCTCGGCATCGCCCAAGTCAATCTGGGTAAGTTTGGTGAAGCCAACGCCACGCTGGCGCAGGTTTCCGGCAAACGAAAACCCATTGCGGATCTGTGGGCGGCCTACGCCACAGTTAGTTCGGCGAACAACGCTACATCGTAATCGATCTGGAACTTATTGTTCGGTCGGGGCGGAGCACTTACCTCGCTCCGACCGAACGCGTTTCTTCAATACGACACCGGATGGAATGCATCCGTAGTTTCATCCAGTACATGCAAATTGCCGTCCGCAATCGCAAAAAACGCACCGCGCAAAGTCAGTTCGCCCGATTGCTCACGCTCCGTTACGCAAGAGAACGACCGTAGATTGTCGATGCTGACCCGAACGGCGGCATGTTCCATCGCCAATTCGGCATTTCGCCCAGTCATTCCGTGTGCGCCCACGATCTCGTTTCGCGCACCGTCCAGCAAGCTAATCCAGTTCGCCACGAACCCACCGTGCCCCGGCTTCGCACCGACCATTTCCCGTGTCAGTGCTGCTTTACAACCACCGCAACGACCGTGCCCGAGAACGACGATCTGGCGGACGTTCAAAACCTGGACTGCAAACTCCAGTGCCGCCGATACCCCGTGATAGCCAGGCGTCGTTTCGAACGGCGGGACCAGCGCGGCCACATTACGCACGACGAATATCTCGCCCGGATCGACATCGAATATCAACGCTGGATCGACGCGGCTGTCGGAACAGGCAATCACCATCAGCTTGGGCGACTGCCCGTGTTCAACCAGTTCACCATATCGGTCGCGCTGTTCGTGATAGGCTTTGTTACGAAAGCGCCGATACCCTTCGAGGAGCTGCGCGAATTCGGGCATTAAAAACGTTCGCCGCGGATAACCTCGACTTCACCGACCGTCAGCAGCATACCCTGCAACGTCAGCAAAGGTTCTATCCTGGTTAACAGGTTTTGAGTTTTCACTTCGGGTGCGAGGGCTATTACCAACGATTTCGCTGATGCGCCGGTCAGATCGTCGGTGCGCCATTTACCGCCTGCTCGCGATCCGCCCGATGCAACGCGAACGATGCTGTAGCCCGATATATCCGCGCTTTCGATCATCTCGATCACACGAGGCAACAACGCCGTATCGACCAGGATTTCTATTCGTTTGCGAGTGACCGTTTCGACCATAGTCTATCCCAAAACCCTTGCGATTGCCGCGAATAGGGGAATGCCGACGATGATGTTGAAGGGGAACGTCACTCCCAGCGACATGGCAAGCGATATTCCAGGATTGGCCGTCGGCAAAGACAATCGCATTGCCGCCGGAACCGCGATGTATGACGCGCTTGCCCCCAACACTCCCAAAATCGCGGCATCGGCGACGTTCAGTCCCAGCAACGATCCCAGAACGACACCGATCGCGCCGTTCACGACGGGAAAGAATATTGCGACCGCCACCAATGGCAGCGTCAATGCGCGGCTTTCGAACAGACGCCGTGCGGCCACCAGTCCCATATCCAGCAGGAAAATGCACAACACGCCGGTAAAACCGGCAGTGAAAAACGGGCTGATGGGACCGTAACCGGTTGGACCCACGACCCAACCGACCACGAATGCGCCCATCAACAGCATGACGGAAGCGTTGGTCAGCACTTCATGCATCATGGACCGGCCCGAACCGCTCGTTTCGTCAGCGACGGACCCGAACTTGCGCGCGAGGAACAGACCCGAAATGATCGCCGGCGTTTCCATCAGCGCCATTACCGCAACCATGTAACCGCTGCTTTCCAGACCCGAACCGCGAAGCAATTCCACGGCCGTCACGAATGTCACCACACTGACCGATCCATAATGGGCAGCAATCGAGCCAGCGTTGATCGCGTCCTGATTCAACAGCCGCAACACCGCGAACACGGCCAAAGGAACGATGAAGGACAACGCCACGCCCGCCAACGCGGCAAGAAGGACCGTTTGCGTGAGGCCGGTCTGAGCAAGCTCGACGCCGCCCTTTAGCCCGATGGCGGCCATCAAATAGATCGACAGCGCCTTGCCGATGGCATCGGGTATTGCGAGGTCCGATTTCACGGCGGCCGCAAAGAACCCCAGAACGAAGAACAGAACCACAGGGGATGTCAGCGTTTCCAGCAGCATTGCCTGTACCGTATGCGCGATACCTGGCGAGCCTGCAATCGTGCCCGTGATCGCCATCGGGGATATTCGTCAGCTATTGTGGCAATCGCGCGGTCCTCGCTATTGAAGCGCGGTCCGCTCGTCGCTAGTTTCAGCTTATGGTAACATCGACGGAACAGGCATCGCGCCCCGCACGGCAGCGCAAACCGGACTGGATCCGGGTAAAAGCGCCTGTCAGCAAAAATTATCACCAGACCCGCAAATTGATGCGGGAACTGAACCTCAATACCGTGTGTGAAGAGGCTGCATGCCCGAACATCGGCGAATGCTGGACCAAAAAGCATGCGACCGTCATGATCCTGGGCGACGTGTGCACGAGGGCGTGTGCATTCTGCAACGTCAAGACCGGTATGCCGCGGCTGGTCGATCCATTGGAACCGGATCATACCGCCGCTGCCGCCGCCAAGCTGGGCCTGCAACATATCGTCATCACTTCTGTCGATCGGGACGATCTTCCCGATGGCGGGGCGGGGCAGTTTGTTAAGGTAATACATGCGCTGCGCCGCGAAACGCCGGACACCACGATCGAGATATTGACACCCGATTTCCGAGGCAAGATGCGCGCCGCCGTCGAAGCGATTTGTGAAGCCGGGCCAGACGTTTACAACCATAACCTCGAAACTGTGCCACGCCTTTATCCGACGATTAGGCCCGGCGCGCGTTACTACTCCTCTTTGCGATTGCTGGAAGAAGTGAAATCCCACGATCCGATGATCTTTACCAAATCCGGCATCATGCTGGGATTGGGGGAACAGCGTCTGGAAGTCCATCAAGTGATGGACGACATGCGATCGGCAGACATCGATTTCATGACGATGGGCCAATATTTGCAACCGACCCCCAAGCACACCACCGTTATGGATTTCGTTCCACCCAAGACTTTCGATGCGTATGGCGCGATTGCCCGTGCCAAGGGGTTTTTGCAGGTCGCGTCCAGCCCCCTAACCCGTTCGAGCTATCATGCGGGCGACGATTTCGCCAAGATGCGCGATGCGCGTGAAGCAAAACTGGCGAAAATTGCGACAAAAGCTGTCTGAGCCATGCCCGGTATCACTGAAAGCCGTTCTCTGCCATACACTTGTGAACAGATGTTCGATCTGGTCGCGGATGTGAAACGTTACCCTGAATTTCTACCGTGGGTCGTTGCGACACGGGTTCGATCCGACAGCGATACCGAGATGGTCGCGGACATGCTGGTCGGTTTCAAATCCTTGCGCGAACGGTTCACATCGAAAGTGGCGAAGGACCGTCCGGGCATTCTTCGCGTTCAATATATCGACGGTCCTTTGAAAGATTTGGACAATCGCTGGGCATTCCGCCCAGTATCGGGCGGATGCGAAATCGATTTCTGCGTCGATTTCACATTCAAGAACCGGGTCTTCGAAGCGTTGGCAGGGCAGTATTTCGACCGCGCCTTTCGCAAGATGATGGCAGCATTCGAAGAGCGTGCCCACGCGCTTTACGGCAGTAGCAGTTCCAGCGCGCAAATCGTTGCCTGACGGCGGATCTCGGCACGGTCGAGGGTGCGGCCGAACTGCTTCAACTCCCCTTCGCAGTCACCCTCCTGCCCCCGAATTGCGCGGGAAAATACCACTGTTCCTACCGGCTTCAGTTCGGTCCCGCCGCCCGGGCCTGCCACGCCGCTGATGGCAACCGCAATGTCCGCGCCACTGACGCGCAGCGCGCCTTGCGCCATCGCCCAAGCGCACGCGATCGACACGGCCCCGAACGTTTCGATAATTTCACCCGATACGCCGAGGCTGTCCATCTTGGCGTCGTTCGAATAGGTGACGAAACCGCGATCGAGCACGGCGGACGATCCGGCAATTTCGGTCAGCGCCGCGGCGACCAGCCCCCCGGTGCAACTTTCGGCCAGCGCGACCGTGCGGCCGATATCGCGGTTTTCGGAGATAACCCGCCTGGCGAGCGCGACGATTTCGCCCGGCAACAAGCTGTCATGGCCATCTTGTATCGTCATTTGAGGGCGCAGTTTGCAGCAACCGTGGCAATCGCCTGGGCTGCAATTCCTTCACGACGGCCGGTGAAACCCAAACCTTCGGTCGTCGTCGCTTTTACACTGACCTGGCCGATAGTTATTTGCAACAGTTGCGACAGCTTCTGACGCATGGCCGTCCGGTGCGGACCGATCTTCGGGGCTTCGCAGATGATCGTACAGTCCACATTTGCAATGTGATAGCCGGCTCGTTCCACCAGCGTTGCCGCATGTTCGACGAACAAAGCCGATGTCGCGCCACGCCACCGGTCGTCACTCGGCGGGAAATGGTCGCCGATATCGCCTGCACCGACCGCGCCGAGGAGCGCATCCACCACCGCATGCAACACGACGTCGGCATCGCTGTGACCGACCAGCCCGAAATCGTGTTCGATGCGAAGGCCGCACAACCATAACTCCTCACCCGTTGCCAAGCGATGCACGTCATATCCCAAGCCGGTGCGGATGGCAGCCGGTCCGGATGTTGGTGAAGTATTTTTCATCGTAAAATCAGTTTCGTAGGTCAGCTTCTTCAACCGTTCGTCGCCATCCACCACGCGAACGCGGCCACCGGCGGCATGGAGGATCTGCGCGTCGTCGCCAGCATCGATGCCGCTCTTCCAATCGTCATGCGCGCTTACGATATCGGCATAGCGAAAACCCTGCGGCGTCTGAACCCGGCGCATGGTATCACGCGCACTCGGTTCGGTCATATCGTTGCCGTCGATCACCGCGAGACTATCGATCACGGGAAGCACGGGTATCGCGCCGCCGAACTCCTGAGCGGCAACCAATATTCGCGAAATAACCTGCGCCGGCAAATCCGGGCGCGCAGCATCGTGGATCAACACGATTTCCGGCGGATCGGATGCCAATTCCTGCAGTCCGATGCGAACCGAGCTTTGGCGGGTTGCGCCCCCGACCACCAGATGAACATCGTCAATGTCCCGCACTGCCTCAGTCGCATGCTCATCGTAACCATCAGGAATGGCGACGATGATGGGACGCGCGCCGGCATCGTGCAAAGCCTGAACGCTGTGTCGAAGAACCGGCATTCCTCGCCATGGCACGAACTGTTTGGGCAGCGACTGCCCCGCACGCTGGCCGCTCCCGGCTGCAACTACGATTGCGGCAAAAGCGGGGTGGGCTGCGTTCTGCGACATGGCACGGCGCTACTCGCTTGCGACAATCCAGGCAATCCACTATGCGCTGCCTATAATTTAGGCAGCATTTTTTCCGACCGGTTTTGTTGAAGCTATGACCATTACCCCCGTTCCGCCACAGTTGAAACCGATCGCGATCGGGCCGGTAACCATCGATTGCCCGGTAGTGCTGGCCCCGATGACGGGGGTGACGGACATGCCGTTCCGCACGCTCGTCAGGCGATATGGGTCCGGCCTCAACGTCACCGAGATGATCGCAAGCCCGGCCATGATCCGCGAGACCCGCCAGTCTTTGCAGAAGGCGGCGTGGGCGGCGGTTGAAGAGCCGGTGTCGCTGCAACTGGCGGGATGTTCGCCGGTCGAAATGGCGGAAGCGGCGAAGCTGAACGCCGATCGCGGGGCGGCAATCATCGACATCAACATGGGTTGCCCGGTCAAAAAAGTGGTCAATGGCGATGCCGGCAGCGCGCTGATGCGCGACCTGCCGCTGGCCGCCAGCTTGATCGAAGCGACCGTGAAGGCGGTCGACGTTCCTGTCACCGTAAAGATGCGGATGGGGTGGGACCATCATTCGCTGAATGCGCCGGAACTGGCGCATATCGCCGAAGATCTGGGCGCGAAGCTGATTACGGTGCACGGGCGAACGCGATGTCAGATGTACAAGGGCGATGCGGATTGGCGCTTCATAAGATCGGTGAAAGAGGCCGTGTCGGTTCCGGTTATCGCCAACGGAGACATCTGCACGCTGGAAGACGCCGCGCAGGCGCTCGAACAATCGGGTGCTGACGGCATCATGATCGGGCGGGGCGCTTATGGAAAGCCGTGGTTGCTTGGCCAGGTCATGCATTGGCTTCGCACCGGGGAGAGGCTGGCCAGTCCCAGTTTCGACGAACAGTTCGCCGTTCTGATCGAACATTATCGCGCGATGCTTGATCATTACGGTCGCGATATCGGTAGCAAAGTCGCCCGCAAACATCTGGGATGGTACACGAAGGGCATGCACGGTTCGGCGGATTTTCGGAACCATGTGAATTTCATCGACGACCCGGACGAAGTCATGGGCGAGCTGGAACAATTCTACGCACCGTTCATGCACCGTCGCGCGGCCTGATTACCGTGACGGCTATGGAATGGCCGGCGTTCGCACCACCATCGGCCGATGTTCAACTGAGCAGCATGATCTTCGGTATCGTCCTGCTGGACGATGCGATGCGTATTCGTCAGGCGAACGCCGCTGCTGAAAGCTATCTCCAGGAAAGCGCGTTTCGCTTACACGGGCGTTTCTTTTTCGATCTCATGCAGTTGGACGATGAACTTGTCATCGAACGGATGAGCCATTCCGAAGAAGGCATTACCGTTCGGCGCATACCGGTTACGGTCGCGCAGCGGCAGACCCTGGCAAACATAACGGTGACGCCGCTGGATGACGATCGCATCCATTCGCGGGGCCGTGTGGTGACGTTTTCGGATGCGGGACATGTCTGGCAGGATTCCGAACACCGCACGCAAGCATCGTTGCAAACTGCGGCAGTTCTGGCGCATGAAATCAAAAACCCGCTCGCCGCGATAAAGGGCGCAAGCCAGATGTTAGCGCGCCGGGCCGAAGGCAGGGATGCGGCGATGACCGATATTATCCGAACGGAAGTGGATCGCCTGACCCGGCTGGTCGACAGGATGGCAACCCTGGGATCGGAACGGCCGATCGAAACACGACCTTGCAACGTCCACCAAATCATTCGACGCGCGCTCGATGTGCTGACGGCCGGCGGCACGGGGCATTTCGATGTAGTGGAAGAGTTCGATCCTTCGCTCCCCGAAGTTGCGGCAAACGATGATGCCTTGCAGCAGGTGCTGATCAACCTGCTATCGAACGCAAACGATGCGTGCAGCGCGTCCCGATCCGACATCCTGACGATCCGCACACGCTATCGTAGCGATTATCTGGCCAGCGCGGATCGCAATGGCCGCATCCGCAAATTGCCAGTCGAAATCGCAGTGGTCGATACGGGGCCGGGTGTGCCCGAAGCCATGATCGACGGCATGTTCGAACCGTATGTCACGAACAAGGCAAACGGCCAGGGTCTGGGCTTGCCGCTCGTTCGCAAATTGATGCACGATATGGGCGGGGCGGTCCGGTATCGGCGCGACAGTCAGCACAAAGCGACCGTCTTTACCGTGCATTTGGCGCTGGCCGATCAAGGGACGGCCGGTGCCTGATGCGTCGATCCTGCTGGTCGAGGACGACGCCTCGATCGTAGCGGTGCTTACCGCTGCGTTGGAGGGGGAGGGGTATGGCGTAACCAGTTGCGACAGCATTTCGGCGCGAGACACGCTGCTGTTGCATAACACCTACAGCCTGATGATAACCGACGTGTTACTGACGGATGGCGATGGGCTAACCGCGCTCGATACGGTCGGCTGCGCGTATGACAATATGCCCGTCATCGTGCTATCCGCACAGAACACTCTGGATACGGCGATCCGTGCGAGCGATGCCGGAACGTTCGATTATTTTCCCAAACCGTTCGATCTCGACGACTCTGTTGCAGGCCGTTGCCCAATCCGTAAAACGGCGCAGGTCGGACGCGGCGGCACACATCGAACCGCCGGTCGAAAACATGCCCCTGATCGGGCGCAGTGTTGCAATGCAATCGGTGTACCGCATGGTCGCGCGGGTTCTACGCAACGATCTGAACGTACTGATTACCGGGGAATCGGGCACGGGCAAGGAGCTGGTTGCGGAGGCCATTCATCAGTTCGGCCAGCGCAGCAGCGGCCCCTTCATTGCCGTAAACGCCGCCGCCATCCCTCGCGACCTGATCGAAAGCGAAATGTTCGGTCACGAAAAGGGTGCGTTTACAGGTGCGGTCGCCCGTTCGATCGGGAAGTTCGAACAGGCGGATGGCGGCACGTTGTTCCTCGACGAAATCGGCGACATGCCGATCGAAGCGCAGAGCAAGCTTCTGCGAACGCTGCAATCGGGTAAAATTCGCCGGGTTGGCGGACAGGGCGATCTGCCTATCGACGTCCGCATCGTGGCCGCCACCAATCGCGATCTGATGCCGATGATCGATCAGGGGCTGTTTCGCGAAGATCTCTATTATCGCCTCAACGTCGTTCCGATACAGCTGCCTCCGCTGCGCGATCGACGTGACGACATCGCTGCGTTGACTGACCATTTTCTTGCTCTCGCTGCCGAAGAAGGCTTGCCCAAACGAGGTATCAGCGCCGCCGCCATGACGTCACTGACCGATCGGGCGTGGCGCGGGAACATTCGTGAGTTGCGGAACGTCGTCTATCGGCTGGCCTTGCTATGCCGCGATACGACCATATCGATCGACGACCTGCCCGAAGCGCTCGGTGATATCAGCGCCGCGCCCGTTGCAGATAGCGTGTCCGACCTGACCGAAGCGTTCGAAAGGTGGCGGGTGTCGACGCGGCCCGAAGCCGGCTCGCTTTACCGTACCGCAATTTCCGCGTTCGAAAAACCGGTGCTCGAACATGCATTGCGCGTTTCGAACGGCAATCAGGTGCAGGCCGCGCAGTTGCTGGGTATGAACCGCAACACGTTGCGGAAAAGAATTGCGGATCTCGGCATTGCCGCGTCGCCGATCGTTCATCATTGATAGCGCACATTCCGGCATGGATGTCGCAGCCAAGGCTTGCATATTTACCACACAATCGTTGTAAGTGGGCAACGATGGCCAGTTCCGCTCAATCCCTACGATCGATCCCGCGCTGGTGGCGGCGTTCCATAGTCGTATCGAAACGTGGCAATCTGCTGGCGCTGATCGAAATAGGCGCGGTCGTGGCGTTCGCGTTGATGGTGTGGAGCACCTATCGCGCCTTCACCATCGCACCGGAACAGCAGGAATTGCTGCCATCGGCGCAGGTTGCCGTACTGCTGGTCGGCACGCTGATACCGGCGATTACACTGCTGGTGCTGTTCGGTCGGCGCATGGCGAAGCGGCGGGCGGCGGGCAGCACGGCGCGGTTGCATATCAGGCTGGTGTTCCTGTTTTCGCTGATCGCCGCCGTTCCTACCCTGTTGGTTGCGACATTCGCCGCGTTTCTTTTCCAATCCGGCGTGGATTTCTGGTTTTCGGACAATTCACGCGGATTGATGAGCAATGCGAACGAACTGGCGCGCGCCTATTACGAGGAGAACCAGCTGGATGTGGCGGACAACACCACCGCGATGGCGGGCGACCTGAATTTCTATCTTGCCAATCAAAACACCGCGCCAACGACATTCCTCGTCAGCGGTGAATTTACCGATTTCATCAACTATCAGATGCAAGGCCGGCAGGTCAGCGAAACAGTTATCTTGCAACAGGTTTCGGACGGTTCCCTACGCACTGCCGCCGCTTACAATCTGGTCGAGGGGAACGATCCGGCGTCACTGGGCCAACGCGCATTGCAACAGTTGCGGGCGGGGGAGCCGGTCTTCATCACTGCCAATCAATCGCGTATCGAGGCGATCGCGCCGGTCGATGCGACCAGCGGCATATACCTTTACAATGCGCGCAATGCCGATGAAAATTCGTTCAAGGCGTGGGAGCAGGCGCAATCGATCGCCGCGGCGTATGAAGTTTTGATCACACGCGCGCGGGCGTTGCAATTGCGGTTCAATCTGGCGTTGTTTTTCGTCAGCCTTGCATTGGTTGGCATCGCCGTATGGTTCGCGTTGAGGTTTGCGGACCGTCAGGTGGAACCGCTGACCGATCTCGTTCTCGCGGCCCGCAAGGTCGGGGCGGGCAATTTCGAAATGCGGGTGGAGGGGCGAACCGGTGGCGACGAAATCGGCATGCTCAATCGCGCATTCAACCGAATGACGTCGCAGCTGGAAAAACAGACCGACGCGCTGGTTTCCGCGAACCAGCAATTGGACGATCGCCGCGCATTTATCGAGGCGGTGGTCGGTTCCGTCAGCGCGGGGATCATATCGGTGGACAGAGATCGCCGGGTCCAGCTGCTCAACAACACGGCCAGCGAATTGCTGCTTACCAAGAACGACGTTCGCGATAGCGATCTGGTGCTCGACGATATTGCGCCGCAGATATCCGCCATCGTACAGGCCAACCTGCTGGGGGGCGTGGTCAGTTTCAACAAGAACGGCGATCTGTTGACCCTAGCGGTGAAGATCGCGCCGGAAAACGATGGTCATGTCATCACGTTCGAGGATATCACGCGGCAATTGCTCGACCAGCGGCAGGCCGCATGGTCCGACGTGGCCCGCCGGATCGCGCATGAAATCAAGAATCCGCTGACGCCGATCCAGCTCGCGACGGAGCGTCTGAAACGTCGGTATCGCAAACAGATCGAGCTGGATGGCGATTTGTTCGACGAATTGACGAACACGATCGTTCGCCAGGTCGGCGCCTTGCGAAATATGGTCGATGAGTTTTCATCCTTTGCGCGGTTGCCCGAACCCGTTTTTCGCAACGAGGATGCAGCCGACCTCATCAAGCAGGCCCTGTTCCTGCAAGAAGTCGCGCATAACGAAATCGCTTTCGGGTTCTCCGCCTCCGACGACGGGCCGCTCGATATTGCATGCGACCGCCATCAGTTCGGACAGGCCATGACAAATGTTTTGAAGAACGCCGTCGAAGCCATTGAAACCGAAGCGCAAAATGCTGGGCCGGATTTTCGCGGGCGAATTTCGGTACATGCTGCGGCCACCGCCAGCTGGCTCGATATCGCGGTCGAGGACAATGGAATCGGATTGCCTCAGGATCGGGCCTTGCTGACCGAACCTTACGCCACCACGCGAGAGAAGGGGACCGGCCTGGGCCTGGCGATCGTCAACAAGATCGTGGAGGAACACGGCGGCAGCATGACTTTTTCCAGCCTGGGCTCCAGCAACGGCACCGACGGCGGCAAGGGATCGCGCGTGACGTTGCGGTTCGCGCGAAAGCCACCCGCCCGATATGGCAATCCCACCCAATGAACCCAATTTGTCGAAACGAGATCTGATCATGGCCCTGGAAATTCTTGTCGTCGATGACGAACGCGATATTCGCGATCTGGTATCGGGCGTCCTGAGCGACGAGGGGTATGAATGCCGCACTGCGGGCGACAGCACGCGGGCGCTTGCACTGATCGACGAACGTCGTCCCAGCTTGGTCCTGCTGGATGTCTGGCTGCATGGCAGCGCGATGGATGGGCTGGAAGTGCTGGATGAAATCAAGCGGCGCGAACCCGAATTGCCGGTGATCATATTTTCCGGTCACGGCAACATCGACACCGCAGTTTCCGCCGTTGGCCGCGGTGCGATGGATTTTATCGAAAAACCATTCGAGGCGGAGCGGTTGTTGCTGCTGGTCGCGCGCGCGACGGAAACCGACAAACTGCGTCGGGAAAATCTGCGGCTGCGCGAAGGGTTCACGCAAAGCGAGGAATTCAACGGCAATTCGGCAGTCATCAACAATGTGCGCGCGACCCTGAAGCGCGTTGCCGGGACGGGCAGCCGCGTTATGATCAGCGGTCCGGCCGGGGCGGGGAAGGAAGTCGCCGCACGCCTGTTGCACGGGTGGAGCACACGGGCAGAACGGCCGTTCGTGGTGGTTAATTCCGCCCGCATTACGCCCGACAGGTTCGAACAGGAATTGTTCGGCGAAGAGGTCGATGGCAATCTGGAGCGGGCGGGGCTGCTGGAAACGGCGAATGGCGGCACGTTGTATCTGGACGAGGTGGCCGATATGCCGCTTTCCACCCAGGCTCGGATCTTACGAGTGCTGACGGAACAGAGCTTCGTTCGCATCGGAGGAAACCGGCAGATCGGTGTCGATGTCAGAGTGGTGTCCTCCACCGCGAAGGATTTGCAACACGAAATGGCAGAGCACCGCTTCCGTGAAGATTTGTTCTATCGCCTGAACGTCGTGCCGGTCGCCATCCCGTCGCTGTCCGAACGACGCGACGACATACCTGCGCTGGCTCGGCATTTCTTCGCGCGGTATTCCATCGATCAGGGCGTGGCAGCACCGCAAATTGCCGAAGACACCATCGCTGCGCTGCAAGCTTATGACTGGCCGGGAAATGTGCGGCAATTGCGAAATGTCGTCGAGCGGACCGTCATTCTGACACCCCGCGAAAACCTCGAAACGATCGAACCCGATATGCTGCCGGAAGAAGTGACCGGCGGGAAGCTGGATGGCTCCAACGGCTCCGGCGCCTTGATGGGCGCGCCGCTGCGTGAAGCGCGCGAAAGTTTCGAGCGCGAATATCTCACTGTGCAGATACGGCGTTTTTCCGGGAATATCTCGAAAACGGCGAGCTTCATCGGGATGGAACGGTCCGCCCTTCACCGCAAACTGAAATTGCTGGGCATGGTGGGTCGCAAACCGTCCGACGCCGATGAGTAGCGGACCGAGAGGGCATCGAACGGCTCTCTGGAATATATCCGTATCGACCCCATATTATGGTCAGCGGATGGGTTCAACACACAGGGGAAGGGAAGCATCGTATGCCCGAAGGACGGACATTGTCGGCGCGATCGGTCACTAAGAAAGCTATCACTCCAACCGAAACGGATATCAAAGCGAACGCCGCCGTGGAAAAACGCGGCAATCTGCAGGACGCTTTTTTGAACTTGATGCGTCGCGAAAAGATGACGGTCACCATATTCCTTGTCAAAAGCGTTAAGTTGCAAGGGATTGTCACTTGGTTCGATAATTTTTCGATCCTGTTGCGCCGGGACGGCGAATCGCAGCTGGTCTATAAACATGCCATGCTGACAATCATGCCTAGTGAAACCGTGGATGCCGAACAATTCGGCAATCAGGACGGCAACCGCAAACAACGTTTGCTGCAGGACATATTCCTGGCCCGCGTGCAAAGCGCCGGGGTGCAGGTCACCATGTATCTGGTTACCGGGGTTCCCCTGCAAGGGCGGATTGCCGCCTACGATCAGTTCTGCACTTTGCTGGAACGTGATGGTTACGTGCAACTGGCATACAAGCATGCCGTATCGACCATTCAACCGGCGGAACATGTCGATCTGTCGGACGAATGGCAGGAGGATGACAGCTGAGCTACGACGATAATCTGTTGGGCGAAGTGTCCCGCGGTGCGCGGGCGATCGTCATCTGTCCCGACATCCGCAATATCTCCTACGATCTCGACGCCAATGGCCGTTTGGACGAGGCGAGGGGCCTTGCGCTTGCCATCGGCATAGTCGTTGCCGATACGGCGATCGTACCCGTTCGCAACGTCAAGCCGAACACTTTGTTCGGTTCCGGCCAGGTTGCCAACATCGCCACCCAGTGCGAACAAAACGATGCCGACCTGGTTATTATCGACGGCGCACTCAGCCCGATACAGCAGCGCAATCTGGAAGATAAATTGCAGCGCAAGGTTATCGATCGCACCGGTTTGATATTGGAGATCTTCGGCGAACGCGCGGCCACGGCGGAGGGCAGGCTGCAGGTCGAACTGGCACATCTGGACTATCAGCAAAGCAGGCTGGTGCGCAGCTGGACCCATCTCGAACGACAGCGCGGTGGCTTCGGCTTTCTGGGCGGCCCCGGCGAAACGCAGATCGAGGCGGATCGACGGATGATCCGCCAACGCATGTCCCGCCTTCGCAAGGAATTGGAACAGGTCCGCCAGACCCGCGCCTTGCATCGCGCCCGGCGCGGCCGGGCCCCGTGGCCGGTCATCGCGTTGGTCGGATATACCAATGCCGGAAAATCGACCCTTTTCAATCGCCTGACCGGGGCTGACGTCATGGCGGAGGACTTGCTGTTCGCTACACTCGATCCCACCATGCGGGCCATTTCTTTGCCGGCCGTCGAAAAGGCTATCCTTTCCGACACTGTCGGGTTCATATCCGACCTTCCCACGCAATTGGTTGCCGCGTTCCGCGCAACTTTGGAAGAGGTGACGGGCGCCGATCTGATCGTGCATGTCCGCGACATCGCCAGCGACGACAGCGCATCGCAGAAACAGCAGGTTCTAACGGTTCTGCGCGATTTGGGCGTTAAGCTGGCCGATGACACTGACGCGGTGACCTCACTGCCGCCCAGCGAACCCGATGCGGTCGAGATTCCAATTATCGAAGTGTGGAACAAAGCGGACCTGCTTACCGCCAATCAGTTCGCCGATCTGTCGCACATCGCAAACGAGAATCCGGCGGTCGCACTTATATCCGCATATGACAGCAGAGGTGTCGATGACCTGATCGACGAACTCGGCACGATACTGACCGCCAAATCCGCGACGCATGAAATTACCCTGTCGTCGGCAGACGGCCAGAAAATCGCCTGGCTGCACGCTCATGGTGAGGTGTTGGAACAACACGACGCGGAAGGAGATGATCCGAACGGTGTGCCGGCGGTTACGTTGACGGTGAAGCTGAACCCGAAAGAGTTCGGTCAGTTCGAAAGTCTGTAAACGAATAGAGGCGCTTATTCTTGCGCTTTCACGTCGTTCCACAAACGTTCCTGCTCATCGAGCGACAGGCTGGCGAAGCGTCCGCTCGCCATCACCTCCATCGCCCTGAAGCGCCGTTCGAACTTGTCGTTAGCCTTGCGTAATGCGCTTTCGGGTTCCAGTCCGTGGGCCCGCACCAGATTAGTTGCGGCAAACAGCAAATCGCCAGCCTCCTCTTCCATATCTGCGGATCCAGCCTCTTCAAGCTCCGCAATTTCTTCGATAATTTTCGCGCGCGGCCCGGCCGTATCCGGCCAATCGAAGCCTGCTCTTGCGGCGCGCTTCTGTAATTTGTGTGCGCGCAGCAGCGCGGGCAGGGCACGGGCTACGCCATCCATCGCGCTGGCCGCGCCCTTGGCCGTTCGTTCGCGCTCTTTCAGCACTTCCCACGCATCGTCGGATCCACCATGCACCGTATCGCCGAAAACATGCGGGTGACGAGCGATCATCTTATCGGAAAGGGTTGCCAATACGTCGTCGAGATCGAACTGATTTTCTTCGCTGGCGATTTCCGAATGAAGTGCGATCTGCAGCATCAGATCACCCAGTTCTTCCTTGAGCTCTTGCGAATTGCCGCGTTCGATGGCGTCGAGCACTTCATACGCTTCCTCGACGGCATAAGGGGCCAGCGTCGATGACGTTTGCACTCGATCCCATTCACAACCCGTTTGTGGGTCGCGCAATTTTCGTATTATGGTGCGAAGCCGGGCGAGTTGCTTAGACAAATATCACTCCAGATGATAATATATATTATGTTCAATCAAACCTTGGGACTGCTCAGCTTACCAAGCTGAACAGCAACGTGACCGCGGCAAAGATCGTTGCCCAGATCAACATCATTACGATGCCGCGTTTCCATTCCAATTTGTGCGAAGCCAATGCGGTCACAGCCAAAATGAGAAAGCCGAGCAGCGAGATGATCTGAACGACGTCGAATTCCGTCATACCACTATCTCCAGACCGTCATAACCGACGATGACATCGTTCGGAGTTTCCGAAACCAAAGTTCGATAGTCCATGCTTTTGTCCAGGTGGCTCAGCACAGTCCGCTGCGCTCCAATACGCGTCCCCAGCTCGATGGCGAGAGCCAGATGGGCATGCGTGGGATGCGGATCGCGGCGTAGGCAATCGCTTACCAATAAATCGGCGCCGCTGAACGTCTCGACCATCTCATCGGTTATTGCACTAAAGTCTGTTGCGTAAACTACTGATTTACCGTCATTATCAAATCGAAACCCTGTGGACTGAGCGGGCCCGTGCGGCATTTGGCAATGCTTTATACCGAAACCTGCACACATTCGCAGGCGGTCCAAAGTCGCCAGTTCGACCAGAGTATGATAGCCATGCTGGCCTGCGAAAACATAATCGAAACGCTGTCTTAATCGCCGAACCGTATAATCCGACGCATATCCCGCGATCGGACCGCCCCGCCCGTATCGCAGCGGACGCAAATCGTCGATGCCATGGCAATGATCCGCATGGTCGTGGGTCCAGAACACCGCATCGATATGATCGATGGACTGCGCCAACAGCTGCGCGCGCAGATCGGTCGAGGTGTCCACCAGAATACGCTGGCCCGCGTCGCTTTCCAACAGAATGGACACACGCGTTCGGCGATTGCGCGGTTCCGTCGGATCGCACGCCCCCCAATCGTTGCCTATCCTCGGAACGCCGGTGGACGTGCCGGATCCCAGCATGATCATTTTCACGGCAGTTTCGCCTTTGCGAACAATGCGAAGAAATTCGTAGTGGTCGATTGCGCCAGCCTGTCCAACGGTTCGGACCGCAAGTCCGCGATGAATTTGGCCGTATCGCCAACGAAAGCGGGTTCGCACACTTTGCCTCTATTCGGTACCGGCGCGAGAAACGGACTGTCGGTTTCCACCAGCAGGCGATCTTCGGGAATGTCGGCAGCAAAGGCTTGCAAGTCCTTGGCATTTTTGAATGTTACGATGCCCGACAGCGAAATCGTCAGACCAAGGGCAATGATCTTCCGGCCGAATTCGGCAGAGGCGGTGAAGCAGTGAATAAGGGCCGGAAAATACCCTTTTTCCAACTCTTGCGTCAGGATCGACAGAGTATCGTCTTCGGCATTGCGAGTGTGGATGATCAGCGGCAAGCCGGTTTCGCGGCTGACCGCGATGTGCATGCGAAACAGCTTGCGCTGCAATGCCCGATCGGATTTGTCGTAATAATAATCCAGACCCGTTTCACCGATCGCCACCACGCGATCGTGGTTTACGGCAGCGGATAGCGTATCGATGTCCAAATCGGCATGACCGTCGGCCTCGTGCGGGTGGATGCCGACGCTGGCCCAGACATCCGGCTCGCGCGCCGCAGTCGCGATTACGCGTTGCCATTCCGATTGCTTGGTCGAAATATTGACGAAACCGCCCACTCCGCGTTTTCGCGCATTGTTCAATACCTCGCGCTGCCGTTCGGCCAACCCGTCATATTCCAGATGGCAATGGCTATCGATCAGCATCATGCGGCCTCTTTTTCCGGCATGTCGAGGCGAGGGAATACACCGACCGGCTTGCCGATGACGAAACCCTGACCGACCAGATCGCCGAACCATTCGTTGCGTGCCAGCATGGCAAAATCGCGCTCGCCCGGTTCGATGCCCAACTGATCGAGCATGGCATCGGCGGAGCGCGGCACGACTGGGCGAATTGCGACCGCCAACGGGGTCAGACATTGGAACAGAACCATCAGGACCGTTCTCATTCGATCGGGATCGTCTTTACGAAGCGCCCATGGGGCCTGTTCATCGACATATTGGTTGCACGCAAAAACCGCTTGTCGCCACGCTTCGATACCGACGGAAAACTGCAACTTTTCGAAAGCATCGGGCAATTGCCGTGTCGTTAGGTCCGCTATCGATGCCAGCAAATCGCGATCCTTGTCATTGGGTTCGCAGGCGTGCAGCGCGCCCTCCATATTCTTATGGATCATGGCCAATGTCCGCTGTGCCAGATTGCCGAAACTGTTGGCCAGTTCCGCATTGGCGCAGGTTACGATCGCATCCGGGGAATAACTGCCGTCCTGGCCGAACACGACTTCCCGCATCAAGAAATATCGCAGATTATCGACGCCGAAACGGTCGGCCATCGCGAGCGGATCGGTTACGTTTCCTTCCGACTTCAATTCCTTCTGCCCGCGATTGAGGATGAAGCCGTGACCGAATATCGTTTCGGGCACAGGCAAACCTGCGCTCATCAAAAACGCCGGCCAATAGACGGCATGAAACCGAACGATGTCCTTGCCGATCAGGTGCAGATTGGCCGGCCAGTATTTCGCCATATCGCCGGTTTCATTGGGATAGCCCAGTCCGGTCAGATAGTTGGTCAGCGCATCGACCCAAACATACATGACATGCCCGCCGCCGCCGGGCACGGGCACGCCCCAATCGAAACTGGTGCGTGAGATCGATAGATCGCGCAAGCCACCCTCTACGAAAGCAGCCATTTCATTGCGACGGCTGTCGGGTTGAAGAAAGGCGGGGTTGGCCCGGTAAAGGTCGAGCAACCGGTCCTGATATTTTGACAGCCGGAAAAACCAGCTTTCCTCCGCCGTCCATTCGACCGCCGTGCCTTGCGGTGAGAGCTTTACGTCGCCCTCGCCCACGATCAGTTCCTTTTCATCGTAGAACGCCTCGTCGCGGATCGAATACCACCCCTCATATCGGTCCAGATACAGGTCGCCATTGGCTTCCATAGCCTTCCACAAGGCCTGGCTTGCATTGTGATGATCGCTGTCCGTGGTTCTGATAAACCTGTCATATTCGACATTAAGTGCGTCGCACATGCCCTTGAAGTAAGACGACATTTCGTCCGCCAATGCGCGGACCGGAATGCCGTTTTCTTCCGCCTTACGCGCCATTTTCAAACCGTGTTCGTCGGTCCCGGTTTGAAAACGCACCTCGCGTCCGCGCATCTTTTGAAATCGGGCGACGACATCGGCGGCAATGGCTTCATAGGCATGGCCGATATGGGGTCGCCCGTTCGGGTAACTGATGGCGGTGGTGATGTAATAAGGTTCAGGCATCGTCCCGACCATTAGGGGGCGCTGCCTGCGCGAGCAAGTTGCCGATCTGCGTCACCAGCAGTCCAGGATCGAAATTATACGTTGCGATCTGACCGCCCAGCTCGATCATCGCGGTATGGCCTTGCGTGATATTCGATATGTCCGCCAGAGCAGCTGTTTGCAAACGATTGGCCAGCAACCTCCGTCCCAGATCGACAGTCGCCTGCAAACGTCCGCGATCAGGCCGTGCGCCGATCACGGCGGCCATCTGCCCGCGCAAGGTAAAGTCGCCATCGCCCGACTGCGCGATCTGCGACATTATGGCCGCAAGGCGTTGAAGTTCTGGGGTTATATATTGCAACGCTGCGCCTGGCGCCCCGCCGGAACCCAACACTGCACTTTCAATGGATGCATCATCCAGTTCCGGCTTTTGCTTCCGCAACCATTCGGCAAGTTCGCCCGCGGCGATCTTCGGAAATCGCAGGATTCGGCATCGCGACCGTATGGTTGCGAGCATCTGGGCCGGGCGATGGGTCACGAGCAGGAAGAACGTACCCGCCGGTGGTTCCTCCAGGCTTTTCAACAGTGCGTTCGATGCCCCGTTTTCCATATCGTCCGCCGGATCGATGATGATGACCCGGCGACTGCCCAATGTCGGCCGGGTATGAAGCCGGCGCTGCATCGCGCGAATCTGACCGACGGAAATGTTTCGCTTCCGCTCGTAAGGCTTTCCATCGCCGCGTTTCTTCTCCTCCTTCTCGTTCGCAGGCAGGTGGGTCAGCACATGGATATCGGGATGTTGTTCGGGTGCGGGCTGGTCCGTCCCGGCTTCGGCAACGAGTTCGCGCGCGGCGGCACGCGCAAATGTCATTTTGCCCATGCCTTTCTGCCCGGCCAATATCCAACCGTGATGCATACGCCGACCGGAGATGGCACCGCGCCATTGCGCCCAAGCGGTGTCGTGCCCCAGCAGCATTATCGCCGCGTTTCGAACAGGGGTCCGACTGCCGCCGTGATCGTGTCATGCACGATTGGTGCAGGGTCGTTGCCATCGACCACGACATAGTCGTCGCCATCGCTTTCAGAGATTTTCGCGAAGGTCGCTGCAACCCGTTGATGGTAATCGGGATCACGCCCCCCGATCGCATCGGCGACGCCCTGATCTCTGTCGGCCAACCGCCGCGCCGCCGTGGCTGGATCGACTTCGAGTATAATCGTCATATCCGGGCGCAGATCGTTGCTGCCGAACGCGTGAAGTTCGCTAATCGCTTCGTCACCAAGGCCGCCCGCCCCACCCTGATAGGCTCTGCTGGAATCCACGAAGCGGTCGCAGATTACGGATATTCCCTTCGCGAGACTGGGGCGGATTAACTTTACGACATGATCGGAACGCGCGGCAGCAAACAACAGCGCCTCCGCCCTCGCCCCCCAACCTTCATCGGGGGGCGACAACAGCAATGTTCGGATCGCCTCCGCCCCCGCTGTGCCACCCGGCTCGCGAGTCAATCGGTTGTCGAACCCCCGGCCGGTCAACCACTCGGCCAGCATGCGTGCCTGCGTCGATTTCCCGCTGCCCTCTCCGCCCTCGAGAGCTATGAACAGTCCACTTTCGATATTTTCTGTCATACCGAGAATAACGCCCTGAAACCGTTGCTAAGACGCTGTGTGAACGACGCTTCCCCGACCGCATCGCGCGCATAGAGCGGCACGTCGAAAGTTGAAAAACCACTGACGCTGATCTGCAGATCGGCAACATGCTCTCCCGCCTCGATGGGTGCGCGCAAGGGCCCTTCGTAAGTGACTTTCATCGCGATCGCGTCGTTCCCATGCCGTGGTACGTTGGCGAACACGGACCGTGCCGCTACCAATTGCAATCGATCGGTTTTCGCGTTCTGAATACGCGCCGCCGCAATCGGTTCGCCTTTGACGAACAGCAGCCTGCGTTCGAAATTTTCAAAGCCCCATTCCATGAACGATCGTGCCGCACCGTCCCTGATACGCCCACGGTCCGACCCGGCGAGGACCATGACCAATCGTTGATTGGCACGCTGCGCGCTGCCCAATACGTTGAAGCCGGCCTCGTTGGTAAAGCCGGTCTTTATACCGTCCGCGCCCAGTACATGTCCGGTCAGCGGGTCGTGATTAGTCTGCGATATGCCGTTGTAATTGAAACCGCGAACGCCAAAGAAATGCCGGTATTTTTGGTTGTGCCGAACGATCATCGCGCTCGATAACTTCACCAGATCGCGTCCGGTCACGAAAGTTCGGCCATCGTCAGGATACCCGTTCGGGGTGGCGAAATGACTGCCGCCCATGCCCAACTCGCGCGCTGCACCGTTCATTTCCTTCGCCCAATTCGCCACCGATCCCGCAGCGCCGGTCGCGAGCAGAACGGACGCATCGTTACCCGAAACCGTGGTTATGCCATGCAGCAGTTCATCGACGGTCGGCGCGGCATCCCGCGGGATGAACATCGTCGATCCGGTACGGTACCATTCGTCGAAAATCGGCTGCGTCATTTGGATACGCCGATTGAGATCGAGTTCACGCTTCTCCAACTTTTCGAACGCGACGTAAGCTGTCATGACCTTGGTCACGGAGGCCGGTATGAAGCGACGGGTGGCTGCTCGCGCGAACAGGGTTTGACCGGTCGATAGATCCACCAGAAGCGCGATCGGCGCTTCGTCGCGCGTCGGCGGACGCGGCGTCTGCAACGATGCGGTTTGCGATTGCGATTGCGATTGTTGCGCGGACAGCGCCGAAGCCACGCTCGTCAATGCCGCGACGGCAAACATCACGCCGGACGCTTTACGAATTGGAAATCGCAATCTTGCCCCCTGATGGCGCGGGGGGCGTTGCCTACCCCGTGGTGAACACTCGCGCGTCGCTATACCCTGCCGCTTTTACTTTGGCGAGGGCCGCTTCGGCCTCTGCCTTGTCGGGGAAAGGGCCGACGCGAACCTGGTGAAAGCGGCCCGCTGGATGAACGAAACCGCCTATCTTCGCAGCCGCCCGGCCCGCATTGGCCTTTACGGAAAAGGCGGCAGCGCGAACCATAAACGAACCCGCTTCGGCGGGCCGATCGTTTTGCACCCTTCCCGCGGCTGGGCTGGCCTGCATTGCTATCGGGCGCGCTATCGGGGCAAGGGGATATTCCCGCGACGATCCGGATGTTATCGGCGCAGTTCGGGTCACTCGCGCAGATGTTGGAACGACAGCGGCCATGTCGCGAGGCGCCGCAGTTGCTGACGAAGACAGCGAGACCGCCCCCTCCCCCGCAACGGGCAGTTTGCGCCGTAAAACCTGGACCAGCGCCATCGGCGTATCGATGCGGTCTGGCGCTCGGTTGCCCCGACGCAGCTCGGTACGATGCGATTTCGACAGGATTGACCCGGCGCACGCGGACGGCATTGTCGGCCGGTTCACCCAGTTGCGCTTGCGCGTCCGGCGACAAGGCGATCAAGGCGTTGCCGGACATCGGCCCGCGGCGTTCGACGCGCACCAGAATGGTTTTGCCGGTGTCGAGCGAAGTGACTTCGACATAAGACGGCAGGGGCAAGGTCCGGTGCGACGCGCTTACGCCAGCTGAACCGGCGGCGTCCTGCACACCATAGCCGACCTGATCGTAATTCAACGTGTCGGCCGGGACATATTCGACGCCATCGACGGTGAACGGTTCGCCGATTACGACGGGATAGTCGCCCGCCGGCCCCAGCATGTCACGCGCTGCTGCGAAATTATTGCCTTGCGGAACGGCGGCGACGTCATTGCCCCCTCCCCCGAACACGCTGCATCCGGCAAGCGAAGTGGCCGCAAGCAGGACGGCTGCGCTTTTGTGAAAATCAGTTGGCAATCTCATCGGCTAACAGCCCCACACTCATGGCGTAGTAATTGGAGCAGTTATATTCGAGGATAACCCTATAATTTGCAGTTAACAGATAGCCGGGTTCAGCGGGGCCATCGGGTTCGAACAGCGAAGCCATCACATCGTCGGCCAGCGGTTTTTGCGGAACCACGCCCAACTGGCGCCATTCGCGAACCGTCTTCCACTGGCTGTGGCGTTCGTGAACGCGCGGACAAATGGGGGAGCGGACCTTGTTTTCGATCGCCGCACGGTTCACGCTGTTGGGAACATAGGCACGTACGCCCCACGGCTGACCCGTTCGCCAACCGGCATCGCGGAAATAATTCGCAATGGAAGCAAGGGTATCGGCGCGGTTGTTGAATATATTCGCGGAACCATCGCCATCGCCATCGGCGGCCAGGCGCAGATAGACGCTGGGCAGGAATTGCGGATTGCCGAACGCGCCCGCCCAGCTGCCCTTCAACCGATCCCGTGAATAGCCCTTATCGGCGACCTTCATCAGCGCGATCCATTCGCCCGCGAACAATTCCCGGCGGCGCCCCTCCCACGCCAAGGTTGCGAGTGAGCGCGACAGGTCGAAATCGCCGGTGTAGCTGCCGTAATTGGTTTCATGCCCCCAAATCGCAGTGATAATCTCCGCAGGCACACCATATTGACGTTCGATCGCATTGCCGAGGCTGCGCGTTTCACCATAGACGCGGCGACCGCCCGATATGCGCGCGCGATCGACGTGCCGCGCGATATAGGGGGCCAGCCGAGGATAGCCGCTGCTGGTGCGTGAACCCGGTTGGCCCTGATCCAATTCGATCACCCGATTGTTGGGGGTCAGCCCTGCGGTCATGCGTCGCAAAGTCGCATCGCTGACGCCTTCCGATCGGGCCTGCGCGCTCAATTGCGCCAGATAACTGTCGAAGGACTGCGATTGCGCCTCCACCGTTTGCGGAACGGCGGACACGGCCAGCAGGGAAACGCCGATAGCGGCAATAAAGTTGCGTATCATCCTGTGCCTATGGCAGATTGGCGTATCATTGAGAATGGTAATTATCCGCGCCGCCGCGCCATTCGAACCATTCGCCGCCGTTTCAGCCGCAATGGCAAATGCGTGACAAACCGGCTGGCGGTCGATAGCGGACATTTTCGCGGGACAGGTGGCAGAGTGGTCGAATGCACTAGTCTTGAAAACTAGCGAGGGTGCAAGCCTTCCGTGGGTTCGAATCCCACCCTGTCCGCCACTATTGCCGCCACCGCATGTTTCAGTTCACCGTAGCGCGCAGCTTGAACACGACTGAGGCGCCCGCTGCGATCGTCGGCGCGATCGCCGTCATCGCACGATTGGCGAAGGAAGCGCCGACCGGGTCGCTTTCATCGGGGCCGGTCGCGTTGTCGTCTTCCACCGTGCTGGCATTCGCGCAAGTCGTGCCCGACACCATGGAACCTGCCACATAAGTCACGTTCGCGGGCAGCGGATCGACGGCGGATACGTTCGCGGCGGGGCTGATCCCGGAATTGGTCAGCCGGATGCAATATTCGATGATCGCGCCTGGTATCGCTTTGGGATTGGTCGTGTTGCTGACAGGATCGCTGATAACGACGCTCGTCTTGGCAGGCGCGATGGTGGTCGTCGGCAGGCAGAAGTCGATATCGTGCAGGGCGATCGCCTGTTGGCCCGGATTGGCAGGGGCGGCGTCGTGATTGCCGTATTGGATGATGATCGTGTCGATCGGGCGCGAGAAGGTGACGACCACTGTGCCGTCGCCGGAATCCGAATTGGACGCGCCGTTGCCGAACGCCGAATTGCCCGATACGAAATTGGCACGGCCGTTGGTCAGTACCGGAATGACGGTGGCCCCGTCCAAACGCCCCGTAACCGTTACCTGGTCGGCGAACTGATTGGCGTTGCTATCCACGTCGAAGATGCGGAACTGCGCCCCTTGCATTCGTGCGGGCAGAGCGATCGTGGTTGTCACCACATCGCTGCGGCGCGCCAGATCGACGAATTTGATGACGGAACGCTGCGGCGGGTTCAGTCCGCCGGTCAGGCTGGCCGAACCGACCGGCGACTGCCCGCCGAACGCCGCATTGTTGAGGTAAACGCCCGGATTGTTCAATGCGAATGAGATGTTCCCAACATTGCCGAGCGGATAAGTGTTGTTCGTCGTGCCGGAAGCCCAGTTGCGAACGTCCCAATCGTGCTGCACGCGCCCTGCCGGGCATTGCAGATTGGGCGCGACACCGGCCACTCCGCCACCGGTGACAGTGATCGTCGCCGCCGCGTAATCGTCTTCCGCAGGGTTGTTGTTGCCCGGCACGGAGTTTCGGTCGGGCGCGCTGCTCGATGCGATTTCGGCGACATTCCGAACGGTCGCCCCACCGCTGGCAGTAATCGTTCCGGTTATATCGATGGTGCGCGATTGCCCCGGTGGGACACTGCCGACCGTCCAGATCCCGCTCGCCGGATCGTATGCGCCCGAACCGGTTGCGCCTGTAAAGCTGAAGCCTGCCGGTATCGCATCGCGAACGGTCACATTGTTTGCGGTTTGTTGAGAGCTGGCCGCGCTGGAAACCGTCAGTCGGAACGTGGCGGCGGATCCGCTCGACGCGGTGGTGCTAAGTGCCGTCTTCGTCAGGGAGAGATCCGCGCCCGAAACATTGGCGCGCGGCGATGTAAATTGCAGATCGGACAATCCCATCAACTGCTGCCCTGGATTGCCCGTACCGGTATAGCTGTTGTAGGTAATGCGTATCCGCTTCACACTGGTCGCACCGAAATTGAATATCAAATCGCCGTTTGTCGATGTCTGTCCGGAATTGGCGATCCCGGTCCACCCATTGACCGTCGCATCGTTGGTTCGCGCGATGCCGGGATTGGCGGTCCAGAATGCGGTGTTGGTTGCGGCGTTGACGAAGATGCCGTTGCCGGTGTCGTAAAACACCTCCACCGCATCGCGGAAATTCCCCACATCGATATCGGTCAGGCGAAACTGCAGATTTTGCACCGACTGACCGAGTTCGAAAACCCCGGTAACGCGATCGCCGGGGTCGTAGGAATCATTGTCGAACTGGAACAGCAGCGGGCGTTGCGCGCCACCGAAAGTGCCGTCGAACGAAACGACGAAGGAATTGTCGAAGATCGGTTCGAAACTGCCGCCATTGGTTACGAAGGAATGGGTGAAGCTGACGGTGGTACCATCGCTCGCGCTCAACGTGGCGGGGCTCGGCACGGCTTCCAGATTGCCGACGTTGAGATTGCTCCAGCTGGCAGTTGCCGTTTGCGCCGTTGCCGTTGGAACCAGCGCAGCCATGGCCAGCAACCGCCAGAGCCAGCCCGAAAAAAGCCTTCCAATCCCTCATCGTTTCAAACCCAGGAATGAAAACGTGTCGGCGTCGAACTTGATCTTGATGGCGGCATAGATGCCCCGGTCGGTGTTGCGTGCGGCGGAAAAATCGTCATCGCGAAAACCCGTGACATTGTATCCGACGGTCAGCAAGATGCCATCCGCAGGAACGAAACCGACTTGCGGCCCGACGCTGAAGCTGGTGACATTGTCCGTCAGATTGGCGCGCACGGTGGCGGTGCCGCCGACTTCGAACCGGTCGCCGATGCCGATCCGCGCATCCACACCGCCCAGCGCAGTGAAACCTGCCAGATCGAACCCGTTAAAACGGTCGAAATTGTAACGCGCACCGACGAATACGCCCAGTTCGGTGCGCTGGTAACTGTCGCGAACGCCGTCCTCATTCTCGTCATCGGTTCCGCGCGGCGACCAGTTCGTCGAAAGGCTGCCGATCAGCCGACGCGAACGGGCATCGCCATCCACCGTCAATGCGGTACGGCCCGCCGGGCCAGCCTCACCGGCGATGGCGTTCGTTACGCTGTCGGCGCGGTATTCGACCTTGCCCAAAAACGCGAAGGCACTGCTCGCGGGGCGATGCGCCGCAGCGATCGTGGCATCGAAGATGGACGTACCGACGTTACTGGCGCCCACATTCGGCGTGCCGATATTGCCATTGCCCAGACCGCCATTGCCGTCCGCTTCCGTGTAAGTGAAACCCGATCCAATGACGCTGCCTTCGCCCAGCTGACGGATCGCGCCGAAGGTAAAGCCACGGCGATCGGCAAATTCGCCATCCCGGTATTCTGCGCGGCCTGTGGCGGACCAGCGATCCCGGCGCCAGGTTGCACCCAGCGTGGCCGCCGTGAAATCTTCGAACAAAGACCCGTCCTGGCCGACGAAGCCGCCGCTGGCGACGGGCTGCGCCGGATTGATAACCGCAGCAGGGTCCGCCCCGCCCAGCGTGCGGCTGCCATCGATGGTCGCGTCCAGAGTAAGGTTGGTCGTAAGGGGCAGGGTTTGGGACAGGCCGAATGCGGCGAAGCTGCGCTTGCCCAGTTCCGCGATGTCCTGCTGGCCGAAGTTCGTCACCAGTTGCGCGCCCTGCCAAGGGGTGACCTCCAGCCCGGCGCGGATCGTGCGCGCGTCGATGGCATCGCCTTCTGCGATTTCATAGGACGCGATGGCACGGACGTTGCTGGTGATCGCATAGCCCGCGTCGAGCCGATGGCGAGTCGGCAGATCGATGGAATCGGTCCCTTCCAATGCGATCGCGCTGGATGCGCCCAGTTCCAGGCGACCATCGAGCAAGCGGCGGTTGACGCCCCCTTCCAAAACGGTGGATTGGCCCCGCGTGCCGTCGCTCAGACGATCGGAAAAGCGCGCGACGCCAAGGCGAATATCGGTCTTATCCGTGCGATATACGCCCTGCACCTGCACTGCGGTTCGGCGGGCACTGTCGGTCAAACTGTCGTCGCGCCAGACGCTGCCAGAAATATCGAGCTGCTCGGAAACGGAATAGCGTGCATCCGCGCCGAATTTGCGGCGGCCGCGTTCGGCAATGTTTTGCTGTGCGACCCCGTAATCCGCGTCGAGCCGCTTGGCATAGGCGAGGATGTCGAGATTGCCGGTGTGATGTTCCGCCTCGACCATCCAGGCGAAGGAAGTGTCGCCATCGGTTCGGCTCGCGCCGACTTCCGCGCGCATTTCCGTATCCGCGCCGAGACGCAGGCGTACGTCCGCCGTACCCAGATTGGTACGGTCGCCCTCACCTCGGTCGGTCAGCACGGTTCCGCCGATCCGCAAGCTGTCGCCCAGCAGGGTGCACATCGGCGCGGCCACCGGCATTCCACTGCCCTTCGCCAAGCAGCGCGTCGGTTTCGTAATCGACGACGATGAATTGCGGATTGAGCGCGAAATCGCGGCTGAGGACGGGTTTCTTGAACGTGATCGTCCCGCTCAACAGATCGAGGTCGTAATCGATGAAACGCGTCAGGGTTTTCTGGGAAACGATCAGCTCGGACCGAAACCTGTCGCGCACTTCCAGCACGACCTGTTCGCTGTTGGGAATGATGCCCCGGCTCGACAGACGATATGGGCCGGTCAGGCCGTTGCCCTGAATTTCGTCCCGGCGGTTGCGCGATTCGATCTCGCTCGCAAAGCCATAGGCATGCACCGCGCCGAACCGGCCTTCCGCTTTCACTCCGGTTGCGGTGCGGTTGTAACGACCCAGGACGGTCTGATCGAAACCGGTTACGAAATCACCATAGAGCGCATAGAATGTGCCGGTTTCGACGCGGATATACAGTTTTTCGCGCGATGCCGCGTCGAACTGACGCTGCGACCGGTCCGCGAATACGGAATAATAGGCATTGGGATCGATGAAGCCGAGCAAACGCTCGTCCTCTTCCTGCTTGGCGCTGTCATAGGCGACCGTCAGCAGAAATTTGCCCAACACGCGCCCCTTGGCATAAAATGCAACGCGCGCATCGTCGCCGAGGTCGCTGTCGAAATCGCTGCCGCGTTCCATATTGTCCGCAATACTCTGCGCGCCGATCGTGCCTTCGGCGAGGCCCACGATGGTCCAGTCCTGCGCGCCGGGCACCATCCAGCTTTCGATTTGTTGGCTGCGGGTGATATTGCCATCGACGAAAGCGAAATCGAGCGTGACAGGGCCGCTGACGAGGGTGGGCGACAGTTCGATCAGTGCGATGCCGTCATCACCCTGAACCGACCAGGTCGGCGATGCAGCGCCCAGTCCGGCAAGTTGGCGCAGCTGCTGCGCGTTGCGGGCTTGCGCGCTTTCGTAAGGGGCGTTGATGGAAACCGATCCCGACACGCCGCCGCGAATGGGCCGACCGCGGCGATCGGTGATGCGTACGGCGACCACCGGATTGTTCGCGCCATCGGCGATCAGGCGGGTTTGCGCGGGCAGCAACTCGCGCGCGTGCCGGTGTCGTGGTGAACTGCACATCGCGAGTCAATTCGCGCACGATGGAACCGTCTGCCGCCACGATGGCGGCGGACAGTTTGGTCACGCTGCGGTTGAGCGGCACGCCGCGCCAGATGCTGACGGCGTAGGCATTGTCGCCCGAAACCTTGCTGCCATCGAAGCTGAGCGGATCGACAGCTTTGCCATCGGCCATCAATCTTACGGTTTCATCTGCGCGATGGCGAATGACCACGCGGATGGCGGGGGTGCGTGGATTGTGGCCGATATCGGGAAACAGGAAGTCGGTGGGCCCGTCACCCAGCGCCAGCCAGTCGGTGCTCGCGCCCGATGCGGCGCGGGCATCGGCAGAGTCATCGGCTGTGGTTGCACGCTGGCTTCCCAAAGGACCGAGGGTGCGCGACGGACCGCTGATCGTACCATTGACGGCGTCGGCCTGCGCGAATGGGGACAGGTTCGCGCGATCGCCGTTGCCGAACTCTTCCCCATCGTCGAGGATAAGGTCGGATGCGTCGCCCACCGATCCATCGATATTCGCATCGTCGCGGCTGGCCAGTTCCTGCAGGATCGACATGACATCATCGGTCACGGTTGCGTGGAAATCGGCGACGATCAAGCTGCCGCCCTGCCCGATCACGAACCGTGAGTTGGCGCTGCCCGCGCTACGTGTGGACCGGGTGCAATCGACGTAGTTCGATCCTTCCGGCAAAGTCTGACGGTTGGCCTGGACGACATGGGTGCCGGGCACCAGACCTTCGAAATGGTAACGCCCATCTTCGTCCGTAATGGCGAAACTGCCGTCTTCCAGCATGATGCGAACGCCGGGAATGCCCACTCGCCCGCCTTCGCCATCACCAGTGACGGAACACCGCCCGGCGGACACACGGCCGATCACGGTCATACGCGATCCGATGGTTTCACGATCGATCCGAACCACGGCACGGGCCTGCGTTTCGCCGCCGCGCTCGTCCGTTGCGATGGCATCGTTCACGGCATTTCCCGCCGGAGCATCGGCCCGCACGGTCATGGCATAGACTATGGTACGGGAACCGGACGGTTGAAGCGGGCCGACATCGAAAGTCAGCCGGTCGCCGGTGGGACTGATGGTAACCTGCCCATCCGTCGCTTCCTCACCGTCGATGCGGACCGTATCTTTTCGCAAGCGCAACCAGGGGGATGGGGTATCGACGATGGTGACCCCCGCTTTTTCGCGGCGAGGATCGGGATTGGTCAACGTCAGCGTATAGAACACGACATCGCCGGGAACGACGCGAGCGCGGGACGCGGTCTTGGTCAGCGACGCAGTGATTGTCGGGGGATCCAGCGGGATATCGATGCGAACGGGTTCTATCGTCGCGAGCGCAAAAGGATCGCCGAAGGAGGCAGCGTCGATCAGAAATGCGCCGCCACCCGGCCTCGTCAATGCGGCAAGTTGCTGTCGGCTCGCCACAGATGGCGCGGTGTATGTACCGGGCGGCTCGACTGCGAGCCGATAATTGCCCAACGCCGCCAGCGGGAAGCGGAATTCGCCAGGTTGCATGGGGAAGACGTTGCCCGCCCCGTCGGTCACCGGCGCGCCGGAAACGACCGTCGATGGCCACGGTGTGCTGCCATCGTCGGAAAAGACGGTGGCGGGCGCGCCGGTGGCGACATCGATCAGAGTTACGATCGCGCCATCGATCAGCGTGCCGTCTTCGCTATCGAAGACGAAACCGAACGGATCGGCCAGGATGGTTACGGATGCTGGTGATGAATTCGGCGGGATTGCCCGGCGTCGCCGCACCGATTTCGATGCGGTCGCCATCGCCGACGCTCAAACGGCAATCGCCCGAAACGAATGCGGGCGGAATGCGAACCGTCCCGATTTCGCCGATGAAAACACCGGTGTCGGGGCCGGTTTCGAACACGGTCAGGGTTTCGACATCGCCCGACGTCGCTCGCAGCGTGGCGGTAATGGTGTCCACCAGGCCAGGATCGAGATTGGCACGCGGCGCGACGATCTGAAACACGACGTTCTCGCCGACGCGAAACTCGCCGGTCGGGGCGGCGCTGAAATCCGCGCGTCCGCCAGCGGAACCGCCGCCGGGGTTGGACAAGGAGAGCGGACTGCCACCGCATCGCGATGGCTGGAAACTGATTGGACGCCCGCCAATGGGGGCCGGGCGTAGCGTGTCGATGGAAACGCTGGGTGCGGACACTTCATGGATGACCTGGTTGGACGTGACGCTGCCGCTGACATTGCCATCGTTCCAACGGGCCTCTGCCACGTTGACGATCGTAGTGGTGTTGCCGGACGCCCCTTGCGCCCACCCCGCATGCGCGGGTGCCAGCAGCATGGCGAACGCCAGTGCCAGCACGCCGGTGCGCTTGCGGAATGGGGAAGGAAGCATCATCAGCTGGTTGCCGTGGTTACGGCGTCGTCGCGTTGATCGTGGCGTTGAACACCAGCGTTTTGGACGAACCCGTTGCGACCGTACCGACATTGCCGGTTACGACCGTACGTCCTGCCGTTATGCCGGTGCCGGTGGAACGTGCTGCCATTCGTATCCTCGGTCGCACCCGTTCCGCCATTGGCGCTGCAGTTGCTGCCGCCGACGAATGTGTTGCCGCTTTTCGTGACTGTGGCAGGAATAACGTCGCGCAGGGTGACGTTCGTCGCCTCTTCGCCGTTCGCTGCGTTCGTCACGGTGATGCAGTAACGGATGACCGCGCCAGGAATCGCCTTTGGAGAGGTGGTTCCCGATATCGGATCGGAGATCACCGTATTGACCTTCGTTGCGGTAATGGCCGCGGTGCGGACGATGTAATCGTCGCGCGATGCGAACTTGCCGTCGCGTGCGCGCATCGCCAGCCAGACCGCTGCTGCCGTCGGCAAAGACGTTCTGCAACGCGGCCGTGTTCGCAGCGTTCGCATCGTTGCGTCAATGCGCCACCCTGAGCGCCGACTGCACCAGCCTGCAGCGCCGTGGCGGTCAGGATGACCGTGGCGACATCGCCGGTGACCAAGGGTGCCGTTGGCCGCCTTTGTTCTGCGGAATGTCGCTGGCAACCAGGATGTTGCGCGCTTCACCGGCGGCGATATTATCGACGAACGTGATCAGTTCATCGGCGGGTCCGCCACCACGGGGGCGGTCAGATTGATGATACCGTCATTGTTACGGTCCCAGTAATACCGGCGACGTTGCTGGTGTTGAACGTATCCGTTCCCGGTGAATGTCGGCGGCTCCACCCGCTTGCTGGGCAACGGACAGCCCGAAATCGAGCACATCGTTCGACAGGTTGGTTACGGTGAAGCCGGTAACCTGTTGCAACGTGTTGGGCGCGACGCGGGTCGCGCTGTTGCTGATTTCGTTGACCAGCAGATTGACTTTACGGTCGACTACGAAGGTGTCGCTGGCCTGTACATTGGGCTGCGCGCTGCCGCCAACGTTGAACGACACGTCGACGCTGTTGGTGATCGATGTGTTCGCCTTGGTCGCAGCTGCGGCGTCGGTACGCTCCTGCGTTTGAGCCGGCGCGGTCTGCGCCAGCACTGGTGTTGCGCCGAGGGCAACGAGCGTGACACAGCTCGCAGCGCCCAGCAATTTGCCGGTCATTCTCATAGATATTCCCCATGTTTAGGAAGCGTTTCCGTGTCATGCCGCCCGGAAACTGTGGCGGTTTCGTCCGTTCAGGCGCCGCCGGTCAGCGGACCTGCCCGTAAAACGTGACGATGCCAGTGGCATCGGGCGCAACCTGCGCGATGGTCCAGCGGAGATGCGTCACATCGGCGGGCGTTGCGGCCCGCATCGTGCCGTCGTTTCCTGCCACCTGCATACTGGCGAGCGGCCCGTAGGTCGCGCCGTCATCCACCGAAACCACCGCTTCGGCAGGCATTTCGGCCAGCTCGATCGCGGCGGGCAGCGGGTTGGTGATGACGAAATCGTCAACCGCGTCCGCTCCCGTGTTGCGATAGGTGTTCGTGAACAGCAGCCGGTCGCCGGGAACCACGGAAACCGGATCGGTCAGCTGCCGGGCCTGGGTTCCGTCCTGTTCGACGACGCGTTCCAGCTGAACCTTGCTGTCGAGTGCGACGCTGCCCTGCGCCGCTGCCGAACCGGGTGCGGAAATTGCGAAGGCGCATGCAGCGGCCAATGCGAAAGTCTTGAAATTGAACATTATCGTGCTCCTCAATCGATCGTAACGTCGAAGGTGACGGTGTAGGATGTGCCGCCATTCGCGGTCGGTACGGTCACAGTGACGCCGGAAGGCGAACCGGCGCCGGCGTCGCTGTCGTCCGCATCGGTCAAGGCGACCGTGTCCAGCGTCAGCGATCCGGGGCGGTATTGCGTATTGGTGGGAATGGTGTCGCTGACGTTCAGGTTCGAAACGCTGGACGAACCGGACACCGTGGCGACGATCTGGTACGTGATGACGGCGCCGGGAATGGCCTCCGACGTGTTATAGACATTCGATACCGTGGCCGATTTGACGAGCGAGACGGTCGCGCGCGATGCGATCAACGGGCCGACCGCATCGTCGATAGCGGTCGTCGCGCCGACGACCGCGTCGCCGCCGCCTTCACCCGCGCCCGCAATGACCGTGCCCGGCGTACCGGAACCGGTCACGGCCCGCGCAGTCAGATTGACGGCACTGGTCTGCCCGTCCGTTGCAGTGTTGGGCGCCGTTACCAGCACGAAGACGGTGTAGGGTGCATCGGGCTGAAGGATCGCCGTGCGTTCCGGCCCCGTCAGAATGGTATCGACGTTGGGATCGTATACGCCGTCGCCGTCGGTATCGATCGCGATGGCATTCACCGTGACGTCGAAATCGTTGCCGGGCACGGATGGGTCGGCGGTCAGGAAGAAATCTTCCGGTCCGTTGCCCGTATTCGTGACCGTATATGTCAGCACGGCGTCGCTGGTGATCGGGATGGCATTACCATCCTGCGATGCGGTGGCGACGTCCAGCAGTTCGTCCACCAGCACTTCGACCGTGTTGGAATCGACCGAAGCGGGCGCGCCGCCAACGTCGAAGCTGGCCGTTGCGGTGTTCTCGATCCTGGTCCCGGCAGGAACGCCGGCGGCGTATACGGGAGATGAAAGCAGGGCGGCGATCACAACCGAGCTGCCAGTGGCGATAAGGGTTTTTGCGTAATTCATACCCCATCACCTAGGGGGTATTGGTTACCAACCTGTTAGTTCCGGCGGGCTAATTTACAGTCTGATGGCGACCTGTCTGCCGGATGAACGGCGCAATTGCTGTGGTTTAAGCCGGTCCGACGAAGACCGCGCCGCGTTAACACATTCGGTTGCAGCAAATGCAACGTGAGGAAAATGGGGCAGGGACATTACGTACCGGACCCCGTCGCATCGCCAGCCAAACGATCAGTCCTTCTTGTTCTTGTTCGGGCGGACAAGGGATTGGGCGTCGCGATCGGCTTTGGGATATTGGCTGGGTTTTACCGAAGATTGGTTCTGCAGCGTCATGTGGTTCTTCACCACTTCGCTATCCTCGCTATCGGGCGTGCGGTCTTCGTCCTGGATGGAGAGGTTCTTCTTGTCGGTCATGGCGCGCTCCGGCTTTGAGGTATGTCTGGTTGTCCAACGAGCCGGCCTACAATCCGGTCCCGAATATGACGGCATCGATCAGATATGCAGTGCCTTGCCCGACGCGGCGAGCACGCTTTCATGCATCATTTCGGACAGGGTCGGATGCGCGAATACCGTCTGTTCCAACTCGGCCTCCGTCGTTTCCAGCGTCTTGCCGACCGTGTAACCCTGGATCAGTTCGGTCACTTCCGCGCCGATCATATGCGCGCCCAGCAATTCGCCCGTGTCTGCATCGAAGACGGTTTTGATGAACCCTTCCGCCTCACCCAAAGCGATCGCCTTGCCATTGCCGATGAAGGGGAAATTGCCGATCTTGAGGTCGTAACCTGCTTCGCGCGCATTCGCTTCGGTCATGCCGACACTGGCGATCTGCGGGTGGCAATAGGTGCAGCCGGGAATGTTGTTGCGATCGAGCGGATGGGGATGAACCGTATCGTTGCCCAACTCCTGCGCGATGGCTTCCGCCGCCGCGACCCCTTCATGGCTGGCCTTGTGCGCCAGCCACGGGCCGGGCGTGCAATCGCCGATCGCCCATAAGCCGTCCGCGCCGGTGCGCCCGAATTCGTCGATCTGGATGAAGCCACGCTCCATCGTCGCGCCTGCGGCATCGAGGCCGATGTCTTCCGTATTGGGCACGATCCCGATGGCCGCAATCGCATGGCTGAACTGATGCGCCGCCGTGTCACCGTTCGCGTCCTTGATGGTGGCTGTCAGACCGTCGGAGCCGACGGCAATGTCTTCCACCCCCGCCCCGGTCATGATCGCAATGCCCTGTTTCGTCAGCGATTTATGCAGGAAGGCGGACACCTCCTCGTCCTCCACCGGAACGATGCGGTCCAGCATTTCGACCACCGTTACATCGACGCCCATATCGTTGTAGAAGCTGGCGAATTCGATCCCGATCGCGCCGGACCCGACGATCAGCAACCGGGTCGGCAATTCGGCCGGGGTCATCGCATGGCGATAGGTCCAGATGCGTTTCGCGTCGGCGGGCGCGAAAGGCAGGTCGCGCGCGCGCGCACCGGTGGCGACGATGACGTGCTTCGCCTCGATCGTTTCCGCCTTGCCGTCGCGGGTTACGGTGACGCTGGTGGCGGAAGCGAGCACCCCTTCCCCCATATGCACCGCGATCTTGTTCTTCTTCATCAGATGCGCGACGCCCTGATTGAGCTGCTTGGCGACCCCGCGCGACCGTTTGACGACCGCCGCCAGATCGGCCTCGATCCCACTCGCCTTCAAACCGTACTCGCCCGCATTCTGCATGTAGTGGAAGATTTCGGCCGACCGCAGCAGCGCCTTGGTCGGGATGCAGCCCCAGTTGAGGCAGATGCCACCCAGCAATTCGCGTTCCACGATCGCGACCTGCAACCCCAGTTGCGCCGCCCGTATCGCCGCGACATATCCGCCGGGGCCTGAACCAAGAACGATCACATCGTATCTGTCAGCCATCATATCCTCAATTCGCTGCCGGAAGGGGCATCGCCGATCCGCACGGTGTTACACTTACCCCATGTTTTCGTGAAATTTGCTGCACCCGTCGCTTTTCGTAAAAGGTGGCTTTTCGTCGAAACGGGTGTGACTTTCATATTTGCCTCGTTCGCGGCCATTCCGGCCACTCTGCGCGTGCGGTTCGCCTCGCGGATTACAAGATGCCCCGCAATGTAGGAAAGCCGTCATGCATCGTTGCCGGCCTGCGGATCGCGGACGTGGACGGAACGCGGGCGTTCATCGTCGCCAGCAGCACGAACTTGAAACTGCCGCTGGCCACCTAAAATCGTCACCTCCCCATTGCGTTCGCGCGCGATCGCTTCCGCCGATATGGTCAAGGATGTCGTGCCGGTGGTCGTCACGTCGCAATAGACGGACAGTTCGTCCCCCACGGCCATCGCGCCGGGAAAGGCGAAATCGCCAGCGCTGACGACGACCGCCTTGCCCTGCCCCACTTTGGATGCGAGGGAACCTGCACCAAGCGCCATCTGCGCCATCAACCATCCCCCGAACACCCCGCCATAGGGGTTGGTGTCCGCGGGCATGGCGGTCACGCGGATTTGCGGATCGGTCCGCTCGTTCACGCGATCAACCCCAGCGGCGCTTCGCACAGCTCCTTGAACGCACTCATCAGTTGCGCGCCGTCCGCGCCGTCGATTGCGCGGTGATCGAAGCTGCCGCTTGCGGACATGACGGTCGCGATCTGCAGCGCGCCGTCCACGACGTGCGGGCGCGGTTCGCCTGCGCCGACGGCCATGATCATCGCCTGGGGCGGATTGATGACCGCGTCGAACTGTTTGATGCCGAACATGCCAAGATTGCTGAGGCTGGCCGTGCCGCCCTGATATTCGTGCGGTTGCAGCTTGCCGTCTTTCGCCTTGTCCACCAGCGCCTTCATCGTGGTGGATATGCCGGACACCGCCATGCTGCCGGCATCGACGACGATCGGCGTAATCAGGCCGCTGGGCGCAGCCACCGCCACGGAAATGTCGGCGCGGGAATATTTGCGAAGTTCCGTGCCGGCAAAACCGACATTGCATTGCGGCACGCGGATCAACGCTTTCGCCAGCGCCTTTATCAAAAGGTCGTTCACGCTGAGTTTGATGCCGTCGGCCTCCAACGCGCCGTTCAACTGTTTGCGTAGCGCCAGCAGCGGGTCGAGATTTATATCGACCGTCAGATAATAATGGGGAACCTCCCGCTTCGCTTCGGTCAGGCGGCGCGCGATGGTCTTGCGGATATTGCTGAGCTTTTCCGCTTCGAAGGGGATTCCGTAATCGGGGGTGGCAGCCGGTTCGCCCGTTTGCGCCTTCGTTTGCGTTTCGGGGGCCTGGGCCTGCGATGCGGCGGGCTTGCGCATCCGCGTCCTTCACGCCCGCTTCCACATCCGCCTTCACAATGCGGCCATTCGGGCCGGACCCTGTGATCGCGCTCAGATCGACACCGTCGCGCTCCGCAATACGCCTTGCCAAGGGGGAAGCGACGATGCGTTCGCCATCGTCAAATTCGACGGTCCGCTTATCGTCGGTTTGTTCGGGTGGCGGATTGCGGTTGGCGGACGGTTGCACCGATGCGGGCACGGGCTCGTCACCCTTGCCGGCATCCGACCGTCGAAGCTGCGTTCGCCTTTGCCGGTTCGACCTCGGCGGGATCTTCGTCCTCGCCAGCCAGCGTGGCGATTACCGCGCCGACTTTCACGCCATCCGTCCCTTCTTCCACGGCGATATCGACGATCGTGCCTTCGTCGACCGCTTCGAATTCCATCGTCGCCTTATCGGTTTCGATCTCCGCCATGATGTCGCCCGATTGCACGGTGTCGCCCACTTTCACCAACCAGCGCGCCAGCGTGCCTTCCTCCATCGTCGGGGAGAGGGCGGGCATTTTGATTTCGGTCGGCATAATCGGCGCAGGCTCCAGTAACGAAACGGCGTGGCAGGCGGGGTTAGCCTTGGCCATTTTGTGGTGTCTCGGCAAGAGGGCCGGGCCTGCCCCGCCGCGATACGCCTTGCGATCGGTATCGTTTCCGCGGATGCTGCAACTAATTTTAGGACGATGCAAAGAGGGGGAAGCGGCGCCATGCGCGTATATCTGGTAATCATGGACGAAACGTCCGAAGCGCGCAAAGCCATGCGCTTCGCATCGCGGCGGGCGGCGCAGACCGGGGGGTCCGTGCATATTCTGGCACTGGTCGCGCGGGAGAACTTCACCGCATTCGGCGCGGTGCAGGCAACCATCGAGCAAGAAGCGCGCGACCGGGCGGAAGCGATGGCCAACGGTGCGGCCAGCAGCCTCTATCTCGAAAGCGGCAAGATGCCCGCGATCGCGGTGAAGGTCGGCGACGGTTCAACCGTTATCCGCGAATATCTGACCGAACATGACGAAGTGGCCGCGTTGGTGCTGGGCGCGGCAAACGAAGGGCAGCCCGGCCCGCTGATCGCTCATTTCGCCAGCCATGCCGGGGTCGCTGCCCTGCCCGCTCTATCTGGTGCCTGGCGGCTTTTCGGACGACGATATCGACCGTCTGGCCTAGGCTTCGATCAGGTCAACGTGCCGCGCGTCGGATAATCGTTCTTGGTCACATAATCGATACCCTGCAGCAGCTGATCGAGCGACGGGCGCGTGAACGGCGCGTTTTGTGTCACGGCAAAATACAGCTCGCCATCGGGCCGGATCAGAAACAGGCCGGGTTCGGAAAATATTGCCGGTTCGTCCGTGCCATCGCGCCCTTCTGAAATATACAGTCCCCATTCGCGCGCCTGCTTTTCCGTCATGCTGTGCGCCAACGGCAGGTCGCCGGTTTTCCATTCGTCATGCGCGACGGCGGCACGATCCGGACTGTCCATCGAAATTGCGAAGGGGGAAATGCCGCGATCGGTAAAATCGGTCAGCCTGCCGCCAGCTCTTCCAGTTGCCCCTTGCAGATCGGGCAATGCTTGCCGCGATAGAACACCAGCATCGTGAAGTGTTCCGGGTTCTGATCGGCAAGTTCGAACTTCGCGTCGATTGTCAGCGGCAGTTCGAAGGCGGGGGCGTTCTGGCCGGGTTTCAACATGGCATTCTCCTATGCCCGAACAATGGCCGGGCGGTTGGCAAGTTCCGAACGGCTATTTCCGCTTGCGCCCCTGATGGCGGATATTGCCCGGTCGTCCGCGCGCGCCCTGCTTGTGCTTCGGCCCGGTTTTCCCGCCGTTGGCCTTGGGCCCGCTGCGCCGTTGCCCGCCACCCCGCGAACGGTCGTTGCGGTTGCCGCGTGGTTCGATGGGATTGCCGTCGCCATCCAGCGGCACGAACTTCAATGCGCCAGTCAGCGGGTTCGCCTCGCCCAGTTTCAGTTTCAGCAGATCGCCAGCAGCATAGCGCATGCCGGTTCGCTCTCCCTCCAACGCCATTGCCGCCTCGTCGTAACGGAAATAGTCGGACCCCAGCGTCGATACGGGAACCAGCCCATCCCCGCCCAGCCCGACGATCGTGGCGAAGAAACCGAACGATTGAACCCCGGTGATCCGCGTGTCGAAGGTTTCCCCCACCCGGCCCGACAACCACGCCGCGACATAACGATCGACCGTGTCGCGCTCCGCCTGCATGGCGAGCCGTTCCAGCTTACTGATGGCATCGGTAATCTTCGACAGATCGTCGCGGTCATATTGCGACAGTCCGGTCGTGGCGGGCAGTTTGGCGGCCGGTTTGGGCTGTTCCAGCTTGAACGCATCGACCAGCGAGCGATGCAGCAGCAAATCCGCATAGCGCCGGATGGGCGAAGTGAAATGCGCGTAGGAGCCGAGCGACAGTCCGAAATGCCCAGCATTGCGCGGCCCGTAATAGGCCTGCGTCTGACTGCGCAACACCGCCTCCATCACCTGCGCTTTTTCCGCGTCGCCCGTCAGACCGCTCAACATGCGGTTGAACAGGGTCGGCGAGATAACCTGCCCCAAAGCCAGATTGCGTCCGAAGCTCGCCAGATAGTCCTTCAACGCGACCAGCTTTTCCCGGCTCGGCGGTTCGTGAATGCGATAGACGATGGGCGCCTTCTTGTTTTCGAGCGCCTTGGCCGCAGCGACGTTCGCCGCGATCATGAAATCTTCCACCACCCGGTGCGCGTCCAGTCGTTCGCGCACGGCGATTTCCGCGATCTTGCCCTGATCGTCCAGCATCACGCGGCGTTCCGGCAGATCGAGGTCGAGCGGTTCGCGTTTCGCGCGCGCGCCAGCCAGCAATTTCCAGCATGCCCAAAGGTGCTTCAAATGTTCGGGCGCCGAACCATCGTCGATCGCCGCCTGTGCGTCTTCATAGGCGATTACGCTGTGAATACGCACGATTGCTCGCGTGAACCGGAAATTGCTCACCTTGCCATCTGTATCGACATGCATGTGACAGGCCATCGCCGCACGGTCTTCCCCTTCGCGCAAGGAGCAGACATCGGCGCTGAGCACTTCGGGCAGCATCGGAACGACGCGATCGGGGAAATACACCGAATTGCCGCGTTTGCGCGCTTCCCTGTCGATCGCGCCACCGGGGCGCACGTAATAGGACACGTCGGCGATGGCGACCACCGCGTCGAAGCCGCCCTTGCCATCCGGCTTTGCATAGATCGCATCGTCATGGTCGCGCGCATCGGCGGGGTCGATCGCGACGATCGGCAATTCGCGGAGATCTTCGCGATCGCCGCCGTCGATCGGCAGTTGCGCGGCCCGCTTCGCTTCGGCCAGCGTATCGTCCCCGAACACATGGCGAATGCCGTGTTTCGCAATCGCAATCAGGCTGAAGCTTTTGGGTTCCAGCGGATCGCCCAATATCTCCGACGACTTTGACTCCGGCCTTCGGCCCCGCGCCCAGTGGGTTCGGCCAGCACCAGTTGCCCCGCCTGTGCGCCCGCCCAGATCGCTGATCGGGCTGGAGCTGCGAACCCGTTTGTCCACCGGGGCCAGCCAGCCTTTGCCGCTGCCGTCGATCTCCACCACGCCCATCAGCCCTTCGGTTCGGTCGGGCAGTTTCTTCATCACCCGCGCGCGATAGCCGCGCCCCGCCTCCTCCGTTCGGGCAAGCACACGGTCGCCCAGCTTCAGTGCGCCGCCTTTCTTGCTTTCGACGATGGTAATGCGCGGCGGGGGTGTCGCATCGTCGGGCGACCAGGCATCCGGGATGGCGAACACGTCGTCATCCTCGATTGCGGTGACTTTCAGAACGGTCACCTTGGGCACGCCGCCCATTCGGGTGTAAGCGGTCTTGCGCCCATCGATCAGGCCTTCTTCGGCCATATCCTTGAGCAGCTTCTTCAGCGCAATCTTCTCCTGCCCTTTCAGGCCGAATTCCTTGGCGATTTCGCGCTTGCCCGCGATGCGGTCCGATGATTGGATGAAAGTCGAGGATTTGCTCGCGCGAGGGCAAGCCGGATTGTTTTTTATTGTTCATATGTCCCGAAGATAGGCGGCGCGCGCTCCGGCAGCAAGCGGAGAGCGTGCTACTCCGCCGCTTCGGCCACTGGCAGCGGGGCAAACGCACCGCCCGGCACGGCGCTGGCAACCGGGCTGCATTGCCCGTTCGCAGCGCATGCGTTCACACCGAACAGCCAGTCGTCGCCGCGCACGCCCGCCAGATCGACGGTCACTTCCTTCTGGTCGATCTTGAAAGACATGTCGGCTGCGTCGGATATGACCATGAAGGTTTCCTGCGGACTGTCGGTGTTGATGGTGACGGCATCGTCCATCCGCCATCCGGCCTCATCCGTGCGGCGCTTCACGATTTGGTAGCTGGTTGCGCCAGCGACCTTGCTCCCACATCAGGCGGGTGTAGGTTTGCACGGCGGCCTGCGCGGTCGGGGCGGGCGGCATCGGCGCGCCCGCCAGTCGGTCCAGCGCGCGGATATTGAGCTGCGTCACCTTGGCGAGATAGGCGAAATCGAGTTCCGACACGGTATCGCCATAGGTCACGCCGTCCTCGACGCGCAGATCCTGATGCTGGTGGTCGTAATCCTCTACCGCGACGGAAAATCGGATCGCGGGGTAGCCACGTTCCTGGAACGGGATCTGATCCCCGCCCCGCCCCATCCGGTCGGTGCGCCAGATCTGCCGTATGTCCAGCCCGCCACTGGCAACGGAATCGTCCGCCACATTGTCCAGCCACCGCGACAGATTGCGCGAAGGGCTGTCGTTCTCCCCACCCGAACGCCGCTGATCGGCGCGCACGGCATCGGTCAGGTCGGCGCGCGGCCCTTCGCTGAAAACGCGAACGTGATCGGGATCGCAATAGCCGTCGGATCCGCACGATCCGCCCACGACGTCGTTGTTCAGGACAGCCTTCACCGTCCAGCCCTGCTGCGCGGCGTAATCGGCCATCAGACGCCCACCGTAAAGCCCCTGCTCCTCGCCGCTCAACAACGCATAGATGATGGTGGTGGGGTAGGTGCGGCTGGACAGGGCGCGCGCCGCCTCGATCACCAGCGCGCTGCCCGATGCGTTGTCGTTCGCGCCCGGCGCATCGCTGGTGAAATCGAACGCGTCGGTGGCACGGCTGTCGATATGGCCCTGCACGATGATAACCTCGTCCGGGCGCTCGTTGCCGCGCTGGATGGCGACGACGTTGACCAGCCTGGTGGGCTCGGGAATGCGCCGCCCCTCCACCATGCGTTCGGGCAGGACGACCTCCAGGCAATCGCCGCAATCCGCCCCGATATCGCGGAACTGCGCCGCGCCCCATTTGACGGCCGCGCCGATGCCGCGGTCGGGATCGGTCTGCGACGACAGCGTGTGCCGCGTGCCGAACCCGACCATCGCATCGATATCCGCGCGCAGCCTTTCCTGCGACACGTCCGCCGCCGGGTCGCCCGCCTGCTGGGATGCTTGTGCGAGAGCGGGGGTGGCGATCAGGCAAGCGGTCATGGCGGAGACGGCGGCAGTGAGGGCGGCGGCCAGAGTGGCGGTTGTGTTGTTCATCGGGAACTTGTCCGCAATGGCGGCGCCCAATGCAAGCGGTTTTACAGCCGGCGGTTTTGCAGTGAGCCCTGCCACAATCAGTAAGCGCGGGCGACGAAAACCCGTTCGACGGCGGGTGCACCGGTAAAAATGCAAGGCCCGTCTGCGGGTTCGGCATCGCGCGGCACATTGCGGACGGTCAGCTTCATCTCCTTCAGCTGTTCGACCACGCGTTCCAGCGCAGCACCGGTGGGTTTCGCCCATTGCACTTCGACCCAGCCCGGCCGGTCCCTGTCAGCGCCGTAGAACGCGCGCAAGGCATCCATGTCGATGATATCGCGCACGATATTCGTATCGCGCCGTTCGGTCGCTTGCGCCAACAGGTTCCGTTGGATCGATGTCAACAATTCGGGCAGATCGTGCGCGCAGTCATCGAGTGCGGGGGTCGTAAACTCGGGCTTCGCCGACGCGTTCCACAACGCATCGCGGCGCAGCATACTTACCTTGCCCGCTTCCATATCGCGGCCGCCGACCTCGACGATGACGGGTGCGCCCTTCCGCACCCAGTCCCACCGTTTGGCCGCCGCCTTGCCCGGCTTGACATCCAGCATCACGCGAACCGGCTCGCGCATGAAATCCTGCGCCGCCGCCGCATCGCGCAGTCTTTCGCAATAGGTAATCAGCTCGGCATCTTCCGCCTCGTCCTTGCCGCGCAGCATCGGCAGGATCACGATGTGATAGGGCGCGATGGCGGGCGGCACGCGCAAGCCGTCATCGTCGCCGTGGACCATGATCAAACCGCCGATCAGCCGGGTGGAAGCGCCGAAGCTGGTGGTGTGGCAATACGCTTCCCCCTCCTCGCGGTCCTGATATTTGATGTTGGCGGCAGTCGCGAAATTCGTGCCGAGATAATGCGAAGTGCCCGCTTGCAACGCCTTGCCATCCTGCATCATCGCCTCGATCGACCAGGTTTCGACCGCGCCGGGGAAGCGTTCGTTCTCGGGCTTTTCACCGGCGATCACGGGCATGGCCAGCTCGTCTTCCGCATGGGTGCGGTATATTTCCAAAGAGCGCAAAGTGTGTTCGCGCGCACCGTCCGCATCCTCATGCGCGGTGTGCCCTTCCTGCCATAGAAATTCGCTCGTCCGCAGAAACATCCGCGTCCGCATTTCCCAGCGCACGACGTTGGCCCATTGATTGGTCAGCAGCGGCAGATCGCGCCACGATTGTACCCATCGCGCCATAGCATCACCGATAATGGTTTCGGATGTCGGGCGCACGACCAGCGGTTCTTCCAGCTTCGCGTCGGGATCGGGGATCAGCCCACCTTCGCCGTCGGCAATCAGGCGGTGGTGGGTGACGACCGCCATTTCCTTTGCGAACCCATCGACATGCGCGGCCTCGCGTTCGAAATTCGCCAGCGGAATGAACAGAGGGAAATAGCAGTTTTCATGGCCCGCCGCCTTGATCCGGCGATCGAGCAGATGCTGGATGCGCTCCCAAATGCCATAGCCCCACGGCTTGATGACCATGCAGCCGCGCACGCCGGACTCCTCGGCCAGATCGCCTTCCGCGATGACCGCTTGATACCATTTGGCGAAATCGTCGGCGCGTTTGACCGACAGCGCATGGCGGATGGGTTTGGTGTTGGACAAAGGGGGTTCGCTTTTGTTGAAATCGTTGGAAGCGGCGCGTGTTGCTATTCGGACATCCGGTCGAGCTTTTCCTGCATCGCCGCCATCTGTGCGCGCATTTCGTCGAGCTCGCTGGCTGATGCCGTCGGTCGCAGGTTGCGATGGTCTGTCGGTTTTACGGCCCGGCAACAAAGCTTCCGTCGCCACGCGCATCAGCGCAAGGTTGGTTTCGGCGATCTTGGCGATCGGATTGTTGCCGATGCCGCGCTCCACAAATTCGCTCAGCCGGGATTGGTTGGCGCGGAAGTTTTCCATCGACGCTTCGAGATATTGCGGCATCAGCGATTGCATCGAATTGCCGTACAGACCGATCAGCTGGCGCAGGAAACTGATCGGCAGCATTTGCTGGCCGTTCGCTTCTTCCTCCATGATGATCTGGGTCAAGAATGGAATGGGTTATATCGTCGCCGGTCTTCGCATCGACGACCTGAAAATCGGTCCCCTCCCGCGTCATTCGGGCAAGATCGTCCAAGCGTGATGTAGCCAGACGATGCAGGTGTTGTAGAGCCGCCGGTTCGCGTATTTCTTGATGATGACCGGATCGCCCGGCATCGCGGTTTTTCTGGCCATCGGGTGCCCTTCGTTGGATGCAGAATGCTGCGATAGCACCCGCCGATGCCGCAGCGCAACATCGCGGCAACTATTTCACCGGCGCAATCGCGGGCCGATGGTCGTCAGCAGCTCGTATTGCGACAGGCCGCTATCGACCGCGATCGCTGGCAGATCGAACGGCACGTCGAGCCAGTCCCCCATCGCGACATCCGGGGCGGCCGTGATATCCACCACGATCATGTCCATCGACACCGTCCCCAAAACGGGCAGCTTCACCCCATTATGAAGCAACATCCCGCCCCGCCCCCTCGCCCGCAGGAAACCGTCGGCGTAACCCAGCGACACCGTGGCGACGCGCATCGGTCGCTGTGCCGTGAAGCGGGCGTTGTAGCCAACGCTTTCCCCCGCCGCGATGTCGCGCGTGTTGAGGGCCATCGCGGCGATATGGGCAACCTGTTCGATACGCCCGGCAAACTCGTCGCGCGCAACGCCGCCATATAGGGCCAAGCCCGGACGCGTAACATCGAAATGATAGCCATCGCCCAGCGCAATCCCGGCGCTGTTGGCCAGGCTGTAACGGCGCGCCGGGAACTGGCCGGCAACCTGGCGGAACAGATCGCGCTGTCGCTCGCTTGCTCCGCCATCCTCGTCCGCGCTGGACAGATGCGACATAAGGGTATCGACATTCAACGCCGCTATGGCCGGGTCGCGCGATCTGTTCGGGGGTGATCCCCAGACGATTGATGCCGGTATCGACCATCAGATCGCACACGCCGCCACCCGCCGCGTTCCACAAACCCGCCTGCGCCAGTGAATTGATGACGGGCCGTGCGCCGACCGCGCTGGCATAGGCGCATTCTCGCGCGTTCGAAACGCCGTGCAGCACCCGGATGGCTGCGGGATCGACATGCCGTGCGACCGCGCGCAACCTCTGCCCAATGTGCGACGTAGAAGTCGCGCGCGCCGGCCTTCGCCAGAACGGGCACGCATTCGTCCACGCCCAACCCGTAACAATCCGCCTTTACCGCAGCGCCGGCCTCCGCCGTGCCCGACATGCCATCGACCGTTCGCCAGTTGTTGCGCCAGAGCGTCCGTATCGATCCGAAGTCGTACGGCGCGGGGTGGCTGGTCATCAATCATGGGCGTCGGCGAAGTCGCGCGGTGGCCCGCCCGGCAAACCCCACCACGCGACGACCAGACCGAACGCCATGACGACCCAGGTGTACCACAATCCGGAATAGGCGTTGCCCGTGACCGCCACGATATACCCTGCAATCAAAGGCAGGAAGCCGCCCAGAAAGCCTGCGCCGAAATGGTAGGGTATCGACATCGAGCTGTAACGGATGCGGGCCGGGAACATTTCCGTCAATAGCGCCGCGACCGAACCGTAAGTCAGGGCGGACAGCGCGCCCAATGCCATCAGCAGCGCGGCAATCCCGATCAGATTGGGAAGCGGGGGGCGTTGCGGCGACAGATCGTATCCCGCCTCCTCCAGCCAGCCCTGCACCGCCAGCTTGCGTTCGGCATCGGCCAGTCCGGCATATCGGCTGATGCGCGTGCCGATCGCGATGGCGGGCACTGCATCGATGTCGCTTGCCGGGGCGATATCGTAAGCGACACCCAGCGCCGAAAGATCGCCCAGCATCCGCCCGCATTCGGCTTGCCTGAACTTCGGCAAACGGATCGTAAGTGCAGTCGCCGCCGATCAGCACGATAGGCGTTTCGGCAGCGCTTTTCGCAAGCCCCGGATTGGCGAGTGCGCCGATGCCCCAGAAAATCGGAAATACGAGCGCCAGCGTTGCGATCGCACCGATGATGATCGGTTTCTTGCGCCCAACCCGGTCCGACCATTTGCCGACCCATAGGTACATCGGCATGGCGGCAAGGCCGGCGAGCAGCATCAGCGGCTCCACCACGGACGCTTCCACCCGCATCGGACCGCGCAGGAACGACAGGCCGAAGAAGAACGCGGTGTACCAGATAACCGTCAGCACCCCCGCCACGCCGAACAGGGCGACGAAAATGCGTTTCTTGTTGCCGGGATAGGTGAAACTTTCGACGAAAGGATTGGCCGATGTCTCGCCCGCTTCCTTCATCGCCTTGAACACGGGGCTTTCGCTCAGTTTCAGGCGCATCCACAGCGATGCGATCAACAGCAGGATGGACAGCAGGAACGGCAGCCGCCAGCCCCATGCCGCGAAATCGTCCGCCGGAATCAACGCCCGGCAGCAAAAGCACCACTGCGATGGAAAGGACGAAGCCGCCCACGACGCTGGCCTGAATGAAACTGGTGTACAGCCCCCGCTTTTCGGGCGGGGCATGTTCCGCGACATAGATCGCCGCGCCGCCATATTCCCCGCCCAGGGCCAGCCCTTGCATGATCCGCAAACCGATGACGATGATGGGCGCCGCGATACCGATCGTTGCCGCGCCCGGAATCAACCCGACCCCGGCGGTCGCGATCCCCATCAGCGTTACCGTGACCAGAAAAGTGTATTTACGCCCCAACCTGTCGCCGAGGAAACCGAACAGGATCGCGCCCAACGGCCGAAAGCCGAAGCCCACGGCGAACCCGGCCCAGACCAGCAAGATTTGCAGCGTTTCATTATCGGATGGAAAAAACGCCGCGCCGATCAGCCCGGCCAGCGTCCCGTATATGAAAAAGTCGTACCATTCGAAAATGGTTCCGGCAGAGGATGCTGCGATAACCAGCCGTATCTCCTTGTCGGTCGGTTCGGGCAACGAATGCGGCGTTTGGCTGGCCCCATTTGTGCGATCGTCGGCGGAAATATCGTTCATCTGTCGCAGTCCCCTCGCGTCGATCCGATACTCCTAACGCGGGTTCGCTGGCAAGGACAACGCCTGGGCCGCGGCGTTCCACACCAGCATGATCGCGCCATGCCGTCCTGCATGCGGGATCGCGGGGGCAAGCAATGCGATATCGGGCCAATGTGGTTGCGGCCCGGAACCTGCCAACCATGCCCCCAGCGCTTGCCCGATGTCCCCGATACGTTGCCGGTTCCGGCCCATTGCACCACGCGCGAAGATTGCGGCGGACGCCTGCCCGATGGCGCAAGCGGTCACACGCAAACCGACACCATCCACCGCGCCGGAATCGGCAATGGATAGCCCTATCTCCAGCGTTCCGCCGCATGTTCGCGATCGGGCGGACCCGCGCATTACATGGTCGTCGGTCAACGGATATTGCCCAAGTTCCACCGCCAGCGCCAGTATTTCGGGCGTGTAGAGCGTGCCGGATTTTGACGGCATTATTGAACGACCGGCGACGGCTCTTTCAATCGCGCCCGGCGGCTGGACACCATTTCCACCAGCCCGTCCGCCGATGCATTTACCGCCGGATAGCTGCGCGCAGTCGTAATCCACGATGGCCGCCCGCCGAAGCTCCATTCATTGTCGAAACCGAGTGCCAAAAGCGAAAAGGCGATGACCACAATCAGCGCCCCTTTCACGGCCCCGAAACCGAAACCCAAAACGCGGTCGATCGGGCCCAGAACGGACCCCTTTGCCGCTTCCCCCACATTGCCGGCGATCAATTTCATCGCGGCATAGGGGATCAGCAGCAGCAGCACGAAGGCCAGCAGGCGGGTGCTGAAATCGGAACCGAAGAATTCGGTCAGCCATATCGTCAGCGGCGTATGGAGATAATGGATCGCAAAGGCCGCCAATATCCACGCTGCGAGCGACAGGACTTCCTGGGTAAATCCACGCATGAACCCACCGGTCGCGGCAATACCGACGATGAACAGCACCAATGCGTCGAACCCAGTCATAAGATTGGTCGAATTACCCTTCCGCCATTACCCGGTCAACCAGACCGGCAAGCTGGCGTACCGGCGAATATTTAAACCCGCGTAAACCGCCGCCGCGCCCGGAACCTGCTTTCGCGTCGTCTCCGGCATCGCCTTTGGTGTCGTTTGCCGGCGGCCCGTGTCCCGATTCAAAGCCCAGCTTCGCGGATTCACGCAATCGCAGCGGGCTGTGCGCGACGGGGCGGATTTCCCCGGCCAACGACACTTCGCCGAACCATACGCTGCGCTGTGGCAACGGTTTGTCCGCCAACGCCGACACCAGAGCCGCCGCTACGGCCAGATCGGCAGCGGGATCTGACAGACGGTAACCGCCCGCCACGTTCAGATAGACTTCGGCGGACGAAAAATTGAGGCCGCAGCGGGATTCCAGCACTGCCAGCAACATCGCCAGCCGCCCGCTGTCCCACCCCACGACCGCACGGCGCGGGGTGGCCCCCGATTGTAGCCGAACGATCAACGCCTGCACTTCTATAAGAACCGGGCGCGTTCCTTCCAACGCCGGGAAAACCGCACTGCCCGCCAGCGCGTCCTCCCGCCCGGTCAGGAACAGCATGGACGGGTTCGCCACTTCCTCCAGCCCCGCCTGCGCCATCGCGAACACCCCGATTTCATCGACCGCGCCGAAGCGGTTTTTCAGCGCGCGCAGGATGCGATATTGGTGGCTGCGTTCCCCTTCGAAACTCATGACCACATCGACCATGTGTTCCAGTACGCGCGGCCCGGCGATGCTGCCATCTTTGGTGACATGGCCGACCAGCACCAGCGCCGTGCCGTGTTCCTTGGCATAGCGGATCAGTTCGAACGCGCAGCCGCGCACCTGGCTGACCGTGCCGGGCGCGCCCTCGATCTTGTCGGAATGCATGGTCTGGATGGAATCGATCACCAGCATGGCAGGCGGCGCCATCGTGCCCAAAGTGGTCAGGATGTCGCGAACGGATGTGGCCGCCGCCAGCTTGATCGGCGCATCCGCCATACCCAACCGCGTCGCGCGCATGCGGACCTGTGCCGATGCTTCCTCCCCGCTGACATAAACCACGTCGCCGCCCGCCTTCGCCACGGCCGCAGACGCTTGCAACAACAAGGTCGATTTGCCGATGCCCGGATCGCCGCCCATCAAAATTGCGCTGCCCGGAACCAGCCCGCCGCCCAGTGCGCGGTCGAATTCGGCCAGCCCGGTGGTTCGGCGCTGCAAAGGTTCGCACGGCGTGTCGAGCGCGATGAGTTCGATGGAGCGCCCTCCGCTCGACAGATCGTGCTTCTGCGAAAACACCGTTGCCGGTGCATCTTCGACCAGCGTGTTCCATTCCGCGCATTCGGGGCATTGCCCCTGCCACCGATGCGACACGCTGCCACATGCCTGACAGATATACCGCCGCTTTGCCTTTGCCATTTGGGGGCAATAAGCGGAACATAGGCGGAACGCAATTGCGTAACACGCAATCGCGCGTCACAATGCGGGATATGCGGCAAAAAGAACTCCGAATTGCGCTGATCTGTTACGGCGGCGTCAGCCTGGCCATTTACATGCACGGCGTGACGAAGGAGATCTGGAAGCTGGCACGGGCCAGCAAGGCGTTCCATTCGTCCGACCCGAAACCGCTGACCGGGATTGAGCGCATTTATGCCGACCTGCTCGCCCATGTGGAGGAGCATGACGAGGTGCGGCTGCGCGTTCTCCCGGACATCCTGACCGGGGCCAGCGCGGGCGGTATCAATGCGGTGTTTCTGGCGCAGGCGATCCATTCGGGGCAATCGCTCGAACCGCTGACCGATCTGTGGCTCGACAATGCGGATGTGGAACGGCTGGTCGATCCCGATGCGCGGCCGCTGTGGAAATTCGCCAAGGTCTGGGCGCAGCCGATCGCATGGTGGATATTGCGCCGGCCGGGGCAGGCGGCATTAGAAAGCGTCGCGCCCGAAACGCGCAACGAAGTTCGCTCCAAAGTGTCCAGCCTGGTGCGTGGGCGCTGGTTCCAGCCGCCGTTTTCGGGCGTCGGCTTTTCTCGTCTGCTGCGTACCGCGCTGCAGGCGATGGCGGATGGGCCGCAGGGCCCGCCATTGCTGCCGCCTCAGCATCCCGTCGATCTGATGGTGACCGCCACCGATTTTCGCGGCCATCGCGCGCTGCTTCGTCTCAACAGTCCGCCCATCGTGGAGGAAAGCGAACACCGCATGCCGGTGACGTTCACTGCCAAAACACCCGCGACGGGAGGCGTGCCGTTGGCTCACCCCTACGAATTGGTGTTGGCAGCGCGAGCCACGGCCAGTTTTCCCGGCGCGTTCCCGCCGTTGCAACTGGCGGAACTGGAGGAGCTTGCAGGCGAACTGGGCGAAGCGTGGCACGAACGGCGCGCGTTCCTGCAACGGATTATGCCCGCCCATACGCGGCATGGGGCGGTGGACGGGGTTTCGCTGATCGACGGGTCGGTGCTGGTCAACGCCCCGTTCGGCGGCGCGATTACGGCGTTGCAGGGGCGCCCCGCCCAGCGCGAAGTGGATCGCCGCTTCATCTATATCGATCCGCGCCCGGATCGCTTCGGCGAACCCACGCCCGCCGATCTGCGCCCGGTGGGGTTCTTCTCCTCCATTTTCGGATCGCTTTCCACCATCCCGCGCGAACAGCCGATCCGCGACAATCTGGATGCGCTGGAGGAACAATCGCACGAGGCGGAGCGGCTGACCCGCATCGTCGCCGCCTTGCGCCCCGAAGTCGAACAGACGGTCGAACGCCTGTTCGGACGCACTCTGTTCCTGGACAAGCCGACCGCGCGCCGTCTGCATGTCTGGCGGGCCAAGGCACAGCAGGCGGCGGCGGAGCAGGCGGGCTATGCCTTCCATTCCTATGCCCAGATGAAATTCGCCGGGATATTGGAACGCCTGTCGCAGATGGTGGCCAACGCCGCGCCCGATCTCGACATGCCGAATGTGGAAGCGATCGAAGCGGCCTTGCGCGGTGAATTGGCGCAGCGCGGCCTGACCACATTGTCGGACCCGGCGGGCGGAGCGAACCCGCAGGCCATGGCGTTTTTCCGCGCGCACGATATCGGGTTTCGCATTCGCCGCCTGCGCTTGCTCGCCCGGCGGCTGGCGCGCGACTGGGAAGCCGACCCCGAAATCTCCGACGACTGTCTGGAGAAAGCGCGCACGGTAATTTACGAAATCCTGGCGATGTATTTCGATCGCGAAGGGGCGACGATGGCTCAGGACCGGTTCGGCGCGCTGGCGGCCAACGTGCTGACCGATCCGGGTGCGGTGCTCGATGCCCTGTCGGCGACGCGGCTGCTGCCCGAAATTGACGATCGGGCGGAGATACTGCTGGGTGACGCGCTGGAAATCATGCCCAAGAACCTGCGCCGCCGGATGCTGCTGACCTATCTCGGCTTCCCATTCTACGATGTGGCGACGATGCCGTTGCTGCGGAACGAAGGGCTGACCGAATTCGATCCGATCAAGGTCGATCGCATATCGCCGGACGATGCCCGCTCCATCCGCGAAGGGGGCACTTCGGACACTTTACGCGGGACGGAATTCTTCAATTTCGGCGCATTCTTCAGCCGCGCCTATCGTGAGAACGACTATCTGTGGGGGCGGTTGAACGGGGCGGAACGGATGGTCGATCTGGTCTGTTCGACGATGGCCAGCCCCCTGCCCGATAAACGGTGCGGCCAGTATAAACGCGACATCTTCCTCGCCATTCTGGAGGAGGAGGAAGAACGGCTGACCACGGACCCCAATCTGATCCCCCGTATTCGCGAAGAGATCATTGCGAAGATGGGCGCCCCCTAAATGCCTCCTTACAGGCTGCGATAGATTGCTTCCACGAATTGGTCGGGGCCGATGAACCCTTCGCCCCGGTTGAAATCGGCCAAGGGTTTTGCGGCGACCGCCTGTTCCAGCGACGAACCGTCATCCTTCAACGCCCGCACCAGATCGACAGCTTGCCCCATCATCGCGCGGTAAGCCGTCAGTTCCGCCTTGTTCGACATCGGCCCGTGGCCCGGAATGACCTTGGTGTCATCGTCGATCATCCGCAACACCTGGTCGAGCGAGTTCATCGCATTGACCACGTTCCCGCCCGATGAAACGTCGATATAAGGAAAGCCGGCGATCTTGAAATAGAGGTCGCCCATGTGAATGACGTTGTCTTCGCGCCACAGGACCACGCTGTCGCCATCGGTGTGGCCGCCGCCCAGATACATCACCTCGATCGTGTCGTCGTTGATATTCAGCGTCATGCCCTGATCGTAAGTCACGACCGGCAAGGCGACCCGCGGTGCAGGCGCGATGGGGTTTTCGCCATCGGGTCGGCCATCGACCATGCGGATGCGGACATTGTCATGCGCGACAATCGTCGCGCCCGCTTTGCCCAGATTCTCGTTCCCGCCGGTGTGGTCCCCGTGCCAGTGCGTGTTGACGACATATTGCACCGGAGTCGCGCCCAATTCCGCGACGGCGGCCTGTATCTTGCCCGTCAACGGCGCGAACTGATCGTCAACCAGGATCGTCGCGTCGGTTCCGTGGCTGACCCCGATATTGCCGCCTGCGCCGAACAGCACCGCGATGCCGGGTGCGACTTGCTCGGTCGTAATCTCGACATCGTCGAGGCTGCGCTGCGCCGTGGCTGTCAGTCGATACTGTGAGGATTGCAGTTGCGGTCGCGAAGATACGAGCAAGTTTCATAAGCGATACTCTTTTGGAAATTTACGAAAGTTTGAGCGCAAACTATCAGGTTCCGAACGCATCTTTCAACTTGTCGAAAAAGCCGCGCGAGCCGGGCATTCGTCGCCCGTTTCGGTATCGCGAAACTGCGCGAGCAGATCCTTCTGCGCTTTTGTCAGCTTGGTCGGGGTTTCGACCACGATTTCCACCACCAGGTCGCCGCGCCCGCGGCCCTGCAGAATGGGCATGCCCGCCCCGCGCTTGCGAAGCTGACGACCCGACTGGATGCCCGCAGGAATGTCTATCGTATTGGTTTCCCCGGACAGATCGGGAATATCGACCGAACCGCCCAGTGCGGCCGTCGTGAAGGTCACGGGAACCTGCGTCGCCAGCGTCGTGCCTTCGCGTTCGAACACCGTATGCGCGCGAATGTGCAGGAAAATATACAGGTCGCCCGATGGCGCGCCGCGCGGTCCGGCCTCCCCCTTGCCCGTCAGGCGTATGCGCGTGCCGTTATCGACGCCGGGCGGAATATCGACGTCCAGCGTCTGTTCGCGATCGACACGGCCATCGCCCCGGCAGGTGCTGCACGGCTTTTCGATGATTTCGCCGCGACCCTGGCAGGTCGGGCATGGACGTTCGACCACGAAGAAGCCTTGCTTCGCGCGCACTTTCCCGTGGCCGTGGCACAGATTGCAGCTGCGAACGCCGGTGCCCGGCTCCGCGCCGGAACCGTCGCACGTGTCGCAGGTCTGGGACACGTCGATTTCGATCTGCGACGATTTGCCGTGGAAGGCATCGTCCAGCGTAATCTCCATATCGTAACGCAAATCCGCGCCCCGGCGCTGCTGCTGGCGCTGACCGCCCCCGCCGCCAAAGCCTGCGCCGCCGCCGAAGATCGTTTCGAATATATCGCCGATGTCGCCGAAATCCTGACCGCCGCCGGAGCGCCGCCGCCGCCCATGCCCTGTTCGAACGCGGCATGACCGTATCGATCGTAAGCGCGCTTTCTTCTGGGGGTCTTTCAGGCAATCGTAGGCCTGACTGATCGATTTGAACTTCGCCTCGCACTCGGCATCGCCGGGATTGCGGTCGGGATGCCATTTCATCGCCAGCTTGCGATAGGACGATTTGATCGTCGCGCCGTCCGCGTCGCGGGACACTTCGAGCAGTTCGTAATAATCGGTCGTGGTCGAAGGCATCAGGTACACTCAATCGTCAACAAGTTGATAAAACACAGCCGCCACCGACGCCGTTTCAGCGTCGGTGGCGGACCGCTTTTTCCAAAGGGGATCAGTCCTTCTTGGCGTCGCTCGCGTCTTCGTCCACTTCGGAGAATTCGGCATCGACCACGTCGTCGTCGGCGGGCGTTTCCGCCGCGTCGGCGTCCGCGCCGCCTTCGGCGGCGTTGGCCTGTTCCTTTTCATAGATTTGCTGACCCATTTTCATGGCGGCATCGGTCAGCGCCTGCGATTTGTCGTTGATCGCATCCGCATCGTCGCCTTCCAGCGCGGTCTTGGTTTCGGCCAGGGCGGTTTCGACGGCGGTTTTCGTTTCCGCGTCGATGCTGTCGCCGTGTTCTTCCAGCTGCTTCTCGGTCGCATGGACAAGGCTGTCGGCCTGGTTGCGAGCTTCGGCCGCTTCCTTGCGCTTCTTGTCTTCGTCCGCGAATTTCTCCGCGTCCTGAACCATCTGGTCGATATCGGAATCGGACAGACCGCCCGATGCCTGGATGCGGATCTGCTGTTCCTTGCCGGTGCCCTTGTCTTTCGCCGACACGTTCACGATGCCGTTGGCGTCGATGTCGAACGTAACCTCGATCTGCGGCACGCCGCGCGGTGCGGACGGAATGCCGACCAGATCGAACTGACCCAGCATCTTGTTGTCCGCCGCCATTTCGCGTTCGCCCTGCGCCACGCGGATCGTCACCGCCTGCTGGTTGTCTTCCGCCGTGGAGTAGGTCTGCGATTTCTTGGTCGGGATCGTGGTGTTGCGGTCGATCATGCGGGTGAACACACCGCCCAGCGTTTCGATGCCGAGCGACAGCGGCGTCACGTCGAGCAGCAGCACGTCCTTGACGTCGCCCTGCAACACGCCCGCCTGAATGGCGGCGCCCATCGCGACGACTTCATCGGGGTTGACGCCGGTGTGCGGTTTCTTGCCGAAGAACTCCTCCACGACTTCGCGCACGCGCGGCATGCGGGTCATGCCGCCGACCAGGATGACCTCGTCGATGCCGCCCTTGTCCACGCCCGCATCGGCGAGCGCTTTCTTGCATGGCTCCAGCGTCCGCTTGATCAGATCGCCGACCAGCTTTTCCAGATCGGAACGGCTGATGGTTTCGACCAGATGCAACGGCGTGGATGCGCCGCCTTCCATGCGCGCGGTGATGAAGGGCAGGTTGACTTCCGTGGTCTGGCTGCTCGACAGCTCGATCTTCGCCTTTTCGGCGGCTTCCTTCAGACGCTGCAGGGCCAGCTTGTCCGTCTTGAGGTCCATGTTCTCCTTCTTCTTGAAGGCGTCGGCGAGATGTTCGACGATGGCATTGTCGAAATCTTCGCCGCCCAGGAACGTGTCGCCATTGGTGGACTTCACTTCGAACACGCCGTCGCCGATTTCCAGGATGGACACGTCGAACGTACCGCCGCCAAGGTCATAGACCGCGATGGTCTTGCCGTCGTTCTTGTCCATGCCATAGGCCAGCGCAGCCGCCGTCGGCTCGTTGATGATGCGCAGGACTTCGAGCCCGGCGATCTGGCCCGCATCCTTGGTCGCCTGACGCTGGGCGTCGTTGAAATAGGCAGGCACGGTAATCACCGCCTGCGTCACGGTTTCGCCCAGATAGCTTTCGGCGGTTTCCTTCATCTTCTGCAGGATGAAGGCGGAAACCTGCGACGGGCTGTAATCTTCGTCGCCCGCCTTGACCCATGCGTCGCCGTTCTTGCCCTTGACGATGTCGTAGGGGACCAGATCCATGTCCTTCTTCGTCATCGGATCGTCGAACCGGCGGCCGATCAGACGCTTGATCGCGAACAGGGTGTTGTCGGGATTGGTCACCGCCTGACGTTTGGCCGGCTGGCCGATCAGGCGTTCGCCATCCTTGGTGAAGGCGACGATGGACGGCGTGGTGCGCGCGCCTTCGGAATTTTCGACGACTTTGGGCTTGCCCCCGTCCATCACGGCGACGCATGAATTGGTGGTGCCGAGGTCGATACCGATTACTTTAGCCATAGTTTCCCATTCTTGTTCGATGTTTACGTGTCATTGCGCGGTTCGCCCCGCGAAAATGGGCGGAACGGGTCGGCGATTGTTTCAGGTGACGCATATAGGTGCGCTTTTGGAACCCGCAAGACTTGGCACGGGCGAAGCTGGGGAGTAGCAGATGCGCGCATTCAACAGGAGAAATACGCCATGAAAAAATCCGCTCTCGCCGCCATTCTGCTGGCCGGTTCCATGCCATTCCTCGCCGCGTGCGGCGGCGGGACGGACGATACCGCCGCCACCGCGCCCGACGGCGTTCCGGGGCTGTCGGTCACGAACGCGCACATGGTCCTGAACGCGGTGTCGGGCAATCCGGCGGCGGTCTATTTCGATCTCGCATATGACGGGGAACGGCCGATCAGCCTCGCCCGTGCCTCCGTCGAAGGGGCGGCCGTCGCTGAAATGCACGAATACAGCGAATGGGAAGGCGCGATGCAGATGATGGAAATGGGGCCGCTGACGCTGGAACCCGGCGAGACCTACGCGTTCGAGCCGGGCGGCAACCACGTCATGGCGATGCAACCGTCGGAAACGTTGCAGGCGGGCGGCACGACGGAAGTGACGCTGATCGTCGCGGGCGGCGACAAACTGAGCTTCCCGGTCGAAATTCGCGGGGCCGGCGAAGATCGCTGTAACGCCGCATGACCGCGCCCAGCTTGCCCGGTCGGCGGGGAACGGCCCTCACGCCGGGGAAGTGGCATTGGCGCGTACGGTGTTCGGGAACGCGATCGATTACGCGCCGGTCACCATCCGGCGGCGCAAATGGTTTCCCTTCCAGCCGCGCCGGGTGACGATGGCCCCGCGCGGGCATATCCATTTCCATCCCGACGGCCCCAACTATTGCGACGATTTCGCGCGCGAAAATCTGCTGAAACAAGGGCATTTCATCCACGAGATGGTCCATGTCTGGCAGACCCAGCGCCGCGGCGACTGGTGGCTGGTGCTGAACCGGATGCCGTGGACGCCGTATCATTACAGCCTGAAACCGGGCTGGCCGCTGGACCGATACGGCATCGAACAGCAGGCGGAAATCGTGCGCCACGCATTTCTGCTGCGCAATGGAATGCGGATTGCCGGGGTCGCGGACAAATCGGCGTACGATCTGATCGTGAACTTTCCCGGCGCGATCCCCGAACTAGGGCGAAAGCCGCCCCCACCGGCGGCATCTGCGGTTCGTCAACGCGGATCGTCGGGATAGCCGCGCGTGCCGAAGCAATCGTCGTCCAGATAACGGTTCGCGCTGTACCCGTCGCATTTGTCGTTCTTGTCGACGAAATACCCGGCCAGTCCGCCCGCAGCCGCGCCGGCCAGCGCGTAGGTCAGCACGTCCTCGCCCGCGATGATTGCGCCCACGGCACCCAGCGCCGCCGCCCGCGACGCCGCCTTCGGCGGCATAATTTTCGGCACATGCACCCAGGCCCATGGTCGACAGCGCCAACACAGGCGCCAACATACATACGATGTTTCATAACAGTCTCCATCGCCCCCGATCGTTTCCCCGTGACGCCCGATCATACCGGTCGATAGCTGAACGGTGGAGCGCGACGAACGATCAGTCCGGCTTCTTTGCGACACCGACCATCGCGGGGCGCAGCAGGCGGTCCTTGATCATGTACCCGGCCTGCATTTCCTGCACGATGGTGCCCGGCTCTTCGTCATCGGTGGGCACTTCCAGCATCGCCTGATGCTGGTTGGGGTCGAGCGGCAGACCCATGGCGGCGATGCGCGTGATGCCGTGCTGGCCGAACACCTTGTCGAGCTCGCGCTGGGTCGCCTCGATCCCGGTCACCAGACCCTTGAACTTGTCGTCATCGCGCAGATCGGCGGGGATCATGTCGATGGCGCGCGCCAGATTGTCGGACACGGACAGGATGTCGCGCGCAAAACCGGTCGCGGCATAGGTGCGCGCGTCGGCGACATCCTTTTCCGCGCGGCGGCGCACGTTCTGCGTGTCGGCGCGGGCGTACAGCACGTCCTGCTTCGCCGCGTCGAGATCGGATTTCAGCTGCGGCGATCGCCTCGGCCAGATCGCCATCCTGCCGCGGCTTCCGATATCGTCCCCGCCCTCCAGCATTTCTTCGGGCACGCCTTTCAGCTCTTCGTTCACGGCAGCGTCGCGGGCAATTGCGTGCGTCGCCAGCGTCGCGCCGGTGCGGCCGGTGCGGTTTTTCATTGTCCATCATGTCGGTGGTGTCTCTGTTATCCGAATAGTTCGCTCAGCGATCGGCCCAGCGACCGCGCGGTGAAATCCACCATGGGCACGACCCGCGCGTAATTCAACCGCGTGGGGCCGATCACCCCCAGAACGCCGATCACCTGCCCTGTCCGCATCGCGATAGGGTGAGGCGATGACGGACGATCCGGACAGCGCGAACAGGCGGTTTTCCGAACCGATGAAAATGCGCGTCGCCCGTGCGCCTTGCGCGCTTTCCAGCAGGCTGCGCGACCGAATGTTTGCTTTCCAGATCGTCCAGCAGCGACCGCACCCGTTCGATATCGCCCAGCGCCTGCGTCGTCCAGCAGATTGGCTGCGCCGCGCACGATCAGCAGCGGACGTTGCGCCGTGTCCTCGCTCCACACCGCCAGCCCGCGTTCGACCAGATCGCGGCTCGCCTCGTCGAGCGCGGTGCGCCCGCTGCGCACCTCGCGCGCGATAGCCGCCGACCGCTTCGGCCAGCGTGCGCCCCGCCAGCTGCGCGGTGATGTAATTGCCCGCCTGTTCCAGATCGCGCGGCGGACACCTCGTCGGCACTTCGATCACGCGGTTTTCGACCTGGCCGTCTTCCCCCACCAGCACCGCCAGCAGGCGATCGCTGCCCAGCGCGATCAGGTTCATCTGCGACAGCCGCGGTTCGCGCTCGGGCACCATCACCATTCCCGCCGCGCCCGATAGGTCGGACAGCAGCGCGCTGGTTGCTTCCAGCGCCTCTTCGACCGAGCCGGGCGTCGCCATGCGCCGTTCGATCGCGGCGCGTTCCTGCGCCGTCGGCGGCGCACCTGCATCATGCCATCGACGAACAGGCGCAAGCCCGCTGGTGGTCGGCATTCGCCCGGCGCTGGTATGCGGCGCGGCGAGCAGGCCTGCCGGTTCCAGATCGGCCAGCACCGAGCGGATCGAGGCGGGCGACAGGTTCAGCCGGCCATCGCGCGGACAGCGCCTTCGATCCGACCGGCTGCCCTTCCGCCAGATACCCTTCCACGACCAGCCGAAAGATTTCGCGCGCGCGCTGCGTCAGTTCGGATACCGGGATTTGCGAGAGTCGATGCGGTCATGTCCGCAATCTTAGGGCATAGGCTTGCAGGCTCAAGGGGGTTGCGCCACACGCAGCCCATCCGGCGCACATGCGCCGACGATTCTGCGATAGGACAATTCCATGCGACCATCCGACCGCGCGCCCGACGAAATGCGCGCCATCACCATCGAAACCGGCTACACCAAACATGCGGAAGGATCGTGCCTGATCAGTTTCGGCGATACGCACGTGCTGTGCACCGCCAGCGTGGAAGAACGCATTCCGCCGTGGCTGCGCGGCAAGGGCGAAGGCTGGGTCACCGGCGAATATTCCATGCTGCCCCGCGCCACCCACACGCGCGGTTCGCGCGAAGCGGCACGCGGCAAGCAAAGCGGGCGGACGCAGGAAATCCAGCGGCTGATCGGGCGATCCCTGCGCGCGGTGGTCGATCTGAAGAAGCTGGGCGAACGCCAGATCACGCTCGATTGCGATGTGATCCAGGCCGATGGCGGCACGCGCACCGCGTCCATTTCCGGCGCCTGGGTCGCGCTGCGTCTGGCCGTGAACGCGCTGATGAAGGACGGGACGATCACGCAAGACCCCATCACCGCGCAGGTCGCGGCGATCAGCTGCGGCATCTACAAGGGCACGCCGGTGCTCGACCTCGATTATCGCCGAAGACAGCGAGCCGATGCGGATGCCAATTTCGTGCTGATCGAAGGCGGACAGATCGCCGAAGTGCAGGCCACGGCGGAAGGCGCGACCTATGACGAGGAAGCGTCTGCTGCGCCTGCTGCGCCTGGCCCGCATCGGCTGCGACGGCATCTTCGCCGCGCAGCTGAAGGCGGTGCAATAAGCGGCCATGACCCGCACGCTCGGCCCCGGAAAGCTGGTGATCGCCACGCATAATGCGGGCAAGCTGCGCGAGATTTCCGCGCTGCTGGAACCGTACGGGATGGAGTGCCTGTCCGCCGGATCGCTCGGCCTGCCCGAACCGGAGGAAACCGGCACCACATTCGTCGAAAACGCCCTGCTGAAAGCGCGCGCGCGGCGGAGGCATCGGGCATCGTCGCGCTGGCCGACGACAGCGGGCTGTCGGTCGCGGCGCTGGACGGTCGGCCCGGCGTTTACACCGCCGACTGGGCGGAGCGCCAATGGTTCGAAGGCGAACGCGGGCCGCGACTGGTATCTGGCGATGGGCAAGGTCGAAGGGTTGCTGAGCGCAGCATGGGCCGGATGCCGACCGTTCGGCGGCGTTCCATTGCGTGCTGGCGATCGCCTGGCCCGACGGCGACGCACGCCGTCTACGAAGGGCGCGCGGACGGATCGTTGACATGGCCCCCGCGCGGGGAGCTGGGCTTCGGCTACGATCCGGTGTTCGTGCCCGACGGCAGCGACGCAGACCTTCGCCGAAATCGACCCGGCGCGAAAACACGCGATCAGCCACCGCGCCGATGCGTTCGCCAAACTGGTCGCGGAACAATTTGCCCGCTAGGGTCGGGCGCATGGCCCGCGCGCTCTACATCCATTGGCCCTTCTGCCTGAAGAAATGCCCCTATTGCGACTTCAACAGCCATGTCCGCGACGGCGTCGACCATGCCGCGTGGCAGGCCGCGCTGATCGCCGACATGCGGCACGAGGCGGCGCTGGCGAGCGGCGAGTCCGCTGGCTTCGATCTTCTTCGGCGGGGGCACGCCATCGCTGATGCCGCCTTCCCTGGTCGCGGCTCTGCTTGCGGAGGCGGAGCGTCTGTGGGGCTTTGCGCCCGATATCGAAATCACGCTGGAGGCCAATCCGTCGTCGGTCGAAGCGGCCAAGTTTGCCGGGCTGGCGGCGGCGGGCGTCAACCGCGTGTCGCTGGGGCTGCAATCGCTGGACGACGCGGCGCTGCGATTTCTTGGGGCGGCTGCACGGTGCGACGAAAGCCTCGCCGCGCTTGACACCGCGCAGGCGCAGTTTCGCCGCGTCAGTTTCGATCTGATCTACGCGCAGCCCGGGCAGACGGCCGACGCAATGGCGCACGCAACTTACCGCGCGCATTGGCGTTCGGCACGGACCATCTGTCGCTGTACCAGCTGACGATCGAGCCGAACACGCGGTTCGCGACCGATGTGCGGCGCGGCGTGTTCACCCCGTGGAAGACGATCCCGCCGCCGACCTGTTCGCCGTCACTCGCGAATGCACGGCGGCAGCGGGAATGCCCTCCTACGAAATCAGCAACCATGCGCGCACCGGACAGGAAAGCCGCCATAATCTGACCTATTGGCGCTATGGCGATTATCTGCGGCATCGGGCCGGGCGCGCATGGCCGCAGGGGCGGCTTCGCGACCTTGCGGCATCGCAAGCCGGAAAACTGGCTTGCGGCGGTCGGGTCGGCTGGACATGGGATCGAAGCGGGAAACGGGTCTGTCCGCTGCCACACAGGCGACCGAGGCTTTGCTGATGGGCTTGCGGTTGACGGAGGGGGTCGATCTGGCGGAACTGACCGCACGGTTCGGCTTTGCGCCCGATGCACTGATCGACGCGGAACGGTTCGCGCTGTATCGGCGGTTGCAGATGGTGTGGCGGCAAGGTTCGCGCATCGGCGTGACGCCCGCCGGAATGCCGGTGCTGGACGCTTTGCTGGGTGAGCTGGTGCGTGAAGAACTGGTGCATCAATGAGCCGGCCTGCCCCCGATAATCCAGCGCATTGTGCAGAACTGCTGGAACAATGGCGGACCCATCTGGCGCATGGGCGGCGGGTGTCGGCGCATACTGTGCGCGCCTATTGCGCCTGTGCCGTTCGGATCGTGCGCCATCTCGATGCCCGCGATTGGGGCCATATCGCGGACGCCACCGCCGCCGACATCCGCACTTTTCTGGCCGCACGGCGCGCCGAGGGTATCGGCAACGCCAGCGCGGCACGCGAATTGTCCGCGATCAAGGCGTTCGTCAGCTTTCGCGCGCGAACAAGCGGGCCATGCCGACACCGCCCCGCCCCGACTACGCGGGCCGCGCATTGCGAAGGGTCTGCCCCGCCCGGTGACGCCCGACGATGCCGTGGCGATCGCTGCAACCGATCGCGGATGGTGCGACCGAACGCTGGATCGGCGCGCGCGACGGCGCCGTGCTGCTGCTGCTTTATGGGGCGGGGTTGCGTATCGCGGAGGCGTTGTCGTTGCCGGGGGCGGACTATCCCTTCGGCGAAACGCTGCGCGTTACCGGCAAGGGCGCGAAACAGCGTGTGGTTCCGATCCTGCCCGTCATCGGCGCGGCGGTGGAGGATTATATCGCAACCTGCCCCTGGGCCATCGCGCCGGACGGCCCCCTGTTTCGGGGGGCGAAGGGCGGCGCGCTCAATCCCGGCATGGTGCAAAAGGCGATGGCGCGCGCGCGCACCGCGATGGGTCTGCCCGCCACCGCCACACCCCACGCGCTGCGCCACAGTTTCGCGACCCATCTGCTGGGCGCGGGCGCGGACCTTCGCAGTTTGCAGGAATTGCTCGGCCATGCGAGCCTGGGCAGCACGCAGATCTATACCAAGGTCGATGCGGCTACGATGCTCGACACCTATCGCAGCGCGCATCCTCGCGATAAGGCCCCATGACGAAGCCCCGCGATAAAAGCCGCGATCGCGCTTAGTCCTCGCCCCCATCGCCGCGCGCCGTCCATGTCAGAACACGCCATAGATACAGCGCCGCGAACGCCGCCACCCCGCCGACGATGGCCCAATTCAGCCACCCTTGCGCGTCGCGCAGATATTGCGCCAGCCAGCTTCCCGCCGCGATCAGCGCGCCGTTCCACAGCAGCGACCCGGTGAAGGTGAACACCAGGAACCGCAATGGCGGCATTCCCGCCATTCCAGCGGGCAGGGAAATCATGGTCCGCATGAACGGCGACACACGCAGGCCGAACACCACCCAATGGCCGTGCCGCTGGAAAAACGCGCCCGCTCGTTCCACATCGCGCCATTCCAGCGTCAGCCACCGGCCCCAGCGATCGACGAAAGGTCGCAACCGGGCATAGCCCCAGCGCCGCCCGATCCAGAACCAGGCCCAGTTTCCGGCCGTCGTGCCGATCGTGCCGACAATCAGCAGCGGCCAGAACTGCATCTCGCCCCGCGCGACCAGGACGCCGCCTACGCCCATGATCACTTCCGACGGGATAGGCGGGATCACGTTTTCGATCACCATCAGCGCGAATACGCCCCAATATCCGCCGCGCGCGATAATTTCGATGATCAGTTCGTGCATGACCGGGGCGTTTGTCGGTTCAGTGTGGCAGCCGCCGCTCGATCGCGTCCCAGATCAGAGCCGGCGTGTCCGTCCCGTTGAACTCGTCGATCGCGACGATGCCGGTGGGTGAGGTGACGTTGATCTCCGTCAGCCATTTGCCGCCGATCACGTCGATGCCCACGAACACCAACCCCCGGCGTTTCAGTTCCGGGCCCATTGCAGCGCAGATTTCCTCTTCGCGGGCCGTCAAGGTCGCGGCTTCGGCATGGCCGCCTTGCGCCAGGTTCGATCGAAACTCCCCCTTGCCGGGGAAGCGATTGATCGCCCCCGTCACTGCGCCATCGATCAACACGATCCGCTTGTCGCCCTCGCTGACTTCGGGAAGGAACGGCTGCACCATGTGGGGTTCGGGCCAGGTCTGGTTGAACATTTCGAACAGCGCGCTCAGGTTCGTGCCGTCCGCATCGATACGGAAGATCGCCTTGCCGCCGTTGCCATGCAGCGGCTTGACCACGACCGCGCCGTGCTTCGCCTGGAACGCGCGGACATCGTCCAGCGTGCGCGCAATCAGGGTCGGCGGCATGAAGCGCGCATAATCGAGCACGAACATCTTTTCGGGCGCATTGACCACCTCGCGCGGATCGTTGGTCACCAGCGTGGTCCCCTTCAGCCGGTCGAGCAGCAATGCCGCGCTGATGTAGCCCAGATCGAAAGGGGGATCCTGCCGCATCATGACGACGTCGATATCGTCCGCCAGGTCGATCCGCCGCAGATCGCCGGCGGTGAAGTGATCGCCCAGCTTCGTTCCGCACCGTAACCGGCTGCGCCCAGGCGGTGATGCGGCCATCCTCCCACGCCAGAGTCCGTACGTCGTAATGCCATAGATCGTAACCGCGCGCCTGAGCGCCCAGCATCAGGGCGAAGCTGGAATCTCCGGCGATGTTGATTGATTCCATCGGGTCCATCTGCATGGCGACGCGCAATTTCATGGGGGTTGTCCTTCGGTTTTAAGGTTGCCAGGCGTTGACGATGTGGCGCGGGTTCCGGTCCGGGGCAAGCAGGATGACATCGACGCGCATGTCGCCGCCATCGGGCACGTAATCATGCGCCACCGCCTCCGCCGCGGCGGCCACCCGGCGCAACCGGTGGGCGTCGATCGCATGATCGAGATCGCGCGCAAGTTTGCGCCATTTCACCTCGACGAAGGCGGTCATTCCATCCCGTTGCGCGATCAGGTCGATTTCGCCCAGCGGCGTTTTGACCCGCTCCGCCACGATCCGCCAGCCCTGCCTGGCAAGCCACGCTGCCGCGTCGCGTTCGGCGTCCCTGCCGCGCTGTTCCGCTTGCTGTCGTTTCATTCGCCGCGCAGCTCCAGCGCGCGTGCGTACAGGCGCTTGCGATCGAGCCCGGTCGCCTTCGCCACCTGCGCCGCCGCCTGCGATGTCTTGTGCGATCAACAATGCGGTACGCAGCAGGTCGTCGGCCTCGCCCGCATCGGGCACGATCGGGGCGGGCGGTCCGATCATCAACACGATCTCTCCGCGCGCCGGGTGTGCTTCGTAATGGCGCGCCAGTTCGGCGGCGGGCCCCGTGCGGCATTCCTCGTGCAGCTTGGTCAATTCGCGCGCGACGCTTACCAGCCGGTCGGGCAAAACCGCCCCGATCGCCGCCAGAGATTTGAGCAGACGCGGCGCGGTTTCGTAGAATACCAGCGTGGCGGGTACATCGCGCAGTTCCGACAGCATATCGCGCCGGGCCTTGTCCTTCACCGGCAGGAAACCTGCGAACATGAACCGATCGTTCGGCAGGCCCGATACGGTCAGCCCGGCAATCGCCGCGCATGCCCCGGGCAGGGTCGCGACCGGCACGCCCGCCGCGCGCGCATCGTGGACCAGCCGGAAGCCGGGGTCGGACACCAGCGGCGTGCCCGCATCGCTGACCAGCGCGACCGCCCGGTCCGCCATCGACGCCACCAGCCGCGCCCGGTCGCGATCGTCCGAATGATCGTTGTATCGCCACAGCGGCTTGCTGATCCCCAGATGCTTCATCAGCTTGCCCGTCACTCGCGTATCTTCGCACGCGACCCCGTCGCATGCCGCCAGCGTGTCGCGCGCCCGCACCGTAATATCGCCCAGATTGCCAATCGGGGTGGCGACGATATACAGTCCGGGGGAAAGCGGTGGCCGGGATGGGTCGGGCGACATGGCGGAACCCATGAACCAGCCCGGCACGGCGCACAATGGGGAACCGATTGGCATGATGGTTACGAACATGACGAAACGCGCGCTGACTGTCGGTGCCAAGATCGGTGCAGGCATCGTGGCCGGTATGGGGGCCAGCATCGCCCTGTCGGGGTGCGCGATCGTGCCGCAGGTCGGCGGAACCCGCGCGCCCGCGCCGCAGCAATCGCCCGCCGCCACGCCCCCACCGCCCGTCGGCGCACCGGTGACGCCGTCCGGGCAAGCCCCCTCGCCCGAAAATGCCGGGCGTCACCGCATCGCCCTGCTGGTTCCGATATCGGGCACGAACGGCGATGTCGGCCAGTCCATTGCCAACGCCACCACGATGGCCATGCTCGACACCGAAGCCGACAATCTGCGGATCACGGTTTACGATACGGCGACCGGCGCCAGCAGCGCGGCGGCCACTGCGATCGCGGATGGCAACCGGTTGATACTGGGGCCGCTATTGTCCGAAAACGTCCGCCCCGTGCTGGGTCAGGCCCGGCCTGCTGACGTGCCGCTGATCGCCTTCACCAACGATGCGAACGTGGCCGGGCCGGACGTGTTCGTGATGGGGCACATTCCCGAACAATCGATCGCACAGTCGGTCGGCTATGCCCGCAAGAATGGCGCGGCGCGTTTCATGGCGATCGTGCCGGAGGGTGAATATGGCGACCGCGCCGCCACGGGCTTCGCCGATGCCGTGGCGCAATATGGCGGCGCGGTGCTGGGCACGGAACGCTATTCCCGCGGCAACACCTCAATCGTCGGGGCCGCGCGCCGGGTGCGGTCGCGCGGCGGGTTCGATGCCGTGCTGATCGCGGACAACGTCGATCGCGCCAGCCGCGCTGCATCCGAACTGGGCCGCACGCAGATCATCGGCACGGAATTGTGGAGCGGCGAAGGATCGGTCACGCGCGACGCATCCTTGCGCGGGGCGATCTTTTCCGCCGTATCCGATGCCCGCTACAAACGGTTTTCCGATACGTACGAGGCACGCTTTTCCAGCCGGCCCTATCGCATTTCCACCCTGGGCTACGATGCCGTGCTGTTGACCCTGCGCGTGGCGCAGGAATGGCAGGTCGGCGACAGCTTCCCAATCGATACCTTGCGCGACCGGGGCGGCTTTCTGGGGCTGGACGGGCCGTTCCGGTTCGAACGCAGCGGCGTGGTGGAACGCGCGATGGAAGTGCGCGCCGTTCGCGATGGACGGGTGGTCATCGCGCAGGATGCACCCACCCGGTTTCAGGATTGACCCCGCCGCATTTGCGCCGCCGACTTGTCTTGATGCCCGCCCGCTGCCTATAGCTTCGTCGCAATGACAGACGATCTCTTCGACGGAACGCCCGCATCCAGCGGCGATTACGATGCTTCTTCCATCGAAGTGCTGGAGGGGTTGGAGCCGGTGCGCCGCCGGCCCGGCATGTATATCGGCGGCACGGACGACCGCGCCCTGCACCATCTCGCCGCCGAAGTGCTCGACAATGCGATGGACGAGGCGGTGGCGGGCCATGCCAGCCGGATCGAAATGTCGCTGGAGGAAGGCAACCGCCTGACCGTCAGCGACAATGGCCGCGGTATACCGGTGGAAGAACACCCGAAATATCCGGGCAAATCCACTCTTGAAGTCATTCTGGGCACGTTGCATTCGGGCGGCAAGTTTTCCGGCAAGGCCTACGCCACCAGCGGCGGTCTGCACGGCGTCGGCGTCAGCGTGGTCAACGCGCTCAGCAGCGACACGCGGGTGGAGGTGGCGCGCAATCGCCAGCTTTACGCGCAATCTTTCGCCAAGGGGGAAACGCTGGGCCCGATCGAGGAGCTCGGCCCCACCCCCAACCGGCGCGGCACCACCGTCAGCTTCACCCCCGACACCGAAATTTTCGGCGACCGCCAGTTTCGCGCGCGCCGCCTGTTCAAGCTCGCCCGGTCCAAGGCGTATCTGTTCGCCGGCGTCGAAATCCGCTGGAAATGCGCCGAAAGCCTGGCAACGGACGAGGTTCCCGCCGAAGCGACGTTCAAGTTTCCCGGCGGCCTTGCCGACCATCTGGCGGAGCAGTTGGGAACGCGCGAATGCGCCACCGCGCAACCGTTCACCGGCAATCAGGATTTCCCCGATGACGATGGCGGCACCGGTCAGGGGCGCGTCGAATGGGCGATCGCATGGCCGCTATGGTCCGAAGGCAGCACCAGCTGGTATTGCAACACCGTGCCCACCCCCGATGGCGGCACGCACGAACAGGGATTGCGCGCCGCACTGACGAAGGGATTGCGCGCATTCGGCGAATTGACCGGCGTGAAGAAAGCGAAGGACATCACTGCCGACGATGTGATGAACGGCGCGGAAATCATGTTGAGCGTGTTCATCCGCGAACCGCAATTCCAGTCTCAGACGAAAGACCGCCTGACCTCCCCCGAAGCCGCGCGTCTGGTCGAAAATGCGGTGCGCGATCCGTTCGATCTGTTCCTGACCGACAATATGGACCGCGGCAAGGCGCTGCTGGGCCAGGTGATGGAACGCATGGACGAACGCATGGCGCGCAAGGCGGAGCGGGAGATCAAGCGCAAGACCGCAACCAATTCCAAGAAACTGCGCCTGCCGGGAAAATTGACGGATTGCACCGGCGAAGGGGACCGCGAAACCGAACTGTTCATCGTGGAAGGCGACAGCGCCGGGGGCAGCGCGAAACAGGCGCGCGACCGCAAGACGCAGGCGATCCTGCCGATCCGGGGCAAAATCCTGAACGTCGCCAGCGCCAGCCTGGACAAGATCCGCGCCAACAGCGAAATCGCCGATCTGACGCTGGCGATGGGCTGCGGGGTGCGTAAGGATTGCGACGCCTCGGCGCTAAGGTACGATCGCATCATCATCATGACCGACGCCGATGTGGACGGCGCGCATATCGCGACGCTGCTGATGACGTTCTTCTTCCAGGAAATGCCCGACATCGTAAAGAAAGGTCATCTGTTCCTCGCCCAGCCGCCGCTTTATCGCCTGACTGCGGGCAAAGAGAGCCGCTACGCCCGCGACGACGAACATCGCGAGGAACTGGAAAACACCGTGTTCAAAGGCAAGAAGGTCGATGTCGGACGGTTCAAGGGGCTGGGCGAAATGAACCCCGGACAGTTGCGCGAAACCACGATGGCCCCCGAAACGCGCGGTCTGATCCGCATTACCCTGCCCCCCGAATTCGAAGACCGCGCCGTGGTGAAGGAACTGGTGGACCAACTGATGGGCCGCAACCCCGAACACCGCTTCAATTTCATCCAAAACCGCGCCGGGGAACTCGACCGCGACATGATCGATGCGTGATGCGGCTTACCTACATCGCTATCGGTATGAATATGCAGATGCCCCTCCAGCGTGCGATGGACCGGGCATTTGTCGGCCACTGCGACAAGGCTGGCGCGGTCTTCTTCCGATAGGTCGGCTGAAAAACCGATGGTGCGGTGGAGCGCCTGGATGCTGGGCGCGTTGTCCATATCGTCGAAATGGTCGCAATCTTCCGCATGATCGCGTTCGTGGCGCAGCGCGATCGTAACCTGGCCGAAGTCGATTTTCTTACGGTCGGCATACATCTTGATCGTCATGGCGGTGCAGGTGCCCAGCGATGCGAGCAACAGGTCGTAGGGTGTCGGGCCGGTATCGTCCCCGCCATAGGAGGCGGGTTCATCGGCGACGAATTCATGGGTCGTGGTGCGGACGTCGGTGCCGAACTTGCCGATGCCGGTGCGGACCAGAATGCCGTTATCGGGGGCAGGCAGCGCGTTGCTTTCGCCTGTGCCCTCGCCCTCTCCATCATGTTGCACGAGATAGCGCGTCGCCCAGCTCGCGATCATGGTTGCGGCGAACTGCGCGTCGGCTCCGTCGGTCAGCAAGTGATCCGCGCCCGACAGGCTGATGAAGCTTTTGGGATGCTTCGCCGCGCCGAACAGTTTTCCGGCGTGATCGACGCTGACGTAATCGTCGGTCGGCGAATGCAGGATCAGCACGGGAACGCGGATGCGCGATACCTCGTCCAGCAGATCGGCGGCTTCGGTGCGTTCGATGAATGTGTTGCTGAGGTGGAACGGACGCCCGCCGATGGTTACCTTGCCTTCTCCATTGGCGCGAACGGCGGCCAGATCGCCTTCGATCCGGGCGAGCACATGGGGCACGTCGGACGGTGCGCCGATGGTCGCAATGCCGGCGACTTTCGCCATACCGATATCGTCCGCCGCCGCCAGCACGGCCGCCCCGCCCAGACTGTGACCGACCAGCAGTATCTTTTGGCCGTACCGTTCGTTCAGATGGTTGGCGGCCGCGACCAGATCATCCACATCGGTGGCAAAACCGGCACGCCCGAATTCCCCTTCGCTTTTGCCCAGCCCGGTGAAATCGAACCGCAAGGTCGCGATGCCTTCGCGGGCCAAGGCGCGGGTGACGCTGACCGCCGCCTTGCTGGTTTGGGTACAGGTGAAACAATGCGCGAACAGCGCGACGCCGCGCACTTTCCCGGCGGGCAGTTCCAGATTGCCGGCCAGAGTATGGCCTGCGGGCGTTTCGATGGATAGGCGTTCGGTCGGCATGGTCGGCTCCCTTATGGCGTGTCATACCCCAGTTCGCAGCGCACGGCCATTTGGTTGCATGACGGCCAAAAGATGCATGTTGCCGCTATGCCCGACTGCTGGCAAACCGGCGGCAGAGGAGATGAACATGGTCCTGCGATCGGCCTGTATGGCGCTGGGTTTGGGGTGTGCAGCGTCTGTCGCCGTTTCCCGCATCGGCGCAGGAGGCTGGGCAGTCGGTATCCGTTGATGCCGCATCGGAAAACGCTTTGCTGGCGCAGCGCGCGAACGATGCGATCATGGTTTTCAATGGGGAGAAAGCGGCGAGCGATGTGTTTGCCGAAAGTTTCCTTGCCGAAGTATCGTCCGCGCAACTGGCCGCTCTCGCTGGGCAGCTTACTGCCCAATTGGGGCCGTTGATCGGTCTGGAAAGCATCGATGCGACCGGTCAATATCAGGGGCGGATCGCATTTCGATATACGCGGGCAATCTCGCGCGGTTCGATAACTCTGGCCCCCGAACCTGATGGGAAGATCATCGGCCTGTTTCTGTCATCGTCCGAACCGATCGACGACAGCGCGGTCAAAATCCGCGCCGACATCGCGGTATTGCCCGGCCGTGTCGCGGTCTATTTCGGGGCGCTCGACGGCGAAGAACCGCCCATTTTCGCCATCGCGCCCGACGAACAGATCGCGATCGGTTCGGGCTACAAACTTTACGTCCTGTCCGCGCTGATACGATCCATCGGCAAGGGGGAGCGGGCGTGGGACGATGTCGTTCCCCTGACTACGAAATCCCTGCCGAGCGGGGTGATGCAGGATTGGCCGGACGGCTCGCCGGTAACTTTGCATACGCTTGCCACCATGATGATTTCCATCAGCGACAACACCGCGACCGATCAGTTGATGCAGGTGCTGGGCCGCGACGCTGTCGAGAGCGAACTGCGCGCCAGCGGCCATGCCATGCCCGAACGCACCCTGCCCATGATCGGGGCGCTGGAACTGTTCGCGCTGAAGGCCGATAGCGATCTGGCCGCCCGTTTCGCCGCCGCCGGGGAAGTGGAGCAGCGCAGCATCCTCGATGCGTTGAACATCCGGCTGGCGGGCAAGCCGGAACGTGCGAAGGCGCAAAGCTGGTTGAAACCGCGCGCGATCGACACGCTGGAATGGTTCGCCAGCGCGCATGATATCCGCCGGATCATGCAGCGCATATCGGACGCGAACGATCCGGTCGCGCTGGCGCTGATGGGCGTCGGCAAGGGGCCGCTTGCCCCGATGTTCGACGGCGGCAAAGGCCGATGGCGCTATATCGGATATAAAGGCGGATCCGAACCCGGCGTGCTGCATTTCAGCTGGCTGCTGCACGACAATGCGGGCAAGCGATCCGTGCTGACGTTGAGCTGGAACGATCCCGACGCGCCGGTGGATATGCAGATCCTGCAAAACCTGTCGCGGCGTATCCTTGCGCTGTATCCCGGCGGATAGCGCCGCCCGGCGAAGGCTTGCGCTTTGACCCGCCGCGACTTACCCAATCGGGCAAAGATAGATTGCATAGGAAAACCAATGACCGACCAACCGCGCGCCCGTTTCAAGGGAACAGAAAACTACATCGCGACAGACGATCTGAAAGTTGCGGTGGATGCCGCCGTCATGCTGCGCCGTCCCTTGCTGGTGAAGGGCGAACCCGGCACGGGCAAAACCGTGCTCGCGCATGAAATTGCCAAGGCTGTTGGCGCGCCCCTGATCGAATGGAACGTGAAATCCACCACCAAGGCGCAGCAGGGACTGTACGAATACGACGCCGTGGCCCGTTTGCGCGATGGGCAGCTGGGTGACGAACGGGTTCACGACATCGCCAATTACATCAAGAAGGGCAAATTATGGGAGGCCTTTACCAGCCCTCAACTGCCCGTCCTGCTGATCGACGAAATCGACAAGGCCGACATCGAATTTCCCAACGATCTGTTGCAGGAACTGGATCGGATGAGCTTCGACGTTTACGAAACGCAGGAGCGCGTAACGGCGGCGGAACGGCCGATCGTGGTGATTACGTCCAACAATGAAAAAGAATTGCCCGACGCATTCCTGCGCCGGTGTTTCTTCCATTACATCAAGTTCCCCGAACGCGAGACGATGCGCGACATCATCGACGTGCATTTCCCCGACATTCAAAAGACGTTGGTGACCAAAGCGATGGACGTGTTCTACGACATTCGCGAAGTGCCCGGATTGAAGAAAAAGCCTAGCACGTCCGAACTGCTCGACTGGCTGAAACTGCTGTTGAACGAGGACATGCCGCTGGAAGTTCTGCAGGACCGCGACCCGACCAAGGCCATTCCGCCGATGCATGGTGCGCTGCTGAAAAACGAACAGGACGTGATGCTGTTCGAACGGCTGGCCTTCATGGCGCGGCGCAAGACCTGATGCGCGCATTCGCCGTTTGCTGCGCGCTTGCCGCCGCGAGTGTTCCGGGTGCGGTCTTTGCCCAGACCACGCAAATTGCGGTTCCTGCGGATGCCGCATACGACCATGCGCCCAGCGGTTTGGAAGCGCCGGCCACGGTCGGCGGTTTTCAGCGGGAAAGCGTCACCCGCTTCGGCGAAGGCGATTTCAACGTTTGGGCGACGTATCAGGATCGGGCCACCGGAACGACGGCAACCGTCTATTTCTATCGCACCGGCCTTAGCAATGTCTCTATCTGGGCGGATCGCGCGGTGGCCGCAATGACGGAAAACCCGCAGTTCGCGGGCATTGCGCCGGACCAGGCGATCGCCGGCACCTACACACCCGTCAACGGTTCGGGGGCGGATACCGGGTATCGCAGCGTTTTCCCGATATCGGATTCACAGTTTACGGCGACTGGCCTCGCCATACATGCTCAAGACGCCTGGCTTGTGAAAATCCGCATGAGTTCGCGTTCGCTCGATGCGGCGGCGTTGGACGAGAGGTTGGGCCAGTTGCTGACGGAGCTTCCCGCCCCCGAAGTTGCAGAGCGATCATCACCCATCGCAGCCATCGCACCTTGTGCCACGTCGCTGAAACTGAAGAAAAGCAAACGCGCCGAACCCGATATGACGATGTCACTGTTGCAGGGTGCGGTATCGGCCATGATCGCGAGCGGCGAATTGCAGCCGAAGCCAGGCGACGTTTCCGTCGGCGACCGCTCGCAATCCTATTGCCGCGACGCCGGATCGCCCGGCGATTTGGCCGTCTATCGGTGGGATGGAACGGACGATCGCTACATAATCGCGATGGGGGACAGCGGGGTTTTCGCCAGCGTCGGTCGCAACGACCTTGGCACGTTGAGCGATGGAAAGGCGCGTTACACGGCAAGCCTGCATCTGAACGACGCCGATCTCGAATTCGCGCCGTTTACCACAATGCCCCCGCCATCGCAGGCTATGGAAGTCGTCATGACGGAAGATCCAACGGCCACCACACGGTTCCATCCCGAAACCGGTCAGACCACCATCGGCCTGTAGCCATCGGCGTGAAATGCCGCGCACACCCTACATATAGGCAAGCTCGAAATTGCCCCAGTACCGACCGTCGAACCATAGTGGGACGAACAGGTTCTTGAGCACCAGGCGATGGCCGGGCGAAGGTTCGAAAGTATAGGCCGCCGCGAAATAGTCGCGGTCGCGCAGGCTGATCGCGCGGCTGGTGGCATCGTCCAGATGTTTTCGGCGGTGGCGGCAATATTTGCCGTCCGTATCCGGGTCGCCGGTTGGGCGCTGCGAACGTTCGCTCAGATGTGTCGGCAGATAGCCATGTTCGTTGGTGATGACGGCGCTGTAAACCACATCGTAATCGTTCGTAAACCGGTCGAGCAACGGCTGAACCGCGCGATCGGCGAAGGCGTTGAAACGCGTGTCGAACCGTTCCGGGCCGACCCCAGCAATAGGGCGGTAATCCGTGTCGAACAGGACGTCTTTCGATAAGGAGCCGTCGGAAAGCGCCGCATCGATGATATCGGTCAGCTGCGCTTTGCCCTGCATCGCCAGCGCGATCACGCGATTGTCGTAATCGGACATGCCGCTATGCAGCAGTTCATCGAACATCGCGTTGGTCTTGGCTTCCAGCCCGCGCGTTTTATCGAGCGCGCCGTCGAGGCGACTTCGATGCGATCCGACCTCATCGAAAAACGCGAACAATTGATCGCACAGAGCGTTGGTGTGGGTCGAGACGGTGTGAAATTCCCCCGCCATGCCGACCATGCGATCGTCCAGATCGCCGATCAGGCCAACCACGTCGGACAGGGTATCGTTGACCGACGTGAACCGCTCGCGCGCCAGAACGCCGCGCTCCGCCCCCTCTTTCAACTTATTGACGAAAACGCCCGCTTCGTCGTTCAATCCGGCCAGCGCCTGTTCGATTTCGCGATTGGTTTCCGAAGTTTCCAGTGCCAGATTGCGAACTTCGCTGGCGACCACGCCGAACGCATTGCCGGCCTCCCCAGCGCGATGCGCTTCGATACTGGCGTTGAGGGCCAGCATCTTGGTGGTTTCCGCAATCTGATCGATCTTGCCGCTGGACCGGGTGACTTTCTTCAAACTGTCCGCGAACACCGCGCCGCGTTCGCCAAGGTCGCCGACCAGATCAAGGACGCTTGCGAAATAGTCGATCGACATACTGACGGTGGTGGCCCCGTCGCGCACTTTCGATCGAACTTCGTCCGCCAGGGCGCGTGCTTCTTCGCTGGTGGCGGCGACGCTGCGTTGATGTTCGCCCACCTGTCTGGCCGTATCGCCCAACGCATCGCGATTATCAGCAAGGTCCGCCGCGCGCGTGCCGATGTCGCGCAGCATGGCGGCCATGTCCGCGCATTCGATGGTGGTTTCGCCGCAGGTCTGGCAGATATTGTCGAAATCGACTGCCGGTGTGTCGTCTGTGTCACTCGAATGCATAGCGCCCCGCCTTCATGGCCACAGGCTTTAACGATCAATGGTTAACGCGGCGGTGACGCATCGCTGGGTAAATCGCCTGAGAACGCGCACGGGATTTTGCGCTTTTTCCCGCCCCCCTTCCCCGCTATGCCGTCATGCATGTTCTTCAACCTCGTCGACGAGCTGCGTAGCGCAGGCATTCCCACATCGTTCAAGGAGCACTTGACCCTGCTCGAAGCGTTGGACCGGGATGTGATCGAACAGACGCCCGAAGCGTTCTATTTTCTGGCGCGCGCCACTTTCGTCAAGGATGAGGGGATGCTGGACCGGTTCGATCAGGTGTTCGATCGCGTGTTCAAGGGAATCATCACCGATTACGGCCAGAACCCGGTCGAAATCCCGGAGGACTGGCTAAAATCGGTCGCCGAGAAATTCCTGACCGAAGAGGAAATGGCCAAGATCGAAAGCCTGGGCGACTGGGACGAGATCATGGACACGCTGAAGAAGCGGATCGAGGAGCAGAAGGAAAAGCACGAAGGCGGCAACAAATGGATCGGCACGGGCGGCACGTCGCCTTTCGGCCATTCGGGATACAACCCCGAAGGCGTGCGGATCGGCGGGCAGAGCAAGCATGGCCGTGCGGTGAAAGTTTGGGAAAAACGCGATTTCAAAAACCTCGACAACACGCGCGAGCTGGGCACGCGCAACATCAAGATGGCGCTTCGCCGTCTGCGCCGTTTCGCGCGCGAGGGCGCACAGGATCAGCTGGACGTCGACGCGACCATCGCGGGAACAGCGAAGCAGGGGTGGCTCGACATCCATATGCGCGCCGAACGCAAGAATGCGGTGAAGCTGCTGCTGTTCCTGGATGTCGGCGGATCGATGGATCCGTTCATCAAACTGGTCGAAGAACTGTTCAGCGCCGCGACGACCGAGTTCAAGAACCTGGAATTCTTCTATTTTCACAACTGCCTTTACGAAGGCGTGTGGAAGGACAATTCCCGCCGCTGGCAGGAACGCACGAAAACCTGGGACATTCTGCACAAATACGGCCACGATTACAAAATCGTGTTCGTCGGCGACGCCGCGATGAGCCCTTACGAGATCACCCATGCCGGCGGCAGCGTCGAACACATGAACGAGGAACCCGGCACGACCTGGCTGCAACGGGTGACGAACACCTACCCCGCGACCGTATGGATCAATCCGGTCCCCGAAGCGCAATGGAATTATTCGCACAGCACCAAGATGCTGAAGCAGTTGGTGAACGACCGGATGTACCCGATGACGCTGGACGGTCTGGATGACGCGATGCGCGAGTTAAGCCGGAAGGCGGGGTGAGGGTTGCCAAGGTGTGATTATTGGAATTTATTTGATTTAAAAGCTATCGACTGCAACGAACAGCGCGTTTAGCTGTTCTCGTTCGATATTTTCCAATTCCGGTCGCCAGATATCGAATATCAAGACCACCCTGTCTTGATCGGCGTTATTGATCGCGTCGTGTTCAATCGTGTCGTCGAAAACAAGCAGTTTTCCCTCGACCCATTCTTTCTTGCTTGTGCCAACCCTTAAACGACCGTTGCCCGGCACTATCAAAGGAAGATGACAGATATAACGTGCGTTGATCATTCCAGTATGCGGGGGAATACGACGCCCGGCTTTCAGAAGGGAAAACATTATACTTGGCGATCGCCCGGAAATTCGGCAAAGCGGTGCTGTACTGTCAATAGATTTGTAAGTATTCGGTGCAAGGTCAACGGCTTCGGCGATCGGTTCACCACGTTCGGTAAACTCGAACGTGCTCCAATCCGTATTTCCCAGCATTCCGTGCACATCGCCTTGGGGCCGCGCTGCTTCTGTGCGAACATACGGACCGAAATGCCCTTTTTGTTCAAGAAGTTCAGAAGCCTCCTTTTGTATTGTCGATAGTTCGGCTTCGATAGCGCCTGCCCATTCAAATTCGTCGGCTGGGATGAACTCACGGTGTGGCAAGCCTGGATAATAGAACGTCATAGGCATCGACGGATATGTAAACGTCTCAGCCGGCCGCTGCTGACGCCTCTGCATCATCGCGATCGCCGAGCCAAAGCGTGGATGCCAATCGGATCTGGAGTGACCCACTTCGCGCAAAGAAGATACCAGATGGTCAGCTTGTTCGCGTTCGAACGAGGCGAGTGTTTTAAGAAGTTTTTCCCGAAGCGTCGCCGCGCTTCGGTCGTCGGCACGAATAGCTTTAAGTGCAGCTCCGTACCAGGCGCCAGCACTTCGTCGGTCCATACGGGCGAGAAATGCATCCCCTTTTGCGGCAAGCGCTTCAGGGTCGCTTCTATTTGCAGCCAAACGCCGGTCGGCATCAGTCTCGTTCATGGCCGCGTTATCAATGGTGCGGTCTTATCGCTCCACCCTCTTTCGTCTTGCATAGCCAATTTTTCCAGATCATGCGGCGTTGCGCTGCCATCGTCCACCCATTCGCGCAAGGCGGGGCCGCCATTGATGACGTCGATCGCCAGCACGTCGTCGGTGTATTCGTATTTGAAGTCCCTCCCCCGCCACAAATCATAGTCCGGATACAACGCGCGGATCGCCTTGAACGCCAGCGCCTGCAAACGCCAGGGGCGGAACGCGTCGGCCGCGTAAAACGGCCCCTCCGCATGAATCATCAGGCCGTTGCACAATCGGCCGGAATGTTTGTGGAACGTCGGTTCGAACCAGCATTCGCGTAAGGCGCAACCGGCCAGCCATTCGGGTTGCAGCCGGTGCATTTCGGCCAGCACCGCCTTTGCGTCGATATCCGGCGCGCCGAACAGCACTTCCAAGGGTCGCGTCGTGCCGCGCCCTTCGCTCAACGTCGTGCCTTCCAGCATGACCGTGCCCGCATATGCGCGCGCCATATTGACGTTGGCGGCGTTCGGGCTGGGGTTGATCCAGATACGATCCGTCGGCCAGCCGAACCCTGCGCCGTCGGGCTGCCAGCCCTCCATCGCCACCACGCGATAATCCACATTGAGGCCGAAGTGATTGACGAACCAATGCCCCATTTCGCCCATCGTCAGCCCATGGCGCATCGGCATCGCCGCCGCACCGACGAAGCTTTCATGCCCTGGCAACAGCAACGTGCCCTCCACCGGACGCCCCGCCGGATTGGGCCGGTCCAGCACCCACACTTCCTTGCCGTGCTTCGCCGCTTCTTCCAGCAGATACAGCAACGTCGTAACGAAGGTGTAGATGCGGCAGCCAAGATCCTGCAGGTCGAACAGGAACACATCCGCGCTCGACATCATCTGACCGGACGGCCGGCGGACTTCGCCATACAGGCTGAACACCGGAATGCCGTAGTGCGGATCGATCTCGTCCGCGGTTTCAACCATATTGTCCTGTTTGTCGCCCTTCAGCCCGTGCTGCGGGCCGAACGCGCTGGTGACGTTTACCCCCGCCGCAATCAGCGCGTCGAGCGAATGCGTCAGATCGCGTGTCACCGATGCGGGATGCGCGACCAGCGAGACGCGCTTGTCTTTCAGCCGGTCCAGCAGCGCCGGATCGGCAAGCAGGCGGTCGATCCCGAATTGTACGCTCATCGATCGTTCTCCAAACGCATCGCCCGGCACGCCGGATCGTGAAAATCCGGTTTCCCATCACCGAATGCCAGCGCCCAATATTGCATGTTGCCGCTGCGATTCTCCATCACGGCGTTCAGCGCAACGTTGGCGGGCAGTGGCAGATCGCACGCGACCGACGCTTCCAAAGTCATCTCGTCGCCGCCATGCGAGCTAGCGATCGAAACGCTCGGCACGTCGATATCCCGCATCCCGGAACGCGGCCCATCGAAACGATAAGCCGCCCATCGGCCGGACGGGGACAGGTTGAATTCGAAATACTCGTCGCGGCCCTCCCCCTGCCAGAACACTTCGAAGCAGGTCGTTTTCCACAATTCATCCGCGCGTACCGGCTGCGCGTGACCGGGCAGGACGATCGCGCCGATGTCTCCCATAAGGCGGAAGCGAGCGCGGAAGCCGCCGCTCGTGCTTTCGATCGCAGCGGTGACGCGCTCTATCGGGCCGGGCTCGCTGGTGGGATGCAGGATCAGGGGCGTCATGATGCAACCGCTACGGTCAACGCCCCGTCCGCACAAGCGCCGTCGCCGCGTGACCTATCGCGCCGTTTCCGTTATCGCCCCGCCCGAACCATCAACCGCATCGGAAGCCCGCCCCAACATGACCCCCGGAACTTCGACACAATACAAGTCCGATCTGTTGCGCCTGTTGGAAGAACGCGGGCATTTGCACGATATCACCAACCCGGCGGCGCTGGACGCGTTGGCGAGCCGAGAGGTTGTGACCGCCTATGTCGGGTTCGATCCGACCGCGCCCTCGCTCCATATCGGCAATCTCGCTTCCATCATGCTGCTGCGCCGGGTGCAGCAGGCGGGGCATCGCCCGATCGTCATCATGGGCGGCGGCACGGCGCGGGTCGGCGATCCGTCGGGCAAGACCGACACGCGCCAGATGCTGGACGACGCGCGGCTGGCTGCCAATATCGCCTCCATCCGCGCTGCGTTCGAAAATATCCTCAGTTTCGACAACGGACCGACCGGCGCCGTGCTGATCGACAATGACGACTGGTTGAGCAGGCTGGGCTATATCGAACTGCTGCGCGATGTCGGGCCGCATTTCACGCTCAACCGGATGCTGACCTTCGATTCCGTCAAATCCCGGCTCGACCGCGAACAGCCGCTGACCTTCCTGGAATTCAATTACATGATCCTGCAGGCGTATGATTTTCTGAAACTGTCGCGCGATTATGGCTGTCGGTTGCAGCTGGGCGGCAGCGATCAGTGGGGCAATATCATCAACGGGATCGAACTGACGCGCCGGATCGACGGCACGGAAGTCTATGGCATCACCGCGCCGCTGATTACGCGGGCGGACGGGGCGAAGATGGGCAAGACCGCGTCGGGTGCGATCTGGCTGAACGAAGATGCCCTGCCCGCTTACGATTTCTGGCAATATTGGCGCAATGTGGACGACCGCGATGTGGGCCGGTTCCTGCGCCTGTTCACCGATCTGCCGTTGGCCGACATCGCCGCGATGGAGCGGGCGACGGGCAATGGCATCAACGATGCGAAGGTAGCGCTCGCCAATGAAGTCACTGCTATGGTGCGCGGGCCCGATGCGGCGGCGGCGGCGGAACGTACCGCGCGCGAAACCTTCGCCGGCGGCGGGGCCGGGGACGATCTGCCGACCGTCGCTGCCGGTCCCGGCGGCATCGGTATCGTCGCGGCGTGCGTCGCGCTGGGTTTCGCCGCATCCAACAAGGAAGCGAAGCGCAAACTGGCCGAAGGTGCGGTTCGCATCGACGGTGAACCGGTGGGCGATCCCGGCTTCGTCATTCAACCCGATACGCGGCGGCAGCGTGCGGTTGAGCGTTGGCAAGAAACGCCACGGGATCGTCCAGAACTAGGAAGCACTGGACGACCGACACCGCCTATGCGACCCCCGTGAAACACCTGAAAAATGGCGGTTTTGTGCCAATTTAGGACAATGCGACTTTACCCAATCGTAGCATTTGAGGGTCATTGCTCATCCGACGCCGGATCGAGGGATCGGCGACGGCAAAAAGGGTGATGGACATTGGCTGCTGGTGCACAATTGAGCGTAACGGATCTGCGGCAAGCGGCCCGGCATCCGATCGACCATGATGTCATCGCCGAACATCAGCAACGCGGCGATCTGCCGATGCATATCTGCAATATCTCGGCTCACGGCTTCATGGCCGATCAGGCAGAGAATTTGGGATTGGCTCGCGGCGACCGTCTGATCGTGCGCCTGCCCATTTTGGGCCGGATCGAAGCTTACGTTATCTGGCATCGCGACGAACGCGCCGGGTTCCAGTTCGAACGGATCATCCGCCTCGATCAGTTCATGGCCGTGGTGGAGGCGTTGCAGCCCAACCCCCGCTTGCGAAAGAACCGCTGATTTAGGCCGCTGATTTAGTCGGCCTGCGGCCCTTCCCAATCGCCGTCAGCGCTGGCATTGGGCGCAAGTGAATACGACGATCCCGCCGACCAACCCCATCCGCATTGCCGCTTTCCGCGCCTATCTGATGGCGCGGCTGTCAATGACGCTGGCACAATACGCCATGCTGCTGATCGTCGGCTGGCAAACCTACAATCTTGCGCGCGACGGCGGTATGGATGTCGAGGCGGCATCGTTCCAGCTCGCTTTGATCGGTCTGCTGCAATTCGCACCGCTGTTCCTGCTCACTCCCTTCGTCGGATTGGTTGCGGATCAGGTTCAATCGGCGCGTGGTCGCGGGCCTCGCCATCGCGCTGCAACTGATCTGCGCCGCCGTTCTGGCGACCGTCACCTATCTCGACATTATCGCCATCGGCTGGTTGTTCGCGATCGCCGTCCTGCTCGGGATCGCGCGCGCTTTTGCCGGGCCGGCCCTGTCCGCGCTCGCCCCCAACCTCGTCCCGAAAAAGCTGTTGCCAACTGCCATCGGCCAGGCGTCCATCGCATGGCAGACCGGTATGATCGTCGGCCCCGCGCTTGGCGGCGTGTTGTATGAAATCGCCCCCGCCTTGCCCTATGCGGCCGCTGCCGGGCTGTTCGTGCTGGCCCTGATCGGGCTGATGGCCATCGGCCGGGTGCCCCGATCGAAGATTGCCGGATCGCGGCATCCCATCCGCCAGATCAGGGACGGCCTTGCCTATGTCGGGCAGAACCGCATGGTTTTGAGCACGATCACGCTCGATCTGTTCGCCGTGTTTCTGGCCGGGGCAACCGCTTTGTTCCCGATCTATGCGCGCGACATATTGCAGGTGGGCGAAACCGGCCTTGCCCAACTGGCGATGGCCCCCGCCATCGGCGCGACCACCATCGCGGCAGTGTTTTCGATCTGGCCGTTAAAAGCCAATGTCGGGCCGCGAATGCTGTGGGCCGTGTTCGTGTTCGGGCTGGCGACCATCGGTTTCGGCTTTTCCACGTCCATGCCGCTATCGCTCGCGCTGCTGTTCGTGGTGGGCGCGGCGGACATGTTCAGCGTCTATATCCGGCAATCGCTGATCCAGCTGCACACGCCCGACGAAAAGCGTGGGCGCGTGTCCGCCGTATCGCAGCTGACCATTTCGGCATCGAACGAAGGGGGCGACTTTTTTTCCGGCACGCTGGCATCCATCATCGGCCCGGTGGGCGCGGTCGTATCGGGCGGCATCGGGGCGATCGTGGTGGTCGCAGCTTACAGCCGGCTGTTCCCCGTGCTGCGACAGACGCGGACCTTTGACCCGCCGGACGCATTGGTGGAGAAGGACACGAACGAACATCTGCAGGAGCGACCTTCATGAAAGCCGACACTATCCTCGCCACCATCGGCAACACGCCGCATATCCGCCTGTCGCGGATGTTTCCCGATCACGAGGTCTGGATCAAGTCCGAACGCGCCAATCCCGGCGGATCGATCAAGGACCGGATCGCGCTGGCCATGGTCGAAGATGCCGAAAAATCGGGCGATCTGAAACCCGGCGGCACGATTATCGAACCCACCAGCGGCAACACCGGTATCGGCCTTGCGATGGTGGCGGCGGTCAAGGGTTACAAGATCATTCTGGTGATGCCCGAAAGCATGAGCCTGGAACGGCGCCGCGTCATGCTTGCCTATGGCGCGACGTTCGATCTGACCGACAAGGCGAAGGGCATTCCGGGCGCCATCGAGCGCGCGACGGCGCTGGTCGCGGAAACCGACGGCGCGTGGATGCCGTCCCAATTCGACAATCCGGCCAACGTCGCCATTCATGCGCGCACGACCTCGGCGGAGATATTGGAAGATTTCCGCGATCGGCCCATCGACGTGATGATCACCGGCGTCGGCACGGGCGGGCATCTGACCGGCTGCGCGGAAGAGCTGAAGAAAAGCTGGCCCGATATGAAAGCCTATGGCGTGGAGCCGGAACTGTCGCCCGTCATCAATGGCGGGCAGCCGGGGCCGCACCCCATTCAGGGCATCGGCGCCGGCTTCATTCCCGGCAATCTGCACACCGCCTCTATCGATGGCGCGGTGCAGGTCGACGCGGATGCGGCGAAGGACATGGCGCGCCGCTGTGCGGCGGAAGAAGGGATGCTGGTCGGTATATCATCGGGCGCGACCTTGGCGGCGATCGCGAAGAAGCTGCCCGATCTGCCGCCAGGGTCGCGCGTGCTGGGCTTCAATTACGATACGGGTGAGCGGTATTTGTCCGTGCCGGATTTCCTGCCGGAATAAACGCGCACGTCGAACAAACGAAAGGGGCCTTCGTCGCGAAACGAAGGCCCCTTTTTCGTGTCCCGTCGATCAGGCTGCCGTGGCGAACGCCTCTTCCGGCAACGACATCATCGTTTCGCCGCCCGATTCCAGCTTGCGACGCAGCGATCCCGCATCGGGCAGATAACGTTGCGCGAAATAAGCCGCCGTGGTCAGCTTCGCTTCGTAAAACGCCTTGTCTTGGGGGTCGCCCGCCAGTGCCTTCGTCGCGGTGGTTGCCATCCGCAGCCACATCAGGCCCAGCGTCACGATGCCCATGATGTGCATGTAATGATGCGCGCCCGCACCCAGATGGTTGGGGTTGGTCATCGCGTTCTGCATGAACCACATGGTCGCGGCCTTCTGTTCGCCCAACGCCTTGTCCAGCTTGCCCGCCAGATCGGCCAGATCGCCGCCCGCTTCTTTCGCTGCGGCGATTTCCTCGTCCACGGTGGCGAAGAATGCCTGGATGGCCTTGCCGCCGTCGCGCGCCAGTTTCCGGCCGCACAGATCCATCGCCTGAACACCGTTCGTGCCTTCGTAGATCATGGCGATCCGCGCATCGCGCACGAATTGTTCCATGCCCCATTCGCGCACATAGCCATGCCCGCCGAACACCTGCTGCATGTTGGTCGCGATCTCGTAACCCTTATCGGTGCCGTACCCCTTGATCACAGGAGTCAGCAGACTGAGGATGAGATCGGCTTCCTCGCGCTCTTCCTCCGTCTGCGCCTTGTGAGTCAGATCGACCTGCAACGCGCCCCACAGGCACAGCGCCCGCATCCCTTCGTTGAACGCCTTGGCATCCATCAGCATCCGCCGCACGTCGGGGTGGACGAAGATCGGATCGGCTTTGGCTTCGGGCTCGGCTGGGCCGGTCAGGGCGCGGCCTTGTCGGCGATCGACGGCGTAGGCGACCGCATTTTGATAAGCGACTTCGGACTGGCCGAGGCCCTGCATACCCACACCCAGACGCGCGGCGTTCATCATGATGAACATGGCGGCCAGACCCTTGTTCTCTTCGCCCACGATCCAGCCTTTCGCGCCGTCGTAATTGAGGAGGCAGGTCGAATTGCCGTGAATGCCCATCTTGTGTTCGATGGAGCCGCACGACACGCCATTGCGTTCGCCCAACGAACCGTCGTCGTTCACCATCACCTTGGGCACCACGAACAGCGAAATGCCCTTCGAACTGTCGGGCGCGCCCGGAGTTTTGGCCAGCACCAGATGAATGATGTTTTCGGTGAGATCGTGCTCGCCTGCCGAAATGAAGATCTTCGTGCCCGTGATGGCGTAGGAGCCATCGGCCTGCGGTTCCGCCTTCGTGCGGATCATGCCCAGATCGGTGCCGCATTGCGGTTCCGTCAGGTTCATCGTGCCCAGCCATTCGCCGGTCACCATCTTGGGCACGTATTTGTCCTGCTGTTCCTGCGTTCCGGCAGCAACCAATGCAGAAATCGCGCCGGTCGTCAGGCCGGGATACATCGCGAACGCCATGTTGGACGTGCACATGAATTCCTCGACCACGAAACCCAGAACGTGCGGCAGACCCTGCCCGCCCAGTTCTTCGGGATGCGCCAGCGTGCCCCAGCCCAATTCGCGGTACTGGTCGAACGCATCCTTGAACCCGGTGGGCGTGGTCACGCGGCCATCCTCGTGCCGGGTGCATCCCTCCTGATCGCCGATCTGGTTGAGCGGCGCCAGCACTTCGCTGCAGAACTTGCCGGCTTCGTTGATGACCGTATCGATCATGTCCGGCGTCGCATTTTCGAAACCGGGCAAATTGCCGAAGCTGGGCAGATCGAGCACTTCGTTGACGATGAAGCGAGTGTCTCTGGTCGGGGCGGTATAGGTCGGCATGGGATGCGTCCTTATGGTTCGTGAACGGAATTAACGGCGAGTCAATCGAGGTTCAATTCCTCGATCATGTCCATGAAATCTGTGAGTTCGGTGATAGAGGAATCGATGTCGGCGCGCTGCTCTTCCAATTTGGCGACATGGGCGCGGCATTTTTCGATCGTCACACGGCGCTGTTCCACGCGGTTGTCGCCCAGATCGTACAGATCGATCATCTCGCGGATTTCGCCCAGGCTGAACCCGACATTCTTGGCGCGCATGATCCAGGCGAGCCGAGCGCGATCGCGTTTGGAATAGACCCGCGACAGGCCGACGCGCGCCGGCGCGATCAGCCCTTCATCCTCGTAAAAACGCAACGCCCGCGCTGTGCAGTCAAATTCCGAGGTCAGATCGGAAATGCTGTATTGTTCGCGCGAAAGTTTGTCCGGGCGTTCGATATGCGCCCCGGAATGGGCAGTTCTATGAGACGGGTTTGGATGCTGCAGTCGCCATACGGATCTAATAGATACCCTTTACGTAAACGTCAAGGTTTCGCAGGTGTCAGTTTGCCGTCCTGCAGCTTTCTGTAAAAACAGCTCGTCGCACCCGTATGACAGGCTGGCCCCGCCGGCACGACGCTCAACACCACGGCATCCTGATCGCAATCGACATGGATCGCCTGCACTTGCAGAACATTGCCGGACGTCTCGCCCTTTTTCCACAATGTGCCGCGCGATCGGGAATGGAAATGCGCGAACCCGGTTGTCTGCGTCAGCGAAAGCGCTTCGGCATTCATGTGCGCCACCATCAATATCTGCCGGGTGGTCGCATCGGTCACCACCGCAGTCAACAATCCCGCCGCGTCGAATTTCGGCGCGAATACAGCGCCATGTTCCCGGTCGTTGATGCTAATATCGGACAATGCGCTGACTTTCGATCGGATGGAAACTTGTGGCAGGATAACCACATATGGCCCCGAAAATCCACAACCGGCGTGTTTGCCGCTTTAATCGCAGCGGACGGGGTGGAACAAGGATGCGTGGCCCGGCAACGGGTCGCCACCGCAACAACGCATCGCAAGAATGCCAGGTTCGGGGAGTATCGAGGATGTGCCGGCTGGGGGCAAGAACGCCCGGCACCTTCGATCAATCGGGGATCGTATCCGGGGCAGCTCCGTGGGGGAGGTTGCCGCATCGCTTTCACATCGAAAGCGCAAACTGGAATGGTTTCGTCACGCGGCGCCCGGAGTTCTTTTCGAACTCCGGGCGTTTCGCTTTTATGGGTGCGAATGCGACAATGCCTCGTCCATAACCCGCGCGAAACAGGCGATCGTTACCTTCCGCGCGCCTGCCTGTTTCAATGCGCGAACACACGCCTCGCTCGTCGCGCCGCTCGTCAGGACATCGTCCACCAGAACGATATGCTTGCCCTGCACTGTTGCGCACATCACGCGGATCGACCAACAGCGCCCCGTCGAGCGCGGCCTTGCGCTGTTGCCTGCCAAGCCCACCCAATGACGGTGTCTGCTTCACCCGCTTCAATGCGGACACCAGCACCGGCTGCCCGGTCGATGCTCCCAATTCGCGCGCCAGCAGCGCCGCCTGATTGTATCCACGCCGCCACAATCGCCACCGATGCAGCGGCACGGGAACGAAGATCGCACCGGTCAGATCGGCGGGCAGGCGCGCCGCCATCAATCGCGCCAGTGTCGGGGCCAGTGCGATGCGGCCGCCATGTTTGAACGACAGGATCAACTTGCGCGATGCATCGTTGTAGATCGTGCCCGCCGCAATTCCGTCATGCAGCGGAGCGGCGCGCATGCATGGCTCGCATAGCGCTCGCCCGCCGCGTCCGATCGGGCGCTGACACCGCTCGCATGACGGTTTGCCGGGAATAACGAGCTGCGACCAGCACTGCTGGCACACGCCGTTTTGCGCCGCGATCGCATCTCCGCAGATCGGGCAGCGCGGCGGATAGATCAGATCGACCAACGGGGCGATCGCTTCCGTACGATCGTGACGACGGTTCCCGGTATGGGGATGCGCGGCTGCACACTGCGAACGCGCTGCCCTGCTTGCACCGATTTCGCAAGCCGGGCACGGACGGACCGCATGAACGACAGCGCCCCCCCAACCATTTTCAGCAACGCCCGCCGTGCCTCGTCCGACATCGCGCGCGCGCGCAGTCGCCCGATAACACCGATAATTTCCTCGCTGACCGACATGATCGCCGATATCGAAGACCGCATGGCGTTCATGACGTTGGAGCCTGCCAGGATGTTCGTGGTCTGCGAACCTTTCGATGCCGACGCCGTCTTTGGTCGTCGGGCCGGACCGTGATCATACCCTGAACGCCGGACGACATTCGATCAGGAGGCGCCCTTACCCCTGCGAGACTTACGAGCTTATCGCCAGTCTGGGAACGCTCGACACCGTCAACGATCTTGCCCGGCGCGCTGATCCATTTGCGGCGCGCATTGGCACCGGGCGGGATCGTTATGGCCAGGTTTCTCGGCGCTGGCAGTGCTTGGCAAGTTGCGGGCTGTCCTGCTCGAATGCCGATGGCGATCGCCCGGCCGCGCGTATCCATCCGATGGTCGATACCAGAGCCGCAGCGGAACTGATGCAGCGCGCGGGGTTCAAACGGCAGGTGGTCGACAGCCGGTCGCTCGAGGTCACCTATCCGTCGTCTCGAACGGTTGTCGGCGATCTGCGTGCATTCGGGCTGACCAATCGTCTGACGTCCATCCCGCCACCGATTTACTCGCAACGGGTGAACCGCGCGCGGGATGCATTTGACCGGCACGCAGATGACGAAGGCAGGTTACGCGAACGGTTCGAGATACTGACTCTAACCGGTTGGGCGCATTAGCCTTTCCGATGCTCGCAACGCCGCTTGCGCCGCGGCCAACCGGGCGATCGGCACGCGATAGGGCGACGCGCTGACGTAGTCCAGACCGACCTCCTCGCAGAACGCGATGCGACGCGGGATCGCCGCCATGTTCGCCGCAAATGCCCAGCTTGATATCGGCAGTGCGTCTCGCGGCCGCGCTCCGCCGCCATGCGAACCAGCTGACCCACACCGTCGATATCGAGGCTGACGAAGGGATCGCGCGCGAAGATGCCCTGTATCGACGTAGGGTGCCAGGAACCGCGCCGAATCGTCGCGCGACACGCCCAGCGTCGTCTGCGTCAGATCGTTGGTTCCGAAGGAGAAGAACCGTCGCCTCCTGCGCGATTTCGCCCGCCATCAACGCGGCGCGCGGCAGTTCGATCATCGTGCCGACCAGATATTCGATCGTCTGTCCGCGATCGGCGAACACCTGTGCCGCCACGCGTTCGACCAACTCGCGCAGGATCGCCAGTTCGCGGCGGGTTGCGACCAGCGGGATCATGATTTCGGGCACCGGCGCTTCGCCCGAATCCGCTCGCCACGTCGCAGGCCGCCTCGAATATGGCGCGCGCCTGCATTTCGTAGATTTCGGGATAGGTGATGCCCAGCCGGCAGCCGCGATGGCCCAGCATCGGGTTGAATTCGTGCAGTTCCGCCGCACGGCGTTTCAGATGATCGACCCCCAGCCCCGTCGCATCGGACAATGTCGGCAAACTCCGCATCGTCATGCGGCAGAAATTCGTGCAGCGGCGGATCGAGCAGACGGATCGTGCAGGGCAGGCCCGACCATCACTTCGAAAATCGCGCGGAAATCCGACGCGCTGTTCGGGCAGCAGTTTGGCCAGCGCCGCGCGCCGCCCGGCCTCGTCTTCGGCCAGGATCATTTCGCGCACCGCGCTGATCCGGATCCGCATCGAAGAACATGTGTTCGGTGCGGCACAGGCCGATGCCCTCCGCCCCGAACTGGCGCGCCATGCGGCAATCGGCCGGCGTTTCGGCATTGGTCCGCACCCGCATCCGGCGATGGCGGTCGGCCCATTCCATGATGGTCTGGAAATCGCCGGCCAGTTCCGGTTCGACGGTCGGCACTGCGCCCGCCATCACCTGCCCCGTCGCACCGTCCAGCGTGATGGTGTCGCCTTCGGCAAAGTCGCGATCCGCAATCTGCAACAGTGCGCGCCTTGATATCGATCGAGACGGCGGATGCGCCCGACACGCACGGCCGCCCCATGCCGCGCGCGACCACCGCCGCATGTGACGTCATGCCGCCGCGCGCGGTCAGGATGCCTTGCGCGGCGTGCATGCCGTGAATGTCCTCCGGGCTGGTTTCGACGCGGACCAGAATGACCTTTTCGCCGCGTTGCGACAATTGTTCCGCCGTGTCGGAATCGAGCACGATCGCACCGGTCGCCGCGCCGGGCGAGGCGGGCAGGCCGGTGGTCACGACATCGCGCGGCGCATCGGGATCGAGCGTCGGGTGCAGCAGTTGATCGAGCGCCATCGGATCGACGCGCAGGATCGCGGTTTCCTCGTCGATCAGCCCTTCGCCCGCCATATCGACCGCCATTTTCAGCGCCGCCTTGGCCGTGCGTTTGCCGGTGCGCGTCTGCAGCATCCACAGCTTGCCCTGCTGCACGGTGAATTCGATATCCTGCATGTCGCGGTAATGCCGTTCCAGCAGGTCGAACACGTCGGGCCAGCTCGCCATAGGCGTCGGGCATGGCTTCTTCCATGCTGGGCGCCTTGGCTCCCGCTGCTTCGCGCGCGGCGCGCGTCAGATATTGCGGCGTGCGGATGCCCGCGACCACGTCTTCGCCTTGCGCGTTGATCAGATATTCGCCGTAATAGGCGCTTTCGCCCGTCGCCGGATCGCGGGTGAAGGCGACGCCGGTGGCGCTGGTATCGCCCATATTGCCGAACACCATCGCCTGCACATTGACGGCGGTGCCCCAATCGGCGGGATGTCGTTCAGCCGGCGATAGACCTTCGCCCGGTCCGCGTCCCAGCTGTCGAACACGGCGGCGATCGCGCCCCAAAGTTGATCAAACACATCCTGCGGGAACGGCTTGCCAAGCTCCGCCTCGACGATGGCTTTGAACTGCCCGACCAGGGCCTGCCAGTCTTCAGAAGTCAGCTCAGTATCGGCGATAGAAGCCATTGTCTTCCTTGGCGATTTCCAGCGCTTCTTCGAACAGGCCGTGATCGACGCCGAGCACGACGTCGGAATACATCTGGATGAACCGGCGATAGCTGTCCCAGGCGAACCGCGCATCGCCCGATGTCGCGCGCAAGCCCCTCCACCGTGTCGTCGTTCAGGCCGAGATTGAGCACGGTGTCCATCATGCCGGGCATGGAAACGCGCGCGCCGGACCGGACGGAGACGAGCAGCGGATCGTCCTTGCTTCCGAAGGACTTGCCGACGGTTCGTTCGATATGTTCGAGGGCGGCGGCCACGTCGGCGCGCAACGCGTCGGAGAAGTCCGCGCCGCCGGCCAGATACGACACGCATTCTTCGGTGGTGATGGTGAATCCCGGCGGGCACGGGCAGGCCGATGCTCGGCCATTTCCGCCAGATTCGCGCCCTTCCCCCCGGTGACGGTCTTGTCCCGCGCGCGCGGATCGTCCGACTGGGTGTCGCCGCCGAAAGTGTAGACTGTCTGGAGGGTGGGCTGGGTCATGCTTGGAATTCGCTGAATTGGCCGGTGAATGGGGAGACATGGACCGGGTGTTACACGGTCCGGGGACGAAATCAGCGCCGTCTACCCCTCGATCCGGCAGAAATCGGCGACCTGGTGAACCGCATCGCGGAACCGGGCAAGCAGGTCCAGCCGGGCGCGCGCGTTTGTCGGCATCGGTATCATTGACGGTCACCTCTTCGAAAAACGCGTCGATCGGCGCGCGCAGCTGGCGAGCGCGGACATGGCGACGCGCGAAATCCTCGCGCGCGATGGCGGCGGAGGCTTGCGGCTGCGCGGTGTCGAGCGCGTCGATCAGCGCCTTTTCCGCCGGTTCGGGCGTGTAGGAAAGCGGTTTCGCGGATTGCTCTGCCTCATCGTCGGCGAGGATCGGGGTTGCCGGTTGCGGGACATCGCCGCATCGTCCACCCCGTGCGCAGCGCGCTGCTCCTTCCCGCTCGCCTGAAGGAGAGCGCAGTCGGCGCGGCCTTCCTTCTTGAGGATGTTCGACGCGCGTTTGTACCCGGCGAGACAGGTTGGCGCCGTCCTCGGTTTCCATGAACGCCTGCAACGCATGAACGCGTGCGAGCAGACGGACGAGATCGTCCTCGCCACCCAGCGCGAACACCGCGTCGATGAGGTCGTGCCGAACGCCTGCCTCGCGTTGTTGGACTTTGAGGCGGTCGGCGAAGAAGTCGAGCGAGATTATCTGGCGTATTGAGATGCGCTGCCGAACTCGGTGCAAATGTCGTTCCGAGAACCATGGTTCGCCCAAGCTGCAATGCGCAACCCGTTGTCTTGGATCAACCGTAATGACAATGCCAGCGCCGCACGACGCAGCGCAAACGGATCTTTCGATCCGGTTGGCTGCTGCATCGATCGCGAAAAACCCCGCCAGCGTATCCAGCTTGTCCGCCAAACTCACCGCCACCGTCACCGGAGCGGTGGGCACGTCGTCGCCCTGCCCGACCGGTTTGTAATGATCGCGGATGGCGTCGGCTACGGCATCGGGCAGACCCTCGGCGCGGGCGTAGTAGCCGCCCATGATCGCCCTGCAATTCGGGAAACTCGCCGACCATTTCGGTGACGAGATCGGCCTTGCACAGCCGCGCGGCCAGTTCGGCGTGATCTGCGAGCAACTTCACATCGTCGTCATTCCCGCGAAGGCGGGAACCCAGAGCGTCCTGCTCGGCGGTGCCACCCTGGGTCCCCGCCGTCGCGGGGATGACGGTTGAGGGTTTATTGGATGCGGGAGTAACGATCCCCTCTTCCACCAGCCAGCGGGCCAGTTTCGCGACCCGTTCCACCTTGTCGGCCACCGTGCCGAGCTTTTCGTGGAAGGTGATCCGCTCCAGCCCCTCGGCGTGTTCTGCCAAGCGATTTCTTACGGTCCACATCCCAGAAGAACCGCGCATCGGCCAGCCTTGCGGCCAGCACCTTGCGGTTGCCGTCCACGATCGCCGCGCCGCCATCCGCCGCTTCGATATTGGCGGTGCAGATGAACGCATTGGCGAGCTGCTCCCCCTCTCCTTCAGGGGAGGGGGTCGGGGGGTGGGGCCGGTCTGATGCGCCATCGCCCGCACTCCCCACACCCTCCGCAGCTTCGCTGCTCCTCCCTCTCCCTTGAAGGGGTGAGGGGGTATTGCACACGAAATATTTCTGGTTCACCCGCGCGGTCAGCTGGATGACTTCGGGCGGCACTTCCAGGAAATCCTCTTCGAACCGGCCGAGCAGCGGCACCGGCCATTCGGTCAGACCGGCGTTTTCGACCACCAGTCCTTCGTCCTCCACCAACGTCAGCCCGGCCTCGGTCGCAACCTTCGCCGCGCCGTCGCGGATGATGGCTTCGCGCTCCGCATGGTCCACGATCACATGGCCCGCGCGCAGTTTCATCGCGTAGTCCTGCCGCGCCGCCGATGGTGATGTCGCCCGAATGGTGGAAGCGATGGCCCAGCGTCACCGCGCCCGATGTCACCCCGTGCACTTCGCATTCGACGATGTTGTCGCCCAGCAGCGCGACGATGCCCGACAGCGGGCGCACCCAGCGGATGGATTCCGTGCTGATGGACGCTTCGCCCCAGCGCATCGATTTGGGCCAGGCGAAATCGCGGATGATGGCGGGGATCGCCTCGGCCAGCAGATCGGCGACCGCCCTGCCCGGCTTTTCGACGACCGCGAAATAGGTCGCGCGGCCCTTTACGTCGCGCACTTCCAGCTGGTCGCGCGTGACGCCGTTCTTGCGGCAGAAGCCGTCCACCGCCTTATCCGGCGCGCCTTCGGGCGGGCCCTTGGCTTCTTCGCTGACGGCTTTGGTCGCGTCGGGCAGGTCGCGCGCGATCAGGGCGAGGCGGCGCGGCGTGGACCAGACGGTGACTTCGCCATGTTCGACCCCGGCGGCATCCATTTCGCGCGCGAACAGCTCTGGCCAGTTCCGCCGCGCGCGCCCTTTTGCATGCGGGCGGGAATTTCTTCGGAGCGCAGTTCGAGGAGGAAATCAGTCATCCACACCGTCATCCCAGCGAATGCTGGGATCTGTCGCAGGTGAAGCGAGCGATCGAAAGAAATTCCAGCTTTCGCTGAAATGATGGGAGTGGGTGTTGTCACAGGGACCACTCCGGAAATTTCTCGCCCAGCCCGCCTGTTCCTTCGCCACATGCGCTTCGCACGATCCGCGCGCCAGATCGCGGACGCGGCCCATATAGCTGGCGCGTTCCTGCACGCTGATGACGCCGCGCGCCTGCAGCAGGTTGAAGATGTGGCTGGCTTCGACCGCCTGTTCATAGGCCGCGATCGGGAACCTGCGCGTCGAGCGCGTTGCGGCATTCCGCCTCCGCCTTGTTGAACAGGTCGAACAGCGCGTCGGTTTCGGCGACCTCGAAGTTCCATTTCGACATCTGTTTTTCGTTTTCGAGGAACACGTCGCCATAGCTGATGCCGCGAGCCGTTGAACTCGAGATCGTACACGTTGTCGACGCCCTGGATATACATCGCCAGCCGTTCCAGCCCGTATGTCAGCTCGCCCGCGACGGGTTTGCAATCGTAACCGCCCATCTGCTGGAAATAGGTGAACTGCGTCACTTCCATCCCGTCGCACCAGACTTCCCAGCCCAGCCCCCACGCGCCCAGCGTCGGGCTTTCCCAATCGTCCTCGACGAACCGGATATCGTGCGCCAGCGGATCGATGCCGATCGTGCGGAGGCTTTCGAGATACAGGTCCTGTATGTCGGGCGGGCTGGGCTTCAGGATGACCTGATATTGATAGTAATGCTGCAACCGGTTGGGGTTTTCGCCATAGCGGCCATCGGTCGGACGGCGGCAGGGCTGGACGAAGGCGGCGTTCCACGGTTCCGGCCCCAGCGCGCGCAGAGTGGTCGCCGGGTGAAACGTGCCCGCCCCCATCCGCATGTCGTATGGCTGCAGAATCAGGCAGCCCTGCGCCGCCCAGAAATCATGCAGGGTCAGGATCATGTCCTGAAAGGATGTGCGGGGGGCAAGCGTCATGGCGTGCGCGCTTTGGCGGATGGCCGATGGGGGGTCAATGGCGAGCGGTCGGAAGAAGCGCGTGCGCACCGATGTGACAGGTTGAGCGAACTTTATGTCAGGTGATATTGACATAGTCAGCGAAATCACGACATATGGTCATGAATACCTGACACGGTGTCACGGTAACATAACATTAAAGGAGCCCACGATGCTGTTTATCGATCGGCAACACCGGTGCGCGACATGACGCATGCGGTGGCCCGTATGCTTACTTGTGGATCCCTGATCGCCTATCCTGCAGGACTCGTAACGATGCTGCTTAGCGACGGTAGTGCGGTTGCGGATATCGGCGGTCTGGCCCTCGTCGCATTGGCGGTAATACTCGCCATAAGTATGCTGAACACGACTTTTCAGAGGATTGTCGGCGAAGAGCGGTCAATGCTTGACGAGTTCGAACTAAGCTTACGCGCGAAAGCCATGGAAACTGCTTACGCCATGTTGGCGGGCCTGGTCGTCACCCTGTGCATCTATGGTGCGATCGCCACCGACAAGGGCGGTTGGATGCCGGGCAGTTACGACCATTGGAATGCGCTCTTCTGGGGTCTGTTTCTTTACGCATCCTTGCTGCCGACAGCTATATTGGCATGGCAAGTCGGCGATACCGATCTGGTCGCGGCCTGATCAGCATGAAAAACCGTTTGAAAGTCCTGCGCGCCGAACGCGACTGGAGCCAGGCGGAACTCGCCGGGCATCTGGAAGTGTCGCGTCAGGCCGTGAACGCCGTGGAAACCGGCAAGCACGACCCGTCCCTGCCGTTGGCGTTCAGGATCGCCCGGCTGTTCGACATGCCGATAGAGGAGATTTTCGATGACCAAAACTGATCGCGATCCGGCCGCTTCCCACGAACCCGTTACCAAATCGGGCGAACAGATGCTCAACACCCGGCGCGGTAAGTTCTGGCGTTTGGTCGTTTTCGGTATGGTGGTTGCCACCGCAACGGGGCTGGCGCTCGGCATAGCGTCGGCAGCGATCACTTTGGGCGACATTCCATCGTGGGTTATCGTACCGTTGCTGATATTGACCGCCGCCGGTTTCGTATGGTTCACCCTCAAATACTATCGCAGCATTGATGAGGTCGATTTGCTCGACAATCTGTGGGCCAATACATTCGGCCTTTACGCCATCATCATCGGGGCCGGCGGTTGGCTGATCCTGGCAGAGATCGACATCATGCCACCGGTCGATATCGTTGCCCTCGTAACGGGGACGTTGTTCATGACGTTTGCCGCATATTTCATTCGCCGTGCGGGGTTTCGTTGACACCGTCCCGGCTTTAGAACCACCCTCAAAATCTACTCAAAAGGAAATTTTCATGACCACTATCAAATCCCGCCTCGCCCTTGCCGCATCGTCGCTGGCGATGCTGCTCGTCACCCCTGCCTGCGCCCAGCAAGGCACGCCGACGCCCGTGCAATCGACGCAGGTGGCTGCCGCCGACGTGGAAATGGACACGGCCCCAGCAGCCCAAACAGTCGAGGCGGTCGGCCCCGGCCTGTGGAAAGTCGCGGACGAGGACACCACCATCTATCTGTTCGGCACGGTCCATCTGCTGCCCGACGACGTGAACTGGAACAGCGGTATTATCAACGATGCGCTGGCATCGTCCGGCACGCTGGTCACGGAAATCGACATGACGGAAGAGGCGATGGCGGCTATGGGGCCGCTTGTCAGCCGCACTGCGTTGCTGTCCGACGGGCAGACCCTGCGCGGCCTGCTGGACCCCGCGCAACTGGCATCCTACGAAGCCGCCATGACCAAGCTGGAAGTGCCCGTGGCTGCGTTCGATCCGTTCGAACCGTGGTTCGCCGCCCTGCAGATGACCAACGTCGCTTACACGAAAAACGGCATGAACCCGGAACTGGGCGTGGAACAGGTGCTGGAAAGCCTGGTCGGTCCGGATGTCGAGCGCGATGCGTTGGAAACCGTGGAATTCCAACTGTCCGTTTTCGACGAATTGCCGGTTGAAAAACAGATCGCGTTCCTGACCGAAACGTCCGACCAGATCGACGAAATCGGCCCCATGCTCGACGCGATGATCGCCAATTGGGCGACGGGCGATGCGGACGGTCTGGGCGAATTGATGAACGAGGCACTGGCGAGCGATCCGGTGCTGGCCGAACGCCTGCTTTATGCCCGCAACGCAAATTGGGCAGTGTGGATCGACGATCGCCTCGACACGCCCGGCACGGTGTTCATGGCGGTGGGCGCAGGCCATCTGGCCGGGATCAACAGCGTGCAGGATTTGCTGGCGGCGCGCGGCATTGGAACCACGCGCGTTCAGTAGGCCGATCGGGAGTTCGGCGTAATGTCACGACGCATGTTCGAACCTGTGTTCAAGTCCGTGTTTCGCCGAACTCCCCTGCTGACTGCGGTCGGCGCCGCATTGCTGACGGGGATGACCGCCGGTTGCGGGCGGGATGAACCACCCGAAGAAATGCCCCCGCCCGCGCCTGCATTGTGGGAAATCGCCAGCGCGGACGGCACGGTCGAAGGCTGGCTGTTCGGCACGATCCACGCGCTGCCCGATGGCATCGACTGGCGGACGGACACGCTGGAGCAGGTAACGCGGCAGGCGGACGTTCTGGTGGTCGAAGTCGCCGAGCTGGAGGACCGGGCCGCCGTGGCCCAGGTGTTCCGCGAACTTGCCGTTACGCCGGGCCAGCCATCCCTGTTCGCACGCGTTCCCGTCCGGCATCATGCCGCCTTGCGCGACCTGCTCGAAACGGCCGATGTCCCGCCCGACGGTTTCGGCGCGACCGAAAGCTGGGCTGCCGCGCTGACTCTCGCCCGGCTCGCATCCGCCAGCACGGCGGGCAGCGATTCCGGCAACGGCGCGGATATCGCCTTGTTGCAGCAGTTTGCCGGTCGCCCGGTCGTGGAATTGGAGGGGGCACGGGCGCAGCTCGCCATTTTCGACGGCTTGCCCGAACGCGAGCAGCGCGATCTGCTGGTGGCGATCGTGGCCGATCATGCGAAGACCGCCGCCGACCCCGACCGCGCGCCCGACCGTCTGGCCCGCGCATGGCGTGCAGGCGACATGGACCTGCTCGCCCGCGAAACCACGCAAGGTTTTCTGGCCGACCCCGAACTGCGCGCCGCTCTGCTGACCGGGCGCAATCGCGACTGGTCCACCCGGATCGCCGCCCTGTTGACACACGATGCGAAACCGCTGGTCGCCGTCGGCGCGTCCCATATGGCGGGCGCGGACGGGCTGCCGGCTCTGCTGTCGCGAGCGGGTTACACGACACGGCGCATTCAATAGGCCTTAGCGGACGTGCGTCCCACGCAGCTTGCGCCAGGACCTCGATTGCCCTAAGCGCGCAGGCTTTCCGGCCATATTCATCCCTGGAGGCGTGGCAGACGGAAAAACGAACAACGAATCCGAAAGGCATTATCTATGAGCGACGCTCTTACTCTGCCGGCCGAGACGCGTGAACGGGCAGGCAAGGGAGCCTCCCGTGCATTGCGCCGCGAAGGCCGTGTCCCCGCCGTGATCTATGGCGGCAAGGAAGAAGCCACCCCGATCCATGTCGAGGAAAAGGAACTGGTCCGTCAGTTGATGACCGGCCATTTCATGAACTCGGTCGTGATGATCGACGCAGGCGGCAAGAAAATCCGCACTCTTCCCAAGGACGTGGCGTTCCACCCCGTTTCCGATCGCCCGATGCACGCGGATTTCTTCCGCTTGACGAAGGGTTCGAAGATCGAGGTCGATATCCCCGTGGTCTTCATCAATCAGGAAGACAGCCCCGGTCTGAAGAAGGGCGGCGTGCTGAACGTGGTCCGTCACGAACTGGAACTGATGTGCGAAGTGGACAAGATCCCCGACCAGATCGCAATCGACGTCGCGGGCCGCGAAGTGGGCGATTCGATCCACATCAGCGATGTCGATCTGCCCGAAGGTTCGGTCAGCGCCATCACCGATCGCGATTTCACCATCGCCACGCTGGTCGCCCCATCCGCGCTCAAGAGCCAGGATGAAGACGAAGACGAAACCACCGAAGAAGAAGCACCCGAAGACGGTGCGGACGGCAAGACGCCGACCAGCGAAATGGGCCCCGCCACGGACGCCTGATCGCAATCATTCTTTGCGAAAACCGGACACCGGGCCCTGGCGACAGGGTCCGGTGTTCTTCGTTTTGCGCCGATTTAACGGAACGGACAACCGGCAACGACGCCGGCACTCATCCGCCCCTCCTCTTCAGAGGAGGGGCAGCGAGACTTGGGAGCTCGCTCCCTAGTCGCAGCGGGGTGGTGACTTCGATGCCCGCCAAAGCCCGTTTGCCCATGCCACCAAGCCCACCCACTCTCCCGCACAAGAAGCGGCATCCCCAACCGCTCGACTGCTTGAGAAGAACCGCAAACGCCCCTACCCGCAGCCAATGCAGATATGGACAGGCCTTGGAAATCCCGGACCGCAATATGCGATGCACCGGCACAATGTCGGTTTCATGGCGCTGGACGTCATCGCCCATATGCACGGCTTCGCGCCGGTGCAGAAGAAGTTCCAGGGCTGGACGCAGGAAGGGCGCATCGGGTCCGAGAAGATCGTGCTGCTCAAACCCGCGACGTTCATGAACGAAAGCGGACGCGCCGTGTCCGAAGCCCTGCGGTTCTACAAATTGGGGCCGGACGCGCTGACCGTGTTTCATGACGAGCTGGATCTCGACCCGTTCCGCCTGAAAGTGAAACAGGGCGGCGGCCATGCAGGGCATAACGGGCTACGCAGCATTACGCAGCATATCGGCGCGGAGTTCGCCCGCGTGCGGCTGGGCATCGGGCATCCGGGGCACAAGGACCGCGTGCACGGCTACGTCCTGGGCAATTATGCGAAGGGGGAGCAGGACGATCTGGTCGCCATGCTGGGCGCGATCGGGGCGGAAGCGGAATGGCTGGCGAAAGGCGATGGCGCACGGTTCATGTCCGACGTGGCGCTGCGCCTTCGGTGACGGGCTGAAACGATGGGCTGCAACAGGGGAGCCGCCACGGATGGCGCGTGACATGGCGACCGTAACGCATCGGCAAGTGCTGCTGGGGGCCACCGTGCAACTGGTCGTGATGGTTTGCGGCGGTTTGGGGCTGTGGTATTCTTCCGGTCGTCCGCTGGCCGATATCGTGAGCGTGGACGGCGCGCAGAATCATGCAGGGATTGCTGCTGGCAGGTGTTCTGACGGCGATCGGCGTTGCGGCGTTCAAGGGTTGGCCCGACAGGACCGACTGGCTGATCCGCGCGCAGGCGCCCGGTTTCGCGTTCGTGAAGAAACCGATGGGGATGACCGCGATCGTGTGGATTTCCGTTTGCGCGGGAGTGGGCGAGGAATTGCTGTTCCGCGCGGGATTGCAGACTTTGCTGGCGGATCATCTGGGCACGGTTGCGGCAATCGCGATCAGTTCGGCACTGTTTGCGGTGCTGCATCTTGCCAAACCGCTGGTGGGCCTGTTGCTGTTCGCGATCGGTGTCGCACTCGGCGTGGTCTATGCCGCAACCGGAAGCCTGCTGGCGGTCGCGATCGGCCATGCGATCTACGATATATTCGCGCTATCCTACGTCCAGAAACGGTTGCACGAACTGCGTTATTTCGAAGGGGAGCCAACGACCTGACCCCCGGTGCAATCGCGCGCCGCGTGTGATAGGCTGCGCGCAACAGGAGAACGACCATGCCATCCATCGACCGCCGCACCTTGCTCGCCGGGGCTGCCGCCACATCCGCGCTCGCCGGGGCCGCTGCCTCCGCCCAGACCGATCCCCTGCCGTCCAACCCGGACCTGACGGGCAAGGCCATCCTGATCACCGGCTGTTCGTCGGGCTTCGGCCGGTTGATGGCGGAAGATTTCGCGCGCCACGGCGCCAAAGTGTTCGCGACCATGCGGAACCTGCCCCGCGCCGAAGCGACCGAACTGACCGCCCTGGCAACCGGCGACGATCTCGACATCACCGTGCTGGAGATCGACGTTCTGTCGGACGACCAGGTTGCGGCGGGCGTTGCAGAGGCGGAGCGGCTCAATGGCGGCGCGATCGACGTGTTGATCAACAATGCGGGCATTTCGACCGGCGGCCCGATCGAAGTGCAGGATTTCGAGGCGGTCGAGACGATCTTCGACACCAACGTCCACGGCGCACACCGGATGGCTCGTGCCGCCCTGCCCGCCATGCGCGCCGCGAAATCGGGGCAGATCGTGAATGTCAGTTCGCAGCTGGGCCGCGTCATGCTGCCGGCATTCGGGATGTATTCCGCCACCAAATTCGCGCTCGAAGCGATGAGCGAGCAAATGGCCTACGAACTGGTTCCGCACGGCATCGACGTGACGATCATCCAGCCCGGCGGTTATCCCACCATGATCTGGAAGAACGCCAGCGATCTGACGCAGGCGTTGGCCGCGCGCGTTCCGGCGCGGCATGCGGATGGCTATCCCGAATTGATCGCGCAGATGCAAACGCCGCGCACGCCGGACAATTCGACCGATCCGATGGACGTGCCCAACGCCATCGCGCGCGCCATCGCCATGCCTGCAGGCACGCGCCCGCTTCGCATGGAAGTCCATCCCGGCCCCAAACCGCAGATCGCCATCAACGAAGTCGCGGCGAAAACGCAGGTCGGCTGGCTGGGCGAAAGCCCCTACGGCCCGTGGATCAAGGCGGTGCATAACGTATAGCTGGCGTTCGGCCGCACGCCCGGCTAAACGCGGCGCTCTCTATTCAGTTCTTGGCACTTTAATCACCGGAGTTTTCGATGGGTTTCCGCTGCGGAATCGTCGGGCTGCCCAATGTCGGCAAGTCCACCTTGTTCAATGCGCTGACCGAAACGCAGGCGGCGGAGGCGGCGAATTATCCGTTCTGCACGATCGAGCCCAATGTCGGCCAGGTTGCCGTGCCCGACACGCGGCTGGACAAGATCGCCGCGATCGCGAAATCCGCGAAGATCATCCCGACGCAGCTCGCCTTCGTGGACATTGCCGGGTCTGGTGAAAGGCGCGTCGCAGGGCGAAGGGTTGGGCAACCAGTTCCTCGGCAACATCCGCGAAGTGGATGCCATCGTCCATGTCCTGCGCTGTTTCGAAGATGACGATATTCAGCACGTATCGAACCGGGTCGATCCGCTGGCCGATGCGGAGGTGGTCGAAACCGAACTGATGCTGTCCGATCTGGAAAGCCTGGAAAAACGCGTTCCCGCCGCGCAGAAACGTGCGACCGCCGGGGACAAGGAAGCCAAGGTCGTGGCCAGCGTGCTGGGTCAGGCGCTGGAATTGCTGCGCGAAGGCAAGCCCGCGCGCCTGACCGTCCCCGCCGATGTGGAGGAAGAACGGCTGTTCGCGCAGGCGCAGCTGCTGACCGCCAAGCCCGTCCTTTACGTCTGCAACGTCGCCGAAGACGAAGCGGCGGACGGCAACGCGATGAGCGCGCAGGTGTTCGCGAAAGCCGAAGCGGAAGGGGCGCAGGCGGTGGTCGTTTCCGCCGCGATCGAGGCGGAGCTGGTGACGATGGAACCTGCCGATCGGGTGGAGTTCCTGGAAGAGATGGGCCTGACCGAATCCGGCCTCGCCCGCGTCATCCGTGCGGGATACACTCTGCTGGGCCTGCAACACGTTTTTCACTGCCGGGCCGAAGGAAACGCGCGCCTGGACCTTCCCCGCCGGCGCACGCGCACCGCAGGCAGCGGGCGAAATCCACACCGATTTCGAAAAGGGTTTCATCCGCGCGGAGACGACCGCTTACGACGATTTCGTGTCGTTGGGCGGCGAAGCGGCAGCGCGCGATGCGGGGAAACTGCGGCAGGAAGGCAAGGACTATCTGGTGCAGGACGGCGACGTGATGCTGTTCAAGTTCAATGTCTGAATTACGGGCGTTTCGCTCTGTCAGAGGCATCCGCAGCGAAAGCTTGGATCGCTTCATTAGCGTAGCGCCAAGTCGCAGCGACGATGCTAGCTTTGGCTGCAATGACGATGCCTACACGGTCGCACAACGGCACAGACCGGCCCTCTCCGTTAAAAAGAGCGGGGACGCCAGCTCAAACCTCTTCCAGCACCCCGTCGTGCAGCCGCACCACGCGGTCCATCTGCCGCGCCAGCCGTTCGTTATGCGTGGCGACCAGCGCCGCGTTGCCTTCGCCGCGGACCAGCGACAGAAACTGCGCCAGCACCTTGTCGGCGGTCGCCTCGTCCAGATTGCCGGTCGGTTCGTCCGCCAGCACCAGATGCGGGCGGTTGGCCAGCGCACGCGCAACCGCGACCCGCTGCTGCTCCCCACCCGACAGCTGGCTGGGCCGATGGGTCAGCCGGTGCTCCAGGCCGAGCGCAGTCAGCAGCTCGTTCGCGCGCGACCTCGCTTTCGGCGCGCGACCGCGCCCGCCACCATCTGCGGCAAGATGACGTTCTCGCACGCGTCGAAATCGGGCAGCAGGTGGTGGAACTGATAGACGAACCCAAGATAATCGCGCCGCAACGCCGTGCGCGCGTTGGCGTCCGATTTGGCCGCGGCCTGTCCGGCGATGGCGATTTCGCCGCCGAAGCCACCTTCCAGCAGGCCGACCGCCTGCAACATGGTCGATTTGCCGGAACCCGACGGACCCAGCAGCGCGACCAGTTCGCCCGGCTGAATGGTCAGATCGACGCCGCGCAGCACGTCGATCCGCTGGCCGCCCTGTTCGAAACTGCGGGTCAGGCCGCGCAGTTGCACCACCGGGCCGAATCGGACCTCATTCATAACGCAGCACCTGCACCGGATCGGTGTTCGCCGCCTTGAACGCCGGATACAGCGTGGCGAGGAAGCTCATGCCCAGCGCCAGCCCGCACGATCGACAGCACTTCCCACGGATCGGTCCGCGCGGGCAATTCGGTCAGGAACCGCATTTCGGGATCCCAGATCGACCGCCCGGAAATGAACTCGATGAACGCCCGCGATGCCTTGCCGAAAATAGATCACCAGCAGGCCCAGCGCCAACCCGGCCAGCGTGCCGATCGACCCGATGGTGAAGCCGGTGGTCACGAAGATCTTGACCAGCGACCCCCGGCTTGCGCCCATCGTCCGCAATATCGCGATGTCGCGCGTCTTGGCGCGCACCAGCATCACCAGGCTGGACAGGATGTTGAACGCCGCGACCAGCACCATGAAACTGAGCACGAATGCGGTCACCAGCCGGTCCACCTGGATCGCTTCGAACAGGGACGCGTTGATGGTCTTCCAATCGGCGATGTTGGCCCGCCCGGCGAGCTTTTCCTGCACCGGAGCCAATATCTCCCCCACCTCGTCCGGGTCGGTCACCTGCACTTCGATCATGCCGATCGTGTCGCCGATCAGCAGCAGGGTCTGCGCGTCCGCCATCGGCATCACGACGAAGGATTTGTCGTAATCGTAGATGCCGACTTCGAAGATCGCGCCGATTTCATACCCGACCTGACGCGGGACGGTGCCGAACGGGGTCGATCGCCCCTGCGGATTGATGATCGTGACGACGTCGCCGACCCGCGCGCCGATATTTTCCGCCAGCCGCGATCCGACCGCGACCTTGTTCGCATCGGGGCGCAGCGCGGACATGTTGCCCAGACAGACCTTTTCGCCCAGCGTGTCGAGATCTTCGCGCGTGTTGCCGCGCACCAGTATCGCTTCCACCCGGCCGTTGAACGTCACCAGCAAGCGGCTGTTCGATCAGCGGCGATGCGCTGGTGACGCCGGGCGTCGCCTTCACATCCGCCAGCACGCCCTGCCAATCGTCCAGCCGGCCGCCATATGCCTGCACGATGGCATGGCCGTTGATCCCCACGATCTTGTCCATCAGTTCTGTGCGAAACCCGTTCATCACGCTCATCACGATGACCAGCATCGCGACGCTGAGCATGACGACGCCCACGCTGATGCCGGCGACCAGGGCGATGAACGCCTCCCCCTTGCCCGGCAAGAGGTAGCGTTTGGCAATGGTCCATTCGAATGGGGACAGGATCAAATGTGGCTCGATATCATCAGAGTTCGTTTTGCGGCGATTAGGGTGTGCCGGGCCGGGTGGCAAGGTATGCCCGCCTTCGCCGCTGCACTTGTAATCATTTCGCAACATGGCCATTGCGGGGGCCTTAACGCGGATATGGCCGGCGGACCCCATTATGCATATTTCCCACCCGTTTCACGATGCCAATGGCGATCACCTGCGCGAGGAATGCGGCGTGTTCGGCGCGGTCGGCGCGCCCGATGCCTCCGCCGCGACCGCGCTGGGCCTCCATGCGCTGCAACATCGCGGGCAGGAAGCGGCGGGCATCACCAGTTACGATGGCACGGAGTTCTATTCGCGCCGCGGCACCGGCCATGTCGCGGAAAACTTTTCCAGCGAAGAGGCGATCGCGCAACTGCCCGGCTTCATGGCGGCGGGCCATGTGCGGTATTCCACCACCGGCGGCGCGGGTCTGCGTAACGTGCAGCCGCTCTATGCCGATCTGGCGAGTGGCGGGTTCGCCATCGCGCATAACGGCAATATTTCGAACGCAGCCACCCTGCGTGACGAGCTGGTGGCGAAGGGCGCGATATTTCAATCGACCAGCGATACCGAAGTCATCATCCATCTGGTCGCGACCAGCCGCTATCCCACGCTGATCGACCGTTTCGTCGATGCGTTGCGGATGGTGGAGGGGGCCTATTCGCTGATCGTGATGACGCGCGAGGGGATGATCGCTTGCCGCGACCCGATGGGCATTCGCCCGCTGGTGATGGGGAAGCTGGGCGACAGCACCCTGTTCGCCAGCGAAACCGTGGCGTTCGATGTGTGCGGGGCCGAATTCGTGCAGGCAAGTGGAACCCGGCGAAATCATCCGCGTCGATTTTGACGGGCGCGTGGAAAGCCTGCGCCCGTTCGGCAATCACCGCCCGCGCCCGTGCATTTTCGAACACGTCTATTTCAGCCGCCCGGATTCGGTGTTCGACGGGCAGTCCGTCTATGCCAGTCGCAAGGCGATCGGCGCGCAGCTGGCGCTGGAAAGCCCTGCCGACGTCGATCTGGTCGTGCCCGTCCCCGACAGCGGCGTGCCCGCCGCGATCGGTTTCGCGCAAGCATCGGGCGTGCCGTTCGAATTGGGCATCATCCGGTCGCATTACGTGGGGCGCACCTTCATCCAGCCGACGGAAGGGGCGCGCACGTCCGGCGTGACCATGAAACACAACGCCAACCGCGCCATCGTGGAAGGAAAACGCATCGTCCTGATCGACGATTCGCTGGTGCGCGGGACCACCAGTTTGAAAATCGTCGAAATGATGCGGGAAGCAGGCGCGAAGGAAGTGCATTTCCGCGTCGCCAGCCCGCCTTTCGCGCATAGCTGTTTCTATGGCGTCGATACGCCCGAACGATCGAAACTGCTGGCCGCGCGGATGGAGCTGGAAGCGATGCGGACTTTCATCGCGGCAGACAGTCTGGCGTTCATTTCCATCGACGGGCTTTACCGCGCCGTCGGGCAATCGGAACGCGATGCCGCCGCCCCGCAATATTGCGATGCGTGTTTCACCGGCGATTACCCGACCGCGCTGACCGATCTGAACCGCCGGACGGAAGGGGCGGCGCAACTGTCCTTCCCCGGAACGAAGGTGGCCTGATGGCGGACGCAGTATTCGCAGGCAAACTGGCGCTCGTCACCGGGGCCAGCAAGGGCATCGGCGCGGCGACCGCCGTGGCTCTGGCCCGAAACGGGGCGCATGTCATCTTGACCGGACGCGACGTGAAAGCGTTGGAAACGGTCGAAGATCAGGTTCACGCAGCTGGCGGACAATCCACTATCGCCCCGCTCGATCTGGCGGAACCCGATGCGATTGCACGCCTCGCCGGCGCGATTGCGGGCCGATGGGACCGGCTGGATGTCCTCGTCATCAGCGCGGCCTATTTGCCTACCCTCACGCCCGCGACCCAGATCGATCCCAAGCAGTTTACACAAGCGATGACCACCAATGTGCTGGCGACCCAGGCATTGCTGGCGGCGTTCGATCCGATGCTGAAACGCAGCGATGCCGGGCGGGTGATCGGGTTGACCAGCAGCGTCGGCGCCAAGCCGCGCGCCTATTGGGGTGCGTATGGCGCCACCAAAGCCGCGTTCGACACCCTGCTCGACTGTTACGGGCAGGAGGTCGAGAAGATCGGCGGCATCCGCGTGGCCATCGTCGATCCCGGCGCGACGCGAACGGCGATGCGGGCGAAAGCCTATCCCGGCGAAGACCCCAAAACGGTGAAGCCGCCTGAAAAAGTTGCCGAGGCCATCGTCAGCCTGTTGACGCAGGATTTTCCCGCCAATCATCGCTTACGCATAGATTGAACGGGGTGGTTAATTTGGCGTAACCAGCCCCGTTCACCGCCTTCGCCAGCATTCCGGTAACGCGCCTGCCCCCATAAATCGCCCCACACCACACGCGCGAAAGGGCAGCGGGCATTGGGCGAACAACCGATCCATCCATTCACGGCCGGACACGACAATCGCGAAGGGCCGCGAACCCTGCTGGCGATCCCTGCGAAACTGCGGCTGGCGGGCCATTCACCTTACGCGACGACGGTACACAATCTGTCGCTGGCCGGGTTCAACGCGAGCGCGATCGGGACGATGCGGCCCGCGCAGATCTGCTGGCTGATGATACCCGGCCTGGAATCGCTGCAAAGCGAGGTGATCTGGCACAAAGGCACGCTGGCAGGCTTCCGGTTCTACAGCGCGCTGTCGCCGGTCGTTTTCGACCATATACTTGCGAAATATCCGCGCAGGCCGCTTTGGTAATCGTGCGCGGGCTGCCGGTTACCGGGCGGCGGCGATTTTTGCGGCAAGTTCGCGCCCGGCTATGCGCGCGTCATTGTCCGTCGCGCCGGACCAGTTGCTGATGATCGCGATCACCGTGCCGCTTTCCGGCATGACCGTGATCGCTTGCCCGAAAATGCCTTGCGCGCCCCAATTGCCCCCATCGAACGTCCACCATTGGTAGCCGTAACCTGCGCCGGCATCGTTGAACTTCACTTGCGGCGCGGTCGCATCGGCGAACCAGCCGGCGGGCACGATACCGTCCCCGCCCTCCAGCGCGAACTGCCCCATCCGCGCGTAATCCGCCAATCGCAGCGACAGGCAGCAGCCGCCGATACTGCGCCCCGCCTGTTCGGACATCCAGAACATGTCGCCTGCAAACCCGGCCGGATTGACGATCTTCACCTTGGCATAATCGGCCAGGCTCATGCCCACGGCGCGTTCGACCAGCACGCCGAGCAGGTTGGTTTCGCCCGTTTTGTAAACCCACTTTTCCCCCGCCGGGGCCTCCCGCGGGAGGGCTTTCAGCTGGTTGACGATCTGATCTTCGCCCGGCGCGGCGGCAATGCTGGCCATACGCGCAACGTCGCTGGCAGGATCGGTATAGCTTTCGTTCCATTTTATGCCGGACGTCATCGTCGCCAGCTGGCGCACCGTGACCTGTTCGTATGGCGAGCCGACCATTTCGGGGATGTAGGTGGCGACGCTGTCGTCCAGGCTGGCGACCGCGCCGTCGCGCACCGCCGCACCGAGCAGAGTGGAGGTGAAGCTTTTCGCAACGGAAAAGCTGGTCCAGCGATCATCGGCGGACATTCCCAGCGCGTAATCTTCGAACCGGACGCGGCCATCGCGCAGCACCATGACTCCGGCGGCGTTGGTGTCCGCCATGTAGTCGCGGATGTCGCGCTGCAGCTCCGCCGACAGAGGCGTTCCCGCCGGCAAAAGGCGCGGGATCGGTGCGCCGGGAACTTCGCGGCCCGGAAACCAGCGTTCCATATCGCGGAACCGTTCGCTGCGCTGCGCGGTGTTCCAGAACAGCACTTGCCGGTCCGCGTCGGTCACATCCGCCGCCGGGGTGACGAGGCGCACTTCCTGACTGTCGCTGCGGGCGTTGACCGTCGGGGCCGTATCGCCGCCCGCCATGCACCCGCCCAGCATCGTCGCCGATGCCAGCAATGCCGCGCCGAAACCTGCTTTACCCAAACGGCCCATAATTCATCCCCTGCTGCAAAATTACGCTGGTTTCACCAAAGTTACCTGACACACATCGATCCCGCCACCGCGAAATCCCCCTTCGCAATACATCAGATAATACCGCCACAGATCGATGAACTGCCGGTCGAAGCCGACGGGCAAAGTGCCCTCCTCCACCGCATCGTCGAACGCGCCGCGCCATTCGGCCAGCGTTCGTGCGTAGTCCGGGCCGAAAGCTTGCCGGTCTCGCCATTCCAGCCCGCGCGCGTGTGCCAAGGCGCGAAATTCGCTTTCCCGGATCAGCAATCCGCCGGGGAAGATATAGGCCTGAATGAAATCCGCTCCGGCGGCATAGGCATCGAACACATCGTCATGCATGGCGATATACTGGATCGCGGCGCGGCCGCCCGGTTTCAGATTGCGGGCGATGCAATCTAAGTAGCTCGGCCAATATTCGCGCCCCACCGCCTCCACCATTTCGACGCTGACGATCGCGTCGTATTGCCCGGCGACATCGCGGTAATCCTGATTGCGGAAATCGATGCCGGGGCCATAGCGGCCGCGCGCCCAGGCCAGCTGCTGTTCGGACAGGCTGATGGCCGTCACCTGCGCGCCGCCGGTGGCCAGATGGCCCGCCAGGCTGCCCCAGCCACAGCCGATTTCCAACACGGTTTTCGCATCCCCGATCCGCTGCGACCCGATCCGATCCGACAGGGCGCGCCATTTGCGGTGCTGCGCCGCCTCCATATCGTCCCCGTCGGCGTAAATACCGCTGGAATAGGACATGGTCGGATCGAGCCACGCGGCGTAGAAATCGTTGCCGAGATCGTAATGCGCCTGAATGTTGCGCTGCGCCCCGACAGGCGTGTTGCGATTGAGGAAATGCGCGGCGCGCGCCGCCAGCCGGAACGGCCCGCTCGCCCGGCCCAGCGCGCCCAGCGACACGGCGTTGGCGTTGAAAACCGCGAACACCGCCACCGGGTCCGGGCTGCTCCATTCGCCTGCCGCCCATGCCTGATACCAGCCGACCGATCCGTTCGTCACCAGCCGCAGCAGACCGCGCCAGTCGTGCAATGTAACCGCCGCATCGTGGCCCGGTGCTGTGCCGCCGAGCATACGCTGCGACCCATCGGGCAGCGTGCCAAGGATGGATCCCGTTACGAGCCCGCGGTCGAGCGTGTCGAGCAATCGAGCGAAGCCGGGCGCGAACATCCGCGACAGCAGGCCGGGCTTACGTTCGAACCGAGCCGCCCTGCCGCGCAGGCCCCCGCCTCTGCCAGATTGCGTCCCATGCATCGGCCAACCCTATGGCGACAGCGGCGCACCGGGGCAAGCGCGGGAACCTAATCTTTGGTGGCGCGATAGGCATCCAGCGCACGTTCGCGGGCGTCGCGATGTTCGATCATTCTGCCGGGTAATCGCCCGGCCGCACATCGTCTTCGGGATCGTGAATGTCGTCGTCGGACAGATCGGCCAGTTCCGGCACGTATTCGCGAATGTAATCGGCCGCATCGAATTTGGGCGATTGGGTCAGCGGGGCCATGATCCGGCTGAACATGTTGCTGTCCACACCGCTGCCCGAAATCCATTGCCAATTGACGGTGTTGTTGCCGTAATCGGCATCGACCAGGCAGTCCCAATACCATTGTTCGCCCAGCCGCCAGTCGATCAGCAGGTGTTTTACCAGAAAGCTGGCCGCGATCATGCGGACGCGGTTGTGCATCCAGCCGTCGCGCCACAGCTGCCGCATTCCGGCGTCGACGATCGGGATAACCGGTGCGGCCCTGCTGCCAGGCTTTCGAGGTCGCGATTGCACTGCATCGGATCCGGCTGCGCGCCACAGATCGCTGTCGTAGCCGTCGCGATAGGATTCGCTGCCGTAATCGGGAAACTGCTGGATCACGTTCTGCGTGATAATCGCGCCAGATCAGTTCCTTGCCATAGGTTTCCCAGCCCTTGCCCCGGCGTCCCTTCAGCGCGTGCCACATCGTCACCACCGATATTTCGCCCCAATGCAGATGCGGCGACATGCGCGACGATCCGTCGATGGAAGGGAGATTGCGCGCGTCGTCGTAATCGCCGACCTCGTCCTCCCACGATGCAAGCCGGTCATGCGCGGCGCCTTCGCCCACTTTCCAGAAATCGCGTATGCCGCCCGACCAGTCCGGTTTGGTCGGCAGCAAGTCCCAGTCGGCCAGATCGTCGCTGTCGGGCCATTCGTCCGGCCCCGCGATCGTATCGGGTTCGGGCAAATGATCGCGCGGCGGCATCTTTTCCAGCACGGCGCGGGAAAACGGGGTGTAGATCTTGTAGGGCGTGCCCGAGCCCGTGGTCGCGGTGCCGGGCGGCAGCAGATAATTGCCGTCATACAGTTTCAGATCGTAATCGGCGGCCAGCCGGCTTTCGGCATCCACCCACCAGCTTTCGTAATGGCGGTTCGCATGGATTGCTTCCGCCCCCGTCTGGTCGGCGATTTTCGCCAACTGGTCCACCGCATCGCCGCGCCGCAGGACGATGCGGGAACGGTGCTTGCCGAAATCCTTGCCCAGGGATGTCAGCGAATGGTGCAGCCACCAACGGCTTGCCCCGCCATAGGCATGGTCCCCTGCCGCATCGTCATCCAGCACGAACACCGGAATGACCGGTCCGGCCTCGGCTGCGTGATAAAGGGCGGGTTGATCGGCCAAACGCAGATCGCGCCGCAGCCATACGATTTGGGGTTTGGTCATACGTCCCTAACGACGGAACGCGCGGCGCTGTTCCAAACAGACATCGTCCGGCAGGCGAACGGAGAACCGGCCCGCAGTCATGGGGCTCGCGAAACGCGCATCGCGCAGCAGCACTCCGTCGCTTCCCGCCTCGATAAAGGGCGTTCGCGACCAGAACAGAAACGCGCGAACATCGGCATCCCGCCGCGCCACTTCGGTCAGATCGCATCGATCGAACGGCACATCGCCCATCCGCCGATCGTTCATGCGATAAAGGCCGTTCGCGCCGGTTATGATGTCACGCCGCCAGGACGCGGCAGGCGGGGGACTTGCGATTGTTTCACCGGTACGCGGGGTGGATTCGTTCCACATCGTGATGCCCGCATTCACCCCGATGTACACCAGCGCGATCGCCAGCGCCTGCCGCCCGGTTTTGCGCCAGGCCCCGCCGCGCTTTTCCTGCCGCAGCGACCACCATGTCGCGAACCCCATCAGGCCCCACAGCCACACGTCGATGATGAACAGCGTGTCGCCGTAGAACCACTGGCTGGAAAACGGTTCCAGCAGGCGGATGCCATAGACGTTCAGCCAGTCGAGCGCGGGATGGGTCAGACAGCCGAGCAGGCTCAACCCGTACAGCCAGCCGAAATGGACGGGCAACCTCCCTTGCGGCCGTTTGCCCCGCTTCGCCTGCCAGCGGTCGAAACCGTACAGCAGACCCGCCAGTATCAGCGGCAGCAGCACCAGCGCGGGCGGGCCGTGCGTGATACCGCGGCGAAAGGCGAGATGTTCGAGCCCATCCAGCCAGAAGAAGCACGCCGCATCCACATCGGGCAGGTTCGCGCCGATAATCAACGCAGGCATCGCCAGGCCGGTCTTGCGCTTCAAACCGGTCTGGCCGATCAGCGCACCGACGAGAGAGTGGGTTAAATTGTCCATAGGCCCGCTACTTCAAACCCATCAGTCCGTCGGATGCCCTTCGTCCTCCGCCACCGTCCAGGTCTGACCCTTGGCCAGCAGTTTCGCCAGATTGGCTTCCTTGCCCGCGCTGGCCGCTGTGCGTTCTGCGATGACTGCGCTTTCGAAGGTCGGGCGCGGATCGTCGTAAAGCACGCCCAGCGCCATCGGGAATTCGCCGAACGGCATTTCGATCAGCAGATGCGCGATGGTGCGGTTGGTCGCGTCGTGGATCAGCACGCCTGCCGCCGCGTGGTCGCCATCGGTCACCGGGACGACCTTGAGCGACAGCGTTTCACGGTCGAGGGCGATCCCCTTGTCGAAGCCCGCTTTTTCGTCGCCGAACAGCATCGGTTTGCCGTGTTCCAGCCACAGCTGATTGTCGTCTGCACCCTTGGGCGCGGCGAATTCTTCGAACACGTCCTTGTTGTAGACGATGCAGTTCTGGAAAATCTCGATGAAGGCCGCGCCCTGATGGGCGTGGGCCGCTTTCAGCACGTCGGGCAGGTTCTTCGACACGTCGAACCCGCGCGCCACGAAGCGTGCGCCGGACCCCAGTGCGAAAGCGCATGGATTGGCGGGGTGATCGACGCTGCCGATCGGGCTGGACGGGCTTTTCGTGCCCTCCCGACTGGTGGGCGACGCCTGTCCCTTGGTCAGACCGTAAATCTCGTTGTTGAACAGCATGATCTGCATGTTCACGTTGCGGCGCAGCACATGCATCATGTGGTTGCCGCCGATGCTGAGGCCGTCGCCGTCGCCCGTCACCAGCCAGATGTCGAGATCGGGATTGGCCAGCTTCACCCCCGTCGCCAGCGCCGGCGCGCGGCCGTGAATGGTGTGGAAGCCGTAGCTTTCCATGTAATAGGGGAAGCGGCTGGAACAGCCGATGCCGCTGATGAACACGGTGTTGGACGGGTCCGCACCGAGCTGCGGCAGCGTGCGCTGCACGGCTTTCAGGATCGCGTAATCCCCGCAACCGGGGCACCAGCGAACCTCCTGATCGGTTTCCCAATCCTTCAGCGTGGTTTCGAATTTTACCGGAGCGTTCATCATATCACTTGTCATAGACGCACACGAGTTCGTCATCCCAGCGAAGGCTGGGATCGCTCAAGGCAGGCGCCAAGCGTGAAACGATCCCAGCCTTCGCTGGGATGACGATTTTACCGAAAATCACTGAACCGGGCTCGGCAATTGGTCGTCGTTCACCGCAACCTCCCCGCCTTCATTGTCGTCGATCCCATCGAAATACTTCGCGATCGCCGCTTCCAGTTCGGCGATCTGGAACGGCTGGCCGCTGGTTTTGGTCAGCGGGGTCGCGTCCACCAGATACTGATCGCGCAGCACGGTCTTGAACTGGCCGGTGTTCATTTCGGGGACCAGCACATGGTCGAAGCCGCGCAGCAGATCGCCCAGATTGGCGGGCAGCGGCCAGATATGGCGGACGTGGATGTGGCTGACATCGAGACCGCGGCGGCGGGCATTGTCCACCGCGCGGCGGATCGGGCCGTAGGTGGAGCCCCAGCCGACGACGGCCAGCGTTCCCGTCGTGCCGCCCGATGCGACATCCTGATCCGGGACATCGACGCCCAGCACCTTGTTCACGCGCGCATCGGTCATCGCCTGATGGTTGTCGGGCGCATAGTCGATATGGCCCGTCCCCTCCTGCTTCTCGATCCCGCCGATCCGGTGCATCAGGCCGGGCGTGCCGGGCTTGATCCAGGGCCGCGCGCCCTTCGCATCGCGCGCATAGGGCAGCAATTCGCCATCGGTGGGCATGCCGTCCATGAAACTTGCCGGGAACGGCGCGAACCCTTCGGGGTCGGGCACTTTCCACGGTTCGGCAGCGTTCGCGATATAGCCATCGGTCAGCAGCATCACCGGCGTCATGTATTGGGTCGCGATCCGGCACGCCTCGATCGCGCATTCGAACGCATCGCCGGGGCTGCGTGCGGCGATGACCGGCATCGGCGCATCGCCGTTGCGGCCATAGACCGCCTGATAGAGATCGCTCTGTTCGGTCTTGGTCGGCAGGCCGGTGGACGGCCCGCCGCGCTGGCTGTTGACGATGACCAGCGGCAGTTCGGTCATGATGGCGAGGCCCATCGCCTCCGTCTTGAGCGCGATGCCCGGACCGCTCGACGATGTGACGCCCAGCTGCCCGGCATAGGACGCGCCGATGCTGGCGCAGATCGCCGCAATCTCGTCTTCCGCCTGGAAACGTGGTGACGCCGAATTCCTTCAACCGCGCCAGATGGTGCAGGATCGCGGAGGCGGGCGTGATCGGATAGCCGCCGAAGAACATCGGCAGTTCCGCCAGCTGCGCGCCCGCGACCAGGCCCAGCGAGATCGCCTCCGCCCCGGTAATCGTGCGATACAGGCCCGGCTCGGCAGCGACGGCGGCATCGACATCTGTTTGATCGGGCCGCGCAGCTCCGCCGTTTCGCCATAAGCGTGGCCGGCGTTCAGCGCCGCGATGTTGGCATCCGCGATCTCGGGCTTGCCCTTGAACTTCGCGTTCAGCCAGTCTTCGATCGGGCCGCGCGGACGGTCGAACATCCACAGCGCCAGCCCCAGCGTCCACATGTTCTTGGACCGCAGCGCGTCCTTCTTGCCCAGGCCGAACGGTTCCACCGCCTGAATGGTCAGCGCGGAGATGTCGAAGGCCAGCACGTCCCATTTCGCCAGGCTGCCATCTTCCAGCGGGCTGACGTCGTATTTCGCCTTGTCGAGATTGCGCTTCGTGAACTCGCCGGTGTCGATGATGACGAGGCCGCTGGGTTTCAGCGCAGCGATGTTCACTTTCAGCGCGGCGGGGTTCATCGCCACCAGCACGTCGGGCGCGTCGCCGGCGGTGTTGATTTCGCGGCTGCCGAAATTGATCTGGAACGCGGACACGCCGAACAGCGTGCCTTGCGGCGCGCGGATTTCGGCGGGAAAATCGGGGAAGGTCGCGAGGTCGTTGCCGGCCAGCGCGGTGGACAGGGTGAACTGCCCGCCGGTCAGCTGCATCCCGTCGCCGCTGTCGCCGGCAAAGCGGACGACGACCGCATCGGGCGCGCTGTCGGCCGTAATGGTATCGGGAGTGGATGCGGCGTTGCTCGCCATGAAGTTACCTCGATGCTGCGATGCGATGGTTCCGCCACCGCCGATATGTTCGTGCCACCTATGGGCGCGCATTCCCACCCGCAATGAAGATTTTCTCCTAATCTTGCAAAAGCGCGCTAGTTTGGCAGGCCGAACGATTTACCAGAAAGAGAACCCGATCATGGCCGATACGACCCACTATGTGCGCGACGATGTGCGCGCATTTCTGACCATGCTGCAACAGATGGACCGCAAGCCGCTGGAAGACGCGCCGGTCGATATCGGGCGCGAAGCCTATGTCGCGATGGGCCCGCTGGTGGAGGCGGATGCGCGCGAACTGGCAGTCATCCGCGATCTGACTTGCCCGGTGACCGGGGACGTGACCGGGAACGTGACCGGGGACGGCGCGGAACGCCACATCAACATGCGCCTCTACGACGCGCGGGACGCGCGCGAGCCCGGCCCGGTCATCATGTTCTATCACGGCGGCGGTTTCGTGATCGGCAATCTGGAATCGCACCATGCGCTGTGCACCGAAATCGCGGCGGAAATGGATTTGCCGGTGGTGTCGGTCGATTACCGGCTCGCACCCGAAGCGCCCTTCCCCGCCGCGCCCGACGATTGCGAAGCGGCGACACGGTGGGTCGCCGCCGGATCGCCGGAACTTGGCCGCACCGCGACCAGCATCATCACGATGGGCGACAGCGCGGGCGGCAATCTCGCCATCGTCGTCGCCAACCAGCTTGCGACCGTACCCGCCGACGTGCCGGTGGTGCTGCAGGTGCCGATCTATCCCGTTGCGGACGACACCAGCAAGGATCGCAGCTTCGCCGATTTTGCCGAAGGGTTCCTGCTGACCGCATCGACCATGACCTGGTTCGATCAGCAATATTCCGCCGATCCCGCCGATCCGCGCAATTCGCCCATGCTGGCGGAAGTGACCGCGCCGCCGCCGACGGTGCTGTGCACGGCCGGCCTCGATCCGTTGCGCGATTCGGGCCGCCGCTATGCCGCGCATCTGATCCAGCAGGGCACGGACGTCACCTATCTGGAATTTGCAGGCACGCTTCACGGCTTCGTCAATCTGCGTAAGGCCATGCCCAGCGCGAACAAGGATCTGCACGATCTGTTCGCCGCCATGCACGCCATGCTGGAGCGGCAGGGGTGAGCGACGCAATCGACGGCGCCTGACGGGGCCAGAGACGGGGCCAACCTGCCCTATCGCCCCTGCGTCGGCGTGATGCTGGTCAATGCGCGACGGCAAGGTGTTCGTCGGCCGCCGCATCGATGCGGGCGAAACGAAAGCGGGCGGTCAGGTGTTCTGGCAAATGCCGCAGGGCGGCGTCGATCCGGGCGAGGAGCTGGAACCTGCGGCCTTGCGCGAACTGGCAGAAGAAACCGGCGTCACCGCGCGCCATACCACGATCGTCGGGCGAACCGGCGATCCCATCCGCTACGATCTGCCGGATCATCTGATCGGCAAACTATGGAAGGGCAAATATCGCGGGCAGGAACAGATGTGGTTCCTGGCGCGCTTCACCGGGACGGACGATGCGATCGATCTGAACGCGCACGACCCGGCGGAGTTCTGCGAATGGAAATGGGTCGATCCCGAAACGCTGCCGGACATGATCGTGCCGTTCAAACGCGACGTCTACGCGGCGGTGTTGGCAGCAGTTTCGCGAACTGATCTGAGACGCGGTCAGTTCTGGCTGACCGACGCATCGGGCATGACCGCTTCCGCCGTCAGCACGCGGGGCTGCGGACCGGCGGCCAACGCTGCCGCCAGCGACTGCGTTTCGGGGCAAGTCGTGCCGCACAGCGACTGCAATTTGTCGAGCGACAGGCGCGCGCGTTCCACTGCGCCCTTTTCCAGCAACGCCGCCCCTTCGCCCGACAGCGCGGCGTAATTTTTCGGGTCGCGCTCCAGAGTTTCGCGGTAATAACGGATGGCCTTGCCCTGCAATCCCTCGCGCCGGGCGGCCTCCGCCAGACGCAGCAGGATGGGGGTGTAGGCGGGATCGACCGCCAGCGCCGCTTCGAACGCGTCGATCGCATTCTGCGGTTCGTCCGCCGTCAACGCCGCGTCCCCGTCGGCAATCAAGGCGGCAGCGCGCGGATCGGGTGTCAGCGGTGCAGCCTGCCCCACGCTGGCGGTGATGGCGAGGGCGAGCGACAAGGCGGCGGCGGCAGGGGCAAAGCGCATGAAAACTTCCTTGATCGAATGGCCCGTTCCGGCGGTTGAGGCCGGAGAGGTCGCGATGATGTTCGCCATGCTAGGCAAGCTAACACGCGGAACGCAGCTGCGCGATGAAAAATCCGTCCGTGCCGTCGTGGTGCGGTGTCAGGCGTACGCCGCCGCCATGCGCCCGCCCGGCGGCCAGATGCGGCGTATCGGCGCTCCAACCTCGATGGCGTCGCAGGAAGCCGTCGCACCTGATCGCGCCCTTCGCCGTCGAGCAGGGAGCAGGTGATATACCCGATCCGCCCGCCCGGTTTTACCAGAGCGGCGGCAATGTCGAGCAGACGCGATTGCACTTGCGCGTATCGATCCAACGCATCGGGCGTCAGCCGCCAGCGCGCCTCGGGATTGCGACGCCATGTGCCCGTGCCCGAACAGGGCGCATCGACCAGCACGGCGTCCGCATGCCCCGCCAGTTCCGACAATTGCGCCAGCTCCTGCCCCGGATTGAGCAACAGATGTTCGATCATGCCGGCGCCTGCCCGCTCCGCGCGTGGGAGCAGTTTCTGCAACCGCCCGCGATCGGTGTCGGTCGCGATCAACACGCCGCGATTGTCCATCGCCGCCGCCAGCGCCAGCGTCTTACCGCCCGCGCCCGCGCACAGATCGATCACGGTTTCGCCCGGCTGTACGGCAAGCGCGGTGCAGGCGATCTGGCTGCCCAGATCCTGCACTTCGATCATGGCCGTCGCGATAGGCGTCCCATTGTTCCACCTGCGTCCCGGCGGGCAGGCGCAGGGCGGACGGCAGCACGCATTCTTCCGCCACGATGGGCAGCGTCAGCGTTTGCGCGAGACGCTTTCAAACCGTTGACCCGAATGTCGAGCGGCGCGCGATCCAGCAGCGCATCGGCTTCGCGCCCGTCGATGCCGGACTTGGCAAGCGTGTCTGCAAGCCATTCCGGCGCAAGTCCGCCTGATGCGATGTCTTCGTCGTCCGCTATCGGCGGCGCGCCATGCCCCTCGCCGGTGAAGGAAGCCGCCACCTCCGCATCGCGTTCCGCCAGCCGCAGCATCGCCGCGCGGCCGGTTGCCGGGACCGGTCCGCAGGCGCGGATCGCGCGATAGACAAGTTCGCGAACCGCACGCCGATCCTTGCTGCCGGCATAGCGGCGCGTGCGGAAATATTGGCCAATCAACCGGTCGGCAGGCGGGCCATTATTGCGCGCGGCATCGATGATCCGTCCAGACATTCGATGGCGGCCTGAACGCGGGCGGCGGGCGTCAATTCATGCTCTAGCCGCGTCGGATAATTCGGGGCTTCGCGCGTTATCGCCACGTCGTGGACGTGGCTTTCCGCCAGCCCCGCGCCGGTAATCCGCACGAATTGCGCGCGTTCCTGCAGATCGGGAATGGTGGCCGATCCGGTGTAGCCCATCGCCGCCTTCACCCCGCCGACCAGCTGGTGCACGACATCGGACGCCGGCCCCTTATAGGGAACCTGCCCTTCGATCCCTTCGGGAACCAGCTTCATCGAATCCTTGATATCCTGCTGGAAATAGCGGTCCGCGCTGCCGCGCGCCATCGCGCCGACGCTGCCCATTCCGCGATAGGATTTGTAGCTGCGGCCCTGATACAGGAACGTCTCGCCCGGCGCTTCTTCCGTTCCGGCCAGCAGCGATCCGATCATGACGCTGGATGCGCCCGCCGCCAGCGCTTTCGCCGCGTCGCCGCTGGTCCGCAAACCGCCATCGGCGATCACCGGCACGCCGGATTTCTTTGCTTCCGCCGCGCTTTCCATGATTGCCGTCAGCTGCGGTACGCCGACGCCCGCGACGACGCGGGTGGTGCAGATGGACCCCGGCCCGATGCCGACCTTAATCGCGTCCGCGCCGGCGTCGATCAGCGATCGCGTCGGCTTCCGCCGTGGCGACGTTGCCCGCGACGATCTCGACCGAATTGGACAGTGCCTTCGCCCGTTCCACCGCGCGCGCGACGTCGGTGTTGTGGCCGTGCGCGGTGTCGATGACGATCACGTCCACTTCCGCATCGATCAGCGCCTGCGTGCGTTCGAAGCCCTTGTCGCCCACCGTCGTCGCCGCCGCGACGCGCAGGCGGCCCGTATCGTCCTTGGTCGCCATCGGGTAATTGACCGCTTTTTCGATATCCTTGACCGTGATCAGCCCGATACAGCGGTAATCGTCGTCCACCACGATCAGCTTTTCGATCCGGCGTTGGTGCAGCAGGCGGCGCGCTTCTTCCTGCCCGACGCCCAGGCCGACGGTGGCGAGGTTCGCCGTCGTCATCAGTTCGCGCACGGGCTGGCCCGCCCGCTCTGCAAAACGCACATCGCGGTTGGTGACGATGCCGCACAGCTTGCCGTCCCGGTCGGTTACGGGAATGCCGCTGATCCGGTGCTGCGCCATCAACGCCTGCGCGTCGCCCAGCGTCGCGTCGGGGCCGATGGTGATGGGGTTGACGACCATGCCGCTTTCGAACCGCTTGACGATCCGCACCGCGGCGCATTGCTGCGTCCACATCCATGATTCCGGTGCAGCACGCCGATGCCGCCCATCTGCGCCATGACGATGGCCATGTCGGCTTCCGTCACGGTGTCCATCGCGGCGGAAACGACCGGGATGTTCAGCCGGATGTCGCGCGTGAACTGGCTGCCGGTATCGGCCATCGACGGCACGATGTCGCTTTGTCCGGGGCGCAGCAGCACATCGTCGTAAGTAAGGCCGATGGGAATGTCGAAAGATGCCACGGGATGATCGCCTGTTGGTTTTGAAACGCCGCGCCGTGGATGCCGGTGCGGAGTCGTGGCGGACCATGTAACCGCGCCGCTCGCCTGCCGCTAGTGCAGCGGACGCAAAGCCCCGCGATTATCTGCGCGGAAGCGGCTGCGGGTGGGGGCATGAGCGCTGGAGTGGGCGGCGCATTCGGCGGATAGGATGCGACCGAGCCCAACCGCTGGATCAACGCCAGATGCAGCAGCATATCCTGCGCCGCGCCGCCCAGTTCGATCCGCCGTCCCCGACCTTGCCGTCATCGAACTGATCGCTGGGCCGGTGATAGCGGCTGGCGGTGAAGCGTTCCAACGCCTCGCTGCCGCCGAACGCGCTGCCGATCATGTAAGCGGGCACGTCCGCGCGCAGCAGGGCATAGCCATCCTGCCGTTTCAGATATCGGTCGGCGAAAGCGGGATCGCCCATCGCGCGGCCCGATCGGGCGATTTCCTGCGCGATGACCGCATCGATCGGCGGTGAACTGCCGCTGCCGACCACCCCCACCGCTTCCCCGCGCGCGGCAATGGCGGTGGTGTCGAGATTGAATGCCGCGACGATCTTGTCGAGCGGGATCGGCGGATCGCGAGCGAAGGCGATCGCGCCCAACAGCCCCCATTCCTCCGCCGTGGTGGCCACGAAATACACATCGCGATCCAGCCTGCCCGCACGGCCCAACCGCCGCGCCAGTTCCGCCTGCACCGCCAGACCGCTGGCATTGTCCACCGCGCCGTTGCAGATCGGATCGCTGTCGGACGCGCTGTCACCAGCCCTCTCGCGGCAGATGCCGAAGTGATCCCAATGCGCCATCACCACGATCGCGCCGACTGCCCGCAATGCGCCCCGGCAATCGCCCGATCAGATTGTGCGTCTTCACTTTCGCCGTGGTGGAGGTGGCCTCCAACGTCGCCACCGCCCGCAACGGCACGGGCAGAAATGCCGGCATGGTCCGCCTGCGCCAGCAAGCTGTCGTATCGCGCCCGCCCGACCAGCGCGGCAAACCCTGCGCCGGTGATGTAGCCATCCAGCGCGTCGCCCGCTTCGCCCGCCAGCCGGTACGATCCGCCCCGCCGCCGCGCGATGGTTTCGCGATAGGCGGCTTCGTCCGCGATCAGGCGCCAGCACGCCCGCCGCCCCCTTCGCCAGCAAAGCTTCGCGCTGTTCCGCGCTGCCGGCGTGATCGCCCGCCATGACGACGACGCGCCCGGCCAGTTCCGCGCGGTCGAGAGTATCGCCCAGCTTGCCGACGAACAGCATCGCCGCCGCGTTCGATCAGCGTGCGTTCGCCCGGAGTGAACACTGCGGCATCGGCCTGATCGAAAGGCAGCGCGCGCCCGGCACGGACGAACTGCACGCGGCTGCCCGTGGGGGTGGCCAGCGCCAGATCGACGGTGGCGAACCACGGTTCGGCGGGATCGTTCGTGCCGCTGTCCACGCCCGCCGCCTGCCATTCGCGCGCCAGGTAGGACGAGTGTCGCCGCTTCCCCCGCAGTGCCCGGCTTGCGCCCTTCGAACGCGTCGCTCGCGAGCACGGCGATGTCGCGGGCGAGCGCGGTTTCGATGGTGTCGAGTTCGGCTGTCGCAGCAATTTTCGGCGCGGGCGTTGCAGCGCAGGCGGCGACGAGCAGCGCCGCCGTGCAAACGGCCGCCAACCGCCCCATCGATGTCGCCCCATCGAAAGTCGCCCTATCGAAAGTCGCCCGTGCGCCATTATCTATCCTGCGGTCCAGCCGCCATCCATGCTCCAGTTCGCGCCGGTGACGTTGGCCGCTTCGTCGCGGCACAGGAACACTGCGAGCGCACCGATCGATTCAGGTTGCACGAATTTCTTGGTCGGCTGCTTGGCGAGGAGGACATCGTCGATGACCTCTTCGCGGCTCAATCCGCGCGCCGCCATCGTGTCGGGGATTTGCCCCTCGATCAACGGCGTCCAGACATAACCGGGACTGATGCAGTTCGCGGTTACGCCGGTCTGCGCCAGTTCCAGCGCGATGGTTTTGGTGAAGCCCGCCAGCCCGTGCTTGCTGGCGTTGTAAGCGCTTTTGAACGGCGATGCGGTTTTGGAATGCGCGCTGGCGGTGTTGATGATCCGGCCCCAGCCCGCCTCGCTTCATATGCGGAATGGCGAGGCGACTGGTGTGGAACGGCGCGGTCAGATTGAGTGCGATGATCGCATCCCATTTGTCGGTCGGAAATTCCTCCACCGGGGCGACGTGCTGCATCCCGGCATTGTTGACCAGAATGTCGACCGGCCCGGCCTCTGCAAACATCCGTTCGATCGCGGCGGGGTCCATCAGATCAGCGCCCACGATGCGTCGCGCCCAGTTCGTCGCACAGTTGGGCGATCAGGGCATCGTCGCCGAAACCGTTCAGCACTATTTCCGCCCCCTCCGCCCGCAAAGCGCGCGCGATCGCGAGGCCGATGCCCGATGTCGATCCGGTGACGAGCGCCCGTTTGCCGGTAAGGAACATCTACAACTCCGCAGGTTTTGCTGATAGGAGGGCATTCTTTCGCGCGCGGTGCGGCCAGTGTCTAGCGTCAATCCAACGCACCGGCATCTATCGACGCGCTTTCGGGGGTCATTATGCGATTAAACAGGTTCAATCCGGGCAGCATCAAGGTGGGGCGCACGAGCGGCGGCGGCGGGGGCCGCTTCCCCGGCGGCGGCGGCGGCAAGGTCGGGCTGCGGCAGCATCGTGATCGCCATCGTCGCGGCGTTGGTGTTCGGTGTCGATCCTGCGCAGATGCTGGGCGGCATGAACGCGGGCGGACCGGCCCCCCAAGTGACGCAGCGCCAGGGCGGGGAGACGGCGGCACAGATCTGCGACGACAACGCCTATGCGATGGAAACCTGCAACGGCCTCGCTTCGCTCAACCAGACGTGGGAGCCGCTGTTCGCCCGAGCGAACATCGCATTCGAACAGCCGACCCTGCGCTTCCCGTCATCCAGCCGGTTCGACACCGCATGCGGCGCGGCATCGACCGGAATGGGGCCGTTCTACTGCCCCGCCGATCAGGGGATTTACATCGACACCGCCTTTTACGACCAGATGGAACGGCGCATGGGCGCGGGCGGCGATTTCGCGCGTTATTACGTGCTGGCGCATGAATACGGCCATCATGTGCAGACGCTGACGGGCCTGTCGGCGCAGATACGCAGCGCCCAGCAGCAGAACCCGCGTGCGTCGAACGATCTACAAGTGCGGATGGAATTGCAGGCCGATTGCTATGCCGGGGTGTGGGCGGCGCGCAACCGCAACGCGATCGAGCCGGGCGATATGGAAGAAGGCATGACCGCCGCCAGCGCGATCGGCGACGATACACTGCAGCGGCAGGCGGGCCAGCGCGTCAATCCCGAAGGGTTCACCCACGGGTCAAGCGCGCAGCGTATGAAATGGCTGCGAATCGGATTGGAAACAGGAGATGACGATGCGTGCGATACGTTTGCCGATCTGCGGCGCTAGTCTGGCGCTCGCCGTAATGATTGCGCCGGCGGCAATGGCTCAAACCCGCGACGATGAAGGCGGCGTGCGCGGCGCGGCGCGCACCGCCGGCGATGTCGCGATGACGCCGTTGAGCGATTTGAACTTGCGGAAAGACGAAATACCCGAAGCGTTGCAGGATGCCGCCATCGCGCCCTATGCCAGCGAAAAGCTGGTAAATTGCGCGGCCATCGTGACCGAAATAGACCGGCTGACCGCCGTGCTTGGCCCCGATGTCGAGCTGATAGATGCAGATGACGGGTTGAACGTCGGCGATGTCGCGAAAAGCGTGGTCGGCGGCCTGATCCCGTTTCGCGGCATCGTGCGCCAATTATCGGGTGCGGCCAAACGGGAGAAGCAGTTTCAGGCAGCGATCTATGCCGGGGCCGTCCGGCGCGGTTTCCTGAAAGGATTGGGGCAGGAACGCCAATGCGATTACCCCGCCCGCCCCGCCGACATGGCGGAGCGTGAAGCGTTCGCTGCGGAGGAATAACCGCCTTTGGGAATATCGGGTGGAGCATGAAGTCCCCACCCGATGTTCCGATCAGTAAACCCGGCGTTTGGGTTCGATATATTTGATATCGTCGGTCAGCGTGTATTCGTGGACCGGACGGTAATCGATCTTCACGTCGCCGGTTCCGTTCGATTTCTTGCCGCCCCAACCTTCGAACCAGGCGACGGTGTGCTTCATCCATTCGCCATCGTCGCGATCGGGGAAATCTTCGTGGCTGTGCGCCCCGCGGCTTTCCTTGCGGTTTTCGGCAGATGCCATCGTGACGCTGGCCTGCGCGATCAGATTGTCGAATTCCAGCGTCTCGATCAGATCGCTGTTCCAGATCAGCGAACGGTCGGTGACCTTGATGTCTTCCATCCGGTCGTATGTCGCGGCCAGCTGCTTCTCGCCTTCCGCCATCAATTCGCTGTCGCGGAACACGGCGGCGTGTTTCTGCATCGTCTTCTGCATATCGGACCGCAGCAGGGATGTCGGCGCGCCGCCATCGGCGTGGCGGAAATGGTCGAGCCGGGACAGGGCCATGTCGGCGCTGTCTTTCGGCAATTCGTCCTGCGATGCGCCCGGCTTGATAATTTCGCGCAGGCGGTGGCCCGTCGCGCGGCCGAACACCACCAGATCGATCAGCGAATTGGAGCCGAGCCGGTTCGCGCCATGCACCGAAACGCACGCCGCCTCGCCCACGGCGAACAGGCCGGGGACCACGGTATCGGGGCCATCCTTGCCGATGGTCACGACTTCGCCGTGATAATTGCACGGGATGCCGCCCATATTGTAATGCACGGTCGGCGTCACCGGCAACGGTTCGCGCGTCAGATCGACGCCTGCGAAAATCTTGCCCGCTTCCGGTGATGCCCGGCAGCCGTTCGGCCAGCACGCTGGATTCGATATGGTCGAGGTGGAGGAAGATATGGTCGCCCTCCGGCCCGACGCCGCGCCCTTCGCGCATTTCCAGCGCCATCGCGCGGCTGACGACATCGCGCGATGCCAGATCCTTGGCAGATGGGGCGTAGCGTTCCATGAACCGTTCACCTTCGGAATTGGTCAGGTAGCCGCCCTCGCCCCGTGCGCCCTCGGTGATCAGCACGCCCGCGCCGTAAATGCCGGTGGGGTGGAACTGCACGAATTCCATGTCCTGCAACGGCAGCCCTGCGCGCAGCACCATGCCGCCGCCGTCGCCGGTGCAGGTGTGCGCGCTGGTCGCGGTGTAGTAGCAGCGGCCATAACCGCCGGTCGCCAGCACGACGCTTTGCGATTTGAACCGATGGATGCTGCCATCGTCGAGGCACATGGCGATCACACCGCGGCACACGCCGTTTTCCATGATCAGGTCGAGCGCGAAATATTCGATGAAGAAATCCGCGTCGTATTTCAGGCTCTGCTGATACAGCGCGTGCAGCATGGCATGGCCGGTGCGGTCGGCGGCGGCGCAGGTGCGCTGGACCGGTGGCCCCTCGCCCATATTCTGCATGTGCCCGCCGAACGGGCGCTGGTAGATCGTGCCATCGTCATTGCGCGAAAACGGCACGCCTGCATGCTCCAGCTCGTACACCGCCTGCGGAGCTTCGCGCGCCAGATATTCGATCGCGTCCTGATCGCCCAGCCAGTCCGCACCCTTCACGGTGTCGTACATATGCCAGGACCAGTGATCGGGCGTGTTGTTGCCCAACGATGCGGCGATGCCGCCCTGCGCCGCGACGGTGTGCGACCGCGTCGGGAAAACCTTGGAGATATTGGCGGTTTTCAGCCCGGCTTCCGCCGCGCCCATCGTGGCGCGCAGGCCCGATCCGCCCGCGCCGACGACCACGACGTCGTACATGTGGTCGATAATCTTGTAGGCCGGCATATTGCCGCCGTGCTGGTGCCTGTGCTGGCGCCGCGCCGGGCGAGGATGCGGTCTGGGGGGCGGGATTGGCCATTATGCGGAAGCTCCGAAAGCGAGACGGGCGACGCAGAAGATGCCGAAGGCACCGCCGCCGATGGTGGTCAAGGTCAGAACGGTCAGGAGCGCGAATTTGCTCCCGGCTTCGTGGACGTAATCTTCGATCAGGACCTGCAGGCCCATGCGCGCATGCCAGAACACGCTGACTAGCAGCAGCACCATCGCCGTCGCTGGGATCGGGCTGGACAGCCATTTGGTGACGGTGGCGTAGCCCATATCGGGCAACAGAGCGATGCTGAACGCCAGCCACAGCACCAGCACGACATTGCCGATCGCGGTCAACCGCTGCACCAGCCAGTGATGCGCGCCCTCTTTCGCGCTGCCCAATCCGCGAACGCGGCCGATGGAAGTTCCGTTACCCATTAGATGCGCCCCCGATCAAGCCAGCAGGACCACGGCCCAGAAGGCCCCGGTCAGCAATACGCCGATGGCAATGCTGCCCATCGACCACAATTTGTTGGTCTGCAATTCGTATCCCGCGCCGATATCCAGCACGAAATGGCGCAGGCCCGAACACATATGGGTGAAGAACGCCCAGCTCAGCCCGACCAGCACGATGTAACCGGGTATCGACGTCGCCACGGCCAGGAAGGTTTCGTATGCCTCCGGCCCGCTCGCCAGCGCGCCCAGCCACCACAGCAGCACGCCCAGACCCACCAGCGCCATTCCGTCGCCGGTGACGCGGTGCAGGATGGACACCAGCATATGCGGCCCCCATTTCCAGATTTGCAGATGCGGCGATAGCGGGCGTGTGGCCATGTTGGACATGTGTTTCCGTAATTTCAGACTGGCGACCAGCCATAACGGTTTGCGCGGGCGTGGCAACAACTGCCACCTCGACTTCGCTTGCAAAGTTTCGGATAGGGGATGCATGACCAGCATCCTTCTGACCGGCGCCAGCCGCGGCATCGGCGCCGCCATCCGCGCCCGCCTTGAAAGTCCCGACCGCACAAGCCGTAACGTCACCGTCGTCGGCCATGCCACTGCCGATCATGACGACGACACGATCGGTGCGGATTTTTCGCAAGCCGGCGGGCCGGAACATCTGTGGGCGCAAACGCTGCAACGAACGGGCGGCGCGGTGGATGTGCTGATCAACAATGCCGGGCTGTTCGATGCCAATCCGCTGGACGGCTCCGACATCGGCTGGCTGGACGGGTGGGAGGAAACGCTGCGCATCAACCTGACCGCCGCCGCGCAGCTGTCGCGCATGGCGGTGCTGCACTGGCAGGAACGCGGCGTTCCGGGGCGGATCGTCCATATCGCCAGCCGCGCCGGCCATCGCGGCGATTCGCCCGCGCACTGGCATTATGCGGCGGCGAAGGGCGGGATGCTGGCCATGCACAAGACCATCGCCCGCGCCTATGCCGCCGATCGCATCTGCAGTTACGCGATCACGCCCGGCTTCATCGATACGGCGATGGCGGGCGATTATCTGGCCAGCCGGGGCGGCCCCGGCTTGCTCGCCGACATTCCGCTGGGCCGCGTCGCGACGCCGGACGAAATTGCGGGGATCGCAGTCTATTGCGCGCTCGACGCGCCCGAAAGCATGACCGGCGCGACGCTCGACGCGAACGGAGCCAGCTATGTCCGATAGCTGGAAGCTGACCGCCCATGCATCGCGCCAGCGAGTGCAGGCGGCGTTGCTGGCGCATGAGGAAGCGCGACGATTGGGACCACGCCATCGTCCTGTCCGGCAGTGAAATCGCCGAAGACCGCCCGGACGAATGGGTGCTGGAAGCGTGGCTCGACCGCGAACCGGGCGCAGCGCAGCGCGAGGCGGTGGCGGCGCTGTTCGGCGGCAGCGCGCCCGAACTTGACCGTGGAACGGATCGCGGCGGCGGATTGGCTGAAACTGAGCCAGGAGGGCGTCGATCCGATCACCGCCGGACGGTTCCGCGTCCGCACGCCCGATCATGCCGCCGCCGCTGCGACCGGCGACAAGCCCCGCATGACAGAGTTCGTCATCCCAACCAGTCAGGCGTTCGGCACGGGCCAGCACGAAACGACTGCGGGCTGCCTTGCCATGTTGGACATCATGAAGCGGCAGGGCGTCGTGGCGCGCAACATGGCGGATATCGGGACCGGAACCGGACTGCTCGCTTTTGCCGCGATCGCGCTGTGGCCGCGCGCCTATGCCGTCGCCAGCGATGTGGACGGCGTCTGCGCGCAGGTGGTGCATGACAATGCCGTCGCCAACCAGGTAGCGCAAGGCGGCGGCGCGGGCGCGCTGACGATGGTGGTCGCGGCCGGGATGGACCACTCGCTGTTGCGCGCGCGCGGACCGTACGATCTGCTGATGGCGAACATATTGGCCGGGCCGTTGATCGACCTCGCACCCGATTTCGCGCGCGCCGTGTTGCCGGGCGGGCACGTCGTGCTGGCGGGGCTGCTGGTGAAGCAGGAGGCGGCGGTGCGTCGTGCCTATCGCCGGGCGGGGTTCCGGCTGGCGCGCCGGATGGTGCGCGGCGATTGGGCGATCCTGTGGCTTCGCAAGCGGGACCGGCGGCCCGGCTGAGGTCCGCTACCCCGCCGAAGCGACGATCGCCGCCCAGCCTGCCTCGTCGGTCACTGCGATCCCCAGCGCCGCCGCCTTCTTCGCCTTTGCCCCCGCGCCCGGTCCGGCCACCAGCAGATCGGTTTTCGCGCTGACCGATCCCGACGCCTTCGCGCCCAGCCGTTCGGCCTGCGCCTTGGCCTCGTCGCGGCTCATGGTTTCCAGCTTTCCGGTAAATACCACCATCTTGCCCGCAACCGGGCTGTCCAGCGTTTCGACCTCGTAACGCGGCGGGGATCGACTTCGCGCAGCAGGTCGTCCCACACGTCGACATTGTGCGGTTCGTGGAAGAAATCGCGCAACGCCGCAACCACCGCCGGGCCGATCCCGTCGATTGCGGTGATGTCCGCCACACCTGTCATCCCCGGTCGTCGGCCACGTGCGCAAGGGCGGGCAGTTCGTGGAAATGCCTCATCAGATCGCGCGCCGTCACCGCGCCGACATGCCGGATGCCCAACCCGAACAACAGCCGCGCGGCATCGGGCTGCGCCGCTTTTCCACAGAAGCCAACAGGTTATCGACAGACTTTTCCTGCCATCCGTCCAGCGCCAGAATGTCCGCGCGACGCTCCTTCAGCCGGAAGATATCCGCCGGGCTTTCCAGCCAGCCCAAGCGCGAAGAACTGATCGATGGTTTTCTCGCCCAGCCCATCGATATCGAGCGCGCCGCGGCTGACGAAATGTTTCAACCGTTCGGTCCGCTGGGCCGGGCAGATCAGCCCGCCGGTGCAGCGCACATCGACTTCGCCCTCCTCGGCCACCGCTTCGCTGTCGCATTCCGGGCAGTGATCGGGGAATGCAAAGGGCGCAGCGCTTCTCGTCGCGCGTCAGATTGTCCACGACCTGCGGAATGACGTCGCCCGCCCGCTGGATGCAGACGCGGTCGCCGGGGCGCACGCCGAGCCGCGCGATTTCGTCGCGATTGTGCAGCGTGACATTGGTGACCGTCACCCCGCCGACCAGCACCGGCGCGAGCCGCCCCACCGGCGTCAGCTTGCCGGTCCGGCCGACCTGAATGTCGATGATTTCCAGCGTCGTCTGCGCCCGTTCCGCCGGAAATTTGCGTGCGATGGCCCAGCGCGGCGCCTTCGCCACGAAGCCCAGCCGTTTCTGCCAATCCAGCCGGTCGACTTTGTAGACCACCCCGTCGATTTCATAGGGAAGCCGGGGCCGCGCCGCCTCGATCGCCCCGTAATGCGCGATCATTTCGTCGAGGGATTCGACGCGTTGCAAGGCGGCGACACCGGCAAGCCCCATTCCGCGATCATTTGCCGCATGACCGCATCTGCGTGTCGCCCGGCACATCGGACGCCGCGCCCCAGCCATGCGCCCAGAATTTGAGCGGGCGTTTGGCCGTGACGCTCGCATCCTTTTGCCGCAGCGACCCGGCGGCGGCGTTGCGCGGATTGGCGAACTGCTTGTCCCCCGCCTCCGCCTGCGCGGCGTTGAGTGCGGCGAAATCGTCGCGCGCCATGTAAACCTCGCCGCGAATTTCGAACAGTTCCGGCCGGTCCACTCGCTCCCATCCGCGCGCGTCAGACGCTGCGGAATGTCGGCGATATGCGCGACATTGGCGGTGACATCCTCCCCCACCTGGCCATCCCCGCGCGTGGCGGCACGGACCAGCGCGCCGCGTCTCGTAACGCAGCGAGCAGGACAGCCCGTCGATCTTGTCTTCCGCCGTGAACGCCACCGGTTCGTCCTCGTCCAGATTCAGGAACCGCCGCACGCGCGCGACGAATTCCGCCACTTCGTCATCGGCAAACGCATTGTCGAGGCTCATCATCCGCACCTCATGCGCGACCTTGCCCAGCGGGCGAGCGGCGATCTCGTGCCCGACCTTGCGCGATCGGGCTGTCGTCACGGACCAGATGCGGAAACGCCGCCTCCAGCTCCGCATTGCGGCGCACCAGCGCATCATATTCCTGATCGGTAATTTCGGGCGCATCTTCGGCGTGATACAGCCGGTCATGCTTCGCGATCTGGCTTGCGCCAGCCGCATCAGTTCATTGGCGGCATCGGCTTCGGAGATATCGATCATGGCTTCCACCATCCCCAACCCCTTCCTCTGAAAAGGAAGGGGCTTCTTCCCGCTTCCGCCTCCTCTTCAGCGGATGGGGACGGGGGCGGTGCTCTGGCTTGAGACAACCATCACACCCCCTCCAGCAACCGGTCCGCCTGCGCCCGTGCCTCGGGCGTGACTTCCGCGCCCGACAGCATCCGCGCGATTTCCTCCTGCCGCCCGCCGTCGTCCAGCAGCGCGACGGAGGTGCTCGTCACCGTGCCCTTGCTCGATTTGGCGATCATGTAATGCTGCCCGCCGCGCGCCGCGACTTGCGGGCTGTGCGTGACGGCGAGCAATTGCCCGCCATCGGCCAGCCGCGCCAGCCGGTCGCCGATGGCACTCGCCACCGCGCCGCCGACGCCGCGGTCGATCTCGTCGAAGATCACCGTGGCCGCCCCGCCCTGCTCCGCCAGCGCGACTTTCAGCGCCAGGATGAAGCGCGACAATTCGCCGCCGCTGGCGATCTTGCCCAGCGGCGCGAACGGCGCGCCGGGATTGGTCGCGATCAGAAATTCCACCGCGTCCATACCCGTTCGCGCCCCAGCGATCTTCGGGTAAGCGGCGTGACGCCGTCTGAAAGCGCGCGGCATCCAGTTTCAGCGGCGCGAGTTCCGCGCCACCGCCTTGTCCAGCTTGCGTTGCCGGCTTTACGCGCGGCATCGTGCAGGTTTGCGCCTGCGCGCGATAGGTTTCACCGGCTTCCTGCGCGGCAGTTTCCAGCGCGTCCAGCTCCGCCTCGCCGCCCTCGATCGCGTCCAGCTGCTCGCGCATCGACGCATCAGTGCGGGCAGTTCGTCCACTTCGCAGCGATGTTTGCGGGCCAGCGCGCGCAGTTCGAACAACCGCGTTTCGGCCGCGTCGAGAGCCGGCGGGATCGTGCAGCAGCGCCTCGGCGCGCGGCGCAGCGATATCCTCCGCTTCGCCCGCCTCGATCACTGCGCGGTCGAGCGCGGCCAGCGCTTCTGCCAGCAGGGCGTGCTCGCCCGCAATCCGGTCGAGCCTGCGCGCGGCGGCGCGCAAGGCGGCGAGCGGACTGTCGGACCCTTCCCAGATATGGCGCAGTTCCTCCAGATCGCCGGCCAGCCTCTCGCCCTTCTGCATGTCGGACCGGGCGGCGGCGAGCGCGCTTCCTCGCCCGCCATGCGGTTCCAGCGCGGTCAGTTCGGCCAGATGCGCGAGCAGCAGATCCTGATCCAGCGCGCCTGTTCCACCTCGCCGCGCGCAGCATCCAGCCGGTCCCGCGGCCTTCCACGCGTCCCAGCGCGTCGCCACGCCCGCTGACATTCGCGCCGGCAAACCGATCGAGCAGCAGGCGGTGGCCGCGCGGATTGACCAGCCCGCGATCGTCGTGCTGGCCGTGCAGTTCGACCAGCGCCGGGGCGAGTTCGCGCAGCAGCGCCACGCCGACCGGCTGATCGTTGACGAACGCCTTGCGACCGCCATCCGCCTTCAACTGGCGGCGCACGATCAGCGGTTCGCCCGGTTCGACCTCGATCTCCGCATCGTCCAGCGCGTCGCGGATCAGTCGGGCAGTGTCGGCGAATTCGAAGGTGGCGGTCGCGCTGGCCTTGTCGGCCCCGCGCGCACCAGGCCGCTATCGGCGCGGTTGCCCAGCACCAGGCCCAGCGCATCGAGCAGGATCGATTTGCCCGCGCCCGTCTCCCCCGTCAGCACGCCCAGCCCGCGCGCGAAGGACAGGTCGAGCGCCTCGATCAGCACGATGTTGCGGATGGAAAGGCGGGTCAGCATGGGCGATGCCAGCGTTACCGCAGCCTTCGCGCGCGTCACCCCGGACGCGGCACATTTCGGATCAAATAAAGAACGCCGGTGGCCGGAGGCGTCCGCGTCAGCCGCCCAGTCTGCGCCGGCGCGTCGTCCTGGATCAGTTCGAACGCCTTTTCGTACCATTCGTTGCCGGGATAATTCGCGCCCAGCACGGCGGCGTATTTCTTCGCCTCGTTCGGGATGCCCAGCGCCAGGCTGCTTTCGGTCAGCCGGTACAGCGCTTCGGGCGCGTGGCTGGTGGTCTGGAAGTTTTCGATCACGTTCTGGAAACGTATCTGCGCGGCCAGCCCATCGGCCGCACCGTTCGTAATACCGCCCGATTTCCATCTCCTTGCCCGCCAGATGATCCTCCACCAGGTCCAGCTTCAGCCGCGCGTCGGTGGCGTATTGGGTGTGCGGGAAGCGGCGATTGACTTCGCGCAAGGCGGTCTGCGCCTGTTCGGTGATCTTCTGGTCGCGGTGAACGTCGCTGATCTGTTCGTAATAGCTCAGCGCGATCAGGTAATAGGCGTAGGGCGCGTCCTTGTTGCCCGGATGGATCTGACAGGAACCGCTGCGACGCCTGCACCGATTTGTTGTAATCGCGCGCGACGTAGTAGCTGAACGCGCTCATCAACTGCGCGCGGCGGGCCCAGGGGGAATAGGGATGCTGGCGCTCCACCTCGTCGAACAAGCGCGGCGGCCAATGTCGGCTGCCGCGGTCGAGCCGGTGCTTCGCCTCGTAATACAATGTTTCCACATCGCGCGCGACATAGGCCGTGTCGCGCGGCCCCTCGCCCCCGCTGGCGCAGGCGCCCGTCAACAGGGTGGCCCCGGCCATGACGGTGGCGAGCAATGGCTTGAACGGGCGCGGCGTTTTGGGTGTGGTGATCATCCGCGCATCATAACGCCCCGCGCGCTGAACGCAAAGTGAAGTGCGGCCCGCCCCGCATTTTCCACGCACATTTTCCCCGCGCATTTTCCTACACGCCGCAAATCTGCTTCACGATCGCGGATGACCAGACGAAAAGACCCCGCCGCCATCCGCACCCCCGTTGCAAAGGAGCAATTGCCCGCATTCGACCCGGTCCCTCGCAAATACCGCCACGATGGCTGGACGCCCGACCGGCAGAAGGCCTTCATCGGCGCGCTGGCGGATACGGGCAGCGTCAGCCGCGCCGCGCGCCACGTCAATATGAGCCCGGTAGGCGCCTATTACCTGCGCCGCCAGGTCGGTTCGGAAAGTTTCCGCCGCGCGTGGGAGGCGGCGCTGGATCTGGGCGTGCAGCGGTTGAAGGATGTCGCATACGAACGCGCGATCGACGGGCAGCTGTCCCCGGTGTTCGTCGCGGGCAAGCTGAAAGGCTTCCGCCGCATCCGCAACGACCGGCTGCTGATGTTCTGCCTGAGGATGAATGCGCGCGACGAACGGGGGAAGCGCCTGTCCGCAAGCTATTTCGATCCCGACGCCACCCGGCTGCACGGTGGCACGGGAGCGGGACGGGCAGCGGAACGGGGCGCAGGAAGGGCGCGGCCATGACCGTCCCTGCCCTGTCGCGCGCGGAGAAGGACGACATGAACGCCGCCATCGTGGAACATTTCGACCCGGTGCACATGACCCTGCCCCAGATCGAGGCGATGCAGAAAATGCTGTCCGAAACCGCCGCCCGCCGCCGCGCCGAAGCGGAAGGCCCACCCGAACACGACACCGAAACCCCCTTCATGGAACTTCGCACCACCGACTGGAAAGAAGCGGGCGACCTCGAAAGCCTGGTGCAGGTCGAAGACGAGCTGGAACCGTTCGACGAGGACGAAGACCACTGGCGGGATTTGTAGCTAAGCGAAGGCGACCAGCGCCAGAGCTTGCGAAGCAAGCGACAAGCTGGGAGCCGGTGCGCGCAGCGCATCGCGAAAGCCGGCCGGCGGGTGCGCGCTGCGTACCCGTTCGACGTCACGTGACGCATGGAGCGTTTGCGCAGCTAACGCGGAACGGCGCGTGACGGCGTTGGCATTAGGCCGCAAACTGATGATGATTGCGGTGCCATTTCAGAAACTCGGATGCGGCCTGTTCGCTTCCCGGTCCGGCGCGATAATTCGTCCGGTCGGATTGAGGATGTTCTCGACCCCGTCGCGGTCATTGACTTTCCGGTGGATCAGGATCTCATGGTCGTCGGCCACACCGATCAGACCGCGATCAAACATCCAGTGCGCGGTGCCCGATAGCGCGAGCCCGTTGCGGACGAGTCCGGCCCGCCATGCTCGACGGGCGGATATGCGCCGCCTCGGCTTCCAACCGGCCGCCGCCATTGACGAGCCGCCATCCGGTAACAGCGCAGCGTCCGTCATAGGCGTGAAGGACAGCGCGGCGAAATGCCCGGTCGCGGAAAGGCCGGTTGACGAGCGACTGCACGATTGGCCGCTCGATCTCGAACGGCATCTGCTTGTCGCGCACGACGATTATCCGTTTCGGGTCATCGATGCGCGGCAGCGTGTCATCCTCCGGCAAACCGAGCGCGACGATGCGCGAAAAGTCCGACGCGGAAAGCGGACGCACGGCGGCCTGCGCACGGCCAGAGATATTGCCAGCCTCGTTGAGAATGCCGCGCTCGACCTGCTCGCCATCCACGATGTGCGGAACAGTCGGCTCGAACGGCAGATAGCTGCCCTCTTCTATGATCGCGCGATAGCGGTCTGGCTCGATTGGGTCAGGAATGATCCGCTCGACCTTCGCCACGGCGAAGAAGCCTTTGGAGTTCGGAATCTTGACCGGCTCGCGATAGACAATCCAGTCGCCGACCATCTGCTGGGCGCGGCTGAGATAGCTTTTCGGAAACTGGTAATGCACCTCGGGAATGTCGTCGTAGATCGACCCATCCTTGTGCATGAAAACGCCGAAGGTCATAATGCGATCACATTCTAGAGTTCTTCGAAAAAGTCTTCGTCGATGCGTTTGATTTTTACCGTACGGCTAGCTCTGACGCCGACATCGTGTTCGATCATTAAGACCGTTAAGCGAGCGCCGTCGATCAAAATTACGCGTTGAGGAATCTGCTCGGCATATCCAATCGCACCACTAGTAAATGCTGAAGTGGTAACGAATACGCCCTTGTTAGCTCCGAATCCTACTAGACTACCCACGAAAGCCTGCACTTCCGGCCTCTGAACAGTATTAGTAGGAGCATAGCGTTTCGCTTGAACATCAATTCGGTCCAAGCCCAAGCGATCTTCATCGATTACGCCATCTACACCATTATCGCCGCTCTTGCCTAAGACGAAGCGCGGCCTTCTCGTGTGTTCCCCCATATCCCATTGCAACTAACAGTTCGACAATAACGTTTTCGAAGAAGGTTGGAGAGTTATCCAGTATTCGCTGCAACACGTCGAGAACTTAACGCCGATTTTAATACCGCCTGTCGCTGCGTCTATTTGCTCTTCAGGGGTTGCTTCAGCCGAGGAGGCACAGCAGCCGCAGACTGGGAAATCGAAGGCGAACTTGTTCCTGCACTGCCAAGACGGAACTCTACGAACTCAGGGAATTGGTTTAACGTTTCATTGTCAATAGATTGTAAACCTTGGGACACAAGGGCTTTTCCTGCTGAAGTGGCAGTGAATACTCCCCGCTTAGGACTTTTGATCAGTCCGGCCTTTGACATGTAGAATTTGGCCCAGTGGATGCGATTATGAAATATCCTCTGCTTGCCGCTCGGAAGAAGCTCATCACGCTCATCTTGTGAAAGTTGTAACTGGTCTCCGATTTTTTCAGCGGCTTCTGGAACTTGCCATTCTCCATCTGCAGCTAGCTGTAATACTGGTAACATAAGGGTCTGATAATCTGGGATCGACAAACCTTTACTCCTTTAAGCCTGCCTGTTAGGACTTGGCGCACAGCGTCACTATTCTCTTCTAATTCGGTGCAATGTCCAGAAGTCTTTGCGTCGAAATTCTAGCACATGGTGTAATCCCATAAGCCCCAAGGCGCCGTTCCACGATTGCTGACGCAAGGGTTCTATGGATTACATGACGTCGAAGGGGTTCCGCTGCGCGCATTCGCCGGCCGGAGTTACAGCCTCTTGCTTCTAGCTTGTCGCTTGCTGCGAAAACGCCTGCGCTAGGCGCGGAGCCCCTACTCCTCCCCCATCCGCAACGCCGCGATGAACGCCTCCTGCGGAATGCTCACATTGCCATATTCGCGCATCTTGGCCTTGCCCTTTTTCTGCTTTTCCAGCAGCTTTTTCTTGCGGCTGATGTCTCCGCCGTAGCATTTCGCGGTCACGTCCTTGCGCATGGCGGCGATGGTTTCGCGGGCGATGACCTTGCCGCCGATCGCGGCTTGCACCGGGATCTTGAACAGGTGGCGCGGGATCAGGTCTTTCAGCCGTTCGCACATGCCGCGTCCGCGCGCCTCGGCCACGTCGCGGTGGACGATCATGGACAGGGCGTCGACCGGGTCGCCGTTGACCAGGATGCTCATCTTGACGAGGTCGCCCGCGCGCAGGCCGATCTGTTCGTAATCGAAGCTGGCATAGCCGCGGCTGATATCGATTTCAGCCGGTCGTAGAAATCGAACACCACCTCGTTCAGGGGCAGCTCGTACGTCACCTGCGCCCGGCCGCCGACATAGGTCAGGTCGAGCTGGATGCCGCGCCGGTCCTGGCATAGTTTCAGGATGCTGCCGAGATATTCGTCGGGGGTGTAGATCGTCGCCTTGATCCACGGTTCGTCGATCTGTTCGATGCGGCTGGGGTCGGGATAATCGGCGGGGTTGTGCAGCATGATCTCCTCCGCCGGGTCGGTCCGCGATTTGTTCAGCTGGATGCGGTACACCACCGATGGCGCGGTGGTGATCAGGTCCATGTCGTATTCGCGGGTCAGCCGTTCCTGGATGATCTCCAGATGCAGCAGGCCCAGAAAACCGCAGCGAAAGCCGAAGCCCAGTGCCGCGCTGCTTTCCGTTTCGAAGGTGAAGCTGGCATCGTTGAGGCGCAGCTTGCCGATGCTTTCGCGCAATTTGTCGAAATCCGCCGCGTCCACCGGGAACATGCCGCAGAACACCACGGACTGGACTTCCTTGAAACCGGGCAGCGCGCTCGGTCGCGCCGTTTTTGACCGTGGTGATGGTGTCGCCGACCTTGGCCTGCGCCACTTCCTTGATCTGCGCGGTGATGAAGCCGATTTCGCCTGCCGCCAGTTCGGGGACGTTGGTGATCTTGGGGCTCATATAGCCGACGCGATCGACCAGATGATCGGTCCCGCCGGCCATGAATTTGACGTGCAGCCCCTTCTTCAGCGTGCCCGCGATCACCCGCACCAGGATGACGACGCCGAGATAGGGGTCGTACCAGCTATCGACCAGCATGGCCTTCAGCGGCGCGTCGCGATCGCCCTTGGGCGGGGGGATTTTGGTGACGATGGCTTCCAGCGATTTCGTCGATGCCGATGCCCGATTTCGCGCTGGCGAGCACGGCTTCGGACGCGTCGATGCCGATGATGTCCTCGATCTCGGCGCGGACCTGTTCGGGTTCGGCGGCGGGCAGGTCGATCTTGTTGATGACCGGCACGATCTCGTGGTCGTGTTCGATGGACTGGTACACATTGGCGAGGGTCTGCGCCTCCACCCCTTGCGCCGCGTCCACCACCAGCAGCGCGCCCTCGCACGCGGCCAGGCTGCGGCTGACTTCGTAGGCGAAATCGACATGGCCGGGGGTGTCCATCAGGTTGAGCTGATAGGTCTCGCCATCCTGGGCGGTGTATTCGAGGCGGACGGTCTGGGCCTTGATGGTGATGCCGCGTTCGCTCTCGATGTCCATGTTATCAAGGACTTGCTCGCTCATCTCGCGATCGGTCAGGCCGCCGGTGAACTGGATCAACCGATCGGCCAGAGTGGATTTGCCATGATCGATGTGGGCAATTATCGAAAAGTTGCGGATATGCGAGAGTTCGGTCATGCGCCGCCTCTACCGCGCCTGCCGCGTTGCAGCAATCGGCATTGGGCAAAGGTGCTATCCGGTTTTTCGCAGCAACGGCTTCTGCTGTTCGCCATAGGGGGCTTCGGGGATGAAGCCGCCGTCGGGCTGGCGTTTCAGTTCGGTCGCGAATTCCAGGCCGATACGGTCCCGTTCGCACCAGCGGGTGGTGGCGGTGACCAGCAGGGTTTCGGTGATGGCGATGTTGAACTGCGTGCCGACGGGAACTTTCGCCAGCCCTTCCAGCAAGGCGCCGGTTTCCGAGATGTTGCGGATGGTCGCGTTGTAATACGCCCCGCCATGTTCCAACACCACCTGACGCAGCATGGTCTGGCGCGGCGCGCGGGCGGAACGCGGGCCGGACGCTTTCAACGCCAACCCATTGGCCAGCCTGTCGCGGGCCTTTTCGGGCGGCAACGCCTTTTCGTAGATATAGCCCTGCACATGGCTGCATCCCAGCACACGGACCAGTTGCAATTCGTCCAGCGTTTCCACCCCTTCCGCCGTGGTGTCCATGTCCAGCGCCTGAGCCAGCCCGGTGATGGATTCGATCAACGCGCCGTTGCGGCTGCCCTTCTGCGTCGCGCCGCGCACGAAGCTCTGGTCGATCTTGATCTTGTCGAACGGCGCTTTCTTCAGGTAGCCGAGCGAGGAATAGCCGGTTCCAAAATCGTCCAGCGCCAACCGCACGCCGATCTTCTTCAATGCGGCGAACATGGCGTCGGTGTTGGCGCCGTCTGCCAGAAACACGCTTTCGGTCAGTTCCAGTTCCAATCGCGCCGGATCGATTTGCGCGTGGGCGAGCGCGCTGGTGACGATGGCGGGGAATTGCTTGCTGGCGAATTGCAATGGGGAGACATTGACGGCGCAACGCACCGGGCGCGACCAGGATGCCATATCCTGGCACGCAGTGCGTAGCGCCCATTCGCCGATCTGAATGATCAGTCCGCTATCCTCCGCAATCGGGATGAACTTGGCAGGCGACAGCCAGCCGCGCGTGGGATGGTTCCAGCGCAGCAGCGCTTCGAACCCGGATATCCGTTCGGTCGCGGTGCTGACGACCGGTTGATAATGCAGCTCCAGCCCGCCATTCGCGATCGCTTCGCGCAGATCCTGTTCCAGCGACACGCGTTCCTCCGCGGCGGAATGCAGGTCCGAGGAATAGAAATGGTAACGCCCGCGCCCGCCATCCTTCGCGGCATAAAGCGCGAGATCGGCGTTGCGGATGATATCCTCGCTGCTGTCGCCATCCTTGGGCGAGATCGCGATGCCGATGGATGCGCCGATGACGACGCTATGCCCGTCGATGGAATAAGGCTGCGTCAGCGAATGGATGATAATGCCGCCCAATTCGCCAAGTTTGCGCGTGGAGATACGGCCCGGCAGGACGATCTGAAACTCGTCCCCGCCCAATCGGCCGACGCGGCCCAGTTTGCCCACGGCACGTTCCAATCGCCCGGCAACCTGCGTCAACAGGACGTCGCCGACCGGATGACCCAGCGTATCGTTGACCTGTTTGAACCGGTCGAGGTCGAGCAGGAAGACGTTGCATTCCCGGTCACGTTCCAGCGGGGCGGCCAGTATCTTGTCCAATGTCTGCGCCATTTCGAACCGGTTGGCGAGGCCGGTCAGACTGTCGTAGGATGCAAGGCGCGAGGCGTCCGCCTGACTGCGGCGTTTTTCCGTCAGATCGCTGCCCGATCCGCGAAACCCGCAGAAATTATCGAAACTGTCATAGATCGGACGGCCCGTGACCGACCACCAGCGTTCCTCCGTCCGGGTGGCGGCGCGCACGGCCAGTTCCTGAAAATTGGATCGTGCGGACAGGTGGAAACTGACGGTGCGGTCGCCTTCGCGGCTGTCCGCGCCGGTTTCGAACATGGTTACCAGCGGCTGCCCCAGCAATTGTTCGGGCGTTGCGCCCAGTACGTTCGCAATATGGGGCGATATGTAATTGAGTTGCCCACGCCGGTCGGTTTCCCAGAACCAGCCTTGCCCGGCGTTTTCATATTCGCTGAGAATATCCTGCGCCCGCCGACTGACGCGGACTTTCATTTCGCGGCGGCGTGCGCGTTTGTAATCGATCTTTCGCTGCATCCGATACACCACGAATAGCACGGCGAACGAAACGCCGAAAGTGATCGCCCCCGAAATCGTCGGGCGCAACACCATCATCGGCGTCCACAAGGCGAGTTGCGCGGAAAGCGTTGCGCCGATCCTGCCGCTCATGACAGTTGCCAGAACCGCGCCCATACACAGCATGGCGCCCAATGCGTAGAACGGATTGAGCGCATAATCGTACAGCCATACGGCGAAGCCTGCGCCCAACGCCGCGCTCGACCCCAAGACGGTTGCCACCGCATAAGCAATGGCCGTGCGGGCCGGACGGGAGGCATCGCGTTCCCATCGTCCCATTCTGATGCCGGCGCCCGACAATATCAGCGCCAAGGCGAAAAAGGCGGCGGCAGGCCAGGGGGGCACAGTCAGTTCGAGCACGCTTACGACGACTATCCCGACCGCCGCGGTCAACCAAGCCAGCCGCCATGTGCGCGGAAGCATGTAAACGGTGCGCGGTTCGGCGTCGTCTTCCGCCGCATGGGCACGGTTCGCACCGCGTCGTCCGGATCGTGCTGGACTGCGTGCGCTCAAGGCATCGCTACGCCGCAAGGCCGACTTTCCACCGCCAGGCGCGGTTTCGTCCTTCGGTGAAGCGGCAGCGTCGTTCATCGAACCGCCATGCCGTGCAGCGTTGAAAAAACCGTTAACCGTTCGCGCCCGACGTACCGCCCGGTCCGCGCTGAAACCGGGCGGATGCCCTTCCCTTGCCATCCGCGTCAGCGCATTGCATGGTCGGCCCATAACAAAGGTATAGATGGGGAGAATGCGCCAATGAGCAATCTGGAGAACGAAGCGGCCCAATCGACCAACGCACTGGGCCCCCTGGTCGGGCTGGCGCGCGAAGATTTAATGGGGGCGGTTGCCATGTTGCTGCGTGAAACGGCGTCGGACCCTGCCCGATCGCTGCGCCATGCCCAAGGCATGGGCGCGGACATGGTCAAGATCATGACCGGGCAATCCGATCTCGCCCCCGATGCCAAGGACAAACGGTTCATGGACCCGGCCTGGCAGCACAATCCGTTTCTGAAGGCGGGCGCGCAATATTACCTTGCCGTGCAGAAGGGGATGCAAGGGTGGATCGCCGATCTGGAACTGGACGAGCTGGAGCGGGACCGGGCCAATTTCATCACCAACATCATCATCGACGGCATGGCCCCGACCAACACGCTGATGGGCAACCCCGCCGCGCAGAAACGCGCCATCGACAGCGGCGGCATGTCTTTGATCAAGGGGTTGAAGAACGCTTACGACGACATCGTCAACAACAAGGGGATGGTGAGCCAGGTCGACAAGAAACCGTTCACGCTGGGCGAAAACATCGCCACATCGAAGGGTTCCGTCGTCCTACGCACGGAAATGATGGAACTGGTCCATTACGCGCCCGTCACCGACGAAGTGTACGAGATACCCGCAGCTGACGATCCCGCCGCAGATCAACAAGATGTACATCAACGATCTCAGCCCCGACAAATCGGTCGTCAAATGGCAGCTCGACAACGGTATCCAGCCATTCGTCATATCCTGGCGCAACCCGACGAAGGAACAGGGCCATTGGGACATGGCCGCCTATATCGCGTCCTGCCGGGAAGCGATGGAAGCAGTATCGGCCATTACCGGATCGAAGAAGGTCAACGTATCCGCCGGCTGTTCGGGCGGGCAGACGGCGGCCATGCTGGCAAGCAAGCTGGCGGCGGACGGCGATGCGACCTGATCGGCGCGCTGACCCTGATGGTGTGCGTGCTGCACCCCAAGCAGAACGATATCGAGGCAGGATCGCTGATCAGCGAAAACGGGCTGAAACTGGCGAAGCGGCGCGCCGCCAAACAGGGGGTCATCACCGGCGATTCGCTCTGTCGCGCGGGTTCGCCTGGCTGCGGCCCAACGATCTGATCTGGAATTACGTCATCAACAATTACCTGATGGGCGAAGACCCGCCGGCGTTCGACGTGCTGTTCTGGAACGCGGATGCCACCAATCTGTCCGCCAGCCTGATGGGCGATTTCCTGACCCTGTTCGAAACGCTGGCCTTCACGAAACAGGGCGAGGTCGAAATGGTCGATCACAAGATCGATCTGTCGAAGGTGACGTCGCGACCTGTTCATTCTGGGCGGCGTCACCGATCACATCACACCGTGGCGCGCATGTTATCGGTCGACCCAATTGTTCGGATCGAAATCCGTCGAATTCGTGCTCAGCCAATCGGGCCATATGCAGGCGATCCTGAACCCGCCGGGCAATCCCAAGGCGAAGTATTTCCAATCGAAGAAAACGGGCAAGACCGCCTGCCGACGTCGACAAATGGCTGGACGGAACGGAAGAAGTGGCCGGCAGTTGGTGGCCCTATTGGATGGAATGGCTGCAGGGCCGTTCCGGCAAACAGACGCCGCGCCCAAAAAACTCGGCAACAAAGATTATCCTGCGCTATGAGCCTGCACCGGGCCTATATGTGCACGAAGAAGCGTAAGCGTTCGTTCCGGAAACGATGCCCGAATCCGTTGTAAGGAAGCGAATGATCGAACCTGCGACATGAGCCGACATGACGGCGGATATCTCCATGGAGCAGGTCAACGGGCGCACCCTGCGCGTTGCGCGCTGGCGGCTGGACAAGCCATCCGATCATCCGCCGATCCTGTTCTTCAACGGCATCGGCGCCAATATCGAGGCGGTGGCCCCACTGGCCGAAGCGTTCGACGATCGCGGGTTCATCATGTTCGATATGCCCGGCACCGGCGGCAGCCCCGACCCGGTCGTCCCCTACAACGCTTTCACCATGTGCTGGACGGCGGCGGCGTTGCTGAAAAGGTTCGGCATCACGCAAGTCGATGTGATGGGCGTGAGCTGGGGCGGCGCGATGGCGCAGCATTTCGCGCTGCAGCACCGCAACGTAACCCGGCGGCTGGTGCTGTTGGCGACCAGTGCGGGCATGCTGATGATCCCCGGCAATCCCAAGGCGTTGAGCAAGATGGCCGACGTGCGCCGCTATGTCGATGCCGATTACATGACGAAGCATTTCGAAACGCTCTATGGCGGCGCGGTGTCGGATTCCGACGCGAAGAACCATCATGTCGGCCGCATCACGCCGCCTACCATGCGCGGCTATCTGTTTCAGCTGCTGGCGATGGTCGGCTGGACCAGCGCGCCCGCCCTGCCGTTCCTGAACCGCGAAACGCTGATCATCATGGGCGACGACGATCAGATCGTTCCGCCGATCAACGGCAAGTTGCTGGCCAAGCTGATCCCCAATGCGCGCCTGGAGATTATCGAAGGCGGCGGACATCTGTTCATGCTGACCATCCGGAAGTATCGATCGGCGCGATGCGCGATTTTCTGGATGCCCTGAAGCGAGCAGCGAAGACAAGCTCGCCGCCTGATGGGCGCGGGCTGAAACCGGCATCAGGGTTCGATTACGATACCCACCGCCGGATCGACGTGCCCCCCGGCCATGGTTACGAACGCGGTCTGCGCCGCCGCGATACCGTTGCGGCGATCCACGGCCACCGTGCCATCGACGTCTTTCAGGAAACGATGCCAGCTTTCGGCGATGGCCTGGCCGAAGCCTGTGCACCGTCCGCTTTCACTGCGGCCACCGCGTGATCGGGCGCGAAGAACAGGATCGGTTCGGGGCCGGGCATATCCTTCGCCCCGCCCCCACGCGCATCGATATGGGTCGCGCCGACAAGGCACGAATATTTCAGCTGCGTCGCCCATGCGTTCGTGGACTGCCGCAAGCAGAACCCGCATTTCCGGCAAAATCGACCGACACGCTCGGCACCTGCGGCAGTCCGCCAATGCATCGTAAGCCAGCACCTCGTCATACAGACCGGTCCATCAACGAAATCGACATTGCCCGCGGAGGTCAGCCCGATCCGGCTGAGCATCGGGCGACGGTCGCGCGCGACGCTGGCCAGTCCCATCGCCGTTTTCGACGACGCGCTGGTCATTACCATCGCTTCCGCGCCGAACCAGTTTTCGCGCGGAAGAAACTTTCGATCAGGAAGCCGGTTTTGAACAGCGGCCCGAAAATCATCCGCTCCGCCTCCCGCGCCGGATCATGTTCGGGATCGTTCGGCAAGCCGGGAATACTGATTGTAGATCGGGCTCATCGGGCGGCGGTGTTCGGCCAAAGTCCATGAAGCCCCGCGCTGACCTTGCCCGGCAAAACGTCCAGATGCGTGCCCATCGGCAGGTAGCCATACACCCGCTCGCCCTCGGCAAATTCGGCATGGTTCGACGCTTCGACCACGGCATGGCCCCACATCGGCACCACGCCCCACTTGCCTTCGTGCCGCGGCGGCCGGCGGAAAGAAGTTCCAGTATCCGAACCGATCGCCCGATACGGCGTAGGTCACGTTGTTGGCAGTGACCGCAAAGCTTTCGATCCGCAGACGAACTGCACCATCAGCCAGATTGCCCACGTCACTGGCTTTGCAGCCGAGCGGTGGTGATATCGTTGCGGACGACTTCGATATGTGTGTCAGCCTGCTGTCCTGAGCCAGTGTCAGTGTGCGCACCGCCCTAAACCCGCATCGGCATCAGTACATAGAGCGCCGGGTTGTTGTCGTCCTGGCGGATCATCGTCGGCGCGCCGGCATCGGCCAGATGCAGTTCGACGGTGTCGCTGTCGATCTGGCTGAGAATGTCTTTCAGGTAATTGGCGTTGAAACCGATTTCGAACCCGTCGGACCCGTAATCCGCCGCCAGTTCTTCCGCCGCCGTGCCGTTGTCGGGGCTGGTGACGGACAGCGTGACCTTGTCCTTCTCCAGACTCATTTTGACGGCGCGCGTCTTCTCCGTCGCGATGGTCGCCACGCGGTCGACGGCTTCGTAGAAACTGCGCGGATCGATCGTCAGCAGCTTGTCGTTGCCGGTCGGAATGACACGGCTGTAATCGGGGAACGTACCGTCGATCAGCTTGCTGGTCAGCACCACGCCGCCCTCGCCGCCCATCGTGAAGCGGATCTTGCTGGCGGAAAGGTCGATCTGGACATTGGTGTCGAGCGATTCTTCGAGCAGCTTGCGCAGTTCGCGCCACCGCTTTGCGCGGCACGATGACGTCGGGCATGCCGTCCGCACCATCGGGGCGCTTCAGGGTGAAGCGCGCCAGCCGGTGACCATCGGTGGCCGCGGCCTTCAGAACCGGCTCCTCATCGTCCGACACGTGCAGGAAAATACCGTTGAGGTAATAGCGCGTTTCTTCGGTCGAAATCGCGAAGCGCGTGCGGTCGATCATCTCGGCCAGCGTTTTGGCAGGCAGTTCGAAACTGGTCGGCAAGTCGCCTTCGACGATGGTCGGGAAAATCGTCACGCGGCAGGGTCGGCAAGCTGAACCGGCTGCGTCCGGCCTTCACCGTCATGCGGTTGTCGGCAGCGTCCAGGCTGACCTGGCTGCCATCGGGCAGTTTGCGTGCGATATCGAACAGCAGATGCGCCGACACGGTGATCGCGCCGGGCGTATCGACGCTGGCGGCGGCCATGTTTTCGACGACTTGCAGATCGAGGTCGGTCGCCATGACCCGCAGCGATCCCTCGCTCGCTTCGATCAGGACGTTCGACAGGATGGGGATGGTGTTGCGCCGTTCCACCACCGATTGCACATGGGACAGGCAGCGCAGCAGCGTGGCGCGTTCGATTGTGGCCTTCATCGGTCCGTCTCGATCCCCGTTCGCTGGCGGCGGGCTGGAATCGCCCGCGTCTCATCGTCAAAATTGGCCTATAGCCTTAACGCGCGGAGGGTTTGCAGCAAGTTCGCGAACACGCGCACCGCCATTCACTTGGGGATAAAACGGCGCAAAACCGGGTGTTCCCGGTGTGTTCCCGACCTGTTGGTTTAGCCGAGCATCGCCATGCCGCCATTCACATGCAGGGTCTGGCCGGTCACATATTTCGCCTCGTCCGATGCAAGGTAAGCCACCGCCGCGCCGATATCCTCGCCTTCGCCCATGCGCCCCATCGGGATGCGGGCGTTGAGCGCATCCTTCTGCGCGTCGGGCAGTTCGTCCGTCATGGCGGTGCGGATGAAGCCGGGTGCGACGCAGTTGACCGTCACGCCGCGGCTGGCGAGTTCTGCGCCAGACTTTTCGACATGCCGACCATGCCGGCCTTCGCCGCGGCGTAGTTCATCTGGCCCGGATTGCCGGTCTGGCCGACGACGCTGGTGATGGAGACGATGCGCCCCGTCCGCGCCTTCATCATCGGCCGCGCGGCAGCGCGCATCAGGCGGAACGCGGCCTTCAGGTTGACCTGCATCACTTGGTCCCATTCCTCGTCCTTCATCCGCATGGCGAGATTGTCGCGGGTGATCCCGGCGTTGTTGACCAGGATGTCGAGCCGGCCCAGAGTGTCGATCGTGGCGGGAACCAGATGTTCCACTTCGTCGGGATCGGACAGATTGCAGGTAATCTCGACATGGTCCCCGCTGCATGACGGCACGTCGTCTCAACTGTTCGCGAAAGGCCCGCAGTTTTCTGCCGTTCGATCCCGACAGCGCCAGTCGCGCACCCTGTTTGGCCAGTGCGATCGCAATCGCCGATCCGATCCCGCCGCTGGCACCGGTGACGAGGGCGGTCTTTCCTTCGAGTGAGAACATTAGGTGGCTCCTTTGATTTGATTCACGCGGAGACGCGGAAGCGCGGAGGTATGTTGCGCTGGGATATAATCGTTGACGATCCGTTTGATCCCTTCTTTCATGGTCGCACCAGCGAAGTTCAGCAGCAATCCGACGGGTCGGCGGTAAGGCGAAGATAGGTCAAATCTGCTTCGCATGTGCTTTATTGAGGTTTTCGACTGACTTGAGTTCCAGAATAAGACGGTTATCGACGAGCAGGTCGATCTTGAACGCCGCTGGATGGACCACACCTCTGAACTCGACATCGATCGGCTTTTGCCGATCAACAATCAGGCCGCGACGTTGTAACTCACCGGCAAGTACGGTTTCATAAACCGTTTCGAGCAGTCCAGGGCCAAGCTCGCGATGAATACCGATGCAGGCATCTATGACTTCGCCGCTGAGCGCGTCGATTTCCATCCCCTCTTCTCCGCGCCCCTGCGCCTCCGCGTGAAGTCACAATTCTTTTGCCAAGGCTTCGATGTCGTCCATCGTTGCACGCTGACCACTGCGGCGTCGCGGTCGATGCGGGCGATCATCGGGCCGAGCACCTTGCCGCCGAGTTCGACGAATTTCTCCACCCCGGCTGCGCGCATGGCGAGTACGCTTTCGCGCCAGCGGACGCGGCCCGTTACCTGTTCGACCAGCAACCGCGTGACGTCAGCGGGGTCGGTCGTCCGCGCGCCGTGACATTGGCATAGAGCGGCAGGTGAACGCCCGGGCGGCGTGCGTTCGAACGCGGCCGCCATCGCATCGGCGGCGGGTTGCATCAGCGGACAGTGGAACGGGGCGGAAACGGGCAGCGGAATGCCGCGCTTTATGCCGTGATCCTTCACCAGCCGACCGCGCGGTCGATTGCGCCGTGGTGGCCGGAAATCACGACTTGCGTCGGATCGTTATCGTTGGCGATCGCGCAGACTTCGCCCTCAGCCGCAGCGTCGGCCAGGGCCTGCGCGCTTGTCGACATCAGCGCCCAGCAGCGCCGCCATCGCGCCGACGCCCACCGGAACCGCCGCCTGCATCGCCTGCCCGCGCAGCTTCAGCAATCGCGCAGTGTCGGCCAGCGAGAACGCCCCGCCTGCGCATAAGGCGGTGTATTCGCCCAAGCGAATGGCCCGCCACGCAATGCGCCTTGTCCGCGAACGAGACCCCGCCTTCCTTTTCCAGCACCCGCAGAACCGCGATGGCATTCGCCATGATCGCAGGTTGGGCGTTTTCGGTCAGCGTCAGCGCATCGTGCGGCCCGTCCGCCATGATCGCGAACAGTTTCTGGCCCAGCGCATCGTCGACTTCTTCGAATACTTCGCGCGCGGCGGGGCTGGCGGCGGCGAGATCGACGCCCATGCCCACTTTCTGACTGCCCTGCCCGGGAAAAACGAATGCGCGCGTCATGATGCAATACCCTTCGAAAGCCGAACGCGGCGGTTAAGCACCGCCCCGCGCGATGGCAAGGGGCGGACTGGCGAGGCCGAACGGGACGACGTGATTGTCCGCGAAATGCCCGATCCTCGCCCGGCCGAGATAGGGTATGCCCGCCCGCGCGCACCAGAATTGGGCGATTTCTTCCACCGTCTGACCGAATTCGCGGTCGTTTTCCGGTACGTTCGTCACCCCGCCCAGGCGCAGTCCGGCCATGCGTGGGAGGGAGTTGGCGAGATTGAAAAACAACCGATCGACAGCATAGAGATGCTCGCTGACCTCCTCCACCATCACGACATGGTCGGTCAGATCGGGCATCATCGGCGTGCCCGACAGCATGGCGAGCGTGTAGAGGTTGAAGGCGGCTGCAGGTTTCGCCCCGTCGAGCGACGGTTCCACCCCGCCATTGTCACCGGAAAACCAGCGCAGCACGCGCGACACCGCCTCGCGGCCCGATGCGCTGCGCGCGCTGACCGGCATCGGCCCATGCACAGGCTGCCCGATGCCGTGACGGTAGAGCGCGCCCAGCAGATAGCCGCAATCGGAAAACCCGACATAGGTTTTCGTCCGCGCATGCGTCGTTCATACGGACGATGGCGGCCTGCGCGATGCGGTTCGAGCCATAACCGCCCTTCGCGAACCAGACCGCGTCGTAATCGGGATCGTTGGCGCATTCGACCAGCGCGTTCAGCCGTTCCAGATCGGTCCCGGCGAAATGGCCGTGCGCGGCAAAGCATTGTTCGTGGAAGATCGCGCTGTGCTGCGGAAAATCGGCGGCCAGCAGTCGGTCGAACGCGGCGGCATGGTCGCGGGTGATCCGCGTGGCGGGCGCGCAGATGGCTATTCTGGTCATGCTCGGTCTTTCATCGGCGAAGCGTAGCCTGCTTGTCATGGACGGCACAACTCCATACCTGCCGCGCTATGACCGACTTCCCCACTTACGACGATCTGCTGGCCCGCCCGTTCTTCTTCTGCGGGATCGGCGGGTCCGGCATGCTGCCTCTGGCGCAGATATTGAAGGGGCGCGGCGCGGCAGTCGCAGGGTCGGATCGCAGTTTCGATCAGGGGCGAAGCGCGGAGAAATTCGCTGCGCTGGAACGGCAGGGGTTCGCACTGCACCCGCAGGATGGCAGCGGGGTGGTGTCGGCGAACCAGATCCTGGTCGCGTCCGCCGCAATCGAGGACGACGTGCCCGAGATCGTGCGCGCAACGCAGCTCGGCTGTCTGCGAATGACGCGCGCCGAACTGCTCTCCATCCTGTTCAACACCAGCGGCGCGGGCATCGCGGTGGCGGGGACCAGCGGCAAATCGACCGTTACCGGAATGTTGGGCTGGATCATGCACGAAACGGGCGCGGATCCGACTATCATGAACGGCGCGGTGATGACGAACTTCGTCAGTCGAGGAGCGCCCCTTCGCCAGTTCCCTGATCGGCGGGAATCGCGGGGTGGGCAGCGCTTTCGTCAGCGAGGTGGACGAAAGCGATGGGTCGATCGCGCTGTATCGCGCGGCTGTCGGCGTGCTGCTCAACGTCAGCCTCGACCACAAAAGCATGGACGAATTGCGTGCTCTGTTCGGCGATTTCCTGTCGCGCTGCACCGTCGCGGCGATCAACGCCGACAATGCGGAGGCACTGGCCCTGTTGCCCCGTGCGAAACAGGCACTGACATTCGGGATCGACCAGCCCAAAGCGCAGATCGGCATCGTGCCGGGCAGTATTGCGGACGGCCCGGTGCGGCAGGCGGCAACCGTGATCGACCGACATGACGGCGCTGAATATCCGCTGATCCTGAACATGCCGGGGCGGCACAATCTTTCGAACGCGCTGGCCGCGATCGCCGGTGCAGTGGCAGCGGGTGTGCCGATCGCGCGCGCGGTCGCGGCGTTGGCAGGGTTTGCGGGGCTTGCGCGCCGGTTCGACATTATCGGCGTTACGCAATCCGGCATTACGGTGATCGACGATTTCGGCCACAATCCCGAAAAGTGCGCCGCCACGCTGCGGACGTTGAAAGCCCATCCGGGCCGTGTGATCGCGTTTTTCCAGCCGCATGGCTACGGCCCCTTGCGGCAGATGGGCGCGGAACTGGCAGAAACCTTCGCTGAGGAATTGGACGCCGACGATCTTACGATCCTGTGCGACCCCGTCTATTTCGGCGGCACGGTCGATCGCAGCGAAGGCAGCGAACGGATCGTGCGCCTGATCGCGAAAGCGGGTGGCAATGCACGCATATATCGCAGATCGCGAGGAATGCGGGGATGCGATCGTCGAGATGGCGCGCGCGGGCGATCGCATCGTAGTCATGGGCGCGCGCGACGATACGCTGACGGATTTCGCGCGATCCGTCCTGTCGCGCCTGCCATGAACATCTACGCGCGCGCCGTTCAGCAAATGAAGCTGATGCTCGGCAGCACCGCGCTTGGGCTGCTGATGGTCATCATCTGGGACCGCTATCTGCCGCACAGCACCATCCCGTTCGTGATCGCCATCGCGATGCTACTGTATCTAGGTCGCGACATGCGCTTGTTGAATTGCCCGCGATGCGGCAAGAACCTGTTCATGCGGCGCTGGCTGTCGGTTCCTTGGCCGAACCGAGTGTGTACGCGGTGCGGATTGGATTTAGGGTCGGCGAGTAAGAGTTAAGGGTTTCTCGCAGAGACGCAGAGGAAAGAGAGACGCTGGGAAGAAAAGAGCGTTTCGCGGCGAAGCCGCTTTCAAACCCGATTTAGTCTTCCGACCGGAATGTCGCGTGCGAACATCGGTGACGAGAAACACTTCTTACAGCGTCTCTCTTTCCTCTGCGTCTCTGCGAGAACCCAAACTTCCCCTCAATGGCCGACCTTGAATACCTTGTGCAGCACGAACACCAACACCGCCCCCGCAATCAAGCCGACCACCGCCGACAGAGCGGCGTAGGTGGCCCAGCCCAGCACACCGCCCAGCCCGCCAGTCAGATCCTCGACCCCATGCTGGATGCCGTGCGTGAAGTCGGCCAGATTGTGCAGCCCAGTTCCTCGAACGCGTGGATCAGGATGCCGCCGCCGACCCACAGCATCGCGATCGTCCCGATGATGGACAGCGCGATCAGCAGCTTCGGCATGGCCGCGACCAGCCCGCGCCCGAGCGTCTGCGCGGCCTGCGATTTCTTCTGCGCCAGATGCAGCCCGATATCGTCCATCTTCACGATGATCGCGACCGCGCCATAGACGATGAACGTAATTCCAATGCCGACGACCGCCAGAATGATCGCACGCGTCAACAGCGTTTCCGCCGCAACCTCGTTCAAGGTGATCGCCATGATCTCCGCCGACAGGATCAGATCGGTCCGCATCGCCCCGGCAATCCGCTTCTTCTCGAACGCGACCGGATCTTCGATCACATCCTCCAGCGTCTTGCCGTGTTTCGCCCCGCCCAGCTTCTCGATGATCTTTTCCGCCCCTTCGTAAGAAAGGTAGAACCCGCCCAGCATCAGGACGAACACGATGGCGAACGGCAGAAACTGGCTGAGCAGCAATGCGCCCGGCAACAGGATCAGCAGCTTGTTCTTGAGGCTGCCTTTCGTAATGCGCCAGATGATCGGCAATTCGCGGGCCGGCGACAGACCGGTGACGTAGCTGGGCGTGACCGCCGCATCGTCGATCACCACGCCGGCCGCCTTCGCGCCCGCACGGCTGGCCGCAACGCCGATATCGTCCACGGAAGCGGCGGCAACGCGGGCGATGACCGCAATATCGTCGAACAGGGCAACCAGACCACCGGGCAAATCGTTTCTCCTGCTTGCATTCGGTTCGGCGGCGTTAGGGGGAAGCGGATCGTTGCGCCAGTGTTTGTGTTTGGCGGGCGGACAATGTGGGCAAGCCTCACACGAAGACACTAAGCCACGAAGGCCGTGCGCCGCAGGCAATTCATTCCACTAATTCGTAGCGAGCCGAGTTGATAGGCGGCCTCGCCGATATTCAAAACATCTTCGTGCCTTAGCGCCTTCGTGTGACTTCCCTTCCATTGAACATACGTATGTCAGGCAAACGCCAGCAATACTTGCATTCCACCACAATCGGAGTAAGTGCCGCAATTCCCGGTTCGCGCCGGGAACGAAGAAAGCCGGAGGGGCCCCGCAATCGTGCGGATCAGCCAGCGATCGGCATTACAATGATGAAGGAAGCGATATGGCTCTTTACGAGCATATCTTTCTCGCGCGTCAGGATCTGAGCCAGTCTCAGGTCGATGCATTGGCGGACGCCGCCACCGAGATCGTCAAGAACGGCAAGGGCAAGGTCACGAAGACCGAAACCTGGGGCCTCAAGAACCTCGCATACAAGATCGACCGCAATCGCAAGGCGCATTTCGTCATGCTCAACATCGATTGCCCCACCGATGTCGTCGCCGAACTGGAACGCCAGACCCGCATCAACGAAGACGTCATCCGTTACATGACCATCCGCGTGGACGAACTGGAAGACGAACCGTCCGTGATGATGCGCAAGAACGATCGCGACAAGAAACGTCGCAGCGACCGAGAGGACCGTAACTGATGGCCCGCCCGTTTTTCCGCCGCCGCAAATCCTGCCCGTTTTCGGGCGAAGAGCGCGCCCACGATCGATTACAAGGATGTGCGCCTGCTGCAGGGTTTCATGTCCGAACGCGGCAAGATCGTGCCATCGCGCATTACCGCCGTATCCGCCAAGAAGCAGCGCGAGCTGGCCAAGGCGATCAAGCGCGCACGCCATATCGGCCTGCTGCCCTACCTCGTTAAGTAAGGGGAACGCACATGGATATCATCCTCCTGGAACGCGTCGAGAAACTCGGCACGATCGGCGATGTCGTCACGGTGAAGGACGGCTACGCCCGCAACTTCCTGCTGCCCAACAAGAAAGCCCTGCGCGCCAATGCCGCGAACAAGCAGGTATTCGAAGCCAACCGCGCGCAACTGGAACAGGACAACGCCGATAAGCGCGGCGACGCCGAAAAGAACGGCGAAACGGTCGGCGGGGCGGAAGTCGTGCTGCTGCGCGCATCGTCCAACTCCGGCCAGCTGTACGGTTCGGTCACCGTTCGCGACATTCACGAAAAACTGACCGATCAGGGCCACGACGTCGATCGCAAGCAGATCATTCTGGGCGCGCCGATCAAGACCATCGGCATGTTCGACGTGATGGTTCGCCTGCACCCCGAAGTCGAAGTCACGGTGAAGGCGAACGTCGCGCGGTCCGACGACGAAGCCAAGCTGCAGAGCGACGGCGTCGATGTCCTGGCTGCCATGTTCGAAGAAGAACAGGCCGAACGCGGCGAAGGCTTCACCGAAGCTGTCGACCCCACGCTGGAGCCGGGCGAAATCCCCGCCGACATGCTGGAAGACGGCGTCAGCCATCCCGAAGGCGAAACCGAAACGGAAGCGTTGATCGACGCGACCGCGCCGGAAACCGACGCCGGCTAAGGCTTACCTCTACGGCGAGCAATCGTCACGAGGGCGCGGGTTCCAAGGGCCTGCGCCCTTCGTTTATCGATCGTATGGATCGACATCAAACTGCCACCTTCGCACGCTATCGCACCTCAATGCAAGACACCGAATCCATCATCGACGAACTGGAACGCCTGTATCGTGGATCGGTCGAACGATTGCGAACCGATGTTACGGCGTTCGGACGCGACGGGTCCATTCCGGCGGCCGAACGGCGCACGGATGGCAGCTACGCCTATCCCGAACTCAGCATGCGGTTCATGGGCGGCGATCAACCCAAGGACCGCAGCCGCGCGTTCGGGCGGCTGAATGCGGCGGGCACATACACGACCACGGTCACCCGGCCCGCCATGTTCGCAGATTATCTGACGGAACAGCTGGACCTGATCGGCAGCGATTACGAAATCGAGCTGGAAGCTCGGCTGTCCTCGCAGGAAATCCCGTTTCCCTATGTGATGGATGGCGACCTTGCCGCCGAACTGGCCGGCATCAGCCCACAGGACATCGCGCGCCATTTCCCCTCGACCGAACTGGCCGACATCGGCGACGAACTGGCCGACGGGATCGAGATCGACGAAAGCGGCGGCACGATACCGCTGTCGCTGTTCGACGGCTTGCGGACCGATTTCTCGCTTGCACGGCTGGCGCATTACACCGGCACCGACACGCAGCATTTCCAGCGGTTCGTCCTGTTCACGAACTATCACCGCTATGTCGACGAGTTCGTCGATTGGGCCGGTTCGCAGCTTGGGCCAGGTGGCTACACCGCGCTGGCGGGCGCCGGTGGCCTGTACCTGACCGAACCGGTGGAGGACGCGCGCAATCAGCTGTCCGACACCGCATGGCGGCGGCATCAGATGCCCGCCTACCACCTGATCGGCGAGAACCGCAGCGGGATCACGCTGGTCAATATCGGCGTCGGCCCTTCGAACGCGAAAACCATCTGCGACCATCTGGCGGTGCTGCGCCCCGAAGCGTGGCTGATGATCGGCCATTGCGGCGGCCTGCGCCCCAGCCAGAAGATCGGCGATTACGTGCTCGCCCACGCCTATTTGCGGGACGATCATGTCCTCGACCCCGTGCTGCCGCCCGAAATACCGCTGCCCGCGATTGCCGAAGTGCAACAGGCCCTGGCCGGCGCGGCGGAGCAAGTCAGCGGCACGCACGGCGCAGACCTGAAAAAGCGGATGCGGACCGGAACCATCGTCACGACGGACGACCGGAATTGGGAATTGCGCTACACCACCAGCGCCAAGCGGCTTTCGCTGAGCCGGGCCGTCGGGATCGACATGGAATCCGCCACCATCGCCGCGCAAGGGTATCGCTTCCGCGTTCCCTACGGCACGCTGCTATGCGTCAGCGACAAGCCGTTGCACGGCGAAATCAAGCTGCCGGGGCAGGCCAACACATTCTACGAAGAAGCCATTGGCGCGCATTTGCAGATCGGCGTCACCGCGTGCGAATTGCTGCGCGAGGAAGGAACGCGCCTGCATTCCCGCAAATTGCGCGCGTTCAACGAACCGCCGTTCCGGTAATCCGGTCGGCCACGCCCAGCAATCCCTGCCGGCCCAGGCTTTCCGCCAGGACGGTTTCGACCAGCTGTTCCTGGCTCCATCCGGCAAGCGCCGCCGAGCAACCGAACGTCTTTTGCGACGACAGGTTGCAATTGAGATTGACCTCCAGAAAAGTAATGTCGCCGGTCCGTTCGTCGACGCGGAATTCGAACCGGCCGTAATCGAACGGCTGATATTCCTTCCACAATTTGCCCGCCAGTTCGCCAGCGCGCGCAGTGATGTCCGCATCTTCCAGCGCGTCCAGCGAATATTTTGCCGTGTGTTCGACGAAGGCGCGCTTTTCTTCGTAAGTCCGCAAATGCGCCTGATCGTTCTGCCGCACAATGATCATCGGCATAATTCGCGGTTCGCCGCCGATGGTCAGCACCGGCACTTCCAAATCGCAGCCGGGCACGAACGGTTCGACCAACGCATCATGGCCCATTGCGTGAATACCCGCCACAGCCGCCTCGATCTCGGAAAGATCGGTGGCATCCTTCACTCCCCAACTGGCGGAAGACGCATTGGGTTTGATAACGAACCGGTCGGATTGCGGCACACGCGCCAGATCGACCTCTGCGCCCCGGCGGAAAATTGCCCAGGGCGCGGTTGCAACCCCCGCCGCCTGCGCCGCGCGTTTGGCAAGATGCTTGTCATCGGCCAGCCCGCGCACGATCGGTGTCGCCCCCAGATAGGGCAAGCCGAGCCGCTCGCACAGCAGCGGACATAGCATTTCGGAATTAAGGAAGCCTGCGCGATTCAGCAGCGGGAAAACGAAATCCACTTCCGGGTTGTCGAACAGCACCTCGAACCCTTCGGACAGGGTCAGGTTCAGCCCCAGCCGTTCCAGTATCTCGCGCATTTCGCGGTGATACATAGGCATGGTTGCCATGTTCGGGATGCAGCCCCCCTTCCCACCGCGCGTTCTTGGCGATCAACAGGACGCGCAGACGCGCCTTGTCTGCATCGTCGAGGGTGGTCGGCGTCAGGTCGGACATAAGATAGCTTCTTGATTTTCGATGAAATAAGCGAACGGTGCCGCGTCGCAGCAGGCCCTACCCCATATCCGCACTGAAACGCCAGCCGCGCGAACGGGTCAGCCCGCACCCTTCGTCTTGGTGCTGCCCTTTTTCGCATGGCCTTCGATGAATTCGATGATCTGCCCGGCGATATCCTTGCCCGTGGCGTTTTCGATACCCTCCAGTCCGGGGGAGGAGTTCACTTCCATGATGACCGGGCCGTGATTGGACCGCAGCAGATCGACGCCGCACACGTTCAGCCCCATGCACTTGGCCGCGCGCACTGCTGTCGAGCGTTCTTCCGGCGTGATCTTGATCAGTTGCGCGCTGCCGCCGCGATGCAGATTGCTGCGAAACTCGCCTTCCGCGCCCTGCCGTTTCATGGCCGCGACGACTTTTCCGCCGACGACCAGGCAGCGAATGTCGGACCCGCCCGCTTCCTTGATAAACTCCTGCACCATGATCGCGATGTTCGCCCCGCGAAACGCCTCGATGATCGAAGCGCCGCCTTTCAGCGTTTCGGCCAACACCACGCCGATGCCCTGCGTCCCCTCCAGCAGTTTGATGACCACCGGTGGCCCGTTCACGGCTTTGATGATCTGTTCGGCTTGCTTGGGATCGTTGGCATAGGCGGTCAGCGGCAGGCCAAGTCCGTATTTCGCCATGATCTGGGTCGAGCGCAATTTGTCCCGGCTGCGCCCGATCGCGACGCTTTCGTTCAAGGACCATACCCCGCCCATTTCGAACTGGCGCAGCACGGCCAGACCGTAACTGGTGATCGATGCGCCGATGCGCGGAATAACCGCCTCGTAACCCGACAGCGTTTCCCCCTTATACGTCACGGTCGGGCGATGGCTGGCGATGTTCACCGTGCAGCGCGTGGTGTTCAAAATATCCAGCGTATGGCCGCGCTGTTCCGCCGCCTCCACCAACCGTTTGTGGGAATAGAGATTGGCGTTGCGCGCCAGCATGGCAATTTTCATAGGAATTCTTCCTTTGCATCTGCGCGGTCCGAAACGAGGTAGGACCGGCCGGGATTGACGAGAAATCTGCCTTTGAGTGCGGTACGCCCAACCAGCATGGGGAATACCATATCCGACCGATCCGCCAGAGAAAATTCGACGCGGAACGGTTCGCCCCCCATCGCCAGCATGGTCTTTACGATCAACCGTTCTTCGGCGACACCGTTGCTGCTGGTGATGAACCGATGTGCGACCCGCACGGCCTCGCAATGGCGATAGGGCTGCCCGCCGCCGAAATCGAGATCGAAGCGGGCGACCTCCTCTCCATCGCGGTCGAAGAGATCGATATTGACGGCATGCAACGAAGACGTGCGCGCACCGGTGTCGATCTTGGCCGGGATGCCGATGACGCCCAATTCGGGGAGCGCGACAACCTCGCGCCAGCCGACGATGGGTCTGTCCTTTGCACGATCAGCCATCCGTCGGTCCCTTTACGGCCAGACCGTCACCGCCATCGCCGGCAGCGATCCGGCGGACCAGGCGGCCGCTGCCGTAATCGATCTGCGCGACGGTGTTCGTGCCGGTTTCCGCGACATAGATCGTATCGCCGCCAGAGGACCACAGGACCGTAACCTGCTGGCGACGTTTCGCTTCCGCTGGACTGGACACCGCGATGGTCCGCAATATCGTGGCCGAAGACAGGTCGATCACGGAAAGCGACCCGTCGGCGAGGTTCGATGTGATCGCAACGTCGCCCTGCGGCCTGATGGCGAGGCGCAAGGGGAACGCCCCGGTGGCGACCGACCGCCGCACGGCCAGCGTCCTCGGGTCGAGTTCGTAAGCACGATCCTCTCCGCGCGCAGAAACCCATAACGCCCCATCGTCCGGCGTCAGCGCGATGCCTTCGGGTTCCTTGCCGATCGCGACCGATCGCGGGGCGGCGGACCCGGTGAGGTCGAGCAGAGTAATGGTCCCCGCGCCCAGATCTGCGGTCCAGGCGTTGCGTCCATCGGACGATACGGCGAGCATATGGCTGCCCTTCTGCCCGGTGGAAAATTCGCGGACGACTATCTGCGCCAACAGCGGATTGTCGATGCGGTAGATCGCATCGCGCCCCTCCGCCGTGGCGTAGATCGAGCCGTTCGCATGCCAGACGATCCCGTGCGGCCGCGCGTTTTCGCCCAGGGCGATGCGAACCGCGACCGTGCTGCGCGCGGTTTCGTAAACGATGATCTGCGACCCGCCATAGCAGGCGAGGGCAACGTGCCGGCCATCGGGCGACATCGCCAATTCGTGCGGATCGGCGCAAGCGGATACGAGGAATCGTTCCTGCCCGTCCGCCAGATCGATCTGCGACAGCGTATCGCCACGTTTGTTCGCAACGAACAACGTGCCTACCGCGTCTTCCGGCACAGCACCCGCTTTCGGCGCATCATCCGATACGGCGCAACCGGTCAACGATAGGGGAGCAGCCAGCAGAACCAATGCGGTCCTGAAGCGCCGCCGCATGATGCCCCTGGCATTCCGTTCACCAACCGGCCTCTTGCCCTTCGTTCTGTTCTTCCAGCCAAGCCATGAGGGGCGCGAAATATTCGATCATCGCCGTGCCGCTCATTTCGCGCGTACCGGTGAAGGCTTCGAGCGCGTCGGGCCACGGTTTGGACGCGCCCAGTTCCAGCATCGCGTTCAGATTTTCGCCCACCGTTTCGTTGCCGTAGAAGGAACAGCGATGCAGCGGTCCGGTCCAGCCCGCCTGGTCGCAAGCGGCCTTGTAGAACTGGAATTGCAGGATGCGCGCCAGAAAATAGCGGGTGTAGGGCGTGTTGCCCGGCACATGGAACTTCGCACCGGGATCGAACGCATCGGCGGGGCGCGCCACCGGCGGAGTGATACCCTGATATTCGCGTTTCAGATCATGCCAGGCGGCATTGTATTGCGCGGGCGCAATCGAACCGTCGAACACGCCCCAGCGCCATTTATCGACCAACAGACCGAAAGGGAGAAACGCGACCTTGTCCATCGCCTGACGCAGCAGCAGGCCGATATCCTTGTCCTCGCCCGGAACGTCCGCACGGTCCAGCATGTCGATCTGCACCAGATATTCGGGCGTGATGCTCAGCGCGATCATGTCGCCGATCGCCTCGTGGAAGCCGTCATTCGCGCCGTTCAGATGCAGATAGTCCTGCTCTTTATAGGCGCGCTGATAGTAATTGTGGCCGAGTTCGTGATGGATGACGACGAAATCGTCGGCGTTCTTCTTGATGCACATCTTGATCCGCACATCGTCCTTGTTGTCGATATCCCAGGCGCTGGCATGGCATACGACTTCGCGATCGGCAGGCTTCACGAACTGGCTGCGTTCGTAGAACGTTTCGGGCAGCGGATCGAAACCGAGCGAGGAGAAGAACCCTTCCCCCACGCGCACCATATCGACTTCGGAATACCCCTTCTTCGCGATCAGGTCGGTCAAATCGTAACCGATGTCGCCCGCCCCCTCCGGCGCGACGATGGGATAGATATTGCCCCATTCCTGCGCCCACATATTGCCCAGCAGATCGGCGCGGATCGGGCCGGTGGCAGGTTGCACCGCGTCGCCGTGTTTCGCGTTCAGCTTGGCGCGGGTGTAGGTGTGGAGCGCATCGTAAAGCGGTTTGACTTCGGACCACAGCCGTTCGGTTTCCGCGGCGAAATCGTCCGCCGGCATGTCGTAGCCCGAACGCCACATCGCACCGACATCGGTGAAGCCCAGTTCCTTCGCGCCGTCATTCGCGATGGCGACCATGCGGGCGTAATCATCCTTCATCGGCGCGCCGACCTGCGTGTGCCAGCTCGCCCACATCTCGCTGAGTTCCGCAGGCGTGCGATCGATGTTGCCCATTTCGGCTTCGATGTCGGAGCCGTTGATGGGCTGACCGTTCAGCGTCCCCTTGCCCCGGCCATATTGCGAATTGAGATCGGTCGCGATCCGGTTCAATTCGGTCGCGGCCCCTGCCGTGGTGGGCGCGGGCAGGACGATGCCGTTGCGAAGGATGTCGAGCTTGCGCTTCACCACCGGATCGAGGCCGGGAAGGCTGGCGAACTTGGCCGCTTCCAGAGCGTATTTGACGGATTTTTCCGTCCCCTCCGCCCCGATCTGCGCGGCCATCGCATCGGTATCCTGATTGAGATAGGTGGAATTGACCCAATAGACCCGGCCCGCCTCGATCGAAAAATCGAACAGGTCGTTTTCGACCGATGCGACCCAATCCGCCGCGCCCTCGGCGGTCATGGCGGGCATCGCCGCTTCGTTTTCGCCGCCGTGATGATTGGCGTAAGCGGGCGTGGCGAGCGATATTGCAAGCGCGGTCAGGGCGACGGAACGAAACTTCATGGGCACGAAATCCTGTGTTGAACGGATCGAAAATTGCGTGTCGGGGTCTGAACCATTGATGCGCCCATATCAAGCGAGCAGCCGCATCGTCGCGGGGGATTACGGCTGCGCTGTCAGGAACGCAGCGATCGCGTCCCCCATCGCTCCATCCGCGACGCTGCTCATATGTGTGCCCGGCACTTCGATATAGCGCGCATCGAGCAGGGTTTGCGCCAATTTCCGCGCGCTGCCATTGTCGGTATCATCCGCGCCGCAGACCACGGCGGTCGGCATCGCAACGGCGCTCAGGCGTTCGGGAGCGGTATCCGCGACCGATTGCAGCAACAGGCGCGCGGCGGGGCGGTCCACCTGCATCGTTTTCATGAACTGCACGGCGAAAAATGCCGGATCGCCGCGCTTGACAGTGTCGAACCGGTCGATCGCATCGATGAAAAACGCGGCCCGGTCGGTCCATCCCGCCAACCCTTCCAGCCCCATGCCGCCCAACACCAAGCGGCGCGGCATCGCCCCGTTGATGATGGCGCGGACCGCCGTTCGCGCGCCGAGCGAAAAACCGACCAGATCGTAATCATCGAGGCCAAGCGCGTCCACGACCGCTGCGACATCGCGGCCGAGCACATCGTCTGGATAGGAAGCCGCATCGTCGGGCTTCGCGCTGTCGCCATGCGCGCGCAGATCGAGCATCGCAACGCCGAAACCCGCCTCCACCAGTTTGCGCGCATGGCCGAACCGGAGCCAGTTCATCTCGGAATTGGAGAACAGACCGTGCAACATCAGCACCTGCCGCGCGTTGTCGCGCTGTGGCCCCATCCGATGCACCGCAAGTTCGCGCCCCGTCGAAGGATGCGACCATGCTCGTCGTCGGTTCGGTCATCGCGCGGTCAGCCCTTTTTGTTCCATCCGCCATTGCGCCATTTCGATGCGGTCCTGACCGAAGAACGGTTCGCCGTCGAACACCAGGGTCGGCACGCCCCAATGGCCGGCATCTTCCAACGCCTGCTGGTTGCCCGCGATCTTCCGGTTCAATTCATCGGAATGCTCCGCGACCATGCGTTCCATCGCGGCGAAGTCCAGCCCCGCCCGCAGCGCGGCCTGCGCCAGATGGTCGCCTTCGTTCCAGCCGGCTTGCCCGCCCCATATCAACTGCCCTGCCTCATGCGCGAAAGCGACTCCGTCGCCCAGATCGGCAGCTGCCTGGCCCAGCTGCGTGATGCGTTCGATATTCGGCTGATCGGCGGCGATCGCGCCGGTCGTCATATCCTGCACGATGGGGTCGGGGTTCGGCGCGCCGAAGGGGATGGCGTGAAACTGCGCCACGCGCATCATGTCGCGCATGGTATAGGGAAGCCAGTTCGGGTGGTTTGTCTTAAAGAAATCCGGCTGTCGGACGGCCAGCGGATAGACCGGGCGCAAGGTCAGTTCCAGATGATGCGCTGCTGCGATCTCGCGATACCGCCCCACCGCCAGATAGCTGTAAGGCGACCGGAAACTGAAATAGAGGTCGGCCTGCAGGACATGCGCGCTCATCGCGCGAAGCAGTTCGTACCGGCGTAAAGCTGCGCGATGCGGCGTTCGCCCTCATCCACATTGTCCGTATCGGTCACGATCACGCCGAAGCCCTCGTCGGTGGAAAACTCCGAACCCAGCGTGCTGCCCTCGATCGGATCGATGGAATAGACCTTGCGCGCATCCGCGATCGGACTGCCCACGGTGATCCCCTCCGCCGTGGCGATGCGGCTGCCCGCACCCCCTTCGCGAAGGAACCAGCCGACCAGATAGCCGCGCTGAAAATTCAGGGTCAGCCCACCATCGAACGCGCTGGTTTCGACCGGCCCCGCACCGCATTGGCGATTGGTGGCGCGCACGATATCGCTGCCGAGAACGTCGCCCAACACGCGTTCGGTAAAGATGCGTTCCGCCCCGAAAGCGATCCGCTCGCCGTCCGGCCCGGTGGTGCGGATATCTTCGCCCGACAGACGAACCATGCCGCTTTCTTCGCTGGACGTGCCCGGCGGCGCCAATTGCGAATTGCGTTCCGTCGGCGATGTGCCCGGCGGCGCGGAACATGCCCCGATTGCCAGCGCCAGCGCCAACGCCGCGCCCGTTTTCGCCTGCCGCACCATCGCCATCACCCCTTCTTCAAATGCCGCCGACCCAGCAATTCCGCGATCTGCACCGCGTTCAGCGCCGCGCCCTTGCGCAGATTGTCCGACACGCACCACAATGCAATGCCGTTATCGACCGTCGGATCGTCACGCACCCGGCTGACATAGGTGGCGCTGTCGCCCGCCGCCTCGACCGGGGTGACGTAACCTTCGTCCTCGCGCTTATCGATCAGCATGATGCCGGGCGCCTCGCGCAGAATATCCTGTGCATCCGCCGCCGACAGTTCGCGTTCGAATTCGATATTGACCGCTTCGGAATGGCTGACGAACACCGGCACGCGCACGCAGGTCGCGCTCAGCTTGATCTTCGCGCCCATGATCTTCTTGGTTTCAGACGACCATCTTCCATTCTTCCTTGGTCGATCCATCGTCCAGGAATTCGTCGATATGGGGGATGACGTTGAAGGCGATCTGTTTGGTAAAAGTGCGCGGCTCCACCGCGTCGCCCACGAAGATCGCGCGGCTCTGTTCGAACAATTCGTCCATCCCCGCTTTCCCAGCGCCGGACACGGATTGGTAGGTCGCGACCACCACCCGTTTGATGGTCGCCACATCGTGCAGGGGTTTCAGCACAACCACCAGCTGCGCGGTCGAACAATTGGGATTGGCGATGATATTGCGCTTTGCATACCCGTCGATCGCGTCGGGGTTCACTTCGGGCACGATCAACGGCACGTCGGGGTCCATGCGGTAAAGCGAGCTGTTGTCGATCACCACGCAGCCCGCCTTTGCTGCCTTGGGCGCGTAATCCTTCGCCACGGCAGACCCGGCGGCGAACAGGGCGATATCCCAGCCGGCGAAATCGAAATGTTCGATATTCTTGCATTTCAGCATCTTGCCCGTGTCGCCGAATTCGACCTCGCTGCCGTGGGAACGGGAACTGGCGACGGCGGCCACTTCGTCGATCGGAAATTCGCGTTCCGCCAGCACCGCCATCATCTCGCGCCCGACACTGCCCGTCGCGCCGACGATTACCACCCGATAGCCCATTCATTCACTCCGCAAGCCGAATTTTTCTGTCACGCCCGGCCTTAGCAGCGTAATCGTGTCCGACCACGCACTTTCATTTGCCTGGGGGATAGCGAATGCGACAGGAACTGGCCGATTGGCGCGCGCGGGCGCAGTACTTCGCATTCGAAGGGCATCGGATTGCGTATTGGCGCAGTGGTTCAGGGGGCGGTTCGGAGCGCGGTTCGAGTGATCGTTCGGAGCGGCCCCTGGTGCTGGTGCACGGTTTCCCCACGGCGTCATGGGATTGGGCGGCGGTGTGGGACAGGCTCGGCGCGCGCCATTCGCTGATCGCTGCGGACATGATCGGGTTCGGCCTGTCGGACAAACCGCGCGGCGGTTATTCCATCCATCGACAGGCGGACATGCAGCTGGCGCTGCTGCGGGAACTCGGCATTCGCGAATTCGACCTGCTGGTGCATGATTACGGCGTGTCCGTGGGGCAGGAAATATTGGCGCGGCAGTTGGAAGGAAGCGGCGCGCCCGGTCTGAACCAAGTGGTATTTCTGAATGGCGGAATCTTCCCCGACCAGCATCGCCCCCGCCCGATGCAGCGGCTGGGCGTTTCCCCTATCGGTTTTCTGGTCGGCCGATTGTTGAACCGGGCGCGGTTCGGCACAAGTTTCTCCGCCGTGTTCGGCCCCGACACACAGCCCAGCGAACGCGAATTGGACGAGTTCTGGTCGCTGATCGTGGAACGGGACGGCCACCGCATATTCCACAAGCTGCTGCATTACATCGCCGACCGCCGCCGCCACGAAACGCGTTGGGTCGGCGCTCTGACAGAGGCGCAAGGTCGCATCGGCCTGATCAACGGCGCGCTGGACCCGGTCTCCGGCGAGCATGCCTGGCGCAAATGGCGCGAAACCCTGCCCAATGCGCGGGAGAAGCTGTTGCCGAATGTCGGCCATTACCCGCAGGTGGAGGCCCCCGATGCAGTGGCCACGACCGTGCTCAAATGGCTGCGCTGACAGTTAATCGGGCGGCGTCACGCCGTTCGCTTCCAGGAAGCGGAAGATGCTGTTCCACATATGCGGGCTGATGCGCTCCCCGCCGACGCTGTGCGTCTGGCCGGGATACAGCATCATGTCGAACGGCCGGTTGCCTTCCTGCAATGCGGCAATCAGTTCGGATGAGTTTTCGAACACCACATTGTCGTCCGCCATGCCGTGGATCAGCAGCAGGGGATCGGCGATCCTGGCCGCATCGGGAATGGCGCTCGCTTGTTCGTAAGCTTCCGGTACGATGCGCGGGTCGCCCATATACCGTTCGGTGTAGTGCGTATCGTACAGTTCCCACTTCGTAACCGGCGCGCCTGCAATGCCGGCGGCATACAGGCCCGGATCGGCCTGCAGCTGTTTCAGGGTCAGATACCCGCCATAGGACCAGCCGTAGGTCGCGATCTTGTCCGCATCGACGAACGGCAGGGATCGGAGATATTGCGCGCCCGCTTTCTGGTCGGTCACCTCGACGCCGCCCATCGCTTTGCGCAAAGGCTGTTCGAAGGCGACCCCGCGATTGTCGCTGCCGCGATTGTCGATCTCGAAATAGATATAACCGCGATCGACGATCGCCTGTTCCAGCGCTCCGCCCCATGCGCGGTTCACCACCTGGACGTGCGGTCCGCCGTAATGGGCAAAGAACACAGGATATCTCTTGCCCGGCTCCATCACCGGTTTGATCATCCGCCAGTGGAGCTCCGTGCCATCCTCCGCCGCGATCGTGCCGAATTCCGGGATTGCGTGACTGGCCAGGTGCGGTGCGTAGGGATGGTCGCCTGCAACCGCATTCTCCTCGATCCAGGCCAGCCGATTGCCCTCCTGATCGGCAAGATAACTCTGCGGCGGCTGCGACGGGGACGACCGCGAAATCAACAGCGTCTGCCCGTTTTCGTCCATCGATGCGGTGTGCGTGAAGCCCGCTTGCGTCAGCCGTTGCGGGACCAGCCCGCTGCCATCATCGCCGCGCGCCAGATCGATGGAATAGACGTGCTGCTCCAGCACATCGTCTTCGCTGGTGGCGGTGAAGAAAATCCGCCCCGCTTCTTCGTCCATACCGACAAGTTTGGTGACGGCCCACTGCCCTTTCGTAAGCCGGGAAGACGCGGTGAGATCGCCCTCCGCGCCGTAAAGATAGAGATGCCCGAACCCGCTTTGTTCGGACCACCACAGCAGCGATCCGTCCTTCAGAAACCGGTAATTGTCCGATAGGTTTATCCAGTATTTTCCGCGCCCGACTTTCGACGTCATCGCATCTTCTTCCTGGATCGCGATCTGCGTGCGGCCGGTTTTCGGATCGACTTTAAGAACGTCCATCCAGTCTTGCGCGCGGTTCTGACGCTGGACATACAACGCGCCGTCGGGGGACCAATCGACGCGCGCGAGGTAGAAATCGTTCGGGTTTTCAGGATCGTAGAACTGCGGCAATCGATGTGCCGTCAGATCGACCTTCACCCGGTTGCCGCCATCGGGATCCATCACGAACAGTTCGACCACCGCATTGTCGCTGCCCGCCACGGGGTAGCGTTGATCGAACACCTTCGTCCCCGTCGCGCCGATGGCCGCGCGCGTCACGACGCCGACCGGGCTTTCGTCGGTGCGCTGGACTGCAATGCGCGTTTCGTCGGGCGACCACCAATACCCGGTCAGCCGTCCCATCTCCTCCTGCGCGACGAATTCCGCTTCGCCCCAGCGGATCAGTTCGCTTTCCTTCGGCGTGATCGGCCGTGCATCGCCGCCGGTGCGCCCGACCCACATCCGCCGATCGCGTACGAAGGACAGATAGGTGCTGTCGGGGCTGAGCTTGGGGTTAAGCTCGCTGTCGGGCGTATCGGTCAGCCGCTGCACGCTGCCGTCCAGTCCGGCCAGATACAGATCGCCGTCGAGCGGAACCAGCAGCGCCGTGCCATCGGCGGTCCAGTCATAGCTGACGATACCGGACAGATTGCCGATCCGCTGGCGCTCGCGCTGCATCTTCTCATCTTCGGACAGCGCCCGCCCGCTGCCCAGCTTTTCGCTATCGACCAGCATCGACCACGCTTGCGTCTCGCGATCATAGGCCCACAGGTCGTAACGGTCCTTGTCCCCATCGCGCCCGCGCAGCAACGTCAGATAGCGGCCATCGGGCGACAGTTTCATGCCGCGCGGCGTCGCGCCGTTCAGGCCGGGACTGGCGAAGACACGCTCGAACGTCAGATCGCCCGGCTGTTCCACCTCGCCCACGCTCATCGGCTGGTCTTGCGCGATGGCCGGTAGTGGTACGGCGAGCAGCAATGGCTGCAAAGGCGAAACGCATGGCAAATCGGACCCTTCCTGTTTGATCGTCCGGGCGTAGCGTGATGGCATCAGCGAATAAAGGGCCAGCGAAAAGTGCAGGCTCGCTTCGCCCACGAAAAAGGGGCGCCCCGGTCATCCCGCAGCGCCCCCTTCCCGAATTTTGTATTCGAACGATTATTTCTTGCGGCGCGTTGTCCCGGCGTTCCGCAATACGCGCACGCTTACCGGTCAGGCCGCGCAGATAATACAGCTTCGCGCGGCGCACGATACCGCGGCGCACCACGGTCAGGCTGTCCACGGTTGGCGAATACAGCGGAAACACGCGTTCCACCCCTTCGCCGAAACTCATTTTGCGGACCGTGAAGTTGCTGCCCATGCCGCGGTTCGACCGGGCGATGCAGACACCTTCGAAATTCTGGACACGTTCGCGCGTGCCCTCGACGACTTTCACACCCACGCGAACGGTATCGCCCGCCTGAAATGCGGGGATGTCTTTCCCCAATGCGCTGATCGCTTCAGCTTCCAGTTCCTGGATCAGGTTCATGGCCCAATTCCTTCTTCATTCGCCGCGCGCCAGAGGCAGACTGGACCCGAGCGTCATTGTAACGCTCCCAAAGATCCGGCCTGCGTAACCTGGTGTGATCTTCCGCCATCGACTTACGCCAGGCGGCGATCTTCGCATGATCCCCCGATCGCAGCACTTGCGGGATCATGCGCCCTTCCCACGTTGGTGGTTTGGTATATTGAGGATATTCCAGCAGCCCTTCTTCGAAAGACTCCTCGGTACCACTCGAAGCCGCGCCCATTACGCCGGGCAGCAGGCGAATGCAAGCGTCGAGTATGGCCAGCGCCGCCGGTTCGCCGCCCGACAGCACGATATCGCCCAGCGACACCTCCTCCACATCGCGCGCCGTCGAAGATACGTTCGTCGAACCCTTCGAACCGGCCGCACAGGATGGTCACGCCCGGCCCGGCGACCAGTTCGCGAATACGCTGTCTGATCGATCGGTCTGCCGCGCGGCGTCATGGCAAGAACCGGCGCATCGGGCTGTCTCGCCCGCGCATGATCGATCGCGCCAGCCAGCACGTCGGCTTTCAACACCATCCCCGCGCCGCCGCCCGCTGGAGTATCATCGACCTTACTATGTTTATCGGTGGCAAAATCGCGGATCTGTACCGTATCGAGCGACCACTTCGCCTCCTCCAACGCCCGCCCCGCCAGCGATATGCCCAGCGGTCCGGGAAACATTTCGGGATAAAGCGTGAGAATGGTCGCGGCGAAGGTCACTGCGTCCAGTCTTCGATATCGAGGCCGGGAATATCGGCGAAATCGGACATATCGGCCGTCACCAGCGTCGCCCCCAAAGCGAGCGTATGCGCGCCGATCAATCGGTCGAAACTCCGGCGTTTGAAAGGCAGCGTCGCATATTGACGCGCGGCATCTGTATTGAAAGGCGAAACATTCATTTGCGACAACAACATATCGTACCCCCGCGGCGGGTTTCCGTTCAAACCCCGTAATATTTCGGCCAGGCAAATAACCGAAGTTACCAGTTTCTCCGGGTCCGTTCGGGCCAACCGTTCGAGAACTTTCCCATCGGCGCGCTCGACTGCCAGAATGATGATGTTCGTGTCCAGCAGGTATAAAAGAGGCATCATGCGTTGGGTTCGATAGCCATTTCAGACGGGCGCGAGTGAATAATACGTTCTTCAAGCGTGAAAGGCTTCAATCCGCACCCTTGGCCGACAAAACTCATGTCCAGCCGCCGTGGTTCTTGCTTGATCGGCGTTAAGACGAGTTGCCCGGCCTCGTTGAAATGCGGCTTCCATTGCGAACCGATTTCCAAAGCCAGTTCCGCCGGGATGCGGATGGCTGTCGAATTACCCGATTTAAATGCTTTGGCTAATGGCTCGTCGCTCATGGGACTTACTCCTGTATATACGGGCTGTATATACGGAGCGGAAGGCTGCAGGTCAATCGCCCCAGACCACCCCGTCCTTCGCACCGCGATCGACCGACAGTTCGAACACATCGGGCCGCGAATAATGGCCGTCCGTGTCCAGCGACGCCAGATTGCCGCCGATTTCCGCCAGGTCCAGTTCCGCGTGCAGCGTTTCGTCGCCGTCGCCTGCCTGTGCCAGAACGCGCGCATCGGGCGCGGCGATGAAGCTGCCGCCTTTGTTTAGAGCATCGCTGGCAATCGTTTCCAGCAATTCGCGCGCCGCGCCGTTGCCGCCGACCCGTTCCAGCCCGTCGAACAGATCGGCCTTGTGCTGCACCAGCCCGGCCGCCAGCACGAAGCAGCGCCCTTCGAACGCGTAGTGCCGGGAATTGAGCGCGTATTCCTCGCGCACGGTCGGCCATGACGCGACATGCACCGTCTCGCCCAGATTGTGCATCGCGGCACGGGCCAGCGGCATCCAGTTCTCCCAGCAGATCAGATTGCCGACCCGGCCCCATTCCGCCTGATGCACCCCCACGGTGGAACCGTCGCCGCGCATCCAGATCAACCGTTCGCCATGCGTCGGCACCAGCTTGCGATGGTCGAGCGGCGGTTGGCCGGGCCGCATCAGCAGCTGGTTGTTGTAAAGGCTCTGCCGCACCCGTTCATGCGCGCCGATGGAAATGCACGCATCGTTCGCATCGCACAGCTCCTGCAGCGGCAGCAGCCGTTCGTCATTCGCGACGATCGCCTGTTCCAGCATGATCGCATGGAGCGCGCGCGTGCCCGGATGGTCCCACAACGCAGCACCGGGCGCTTCGTCCAGCCACAGGGGATAACCGCCCAGAAACGTCTCCCCGAAAGCAACCAGCTTCGCGCCGTCCGCAATCGCGCGGGCGGCGAGATCGACCGCCTTGCCGATACCGTCGTCGATGCACAGCGGGATCGGGGCGGCCTGGACTATGGCAACGGGGAGCGTGCTGGAATGTTTTGCGGTCATCCGTCAGACATCGGCGAAATCGTCCGTCACCACAAGGGTCGCCGCGTTCCAGTCCGCAACGGCCGCCGGGCTCATCGGGATCATGAACCGTTTTCCCGCCTGCCCCCCTTCGCCGGGACGTTCGATTTCGATGATGTCGGTCGCGCCGAAATTTTCGACCGCGACCACTTTGCCGATGGGTTCGCCGCTTTGCGATATCGCGGCCAGACCCAGCAGATCGGAATGGTAATATTCGCCATCGGGCAGTTCGGGCAGTTGCGAAGTGGCGATGGTCAGAACCGTGCCGCGCAACGCCTCCGCCGCGTTGCGATCGGCGATCTCGATCCAGCCGCGCGACCGCCCCGCCCTTATTGTCGTCGCGGATCGATGTCAGCGTCAGCGCGCCGTCGTTGAAGGAGCGATAGCGTTTGAGCGCCGCCACCCCTTCTCCGAACAGTTTCAGGCGCACTTCGCCCGTAACCCCGTGCGCGCCCTTAACGGCGGCCAGAGTTACGGGTTTGTCGGCAGGCAAGGATCAGCCTTCCGGCTTCTCGTCGGATTTCTCAGCGGTCTTCTCGCCGGCCTTGTCGTCGGCCTTGGGTGTTTCGGCCTGCTTTTCCATCTCTTCCTGACCGGCGGTCGGGCCGGGAACGGGGCCGCCTTCGTTCATTTCTTCGGCAACAGCGGCCGCATCCTGGGCGGTTGCATCCTCGGAAACGACATCGGAAACCGCATCCGCCACGGCTTCGGCGGTTTCTTCGGTCTTGACGGAACCGGTCGCAGTGTTCTCGTTGCCTTCATCCGCAGCGGCGGCGTCTTCCTTCGGCGCGTTCGCCGCTTCTTCGGCGGCAGCGGCCTTGGCGGCTTTCGCTTCTTCGTCGGCTGCTTTCTTGGCTTCTTCGGCAGCGGTGGCTTTCTCGGCCTTTTCCTCGGCGCGTTCGGTGGCCTTTTCGCCCGGCTTGCCCTTGTTCGGGTTGTTGCGTGCGGTGCGCTCGCGGACACCGGCGGCATCCAGGAAGCGGGCGACACGATCGGATGGCTGCGCGCCGACGCCCAGCCAATAGCGCACGCGATCTTCGTCGATCTTCACGCGGTCTTCGTCGTCCTTGGCCAGCAGCGGGTTGTAGATGCCGATCTGTTCCAGATACTTACCATCGCGCGGGGAGCGATTGTCCGCCGCGACGATACGATAATAAGGACGCTTCTTCGCGCCGCCACGGGAAAGTCTGATTGCAATTGCCATTGGGTATTACCTTTCGAATTGAGATTACTGAATTTGAATTATTTCTTCGGAAGTCCGGGCAGTCCGGGCGGCAATCCACCCATACCGCCTGCCGCGCCGCCGGGGCCGCCCATCGCGCCCAGCGCGCCTTCCAGCCCGCCTTTGCCGAACATCGATGCGAGACCTTTCAGTCCGCCCATCTTCTTGATCTGTTTCATCGCGCGGGACATTTCCTGATGCATCTTCAGCAGCTTGTTCACATCCTGAACCTGCGTGCCCGATCCCGCCGCCACGCGCGTCTTGCGTTTCGCGTTCAACAGCGCCGGATTGCCGCGTTCCTTCGCCGTCATGGACCCGATGATGGCATCCATATGGACCAGCACCTTGTCGTCCATGCCGCTGTTCGCGATCGCCGCCTTCGCCTTCTTCATGCCCGGCATCATGCCCGCCAGCATCCCGATGCCGCCCATCTGGGTCATCTGTTTCAGCTGCATGCGAAGATCGTTGAGGTCGAACTGCCCCTTGGCCATGCGGGCGGCCAGCGCCTCGGCATCTTCCTCCTTGATCGTCGCGGCGGCTTTTTCCACCAACGATACGACATCGCCCATGCCCAGAATGCGGTCGGCAACCCGGCCGGGATGGAACGCTTCCAGTGCGTCGAGCTTCTCGCCCGTGCCGGCAAACTTGATCGGCTTGCCCGTGACGGCGCGCATCGACAGCGCCGCACCGCCGCGCGCATCGCCGTCCATCCGGGTCAGCACGACGCCGGTCAGCGGAACCTCGCCCGAAAAGTTCTGCGCGACATTGACCGCGTCCTGCCCGGTCAGCGCATCGACCACCAACAGCACTTCGGTGGGCGTGGAAACGCCGGCAACGGCCTTCATTTCCGCCATCAACGCTTCATCGACATGCAGACGGCCGGCGGTGTCGAGCAGCAGGACATCGCTGTTCTGCAACTTCGCCGCACCCAATGCCCGGCGCGCAATATCGACCGGTTGCTGGCCCGTAACGATCGGCAGGGTCGCGACATCGACCTGCTCGCCCAGCACTGCCAGCTGTTCCTGCGCGGCGGGACGATTGACGTCGAGCGATGCCATCATCGCTTTCTTGCCGTGCTTTTCGCGAATGAACTTGGCGAGTTTGGCGGTGGTGGTCGTTTTACCCGAACCCTGCAGGCCGACCATCATGATGACGACCGGCGGCTTCGCATCCAAAGTCAGCCCGACGGCGGCCTGACCGCCCTCTTCGTCGCCGCCCAGCGTCCGCACCAGCTCGTCATTGACGATCTTGACGACCTGTTGCCCCGGCGTGACGGATTTCAGCACCTGCGCGCCGATCGCCTTTTCGGTTACGGCATCGACGAACCGGCGCACGACCGGCAGCGCGACGTCCGCTTCCAACAGCGCGATCCGAACTTCGCGCATCGCATCGCGCACGTCCTGTTCGCGCAATGCACCGCGACCGCGCAGGCCGTCGAACACTTTGCCGAGGCGATCGGACAGGGAATTAAACATGCGCGCTCCTCCTCGATACCGACGCCATTCGCGCCAAAGCCAAAAACGCCGGCGGACGAAACCTCGTCAGCCAGCGCGCGATCCAAGGGGATCGGCTTTACTATAAACCTGCAACCAATATGTTTCGGATCGGTTCAGGCTGATCGCGAAAATCGTGTCTCAACGTGACCCGGCGCGCAGCGTAGCTTGGCTACGTAAGCACCGGAAGCGCGATGAGGCGCAATCTGCAGCCCAGCCTGGGCCGACCCGGAGTATATTGGTGGAGCCTAGCGGGATCGAACCGCTGACCTCAACACTGCCAGTGTTGCGCTCTCCCAGCTGAGCTAAGGCCCCGAAAATCAAGATGCGCCACCTATCGCCCGATCGCAAAGATGGCAAGCGGAAAGAGGATCAGCTTTCGCCCGTCAACTTTCGCATCAGCTTTCGGGCGCCTCGTCGTCGCCTTTGCCCTTGCTGACGCCCAGATCGTCGTCGCCGCCCAGATCGATGTCGTTGTCCGGCGAATCCTCTTCGTCGTCGACATCGTCCAGCTCGTCATCGGCCAGATCGCTGTCGGCCTTGGCATCCTTCTTCTTCTCGTTCTCTTCGAACGGGATCGGCTGCTTGGTCTTGAGCACGGGCTCCGGGCTCCATTCCTCGCCGCATTCGATGCAGGTGACGGGATCTTCCTTGCCCAGATCGTAGAACCGCGTGCCGCATTTCGGGCAGCTGCGTTTGGTGCCCCATTCTGGCTTGACCATGATATTTCCTTGCCTGCTGCCGGCGCGGGTTGCGCGCGGGCGGTAAAGTGTCGTTGTTGCGATATGGGATCGGGCGGCGCAATAAAAAGGCCGACGGTCCACCGATGCGGGCGCGCCTTGCCATAGGGTATTGCCGGTGTCAAAGCGGCGCGCGATGTCCCGCCCCCTGCCCATCACTTTCGGCCCCTCGGCCGCCCCTCCGCATCCCACGTCCGACCTGCGTCTGGCCCGCTGACCGGTACCATCGACGTGCCGGGCGACAAATCCATCAGCCACCGCGCGCTGATGCTGTCCGCGCTGGCCGTCGGGGAAAGCCGCATTAGCGGGGTTGCTGGAGGGGGAAGACGTCCTCTCCACTGCCGCCGCCCTGCGCGCGATGGGCGCTGCGATCGAACGCCGCGACGATGGCGAATGGGTGGTGCATGGCGTGGGCGTCGGCGGCCTGATGCAACCCAAAACCGCGCTCGACATGGGGAACAGCGGCACGTCCACCCGCCTGCTGATGGGCCTGATCGCGAGCCACGGCATCACTGCCAATTTTATCGGCGACGCCAGCCTGTCGGCCCGCCCGATGGGCCGCGTGATCGAACCGTTATCGCTGATGGGCGCGCAATTCACCGCCGCGATTGCGGGACGCCTGCCGTTGATGGTGGAAGGTTGCCTGCCCGCCATTCCCATCGAATACCGCCTGCCGGTCGCCTCCGCCCAGGTCAAAAGCGCCGTCCTGCTGGCCGGGCTGAACGCGCCGGGCATCACCACCGTAATCGAACCGGTCGCCACGCGGGATCATACCGAACGCATGCTGCGCGGCTTCGGCGCGGACGTGACGGTCGAGGAGGTCGGCGGGGACCGCATCATCGCGGTGCGCGGGGAGGCGGAACTGCAGCCGCAGACCATCGACATTCCGGGCGACCCGTCCTCCGCCGCGTTCTTCATCGTCGCGGCGCTGATCGTGCCGGGCAGCGATATGACCATCCGCAATGTCGGCCTGAACCCGACGCGCGCCGGACTGATCGCGGTGTTGCGCGCGATGGGCGGCGATATCGTGGAACGAAACGCGCGCGACGTGGGCGGAGAACCGGTCGCCGATCTGCAGGTGCGCCATTCCGCGCTGACGGGAATGGATGTGGACCCCGCCCTTGCGCCTGCGATGATCGACGAGTTTCCGATCCTGTTCGTCGCAGCGGCGATGGCGAAAGGGCGCACGACCACATCCGGGCTGGAGGAATTGCGCGTCAAGGAATCCGACCGGCTGGCCACCATGGCCGCTGCGCTGACTCTGGCCGGGGCGCGAGTGGAAGAACATGCCGACGGTCTGACGATAGCGGGAACGGGCGGCGCGCCGCTGCCCGGAACGGCGCAGCCCATCGCGACGCATCTCGACCATCGTATCGCCATGAGCATGGCCGTTGCCGGACTGGTCAGCCGCACCGGTGTCACGATCGACGATGCCCGCCCGATCGCCACCAGTTTCCCCGATTTTCAAACGCTGCTGCAATCCGTCGGAGCCATCCCGTGATCCCCATATCGTCATTCACCGCCGATCTGGTCGGCTTTGCCGGCAGTTTCTGCATCGTCGCGGCCTTCGCCTACAGCAATGTCGTGAAGGACATGAACATGGTGCTGTTCAACCTCGTCAATTTTCTGGGAGCGGCTCTTCTCACGGTATCGCTGATGGTGAACTTCAATCTGCCGACGCTGGTGCTCGAAATCGTGTGGATGGGCATCGCCCTGTTCGGGCTGTTCCGCGCGCTGATGGCCCGACGATCCCTCGTGCAAAAGGCGCAGACATGATCATCGCCGTCGATGGCCCGACCGCATCGGGCAAGGGGACCATCGCACGGGCTCTTGTCCGCACGTTTCGGCGTGCCGCATCTCGATACCGGACTGCTCTATCGCGCCGTCGGCTGGCAAGTCGCGGCGAATGGCGGCGACCCGGATGCCGCCGACGATGCCCTGACCGGCTGCGCTTTCGACGATGCGACGCTGGAAAACCCCGATCTGCGCAGCGAGAATGTCGGCGGCCTGGCGTCGCGCGTCTCCATCCATCCCGCCGTGCGCGCGGCCCTGTTGGAACGGCAGCGCAGTTTTGCGCGGCAACCCGGCGGCGCGGTGCTGGATGGCCGGGACATCGGCACGGTCATCGCGCCCGATGCAGGGGTCAAGCTGTTCGTGGTCGCCACGGTGGAGGCACGCGCGCAGCGGCGCTTCGCTGAAATGCAGGATCGCGGTATCGCCACCACCCTGGCGGAGATCGCCGACAATCTGCGCCGCCGCGACGCGCGCGACACGGGACGCAAGGATGCACCGCTGATCGCTGCACCCGACGCGGTGACGATCGACACTTCCGTGCTGGACCGTGACGCAGCGATCGCGCGCGCGGTCGAGGCGGTGGAGGCGGCCGGGGCGCGAGGGTAGCCCACCCCACTTTCGTTGCCCTGTCCTACAGGCGGCGGATCGGGCATTGCTTCGCCATGTCGCCCGCCCCCGAAACCTTAGCAATCCGCCGTAAATGCGCCGTTTCAGACGCTGAAATCTTTTCGCCCTGGACCGTGGTCCATGCGGTCCATGTCTCTTATCCGCATTCTCGCGCGCCCTGCCCTCGCCCCGGCGAATCGCCTTGCAATTTCGGGCATTGCGGCATAGGGCGGACCGGTCCGAACGGCATCCGCCCGCCGGGCCTTTCGCGCGGCATCCGGCCGGGCGGAAGAATGCGGCCCTTTTGGCCCGGATCGGCAATCCCGCCGGTGCGGAGAAAAGACCCCGGGACACAACCCGGCGGCCGGTATCACATACTCAGGAAACTCCAACCTATGGCCACTGCTGCCAACCAAACAGAAATGCCCACTCGCGACGATTTCGAAGCGATGCTGAACGAACAGCTGGGCGGCGCCGGTGACGAGGGCTTCGAAGGCCGCGTCGTGAAAGGCACCGTCACTTTGATCGAGGCGGGCAAGGCCGTCATCGATGTCGGCCTCAAATCCGAAGGCCGCGTCGATCTCAAGGAATTCGCTCGCGGCGACGACGATCACGGCCTGTCGGTCGGCGATGAAGTCGAAGTCTACGTCGATCGCGTGGAAAACTCCGACGGCGAAGCGATGCTCAGCCGCGACCGCGCCCGGCGCGAAGCCGCCTGGGACAAGCTGGAAAACGAATTCGGCGAAGGCAAGCGCGTCGATGGCCGCATCTTCGGCCGGGTCAAGGGCGGTTTCACCGTCGATCTGGACGGTGCCGTGGCGTTCCTGCCCGGCAGCCAGGTCGATATCCGGCCCGTGCGCGATGTAACGCCGCTGATGGAAGAACCGCAGCCGTTCCAGATCCTGAAAATGGATCGCCGCCGCGGCAACATCGTGGTCAGCCGCCGCGCCGTGCTGGAAGAAACGCGCGCTGAACAGCGCAGCGAACTGATCGGCGATCTGGCGGAAGACCAGATCATCGACGGCGTGGTCAAGAACATCACCGATTACGGCGCTTTCGTCGATCTCGGCGGAATCGACGGTCTGCTGCATGTCACCGACATGAGCTACAAGCGGGTCAACCACCCCAGCGAACTGATCGAGATCGGTCAGACCGTGAAGGTGCAGATCGTGCGGATCAATCAGGAAACGCAGCGCATTTCGCTGGGCATGAAGCAGCTGGAAAGCGATCCGTGGGATGGCGTCGGCGCGAAATATCCGGTCGATGCGAAGATGACCGGAACCGTCACGAACATCACCGAATACGGCGCGTTCGTGGAACTGGAACCCGGTATCGAAGGGCTGGTCCACGTCTCCGAAATGAGCTGGACCAAGAAGAACGTCCATCCCGGCAAGATCGTTTCGACATCGCAGGAAGTCGAAGTCACCGTGCTGGAAGTCGATTCCGAAAAACGCCGCATTTCGCTCGGCCTGAAGCAGGCCCAGGGCAACCCGTGGGACGATTTCGCGGACCGTTTCCCGGTCGGCACGAAAGTCACCGGCGAAGTCAAGAACGCGACCGAATTCGGTCTGTTCATCGGCCTCGAAGGCGATGTGGACGGCATGGTCCACATGTCCGACATCGCATGGGGCATTTCGGGCGAAGATGCGCTGGCGCTGCACCGCAAGGGCGAGGAAGTCGAAGCCGTCGTGCTCGACGTCGATCCTGAAAAGGAACGCATCAGCCTGGGCATGAAGCAGCTGGAAAAGGGCGCGCCATCGGCAGAAGGCAGCGCGGCGGGCGGTTCGCTTCGCCGCAACGAAGTCGTCACCGTCACCGTGCTGGAAGTGCGCGACGGCGGCCTGGAGGTCCAGGTCGGCGAAGACGGCGCGACCGGCTTCATCAAACGGTCCGACCTTGGCCGCGACCGCGACGAACAGCGCCCCGATCGGTTCAAGTCGGGCCAGAAGTTCGATGCGATGGTCACCGGGTTCGACCGGTCCAAGAAGCCGAACTTCAGCATCAAGGCACGCCAGATCTCCGAAGAGAAGCAGGCAGTCGAACAATATGGTTCGTCCGATTCGGGCGCATCGTTGGGCGACATCCTGGGCGCCGCCTTGAAGAAAAGCGACGACTGAGACTAACGCAAATCCCCGGTGCGCGCCGGGGATCGATCACGGGAAAGGCCCGCCCGCTCGTCAGAGCAGGCGGGCCTTTCCTACGTCCGCGATCCATCCTACGATGGGGGCATGTTGAAAGTTCACCAGTTCCCCTGCCTGTCCGACAATTACGGCTTCCTGCTGCACGATCCCGCCAGCGGTGAAACCGCCGCCATCGATACGCCCGATGCCGATGAGTATCTGGCGCAGGCTGACAAGTTGGGATGGCGGATCACGCAGATCTGGAACACCCACTGGCATCCCGATCACGCCGGTGGAAACCTCGCGATAAAGGAGGCGACCGGCTGCACGATCGCGGCCCCGGCAGCGGAAGAGGCGCGCATTCCCGGCGTCGATCGTGCATTGTCGGGCGGCGATGCCGTGCATCTGGGCGACCATAGGGCCGACGTGATCGACGTCGGCGGGCACACTCATGGCCATATCGCATACCACTTGCCCGCAAGCGACATCGCCTTCGTCGGCGACAGCGTGTTCGCCCTTGGATGCGGGCGCATGTTCGAAGGGACGGCGGAGCAGTTCTGGGACAGCCTGTTGCGTATCAAGGCTTTGCCGCCGCAAACCATGCTCTATTGCGCGCACGAATACACAGCGGCGAACGCGAAGTTCGCGATCCACGCCGATCCGGGCAATGCCGCCTTGCAGAATTATTGCGACGAGATTGCCGCCAAGCGATCGCGCGAGGAGGCGACCGTCCCGACGTTGCTGGAACGCGAATTGGCGACCAATCCGTTCCTGCGCGCCGACGCCCCCTCTCTGAAAGCGAAATGGGGTGGGCCTGCGGATCACGATACGTTCGCGGCGTTGCGAGCGGCGAAGGACGCGTTCTAGCCCGATGCAGGCTCTGCGGGTCAATGCGCTGTCCCCGGATTTGAGCGGAGTTGGACTGGCGGACACACCCGTGCCGGTCCCCGCTGCCGGGGAGGTGCTGGTCCGGGTCGAGGCGGCCTCGCTCAACTTTCCCGACCTGCTGATGACGCGCGGCGAATATCAGTTCAAACCCACCGTGCCTTTCATACCGGGCATGGAGATGGCCGGCATCGTGGTTGAGGCGGAGGCCGGGTCGCCTTTTACAAAGGGCGACCGGGTCATGGGCGGCGCGAAGACCGGTTGTTTCGCCGATTACACCGTCTTGCCGTCCGATCGGCTTAGGCACATTCCACCGGCGCTTTCGGACATTGCGGCAGCCAGCCTGAGCACCGCCTATGTCACCGCCTACACCACTCTGGTCGAATTGGGCGATATACAGCCCGGCCAATGGGTGTTGGTCCACGGGGCAAGCGGCGGGGTCGGACTGGCGTTGGTCGATCTGGCCAAAGCGATGGGCGCGCGCGTCATCGCCAGCACCGGATCGCCGGAAAAGATGGTCCGCATTCGCGATCGGGCCGCGCCCGACGCCATCATCGAAGCCAAGGGCCGATTTCAGGGAACAGGTCGCGGAGATTACCGGCGGCAAGCTGGCGGATATCGTATGCGACATTGTCGGCGGGGAGGTGTTCGAAGAATCCACCCGCTGCGTGGCCTTCGGTGGGAAGCTGATGGTGGTCGGTTTCGCCGGTGGCACGATCCCTACGGTTCGCCGCCAACATCCCCTTAATCAAAGGATTTTCGATCGTCGGGGTAAGAGCGGGCGAATATGCCCGCCGCTTTCCCGAACGCGGCCGGGCGATAGCAGATGCGGTCGGCAGGCTGGCTTCCGACGGTCGGATCACCCCCGCGATCGACCGCGTCCTGCCGCTGGCATCATGGCGCGAAGGGTTCGATGCGATGGCGAACCGGCAACTGGTCGGGAAAGTCGTGTTCACGCCCTAAGCGCAAAACCGGCGCCTGGGTTAAATGCTGGAAATGAAGCTGTCCGCCAGCTTGCGATCGGCATCGGCATTGTGGTTCTGGGCAATCAGGCTGCGCGATGCGGTTGTCGCCGCCTCCGCCGCCTTCGCTCGGACTTGCGCCAAGCGCGTCGCGTTCGGCAGCGGCGATCTTGTCCTGAGCCATACGTTTGCGGCGATCGACCATGTCCTGCCCATCGACTTCGGCGCGGGCCAGAATTGCATCCGCTTCCGTCCGGGCGTTTTCGATCATCGCTTCGGCGTCCTTCTCGGCCCCGGCGATTTTCGTGGCATATTCGTCGCGCAAAGCTTCCGCCTCCCCGCGCAATGCCTTCGCTTCGGCCAGCTGATCGCGGATATCGGCGATTTTCCTGTCCAGCCCGCCCACGATCGATCCGGGGACTTTTTTCCACACCATGATCAATATCAGCAGCAGCATCGCCCAGGCGACGACCTGGTACGGGGCCTGTCCCCACAATTCGGGATCGACATGGTTCGCGCCGGATGCATCGACTTCGGTGATCGCTTCGGGTGCGTCGGTGGCAAAGACTTCAGGCGCCATGGGCCATAGCCTCCTTCACTGCGGTTTCGGCGGCGGCGGCGCTGACCGATACGCCAGCCAGCCGTTGCACGATATCCTGCGCTGCATCGGCCGCGACTTGTTCGACTTCGGTCAGCGCGGAAATGCGCGCCTTGTCGATCTCCGCTTCCGCATCGTGCAGCTTCTTGTCCAGCCGGGCCTGCGCTGCAGACAGCTTCTTGTCGTTCCGGGCAGCTGCATCCACTTTCGCCTTCGCGATGATGGCTTGGGCGGCGGCGCGATTGTCGTTTTCACGCACGCGCCAGGCTTCTTCCTGTTCGTCCGCCCGGTCGCGCGCCGCCTTGGCAGCCGCCAGATCGTCTGCGATCTGGCTGTCGCGCTGCCCGACGGTGTCCATGATCTTTGGGACCATGCCCCGCCCCACGACGACGAACACAGCGCCGAAGAACACCAGCAGCCAGAAAATCTGGCTGGAATAGGTGCTGGCGATTTGATCGATCTGCGGCATGGATACGGCCCGTTATGGCGTCGAACTGACGGGGAATACGCGACCGGACGGGTGCGACGGGCGAACCCGCTGCGCCCGCCCAGTGGACGAATGGCTTATTGGAAGATCAGCAGGATGGCGATCACGAACGCCAGCAGGCCGAGCAATTCGGCAGCGGCGAAACCGATGAACAGACGGCCCTGCTGACCGTCGGCGGCACCGGGATTACGTAGCGCGCCTTCCAGATATTTGGCGAACACGTTGCCCACGCCGATCGATGCCAAACCCGCACCGATTGCGGCCAGTCCTGCTCCAAGCAGCTTTGCAGCTTCTGCTTCCATTGGTATTCTCCTGTTAAATCGTTGTTAGTGAAGGTTTTCCGCATCGCTGATGTAAAGCGAAGTGAGCAATGCAAAGACGTAAGCCTGAATGCCGGCGACCAGCAGTTCCAGCGCGCTGATGGCGACCATGAAGATCAGGCTGGGCAAGCCGATGACCATGCCCCAGACCAACCCGGCATTCGTGCCGTCGATCACGAAGGTGGACAGCACTTTCAAAAGGACGTGCCCGGCCATCATGGCAACGAACAGTCGCAACGCCAGGCTGAAAGGGCGGATCAGGAAGGAAATCAGTTCGATCGCGAAGATCGCGGGGACCATGGGCAGCGGCGTGCCCGATGGAATGAACAGGGAAAAGAACTTGAAGCCGTGCTTCCAGAAACCGACGATCAGGACGATCGAAAAGCTGATCAGGGCCAGCACGCCGGTAACCGTGAAATGGCTGGTGAAGGTAAACGGATGCACGCCGACGACGCCGACCGGCATCAGGCCCAGAATGTTGGCGAACAGGATGAACATGAACAAGGAGAACACGTAAGGCACGTATTTGCGCCCCGCCTTGCCGATGTTCGCTTCCAACATGTTATCGATGAAACCGGTCGCGGATTCCACCATCATCTGCCAGCGGCCGGGAACCAGTTCGCGCTTCATCCCGCCGATCATGAACAGCCACAGGGCGACGGCCGAAATCATCATCCAGAACGCGGAGTTCGTGAACGCGATGTTGAACCCGGCCAGTTCCCATCCCGCCGAGCCGAACAGCGGCTCGATCGTGAACTGGTACATCGGATCGACTTTTGCCGGTTCGGCTGCCACGCTCGCTACAATCCTAGTCATTGAAACCATTGGTACGCAAAACAGCGAAACACATCAGAACGAAGTGTCGTCGGGCCGCTGGTTCGCCGATCGAATTATGTTTCTGAAAGCGACGATCGTCCCCAGGGACAATCCCGCCAGCAGACCCCAGGGCAACGTGCCGACGAAGTAATCGAATACCCAGCCAATCACGGTGCCACCCAGAATACCGCCCAGAAGATCCGCCAGAACCCGGTTGCCGCTGCGGTAATTCGCATCGGCGCCCTTCACCGGCGGATTGCGTTCCTCTTCCCGCTCTCGCGCAGCGTTCAGCCGCGTTTCGAGCGCGTCGATCCGCGCATCTTCCGCAATATTCTGCCGTGCGGGCTTGTCGTCGGCCATGTCGTCTGCTCCTTTACAACCGAAGATCAGACACGGACGAAACATCCCCGCCAAAGGCGCGCACCCTGTAAGCGGGGGGCGATTCTGAGTCAACCGGGCTGCACCCTATTTCGCAAGTGCAGCATCGTCGATCGCGGTCCGCGGCATATTGTGTTGTGGGCGCACACCCGGCAGAGCTGGCAGCGCGATGAAACCGGACGACGCCATACCGCGCGGCAGGAAAGCCGCAGCACATTCGGGTACGGGCCATCGCGCCCGCTTGCGGGACCGGATGCTGGGCGGCGGGGCGGAGGCGCTGGCCGATTACGAATTGCTGGAATATCTGCTGTTCGCCGGAATCAGGCAAGGCGATACCAAACCGGTCGCGAAGGCGCTGATCGCGCAATTCGGATCGTTCGCCAACGTGCTGAACGCCGACGCAGACGCGTTGCGCCGGGTAAAGGGCGTCGGCGAAACCACGGCGGCGGCGCTGTATGCGGTGTCGCTCGCCGCCCGGCGGATGGCGCGGGGACAGGTGCAGGACAAGCCCGTTCTCGCCAGTTGGCAGGCGCTGATCGATTACCTCACCATCGATATGGCGCATCTGACGGTGGAGCGCGTGCGCGTGCTGTATCTCAACACGCAGAACCGCCTGATGCTGGATCACCATGTCGGCGATGGATCGATCGACGAGGCGGCGATCCACCCGCGCGAGGTCATTCGCCGCGCGCTCGATATCGGGTCCACCGCGATGATTTTGGTGCACAACCACCCCAGCGGCAACCCGGAACCCAGCCGCGCGGACATTCAGATTACCAACCGTATTGCGGAGGCGGGGCGCCTGCTGGGCATCGTCGTCCACGATCATGTCATCATCGGACGCGAAGGGCACGTGTCCCTGAAAGCGAAGGGCCTGATCTGAGCTTCCACGGATTTAACCCGCCGCCCGCTTGTCATCGCATCCGCCACACCATAGCCGCCGTTGCAATCACCCCGCCACGACCCGGAGCCCCCCATGATCCCCCGCTACGCCCGCCCCGAAATGTCCGCCCTGTGGGAAGCCGGAGGCGCGCTATCGCATCTGGTTCGAGATCGAGGCGCATGCGACGCAGAAGCTGGGCGAGCTGGGCGTGGTTCCGGCCGCGCGGCGCAGGCGTTGTGGGATTGGTGGGCGACCGATCCGGTGATCGACGTGACGGCCATCGACGCGATCGAGGCGGTGACGAAGCACGATGTCATCGCGTTCCTGACCTGGGTGGCGGAACAGGTCGGCGATCATTCGGGAGAAGATTGGGCCCGCTTCATGCACCAGGGCATGACCAGTTCCGACGTGCTCGACACCACGCTGGCGGTTCAGCTGACACGCGCGTCCGATATCCTGCTGGCCGATCTCGATGATCTGCTTGCCGCGCTGGAACGCCGGGCGAAGGAACACAAGTTCACCCCCACCATCGGGCGCAGCCACGGCATTCATGCAGAGCCGACGACCTTCGGCCTCAAACTCGCGCAGGCCTATGCCGAATTCGCGCGGTGCAAGACCCGCCTGATCGCCGCCCGCGCGGAAATCGCGACCTGCGCCATATCGGGCGCGGTCGGCACGTTCGCCAATATCGACCCGGCGGTGGAGGAATATGTCGCCAGCAAGTTGGGACTGACGGTCGAGCCGATCTCCACGCAGGTCATCCCGCGCGACCGGCACGCAATGTTCTTTGCGACATTGGGCGTCATCGCCAGCAGCATCGAACGCCTCGCCGTGGAAGTCCGCCATCTGCAGCGAACCGAAGTTCTGGAAGCGGAGGAGTATTTCAGCCCCGGCCAGAAAGGGTCGAGCGCGATGCCGCACAAGCGCAATCCGATCCTGACCGAAAACCTGACCGGACAGGCGCGCATGATCCGGTCGTACGCCCTGCCCGCGATGGAGAATGTCGCGCTGTGGCACGAACGCGACATCTCGCATTCGTCGGTCGAACGCTTCATCGGGCCCGATGCGACCATCACGCTGGATTTCGCGCTGGCCCGGCTGACCGGCGTGATGGACAAACTGCTGGTCTATCCCGAACGGATGCAGCGCAACATGGACCGGATGGGCGGCCTCATCCATTCGCAGCGCGTTCTGCTGGCGCTGACCCAGGCGGGCGTGAGCCGGGAGGACGCCTATCGCCTCGTGCAGAGAAACGCGATGAAAGTGTGGGAATCGGACGGGGCGCAATCGCTGCTCGATCTGTTGAAAGCCGATGCGGACGTGACTGCCGCATTGTCGGATACGGAACTGAATGCGCTGTTCGATTTCGACTATCATTTCAAACAGGTCGATCTGATCTTCGATCGCGTCTTCGGCTGACACGCGATTGACGCACGGTTGACGCACGGTGGGCGCACTGGACGCGCTTTTGCTGGCGGCGTAGGGTCCGGGTCCGGCAGATAAGAAGGATCATCATGCAGATCGTTCGAACGATCTTGTGGGTGCTGCTGCTGGTCGGCCTGCTGGCGTTTTCGCTGGCGAACTGGACGGCGGTGGAGGTCAAGATCTGGGAGAATCTGGTGGTCGAAACCAAGATACCCGCGCTGGTAATCGTGTCGTTCCTGCTGGGTCTGGTGCCGATGTGGCTGATCCATCGCGGCAGCAAATGGCGGCTGCAGCGGCGGATCAGCAATCTGGAAACGGCGCAGACGCAACGCGGCCCCGGCAGTTCGCCGGCGAGCAACGCGCACCCCTTCGCCGGTGCTGCGCGCAAGCGAACCTGCCAGCCCGTTCGAAGCGGAAACGCAGCCGCAAGATGACCAACCCCGTCTATCTCGCGCTCGATCTGCCGCGGCTGGACGATGCGGTCGCGCTGGCGCGCCGGGTCAAGGGGCATATCGGCGGGATCAAGCTGGGGCTGGAATTCTTCTGCGCGCATGGCGGCGCGGGCGTGCATGCGATTACCCATGTCGGCCTGCCGATTTTCCTCGACCTGAAGTTTCACGACATTCCCAATACGGTGGCGGGCGCGATGCAGGCGATCCATGTGCTGGAACCCGCCATCGTCACCGTCCATGCCGCCGGCGGGCGCGCGATGATGGAAGATGCGAAGGCGGCTGCGGCGGCGGGCACGAAAGTCGTCGCGGTGACCATGCTGACCAGCCTGGACGATCGCGATCTGGCGCGCACCGGCGTCGATGGCAGCGCGCATGATCAGGTTATGCGGCTGGCCGATCTGGCGCGCGACGCCGGTCTGGACGGGATCGTGTGTTCGGGACAGCGAAGTCGGCGCGGTGCATCGGCAGTGGAAGGATGGTTTCTTCGTCGTTCCCGGCCTGCGCCCCGATGGCGCGGCAGCAGGCGATCAGAAACGCGCCGTGACCCCGCGCGCCGCCCGCGATGCCGGGGCCAGCGTGCTGGTGATCGGGCGTCCCATCGCAAGGCCGACGATCCGCTGGCGGCGGCCCGCGCGATCGAGGCGACGCTGTAACGCGCGCATATTCGACAGGCCGATGCCAGCTCCCAAAATCAAGATCTGCGGCGTCAATTCGCCGCTTGGCGCTCGATATGGCGATCGCGGCCCGCGCGGATTATGTCGGGCTGGTGTTCTTTCCCCCCAGCCCCCGCCATGTCGATGCAGCCGAAGCGCAAGCGCTGGCCGCGCGTTCCGGTGACCGTATCGCGCGGGTCGGCCTATTCGTCGATCCGGCGGACGGCGATGATCGCAGACGGCGTCGCCACCGGGCGGCTCGACGCCATTCAGCTGCATGGCAGCGAAACGCCCGCTCGGACTGCGGCGATCAAAAGCCGGTTCGGGCTGCCCGTATGGAAAGCCGTATCCATCGCGTCCGCTGCCGATGTGACGCGCGCCGCCGACTACCGCGATGCGGCGGATGTGCTGCTGTTCGACGCCAAGACGCCCCGCGATGCCGCCCTGCCCGGCGGTATGGGTCTGCGGTTCGACTGGTCGCTGCTGGCCGCCTATCGCGGGGCGACGCCGTGGGGGCTCGCCGGGGGGTTGACGCCCGCCAACGTCGCCGAGGCCGTTCGGCAAACCGGTGCGCCGCTGGTCGATACGTCCAGCGGGGTGGAAAACGCGCCCGGCGTGAAGGATGTGGACTTGATCGCCGCGTTCTGTAAGGCCGCGCGTTCAGCAGGATGACCCCCATGAACGCCTCCACCGACGCGACCGCCGCGAACGCCTCCAAACCTCTCCACACCCGGCCCGACACCAACAGTTTTCGGCAAATGCCGGACGAACGCGGCCATTTCGGCGAGTATGGCGGGCGCTATGTCGCCGAAACGCTGATGCCGCTGGTGCTCGATCTGGAACGCGAATATCGCACCGCGCAGGCCGATCCCGCTTTCCGCGCCGAGTTCGATCACCTGCTGGAACATTATGTCGGCCGCCCTTCCCCGCTCTATCATGCGGAGCGGCTGACGGAAGCGGTCGGCGGGGCGCAGATCTGGATGAAGCGGGACGAGCTGAACCATACCGGCGCGCACAAGATCAACAATTGCATCGGGCAGATTTTGCTCGCCATCCGCATGGGCAAGACGCGCATCATCGCGGAAACCGGCGCGGGCCAGCATGGCGTCGCCACCGCCACCGTCTGTGCGCGTTTCGGCCTGCCTTGCGTCATCTATATGGGGGCGGAGGATGTGCGCCGCCAATCGCCCAACGTGTTCCGCATGAAGCTGCTGGGCGCGGAAGTCGTGCCCGTCACCAGCGGCGGCGCGACCCTGAAAGACGCGATGAACGAGGGGCTGCGCGACTGGGTCGCCAACGTCCACGACACGTTCTACATCATCGGCACGGCGGCAGGGCCGCATCCCTACCCCGAAATGGTCCGCGATTTTCAAAGCGTGATCGGAACCGAAGCGCGCGCGCAGATGCTGGACCGCACCGGTCGCCTGCCCGATCTGCTGGTCGCCTGCATCGGCGGCGGATCGAACGCGCTGGGCCTGTTCCACCCATTCCTGGACGATGCCGATGTGACGATGCTGGGCGTGGAGGCGGCGGGACATGGCCTGGACGGCGACGGGCACGCGGCCAGCCTGCTCGGCGGGGCGCCGGGCGTGCTCCACGGCAACCGCACCTATCTGCTGCAGGACGAAGACGGCCAGATTACCGACGGCCATTCGATCAGCGCCGGGCTGGACTATCCCGGCATCGGCCCCGAACACGCCTGGCTGAAGGAAACCGGCCGCGTCGAATACACGGCGGTCACGGATGAAGAAGCGCTGGAAGGGTTTCAACTGCTGTGCCGGACCGAAGGCATCATTCCCGCGCTGGAACCCAGCCACGCCATCGCCGCCGTCGCCGAACGTGCGAAGATCATGGCCGACGATCAGATCGTCCTGATGAACCTGTGCGGACGCGGCGACAAGGACATCTTCACCGTGGCCGAAAAGCTGGGGGTGGATATTTGAGCGGTTTCGAAAAGCCCTCTCACCTTCGGGAGAGAGGGTGCTTGAGTAGGAAAGGCGCAACGCCCGGTTCGCTTGCTGTCCTACATCGATGCCATCATGGCATAGACAGCGCATGACACACGGCAGACGATCCCCGCTAACCCACGCCAAACCGCCGTTTTCACTGTCAAAGATTTTCGCCCCAGGACCGTGTAACATGCGGTCCATGTCTCCCGATCCGAGTATCCCAACATGACCGCCCAGCCATCCGAATCAGTCGCGCCGACAGACATGGACCGCCTCTCCCCCGCCTTCGCCAAACCGGCGCTCGTCTGCTTCCTGACCGCAGGCGATGGCGACACTGCGGCCAATCTCGATGCGCTGGTCGCAGGGGGTGCGGACGTTGTCGAGTTGGGGATGCCTTTCACCGATCCGATGGCCGATGGCCCCGCGATCCAGGCGGCGAATATCCGTTCGTTGGGGGCCGGGACGACCACCGCCGCAGTGTTCGCGATTGCGGCCGCGTTCCGCACCCGCCATCCGAACGTGCCGCTGGTCCTGATGGGTTATGCCAATCCGATGGTGCGGCGTGGGCCGGAATGGTTCGCGGACGAATGCGCGGCGGCGGGCGTCGATGGCGTGATCTGCGTCGACATCCCGCCGGAAGAGGATCAAGCGCTCGGCCCCGCCCTGCGCGCGTGCGGCATCGCGCCGATCCGCCTTGCCACTCCGACCACCGATGCGGCCCGCCTGCCCACGGTGCTCGATGGGTCGGCGGGCTTCGTCTATTACGTCTCCGTCGCGGGAATAACCGGCAAGCAGCAGGCGGCCAGCGCCAGCATCGCGGACGCCGTCGCCCGGCTGAAAGCGGCGACCGATCTGCCGATCGCCGTCGGCTTCGGCGTGCGAACTCCCGAACAGGCCGAAGCGATCGCCCAAGTGGCGGACGGGGTCGTGGTCGGCTCCGCTCTGGTCGAACTGGTGGAAAAGCATGGCCGCGACGCACCCGAACATCTGCGCGCATACACCGCATCCCTTGCCAAAGCGGTGCATGGCGCGGCACAGGTGTCGGCATGAGCTGGCTAAACCGTGTTCGCAATTCCCTCCCCTTCGCCGCCAAGCGTGAAACCGCCGACACGCTGTGGATAAAATGCCCGTCCTGCGCGGAGATGATCTTCGCCAAGGAATATGCGGAAGCCGACAAGGTCTGCCCGAACTGCGACCATCACGGGCGGATGACGGCGGACGAACGGCTAACGCTGTTGCTCGATGACGGTTTCGACCTGCTGCCCCAGCCGGTGGTCGCGGAAGACCCGCTGAAGTTCCGCGATTCGAAGAAATACACCGACCGGCTGAAGCAGGCGCGTGCCAAGAACCCGCGCCCCAATTACCGGGGCGACGCGTTCGGCACCGGCAGCGGCACGATCGACGGGCGCGCGGCGGTGGTCGGGGTGCAGGATTTCCACTTCATGGGCGGATCGATGGGCATGGCCGTGGGGCAGGCGTTCTGCGACGGGGCGCAAGCCGCGATCGACCGGCACTGCGCCTATATCGTCGTCACGGCGGCGGGCGGTGCGCGGATGCAGGAGGGGATCCTTAGCCTGATGCAGATGCCCAAGGCGACGGTGATGACGCGGCGGCTGAAAACCGCCGGACTGCCCTATATCGTCGTGCTGACCGATCCGACCACCGGCGGCGTCACCGCGAGTTACGCGATGCTCGGCGACATTCAGATTGCGGAACCGGACGCGTTGATCGGATTTGCCGGCCAGCGCGTGATCCGCGATACGATCCGCGAAAACCTGCCCGAAGGCTTTCAGCGAGCGGAGTATCTGCAAAAACACGGGATGGTCGATATGGTCGTGCATCGCCGCGATCTGAAACCACGCCTCGCGACCGTGCTGGATTACCTGCAACCCGCGCAATCCGGCCGGGCCGCGTAACGCATCATGGCGGATTTCGGGCGTTCCGATCATGCCGGGGTTCAGGCGCAGCTCGACCGGTTGGCGAAACTGTCGCTGCCACAGGGGCGCTTCGGGCTGGACACCATCACGGCGTTGCTGGGCCGTCTGGACGATCCGCATCGCCGCTTGCCGCCCGTGTTCCATGTTGCCGGGACCAATGGCAAAGGCTCCGTCTGCGCGTTCCTGCGCGCGATGCTGGAAGCGGATGGGAAGCGGGTGCATGTCGCGACCAGCCCGCATCTGGTCCGTTATAACGAACGCATCCGCATTGCGGGCGAGTTGATCGCGGACGATCTGCTGGCGGAGCTGCTGGCGGAGGTGCTGGATGCGTGCGACGAGCTGGCCCCTAGCTTCTTCGAAGTCACCATCGCCGCCACTTTCCTGGCGTTCGCGCGCGAACCTGCCGACGCCTGCGTGATCGAGGTCGGCCTGGGTGGCCGTTTCGATGCGACCAATGTGATCGAACACCCCGCCGCCTGTGGCGATCGCGGCATTGGGTATCGATCACGAACGCTTCCTGCTTGCACCGGAGGAAGGCACGCCGACATCGCCATTGGCCCGCATCGCGTTCGAGAAAGCGGGCATCGTCAAACAGGGCTGCTCCATCGTAACCGGCAGGCATCCGCCCGAAGCGGAACTGGAGATCGAACGCGCCGCCATGACGATGGGCGCGCCGCTGGCGATGCAGGGGCGCGACTGGCATCTGAGCGCGACCGACGCGGCTGCATTATGCCGATCGGCACGGCGAGCTGGACTTGCCGCATCCCAACCTGATCGGCGCGCATCAGGCAGACAACGCCGCGCTCGCCATCGCGATGCTGCGGCATCAGGACTTCGTGACGGTTTCAGCGCGGGCGATGGCGAACGGCCTTACGACGGCGCGCTGGCCGGGGCGGTTGCAGCGGCTGACAGGCACGCTGATCGCAGCGCGGGAGGTATGGCTGGACGGTGGGCACAACCGGTCCGCCGCCGAGGCGTTGGCAAGCCATTTCAAAGGGCGGCCCCTGCATCTGATCACCGGCATGATCGCGAACAAGGATCCCGCGGCGTTCATCGAGCCGCTGACCGGCATACTGGCGACCGTGACCGTCGTACCCGTGCCGGGACAGGACCATCACGATGCGAACGGTTTTCCTACAGCCACATCATCCGCTATCGACGTGGCGCAGGCTCTGAATGCTTTGCCCGACGACGATCTGCCCGTGCTGATCGCGGGGTCGCTCTATCTGGCGGGCGAGGTGCTTGCGGGCGAACGATCAGATTCCCGACTGAGTTCAGGCAGTCTGTTGCCTGCGGTCGTCGGCGAACCCATTCGTGCGACCCGCGCCCATTCGATCATGCACAGCGCCACTGCGACGAAGCCGATCAATGTCGTCAGGATGAAGACATCGTAATAGCCTCGATCCTCGATCATCTCGCCCAGCGCGCCGCGCCCCAGCGTGCCGACCAGCAAGGTCAAGCGAGGACAGCAGCGCATATTGCACCGCGCTGTATTGTTTCGACACGATGGAGGACAGCCACGCGACATAGGCCGCGCCCGCAATTCCGATGGCGAGGTTTTCGAATCCGATCGTGATCGTCAGCTTGGCAAGGTTGGCGCTGCCACCCGGCAATTGTTCGATCAGCCCAGGTAAAGCCCACGGCATCGCTGAACGCCTGCATCCGCGCTCCACCGACGGCGAGGTCGGCATAGAGCAAGTTCGTGAGTGCCGCGAGCAACGCGCCGATCGTCAGTGTCAGCATCCGCCCCAGCACGGTCAGCATATAACCGCCGATCGCCAGACCCAAAATGATCGCCCCGACGCCGAAGAACTTGGACGCGAACGCAACCTCGTCATTGGTATAGTTGAGCTCGCCCAGATAGAACGGATACGCGAACGTGCCCCAGATCGCATCGCATATCCGGTACGTCAGCACGACCGCCAGGATCAGCACCAGCGACCAGCCGATGCGGCCGACGAATTCGACCAACGGCAGCAGCAGCGCACGATAGAGGTGATCCATCGCGAACGCACCGCCGCTGCTGGGCGGGGCGTCCTGCGCCAGCAGATGCTTCCCGTCCCGCTTCTGCGCGGCGAGCCACCCGGCGACCAACGCCGGCAACACCACGGTCGCCACGATGATCCACGGCCCCCATTGCAGCGTGAAGTCGGTCGGGTTGGGGCGGTCTTCGGGTGCGTAGGTCAGCGATTGCACCATGAACACCAGCACCGTTCCGATCGCGCCCGCCCACAGGATTGCAACCACCGCCAACGCCTTCATCCGGACGCTCGGGCGACAATTCGCCCTGTTTGCGAAGGTCGAGCAGCTGGTGATCGATTTCCCCATCGCGCCCGAACTCGCCGGCGTCGCTGTCCGGCGCCCACAGTCCGGCGATGCCGATCGCCAGCAGGATCGCGCCCATCACCAGATATGTCTGCGGCCAACCGATGCGCGCAGCGATAATCAGGCCGAATGCGCCGCCGACCAGGGCCGCCAGCCGGTATCCCATCTGATAGACGGTGGACAGGATATCGATCGTCGCTTCTTCGTCCGCGACGTCGATCCGCCAGGCATTGATGGCGATATCCTGCGTGGCGGAGGCGAGCGCCCCGATGCCTGCAAGCAGGGAGAACCAGCCGATGCTATCGTTCGACGGTGCGCTGAAACTCAGCGCCACCAGAATGGCCCCGATCAAAATCTGCGCTGGGACGATCCATTGCTTGCGCCGACCCAGCCGCCGGAAACCGGCGATGTCCACCTTGTCGATCAGCGGCGACCACAGGAATTGAAACGCGTAAGCCAGCCCGATCAGCGAAAACACGCCCATCGTCTCAAGCTCGACCTCGGCTTCCGTCAGCCAGGCGTATAGCGTACCGAGGAACAGCGCGAGCGGCAGCCCGCTGGCGAAGCCGAACAGCAGCATATAGCCGGTTTTGGGATGCCGCAGCGACCGGATCACTTCGCGCCAGCCCGGCTTCGCCTTGTCGGCTGTGGTCGCGCCGCTTTCGCCGTCACTCATAAATGGTCCGTCCCTAATATCGTGCGCCACGCGGTAGGCAGGTTTCCGCATGAATGCCAGTCGAACGTGGCGGACGCCATGCGGCTATCGCAAGTGGCACGAACGCTGTAAGCGGCGCGCATGACCGATACCGACAGCGCGCCCACCGGCTGGGATCCCATTACCGGCGAACGACCACCGGGCGACCGCATTGCCAAACTGCTCGCTCGCGCCGGGGTCGCCAGCCGCCGCGAGGTCGAACGCATGATTGCCGATGGCCGGATCGCGATAGACGGCAAAGTCGTGGAAACACCCGCGACGATACTGCAAAATCTGATCGGCGTTACGGTGGATGGCACAGCTGTCGGCAAGCCCGAACCCACTCGCCTGTTCTGTTTCAACAAACCCCCCGGGCTGTTGACGGCGGAACGCGATTTCAGCGGGCGACCGACGATCTATGCCGCGCTTCGCAACGCTCTGCCCAAGGATGCGCCGCGCCTGATGCCGATCGGGCGGCTGGACATGAACACCGAGGGGCTGCTGCTGCTGACCAATGACGGCGAATTGAAGCGGGCGATGGAGCTGCCGAGTTCCAACATACCACGCACCTATCGCGCGCGTGCATTCGGCGATGTATCGCAGGCTCAGCTGGAAGAACTGATGGACGGCATCACCATCGACGGAATGCATTATGGCCGCATCGACGCCAATCTGGAACGGCGCACGGGGCGCAACCAGTGGATCGAGATGACCATTACGGAAGGCAAGAACCGCGAGGTTCGCGTAATTCTGGAACATCTCGGCCTGCAAGTCTCCCGCCTGATGCGGACCACTTATGGCGAATTCGAACTGGCCGATCTGCCGCGCGGCGCTGCGGCGGAAGTGCGGCAAGTCGATGTCGAACGCTATCGCAAGCAATTGCTGCGCGGGAAGGCGTAATGCGGGTTGTCGCTGGCGAATGGCGCGGGCGCAAACTGATTGCCCCCAAAGGTGAGGCGACGCGGCCGACGGCGGACCGAATGCGCGAAACGCTGTTCAATATGCTCGCTAGCAGGTTGGGCTCGTTCGAAGGATTGAGCGTCGCCGATCTGTTCGCCGGGTCCGGCGCGTTGGGGCTGGAAGCGTTGTCGCGCGGGGCGGCATCGTGCCTGTTCGTGGAACAGGACGACGACGGCGATGAAGGCTTTGCGCGCCAATGTGGACGCGCTGGACGCGCGCACGCGATCCACGATTCAGGCGGCGTCGGTCATGCGGCTGGGCCCCGCGAAAGTGGCGCACGACCTTATCCTGCTCGACCCGCCCTATCATACCGGGGCGGGCGCGGTGGCGCTCGATCGGTTGGAACGGCTGGGCTGGATTGGTGCCGCGACCTGGATTGCGCTGGAAACGGCGCATGATGAAGCTGCCGAATGCCGGGGGCTGGATGTGGTCGCCGATCGCAAGGTCGGAAAAGGGCGCATCCGTTTGCTGCAATCCACCAGGCTTTGATCAAAACGGCCACCCCGCAATGACGCGGAGCGGCCGATCCGTTACCCAATTCGGCAGGCGGGATTACCGGCGAGGCTCCCCCTCCTCCAAGACATCGTCCGCAACAGTGTCGTCCATACGCGTGTCTTCGGCCGGGTCGGCGGCTGGCCCCTCGGCAGCTGCAGGATCGCCGCTTTCAATCTGCTGGACTTGCGCATCGATCGCTTGCCACGCCAGCGCCTTTTCCTCGTCCGGCATGGCCAGCAAACGCAAGCGATCGACTGCGGTCAAACGCCAGAACAAGTCCTGACGTTCGGGCGGCAGGCTCCAGTAATATTCCTGGTGGTCGGCCTGCCAGGTTTGATAATCGGCTTGGCGCTCGGCAGTCCAGCCCGCGATCTGTTCCGCCTGCACTTCCGGCGATATCGTTGCGGTAGGCGTTGCGGGCGCAGTATCGACCGGGGGCATTTGCGAGGCCGGGTCCATCGGTTCCGCCGAAGTTGCCGGCCCTTCCGGTTCCTCCATCGGTGGCGGGGGTGGCGGCATGGTGTCCTGCGCCATCGCGACGCTTCCACCCGCAGTAAACGCGGCAGCGGTCGCCAGAAGCAGAGATTTAAGTGGTTTACGCATGATCGTATCCTCAATGGTTGTGTCATGCGTGACGAACTGCCGGAAAACTCCCCTTCCGGCGTCATCATCAATCGCGCAAAAACGGTTCCAAGCCAAGGGGTTGGGCTGCGCCCCGCCATGTATCGGGGGCGGAACGCCGAATGGCGTGGCGAAATCACGGCGAACGGATCGACCGGATGATCGGGGTCGCCCGAGGAGGCTCTTTCGCAATGACTTCTATTGCAGGATTGGCCCGCGTTCCCTACCTGTTCGCATTGCATGTCCGACCCCGCCCCCCTTCCCGCACGTTCCGGCCATGGCTCGGATCGTGACGAGCAATTGCCCGCTTATGCCGCACCCCTGAACGAGCCCCAGCGTGAGGCGGTGCTGGCAACGGAAGGTCCGGTGCTGATGCTGGCCGGGGCGGGAACTGGGAAAACCGCCGCCCTCACTGCGCGCCTTGCCCATCTGGTCGCGATGCGGCTGGCATGGCCCAGCGAAATCCTGTGCGTAACCTTTACCAACAAGGCCGCGCGCGAAATGCGCGAGCGTGTGGGGCGCCATATCGGCGATGCGGTGGAAGGGATGCCGTGGCTCGGCACGTTCCATTCCATCTGCGCCAAGATGCTGCGCCGTCATGCGGAACTGGTCGGGCTGCAATCGAACTACACCATTATCGATACGGACGATCAGCTGCGTCTGCTGAAACAGTTGATTCAGCAGAACGATCTCGATGAAAAACGCTGGCCCGCGCGCCAGCTGTCCGGTTTGATCGACCGATGGAAGAACCGCGGCCTCAACCCCGGCGATCTCGATGCTGCCGAGAATGAGGCATACGCCAATGGGCGCGGGACCGAATTTTACGGCCTATACCAAAACCGGTTGAAAGAACTGAACGCCTGCGATTTCGGCGATCTGATGCTGCATATGCTCAACATCTTTCGCGACAATCGCGAGGTGCTGGCGCAATATCAGAAACGGTTCAAATATGTCCTGGTGGACGAATATCAGGATACGAACGCAGTCCAGTATCTATGGCTGCGCCTGCTGGCGCAGGACCGCAAGAACATCTGTGTCGTGGGTGATGACGATCAATCGATCTATTCCTGGCGCGGCGCGGAAGTGGCCAATATCCTGCGGTTCGAGAAGGATTTTCCCGGCGCCACCGTGGTCAAGCTGGAACAGAATTACCGCTCCACTCCGCAAATCCTCGCCGCCGCATCGGGCCTGATAAACGCCAACAGCGACCGTTTGGGCAAGACTTTGTGGACCGAACTGCCGAAGGGCGACAAGGTGCGCGTCATCGGCGTATGGGACGGGCCGGAAGAAGCGCGCCGGGTGGGCGAAGAAGTGGAACGGCTGGAACGCGAAGGCGCAAGCCTTGACGATGTCGCTATTCTGGTGCGGGCGCAGTATCAAACGCGCGAATTCGAAGATCGGTTTATCCAAATCGGTCTCAATTACCGCATCATCGGCGGCTTTCGATTTTACGAACGTGCGGAAATCCGCGACGCGCTCGCCTATCTGCGCGTTATCGCACAGCCGCAAGACGATCTGGCGTTCGAACGAATCTACAATCAGCCCAAGCGCGGCCTGGGTGCAAAAACGCTGGAAAAGATGCATCAGCATGCCCGGCGTACAGGGCTGCCGCTGGCTGCGGCATCCCTGCAACTGGCTGATAGCGACGAGTTGCCCAAACGCGCGGCCAACGCGATCGGCGGTCTGATGCGGCAGTTTCTATCGTGGCGCGACATGGCGGAGCGCGTCGCCCCGGCGGAACTGATCCGCACGGTGATGGACGACAACGGCTACAACGCGATGCTGGAGGCGGAACGCAGCGCGGAAAGCGCCGGCCGGCTCGAAAACCTGTCCGAACTTGCGCGCGCGATGGAAGAATACGAGACGCTCGGCGAGTTCCTCGAACATGTTGCATTGGTGATGGACAACGATGCCAGCGCGGATGAAGAAAAACTGACCATCATGACCATGCACGGGGCGAAGGGGCTGGAGTTCGACAATGTCTTCCTGCCGGGATGGGAAGAAGGGGTGTTTCCCAGCCAGCGTTCGCTCGATGAAGGGGGGCTCGCCAGTCTGGAAGAAGAGCGCCGTCTCGCCTATGTCGCGATCACACGCGCGCGGCGCAAATGCACCATCCTGCACGCGCAGAACCGGCGAATTTACGGGCAGTGGACCAGCTCAATTCCGTCCCGCTTCGTGGAAGAACTGCCTGATGACGCAGTCGAAACCGAAACGACCATGTCCGGCGGCGCATCATTGTGGCGCGCGAACTGGTCCGAAAGCGAAGATCCCTTTGCCCATGTCACCACCGCTCGCCCCGATCGCAGCGAAGCGCGCGGCCCGGGCTGGCAGCGCGCGCTATCGACCGGTTACGATACCAAACAGGTGCGTATCCGCGAACCGGGCCGCAGCGCCGCAAGCTTCGCTGCCAAACCCCGCAGCGATATCGCCATCGGCGCACGCGTGTTTCACGACAAGTTCGGGTACGGCTTCGTGATGGAGCAGGAAGGCAACAAGCTGGAGATCGAATTCGAAACCAGCGGCACGAAACGCGTCATCGACAGTTTCGTGAAGCCCGCCCCGAATTAACTCGAACGGGTCAGCTCAGCGGCGTGCCGAGAAAACCGGGAACCGGTCCGTTCCATTCACCCGGTTTACTGGGTTCGTCCTGATCGTTGCGACTACGCTTGGTGTTCGGCTTCGCTTGGGTGGTGTCGTTTCGGGCTGAACGCTCGCCGCGTGCGGTTCGCTTGGGCGCATCACCATCGCTTCGATCGGAACGCGTGTTCGTACGGCGAGCGGGCTTGTCGGTTTGGGAACCCTCATCGCCATTCCGCCCGCGTCCGCGACGTGGCTGGCCTTCGGGTCGTTCCTTACGAGTGGTATCGTCGCCTGTCGCCTGTCTTCGACTTCGAAGATCGTTTCGCATCGGCGTTTCCGCCCCCGAAATCGAACAGCGGGATTTCGCCGCCAGTCAGTTTTTCGACATTATCGATCGCTTCGGCATCAGCGGGTGTCACGAAAGTAATCGCCCTGCCCTTCGCGCCGGCGCGACCGGTCCGGCCGATGCGGTGGACATAATCGTCGGGATGCCAGGGTGTGTCGTAATTGAACACATGGCTGACACCCTTTACATCCAGACCGCGCGCGGCAACGTCAGACGCGACCAGAATGTTGATCTTGCCTTCCTTGAACAGATCGAGTTCGGCGATGCGGCTCGATTGGTCCATGTCACCATGGATCTCGCCGACCGAAAAACCATCGCGTTTCAACATCTTGGCCAGTTCGCGAACCATCACCTTCTTATTGGAAAAGACGATCGCGGTGTCGACATTGTCGTTTCGCAGGAACCAGCGCAGCCCCTCCTGCTTTTTGCGCTGGGCCACATTGACCTTGAACTGCGCGATGTTCTCGTTGGTGGACGCTGCCCGGCTGACCTCAATCTGTTTGGGATTGGTCAGAAACTTGTCCGCCAGCTTCTTGATCGGCGGTGGCATGGTTGCGGAAAACAGCATCGTTTGCCGCGGATTGGGCAGTTTATCGCAAATGAATTCGATATCGGGAATGAACCCCATATCCAGCATTCGATCCGCCTCGTCGATGACCAGCAGTTCGCAACCGTTGAGCATGATCTTACCACGCTCGAACAAATCCATCAGTCGGCCCGGCGTCGCGATCAGGACATCTACGCCCTCGTCCAGCGCCTTGACCTGATCGCCCATCTGCACGCCGCCGATCAGCAGGGCCATTTTCAAGTCGTGATTGACGCCGTATTTTTCGAAGTTTTCGGCAACCTGGGCGGCCAGTTCGCGTGTGGGTTCGAGGATAAGCGAACGCGGCATGCGCGCACGGCGGCGACCGCTGGCCAGCACGTCGATCATCGGCAGCACGAAACTGGCGGTCTTGCCCGTGCCGGTTTGCGCGATGCCGATCAGATCCTTCATCATCAGGACCGCCGGAATGGCTTCCGCCTGGATCGGCGTGGGCTCGGTATAGCCGGCGGCTTCGACAGCTTTCAGCAGTTTTTCGGATAGGCCGAGGTCGGCAAATGTCATACGGTTTCGATTGTCCGGATATTGGGGGCAACCGGCCCCACGGCAGCGGGTGACATGTTCACCCGTATAGCAACACGGCGCATTACCCGCCGATCCATGGAAAAGTCAATTATTGCAGGTTTTCTGACCGCTATTTGTCCGACACCACCAATTGCCGCAATCGCTTAACCTCGCAACTGGTACCCGCGCGCGATTGCAGCAAGTCGCGCGATACGCACAGCATGCCGTCATCGCTGCGTTCGACATACAGCCCGGAATAAAACTCGCGCGCGAGACAGGATTTGGGCAGGCTGGCGGAAATAACGCGGCGATCTTTCATGAAAAACAACAGCTTGTTATCGCGCGATGCCTGCACACCGCCGATGGACCGAACGGGAATGCATTTACCCATCTTGCGTTCGGCATAGCGCGCGGCGACCGGGCGGGCGGGCATGATGGTCATCAAATCGGGGCGACGCGACTGACTGCGCGGTGCGATACGAATGGTCACGCGGCGTTCGATGCGAACCTGATCGACAGCGACGTCGGTGTCGAAAGTCGTGAATCGCACCCAGTGAGACAGGCTGATCGGCTGCGGCTTGTGTTCGCGTACCGTTTCTTCGGGCGGGGGCGTCAGCTTTGCCGTATTGTCGCCACGTTCGCTCCCGCCGATGGGCGCGGCGAGCAAAGCCAGTGGCAGGATCATATCCGTAAAGTTCAGCATCGCGTCATTCTGATGCCTCCCCCGGCAGACCGTCCCTGTTTCGTTTGATCTCGAAGCGGACGGTCGATTGCCATAGCGTGCGGAATTGAACGATGGCTTAATTGCACGCCGCTTCCCTTAAGTGATAAGGCCTCGGACATCGATGCGCGATACTGTATCCGACCGTGCCGGTTTTCTCCGTCAACTAGCCGCCGTTCTCGGACCACGCGGCCTATCGCAGGATGCGGATTTGATCGAGCCGTGGCTGACAGACTGGCGTGGGCGTTACGTGGGAAAAGCGCTGGCGCTCGCATCGCCCGAAACGACCCGGCAGACGGCGCAAATCGTTGGACTGTGCACGCAATATCGCGTGCCGATCGTACCACAAGGTGGGAACAGCGGCATGTCCGGCGGGGCGACGCCGGACGAAACAGGCATGGCCTTGCTGCTATCCACCCGGCGCATGAATGCAGTGCGATCCTTCGATGTGGAGGCCCGTGAGATCGTTTGCGAGGCGGGTGTCGTGCTGCAGACTCTGCACGATTTAGCTGGTGATAACCGTTTGCGTTTCCCACTGACCCTTGGCGGCAAGGGGTCGGCGACGATCGGCGGCCTGATTGCAACGAACGCAGGTGGAACGCAGGTTTTGCGGCACGGTTCGATGCGCGCGCAGGTTAAGGGGCTGGAAGCGGTGATGCCCGACGGCGAAGTGTTCGATGCGCTCGCCACCTTGAAGAAGGATAATCGCGGGTTCGACCTCAAGCAACTGCTGATCGGATCGGAAGGAACATTGGGCATTATCACCGCTGCGACATTGCGCCTGCTGCCGGAAAGCGGTGCACGAGTGGTCGCATGGGTGGGGCTGCCCGATATCGGAGAGGCACGCCGGTTGTTGCTGCATTGCCAAGATGTCGCAAGCGATACGCTGGAGGGTTTCGAAGTTGTCCCGCGCCATTGTCTGCAATCCGTTTTGGCGCATCAACCCACCGCACGCGACCCCTTGCCTACCCAATACCCCTGGAACGCGCTAATCGAATTCGCCGCGCCTCCCGCGACTTCGTCCACCCTTAGCGCGGATATCGAACGGCTGCTCGAACAGGCGCTGGATCAAGGGCTTTTCGACGATGCCGCCATCGCCGTTAATGAAAGGCAGGCGGACGCATTCTGGGAATTGCGCGATGGAATATCCGCCGCCGAACGCGCCATCGGGCCGGCCATGCAGCACGATATCTCCGTGCCGGTCGCCCGGATGGCTGATTTCATTGACCATGCCGTTTCCGTCATCGAAAGTCGCTTTGCCCACACACGCGCCGTGGCGTTCGGCCATCTGGGGGACGGCAATGTGCATTTGCATGTTCTTGCCCCGCCCGGCAGCAGTCGCGGTGGATGGGAGAATGAACAGGGCAAGGAAATCAGTGGGTTCGTGCATGACCTTGTCACGCAATGGCAAGGTTCCATCAGCGCGGAACATGGCATCGGACAGATGAAACGCGCGGAATTGGCCCGGCTGCACGATCCGGTTGCCCTGTCGATGATGCGGGCAGTCAAGAACGCGTTAGATCCCCAAAATATCATGAATCCCGGTAAATTGGTGGACGCCGCTCCGGCGACACGGCCCGCGACACTTGCGCCCCCTGCCCCCACACTTTAAGGCGCGCAACGCACACTTCCGGCGCAGCTGAGCAGCGGCGTCGCCACTCTTATCCCTTCGTTTCAGGAGACGCCGTATGGCCAGCGCCCCGCAGCCGCAATTGCCCTTGTTCTACAACGATTTGATGCCGCTCAACAGTCGCGATCATTCGAAATACATGACGAAGGTCGTCGATGCCGCACCCTTCCTGGCCAAACAGCACGCCATTCCACTGACTGTCGATGAGTTCGTCGAGGCGCAGCGCAGCTTTCCAATCGTGTTTTCATCGGGCGACAATCCCCTGCCATTGGGTCTGATGGGCCTGAATGAAGGTGTAAACACGTTCATGGACGACAAGGGGAAACCGACGATGGACGGGTTCTATATGCCCGCTTATGTCCGCCGCTATCCATTCATGCTCGCCAAGCTGAAGCAGGAAAGCGAGGAGATGTCGCTGTGCTTCGATCCGTCGGCGGACAATATCGGCGAATTCGACGAAGGCGATGCGCTGTTCGATGGCGACCAGCCGACCGAAATGACCAAGGGCGTTCTGCAATTCTGCGAACGGTTCGAGGAATCGGGCCATCGGACCAAGGGTTTCCTGGAACAGCTGAAGAAACACGATCTGCTGATGGAAGGCGAAATTGCCATTACGCAGGCCGATAAGCCCGATACGCCGTTCGTCTATCGCGGATTCCAGATGGTCAGCGAAGAAAAGCTGAAGGAGCTGCAGGGTTCGACCTTACGCGAATTCAACAAGAACGGGTTGCTACTGCTGATTCACGCGCATCTGTTCTCGCTCAATCTGATGCGGGTGATTTTCGCTCGCCAAGTGCAGCAGGGCAATGGGCCGGAGGGTTCGTCCGGTTCGTTGAATTAAGCGCAATACGCCGGTTCGAAATCGGCATGATTTTTCGCATGATGCGGGGTTGAAAGACTTCGGGTCGCTGCATATTTTTAACCGAGACCGGGCGGGCATTTCCCCCCTCTTAGCCCGTCCGGTCGGTGCGCCGCGGCGCACCACCTCCCTGAACCTTGGCCACCTCGAGCATTGCGCTCGAGGTGGTATTTTTATACCTACTCCGCCGCCATAGGGAGATTTTCGCCGCGACCGATGCCGATCACCTCCCGCGACAACTCGCGAATGACCTCTGCGAGCATATCGGCCACCGTATTGCAGTCGCCGGATATTTCGGCGAGGTCGGCATCGAGATAGGCGCTGCGGCATACCTCCAGCTGAAACGCATGGATGCCGCGCGCGGGATTGGCATGGCGGTCCAAGACATATCCACCGGCATAGGGGCGATTATGGGCGGCCATCAGTCTGAGAGCGGCAAAACGCCGGAAAGCCGTGGCCATCAGCATCGGTTCGCATGACGCACCGAACCTGTCGCCGAGGACGAACCGGGCCGTAGGCTCCCCCCGCCGGACTGGTTTCAGCGGCGGCATGGAATGCAGATCGATTAGGAGCGCGGCCCCCCATTCGTCACGGATCGTTTCCAGCGCGGTCCCCAACGCGGCGTGATAGGGCCGATGAATGTGGTCAATCCGCCATTGAAGCGCCTCCGGTTCGACCGGACCCTTCCAGATCTCGCCCACCCCTTGCAATCTTCGCGGGACCAACCCCAATCCCCCGCGAGCGCGGCGCGGCGTGGCGGCGCCCAAGACGCCTGCCGGCCTGCCGCCTGCAATCATAGTCCAGTCGATATCATCGGGCGAGCGGTTCAGATCGATAATGGCGCGTGGCGTATTCGCCACCAGCAGGGGTGCGGACAGTCTGGCGACGATACGCGTCGCAATCCGATCGACATGGCGATCCTCCAGCGTCACCGTACTGGCATCCGGCAGCCGCATAGCCTCCAGAATGTCAGGCGGATAATCGCGACCCGCATGCGGCACTGCGATCAACACCGGCATTGCCGCATCGGGCAGGCCGGTAAGGGTAAACACGGCTCGGTCTGTCGCACGCGCGATCGTGGACGGATCCGATGTGTCGTGCGGCGGCTTGATCATCGCAACCCGCATAATCGCAACCGGCTCTGTGTCAAAATTGGGCGGGTCCAATTGCGCGCAGGATTTTTTAAGCGTTTGCCGCTATCGGCATGGGAATGAACCACGCGCACACTTTACGAATCCTGCTCGCCGAAGACGATATGGCGATGCAGGGCTATCTCTCACGCGCGTTAGAGCGGGCGGGGTACAGCGTAGTCGCCGTTGATCGCGGAACCGCCGCATTGCCTTTGTTGGAGGCGGAGCATTTCGATCTTCTGCTGTCCGACATCGTCATGCCCGAAATGGACGGCATCGAACTTGCCCAGAAATGCAACGAAGTCAGCCCCGCGACCAAAGTGATGTTCATCACCGGGTTTGCCGCCGTTTCTTTAAAGGCAAGCCGGGAACAGCCCACTGCGAAAGTGCTGTCGAAACCATTCCACCTGCGCGATCTGGTGCTGGAGGTGGAACGCGTTTTCGAAAGTCCGGCGGAGGCACGCAGCTGATCGGTCCAAACCCCCTTGCGCCGACCGTGCCCGACCGCTAGGGCGCGCGTCTGCCGCGGGATGCGGCGCAATCCGAATGTGGGCGTATAGCTCAGTGGTAGAGCACTTCGTTGACATCGAAGGGGTCGGGAGTTCAACTCTCTCTACGCCCACCATTCGGCCAGCGGTGAAATGGGTATCATTGCGCGATTTGGCGTTTCGGCGACCTTGCCTCCCCGCCCTCCTCTGCTAAGGCTCCGGCAAACTTGAAAAAGGCAGCAGGACCCTATGGCGAAGATCACCGTTAAGAACCCCGTCGTCGAACTCGACGGCGATGAAATGACCCGCATCATCTGGCAGTGGATCCGCGAACGCCTGATCCTGCCCTATCTCGATATCGATCTGAAATATTACGACCTGTCGATCGAAAAGCGGGACGAGACGGACGACCAGATTACGATCGACGCCGCCAACGCGATCAAGGAACATGGGGTCGGCGTCAAATGCGCGACGATTACGCCCGACGAACAACGCGTGGAAGAATTTTCTCTCAAGAAAATGTGGCGGTCGCCCAATGGCACGATCCGCAATATCTTGGGCGGCGTGGTGTTTCGCGAACCCATAGTGATCGACAATGTGCCGCGTTTGGTTCCGGGCTGGACGGACCCGATCGTAATCGGCCGTCATGCCTTCGGCGACCAATATCGCGCAACCGACACGCTGATCCCCGGCGCGGGCAAGCTGCGCCTGGTGTTCGAAGGGGAGGACGGTAAGAAAATCGACCTCGACGTGTTCGAATTCGAAACCGCCGGCGTTGCGATGGCGATGTACAATCTGGACGATTCGATCCGCGATTTCGCCCGAGCGTCGATGAATTACGGGCTGGACCGCAAATGGCCCGTTTATCTCAGCACCAAGAACACGATCATGAAAGCCTATGACGGAAGGTTCAAAGACTCTGTTCGAGGAGATTTTCGAAAGCGAATTCAAAGACAAATTCGCCGAAGCGGGCATTACTTACGAACATCGCCTGATCGACGATATGGTGGCATCCGCGCTGAAATGGAACGGCAAGTTCGTATGGGCTTGCAAGAATTACGACGGCGATGTGCAGTCCGATACCGTGGCGCAGGGCTTCGGTTCGCTGGGCCTGATGACGTCCGTGTTGATGACGCCCAATGGCGACACGGTCGAGGCGGAAGCGGCGCACGGCACGGTCACCCGCCATTATCGCCAGCATCAGGAAGGCAAGGCGACCAGCACCAACCCCATCGCCTCCATCTTCGCATGGACGCGCGGCCTGATGTATCGCGGCAAGTTCGACGGTACGCCCGAAGTGGTCGAATTTGCTGAAACGCTGGAGCGGGTTTGCATCGAAACGGTCGAGAAGGGCCACATGACGAAGGATCTGGCACTGCTGATCGGGCCTGGGCAGAACTGGCTGACGACGGAACAATTCTTCGAAGCGATCGTCACCGGCCTGGAAACCGAAATGCAGGTGCAGTAATTTCCCTCAAATGATTTGGGCGAGGGAGGGTGCATTCACTCTCCCTCGTGCATTTGACAGCGCCTTCACCAGTGTATCGTCCGAAAGTATCTCATGGCCGATAGCGCCCCCGAAAAACCTGCAGCGAAATCAGCGCGAAAATCCGTTGCGAAAGCGAACAACCGGTCGGGCAAGGCCCGGTTGGAAGTCCGGCAGGCCCGCCCCGCCGATGTGCGCGCGATCGCGGATCTGGTGAAGCGCGCTTATGCCGATTTGCCGCCTTACACGCTGGGTGAATTGCGCGGGCAGATCAACAATTACGCAGAAGGCTGCTTCGTCGCGAAGATGGACGGCGTGCTGGTCGGCTATTGCGCGTCGATGCGGCTCAGTAAGAACACCGCGCTCAAACCGCATACTTGGGACGAGATTACCGGCAACGGCTTCGGGTCGCGCCATCTGGCCAATGGCGAATGGCTGTATGGTTATGAAATGTGCGTCGATCCCAAGATGCGCGGCACGCGGATCGGGCGGCGTCTGTACGAAGAACGGCGCCAGCTTGCCGAACGGCTCGACCTGACCGGCATCGTGTTCGGCGGCCGTATGCCGAACCTGTCGCGCAACTGGCGCAAGGTCGATGGACCGCAGGATTATCTCGATCAGGTCTTGGACAACAAGATCCACGACCCCGTCTTGCGCTTTCAACTCGCCAACGGGTTCGAGCCGATCGGCATCCTGCAAAACTACCTGCCGGAAGATAAGAAGAGCAAAGCTTTCGCCGTCCATATGGTGTGGCGTAACCCTTACATCGACACCGACACGCCGAAGAAACATCGTATCCCGCGCGGGGTCGAAAGCGTGCGGATCGCGACTTGTCAATTGCAGGCACGACAAGTCGCCGACTTCGATGAGTTCATGCGGCACGTCGAATATTTTGTCGATGTATCAGCGGATTACGAAGGTGACTTCATAGTTTTTCCCGAATTGTTCACGCTGATGCTCCTGTCATTCGAAGATAAGGAGCTGACGCCGATGGAGGCCATCGAAAAGCTCAGTCGATACACCCCCCGCATCCGTCAGGCGCTGAGCGATATGGCGTTGAAATACAATATCAACATCATCGGCGGATCGCACCCGACCCGGCTCGACGATGGCGATATCCACAACATCGCCTATGTCTGCCTGCGCGATGGCTCCATCCATTCGCAGGAAAAAATCCATCCCACTCCGAACGAAGCCTATTGGTGGAATATCAAGGGCGGGGATTCGATCGACGCCATTCAGACCGATTGCGGCCCGATCGGCGTGCTGATCTGTTACGACAGCGAATTTCCCGAACTGGCCCGACGTCTGGTGGATGAAGGGGCGCGGATCATCTTCGTGCCGTTCTGCACCGACAGCCGCCAGGGCTACATGCGTGTCCGCTATTGCGCGCAGGCCCGTGCCATTGAAAACCAGTGTTTCGTGGCGATGAGCGGCAACGTCGGAAATCTCCCCAATGTCGGCAATATGGATATCCAATACGCGCAAAGCTGCATCCTGACGCCTTGCGACTTTCCCTTCGCGCGTGACGGTATTGCAGCCGAAGCGACCGAGAATGTCGAAACGCTAACGATCAGCGACGTCAATCTCGCCGATCTTAGCTGGGCACGCGCCGAGGGAACGGTCCAGAACCTGGCCGATCGCCGGTTCGATCTCTATCGTATCGAATGGGACAAACGCGTCGGTGCGGCGGGGAACGGCGTCGATCTCCAATCGAAAGCGGACGATCATGCCGCACCGCGTCCGATCGGTCCGGCCTCGCCAGGCGGCGGCTGAAAATGCCTCTCGCGCGCAATTTCGTGACAGGTTGCGCTCTACGGCGTAGTCACCGCTGATGGCATCCGGCGACCTCGCATCCCCTGCAATTTCCGATGCGCTCGTCATATTGGGCGCGGCCGGTCTGGTCATCCCGGTCTTCTCCCGCTTCCGCATAACGCCCGTTATCGGGTTCATCCTGATCGGCATCGCGGTCGGGCCGTTCGGGCTGGGCAAGCTGGTGTTCGAATATCCGTGGCTGACCCATATAACCATCACCGATCCCGAAGCACTGGACCCGTTTGCGGAATTCGGCATCATACTGTTGCTATTCACCATCGGTCTCGAACTCAGCTTCAACCGGTTGTGGCAGATGCGCCGCATGGTGTTCGGCCTGGGCGCGCTGGAACTGATAATCATCGGCACGTTGTTGGCCATATTCCTCAATATGATGGGACAATATTGGACCGGCGCGATCGGTCTGGGATTGGCGCTCGCGCTGTCCTCCACTGCCATCGTGTTGCCGATATCGGGCACGCAATCGCCTGTCGGGCGGGCGGCGCTTTCGATGCTGTTGTTCGAAGATATCGCCATCGTGCCGATCATCTTCCTGCTGGGCGCAATGGCTCCCTTCGCCCAGAATGACGGGTGGGAGGGGCTGGTCGATACGCTTTGGATCAGCGGCCTCGTCATCGTCGCTCTGCTGGTGCTCGGCCGCATCGCCCTACCCCGCCTGTTTGCGCAGGCTGCACGCACGAAGAGTCCCGAACTGTTCCTCGCCGCCACCCTGCTGGTGGTTATCGGGGCCAGCCTTGCAACGGCAGCCACCGGTCTGTCGCCCATCGTCGGTGCGATCCTGGCTGGGTTGCTCATCGCCGAAACCGAATATCACGGCGAGGTCGAAACCATCATGGAACCGTTCAAGGGGCTGGCGCTGGGCGTATTTCTGATCACGGTGGGGATGAGCATCGACGTCACCACCATCTACGACAATTGGTGGCGTATCGCGCTGGCCGTGGTCGGCGTCGTGATGTTCAAGGCACTGGTGACGGGCATATTGCTGCGGCTGATGGGCGCGAGGCGGAGCACGGCAACCGAAACCGGCATTTTGATGGCGAGCCCGTCCGAAACCACGCTGATCGTGCTGTCCGCCGCCAGCGCCGCCATGTTGATACAACCGGGCACGGCACAATTCTGGCAGATCGTCACTGCAATCGGCCTTACCATTACTCCGGTTTTGGCCAAGCTGGGGCAGATCGTGGCGCGCCGTGTGGAACCGCCGGCCGAACTGCCGGATGACGATGCGAAGGAGCCACGGGTCATCATCATCGGCGCGGGCCGTGTCGGGCGTTTGGTCGCGCAAATGTTGAAGGCTCACGACAAACCTTACGTCGCGATCGATTCCGACGCGGACCTGATCGCCAATGCGAAACGCAAGGGATACCGTGCAGTGTTCGGCGATGCGGCGCGCGGCGATGCGCTCGACCGCCTGGAAATCGATACGGCAGCTGCGGTCATCCTGACGATGGACGAACCCGTTTTGGCGCAACGTCTGGTCACGAAACTGCGTAAGGCGCATCCGAACCTGCCGATCATCGCGCGCGCGCGCGATATCAATCGCGCATCGGAACTCTACCGGGCCGGGGCCAGCCATGCCGTGCCCGAAACGCTGGAAAGCTCGTTGCAATTGTCGGAAGCGGTGCTGGTCGATATCGGAGTTCCGATGGGGCCGGTGATCGCTTCCATTCATGAAAAGCGGGATGAATTCCGCGCGCAGATCGAACAGGACGGCGACCTCGACCGCAAGCCGCAATTGCGGACCAGCACCGCGCCTGCCTAGTTTTCCGGGGACTTATTCGCAGCTCGACCGTTATACGGCCAAGGAGAACGAATATGAGTGACAAGACGAACCCCGCCAAGCCGGTCAGCAATTCCGAAAAATTCAAGCCGCAGAATGTCGCGAACGAAGGCGCGGGCAATATCCCGAATGCCGGGCGGAAGGATCGCAATATGGACAGCGATATGGCGCGCGGCAGCGGTCAGGACATTCGCAACGGCAAACGCTGACGCTCAACCGTCGATCATGGCCCTGACGGCAGCGAGCGCATCGGGCGCTTTGCCGCCGTCGGGTCCACCGCCTTGCGCCATATCGGCGCGGCCGCCACCCCCTTTTCCGCCCAAAGCTTCGACTCCAGCCCGCACCATCGCCACGGCATCGAACCGCTCGGTCAGATTTTCAGTAACGCCGACCCCGAATGTGGCCCGGCCATCATTGACCGCCACGATGGCGGCAATTCCACCGGCATCGCCAAGATTGCGCTTCGCATCGTCCAGGACACCACGCAAATCCTTCGGTGACAGGCCGTTCAGAACCTTTCCGACGAAAGCCACACCGGCAATTTTTTCCGCACCATCGCTCTTGCCTCCCGCATCATGCGCACCTGATGCACTAAGAAGAGCGACTTGTTTTCTAAGCTCGCCGACTTCGCGTTCGAGGGATTTTCGTTCGTCAAGCAGAGTGGCAACCCGGCTTGATGCCTCGTCCGGTGTGGTTTTGACCGTCGCCGCAATTGCTTTCAAAGCCTCGTCACGCTCCACCAGCCATGTTCGCGCCGCTTCGCCCGTCAGCGCTTCGATCCGCCGTACGCCACTGGCAACCGCCGTTTCGGATATGATCCGCAGCAACCCGATATCGCCGGTCGCGTCCACATGGATGCCGCCGCACAGTTCGACGGAATAGTTGCGAGTGTCCGCCCCTGCCCGGCCCATCGAAAGAACCCGCACTTCGTCGCCGTATTTCTCGCCGAACAGAGCCACTGCTCCTGCCGCAATCGCATCGTCGGGCGTCATAAGGCGTGTTATCACATCTTGGTTGTGCTGAATTTCTCCGTTCACGCTGGCTTCGATAGCGGCGATATCGGCGGCAGTCAGGGGCTTCGGATGCGAAAAATCGAAGCGCAATCGATCGGGCGCGACCGACGATCCTTTCTGCGTGACATGGTCGCCCAAACGCTGCCGCAGGGCAGCGTGCAGCAAATGGGTGGCCGAATGGTTGGCTCGCACCTGATCGCGATGGTCGCGATCGACTGTCAGTTGCACGATATCGCCGACAGCGACACTACCCGCCTCCACCGTGCCGTGGTGCGCGTGCAGTTTGCCGAGCGGTTTGCCAGTATCGGATACCGCCATGCGTAGGCCGTCGCGGCTGTCGATCTGCCCGACATCTCCGGCCTGGCCGCCGCTTTCGCCGTAGAAAGGCGTTTGGTTGGTCAGCAAAGTCACTGCGTCGCCATGTTCGGCGCGGGCAACCTCCACGCCGTCCTGCAATATGGCAACGACTTCGCCTTCCCCTTGCGTGGTGGCGTAGCCGGTAAATTCGGTCGCGCCGATCCGATCGACGATGTCGAACCACACGGCGTCGGACGCGTTTGCGCCGGACCCTTTCCAGGCGGCGCGCGCTGCGGCCTTCTGCCGGCTCATCGCATCGTCGAACCCGGTTTGATCGACGGTGATCTGCCGCGCGCGCAACGCGTCTTCGGTAAGGTCGTAGGGAAAACCGTAAGTGTCGTAGAGGTTGAACGCGGTCGCGCCGTCCAGTTCGTCGCCGGCGGTAAGATCGCGGGTCGCGTCGTCGAGCAGGCGCAATCCCCGGTCCAAAGTTTTGCGAAACTGCGATTCCTCGCGCTCCAGAACTTCCGCAATCAAAGCTTCGCCCCGCTTTAATTCCGGGTAGTCGTGACCCATTTCAGCGACCAAGGTCGGCACGAGGCGATGCATCAACGGCGTTTCTGCACCAAGCAAATGGGCATGACGCATCGCTCGCCGCATGATCCGGCGCAGGACGTAACCGCGCCCCTCGTTCGAGGGCATAACACCGTCGGCCAACAGGAAGCTGGTCGATCGCAAATGGTCGGCAATGACCCGCTGACTGGCCATTGCGTCACTGTCGGTGGTTTTCGCAGTCAGTTGCTCCGACGCGGCGATAAGCGTGCGGAAAATGTCCGTGTCGTAATTGTTATGCACACCCTGCAGCACGGCAGCGACGCGTTCCAGCCCCATCCCCGTATCGATCGAGGGTTTGGGCAATGCGATCTGACTGCCGTCCGCGCGGCGATCATATTGCATGAACACCAGGTTCCATATCTCGACGAAACGGTCGCCATCTTCATCGGCGCTGCCTGGCGGTCCGCCGAAAATATGATCGCCGTGATCGTAGAAGATTTCACTGCACGGCCCGCACGGCCCCGTTTCACCCATCGACCAGAAATTGTCGTCGGTCGCGATGCGAATGATGCGCGCTTCGGGCAGGCCGGAGATTTTGCGCCACAGATCGAACGCCTCGTCATCGGTGTGATAGACGGTGACCGTCAGGCGGTCCGGCGACAATCCCCATTCGCGAGTCAGCAGCGTCCATGCCTGTTCGATCGCGCGTTCTTTGAAATAGTCGCCGAACGAAAAATTGCCGAGCATTTCGAAGAACGTATGATGCCGCGCGGTGTAGCCGACATTGTCGAGATCGTTATGCTTGCCCCCGGCGCGTACGCATTTCTGGGCGCTGGCGGCACGCGGAGAGGGCGCAGCTTCCAAGCCGGTGAATGCGTTTTTGAACGGCACCATGCCCGCATTCACGAACATCAATGTCGGATCGGAATAGGGAACCAATGGCGACGATGGCACGATATCGTGCGATGCGCCTGCGAAGAAATCGAGGAAGGAGCGGCGAATTTCGTTCGTGGAAACCATCGCCTGCAGTTAGGCAATCGCGCTTTCCCGGACAAGGGAAATAGGCCGAGCACCATGCAAAGGCATGTTGGCGCGTCTACCAGACGAAATACGCCCCACCCTTTTCGCGAGCGGCCTTCCATGCAGGGCGATCGTGAATGGCGGCCACGAATTCGGCAAGTTTGGGGCAGCGATCCCCATACCCTTGCATGACGGCGATTTCTGCCGGGAAGCTGAGCATGACGTCGGCCGCCGTCCAGTCGTCCCCGATGAAATGACCCGTTTCGCCGATATTGCTTTCCATATAGGCAAAATGCGCGATCATCTGTTCTTCGATGCGCGGCATGATCGGGGCGGCGGCATCGCCCAGGCGGCCCGCCATGATTTTCATCATAACCGGCACGAAAACGGAACTTTCCGCGAATTGCATCCATTCGAGATGGCTGATGTGCTCGTCCGTATCGGTGGCGGGCAGCCAGTCGGCGCCGCCATGCCGTTCGCACAGATATTGAACGATCGCGCCGCTTTCCGTGATCTGCCGGCCGTCATCTTCGATCATCGGCGATTTGCCGAGCGGATGCGCTTGTTTCAGTTCAGGCGGCGCAAGGTTCGTTTCGGCGTCGCGCTGGTAATGTTCGATAGTGTAATCGACACCCAGTTCTTCCAGCAGCCAGAGGATGCGCTGCGAACGGCTGTTGTTGAGATGGTGGATGGTGATGGACATGCAGCCTCCGCGATGAAAAGAACAAGTTGATCAAACACAGCCGTAGCGACTTATCCCGGGCAAGTCCCGCCGAGGGATGGAAAAACGGCAAAACCGGTATGGGCCACTGCGATAGATCGGTGGGCGCGCATACCGGTTTTCCGGTCGTTCGAACGCGATCCAAGCATCGGACCGCCGAACGCGATCAGTCTTCGGCGTCGGGTCCGGCCATCATTTCTTCGGCGACCTCTTCGGTCTTGCCGCGAATGGCCGCTTCCAACTTGTCCTTCATTTCGGGGTTTTCATCCAGGAAGGTTTTCGAATTTTCCCGCCCCTGCCCGATGCGAACCGAATCGTAGGAGAACCAGCTGCCGGATTTTTCGACCACGCCCGCCTTGACGCCCAGATCCAGTATCTCGCCGGTTTTGGAAATGCCCTTCCCGTACATAATGTCGAATTCGACTTGCTTGAACGGGGGCGCAACCTTGTTCTTGACCACTTTCACGCGGGTCGAATTGCCGATGACCTCGTCGCGATCCTTGATCTGGCCGGTGCGGCGAATGTCGAGGCGGACGGAAGCGTAGAATTTCAACGCATTGCCGCCCGTCGTCGTTTCCGGGTTGCCATACATGACGCCGATTTTCATCCGCAGCTGGTTGATGAAGATCACCATGCATTTCGAACGGTTGATCGATCCCGTCAGTTTACGCAGGGATTGCGACATCAGGCGGGCCTGCAGGCCGACATGGCTGTCGCCCATCTCGCCCTCGATCTCCGCACGGGGAACCAGCGCGGCGACCGAATCGACCACCAGCACATCGACCGCATTCGACCGGACCAGCGTATCGACGATCTCCAGCGCCTGTTCGCCGGTATCGGGCTGCGATATGATCAACTCGTCGATATCGACGCCCAGCGCTTTGGCATAGACGGGATCGAGAGCGTGTTCCGCATCGACGAAGGCGACCGTACCGCCGCCCTTCTGCGCTTCCGCCAATACGTGCAGCGCCAGCGTGGTCTTGCCCGAACTTTCCGGGCCGTACACTTCGATGACGCGCCCTTTCGGCAGGCCGCCAATGCCAAGGGCGATGTCCAGACCCAGCGATCCGGTCGAAATCGCCTCGATATTCATCGCCTCTTTCGAACCGAGCTTCATCGCCGATCCCTTGCCGAATGCACGATCGATCTGTGCGAGAGCGGCATCCAAAGCCTTCTGACGGTCCACGTTCTTTTCCTTCGGTTCTACCAACTTCAGATTAGCCGCCATGACATGCGCTCCACCAATTGCCTAGGCCACCCCAGGTTTATCAACTGTCATGCGATGTATCGGGTTTGTTCCACAAGAACAAGGGGGGAACAGAATTATTGTTGGATTGCGCGTGAAGCCGGTGCGGATCCTATTTCGTGCGGACCCGCCATTGCACCGAGCGGCTGCCATTGGCCGGAACGGTCACCGATGCGGTGTATTCGCCGTCCTTCACCCGCGCTTTGCCGATGCCCCGCGTCGTCAGGCGGAGATCCAGTGCCGCCGGACTGCCCAGTTTCAGTTCCACCGCCGCTCTATCGCCGTTCGCATTGGTGATGGTCATCGTCAGGTCGCGCCATTCGCGGTCGTCTTGGTCGTTCCGCTCGAAATCGCCGGAACCGCTCATCGTGCAGATCGCCTGCACTTGTGCGCTGGCGACGAGATCGGCCTCGACATCCTGTCCGACTGGATAGTCGCGCAAGGCAGTGTCGGCCAGCAGCAGATCGCCCTTGGACCCGGTGCGTTCGAACACCGCCAGTCCGCCCGCCGGCAATGCCTGCCCCAACCCGCCAGCCTCGTCGTTGGTCGCGCGCAGCAGCAGGGTGGCGGGGACAGTCATCGGCTCCGTCGAGACCCCACGGCGCGCACGCGAATTGGTGGACAATCGAGGTGCGGACCGCGCGGCGGTCGAGGAAGGCCACCTGCTTCATGCCTTGCGCGTTGACCGTCACCCGTTCGGGCACGCGATAGAGGCGGAGCGCGCCCAGCGCTTCTTCCTCCGCCACCATCGCGGCTTCGGATTCCATGTCGGCGCCCCTCAGCCGCGATGCGGTGACCATGATCGCATCGGAGTTGGCCATTGCAGGAGGCGGTGGCGGCGGCGGTGGCGGTGGCGCATACGCCCGGCGCGGGGTTGGAACCGGTGAACCTGTCGCAGTGCTGCCGATGGGGTAGCAGGTTATCCGCAACGGCGCGCCGTCGGGCGCCCTCGCCAAGCGGGCGAAATTGCTGACCACGTTCAGCCGCCCCGCCACCGCCAGCAATTCCGCATCAGGGAATGTCTGCCCATTGTCGTTCAGCACGGTCAGCCAGGACATCAGCCGCATTTGCCGTTCATCGGGAGCGTTGCGCCGCGCTTGCGCGTGTCGCCGGGCATCAGCGTGCCGACGTAATTCGCCTGCCAGTCGAAACCCCAGGCGAGATATGTCAGCACGACCTGATGCGTGCCGCCTGCGGGAGTTTCCGTATCGAGGGTGAAGGTCGGGCCGGCGAACAGGCCATCAGGGATCTCGCGAAAGGCCAGTTTTTCGGGCAGGCCGGAACAGCGCACCGCTTCGAACCCGGCATCCGTTTCCAGCACCAGCCCACCATCGGCGCGCGTGCGTACGATGGCGTCGCTGCTGGTGGCTTCCCCGGTCGCGGGATTGGTGCGGGTGATCGTGATGCGATTGCCCAGCGTACCGTCCACCAGCGCGGCGGGGGACAGGATTTTCGCGTTGCGGTTCTTCGCGATCGTGCCGCCGGGCAGGCCGGTCACGATCGCGCTGACGGCGACCATCCCTTCCGCAACCCCGGTAAAGCGAATGGTGGAACGGCCCGCCGGCAAAGTGACGGTGCGCGTTTCGCTGATCATGGCGAAGCCGCGCGGATTGCGGCGGTTCATCGCCTGGCCTTCCTGCCGGTAGGGGTCGCGATAGACGGTGATCGCGATGTTGCCGGGGTCGCTCGCCGTCACCGTTCGATCCGCGCCGCCGTTCTGTGCGAGCGCAATCCCCGGCCACAGCAAAGCCATGCCCGCCAATACCGACGACAGAGCCGCGCAGATCAACCGCATCGGACCGCCGCCCTCAATACCGCGTTTCGTATGTCACCCGCACCACGCGGGTTCCGTTCGCCGGAACCGCGACCGTATATTTGCGCGATCCGGCATTGATCTGTTCGCCGGGAACATCCTCGCTCGTGACGCGATAGTCGCGCGTCCACCACCCACGGTCCAGCCCGGTCTGCAACAGATCGACTTCCACCGGCGATGCCTTCGCATTGGTAAAGGTGTACCGCATGGTGGTGCGATAATAATCGACCGCCCGCTCCGCCTCCACCGTTTGCACCGTGCCGTCTGCGGCGACGATGCGATAGCGGGCGGACCGTTCCCATTCGGCGGCGGTGATCCGGTCGCGGCTTTCCACTTCCGATTGCACCAGCACATCGAACGCGGTCCCGGTCGTCAGCGCCAGTTCGCTGCCCATCGGGGTATGGCCGATGCCGTTTTCGCCCACGAATTGCGGGTTCCCCTGCATGTCGCGCTGATAGAAGCGGACCGTTCCGGCGGGCAGCGCATCGCCCAGCCCGCCTTGCGCGGCGGAGGAGAATGCAATCTGCGTTTCGACATTGACTGCGCGATCGTCCGTCTGTTGCCAGCCGACCGTGCGGCGATAGACGCGCGCGGCGGGAACGCCCTGCACGTCGAGGAAGCTGACCTGCTTGGTCTGCTGATCGGCGATCGTGGTGCGCCCGGCAATCGGGTAGAGGTAGAAATCGCCCAGCTGTTCACGGTCGGCGGTCTGGGTGCCGGGCATCATATCGCCCGCCGGTTGGGGCGCGAACCGGCCCCGGCCCCGCCCGCGAACGTTGCCGCCGCTGACGGACGGATCGCCTGCCACCAACACGGTATCGGCCCGGTGGAACGTCGTGCCGGTGGTGTTGGTCAGCGTGACCCAGCCCTGCATGTCGATCGTGCCGCGCCCTTCGTCGAACAGGGCGACGTAATCGGCGGACCAGCCCAGTCCCGGCGTCAGATAGCGTATGGCGGCCGGTCGCCGTGCCGCTGCGGTCGCTTTCCAGCGTTACCGACAGCGTCGGCCGCGCGCGCAGATTGGGCGGCACGCGGTCGAAGATGACGCGCACCGGCAGGCCGTCGTCGCGCAGCACTTCTATATTCCCGTTCACCCGGATCACGACGCCGCCCGCCGTCGACAGGACTTCCGCACGGTCGCGCGTTTCAGTGCCCGTTGCGGGGTTCGTGCGGATCAGCGTGACGGTCTGGCCGATCGCCTTTTCCATCAGTTTTTGCGGGGTGAGCAGATCGAAATCGAAATTCTGTTCGACGATTGCCGCGCCGTCCGCCGCGAAGCTGAGCGTTTCGGCCCTGATCTGGGCAGAGACGTCGGGGAAAGCCACCGTGCTGCGCCCGCGCGCAATGGGCAGCTGGCGAACATCCTGCACCAGCGCCAGATTGTTGTTGTAGATGGTGACGGCGACATCGCCCTGCGCGGTGGACCCCGCCTCGCCCTCGACTGCGGGCAGATTGGCGTCCTGCGCGGACGCTGCGCTGGGGAAAGCGCCAGTGGCGATCGTAATGGCGGTGGCGGTGGCGAATGCGGGCAGTGCGGCCAGCATGACGGCGGCAGTCCTCCGCGCGGTTCGTCGGTCGGTGTCGGCGTATTGCATCATGCGCGCTCCCCTATCGTTCGTTCTTCATCGTCGCCGCCGCGTGTATCGCGACTTAACGATCGTTCTTACCGCCCCACGACGCCTTCGTCAGTATGCCGCCGACCTTGTCCACGATCTGCTGCACGGAAAAGGGTTTGGGCAGGAAATACATGCCGGGTATGTCGATCTCGGACCGCAATTGCTCCTCGGCATAGCCGGACATGAACAGGACCGGCACGTCGGCATGCCGTCTGCCGGATCGCGCGCGCCATCGCGGGGCCGTCCATCACCGGCATCACGACATCGCTGACGACCAGCGTCGAATTTCGCATCGTCGGCGCCGTTGACGAAGGCGGCCAGCCCTTCCTCCCCATCGCGCGCACGCGGTCACGGCGTAGCCTGCGCGGACGAGCGCGCGTTCGGCGACGGCGCGGACCATATCCTCGTCCTCGACCAGCAGCAGACGCGCCCCCGCCCGACCATTCGCTGGCGGCGCGGGCTGTTCGGTGGCGGGTCTTGCCGGCGCAGAGCGGCCTCTTCCGGCGCGACGTTATGAACCGGCAGATAGACGGTGAAGCGCGCGCCCGTCGATGCCGTCGCCCTGCCGCGCGACATTGTCGGCGAAGATGAAACCGCCCGACTGTTTCACGATACCGTAGACGGTGGACAGGCCGAGGCCGGTTCCCTTCCCCAGATCCTTCGTCGTGAAGAACGGTTCGAAGATCTTGGCCAGCAATTCGGGCGGGATGCCGCCGCCATTGTCTTGCACGACCAGCACGGTGTAATCGACCACCGGCAGGATATCGGACCCCATTGCCGCGCACGTCGCGGCGCCGATCCGGCGAGTGGCGAGCGACAATCGGCCCGGTTCCCGCGGCTGGCGCAGCAGCCGGCATGGATGGCGTCGCGCGCGTTGACCGCCAGATTGACGATCACCTGTTCCAGCTGCTGCGGATCGGCGCGCACCGCGCCCAGATCGCGGTCGTGCCGCACGGTGAAGGCGATCTTTTCGCCCACCAACCGTTTGAGCAGCTGGCTGACTTCGCTGACGACATCGGGCAATTGCACGACTTCGGGGCGCAGGGTCTGCTGCCGGCTGAATGCCAGCAATTGCCGCGTCAGGCTGGCGGCGCGGTTGGAATTGGCGCGGATCTGCTGGATGTCGTCGTAATCGCTGTCGCCCGGCGTATGGCGCAGCAGCATCAGGTCGCAATACCCGATGATCGCGGTCAGCACATTGTTGAAATCATGCGCGACGCCGCCCGCCAGCTGTCCCACCGCCTGCATCTTCGTGGCTTGCGCGACCTGCGCGTTTCAGGCGCGTTTCTTCGGTCGAATCGACCAGGCACAGCAGCACCGCCGCCTCGCCCAGCCCGCGCACCCCGGCCAGGCCCAGCGACACCGGCTCGTCCGGCTGATCCGGTCAGGCGCATGGCCATGTCGCCGCTGGTGGCCGGACCGCTTCGCGTAGCGGCGCACGGCATCGGCCAGCGCGCCCTTGTCTTCGCGCATGGTCAGGTCCGATGGATATTGCGGCAGCGCGGCATCCTCCCGCCCGATCGCGCGCAGGAACGCCTCGTTGCCGAACAGGAAACGCCCGTCGCGGTCCGTCATGCGCAAGGCCCAGCGGCAGCGCGCCCAGCAACGCTTCCAGCTGCGGCGTGCCCGCATCCGCCGCCGGACCGCCGCCGCCCGATGCCCACCCCGCTATCGAGCAGCAGCATCAGCGACGGCGCCTGATCCGCCGCCGCGGCGTTGGCATGGCGTCGGCCGTCGGTAGTCGGCGGTCGTCCAGCGGCACATGAACCAGCGTCTGCGGCGTGCCCCGGCGCCCGTCGCGCGCGAAATAGATGCGGTCGCGATCGTCGGAACGCAGCAGAGACGACGAACTCCTGCCCTGCCAGCGTCGCGTCCGCATCGCCGGTCGCGCGTTCGGCGAAACCGCCGGCTGACGGCGCGCACACTGCCGTCGGCGCCGATCACCGCCGCTTCGATCCCGGCGCGCGACAGCATCGCGCCGAACGGTCCGGCGATCCGCGCGACCAGATCGGCGACGTCTCGTCGTTCGCGACTATCCTGAGTGAAGCGCCAGATCAGGAAGTCGTCGCCGCGCCCGGCCCGCTGCGCGCTCGCGTTCCAGCCGCGCATCCCCGCTGTCGTTCACCAGCGCCGACGCCGCCTGCGACTGCCGTCGCGCCACGCCTCGCGCGCGGCGCGCAGCAGCGCCTCCTGACATTCGCGCGTCATCGGCAGGTTCGGCGGGGCATGATCGACGCCGAACCAGTCGGTATAAAGCGCATTGGCGCAGACCAGCCGGTTGGCACGGTCGGTGATGGCGATGGCCGTGTTGCGCGGCGTCGCTTCGATCGCGGCAACGGTGACCGACCAGTCGGGCATGCGCAATCGGCCGCAGTCGCCGGTGCATGGCCGCCGCGCGACAGCAGGGCCATCGCCGCCAGTATCGCAGCCAGCCCGCCGCCGAATGCAGCGGTCGACGACCGAATCGCCGGACACCAGCCAGACCAGCGCGACACTGGCCAGCAAAGCCACGCGCCAAGACCGCGATCAGTAGCGCGCGACACGGCGGCTCGCAAGTCCTGCTCCGGCCCCTGTTTCGGCCGCCGTCAGCCCCTGTCTCAGCCAGTGCCGCCCGCGTTATCGTCAGTCATTCCGGCCATCCTGCGCGCCGCCCGTCTGATCGCAATCCGGCGCAGCCGTTTCGTGCGCCGGCGGCCGATGAAGATGCGCCACGAACGACGCTCGACATAAGATAGCCAACGCCGCCGAAACCACGCCAGGACGACAAAGCCGAACGCAGTCACACCGACCACGCTCGAAACAATCGATCGCGCCAGCGTCCGCTTTGCACTTCATCGTCGGCGCAATTTCCCGGTGGCCGTGTCGATCGTCAAGGTCGCACTGCCGACCCGGTTGGCGATCACGACCCAGAACGGAAAGGTGAACGGATTGGTGACGAAGGTTACGATCGCCGCCATCGGCACGTTCGCGCGCGCCGGCAAAGCCAGAAACGCCGCCAGAAACACCTGCCCGAGCGGAATGATGAAAGCCGCGAACAGGCCCAGCGCCACGCCGCGCGGCACGGACCGGCGGGTGAAACGCCACAGTTCCGGGCTAAGGAATCGGTGCGCGATCGGGGCGAGGAACTGGTTGCGCGCCATCTGATCGCGCGTCGGCATGTTGCGCCGCAGCCAGTCGGCCAGCATTGTCTTGTTCGATTTGCCGATCATGATGGGCCCAGGGGTTCGCGCGCGTCCGGCCCCGCTATTGGGACGATTGCCCGGTCAACGCAAGACCCGTCGCACAGGGTCATCACAGCTGCTTGGCAAGAGTAGAGGAACGCATCCAGAGCGCGACCGCGCTCACCCCTTTTCGCGCATCAACCGCGCCTTGTCCCGCTTCCAGTCGCGATCCTTGATATATTCGCGCTTGTCCTGGGCCTTGCGCCCCTTGCCCAGCGCCAGTTCCACCTTGGCGCGGCCCGTGTCGTTGAAATAGATCGACATCGGCACCAGCGTCATGCCCTTGCGCTCCACCGCGCCGGTCAGCTTGTCGATCTCGCGCTGGTTGAGCAACAGTTTGCGCGGCCGCTTGGGTTCGTGGTTCAGCCGGTTGCCGTGGCTGTATTCGGGGATGTTGGCATTGACCAGCCAGACCTGCCCGTCGTTCACTTCGGCATAGCATTCCGCAATCGTCGCCTCGCCCGCACGCAGGGCCTTCACCTCGGTGCCCTGCAGGCAAGCCCGGCTTCGAACTTGTCTTCCATCGCATAATCGAACCGCGCCCGCCGGTTTTCGGCGACGGTTTTCTGCTTGTCGAACGTTTCAGGTTTGGGGCGGGCCATGTCGCGGGACTTAGGGGTTGGCGCCCGTCAAACCAAGCCCGCATGTACCAGCGCCGCGTCCACCGCGGCACGCGCGGCATCGTTGGCGGTGCACAGCGGCAGGCGCACTTCGTCCGACATCCAGTCGTGCACCCGGCTCAACGCGTATTTCACCGGGGCGGGGGAGGCATCTTCAAACATGGCGTAATGAAGCGGGTAGCAGCCGGTCGTTCAGCTCGGCGCGCCTTGCACCAGATCGTGCTCGGCGCACGCGCGCTGAAACTCCGCGCACAAAGCGGGCGCGACATTGGCGGTGACCGAGATGCAGCCCGCCCCGCCCGCCGCGTTGAACGGCAGCGCCAGTTCGTCATTGCCCGACAGCTGGCAGAAATCCGGCCCGATGCCCATGCGGTGATCGGCCACGCGCGACAGATCGTCGCTGGCATCCTTGATCGCGACGATCCGGTCGGGAAAGCGTTGGCCAGTTCGATCATGGTTTCGGGCTCGATATCGGTGACCGTGCGGCCCGGCACATTGTACAGCACGATCGGCAAATCGCAGTTTTCGCGCCAGATGGCTGAAATGCGCGATCAGTCCGGCCTGGCTCGGGCGATTGTAATAGGGCGCAACGCACAAGCGCCGCCGCCGCGCCTGCCGTTTGGAAAATTGCATATGCATCAGCGCATTGCGCGTATCGTTGCTGCCGCAACCAGCGATCACCGGCACCCGCCCGGCGGCCTGTTCGACGCAGACTTCGATGACGCGGTGGTGTTCGGCGTTCGACAGGGTCGACGCCTCGCCCGTCGTGCCGCACGGCGACCAGCGCCGTGCTGCCGCTGTCGATCTGCCAGTCGATCAGCCGGCGAAAGGCCGTCTCGTCGAACGCGCCGTCGCGAAACGGGGTGACCAGAGCGGGGATCGAACCGTGAGAACATTTGATTGGTCCTTCAGAGCTGGCATGGCGATAGCGAGCTGCGACGCATCAACGCGCCGTATCGCCGGCGACATGTTCATTCAGCGCCTGATAAGGAGCCTACGGGCATTATGTCCAGCATGCTTACCAAACAATCGTGATTCCGCCTCTCGCCATGCGGCCCGCTCGCCCCTGTTCGGGCTGGCTTTGCTGGCGACGACTGCGCTGACCGCATCCGGCCCGTCCATGGCGCAGGATGCCGCAGCTGGGACCGCGCGCGCCAGCAGATGGTGGCGGCGCAGCCGTCGCAAATGTCGCAGCGTGATCGACCGCTGGGAATACCTGTCGTCCACCCGCAATCGCAGCTTCGACGAATATGCCGGTTTCGTGCTCGCCTATCCCGGTTTTCCGCAGGAGGAACGCCTGCGTCTGCGGGCGGAAGGCGCGCTGGACGACGAAGCCGATCCGCCCCGAAACGCTGGTCGCCTTTTTCGATCGCAACCCGCCGCTCACCAATGCCGGCGCGCGCACGCTATGCGCTGGCGCTGAATGCCTGAACCGACCCGAAGCGGCGCGACGTGGCGCTGGCGGCATGGCGCGGCGGCAGCATGTCGGGCTCTCCGAGGCGTATCTGATCGGCCTGTTCGGCAGCCGCATTCGGCCCGGAAGATCACGACGCGCGGATGGACGCGTTGCTGTGGCAGGGCGATACCGAGGGTGCGCGCGCGTCAGCTGGCACGGTTTCGCCCGCCATCGCGGTCGATCATGGCGCGCGGCTGGCCTTGCTGCAGGACAACAACCCGGTCGATCAGGCTCGCGGTGCGCGGCCGCTGAACGATGCGGGCTACGTCTATAACGTCGCGCAATATTATCGCGACAACCGGACAGCTGTCGCGCGCGATCAGTCTGCTTGCCAATCGCGCACCGGGTTCAGCGGCCCGGCATTCGATCCGCGAGGCATTTCGTGACGCAGGCCTTGCGCATCGCGAAGGGCGCCGGCGCGCACGCAGGCGACGCAGATCGCCGCGCGCGTGGACGATCTGTTCGCGCCGGGCGCCGATATCAGCGACGATGGAGTACCGCTGCGCGACGATTACACGTCGCTGATGTGGCTTGGGCGGGACGAAGGCGCTGTGGGAATTGGGCGATGGCGAATCGCCGCGCCGCTGTTCTACCGCTACGGCGCGGCGGCGCGCACGCCGCAAACCCGGTCCAAGGGATTTTACTGGGCTGGCCTCGCTCGCAGCGAGCGGGCAATGCGCCGGAGGCGAACCGGTATTTCGATCTGGCCGCAGCCTATCCCGACCGGTTTTACGGCCAGCTGGCGCTTGAACAAGCTGGGCCGCGCCATGCCGCGGCTGAATGCCAAGAACGCCGATCAGCCCAGCGCCGACAGCAGACAGCGTGCCTTCGCCAACGCCCCGCTGACGCAGGCCGTGCGCGAAGTGTCGCGCGGCGCACCGTGGCGCACCGGCATCCAGTTCTATCGCGAGATCGCGCAGAGCGCCGATACGCCAGGCCGAACATATGCTGGTCACGCGAACTGGCGCGCGAAACCGGCCGACGCGATCTGGCAGTCAACGTGGCGGAAGCTGCCGGCGCGGACGGGCTGGACCAGTTCGTCGCGCAGGGCTTTCCCGACATTGCAGACCCCGCCAGGCGCGAACTGGACGATGGTCCATGCGATCGCGCGGCAGGAAAGCCAGTTCGCCGCAGAACGCCATCAGCCATGCCGGCGCGCGCGGCCTGATGCAGCTGATGCCCGGCACGGCGCGCGAACAGGCGGGCAAGCTGGGTATGAGTTACACGCCAGTCCGACCTGATCGATTCGCCCAGCTACAACGTCCGGCTCGGCAATGCCTATTTCGCGCGGATGATGGATTATTACGGCGGCGCTTATCCGCTGGCGGTCGCGGCTTATAATGCCGGGCCGGGCAATGTGAACAAATGGCTGCGCGCGCAATGGCGATCCGCGCAATGGCGGCATCGATTGGGTCACCTGGGGCGAACGGATTCCGATTTTCGAAACCAAGAACTACGTCCAGCGGGTGCTCGAAAATGCGGCGGTTTACGAACAGCTCTATCCCCAGAACGCACCGGGCGGCCGCGGCGCGGACCGGTCGATCAGTTCCTGCGCTAAGGCTGATGAGGCGGGCGCCGTCGGTCTGCTGATGGCGGCGCGCGGTTGCGTCGCCGCTGCCCGCCAGCCGCATCGGCAAAGGACGCGCTGGGCGTGTTCGCCGATTGGGGCGCGTTTCGCGATCCGCAACCGCTGCCGCGCTGCTATGCCATAGCGAAGGCCGCGCCGAGCCGGCTGCGGCGCGATTTCGATCCCTATGCCAGCATCGGAACATGGCCCAAGCGCAGATTCGCGGGCAGGTGTTCTTTCGCCTGTCCCGTACGCATGCGACGGCAACCGGCCCGTCACCCTGACAATCGGGGATCGCAGCTTCGCGATGGTCGGCAACGATCGCGGGAGCCTGGGCGCGAGGGCGCGCGATGGATGCGGCGATCGTTGCGGCCATGCGATCCGCGCGCGGATGACGATCAGGGCCACGGGGCGCAACGGCCGCGCTTTTCGCAACACGCTACGCCCTTGACGGGGCAGCCACCGCGATGGATGCCGCAACCGTCGGCTGTTCGCGGTCTGAAGGCACAACGAAAACGGGCCGGAGCTTCCCCCGGCCCGCAATCGTCGTGTCTATAATCCTTGGTCAGAAGCGGAACCCGACGCCCGCCACGATCTGGTGACGATCGAGATCGGTGTCGAACCGGTCGCTGTCGGGCAAATCGCCCTCAAGATCGATTTCGCCTTCGCTATAGTTGGAATAGCGGTATTCCAGCTTCACGAAGCTGTTTTCGACTGATGGCGTATTCGCCGCCCGCGCCCAGACGGTAACCGTCCAGATCGATGTCGAAATCGAGTTCGGTTTCACCGTCGCCGGCAAGCCCTTCCAGTTTGGTGTTGGTGTAACCGCCCTTGGCATAGATCAGCCCGCGATCACCGACGCGCGCGCCCAGACGAATGCCGAAATACAGGTCACGTCCCTGATCGACCCGGCCGAAACCGAAATCTTCGAAATCGCCATCTTCGTTGAAACCGTTATTGCGCGGTCGAGTCGCGAATATTCGGCATCGACACCGGCCACCACACCGCCAAGATCGAAATCGTAACCGACGGCGACACCATACAGCAGGCCGTCGATATCCTGATCGTTGTCGGTGTTGATGTCGTCATCCACATCGCTGCCGGCCCGGCCGATGTCGTAACCCAGAATGGCTTCGACGCGCGGACCGGTGAAGGTACCGGCAGTGGCCGGACCTTCGCTTGCGCCGCAGCAGGCGTCGCGGTGAACGCAAGCGCGGCTGCGGATGAGAGTGCAAAATCGTCTTTTTCATATTCAAGCTCCAGTAGTGTAACGGCGCTCCCCAGCCGCTTTGGACCCCCTGAATGCGCGGCTTAGAGCATTGGTTTCATGAACCTGAAACAACAATGACAGTGTTGCTAATCGGCAACATATTCGGAATGCGGAGCGTTCCATTCGGCAATCGAGGCGTATTATTCTTTCGCGCCGATGAACGTGCGTGGTCAAGGCGCACGCTTTCCGCGTGCGACTGGCGCTGCGGCCGTATGGGACGGCCCATGGCCGATACTTCACTCATGACCATTCCCGGACCCGTCGATCCGGTGCCGGTCGCGCGCGACATCACACCGCGCAGCGATGGGCGGATCGATCTGCTCGGTCTGCCGAAAGCCCGCATTCGCGCGCTTGTTCGGCGAAGCGGGACTGGATACGAAGCAGGCCAAGCTGCGCTCGAAACAAGTCTATCACTGGTTGTACCATCGCGGCGTGACCGATTTTTCGCTGATGACCGATCTGTCCAAATCGATGCAGCCGTGGATGGCGGAACGCTTCGTCGTCGGGCGGCCCGAGGTGGTGGAGGCCCAGCATTCGTCGGACGGCACGCGCAAATGGCTGCTGCAGACCGACGACGGCCATGACTACGAAATGGTGTTCATTCCCGACGAAACGCGCGGCACGCTGTGCGTGTCGAGCCAGGTCGGTTGCACGCTCAACTGCACTTTCTGTCACACCGGCACGATGCGGCTGGTTCGCAATCTGACCCCGGGCGAGATCGTCGGACAGGTCATGCTGGCGCGCGATGCGTTGGGCGAATGGCCGACGCGGGCGAATGGATGTGTCCGACGAGACGAAACCGAATATCGCGCCGATGGCCGCCTGCTGACCAATATCGTCATGATGGGCATGGGCGAACCGCTGTACAATTTCGACCATGTTCGCGACGCGCTGCAACTGGTGATGGACGGCGAAGGGCTGGCGCTGAGCAAGCGGCGCATCACGCTGTCCACCAGCGGCGTGGTGCCGATGATGGCGCGTTGCGGCGAGGAGATCGGCGTCAATCTGGCGGTATCGCTGCACGCGGTGACGAAAGACGTCCGCGACGAAATCGTGCCCATCAACCGCAAATACGGGTTGGACGAATTGCTGCAGGCATGCGCCGATTATCCCGGCGCCAGCAATGCGCGGCGGATTACGTTCGAATACGTCATGCTGAAAGACAAGAACGACAGCGACGCCGATGCGCGCGAGCTGGTGCGGTTGCTGAAGCAATACGATCTGCCTGCCAAGGTGAACCTGATCCCGTTCAATCCGTGGCCCGGTTCGATCTACGAATGTTCGACGCCCGAACGCATCCGCAGTTTTTCCAACATCGTCTTTGGCGAAGGCATCAGCGCGCCGGTCCGAACGCCGCGCGGGCGGGACATCGACGCGGCGTGCGGCCAGCTTCGCACCGCCGCGCAGAAGAAAAGCCGTGCCGAACGCGACCGCGAAGCCGCTGCGGCTGCCTGACTGGTCGCCCCCACCCTTCCCATACCGTATCGACCGTGCTTAGGTTCGCCGCATGACAGCGACGACCACACGCCCGGCCATGCTCGTCACCGGCGGGGCGAAGCGGCTGGGCGCGAGCATCGCGCGCGCGTTCGGCATGGCGGGCTGGCATGTCGTCATCCATTACCGCAGCAGCGGCGATGCGGCGGCGGCACTGGCACGCGAACTTCCCAGCGCGCAGACCGTCGCCTGCGATCTTGCCGATGGCGACGCAGCGGTGGCGATGGTGGAACGGCTGGCGCGCAGCATTGCCGGACTGGCGCGTGCTGATCAACAGCGCGTCGATTTTCGAACCCGACGATGTAACCGAGATGGACCCCGCAACGTATAGCAGGGTCATGCAGATCAACGCCGCCACCCCCATCCGCATGGCGCAGGCTTTCCTCGCCAACGCGCCGTTCGCCCGCCGGGCGGCGCGTCATTCATGTGACCGATCAGAAGCTGGCGAATCCCAATCCCGACTTTTTCTCCTACACGTTGGGCAAACATGCATTGGACGGGTCGATCGCGATGCTGGCGATGGGCGCGGCCGAACCGGACGATCGCGTGTACGGCCTCGCGCCCGGCGCCATTCTCGCCAGCCACGATCAGAGCGCCGACGAAACGGACCGCAGCCACGTTCTCAACCTGTTACGGCGCAAGACCGGCGCTGGCGAGGTTGCGGATGGCGCGCTGTTCCTGGCCGCGGGACCGTTGGCGAGCGGGCAGACCCTGTTCATCGATAGTGGGCAACATTTGCTAAATCAGGAACGGGACGTAATATATCTGGCGCGGGCCGAAACCGCCGACACGACCGAACCGAAGGATGCGATCGATGGGTAATGCAGCGCAGACTATCGCAACGCCCGCACCGCAAACGAAGCGCCATCGCGCCTCCACCCGGATCTGGCATTGGGTCAATCTGATCGCGCTGGTCATCCTGTTCATGACCGGCCTCAACATCTCCAACGCGCATCGGCGCCTCTATTGGGGCGATTACGGCTTCGACGCTGCGGATGCCTGGCTGGAAGTGCCCCGTTTTCCGGGCTGGGCGACCATACCCGATTATTACAGCCTGGCCCTGGCGCGCGACTGGCACATTCTCGCCGCGTGGCCTTTCGCGCTGGCTCTGCTGTTCATGTGGGTCAGCATGATGATCAACCGCCATTTCGCGCGCGATATCCGCACGACGAAGCGCGAATGGCGCTGGCCCGCCATCAAGGAGGATATCGTTCAGCATCTGAAGCTGAATTTCGATCACGGCACGGGGCCGGGCCTTGGCAAGTACAATTTCCTGCAGAAGATCAGCTACGGCATCGTGCTGGGCGTATTTCTGCCGATGATGGTGTTGACCGGCATGGCGATGAGCCCCGGTTTCGAAGCTGCCGCGCCGTGGCTGGTCGATGTGCTGGGCGGGCGGCAAAGCGCGCGGTCGCTGCATTTCATATTCTCCTTCGCCCTGTTCGGGTTCTTCGTACTGCATGTCGCGCTGGTGCTGCTGGCCGGACCCTATCGCCAGATCCGCGACATGATTACGGGCGGGCGGATGGAAACCGAACCTGCGCTATCCGAACCTGTGCGGTCCAAATCCGCAACGTCCGAAGTTGCAACGGAGAACACGCCATGACCCGATCGGCACAGATGAAACGGCGCAGCTTCATCGTCGGCGCGAGTGCATTGTTCCTTGGCGCCTGTTCGAAAGTCGGCGAAACCAAAGTCGGCAGCTCGCTGTTGAACGCGGCGGAAGACTGGCACCGCAAGGCCCATCGCGCGCTGTCCAGCCGCACTGCACTCGTTCGCGAATATTCTCGAGAGGACCGGTCCCCGACGTTTCGCGGCAACGGCTCCACGGATCCGCAGAACGGCGATTATCCCGCGCAGGCCGCCGCCAATTTCGCCGACTGGCAGCTGACCGTGTCGGGCCTGGTCGATACGCCGCTGACCTTGGGCATGGATCAGTTGCGCGCCCTGCCCCAGCGCACCCAGATCACCCGGCACGATTGCGTGGAAGGGTGGAGCGCGATCGGCGAATGGACCGGCCCGCAACTTTCCCGCCTGCTCGAAATGGCAGGCGTGCAGGATCGCGCCAATTTCGTGGTGTTCCGCTGCGCCGACAATCTGAACGGCGCGGATTATTACGAAAGCGTGGACATGATCGATGCCTATCACCCGCAAACCATCATCGCTCACCGCCTCAACGGACAGCCGCTGGAAATCAAGAACGGCGCACCGCTGCGGATGCGGATCGAAAAGCAGTTGGGTTACAAACACGCGAAATATCTGACCGGTATCGAACTGGTCGAAAGCCTCGACAATATCGGCGGCGGCGAAGGCGGCTATTGGGAAGATCGATCGGGCTACCAATGGTATGCCGGTATCTGATCGCACCGGCGACGTAACGAGCGACCCCGCATCGATATCCTCCCGACTGCCGGCCCGAACGCTGGCCGACACCCCCTACCGATCAGGCAATCAGGAACCCGCCCGCGATGAGCAGACGCCTTTTGACACGGTTCCTGGCCAGCAGGATCGAACGCGGCACGCTGGCCGTCGCGTTCGCCGATGGAAACACGGCGCAGTTCGGGCAGGCAGACCCGGCATTCCCCGACATCGCGCTGCGCTTCACCGACCGCAAGGTTCCGCGCGACATCATTCTCGACCCCCGGCTTGGCGCGGCAGAAGCGTTCATGGATGGCCGCCTGCTGGTCGAACGCGGCGATATCATGGGGCTGGTCGAGCTGCTGCGTCACAACACCACCTGGGACAAGGGCGGCGACATCGGTGCGCCCAGCACATTGCGCGTCATTCGCAACCGGCTGGAATTTGCGGTCGAATCCGTCAATCGCCGGGTCGGATCGCGCAAGAACGTCGCCCATCATTACGACATCGGCAACGACCTTTACGAACTGATGCTCGATCCCGAACACATGCAATATAGCTGCGCCTACTGGCCGCGCGACGATATGACCTTGGGCGAGGCGCAGGAGGCGAAGCTGGCGCACATCGCTGCCAAGCTGGCGCTGGAACCGGGACAGCGCATCCTCGACATCGGCTGCGGCTGGGGCGGCATGGCCATTTATCTCGCCACCCATGCCGATGTGCATGTGACCGGCATCACGCTCAGCAAGGAACAGCTCGCGCTTGCCAACACCCGCGCCGCCGCTGCCGGGGTTGCGGACCGCGTCACGTTCGAACTGGTCGATTACCGCGACCTGCCCGATCGCGCGACGCGTTACGACCGTATCGTGTCGGTCGGCATGTTCGAACATGTCGGACGCCCGCAATTCGACACATTCTTCAACGCCTGCGCCAATCTGCTGACCGATGACGGCGTCATGCTGCTCCACACCATCGGGCGCATCGGCGGGCCGGGCGTGACCGACGCCTTCACCCGCAAATACATCTTTCCGGGCGGTTACATCCCCGCACTGAGCGAGACGGTCGCCAGCAGCGAGAAGGTGCGTCTGATCGCCACCGACGTGGAAATGCTGCGCCTGCATTATGCAAAGACCCTGCGCGCCTGGTATGCCGCGTGCCTCGCCAATCGCGATGCCATCGTCGCCATGTTCGACGTCCGGTTCTTCCGCATGTGGACATTCTATCTGTCGGGCGCGACCGCTGCGTTCGAAAATGGCGGGATGTGCAATTACCAGATCCAGTACGCTCGCAACCGCCATGCCCTGCCGATCACGCGCGACTATCTCGCCACGGCGGAGGCGGCGCTGCTTGCCGCACCGCAAGGCGCCTGATACGCGCCAGCGAACTTTTGCGGAGCCAGCCCGATGACCCAATCCACCCCTGCGGCCACCAAGGTCGTCCTCGCCTATTCCGGCGGCCTCGACACCAGCGTCATCGCCAAATGGCTGAGCGTCGAACGCGGTTGCGAAGTCGTCACCTTCACGGCCGATCTGGGCCAGGGGGAAGAGATCGAGCCCGCCCGCGACAAGGCCCGCGCGATGGGCATCCCGGACAAGCACATCTTCATCGAGGACGTGCGCGAGGAGTTCGTGCGCGATTTCGTGTTCCCGATGATGCGCGCCAACGCCCGGTACGAAGGGGACTATCTGCTCGGCACCTCCATCGCCCGCCCCCTGATTTCCAAACGCCTGGTGGAGATTGCGCGCGAAACGGGCGCCGATGCCATCGCCCACGGCGCGACGGGCAAGGGCAACGATCAGGTCCGCTTCGAACTTTCCGCTTACGCCCTTGCGCCCGATATCCAGGTCATCGCCCCGTGGCGCGAATGGGATCTGACCAGCCGCACCGCCCTGATCGCCTGGGCGGAGAAGCACCAGATAAAGGTTCCGCAGGACAAGCGCGGCGACAGCCCGTTTTCCACCGACGCCAACCTCCTCCACACCAGTTCCGAAGGCAAGGTGCTGGAAGACCCGTGGGACGAGACGCCCGATTACGTCTATTCCCGCACGGTCGATCCCGAAGATGCGCCGGACACGCCCGAATACATCACTGTGGATTTCGAACATGGCGACGGAACCGCGCTGAATGGCGAGGCGATGAGCCCGGCCACGCTGCTCGCAGCTCTCAACGATCTGGGGCGCAAGCATGGCATCGGCCGCCTCGACCTGGTCGAGAACCGCTTCATCGGCATGAAGTCGCGCGGCATGTACGAAACGCCCGGCGGCGAGATCTACGCCCGCGCCCATCGCGGCATCGAACAGATCACGCTGGATCGCGGGGCCGCGCATCTGAAAGACGAGTTGATGCCCCGCTATGCCGAACTGATCTATAACGGCCTGTGGTTCAGCCCCGAACGCGAGATGCTGCAGGCGGCGATCGATCTCAGCCAGGCGAAGGTGCGCGGCACGGTCCGCCTGAAACTCTACAAGGGCAATTGCGACGTGGTCGGGCGCCGCTCCCCCGACAGCCTCTATTCCGAAGCGCACGTCACGTTCGAGGACGATGCCGGCGCTTACGATCAGAAGGACGCCGAAGGGTTCATCAAGCTCAACGCCCTGCGCCTGCGTCTGCTGGCCAAACGCGACCGATAGAGCGCGCGCGACACCACCGATAGCGGTGCGTGGTTCGATTCGCCGCATCATCTCGTTACACGCCATGCGATGAAGCGTGGCCGGGGAGCGGCGGAATTTGCGCGCGCCCGCCTTCCGTTTGCGGAAACCTGCCGAACCGCGCAGCGTTCGCGACCAGTTGAGGGCAACGGGATACCATCCTTCGCACCCTTTCTGTAAAAACTGGCCCATGACCGGGAACCTTCTCACCACTCGCAAGTTCGCCTTTCCTGCCGCGACGATCGCCGCTACCTTCGCGCTGTTCGGCAGCGCATTGGGTGCGACCGCCAACGCCGAAACCGGCCTGCACTCCGCCAGCGCCAACACGCCGACCGTGGCGTTCGTGGACGAGTTCATGCCGTTCGAGGCGCTGCCGCCCGCGCCGCAGCCTGCCGCGCATGTCGTTGACATCGACACGTTCGACCCCCCGATCGAGGTCGAGCCCGAACCCGACACCCGCATGATCGGCACCGGCATCGCTTCCTATTACGGCAAGCGGTTCCAGGGCCGCCGCACCGCCAATGGCGAACGGTTCGACATGAACGCGATGACCGCGGCGCACAAAACCCTGCCCTTCGGCACGAAGGTCGAAGTGACCAACCCGCGCAACGGCAAGTCCGTGACCGTCCGCATCAACGATCGCGGGCCGTACGCACACGGTCGGATGATCGATCTGAGCCGTGCGGCAGCCAAGGAGATCGGCCTGGTCCAGCGCGGCCACGGCAAGGTGGAACTGGCGAAGATCGTCAGCTAGGCCGCTTGGACGTCCCACTGCCGGACGCCCCATTACCGGGCTTGGTGGCATCGCTTTCGCCCGCGTCGTCCGCCCCCTCATTCAAATCACCGCGCCCTTCATCGGACGCATCGGCACACGCTTGGGCGCACGCATCGACATAGGCGTCGTGGTCGGCCTGATCGGGCGCAGCGTGCCAGTCGCCGTCGTCGTCGGCCTCGTACAGCACGTAATCCTCGCCATAGCGCCACCAGTTCGCGTCCCCGCTTTCGAATGCGGCGATCTGGCAGTCTTCCGCCGCATCCGGGTCGCCCAGCACTTCGGGCGGCGGCGTGCGATCGGGCCGGGCATCTTCCATCGCCGCATACAGCCGGTACAGGGCGGAACGTTCCGGGCCGCCGTCATCGGGCGTCACCTGCGCCCCCTCGCCTGCTTCAGCGCGAGACATGGACCGGGTGTTACACGGTTCTGACACAAAATCGTGCGAGCCATCGACTGGTTCGATGTCCGCCTTCGCCGCCGCCGCGCGGTCCGGCAAATCCTCGTCCGCGCCGATCCGTTCCAGCACCTCGTCGAACGCGCCCGCATGGAAGCTGGCATCGGGCGCTTCTTCCAACCGGTCGAGCCGTGCCAGATGGGCGAGCAGCAACCGCGCATCGAACCGCCGCCGCTTGCCCACCGCCTCGCCGTGATACCACACCTCCTCCTCGACCCCGTGGAGCGCGTTTTCCGCCAGCGTAGCTTCCGCATGATCGCGCGCCAGCAACAGCGCCGCATTCCACCCGGCGCGAAAGCGCGCGCACGACCGGCGCAGGCGATAGACCGTCTGATGCGAAACCCGCGCCACCCGCGAAGCCGCCCGCACCGACCCGCCGATGGACAACCGTTCGAGAAACACCACCTGATCGGCACGCGCAAACTGCTGCTGCGGCGCGCGTGCGTGGTCGTCGGGCAGATCGTCGATGGTGTGGGCAAGCGTGCGCGCCGGAACGGTTTCGGGCGCGGCTGTGGCTGGCGGGGTGTCGGGGGACGGAGTTGCGGGCGTGTCGGTTGAGAGGGCCGAAGAGGGGGCAGGCGCGGGGTCCAGCAAGGTCACCGCACAATCATCGGATGGCGCAAGCGGCGACACGACGGGAGCCTGCCCCGCAGCAGCCTCCGCCGCCAGCCGCGCACCCTTCTCCGCCCGCCGCGCCGCAATCCGCGCATTAGCTTCGATCTGCGATCGGGACATCTGGTAAGTCATAGGTTCGCTCCATAAAGGAGTGGGAGGGAACCAGACCAATTATGGGTTTATCAGCGTGTAGGACAGGGGCGATCGGATGACGACGTTGCAGGAGCTAACCGACCGGGTGCGCGCGTATTGCGCCACTTACAATCTAGACGGATGCACCATCAGCGATCCGTATTTCGTGCACGAGCAGTGGCAGAGCACGTCGTTCCCAAATGCCGAGAAACCTGGCTGCTACGCATTTTTCGATGATTGCGGTACATTGCTGTATATCGGGAAAGCTTCGTGCGGGAGCACCATCGGAAGGCGCGCCGCCACCTACTTCAAATGGGGGATCGACAAACCCGAAGAGCTGGGCCGAACCGGCTGCGCTTATTGGACCGGCATACCGACCGTGCTTCACACCATTCCCGTCGAGGAAGCCCACCAAGCTCCGTCGCTCGAAGAATATCTGATCGAGCATCTGCACCCACCCGAAAACCGAACGGGCCGTTCGCGTAAGGTGCCTGACGCTGGGGCGACGATCGGCTGAGGTTGCAACGATCGTTCGGACCCTTTTTTTAGCCGCCAGCCGAGCATCCCGCTCCACCGCCCGCGCTGCAATCTGCGCATTGGCTTCGATCTGCGATCAGGACATCTGATAAATCATAGGTTCGTTCCAACGAGGAGTGGGAGGGAACAGGACTATTTGAGGATGGGGGCGTGTAGGACAATTCGGAATTAATCAGGTATTTGATCCAATTCGGACCTTTTGCGCGCCATAACCTTTATTATAATCAAGGGCAGCACAGGGGCGACGCATCAATGCAAGTGGATCAGGATCAGGCGGACACATTTGGGAGTTTGACAACCAAGCAGCACGACGCCATGAAACTGCTGATACAGCACAAAACGTCAAAGGAGATTGCTCGCGATCTCGGTATATCGCCGCATACGGTCGATCAGCGTATCAATGCGGTTCGTTCCAAGTTCGCCGTTGCCAGCCGCAACGAAGCCGCCGCCCGCTATCAGCGCCTGATTTCGATATACGATCAATCCATATACGAGGATTTAACGGTCGCCGCGCGACCCTTTATCCTGAACAAAGACGGCGGGGCCGATGAGAACAGCGACTACCTGATCCAAGAACCCAAGGTCGAGAAATCGGACTTGGAGAAACAGGAAGAGGTCGATTTTCGAGTTGGTCCCGAGCTGTTTGAAGGACCGCGTGGAACGCTCAACAGACTGGTGGCGATCGTGATTATTGCGATTGGGCTGGCGATGATCGTTCTAAGTGGGGTGGCTATCTTTTCGGTGTTGTCCGGATTGTATGCCTGACCTTCCCCAGCTCCCGCTATGATGCCGGGCAATCCGGCTCGACGCTTGGAGAATATAATGACGATGACTGTTGAAGTTGCCCGGCTGCGTATCGCCCGTGAATTGCTGGAAACCGAAGAAGCTATGGATCAAGCCTTGCTGAAAAGCACTACGCTTATGACAACGTTGTTGGCATCGCGTGTAGCCACTGGTGTAGCGCGCCATGTCGGTTATGAGGCACTGCTGAAGCTGAATAAAAGCCAGCAAGCGATGCTTACTGCGGACGGAGGAATAGCGCGCGTTCATGGAACGCTTAGCACTGTGCAACGTGAAGTTGCGGGAATTGATGACTGCCCGGAAAACGTTCCCATGGTTGGCCTCCAATTAGAACAAAAGACGGCATAGCAACGATAAAAATGAGTATGTTTTTATTTCTAGCCTATAGTGCGTCGTTGATAACTATTGGATATGCGCTTGTACTCGGCTCGAAACCTGAACGATTAGTTTGTTATACTCTTATCGTTTGGCTATTGTCGGGCCTTTTATATACAGGATTATTCGGCGGCGCACTATTTATTCGCATTGAAACAGCTCAATTAATCATGGACTTAGCTCTAACAGCAAACTTGTCGGTACTATCTGTTGCAGCAAATCGTACTTGGCCACTTTTTGCCGCAGCTGCTTCGTTAATAACGATAAGCGCTCATCTTTCGACGCTTTTGCTCCCCGATGGAATGTCGCAAGCCTACTGGATTTTATCAGAAATACCGTACTTCTTTATTCTGCTTTCCCTGTTACTTGGAACGTTATTCCATAGCAGACGAATGCGAATAATTGGAAATTATCGTTCCTGGCGGAAAAGTTAATCAAAAGGACATCGTAAGTGTCAATCGTTGATACTCCATCACTAACATCTCAAATTGATGCCATACAAAACCAAATGAGAAAATTGATTTCTATTGTACAAGGTTCACATCACGAATTAATAGATGATACTCGCAACTATGAAGATCGTACCAGTGAAGCCCTACCATGCGTTGCAGAACGCCTTTATGCAGATCGTCAGAAGCGATCTTCTTATTTCAACAACTTAACGCTGCGGGAACCCGCATGGGACATTCTGTTGGATCTGTATGCGTCACACAGCAAGAACAGAAGGATTTCAATTACTAGCGCTTGCTTGGCGGCAAACGCACCAACCACCACCGCTCTCCGGCATATTGAGCAGCTAGAGCGCGCAGGTGTCGTATCTCGTTATGCCGATCAACATGACGGGAGACGGCAATACCTCCAGTTCACTGAAATAGGCTTCCGTCAGATGGAACAGTACCTTCGCACTCGATGTATTCCCGTTCCCTGACGCGTGATTGCCTATCGATACCGCTACTTCCCCAGCATCGCCTGCAAATAATGCCCCGTATAGCTCCCCTCGGTCTTCGCCACCTTCTCCGGCGTGCCCTGCGCCACGATCTCACCACCGCGCACGCCGCCGCCGGGGCCGAGGTCCAGCACCCAGTCGGCGACCTTGATCACGTCGAGATTGTGTTCGATCACCACCACCGAATTGCCCTGATCGACCAGCCGCTGCAGCACTTCGAGCAGTTTGCGGACATCTTCGAAATGCAGGCCGGTGGTCGGCTCGTCGAGGATATACAGCGTCTGGCCGGTGCTGCGCTTCGACAGTTCCTTGGCCAGCTTCACGCGCTGCGCTTCGCCGCCTGACAGGGTGGTCGCCTGCTGGCCGACCTTGACGTAGCCCAGCCCCACCTCGTTCAGCATGTGCATCTTGTCGCGGATGGGGGGGACGGCCTTGAAGAATTCCTCCGCATCCTCGATCGTCATGTCCAGCACGTCGGCGATGCTGAGGCTTTTGAACTTCACTTCCAGCGTTTCGCGGTTGTAGCGTTTGCCGCCGCATTCCTCGCACGTCACATACACGTCGGGCAGGAAGTGCATCTCGATCTTGATCAGGCCGTCGCCCTGGCACGCCTCGCACCGGCCGCCTTTCACGTTGAAGGAAAACCGGCCCGGCTTGTACCCGCGCGCTTTGGCTTCGGGCAGGCCGGCGAACCAGTCGCGGATCTGCGTGAAGGCGCCGGTGTAGGTCGCGGGGTTCGATCGCGGGGTGCGGCCGATGGGCGACTGGTCGATTTCGATCACCTTGTCGCAATGTTCCAGCCCCGTCACCTTGTCATGCGCGCCCGCGATCACGCGCGCGCCGTTCAGCGTGCGCGCGGCGCTGGCATACAGCGTGTCGATGGTGAAGCTGGACTTGCCGCTGCCCGATACGCCGGTGATGCAGGTGAAGGTGGCGAGCGGGATGGACGCGGTCACGTTCTGCAGATTGTTCGCGCGCGCGCCATGCACGGTCAGTTTCTTGCCGTTGCCCTTGCGCCGTTTCGCCGGGACCGCGATTTCGCGCGTGCCGTTGAGATATTGCGCGGTCAGCGATTTCTTGGACCGCAGCACCTGTTTCAGCGTGCCCTGCGCCACGATCTCCCCGCCGCGTATCCCTGCGCCCGGGCCGATATCGACCACATGGTCCGCCTGGCGAATGGCATCCTCGTCATGTTCCACCACGATCACGGTGTTGCCCAGATCGCGCAGGCGTTTCAGCGTTTCGAGCAGGCGGTCATTGTCGCGCTGGTGCAGGCCGATGCTGGGTTCGTCCAGCACATAGAGCACGCCCGACAGCCCGCTGCCGATCTGCGATGCGAGGCGGATGCGCTGGCTTTCCCCGCCCGACAGCGTGCCGCTGGTCCGGTCGAGGTTGAGGTAGTCGAGCCCGACATTGTCGAGGAAGCCCAGCCGTTCGTTGATTTCCTTCAGGATGGCCTTGGCGATCTGGCTTTGCTGCGCGTTCAGCTTGTCGTCCAGCGCCAGGAACCAGTCCTTCGCATCGGACACGGACATCCGCGTCGGTTCGCTGATATCCGTATGCGCGACCTTCACGGCCAGCGCCTTGGGATTGAGGCGCGCGCCGCCGCAGGTCTCGCACGCTTGCGCGGTCTGGAACTTCGCCAGCTCCTCGCGCATCCAGGCGCTTTCGGTCTGCATCAGGCGGCGGTTGAGGTTGCCGATCACCCCCTCGAACGCCTTTTGCACGGTGTATTGCTTGCGCCCGTCCTTGAACGTCAGCGGCACGCGCTTGCCCTTCGTGCCGTGCAGGATGACGTCGCGATCGTCCGCGCGCAGATCCTCCCACGCGGTGGTCAGGTCGAAGCCGTATGCCTTCGCCAGCGATCCCAGCACCTGCATGTAATAGGGCGAAGGCGGGTTCGATTTCGCCCACGGCACCACCGCGCCTTTTTTCAGCGACAACGCCTCGTTCGGGACGACCAGCTGCGGATCGAACAGCTGTTTTTCGCCCAGCCCGTCGCAAGTCGGACACGCGCCTTGCGGGGAGTTGAAGGAGAACAGGCGCGGTTCGATTTCTTCGATAGTGAAACCCGATACCGGGCACGAAAATCGTTCGGAAAACACGATGCGGTTCGCGGGCACGCCGGTGCCTTTCATTTTCTTCCCCCCCTCTCCTTCAGGGGAGGGGGTCGGGGGGTGGGGCCGGTCGGATGCGTCGGTGCGGGCATTCCCCACCCCCGGCCCCTCCCCTGAAGGAGAGGGGGGAAGAATATCGGCAACCACCCCGTCCGCCAGATCGATATAGGCCAGCCCGTCCGCCAGTTTCAGCGCCGTTTCGAACGAATCCGCCAGACGGGTTTCCAGCCCTTCCTTCACTGCCAGCCGATCGACCACCACTTCGACATCGTGCTTCAGCTTCTTGTCGAGCGCGGGCGCATCTTCGATCGCATACATTTCGCCGTCGATGCGCACGCGGGTGAAGCCGGCTTTCTGCCATTCGGCCAGCTCGCGCCGGTATTCGCCCTTGCGCGCGCGGACCACGGGCGCGAGCAGATACAGCCGCGTGCCATCGGGCAATGCCATCACGCGATCGACCATGTTGGACACCGTCTGCGCCTCGATCGGCAGGCCGGTCGCGGGGGAGTAGGGAATGCCGACCCGCGCCCACAGCAGCCGCATGTAGTCGTAGATTTCGGTGACGGTCGCCACGGTGGAGCGCGGATTGCGCGATGTGGTCTTCTGCTCGATGCTGATCGCCGGGGACAGGCCGTCGATATGTTCGACATCGGGCTTCTGCATCATTTCTAGGAACTGGCGGGCATAGGCGCTCAGGCTCTCGACATAACGCCGCTGCCCCTCGGCATAGATGGTGTCGAAAGCGAGCGAGGATTTGCCCGAACCCGACAGGCCGGTAATCACGATCAGCGCATCGCGCGGCAGATCGATATCCACGCCCTTGAGGTTGTGTTCCCGCGCGCCGCGCACGCTGATTTTGGTAAGTGCCATAAGAGTGCGCGTTCCGGTAATGTTCGGGGCAAGTCAAGCGGGGCGCAGGCCGATGGCCGCAACGCTCAACAGATGTGCCCCGAAGATGAGGGCGCGGGTGGGGAATTGCAACTTGGCAAAGGGGCGCGCGTGGTGGAATGATACGCGAGCCTCAGCGGAGAATGGCATGCTGAAAACCGCCCCGATCTTAATTACGCTTCTGTCGGCTTGCACTCCGCCACAGGATGACACGCAAACGAGCACGGAAGTGCCGACCTCCGCAAGCGTCGAACGGGTTGGGTCGCTATCGGAAATAGAAGGTTTCTGGTTCGTCGAGAAGTTCGAAAACTTCGAGCCGAACGATGGCGAGCGCAAGACTTGGCGAAGTGCTTTCGTCGAGGTCAAAGACGATTATCTGGGTTATAATATCGGCTGCAACGGCTCAGGTAACCCGGCGCGAATACGCCGGGGGATACTGAAAGACACCGGCAGCGGAGAACGCATCCAGACTTTGGTGGGGTGCGGGCCGGAGCGGGAGGCACGCGATGAGCGCTTCTTCGGATTTTTCGGGCGCAACCCCACCGTCCATCGCGATGGCGACGGTGCAGTCCGAATGCAAGCGGGCGATACCATCCTGCTCCTATTGGACGCCCGACGATATCTCGAACGCTACGGCGCGCCGGTCGCCGATATAGCAGGGCGGTGGATACCGCAGTTTGCCGAAGCGTATCGGGGAGCGGGGTCGTCGGCCAGCTATGTCGGCGACGATCCCGGCGTGCTGACCCTATCGCAAACGCGCCTGAGTTGGTCCCGATGCCCGCAAGCGGATGTGAAGGGACGTTACACTATCGGCCATCGTTTCGTGAAAGACAGCGGACCGGACGAATGCGAAGACGTCATAGAGCCTTCGACACCCGGCGGGCAAACCGTCGTAAGGGTTATGCAAGGCGATCCGGCATTCGTGAAGATATCACGCGACAGGGTCATGATGTTTACCGATGGGGAGGCGATCACGCTGCAAAGCGAAGACAGCGTATTGAACCCCCGCCCCTTGCCACCACCGGACTACGATGGACCGCGCCCACCGCCTCCGCCGCCCCCGCCGCCAAAATCGCGTAATTGAAGGTGACTGCGCTGTAGCGTGTGGTTCACGCGTTTCATTGTCATGCGGTCGATGTTTGGCAGGTACAGGCGATTGTTCGGTTGACGATATTCGGGCGGCACCGCCGTCCTCATTCTCACAAAATAATCAGGTTCAATCCGGGCCACGAACGCCGCGCAGGCGCAGACGGGCCGCTATTTCGGACCGATTGCGCCGCTCGTCCGTTGGTGGGGTGAGCATTCACAATCGCGGGCTAGCATTCGATCGGCCCACATAGGAGCATTCCATCCAACGACAGACCGACCCAGCATCCGAACATTCCCCCCCACCCCAATCCCCCGCCCGGCGGCGGCGTCGGATCGACAGTCTGCTGGCGCGGATGCGGGATCGGAGAGTGGGCAGGCGCATCGTATCGCGTCTTGGTTCACGCGACACCTCGCGCGGTGGCTCACACCCTACTTCACGTCGGATCGGCAAGCGCAAGGCTGCGCTCGCTCTGTCCGCCAGCACGATGGGGTTCAGCGTCGCGGCAACCGATATCGCGCCCTTGTGGGGGAGCGCCGTAGCGTCGCCCGCGGACCTTTCCAACATTCGCCAGCACGCTGCCGGTCTGCGCGCCAGCGACGATTTGAAGCGCGCTCTGATCGAAGAGGAAGGCGTGCGCCGCACCGTCTATCGCGACGGGGCGGGCTTTCCCACGGTCGGCGTCGGGCATCTGGTCACCGCGTCGGACGGGCTTTCGGTCGGCGATCGGGTCGGCAATGACGATGTGCTCGATTTCCTCGACCGCGATCTGCGCCATGCGGAAGGCGTCGTGGCGCGCATGGTCGGCGATCTGACACTGTCGCAACATGAGTTCGACGCGCTGGTCGATCTGGTGTTCAACGTCGGCGAAGGCAGCGCATCTGCGGAGGGCAGCCCCAATCTGCACGCCGCCATAGCTGCCGGCGATCACGATGCCATCGCGCGCGAACTGACCTATCGCCGGGCAGGCGGCGGCACGCTTCGCGGCCTCGCCATTCGCAGCGAACGACGAACGCAGATTTTTACGGATGGCGATTACGACGATCCGCGCGAAAACGCCTGAATGCGCCCGACCATCGGCCCGATGGGGCGAAGCGATCTTGGCAATCTTCCGTTCAACTCGCCGCTGGTAGGCAATAGTTCGACTTTTACCGGCGACGCGATGCTGTCGCCCTTCTTGGAGACGCAGTATGAAAACCCATCTGATGGCCGCAGCCGCAACCGGCGCCCTTCTCAGCGGATGCACGAATATGAATGACGATATGAACGTGGCGAGCGCCACCGCCGCGCCGACGATGGCCGACGACACGCAGTTGGCGGCGACGGGCTACTTCGCGCAAGAGTCCACGCTGCCGTTCAAAACGCCCGACTTTTCCCAGGTGTCGGACAGCGACTACGCGCCCGCTTTCGATCAGGCGATGGCGGTCCACAATCGGGAAGTCGCCGCCATCAGGAACCAGCGTTCCGCGCCGACATTCGACAACACGATCGTCGCGCTGGAAACTTCCGGCAAGATGCTGACGCGCGTGGCCACCATGTTCTTCGCGCTGACCGGGGCGAACACCAACGACACGCTCGACGCCATTCAGGAAGAATACGGGCCGAAACTGTCGGCGCATTCCGACGCGATCACCCTCGACCCCGCTCTGTTTGCGCGGGTCAAATCGGTTTACGACCGCCGCGATACGCTGAACCTGAATGTCGAAGATGCGCGTCTGCTGGAAGAAACCTACACCGGCATGGTCCATGCAGGCGCCATGCTGACCGAGGCGCAGAAGGCGGAAGTCAAGCGGATCAACACCGCCCTGTCCGAAGCGACCAATGAATTTTCCAACCGCGTGCGCGAAGGCACGGTGGCGAGCGCCCTGATGGTCGATGACCGCGCGGCGCTGGCCGGAATGCCGGATAGCGCGATCGAGGCGGCAGCCAAGCTGGCAGCGGAAAAGGGGCAGCCGGGCAAGTTCGCCGTGGCGTTGCAGAACACCACGCAGCAACCCTCCCTCGCCGATCTGGAAGACCGCGCCACGCGCGAGAAGCTGTTCAAGCTGAGCTACAACCGCAACGTGCTGGGTGACGGGAACGACACGCGCGCGCTGATTGCGAAGATCGCCGGGCTGCGCGCGGAAAAGGCGGCCCTGTTCGGGCAACCGAACTGGGCCAGCTATGTCATGTATGACCGCATGGCGAAAACGCCGACCACCGCGCTCGACTTCATGCGCCAGATGGTGCCCGCGCTTGCGGCGACGCAGCGCCGGGAATATGCGATGCTGAACGAACAGATCGCGGCCGAGGGTGGCGATTTCACGGCCATGCCGTGGGACTGGAACCGCTATGCCGACAAGGTGCGGATGGCGAAATACGAATTGGACGATGCGGCAATAAAGCCCTATTTCCAGCTCGACCGCGTGCTGGAAGACGGCGTGTTCTTCGCTGCCAACAAACTGTACGGGCTGAATTTCACCAAGCGCACCGATCTGCCGGTCTATCACCCCGACGTCAGCACCTACACCGTGATCGACCGCGATGGGTCGGAACTTGGCCTGTTCTATTTCGATCCGTTCCAGCGCGAATCCAAGCGCGGCGGGGCGTGGATGAGCAATTTCGTCGATCAGTCGAAGCTCTACGGTACGAAGCCCGTCATCTACAACGTGCTCAACATACCCAAGGCTGCGGCGGGCGAACCGCAGCTGGTCAGTTTCGACAATGTGAACACGCTGTTCCACGAATTCGGCCATGCGCTGCACGGCTTCTTCGCCGATCAGCAATATGCCAGCCTTTCGGGCACGGCGACCGCGCGCGATTTCGTGGAATATCCCAGCCAGGTGAACGAGATGTGGGCGACCGATCCCGCCGTGCTGCGCAATTACGCCAAACATTATCAGACCGGCAAGGTCATCCCGGCCGAAATGATCGCCAACATCGAACGCGCGGCGAAATTCAACCAGGGTTACGAACTGGGCGAAGTGGTGGAAGCCGCGCTGCTCGACATGAGCTGGCACGACCTGACGCCGCGCGAAGCCGCCGCGATCGACACACCCGAAGCAGGTCGATGCGTTCGAAGCGAAGACATTGCAGGAATTGGGCATGGAAGTCGCGATGGTGCCGCCGCGTTACCGCAGCAGCTATTTCAACCACATCTTCTCCAACCCGGCGGGCTACAGTTCGGGATATTACTCCTATCTGTGGACCGAAATGCTGGACCGCGACAGCCGCAAATGGTTCCGCGACAATGGCGGGCTGACGCGCGAAAACGGCGATCATTATCGCGCGACTGTGCTTGAGCCGGGGCGGAACGATGGATTATTTCGAAATGTTCGAAAACTTCGCCGGGCGTCAGCCGGAAGTCGGACCCATGCTGGAAGCGCGCGGGCTGACCGGCGGGCAGTAATCGTACGGGCGATAACCCCCACCCCGCTTCGCCGACGCATAGCGTTCGCGGCGGGGTGGATCATCCCCTATCGCTTACCGCGCCATTCCAGGGATTTCCGGTTCAGCTCGGCCAAATCCACATCGCCCGCAACGCACGCCTCGCCAAGGCCGATGGCTTCGGCAAGCTGCGCGGTGGACGCATTGCGATAGGCGGGCGAGGCGATCACGTCCCGCCATTTCGCGCCCACGGCATTGTCCAGCAATATCCGCTGGAAACAATGATCGAACCGCACCGGCCACCCGCGCTCCGCCGCCAGCGACGGGCATCTCGTCCCGCGTCAGCGCGAACCATCGCTTCACAAGGTCCGGCGAAGCCACGGTCAGCTTCCTCGCGCCGTGGCGATCAGCGCGCGCCCGCCCGCCGTGCCGGTCCAACGGGCGTGTCACGCCCCAGATCCGTTCGATTATTTCCGCGCTGAGCGCCCGTTCCGGCGACGCATGGGCGACCGATGCGCCGTCGTTCAACACCAGCACCCGGTCCGCATGGTTCATCGCCAGCGCCAGATCGTGCGCGACGATGACGACGCCCGCACCCCCATCCGCCGCGTCTCGCAAATGCGCGAACAACGCCAGCTGATGCGCCAGATCGAGAGCGGCCAGCGGTTCGTCGGCCAAAATCCATTCCGGCTGCCCCGCCAGCACGCGCGCCAGCAATGCGCGCGCCGTCTCCCCGCCCGAAATGCGCGACATGGGGCGTTCGGCGAGATGGTCCAGTTGCATTGCCGCCAGCGCATGGTTCACCGGCGCGCTTGCCCGATCGCCATGCGGCATCCGACCCAGCGCGACCAGCGTGCGGACGGTCACATCCCAGGCGACCTCGCTTTGCTGGGGCAGATAGCCGATCCGCCGCGCGCGCTGCCGCCCGCCCATCGCGTCCAGCGGTTCGTCGCCGAGCGTCACCTGCCCGCTATCCGGCCTGCGCCAATCCCGCCAGCAGACTCAGCAACGTCGATTTTCCCGCTCCGTTCGGCCCGCAGATGCGCAGTGATCGTGCCGCGTTCGAATGCCGCCGTGACGTCATGCAGGCGCTGGCCCAACGACAGGGCATGGGCGGTCAGCACGGTCATTGCAGTCCCCCTGCAAAACCCGCCCGCATCCGCAGCAGCAGCCACAGGAAGAACGGCGCGCCGATCAGGCTGAGCGCAATGCCGAGCCGCAGTTCGGTCACCAACGGCAACACGCGCACCACACTGTCGGCGATCAGCACCAGCAGGCCGCCCGCCAGCGCGCTCGGCACGATCAGGCTGGACGGGCGGCGATCGGTGAACGGGCGCACCAGATGCGGCACGATCAGGCCGACGAACCCGATGATGCCCGCCACCGCGACCCCGCTGCCCACAGTCAGCGCGACGCCGCCGATCAGCCAATATTGCAAACGCCGCGGGTTCATGCCGAGGGAGCGCGCCGCCACCTCGCCCAGCATCAGCGCATCCAGATCGCGCCGGGCGACCCAGAAACACGCCACGCCCGCCAGCGTCAGCGGCATTGCCAGCGCCACGTCGTTCCAGCTGCGATCGGTCAGCGCGCCCATCAGCCAGGTGACGATCGCGCTCATGGCGAAGGCGTTGGGCGCAAGGCTGATCGCCAGGCTCATCAACGCGCCCGCCAGGCTGGCGATCATCATGCCCGCCAGCGTGAACAGAGCGATGCCGCCCGTCCGCCCGGCGATCAGCGCCAGCAACGCCATCGCCCCGCCCGCGCCCATCAGCGCGAACAGCGGCAGCAGCCATGCGCTGGCGGCATAGCCGAACCACAGGCTGGCAACCGCCCCCAATGCCGCGCCGGGCGCGATGCCGAACAGGCCGGGATCGGCCAGCGGATTGCGCAGATAGCCCTGCATCGCCGCGCCCGCTGCGCCCAGCCCGCCGCCGATCGTCAGCGCCAGCACGGCGCGCGGCAGGCGCAATTCGGCAAGGATGATCGCGGCGTTGGGGGTGGCGGCGAAATCCAGCCAGACTCGCCCGGCCAGGAGCGACAGCGGCACGGCGATCGCTATCGCCGCCAGCAGAAGGGCGTTCACGCGGGTCACGATACGTCCTGCTCTCAGTCGAGCTGAGCCGATCGAGCGCCCGCACGATCGTCGGCCCGCCGCAATAGAGCAGCCCCGGATCGAGGCTCGCGCGTTCCATCGCCGGAATATCGCGCAGGGCGGAATGGAACTGCCCCCGCTCCGTGCCGGCAATCAGCAGCATCTGCGGCGGATCGACCAGCATTTCTTCCAGCGCCATATAATCCGCCTGACCGAAGCCGCGCGCCGCGCTGTGGCTGGTGAAGCCGGCGATCCGCATCAGCTCGCCGATCAGCGATGCCTCGCCCGGAACGATGCCCGCCGGTTGCCACAAAACGGCCGAGATCGGCGCGCCTTGGCCGGTCTTTGCCCGCGCCACTGCCCCGCCGATCGTGGCGATCATGGCATCCGCCCCGGCCTCGTTGCCTGTCACTTGCCGCCAGTGCGCGTATCTGCGCGGTGCTGTCCGCAATGCTGGAAGCGATACCGATGGTTTCCACGCGCATGCCCAGATCGGTGTAGGCCGCGCGGGCGTCGGGGGCCAGGAACGTGCTGGCGATCACGACATCGGGGTCGAGCGCCAGCACTTCCTCCACCGTGCCGCCCGTCGCCTCGTATCGCAGCGCCTCCGCCATCGGCATCGGATGTGCCGCGCGGATCGTGGCTGTAATGCGATATCGCCAGCAACTGCCCCGGCGCGGCGATCTGCGCCAGAATCGCATCGGCGCACGGGTTCAGGCTGACGATGGTCGGGCGCCGCCGTTTCACGCTGATGTGCGGGAGGGGACGCGGCGCAACCGGCCAGCATCGCGATACCGGCCCCCCAACACAGGACCGCGCCGATCCTGCGGGAGAATGCCCCCCGACGCCCCATCAGAACTTCGCCCGCGCCCCTGCAAACACGCCGCGCCCCGGCGTCGCGAAACCGGCTGCGGTCTGATATTCCGCATCGGTCACATTTTCGACCCGGCCAAACAGTTCGAAACTGTCGCCGATGGGCAGCGAAGCGCGCACCGTACCCAGCGCGTAGCCGTCGATCGCAGTGAAATTGCCGCCATCGTCGAAACTGTCGCCGACCAGCCGGATGTCGCCGCCGACCGTCAGCCCGTCGCGCCACAATTCCCAATCGGCGGAAAAGGTCAGCGCATGATTGGGCCGCCGCGCCAGGTCGTTGCCGGAATTGCCCACGCCTTCGGTGCGGTTTTCGGCGTCGAGATAGGCGTAGGCGACGCGCAATTGCACCGTATCCGCAGGTCGCGCGCCCAATTCCAGCTCCACCCCTTGCGCGCGGACTTGGCCGATATTCTCATACGTGCCGAACGGGCGCGGATTGGCGGCATCGTTGCAGGCCGGCAGCGGGTTCATGGCGCAGGACACGAATTCGATCTGGTCGTTCGTGTCGCGGCGATAGATCGTCGCGCCGGCATAGAACGGCGCGCTGCGGTCGTTCCAGGCCAACCCCAGATCGTAACTGGTGCTGTTTTCCGGCTGCAATTCGCCGTTCCCGAAATCGGAGAACAGCTGGAACAGCGATGGGGCCTTGAACCCTTCCCCCACGCTCGCGCGCAAGCGGATGTCGGGCGCGATTTCATAGCTTAAGTCCGCGCCGAAGCTGGTCGCGCCGCCGAAGGCCCGCTGATCGTCGTGGCGCACGCCGATATGCCCGGACCAGCCGCCGAACTCGATCCCCGCTTGCCCGTAGACGCCGAAGATGCGCGTGGACTGGCGCGGCGTGAAATTGGTTTCCAGGCTGCTCCATTCATGCTCGCCACCGAAATTCACGATCAGCGGCCCGATGGGGCGCCACTCGCCGCGCACATCGATGCGGTCGGAATGGCCGTCGCTGGTGAAGCCGGGCTCCGGCCCGAAATCGGGATTGGTGTTGTCCCGCTGCGTATCGGCGAAGGAATAGGTCGCCTGAATATCCAGCACCGGATTGTCGAACACCGCGCCCACCGCGCCCGAATATTGGCGGGTTTTCTGAAACTCCGCCGTATCGCCCAGCTGGAATGTCGGCGCGGGAAAGCCGTCGATGTCGAGATCGCCTTCGGCATAGCGCCCGCGTGCGAACACATCGAAACTGTCCGTCAGATAAGCGCGCGCGCGGCCCGCGATGCTGTATTGTTCGAACCCGTCATCCTCCGTCCCTGCGGCGGCGGCGGAAAATCCGTCGGTGCGAAAATAGCTGCCCGACAGACCCAGCGCGCCGCGATCGCTGGCGATATCGCCCGACAGGGTGGCGAAAGCGGTGTCGCGCGCGCCGTATTCCGCGCTGGCGGCGATGGTGTTGTCGGCAGGCGCAGTGGTGACCAGCAGCACGCCCGCCGATCGCATCGGAACCCCAGATGGTGGAGTTGGACCCGCGCAAAAGGTCCAGCTTGGCGATGTTGCCCGTCAGCAGATTGCCGAAATCGAACCCGCCGGCGGGCGCGGCGGGATCGGCCACGCGCACCCCGTCGATCAGGACCAGCAGTTGCTCCGCCTCCGCCCCGCGCACGCGCACCCCGGTGAAGCCGCCCACGCCGCCATTGCGACTGATGGTGACGCCGGGCGCACGTTCCAGAACGGCAGTCAGATCGGCGGTCTGCACCATCTCGATTTCCTCGCGCGTGATGATGGTGACCGCCTGCCCGGTATCCTCGACATCGGAACGCAGGCCGGTTGCGGTAACGGTGATCTGGCCTTCATCCGCGGCCTGATAGGTGCGCGGCGCATGGCCGCATCGGACCCGTGTCGACCCCGCATCGGACCCCGCACTTTGGGCGAATGCAGCGGATGGCAGGCATAGGGAACAGGTGAGCAGGTAGAGATATTTACGCATGGGTATACTCCAAACATGTGCGACGTGACGCCGCCCATGCCGGATGCCGGCGCACCATTGCACCGAACCCAGCTGCCCCCGGTGCACCCCGCCCGGCGACTGAACGACCGAACATGGGCAGGTCTCCTGGCTCCCGGATCGCAGCGCCGCTTCCGCCTTCCCAGCCGCGCGAATGCGAAGCCAGTGGCATGATGGAGGCGGCCCTCCCCGGTCACAGTTGCGGGGGCAGCGCCGGGTTCGCGGGGGTTTCCCGCTCACCGACTTCCCTCTTAGGTTCGCGTTACACGAACACCCATGACGATGACCGCGCTTTAGGGGTGTGGCAAGGTCTGGGCAAGCATGTTCGCTTACGGGGCGACCCGGCCGCGCGCGTTAACCCGCCTTTGCGAAGTGTGCCGTCAAGGGACGGCTGGCGCACTGCGATTGCAGCAAGTCATGCGTGCGGTAATCGGGAACACGCCCAAAACCGTCCTGCCCATCGTCGTACCGTTCGATATCGTACCGCCCAGTATCCACCCGACCCGCACCAGAAAGCACCGCTTGACCGACGCCGCCGCCAACGCATCCGATCATACCGACCACCGGCCTGCGGATTTCCGCGCCCGCTGTTCGCGCGATCCCGATAGCCTTGCAGTGCGTGGCGGTTTTGCGCGGCGGCGCATGTTCGCGCGCCGCGTGAATGGCGGGCGGCAGATGCTGGCCCTGCTGGCGGCGATTGCGGTTCCGGCGATGGCGGCCCCCGGCGACTGGCACGGATTCGGCGATGGCTGGGACGCACGGGCGGAAGCGCGGCTGTCCGTCATCCAGCCCCAACCGTTCGAACGGCGCGGGCACAGCTTTCCCGGTTCCGCCTTCTACTACCTCGAAGAAACGCCCGAATTGCTGGTCGATCTGCCGACCCTGAACCCCGACGTGTCCGATGCCGTTGCGGGCGTAAGCGGGGGCGCGGGCGATTCCGTCATCGTGCCGCTGGTCGAAACCCATGCCGCCGGGGCCGCCGCCAACCCGTTCGCCGCGCGCGGAACCGGCCTCGATCGCGCGCGCGCCAGCCTGTGTCTGGCGCAGGCGATCTGGTACGAAGCCGCGACCGAAAGCATTGCCGGACAGCGCGCCGTGGCGCAGGTGGTGCTGAACCGTGTGGCGCATGTCAGCTATCCCGGCAGCGTGTGCGGCGTCGTCTATCAGGGATCGCAGCGGCGCACCGGGTGCCAGTTCAGCTTCACTTGCGACGGATCGATGCGGCGGCGGACCGGCGGGGCCAGTTGGGCGACGGCGCAGCGGCTGGCGGAACAGGCCCTGTCGGGTCAGGTGTTCGGCCAGGTCGGTACGGCGACGCATTATCATACGAATTGGGTCAACCCCTATTGGGCGCCGACGCTGAACCATATCGGCACCATTGGCGCGCACCGGTTCTATCGCATGAAGGGAGCCGCGGGCGCACGCGGATCGTTCCGCGCGAATTATCGCGGGGGCGAGGCGTTTCCCCGCCCCAATCTGGGCAGCATCGCGCCTGCCGATCCGGTCGATACGGCCACGGACAGTCCCGCCCTGACGCGCATTTTCGACGAAGCGCGCAATGCGGCGCAATCGGTCGGCGCGGCGGCGCGGACGGTCCGCCCCGGCAAGCACGCCCACCCAGCCCGCACCCAATTACGCACCGGGTATCGCGGCGCGCGGCGGGGACGCCTTGTTCAAGGCGGACAAGCTGCCGCAAAGCGGGGCGATCAAACCGCGCTACGCCAATAGCGGGCAGTGGTTGAAGCAGCCGGACTGAACGCTGCGCCGGGGCCAGCGACGCCAACGCCTTAACCCGCCATAAACCTTACCGCGACACCGCCGATTTACCGGGCCGGGACTAATGCCGATGCGAACGGGGCGATCCCCCCTCGTGGAGTGTAATCATCGATGCCAGCATCCCCTTCGCCCGTTCCCGCCCGTCGCTGCCAACGACAATCCGACCGGGCTGGACCACGACCGGTTGATTACCGCCGCGTTGCGCCACTTCGGGCAATACGGCTTGCGCGCGGCGGAAGTAGCGAAGGCCAATGCGGCCCGCGCGCAGGCGGCGGGCAAGGATGGGGCATGCAGCCATTGGCTGTCCATCGCGGGCATTCTTGATCGCCGACCCCGCCGGCAATTTCGGCCGCGCGCGCATGAACTGCTGCAAGGCAACGCGCCGTCCTGACCCGGCGCGGCGATCGCCTGCACGCGCCATATTGCATCTGCAAATCATTCGCAAGAATAACCCGTGGGCGCGACCGTTTTGACGGTTGCTTTCGCCCCGCCCGCCCATTAGGTCCGATGCCGATCGCAGGCGCGGCTTTTTCGCGGGACGAAAGCGATGCCGAACGCCGCTGGCCCACGGGCCGGGCAAGGATATGTCCCGCAGTTGGAAGGACGGATTTCTATGGCCAAGCGCCAGGCACGCAACAAGATCGCGCTGATCGGCTCCGGCATGATCGGCGGCACGCTCGCCCATCTCGCCGCGAAGAAGGAAATGGGCGACATCGTCCTGTTCGACATCGCCGAGGGGATGCCGCAGGGCAAGGCGCTCGACCTGTCGCAGTGCGGCCCGATCGAAGGGTTCGACGCGAAGATCACCGGCACCAACGACTATGCCGACATCGCCGGCGCGGATGTCGTGATCGTGACCGCCGGCGTCCCGCGCAAGCCGGGCATGAGCCGCGACGATCTGCTCGGCATCAATCTGAAGGTGATGAAGGCCGTCGGCGAAGGCATCAAGAACAACGCGCCCGACGCATTCGTGATCTGCATCACCAACCCGCTGGACGCGATGGTCTGGGCGCTGCGCGAATTTTCCGGCCTGCCGCACAACAAGGTGGTCGGCATGGCCGGCGTGCTCGACAGCGCGCGCTTCGCGACCTTCCTCGCCTGGGAATTCGACGTTGCAGCGTGAAGGACGTCAACGCCTTCGTGCTGGGCGGCCACGGCGACACGATGGTGCCGGTCCTCACCTACTCCACGATCAACGGCATTCCGGTGAAGGACATGGCCAAGATCAAGGGCGTGTCGGAAGATCGCCTGGACGAAATCGTCAAGCGCACCCGCACGGGCGGCGGCGAAATCGTGGAGCTGCTCGGCAATGGCTCCGCCTATTACGCCCCCGCCACCAGCGCGATCTCGATGGCCGAAGCCTATCTGGGCGACCAGAAGCGCATCCTGCCCTGCGCCAGCTATGTCGAGGGCAAGTACGGCCTCGACGGACTGTATGTCGGCGTGCCCACAGTGATCGGCGCGGGCGGCACGGAAGACGTGATCGAAATCGAACTGTCGGACGAGGAACGCAGCAACCTCAAGGTCAGCATCGATGCGGTCGAGGAACTGCTCGAGGCGTGCAAGGGGCTGGATAGCTCGCTGGCCTGAAGGATAGCCACGACGCTGCTCCTCGCGTCGCCACGCACGCGGATCGTGGTTGACTGCTCTTTGCGCGGGTCTAACGCCCAGCGGCTAATCGGCCTTGATTTAAGCTACCAGCGTCACCGTTGTGTCGCTGGCACGCACTCGAAAGGACACATACAATGTCCATCCTCGTAAACAAAGACACCAAGGTCATCACCCAAGGGATGACCGGCGACACCGGCACCTTCCACACCCAGCAGGCGCTCGATTACGGCACGCAGATGGTGCGGGCGTGACTCCCGGCAAAGGCGGCAGCGACGCATATCGGCCTGCCCAATTTCAACACCGTGCGCGAAGCCAAGGCCGCGACCGGCGCGACCGCATCGTGCATCTACGTGCCGCCGCCATTCGCCGCCGACGCGATCTGCGAAGCGATCGATGCCGAGATCGAACTGATCATCGCCATCACCGAAGGCATTCCGGTGCTCGACATGGTGCGCGTCAAGGCCGCGCTCGAAGGCTCCAAGTCGCGCCTGATCGGGCCGAACTGCCCCGGCGTGCTGACGCCCGGCGAATGCAAGATCGGCATCATGCCCGGCTCCATCTTCAAGAAGGGCAGCGTCGGCGTCGTCTCGCGTTCCGGCACGCTGACCTACGAAGCGGTGCACCAGACCACGATGGTCGGCCTTGGCCAGACCACCGCGGTCGGCATCGGCGGCGATCCGGTGAACGGCACCAATTTCATCGACGTGCTGGACCTGTTCCTGGCCGACGACGACGACCAAGTCGATCATCATGATCGGCGAAATCGGCGGCAGCGCGGAAGAAGAAGCGGCCGAATTCATCAAGCACGAAGCCGCCAAGGGCCGCAGCAAGCCGATGGTCGGCTTCATCGCCGGCCGCACCGCGCCTCCGGGCCGGCGCATGGGCCATGCGGGCGCCATCGTTTCGGGCGGCAAGGGCGGCGCGGACGACAAGATCGCGGCGATGGAAGATGCGGGCATCCGCGTTTCGCCCGTCCCCAGCGAACTGGGCACCACGCTCGACGCGCATGCTGAAGGAACTGGCGTAATCCGGCGCTACGCCCGCCTGGTCCATGCGAGCGCTTTCCGACGAGAGCATCGCGTACAATACGGCTACCATGAAAGCCGCCGAATTCTCCGGCGGTTGAGGAACCCGACCGATGGGTAACGAGCACGATTTCGACTGGACGACCGACAGAGGTCCGCAGGCCGGACCGTCCTGGGCCAATCCGCAGCTGGCCGCTGGTGGCGGCGACAGCGCGGACGATCTGACGCAGGCGCTCGACCCGACGGCGATGAAGATCGCGGTCGCGAAGCCGCGGCGAAACGGCGGGCAAGGCCGATGGACGAAGCTGCGCATCGAAGCAGGCGGCGGGCGATTCCATCCGCGCCATGCTGCTGATCCGCACTTATCGCGTGCGCGGACATCTGGCGGCCGATCTCGATCCGCTCGGCCTGTCGCAGCGCGAATTGCCCGACGACCTGACGCTCGAATGGCACGGCTTCACCGGCAAGCCGCTGGACGAACCGGTCTATCTCGGCGGCAATCTCGGCCTCGAATGGGCGACCTCGCGCGATCTGGTACGAGGTGCTGCGGGCCAATTACTGCGGCCATGTCGGCCTCGAATACATGCACATTCGCCGATGTCGAGGAACGCCGCTTCCTCCAGGACCGGTTCGAAGGCCCGGACAAGGTCATCCAGTTCACCCCCGAGGGCAAGCAGGCCATCCTGGCCGCGGTGATCCGCGGCGAGCAATACGAGAAGTTTCTCGGCAAGAAATATGTCGGGACCAAGCGCTTCGGCCTCGACGGCGGGGAATCGATGATCCCGGCGCTGGAAGCGGTCATCAAGTATGGCGGCCAGATGGGCGTGCGCGAAATCATCTACGGCATGGCGCATCGCGGCCGGCTGAACGTGCTCGCCAACGTGATGGCCAAACCGTACAAGGTGATCTTCCACGAATTTTCCGGCGGCAGCGCCAATCCCGACGATGTCGGCGGTTCGGGCGATGTGAAATACCACCTCGGCACCAGCACCGACCGCGAGTTCGACGGGATCAAGGTGCATATGAGCCTGGTCCCCAACCCCTCGCCACCTGGAAGCGGTCGACCCGGTCGTGCTGGGCAAGACCCGCGCGCAGCAGGCCATCCGCGACGATCTGACGAAGCACGAGCAGGTCCTGCCCGTGCTGATCCACGGCGATGCGGCGTTTGCCGGGCAAGGCGTGGTGTGGGAATGCTTCGGCCTGTCGGGCGTGCGCGGTTACAACACCGGCGGCTGCATGCATTTCGTCATCAACAACCAGATCGGCTTCACCACCAGCCCGCAATTCGCGCGGTCCAGCCCCTATCCGTCCGATGTGGCGAAGGGCGTTCAGGCGCCGATCCTGCACGTCAACGGCGACGATCCCGAAGCGGTGACCTTCGCCTGCAAGCTGGCGATCGAATACCGCCAGAGGTTCAACCGCGACATCGTGATCGACATGTGGTGCTATCGCCGGTTCGGCCACAACGAAGGCGACGAGCCGAGCTTCACCCAGCCGCTGATGTACGACGAAGATCCGCAAGCATCCGCAAGGTCAGCGAGATGTATCGAAGCGGATCGGACGAAGGCGTGATCGACGAAGACTTCGCCAGGACAGCGACCGACGAGTTCATCGCGCATGCTCGACGAAGATTTCGAGGCCGCCAAAAGCTACAAGCCCAACGAGGCCGACTGGTTCGCCGGCCGGTGGAGCGGGCTGCACAAGCCGGCCGATCCCGAAACCGCGCGCCGCAACGTCGATACCGCGATCGAACGCAAGCTGTTCGACAGCCTGGGCCGCACGCTGACGACGGTCCCGGACGATCTGACGATCCACAAGACGCTGGGCCGCGTGCTCGACGCCAAGGCGCAGATGTTCGAAGAGCGGCGAAGGGTTCGACTGGGCGACGGCCGAGGCGCTCGCGTTCGGCAGCCTGGTGACCGAAGGGTTCGGGGTGCGCCTGTCGGGCCAGGATTAGCGGACGCGGCACGTTCAGCCAGCGCCACGCCATCTGGGTCGATCAGAACAACGAGAACAAGTATATCCCGCTCGACCACCCTGCCGCACGGCAAGTTCGAGGTGTACGACAGCATCCTGTCCGAATACGGCGTGCTCGGCTTCGAATACGGCTTTGCGCTGGCCGATCCCAAGACGCTGGTGATGTGGGAAGCGCAGTTCGGCGATTTCGCCAATGGCGCGCAGATCATCATCGACCAGTTCATCGCCGCGGGCGAAGTCCAAATGGCTGCGCGCCAACGGCCTCGTCATGCTGTTGCCGCACGGGTACGAAGGACAGGGGCCGGAACATTCCTCAGCGCCCGGCTCGAACGGTTCCTGCAATTGTGCGCGAACGACAATATCCAGGTCTGCAACATCACCGCCCGGCGAATTACTTCCACGTGCTGCGCCGGCAGATGCTGCGTCCGTTCCGCAAACCTACAACTATGCCCTCGGTATATGAAGTATCGCTTTCGCTGCCTTCGTTGAGCGAAGGTGAAACTATTGGCTTTGTCGGTCTGCCGGAATTTCTTGGACTGTTGATTTGTTTTCAATATCTTGCCTGTGTCGCATTTCTGAAACCGATTTCAGGGGTAAGTGAGACTGGAAGCGATTTGAGTTGCTATTGATGATACTTTGAGCATCCGCACGTTGAGCAACATTATGTCCGATAATTTTCCAGCTGACAAGGATTGGGAAGAGGCGGAGTTTCGCGCCCGGGTGCTGGCGGAATTACCGATCCAGCTCAGCCCAGGCGCTGTCGAATGGGCCATGCATCAGCTGAATGTCAGCCGATCCACGCTCTTTCGCCTGGTGAAGCAGTTCCGCGAGGATGGGCGGACCTCTGCATTGCTCCGGGATACACGGGGCCCTAAACCGGGCATGCAGCCCTTGGACCCGTTGGTGGAAACGATCGTGTCCCGCCATTTCAAGGGGTTTTATGCTTCCCGTCGTAAGCCCACCAGGACACGGTTCTGGCGCGAAGTTGCTGCCGATTGTCGGGCGCAAGGGCTGGCCCCACCCTCGATCCGCCGTCTGGGGCGCTGGCTGGAGCAACATGACCAAGCTAAACTGATGGCCCGACGAGAGGGCAAGGACAAGGCCGAGCGGCGCTACATCCGGCCACGCCTGGGGGCTGGTCGCCAACGATCCGCTGGATATCGTCCAGATCGACCACACCAAGGCTGATGTGACAGTGGTAGATCCGGTGACACGACGTCCGCTCGGCAGGCCAACGCTGACGGTCGCGACCGACGTGAATACCCGGATGGTCTGGGTTTTACCTGTTTCTGGAACCGCCATCGCTACTGGCCGTCGCACTGTGTCTGACCCATACGGTAATGGACAAATCGCATTGGCTCACCGCGCGAGGTATCAGCACGGATTGGCCAACGCGGGGCATCCCGAACGCGATTTATGTGGACAACGGCGCGGGATTCCATGCCCGCGCCTTCGGGCTCGCCTGTGCAGAGTACCAGATCGAACTGCGGTACCGTCCGCCAGGTACACCGCGCTATGGCGGCCATATCGAGCGCCTGATCGGCACAATGATGGGGGCGGTTCACCTGCTGCCGGGGTCGCATTTCTCGAACATCTTCGAGCGCGGCGATCTCGATGCCGAGGCCGAGGCGGTGATGACGCTCGGCGAACTGGAAACCTGGCTCGCTCTCGAGATCACCGGCTCCTACCATGTGCGGGTCCACTCTGCGCTGGAAACCACACCTGCGGCGGCTTGGGCGGCCCGGGTGGATGAGGCCCGGCTTCGCATGCCGACCGATCTCAGGCAGTTTTTGGTCGATTTTCTGCCTTCCGAGAGCCGTGTCTTGCAGCGTGACGGGTCACTCCTCTTCCACATCCGCTACTGGGCGGACGAGTTGCGCTGGCTGATGGGCCGGGAAAGCCGCAAGTTCACGCTTAAATACGACCCGCGCGATCTCTCTCGCATTTTCGTGCTGACTGAGAACGGGATCATCGAAGCGAGACCCGCGGATATGACACGGCCTGCGATCACGCTCTGGGAGCACCGCGCGGCGCGGCGCGCCTTGCGCGAGGCCGGGCGCCGGTCGGTAGATGAGGAGCTGGACTTCCAGGACGATCGAGGCGCAGCGCGACCTCGAGCGATAGCGCCGAGTGGGCAGACGAAGGCGATACGGCGCCATCAGGCTCGGCGGTTGCATCTCGCCCCTCTGCCGATGATCGATGTAACACCGGA
>CAWFGS010000002.1:0-105000 GCA_963815535.1 uncultured Alphaproteobacteria bacterium
GGGATTCATTTTCCCAAGATAAGCCACTGGGATCATACGTTTTCGTGTTTGTCCCGTTTCGGACGTGCCCTATACCGTGCCCCCGATTTTTGACCTCCAAAACTTGTCAAGCGAAAGAGAGTGCAACGAGCAGGCCAAATTCGCGAACTTTTGATCGACTGTCTGTTCAGGCTGCTAGGACGCTTTGGTCACCGAAAGTTATCTTAGGCTTCTACAGTGGCCGATCTACCCTCCCAAATGTTCTGCATGCTAAGCGCTGTTCTCTAACGTCCGTCCCTCGTGACACATTGTAAACATCCTATGAAAGGTCCGATCAGGGCTCATAGTCCAATGGCAGCTACTTGACCGGCAAACACCGTCCCGCCGGAAGGAGCGGCGGAACGGTGCTGTCTTGAGAAAGTCAGATGCAATCCTTTACGCTGCGCGCAAAGTTTCGTCCCCTGGCGCACATTCACGCGGCGCTTCATACAGCGCGCGCAATTTGGTTTGTGCGGATTCGAACGCGTCTGGAAGGAACCGGCTGGGCTGCATTCCCGAGAAGACCAACTTACCGTCTTGAAACATTATCAACATATCGCATTTGTCTTTCACGATCATGAGGTCGCCATTGGTGCAGATCGACAATTGCATATCCATGAACATCGCTACACGTCCGTCGCCGATCGCACTGGCAACGCTTATTGAGGTTGGTCCCGCCTCAAAGTGCGAGGGATTGAAATTGAGGTAGATGAAATCGGCATCGTGCTCTTTGGCGCCATTTCCAAGCGGTCCGAGCTCCTCCTTACCTATCGGTTGACCGCCACCGAACAATATGGCGGGTGAGCCATCCTCTGCAGTGCGATCTGGATAGAAGATATCATGCATCGCACCGACCCATTTCCGGATGGTTTCGTTCTGCTTTTCCCAGACTTTCTTATTCATGTTCATTTCCTTTTATTGCACTAGAATTTTCCCCCTCACTATCAGGAGGCAATCTTTCTTTTTCATAAACAGAACACTTCACTTGCTGAAATGCCGCCATTCAATGCGCATCCAGCCTACTCTTGGAGCTGCCGCACGGAAGGAGGCTAGCCGCTCAAAGCAATGAGGAAGGCTTCCCAAGCGCAATGTCGACGGTGTGCGATCCTAGCCAAATTGGGCCGGCGTTCACGCGCACCCAAGTTCGAACGTGGATGGCCTTCTCAATTATCGAAATAAGAATCCGCAATAGAGCAAGTTCCGGCAGGTTGGCTTCTAGAGCAAGAACGTAGCCGCGAAGCTCCCGGCAAATTGCCTTTTGTTTATTCTTCCTATACCGTTTCTACAGCGAGGGCTTGAGGGGGCAATCCATGATGAAAACGTGTTTCGCGTCGCTAATATTATTTTATGCAACAACTGCGGCTGCCACGCCGCCAGAGCCTAAAATGACAACATTCTATCTTGAATGCATGAAAGCTGGAGGTGTCCCCAGTTCCGTCTGGCGCGAGAAATTGCTGTATTATAAGGGGCCACAGTATTTTTTCTCGATCTGGACCCCGGATGTTGAGAATTCTGGGCAGCTGACACTCGATGTCGAATATGCCAATCTCCATCGTATTCCGCCGCCTCCCACGCCGCGAGTTGCGACGGTGAGCGTTAAGCTCGAGCCGGGACAATCGACGACGTTCGCATCTGATGAGGTCTATCTTGGTCGATCCCCTAGAGGCACGGACGAAATCGCTATCGAATATTGCATCAAAGCGAGCCCAGTGATCGATTTAAGCAATTTGGGTTCCCTGCTTACCAAAGCGAACCTGCCAGCAATCGACAGATGACCCGAAACTTGATGTGTAGGAAAATGGTATGTTGGCACGAATGAAATCTGTCGCGATGGTGGCCGCTCTCTTTCCGGCTACGGTGTGGGCAGCGGAGTCTCCGCAAGAAGGTGGGGGAGCCAACAATAGGGTCCCCAGCTACAGTTATGAGACGACACGTGTTCTCGTGGGCGAATGTTTATTTGCGCAGAAAGATGAGACCAAGTCTGCGGCTCTAGTCGCGTCACTCGCTACTTTCGCCATTGATGCCGGGTTAAACTTGGTCAGCAGTGCGTTAAAGTCAGCTAGCGAAGGCGGTGTGAAGACATTTACTGGCACCGGCAATTTCCGTTTTTCGGACGATAGCATCGATGGTGCTTGTATACAGGTGATTAGAGGCAGTTTCTTAGCAGACGGCACTGGCATCGCAGGTTCTCCTCATCCACGATGGGCTACTTCAATGGGGATAGGTAAGGCGCAGCTTGAAATCTTACGGAATGATCACCGTATGTATCTTTCACGGGCTCCCGATTTTTTGTTCGAGGGAAGAATGCGTAAAGCTAGCGAGGACGGGCGAATTTTTACAATACGCCCGCTATATACGGCCTTTGAGGAACCATACGAGAAATCTTCGCTCGATCCACGCAGCGGAGCGCGTCATATCGCCTTGCTCTTTTCGTTTGTCACCCCTGGCAAGCAGCTGGATGCGGCTGAAAATCCTGGCGCCGAAGTGATCGTAGGCAAGATGGACAAAGGCACTCATATTAAGTTCGACTTTCCTTTGTCGGCAAAGGTTTATGACGAAAGCGAGGATGGTAGATCCAAATTAAATCTTTCGAAGGATTATGTCTCTTGGCCACAAGAAAGCAGGTGGTTCGATTTGGCTAAAGAGGACATCCAAGGGCCAATGACGGCTCGTGTTGTAGTGACCGAAACAAGATCCGGAAGCGCGCTTTTTAAGTTCCTGTCGGGCGCTTTCGATGCTTCGTCCGAGGAGTTGAAAACATCGCTTGAACAGGTTTTGATCCCAGCCAGAAAGAAAGAAGCGCTGCTATTGGAACTGAATGCCGAAGCAGCATTGAATGATGCGGCGGATTTAGCGTTGATTACCGCGAATGATAGTTTGCAAGAATGTGCGCTTGCACCTGCCGGCGAAGATTACGAGAAACGCAAGCTAAGGTTTGAAAAGTCACAGGCTGCTGGTTCTGAGCAAGGCGCTGCTAACAGGGCTTTCATTGCGGCCTCACGACCAGCTCCGTTTTCTATAATCATCACGGCATCTAACGATGCTGGTGTTTCCGCGAAATGTGAAACAGCGATGACCATCTAACGGCTGCTTTCATTATTCTAGTTTTTCGAACTAACCGGTATGGATTACTGCGCAGCAAGCATTCTTCGTCCTACAGTTTCCATACAAAACAGCGGCTGTAAAACTGAAAATTTTGATCGACGTCGGATGGCCTCACATTTGCATGTGTAGATGCATCGGTAGATTGCGCCGATGAGTCCGCAGACGAGAACACATCATGTCCGGGAAGAATGGGCTTGTGCACGAACCGTGTTATGCGTCAATCATCGGTAGTAGCTTACTGGGTCAGTTTGGCTGGGCCATCTATTCTGCGGTCTTCAATATTGTCGCTGTTTCGGTTGTTTGCCACTCAGCTTGAGCTGAAAGATCAAAGGCTCTTTGGCGCCAGCGAACTTGAGGCCGCTCGTCATTTTGTGTTCGGTTTATAGCATCCGCTCGTTAACGACATCCTGAGCTTACATAAAGCGGGGCTGCGATTGTCCTTATTTGTTCTCGGCTTCTTCGTCCAAGGTTAGCGCATCGATCGCTTCTACGCATTTTTGAGCCTCAACCTGTGCAAGTTCGGCAAAGAACCTCGCGTGTTGCATCCGGGACTGATCCATTCCAATCGAGCCGCTCACGAGATCTCGCAGTCTTTCGGTTGCGATCCTCATGTCGCGCAGCATATCGAATGACAACCACAACGCGTTTTCATACGGGAGCGTAGCGGAAAAGATCTCTGGTATATCGGACGGCGGGTTACCCTCGGGAACCTCGCCTTGTTTTACGCCGTTCAAGGACATTTCCACAAAAGGCACCAAGACCGGCTTCTTTCCATCCTCATTGAAGCCGGTCGATAGGATCAATGCACTATAGGAACGCGGCACGATGGTCACGTTCTCGGCGAAGTTTCCCGTCAACGCCAAGGTGGAAAGCTCGGGAAGCTTAGACTGATTGTCCTGTGACGATTGTTGGTCGGCCTTTTTGAGGCGACGCGGTTTTTGCGCAACCGGTTTCTTGGCTAAACCCTTTCTGGCGGCCGACGGTTTTTCGGAGTTCATACGAGCGCTCCAACCAACAATTGCTTCGGCGGTTCGGCAAGCAGGATCATTGGATCGTAGCTCTCGGATACGCGATCACTGCGGGTTCTATCCGACCCGACCAATTTCTCCTGCAGATCGTCCTTATGCACATAGTGAAAATAGCGGCCCGCTGAAGACTTCGTAAACTGTTCGAACGCATCCAAGGTGTCGCTGGAAAGGAGCCTTGTCAAATAGCTCACCTCGATCGTTTGGCGTTCGGGCGCCCTGTCATCAATCGCGGCCAAGCCTTCGTGCGTAAGCGAGTAACTCACTTCGCGTCCTTTGATAGAGCGGCGAACCAGCCCATTTATGATAAGCGGGGACATAACCTGAGTTAGATTCGAGTCCTTTAGTCCGGTCATCCTCTTGAGTAATTTGCGAGACGTTTCGACGTTCTGGGCGCGAAGCGATGCGAGTATCGCCACTGCGTGCTTTCCGCTTAACGGATCATGAGCACGCGCAGATTCAGCAGCCATCAAAGACACGTGTAACAGTTCCAAAAATCCCTCGAGCTTGATCGACAATGGATTTTCGAGGCGAGCGGTGGCACGCGATAGCAGATCCATCCATCCTATAAGCTCTTCGTCATTTCTGCGATCGTTTATGGCTCGCCAAACCCAGGACTTCAAAGCGGTATAGACCGCTTCGTGCCCGGCCTTGCCTTTACGTTTAAACGTCTCCCTTACGGTTTCAGCCGCTTCCGCCATCGAAGCTTCGCCGTAGGCGATCGCGTCCAATCCAATGCTAAAACTCATTTGACACTCCAATCAGAAATTTTATCGACCTTAAACGATATAAAGCTTCAGGACCATTTAATTTCCTGAACGGCTCAGCCAAACTTTTCCTCACTGCGCCGAAGTTTCAACGTCCTGATAGAAAACGGGCTATTCTCCTGAAAACCAGCGTTATTGCTGGCTTTTGGAATGACCCAACCGACATTCGGTCCATTTTCCAGACTAGTTTCGCGCTGCTGCACGACGAAGGCATTGCATCCGGTGTCGGCGCGCATTGCATAAGCGTTCCCTTCATGACCTTTTAATGCCGATGTCGTTCCAAGGGATGCAATTAGCAAAAGATCTATGTCCAAACCCAAAAAAGGCACGTCGATATCGGTTACGTCGCAAAAGTCGCTGCATATTGCGAAAGACACGATGGCATCGGGAGTTACTAGGATCCGGACCACGCGATCAGGAATGTTCGCCTCGGTCACTCCGCCGCCGACAAAACTGCTTATCTTGTTATACCGCAGACGCTCTCGCCCGGAACGGTCAAGGATGCTCATCGTATTTCGCAGTTTTCCGTCCACTTCCGTATGCCAACTGCCAGCGCAAATTATTGCCGGGCCCAAAAGCATTTCCCCTTCTTCGGAAGCTGCACGTAATTGGTCCATGAGGTCGACGAGCCGTTCGGGAGGCATCATCAACTCCGGGAAAACCTGCGCAAAAAGCGGCTGCTTAAAAGCTTCGCTCACCTGTTTGTTCAAAACGGGCAGGGGGCAGGCGTTTTTAAGATCAGTCACTCGCCACCCATCAGGCGTGTTTCCGCCCTCAACGCTTTCACCCGGGAAAAGGCCCGCCCCGACGTTGATTTGACGTTCTGGTCCTACCGAGGCAATCAGATTGTTGTCAAAGTCAACGACAACGTCGAAATCGTCCTTGATGCGTTTTGGTATAATTGCGTGGTTCGGTAAGGCTCGTTTGACGAAGCCAGCGCCCGGACCGGGGTGGGGTCCAAGTTTTTTGGCGTTTCTGAGCGGTATGACGAACGCTTGGTATTTTTCGCTCAGGAACCTATCCGGCCCTGAGCCAAAAACGTAGAAACGCCGCAGCTGCGTGAGTTTTCGGTCCAGCGCGCGCAACTGACCTGCGATCGACAGCGCGGTAGCTGCCCAGTCCCGGCCTATAGCCCAGACAAGATGGCCAGATTCGAGCTCATCGAAGTAGGCTTCCATAGCCTCCACTATTTGGGCATCGTCCAGGTTGCGGAACGCAATTTTCAGGTCGCGCGGTCCATTGGCAAGTAACATCCAGAGTTGGGCAGCTGCATCTGCGAAATTATCATCAGTCGAAAGGTTTTCCGGCCTCGTTCCGGACGCCCCGGCCTCGACCGACTTCGACCATTCTCGCAAAGCCTTGTTTGCCGTCACAGCCACGCCTCTTCCATCCTTTATAAGAACGATGCACCAAGCATCGAATTTAAGAAACTTAAACGTCGAACATAGGTCGCTACTATCTGAAGGTCGTTTTACAGGACGCGAGCGTCAATTGTCGGATAGTGTGGTCGGTCAGCGGATCGATCAATGTTTCAAATCCGAACGGCGAGAAATATGGCGCAGACCTTTTTGCGAACGTTTCCAGTTTTGAAAATCAAGCGTCGATGAAGTCCACCCCTATGCGCGATTGATGCTTTCCTGCTTCGTTCAAATACCGTTCGGCGAAGCCTCGTCGCAATTGTGCCACCACCTTGAAACCTCGTTTCGTCGTCAGTCCATCCACACAATCCTTATCGGTTTGGACTACATCGGTGCCGACGTCCTGGGCGGGAGGCGTTATGGTTTCCAAACCGGGATCTTTGCCCGCTCCGGAATTTTGGATCCAGTCTATGTCTTCCAAAAACATCGCTATGATACTGCGTTCCTGATCATTATTTGTCGTCACCGCGGTTCCGTCCGGCAGCAGCATCCGGTGAAGCGTCAATTGTTTCGTTTTTGCGCCGAGAATGCGGCAGGTTAGCGTCCTGCCATTGTGTTCGAACATTATCTTCTCACCCGGAGTGTTCACGCCGTCGCCGCTTTCCGGCTGCAAGTGCGCGACGAGCATGAACGATGGGTTCGGTTGCCTTCCAGGCACCAGATCGCAGGCGGGACTGGTGCATACATAGAACTTGTCATTCGCTCCGTCGTGCAAGATGGAACCCGTGGTGATGTGTGCGCCTCTGAAGCCATCGCTCGCCATAAAAGCGTTGACCCGTGGGACAATTGTCTTGTTCCAATCCGCCTTTTGGTCGTCGGGCAGGTTTGCGAGCAGTTTCGCTCTCGCGTGCCTACGCGTTTCGTCACCTTCGGGCTGGGTCCGCTTGACGTTGATCAATTCCTTGAAAACCTCACGCCCGGTTTCCGCCACCTGTCGATGCTCGCTCAACCTCCTGCGAATTAGGTCAATAAACCTGTCCGTCAGGTCTTCTACTTTGCCCGAGATCTCGTTGTCATCGAAATCGTCCTTTACCGCTTCTTCTTCGCTCAACAGATACAGACCCAGGCCAAGACAGAGTTCTTCGTCCATCCAATCACCCGAACTTCCCAGCGCGTCGAGTTCGAGCGCATTCTGGATTTCCGACAGCATGAGCCGATAGTAGTTCGGCCTCCACGCCAACAGGGCGTCGGACAGGTAGTCCCAGACCTGCTGCCCTTCGCTGCGTTCGTCACTGTCGTCGTCATTCTTCGAACTGACCTTGTTGAGAATGGCGACGAACGACCTTCCTGCATGCACCCATAGCGGCCCTTGACCAGAAACGTCGCAGCGCATCTCGAGCGGCGCGTCCGAAAGTCTTATCTCATCGCCGAGGAGTTCGCGCAGATGGCGATGACCGATCATTTGGCCTACTGTTTGAGTCATGCCGTTACCGATCTCGTTCGTATGATCGGTGACGATTGCCCTTGCTTCTCGCATCCATCCCGGCTTGCCGGTCCGGACGAACTCGGCGAGCTGGTCCACCGATGGAACGAACATCGATGCGTCGATTGCATCGTTGATCTGGTCTTGCATGGCCTGATCAATAGGCTCGTCGGGCGCGGTTACCGGCGTGCCGTGCATAACTGCCGCCGCTCGCACGGCGACATTTTTGATCTGCGGCTCTTCGGTGTAAAGGATGACCAAATTGAAATGGTCGGATTCCGCAAGCTTACGCAAAATCTCGAGCGACTTCGTTCCCTTGTCCTTCAGATGATAGTCAAGGACTATCAGATCGCTTTTTCTCAATTTCTCGGCCAGATCCGTAAGTTTTCCATCTGAAGACTTGACGTTCTGAATGTCGCAAACCAACCCTAGCGAATGAAAGAACGTATACAGTCGGCGCGCCCTTTCAGCCTGTGTGAAGCTGTCGTCGTTCACTTCCGCATAAGTGGGAAATTCGTCGTCTATCAAGACGGCTGTCCGGATGGCGTCGTCACGGAAGCTCCGCACGATATGGGCATCGTAGGTTGGAATGTCGCGCTGTGTCATTCAGATGTGACCGCCGATTTCGATCGCGAAGTTCGCCCCGGATAGAATCTTGGCGTCACGTTCGCTGATGTATGATATCTGATGGCCGCTGGCTTGTAGGTTCACCCTGCTTAAATACAGACCGACACCGTGTCCGCCGCGGCGCTTCGAAAAAAAGAGTTCGAACAGTCGATGTTGGTCGTCGGCATCGACGCCGTTGCCGCTATCGGCAATTATAATCGTATTGTCACGGTAATGCAGTTTGATTTCTTTCGGATCGGAACGGTTCACCCAATAGATCGCGTTGTTCACCAGGTTGATGAACGTCGGATAAATCCTAGAAGTCATATCGTCGAAGGACATTGAAAGAAACTCTTCCGAAGCCGTTAAATCAATGTGGTTATCGACTAGGATCGACTTGAAGAACTCTTGCAGATAATCGTATATATCAGCTCCGGAAATCCGTTCGCGCAACTGCGTGCCGGACAGTTTCAATGGTGTTAGGAACCTCAACTTTTCGGTAAGTGCCATGTGCGCGCGCTTCGCCCGTTCCAACCGCGAGCTGTCGCTCGGATCGGCCTCCAGCCGTTCAAGACTTCTTGTTACTTCGTTGTCGAGACCTTCGAGTTCATGTCCGATGATCTCGACCGTAATGCCAAGTTGGGCAGTAGCATTAAGATCTTTGACGCGTTGACCGAGTTCCTGCGCTTCGTCGTCCACATTCGCGAATGCGGTAGCGAGATCGGCCCCTTTCGCGATCTGCGAGATGTTGTAGATCATGGACGGATAACGATCTCGGACTTCGGCCATCACTTCGTTACGAGTTTCTTCCAAAGCTGTTAGCGACAAAGACAGATCGGTCTGGCTCGTAGCTTTGCGAACGATCGGGTCCGTAGCCTGTGTATAGCGTTCCCGATCCTGACGAAGTTCCTCGGTGTATTTTCCGGTCAGGTCGCGAAAGACCCCCCTGATTTCCGCCTCGTAGGAATTGAGCACGGCGTGGATGGCCGTCTCGTGTCCTTTGCGGACTGCCGCAAGTATCTGCTTCGGCGAAGCTTTGCCTACTTCGCTCTCGGCTTGGTTAAGTTCGTCCGCCGCAGTGTCGATAGTCTGTTGGACCGACTGCATCTCGTCACGATAGGCGCGATATCGTTTTTCCGAAGCGCCAAGTCTCGAGGGGACGTGCAGGAATGAAAGTGATGCTGCTTCCGCACGCACCTCTTCGAGCAGCCCTCTTGCCAAAGCAACGTTCTCGGTATCGGGTTCCGCCTCGACAGATGCCAAGACGTTTTGAAGATTTTCGGATCTGTCCCGTAGTTCCGGAAGGCGTTCGCTGGCGTGGGCGAGTTGGGAACGGAATACCGCCAGGCCGGTCTTCCTGATGTCATCCGCTTTTTTCTTGGCGGCAAGGTTCTTCAATTTTGCTTCGGCGATCAACTCGCTCCGGTCGTCGGAGCCGCTACCGAAGTAACTCAGCGCGGTTTTCAACAGGACGTTCTGAACAAGCAACCGCATTTCGCGGCTGGCCCGGTTCTCTACCAATCCTTCGCGGCCAGCCTTGTCCTTTAGGTTCGGGTTACCTTCGGATGAAAAGGCCAGTTTTCCGAAACTGCGACGATATGCCCAGAAATAGCGTCCGGCGTTCTTTTGCCTGCGCTCCTCCATGAGAAGGAAATCCGCTTCCGCGGAGCCATAAGGCATTACGCGCAACCCGTCGCGGTATACCCTGACCCCTCCATACAGGTCGACGAGACCCATCAGATCCGCGTGTCTGCTCGAGCTGTGTGAGGAACTGTTCTCCATCTGCTCGAAAGTCCCGATGGAGAAGCGGAAGGGTCCGGGGCGCGATGTCGAGCGGGTTGGCAGTTTGCGGGAAGGTGGGAGCACGATCTCGCCGCGGTCCTGACCGAATGCGCGCAGTTTCCCGGTGAACACACCCTCAGCGTCGAACTGGCCTTCGATGTAATGCTCGAGTGATCGGAAGTCTTGAAGAGCGAACGTGTCGCTCGAAGAGATGATGCGCTGGGACTGCAGACCGCGATATGCCAACACCTCGTAGCCGAATTTTACCGGATCGTCCCGGAGTGTGTCGGTGAAGCCAGTAAGGATGTCCTTCAGGCGATCCTTCACCGCCCGAACTTCGTCGTCTTCATGCTCGGATTCGACCCATACGGACAATTCGTGGTGGGTATCCAGTAGATAAATGGCGGTGCCCGTCTCGCTGAGTCCGGCGGCAACGGGCCATTCGTTCAACTCCCGCTCTGCGAGCGTCGCGCCGTTCCAAAACGAGCGTATGCGGTCAATCGTCGGCTCTTTTCCTTCGCTTTTCTCGTATTTGGTGAACTTGTCCCAGGCTTCGATTGCTAAGGATTCGCGTTCGGCATCTCCGCTCTCGTCGCCGAGGTTTTTCAGCAAAGCGTGCGACATCTCACTCAATAGGGTCAAGATGTCTTTGGCTTCGTCGAACTGCCGAACCGGTAGCTTGATTGCATCCAATGATAGGTAGGGATTTTCGAACAAGCGCCAGTCCACCAAGATGGCGGCGTAGCTGCCGCCCGCTGTTTTTGAAATCACCACCGAGGCGGGTGCAAGGAAAGCGGCAGAGAGACGCCCAATGCCTTTCTCTCCTTGCCTCGCCCTAAATTCCAGTTCGCTTCCGGGGGGAGGCTGCGAGCGTTCGCCGGAAATTTTGATTTCGGTTCCGATGACCAGCCAGCGTTCGATGAAGTCGGCTGTATTCATTCCGACGCCGTCGTCGAAGATTGCAGCAGTCACGGGCTTACCGTCGAATATGTTGAGGGAAACGTCTTTTGCGTAGGCGTCCCAAGCGTTCTTCCAGAGTTCGCTCACGGCGGTCGGCGCGTCGGCGATCTGACCACGGCCCAAGTGATCGATCGTGCGGGCTCGGGTAGTGAACGATGCGTCCGAACCGGAGGTCAATTGGACGCCGCGATCCGTTTGCTTAAAAGCGGGATCTGTCATTGCGGGGAAATGCCCTTCTGCATTAGAAGACATGAATGGTCGATACTGTGTCGGCGGATGTAAGGTCCGCTATAATGTCTGCGGTAGGGTCCAAGAATACCCGTCCGGAGTTGCTCGTTCGTAGCGCGCTGCATGCCGCAGGTCATCGATACCGCCTTCATCGTCGCGATTTACCAGGCACGCCGGACATCGTATTCGTGTCCAGACGTATCGTCGTTCGGGTGCAGGGCTGCTTTTGGCACGGCCATGATTGTCGGAAGGGCAAACTGCCTGCCACAAATGTAAAATTCTGGACCGACAAGATCGGCAAGAACGTGAGCCGCGATGCGCTCAATGCCCGATTGTTGAACGACCTCGGTTGGGAGGTTCACGATATCTGGGAGTGCACTGTCGAAGAAGGTGTAGGCGATTTGTTGGCTCACCTGTCGGTCGCCGAGACAGCCGTCAAACCTTCGACGGCGTATGTCGCGAAGAACTGAGCGAGTTTGGGTGGCACGGCGTTCCCTATCATTTTCGCGATCGGACCTAACTGATGCTGAGGATAGAACAGGTAATCCTCCGGAAATGATTGCAGCAATGCCGCTTCCCTGAGTGAAATACCTCGGTTCTGGGTAGTATCGTAATGACCGAAACGCCCATTCGATATGCTATGGCATTTGGTCGTTATAGTCGGTGAGGGCTTGTTCGGATCCATGCGTGTGTAGACATCATTAAAGCAGCGCTGTTTGAATTTTGCGTTGACCTTTCGGTGGCACGCTAGGGAGAGATCTCCGTATGGCGTTTCGGTCATGTAACTGTTGGACGCGCCGGGTATCGAAGAACTGATACGGCGTATGTTCAGTTCGCTTAGCGACCTGGTGCGATGATTTGGTATGTCGGGATTATTCGCACCCGCCTTCAGAGGCGGGAGATGCTTCAGGGTCTCGCGAACCGTGCGGATTGGTTCGCTAGAGTCTTCGGTCGGGATCGTGAGCGTGCGAACTGACGCGACGTCGACTAGCCCTTTCCGGACCGATAGGTCCTTAAGGCCAACGAGTATCGAACGTTTCCTCATTTGCGGGACCCCGAACTTCGACGTGCAGACCACATCGCTGCCAGTCAGGTAGCCAAGCCGATCCAGTTCGGCGCGAAAATCTTCCCAGACACCACCGTATCGTGCATCGCCGATACCCCTGACGTTTTCAGACAGCACGATATCGGGATCGAATACTTTCACGATTGCTGCCGCTTCCATAAGTAGGCTGCTATCACGCTCGCGGATTGTCTGTCGGCTGGCGCTTAGAGTGTTCTTCGACAAAGTCGTGAATGGTTGGCAAGGCGCGCAGATTGCGAAAAAGAGCGGCACGTCCGGATAGGCTTCGCGAGCGGCTGTAATGCATTCATCGAGTTCTTCGATAAGTTTTCCCTGTTCGCCGCCAGTTCCTTCGGCGTTCCCGTCGGATGAGGGGTCACTTTCTGCTTCCGGGAAGATGTCTCGTCTTAGAAATTTCGGTGACTTTCCACTGAAAGGAAGATTGATGTTGTTCTTGACATAGGTTTCCCGACAACTGTCGTCTTTATCGACGCCAGCTATCACAATGCCACCCGCATCGATTAACCCGCGGGTTGTCCCGCCGGCACCGCAAAAGAAGTCGACAGCTATAAAAGCCGGTTTCGGTATCGCGGATTGGCTCTTAAACCGTTTCACTCAGGTATGGCCCAATCTTGAGGCGCCAGCAAACTCGCGCCCCCCTCAACATCGATAAATGGATTAGCTTTCGTCCGAACGGTTCTACGGGTTATAGATTGAATATGTCTCAACTTATTGCCCCACCATTCGTCCCGGGGCATACCCTCGATTTGCTGGCTCTAACCCAAAACGTCTTTTTCCTGCCAGCGAAGCTCAACTGACAGCGAATCGTAACTGTTGCAGCCTATTCCTGCTTGGTCAAGAGTTTGCCCGCATAACCCAACCAGTGCGGCTAGATAATCGGGCAGGTTAAATTGGCAAGTTATTGCCTACGTATTATTCTGCGGTTGTCATTTGCCGTCTGTTAATCGAAAAATAGAGATCGCCGACTTCCCACTCGCTCGGTGGTTCTGGAAGGTAGGTTTCCGGAGCTGCAGCATTCAAGGTTCGAAATTGGTCTAGCAGATCCGAAAGTCCGCGTTTTCTTGCGTTTGGCTTGGCGAGGGTAATTGCCGTCACAGCTTGGGTCCAATTGACGAACACGAAGTCACCAGTTTCGGCAAGCGATCGGAGCGAATGCGCATAGTGACGGGCAATGACCATATAAGACACTTTGGGATCAGTCATGATTTTTGGTATTCGAAATGTAGCGCGAAGCTGATCGTCTGCAGCATGATTGACCCACTTCCTAGTCCGGCCGAGCCATGCGGCGACTTGCTCGTTCAAACGCCGAGTGCGGGCCAACATAGTCGCTAGGTCTGTTCCGTAAGGATCCTGATGCTTTAGTTGAACGAGCACTACATGGTTCTCGCTTGGCGATTGGATGACCATGTCGATATCTGTCAAAACCTCGCGTTTGTCTCGCAATTTCACGTTCATTTGAAATTTGAGATCTGGCAGCAGATGCAAAAGGCCATTGCGAACCGACCTTTGCATAACACCCTCGTTGGCTTGCTGAGCGCGAGCATAATCACGTGGATGGTCTCGACGAAGCGAGTTGAGCATGAAAAGGATTAGGTCGTCGGCTGTTGCTGGGGCCAGCGGGCGGATGACGTGACCCTCGGAACACTGAATGAGCGGCGGCATCGGACAACCCGGTCGGTCAAGTAGATCCGAATTTCTGCGGCTAACCGACAGAGTGTCGAATATCCTTTTTGCCTCGTCGAGTTCGATCTCGGCATGCCCCGCCATTTGTCCGCCATATTGATTGATGAACTCTTGAAGGCTTTCGACAAAACCGTCAGTTTCCACAGACACTGTTAAAATGTCTTCTAATCGGGTCGCTGGACGTTTATCCATCAGGGCGAACACGTATGCTCGATGCTTCATGGCGTTCGACATGATGAAAATCACTGCTAGCTTGAAGCTGAGGAACGTGGACCCACCGAACGTCGTAGCAAAGTGGAAAGTGTCCGATCCCTTGCCGATCAATATTTCATGGTAGGCCAACCCGAAGAAATAATCATCGAGTAGCGGATCGGCTTCATAGCCAATGAAATGTTCTCGGAAGGGATACACGAGATCGGAAAGTAGTGCTTTAACCTGATCTTGCATTTCGCCATCGGTTGTTGCTGCGAACTTTTTCGAGAAGCTAGACCGTTCGTGGGCTTTGTGCAGGGATTGAAGATCGGCTTCGTGCGCTTCTTCGTTCCAAAGGACGTTCGGAAGCGTTATCTCGAAGCCATCGCTCGATAATGCGATGCTACCGCCTTTCGCGAGCAAGCTTTGGGCTATTCGTCGGCCATGTTCCACGGTGCCCGCACGGCGCATGATTTCCAAAGCTGGAAACGAGTATCTTTCGTTCCGCCTGCAGGTAACGGCCGGGTAATCGAAAACCTCATGCGCTTCGAACGCTAATTTGATAATACGCGTCGCGCCAAAACGCAGTATTGTGAAGGTTTCTTCGGAACATCGTCGTTCGCTGCTTGGATCAACCGTCGACTCCGCCGCTAGGTCGAGCTCGTTGATCACGACCCGCATCAACAGTCCCGATCGATCCGATTGCGTTTCGAGCGTCAATCGCCGCTCTTCTTCATTCAATGCCTCGTAGAACTGCTTCAGAATCGCGTTTTGTTCCATTGTCTTTCGTCGTTCGATACCGGTCTTCAACACGTTTCAGCGAGAACGCATCCTATCAATTATTGATCTCGCAGGTAAAGTCGGTCATCGACGGACATCGGATATCGATTATCCTTAAAGAGCGCTTGCGTCAGAAGTAACCAACTTACGCCACACACTTTCCAGTTCGCCTCAGCGAGTTAGCTTCACCCGCTCCCATTCCCTCTTCAGGACGGCATGCGACAGGCGAAGGATGTAGGAAACGGATGCTTCGCGGTCGCTTGGTTCGAGGATAAGCTCCCACTGTGACGCGGTTATTTTTGATACCGGATTCGCACCTTTCGCTCGTTCGCTCTTGATGTCTTTTTCAACATTTGCTGCGTCTTGAACAACAACGGTCGGGTGACGCCAGGAGGCGAACTTTTGGATGAGGTAGAGCAGAAGCCGATGGTCCTTTTCAGACGGATTGAGCATCAGTTCGAGCTCGAGCCGCTTACTGTTGAGTCTGGTCCAGCACTCTCTAGCCTCTCGCATAAGGTTTCTGTCGAGCAGATCACGATGTGTATCGGTAAGCGCTACGACTTCGCCGATGAGGGTTCGCGCGCGGATAATCCATTCTTGGCGGCTGCTCGCAAGCACCTTTGCCCGTATCTGTCGGAAAGCAAAGAAGATCGCCGTGCAGCTGAGGAAGAATGCCAGGTAGGTCACTGGCAAACTCAGCAGCCAAGATATTCCTCCGGATACGGTATTCTCGCTATCGGCATTGGATATCTCGGCATTCTTTCCGATTATGGAGTTTGCGGCAACAATGCCGAGGGTCGCGAGGGCAAGATGGGAGGGTGCCTGCACAAATGCCAAATCTTGCAGCCAGAGTTTCCACCTGATCCGTGAAACAACATTCAGCGGATCGAGCTTGGAACGATAGGCCACCAGTCCGTAGACATCATCCCACTCCAGCGGAGCGGTGGGCCCCTTGCGCGACGGTGACCACCATTTGGTAGTGGCTTTGAAGACGCTGCGTCGAGCTATCACATACGATAACCAAAACACGGTAGCCACGACTACGAATAAAAATACCACAGATAGCTGGTCTAGGCTGTATAGCTCTGGTCTGGCGGGTAATAAGCTGGCGCGGTGGCTAAAATACGACACTGCGACATAGCAAATGATTGCTATCATGCTGGTCAGTTCCGAAAGGGTCGGACTTCGCAATCTCTGTTCCATGGGCCGAGACTATATTTTAATTCTGCTGTTTGGGAAGGATTGCGACCATAACGCTCTCTGCAAGTCATCAATTTTGTGAATTGGAATGGTCATCCAAAGTCCGCGGCAGTCCCTCTCGTCGAGATGGCTTCGCACAACCTGACAATGGCGACGCCGTAGGCTGCGGTTCGCATGTCGATGTTCTGCTCTTCCATCAGATCAGCGACCGAACAGGCAGCGCTTTCGATCCTATCTGCCAGGTAGCTTTCGACGCGCTCTGGCTCCCACGCATCGCCTGAGCGGTTTTGCACCCATTCGGCGTGGCTGATCGTAACCCCGCCGCCATTGGCGAGAATGTCCGGCACGACTTCTATCGAAGATTTGCGTAACCCTTCGTCCGCGCTAGGTTCAACTGGACCGTTGGCGATTTCCAAAATCGCAGAGCAATTCAAATTTCCCACGTTTTCTTCGGTAATTACACCGCCCAGTGCGGCTAGCGCGAGCACGTCGCAACGCACGGAAATGATGTCTTCGCCATTTCCTTTGGAAGCACCTTCCTGCCCGGTATCGCATACCGAACCGCCACCTGCTTTTGCTTCAAGCAGCAGTTCGATATTCAGTCCGTCCTCGTGGCTCACGATACCGGAAGAGTCGGAGACCGCGACTATGCGGTGCCCCGCTTCGGCGGCTTTGCGCGCAAACCAGGAGCCTGCGTTGCCAAAACCCTGGATGGCGATGGTCAATGTGCCATCATTAAGGTCGAGTTTGGCGCGTAGAGCTTCGAGCGCGATGAGCGCACCATGACCAGTGGCTGGCGTCCTTCCAGGAATGCCGCCGATCGACGCAGGTTTGCCAGTGAACGCTGCCGGCTGGATGGACCCGACCATATCGTTGTATTCGTCGAGCATCCACGCCATCTCCCGCTCGCCCGTGGCGACATCAGGTGCGGGCACATCGCGGTCCGGACCTAACAATCCTGCGAATCTTCTGACCCAGCCGCGCGCGACCTTCTCCAGTTCCATTGCGGATAGATCGTGCGTATCGACCTGCACACCACCTTTTCCGCCCCCGAACGGAAGCCCCATAAGCGAGCACTTCATTGTCATGAGGAATGCAAGCGTCTGGACCTCATCCGCATTCACGGATTTGTGAAACCTGATGCCACCCTTGGTAGGACCGAGCGCGCTGTTGTATCGGCAACGCCAAGCCTTCAATTGCATCAACGAACCGTCGTCCCGTCGAAGCGGAACGGAAGCAGCAAGGGTTTCCGCCGGGTAGTCCAACCAGGCCAAGATTTCGTTGTCGATATCGACATGTTCGGCAGCACGGGACATTCTTGATCGCGCCGCGTGTAGCATTTCGCCCATTTCACAATCTCCTTCTGGATCCCGATCGTCGGGTCCCAGTGTCTCGTCACCCACACGCACCTCTAAACCATTAGGACGATCGCTAATTACCGGTAGGTCAAGGTAGCGGATCATTCACTGAGCAAGCTAATGCAGTTTCCATTCCATCCTACTAGCAGGATGCTTTAGCGGTAGTCTTTTCAGCCCTTCTCATGCGGAACTTCGCGTTCCACAACTGGCGCTGCTCGGACCATGCTGCGAGCTGGTAGGAGAGGTCTTCGATAGCCGACACGGATGTAAAGATGACCCAGCGCCCCCTTTCCCCCCATCTCTCGATCTGGAAATGGGGACCTCACCTATTCACCTCGATCATGCACCGGATAACCGGCGACGGGCTTGCACTCGTGGGGTTAGGCGTGCTGCTTTGGTGGTTGGGGGCATTGTCAGCCGGTCCAGAAGCGTATCGCACCTTTACGCAAGTGATGACGTCCCCGTTCGGCTATCTCGTCCTGGTCGGGCTGTCCTGGGCGTTCTTCAATCACATGATGAGCGGTCTGCGACATTTCGTCATGGATATCGGCGCAGGTTACGAACTGAACACGAACCGGTTCTGGTCAATTGCATGCCCTGTGATTGCAGTCTGTCTGACCGCCGCTTTTTGGGCCCTGGTTATGATGAAGTAACCAATAAACGGTCATTCTAAAAGCACTCGTCAATGTGGCCTGCTCCACGATACCTCGCGTAAACGGCCCGCGGATTGAGGCGCTTTGAACCGCTGCCATAACGCCCGATAGCGGCCGCCATCCCAGACCTGTTTTTGCGGTGTCGGCCAGCTGAAATGCCACCGATTTATGCACTGATCTGTTACTAGCGTAACAGGTCTAAAGGGGATTGGCGCTTCAAGCTCCACTCAAGGTTCGTTGCTGCATCATCGACCACCATGGCGTTCTGTTTGCGGAACCATCCGTTTCACTACCGGGTCTTCTTAACGTCCGCGAATGGGTTATCTTGTTCCTAGAATGAAACGCTACGGAGCCGCATGATGATTAACCCTATTCAGATTTTCACCAAACCCGATTGCCCATACTGCAAGAACGGTAAGGCAGTTCTGGACGAAAAAGACCTTGCTTATGACGAGCATGATGTGACCGCCGACGATAGGACGGCAGATTTGTCGGTCTATCTGTCGGGCGTATCGACGGTTCCGCAGATTTTCGTCGGCAGCAAGCATGTCAACGGATCCGGTGATCTGGAAGCTCTGTCCGAGCACAAACGTCTCCTGCCACTGCTCTATCAAGCCAACAGTCCAATGGATACCGAAAGCCTGGAAGCTGGCGTTCTGGCCTCTGGCGCCAAGGACTATGTCCTGCGCGAAGCAATTCCCGAGCATGACGGGTCACGATCGGGAGACGAGCGCGATTGGCCGATCCTGCACATGTATAAGGAGTTCTTCGGTTTCTGGCCCAACTGTTTCTACTATCAGTATCACTGGCCCGAAGTCGCCTACCGCCAGTTCGTCTATTGCCACAATGTCGGCGCGATCGGCGGCGGGAAGAAGGTGCTTGGTGCGCCGGTCATGAATGCGCTGGGTTATGCCACGTCCAATGCGCATGGATGCAACTACTGCCAGGTCCATTCCGCATCCGTCGGAGGTGAGGAATCCGTAGGTTACGCCAAGGGCATCGAGATGGCGCGAGAGGGTGACTTCTCGGGCGAGTTCGGCCCGTTCGAAGCAGCTCTTGCCGATCTTGTGGCGAAAGCATCGACCAATACGGTGACCTCCGATGATGTTGCTCGTGCCAAGGGATATGCAGGCGAGGCTCGCTTTTCGAAGTTGCCGGGAGATGCGAACATCGCCGCCGCATCCATGATCGCCGCGGCTTTCGGTTTCCTCAACGTCTTCAACGATTTGACCGGTGTGAAGGTCGAAGCAGGATGGGCCGAAAAGGCCGAAGACGGTGCTGGCATCGAAACCGGTCGCCATGGATCATCAACCGAACGGGAATCTTCGAACCTCGATTACGAGCTACCCGAAGGCGGACCTTCCATGGCGCATATGGTCGCGCATTACGCGAAGGACGTGGTCCTCGCTGGGGGGCCGCAACGCTACATGAAAAAGCATGTCGGCTTAAAGACCTCATGGGTGGCCGAATGGCCGCTGCCCTTACGGCCGAACCACGTGCGTTTCTACGTCAGCGTCATGACCGATGAGGAAGCCGACGGGGTCCGCATCGCACCGGAGCTCAAACATCTGATGGCCCGCGTGTCGCACGTCGCCAAAGGCAACGACTACATGGCCGCTGTGGAAGGTTGGTTGGCGTGGAACGCCGCCGGTCGTTCACAGGGCGCCGTGCAGCGTGTCCGTTACGTATTCGATGCAGCCACACGCTTCGATGATGAAGCTGATGGTGGCTCGTCGAATGCTGATGGCGACATCGTTGATGACCTGTTCGACGACCGCGAACGTGCCGCGCTCAAGCTCGCATGGCTTTCCGCGCAAACACCGCTGACAACACCCAAGCGTTTCGTCGATCCTGCAATCAAACATTTCAATCCGACCGAACTGGTGCATCTGATAACTGTATGCTCACTGGCCTCGATGCTGCAGCGTTTCACAGCGATCGCGATGCTTGAGCATGAGGACGAGGTTCTGAAGTTCATGCGCAAGCACGATCTTTCGCTCGATACGCTCGAGGTCCGCTATCCCCTGGAAGCGCAGCACGCCTGACCGCTACTGCGATATCAGCCATTAGGGCCAACTTTGAGGCCGGGATGGCTGATACCGCTTTTTCCCCTCACATTCCCTAGCCATCAGACGCGCGATTTGCGGGTTCCGAGGCAGAGCACCCTTGCGAGAATAGCAATGACAAGCCCCGTTTCTACATTCGAATATGACCTCATCGTTATCGGCGCCGGCTCGGGCGGGATGGCGGCCGCTCGACGCGGAGCTGACAAGGGAATGAAGGTCGCGGTGTTCGAGGGTGCGCTTGCGGGTGGAACCTGTGTCAATGCCGGCTGTGTCCCCAAGAAATTGCTGGTCCATGCATCGCGTGTTCGCGATCATATCGCCGAGATGCCGGATCTGGGTTGGCATAGCGCGGCTGAAGCGGAGTTCGATTGGGTCAAGCTGCGCAGGGCCGTGAATGTCGAAACGCAGCGCCTATCGGAGTTCCATCGCCAGCGGATGGTCGACAAGGGTATTGAGTTCATTCCCGAATTCGGCGTGTTGAAAGGCGCGAACGAAGTGGAAGGCCATGATGGCCGCACCGCTTCCGCCGACACGATCCTGATTGCCACAGGCGCAAAACCAATGATCCCGCCGTTTGATGGTGGCGATCTCTGCATGGTGTCCGACGACATATTCGCAATGGACGTGCTGCCGCGCACCCTCGCCATAATCGGCGGCGGTTACATCGCATGCGAATTCGCGTGCATATTGCACCGGTTCGGTGTCCAGGTGACAATCTATGAACGCAGCAATCGTTTGATTGCCCCGTTCGATCCGGAAGTGTCCGCACTGCTTGAAACCTCCATGCGCAGCGATGGTATCGCCATTCATTTAGAGACGTCGATAGGAGCGGTAGAACGCTCGGACGGTGGTCTGAGGGTCCTGCTCGACGGCGCGCAGGCCGCTGTCGAATACCAAAACGTGCTTGCAGCGATCGGTCGTGCACCGAATACCGATGGCCTGCGACTTGGTGAAACGGGTGTCGAAGTCGCAGATCGCGGGCATATCATCGTGGATGAGTATGGGCGCACCAGTGTCCCTAGCGTTTATGCGACAGGTGATGTGACCCAAGGCTTGGCGCTGACGCCGGTAGCCGTTCGCGGCGGACGCCGGATAATCGATACCATCTCGTCGACATCGTCCGTTCTTCCGCCACCCGAACTTGTGCCGACTGCAGCGTTTACTACGCCCGAATGCGGTTCGGTCGGTATGACCGAAGCGCAGGCGGAGCGAGCTGATAAAGTCTATAGTGTCCGTCATATGCAGTTCAATCCCCTAGCCAACCTGTTGTCGGATGACGACAGCAAGGTCTTCATGAAGTGCTTGGTGGAACGGGACAGCGGGCTGTTGCTTGGATTCCATTTCTTCGGACCGGCCGCTTCGGAAGCGGCGCAGTTGGGTGCGCTTGCGTTGGGTGCGGGACTTACGGAGGCGCGGCTACATCAGACGATGGCCCTTCATCCGAGCACTGCGGAAGAGATTATCGGATTGGGACGGCCGGATGAGCCGCTTCATCAGAAGCCTGAAATAGTAGCTTAAAGTTTCCAATTACGGCGGCTATTGGGTGGGAAGTTGAATGGCTGGTTTCAATCTGCATAAACCCGAAACCGGACATTCGACTGGTTTTAGGTGATCGTTTTCGACATGCGGTAATTGTGCATCGCCACGCCGTTGACCGTGAATTCATTTCGAGCATCAAGGCCGAAACCGCGACGCTCAAAGAGGCGGCGAGCGCCCTCACTCGCCTCGACAAAGAGAACGGCGATGCCGGCTTGCTTCGCGGTGGCCTCCAATGCGGCGTAGAGTTCCGATCCTACCCCGGTCCCCACCATATCGGGATGGCAGTAAAGATGGTCGATGTGGCCGTTCGGCTCCAGATCACCATAGCCGATGGCTCGATTGTCATCATCTAACGCGACCAGAAATGTTCGGCCTTCAGCCTGCTCGATATACCTTTTGGGATCAGGCTTTGACGGACTCCAAGCCGCGACCTGCTCGGTGGAATAGTCGCGGATAGCTGCCTCGCGCACGGATGCGTGAAATAGTGATGCAAGCGCATCAGCGTCGGAAGGAGAAAACGGACGGATGAACACCATCCAACTCTATGACCGGTTCTGGCAGATGGAAAGAGGCTTCAGAACGGCCATAATTGGGGTCGCAAGCCGTTATTCAGTTCTCATTGCTTCGAACGCCTGTTGTTCGTCCGTGTTCGAACAATTTCATCATATAGTGCTGGTCGAACATATTTGCATCGGCATCCAACTGATCGGGGGCGATCTGCCAGAGGGTGACCGATATCCCATTGTTGTCGGCATGATTTGTCAACGAACGTATGGCGGTTTGATCGTTGATAAGGATCATCGTCTCCATGGCGCGATCGATCAGCGAGAAGGTCCTCAGTTCGCTTCGCGCGGGGAGGGGCCGCAAGGCACCGTTGTAGATGATGTCCACGGAGCCTCCGGCAATCCTGGGTGTCGAAGCATGTATCTCGTTGTTCAGGATCGCGGTTGGCAGGACGAAGAAACTCGACGTTACGGCCCCATCGACATGCGCTTCTGAGAAATAATGACCGTTCGCCTCGACCTTGATCAATTCAGGCGGGAACAGACCGGGTATGCTTGACGATGCCATGAGGATGCTGTGGATGAGCTGGATTTTGTCATGCCTGCTCGACGAAGCGATTTCGCCGATATCCCAGACCACGCCTTTCTGAGCGTCGAGATTTGTCGTTAGGGCCAAGAGCCGACGGCCGGCTCGATGCTCCTTCGCGATGGCGTCGACTAGTTCTAGGGTGACCGTCTTTTCAACCAAATCCCGCAACGGCTGGTTCGACGCCATCGACGATCCACCAAGCAGGCCCTGAATCGGGCGGGCACGAAAGATGTCCCTGCCGCTGATGCCGGTGTAGATAAATCGTAGCGTGTCGTCGTATTCCGGGCCCAGGAATGCCAGTGGAGCAACAAGGGCACCCGTGCTCACTCCGACCACGACGTCGAAGCTCGGCCTTTTTCCGGCCTCGCTCCAACCGTTGAGCAATCCCGCGGCGAATGCCCCTTCATCGGATCCACTGGAGATGGTGAGCATGGTGAGAGGTTCCGAACGACCGGCTGCAGCAGACTGAGCAAGCCATGTCTCGCGCCAGTCGGTCCAGTCTCCGGCGGACGCGTCGACATCGAACCGGATGTCCTGATAGCCTTCGAGGGTCGCGCTCTCCTGCTGAAGCGCGGTGGCAGGCAGACGATCCGGAACGGAAACGCAGGCCCCGAGCATACCGGCTGCGAACAGCACGACCAATTGGCGCATCTTTGCTATCATGTCTGGTCTCCTTGCATCCGATCTGAGGAATTCTGTTGAAGCGGCAGCCGAGGCTTTCCGCAGATCGTGACGGACTGTTCCGCACGACCGGCCGCTGCTCTCGGTGACTATAGAAATGTCGCAGCGACCGGCCGTGAAGATGTTTCGAACGAACGAACACCTGGTGTGTCGAAGCGTTGTTGTCTCCGTTCGTTGATCAGCTGGATGTATCGAGGTGCTTTGGATCGTATTTGATCGCTACGGCCATCGATAAGGCAAGCAGGATGGCGGCGGGTAGCGGCGAGCCGTCGATGAGTGCCAAATGGGAATAGATCGCGCCGATCATTATGGCCGACAGCAATATGCCCCCCGCACGGACCGTCTTGCGACGCACCATCAAGCCGGCGCCAAGAAGCTCGAGGCCACCCGTTACATAACGGAACCAGTCACCGGTCGGTAGCTGTTGGAACACCTCGACCATGGACTGCATGCCGAGGATTTTCATCGCTCCGCTCATAGCGAATATACCGGCCAACAAAGCCGTCGATCCACGCCAAATGATTGCACCGGCCGAGAAGTTACGAGGCTTTGGCGGCGGCAATTCTATCGGTTGCATGTTTTTCTCCTTCTTTCGATAATGAGAGTATCAAGAAGGATTACGGTGATGAGAACCGGTAGGTTGGGAACATTGCGATCCGTTCATGGAACGCGTCTGTCTTGTCTCGCTTTCCTACCCAAACGCTTTGGTAACGCTCACCGTGTTTGGCTGCTGCACATCCATGCCGCCCCGAATGGCGATCGTGCGAGCTGCGACTTGAGACGTCGCACCCGATCCCGTTGGCTCGAAGTGAGGGCAGGTTCGAACCAGAGCAGGAACAGGAATGCCTGATCTTCCGGATCGTCCTTGCAAAACAGCGGCAAAGGTGAGTTGCCGCCGATGGGCTGTCCGGGGTCCTGCAGCAAAGTTTCGAGGGTATCTATACGATCGTCGATGACCGCGTTAAAAAGGCCCTTCGCGCTACCGAACATCGCATAGATCGTGGTTTTGGAAATTGCCGATGTTTGAGCGATTGCTTCAATGGAAAAGCGTTTTTCCCTTCGGTGAAGCAACTCCTGCAAAGCATGATCGAGGATCGACCTGCGTTTAGCTAGCGTGCGTGCAGTCCTCTTGGCTGATCCCGCCCCGTGTGTCGTTTTGAACCCCGGAGACTTCCCCGTAGCCCGTAAGCCGGAACCCGGTGGGGAGGAGTAACCCGATGCAGGCTTTGAAGACGTCATGTCAAAATGTGAACGCCAGGCCGGCGAAGCCCAGGAACTGGTCCGCGCTGCCACGTATGCTGGTAAACGGCGTGTCCTTGGCATCATTAAGTTGCCGCGAATATCCGCCGCCTACGAAAAGGGCGAGCCCGCCATTTTGCAGGTTTCCGTCAAGATCGAACCCGACGAGGGCGTTGGCTCCAACGGAGGTAAAACCACCCTCGGCGTCGAACAACGGCAAGCCGCTGGCTGCGGCCTGTTCGACGTTCACGGAATGATAGTAGTCCGCATAATCGTCGTCGACGTAGGTAGAGTTCACGATCAGGATCGCTAGCGTTCCTTGATTGAGCGGTGTTCGGTAGGAGACGGCCGGCTGTATCATCATCCCGTCATGGGCACCCGCCACATCCCAGCGAATGTCGGCGTTGAGGGACAAGGTGTCGTAGGGGTTAAGCAGACCACTATAGCTTACGCCAGCAGCGGCTCCGATCTCGAAGGCTGTGTCGAGTTCGCCGGCGAGTTCGACGACTTCATCCTCGATCCTGTCGGTCCGGTCGAACCGGAAGCGCGCGGTCGGCCCCAGAGCGAATTGCAGTTCGTTGCCCTGATCCGGGATGAGGTCCAACGCTAGTCCCGCCGGACGGGCATTGATGTCGATGCCCGCAATGCTTCCCTGAACCAGTGGAGCTGGCAATGCGACATAGTCGTCTGAACCGTTGTAGCTTGGCAGCACACCGACGCCGAGCCCGACTGTCAGCCAGTTTTCGTCGAACACTGAAGATGGTTCAGTTTGCTTGTTCCGCTCTGTTCGTTCGGCGATCTCGGTTTCCTCGAAACGTGGATCTGCGCCTTCCTGTGCGATTGCCTGCGGGGGAAGGATAACCGTCATAACGAAAGCGAAAGTGAGTGCGGGAACAAGCGCTGAAAGCGTTCCGTTGGAGCTGGCGTATGTCATTGTTTGTCCTTTTGATCGGAGTTGGTGCTGGGGGGCGCGACCGGACCTTCGCTTGGGTCGAAATGATCGGAATCATTCAACATTCTGCGCTTTCGCTGCCGTTCGCTCGGGAAGTGGATATCGAAGGCTAAGGATATCGCCCTCGATCTCATGTGATCGGGCGAATTTCGTGATTTGTTCGGTCAAGCTCGGGCGAGAAATCGCGGTGAAACCGGATGCCAACTTCGAAAGCGCGGATACGGCTATCAGCTGCGCGAGTTCGTCACCCGTGAACGCTTCTTTGATCGGTTTGGTGAACCGGGCTGGCGCGGCGAAGGGAGTTTGCGCGGCGAGCCATGCGAGTCTGAGCGCCATTTGCTCGCGCGCAACGAACCAGTCATTGGACTGTAGCCCTGCAGCGACCGCGTAACAGCGATTGATCCGTTCGATCGCGGCAGACGATCCGTCCGATCGCAGATAGGCATGCCAGCCTGCATCAGTTGCGAGATATAGATCCCTTGCGGCTATTGCCGCGACCCTCATCATCAATAGGGGCAGATCGGCAGCTAGAAACGGATCGCGTTCGTTGCCTTGGAGAGAAATGATCGACGAATAAAAACTGCGCGCTTCCTCGACCGTTTCTGTTGGCCAGAGTTTCAGCCAGTCAGGCAGATCGGCTACCTTTACGAGGGCGCACGCCTTGGTAGCTGCCTCTCGGTTTCTGGTGGATAATGATCGAGAGGAGGGGGCCTCAAAAGACCTCGTTCGGGCAGTGGTCGAACATTCTGGATAGTTGCCACCGGTCATGTCGCTGACGGATGTCAAAAGGTTTCGGAGCCCGTTGAGCGCGGCAAGTCGCGATAGGACTGTCGCAGCGTTGGCGTGGTTGGACCGGTTGTGCCGGGTTTGCGAATAGAAATTCTGCAACAGGTTGCCGTCTACCGGGCCGCGAGCGGCTGCTTCGACGATGCGGGCCAGGATATCCTCTTCATCGACCGTCATCCGCATGGATGCGTTTTGCCGTGCGAACGCCGTTGTCAGGTTAGGAGCATCGGCTTCGATTGCGGACGCTGCGCGCTTCGCGAATTCTGCAGACAGACTGAGGATATCGCCCGAACAGCACTGCTCGTCCATTCTTTTCCCTTCAGTAGGATCGGCTGCACACGACTGCGCACCGGTCGGGACGAATTGACCGAAGGGGGAGTGCCTGGCGCCTTCAATCAGACGTTCAGGCTTTATATCGGCCATTTGGGGCGTATCGTTCTGTCTCCCGAGTATGAGTTCGAAACGATCGGCGTGCATAAGTGCGCTGAGGTCGGTGGGACCATCGATGTTGTAATCACCTAGGAGTATCTGCGGGAGCCTAGTCCGACCGGAGGAATAAATACCTCGTGCGTTGGCGATAGGATCCCCGCTCACATCATGTTCGGTGAAACCGTAACCGCCTTCACGCAGGAGCTGCTTGGCGCTCGCGCCCCGCGGACAGCCGCTTGCGGTGAAGATGTCGATTGGAGCGCGTGCCATAGGTTCGTCCGGTTTAGGTTGGCTTGGACTATCGTTATGACCTGCTGGAACTGCTGGCGTAACGCCCAACCTCGGAACATTGCGGTTTGTTTTTGGAACGCGGACTGGCCTGCAATGTGTTATAGGGGGAACGGATGTGGAATGACTGAAGCGCTGGCAACCTTGGTGTAGCAAGCCATCAGCTGGCGGAAGGATAGGGATACGATGAGAGCCAACCCTGACGATCTGATCGCATTCGCGGCCATAGTCGAAGCGGGAGGCATCACTGCCGCGACCCGTAATACGACACATTCGAAGGCAACCTTGTCCCGCGCCCTCACGCGCCTTGAAGATCAGGCGGGAGCGCCCTTGTTCGATCGCCTGCCGCGCGGACTAAAGCTTACTCCGCTCGGCGATACCCTGGTGAGGAGTGCGCAGCGGACGGTAGCTGCGGCAGGAGAAGCGGACGATGTGCTTCGCGGTGCGAAGGATGATCCTCAAGGTCAGCTCAATATAGCCACTTCGAGCTTGCTCGGGCGGCAAATCATGGGGCCGGCAATCGCTGATTTCGCGCGCAAATGGCCGGACCTACGACCCAATCTTATAATTTCACACCGGCCAGTCGATCCGGTCGAGGAGGACATGGATATCGTCTTCCGCATCGGCCGGCCAGAGCAACCACAGCTTGTCGCTAGGCGGATGGCCACGTTGGAGATGCGGCTTTGGACATCACGAGAACGACTGGGCGACCTGGATCCTAGAAGCTTCGATACGGTGTCGGGTTTGGGTCGTGTCCTGATCCAGAGCCCTATGCTTCCGACCGATTGGTTATTGACGAATGACAAGACTGGCGAAACGCACGTGTTCGACGACGAACCGGTCATTTGCGTTGGAGAACCCGGTGTCGCGCATTCGGTGATCATGGCTGGTTTCGGCATGACGATGCTCCCAACTACCGTCGCCAACCCGGTGCGGAAGAGCGACCGGCTCGCTTTGCTTCTGCCCGAATGGCGGGGTGAGGATGTAGAACTTTACGCGGTCATGCCGGCGCGCCGATCCCAGATACCGGCCGTGCGGCAATTCATCGACTATCTCGCCGAGTTCATCAAACGCTAGCCGACGATCGCCGGTTTCAGGACTGCTCCGCCAGATAAAGCATCTGCGATGGGAAGGCGAAACCGGGCCCATTCTCGGCGACCGCATTCATAATCCGCAATATGAGTTGCTGTTGGATTGCAAGGAACGCTTCGTAATCCGCGCACACAACGTAAGCGAATATCTCCAGATCGATAGAATGGCTTGCCAGATGCACGAGCCTGACGCGTCCAGGTTCGGGATCGACATCCTCGTTCTTGCTAAGAATATCAGTCAGGGCCGTGATAGTCGTCTCGATCTGCGCAGGTGTCGTTTCATAGCGTAGCCCCAACACGTGCTTGAAGAGGAAGCGATCCCGCTGCGTGTAATTCTCCAATTGCATTGCGGAGAACTCGCCGTTGGGGATTGTAACCACCGTCCGGTCCAACGTCCGCACGCGTGTAGAGCGTATTCCGATCTGCTCGATGGTCCCGGTCTTGTCACCGAATCTACCGAAGTCTCCGATCTTCACCGGACGGTCGGCGATGAGGGTGAGACTGCCGATGAGGTTTTCGAAGAGTTTCTGCGCGCCCAGGGCGATCGCAAGGCCGCCGACCCCCAAGGCGGCAAGCCCCGCGGTCACGTCCACACCGAGTGCTCGCAGGCAGAAGATCACGAATACCGCTGCGATCAAGCCTTTAGCGATTCGTGTCGCGAAGCTGATGGTGGAGAAGGCGGTCAATTGTCCGCGGTTGGACATGCGCGTTAGGGCGGCTTGCGCGATGGCGTCGGTCAATCGCCATAGGAGCCATCCAGCTGCGAACCACCATGCGAACTGCACCATCCAGTCAACCTTGTAGCGGGCGACGATCGACACTCCGATCTGGTCGATGCCCAATTCGAAAATTATGGTTGCAAGAAACAACCGCATGGGAGGTTCTGATGCTTCGACGAAACGTAAAATTTGAGTCCCGTTCTCCCTTCGTCCGACCCACCGGGCGGAGAGCAGCCGTATTCTCGTGGCGATCCACGCGAGGAGAGTGCTTGCAATCGCGAACGCGCCCAGCACGATCCACTGCGCCAGGGGAACCCCGCTCAGTAAGGGCTGGTCCGGGAGTTCATCAAGCATGTCGGCCGCTTCGTTCGCATCGCGGTTCTGAACAGTCTGCGGTTCGAGCCTGTCGAGCGTGTCGTCGCTTATCAGCCATACGCGCAAATCGTTCCGTGTCGTTCTGATGGCGATTATGGGGTTAGCTACACCGTCATCGGATATCTTCAACGTGCCGATCATCTCTCGGTCGGGGTCGACTTCGTCAGTCGCGTCTCCTGCAGGTTCATCGCTCAACTCGCCCACGCTTATGAAAGCGCCGTTCCGGTCCAATGCCTGTTTGAACCGCCGAGCTATCGCTGCGCGGTCTGCGTCCTTCGTCTGAAGATAGCGTGCGGCGTTCTGGAAATCACGCTTCGCCAGTTCAGCGATCAGGCCGCTCACCAGACCTCGCGGCGTATCGCGCCCCAGTGGGTCCGACCCGATGGGCTCGATGATTTCCTGACTTTCGATATGTTCCGTTTCGGGAATAAGCGGTTGAGCGAAAACCGGCATGCTGATCAGCAGAAGCGCGCAAAACCCTATGAGCACGCCTAGTCGATGCATCATATTAGACGCGTCTGGACCCATCCCTTTCATTGGCTCGGTAGACATTCCGCGTGTTGTGGAAGGTATCAGGACCGGGCTGCTTTTAGCGTAATTTTCGGCGAAGTTCATATTATAAGATCGTATCGCAGTGTTCGATCGGCGGAACCGCCAACTTAGGAACATGGCGATCCATGCGTGAAACACCGCATGAGTGATCGAGCTACGTGCGGCCTGATACCGTCTCGCATCGATCTTTTAGCCCTTGTTGCCGATGAATACTGGAAACCGAGTTCTTATCGCGAACGACATCGTTGCATTGAAGAACCGTTCCACGAGCGGAACGCACTGGCCGATTATAGGCCGTTCTCTGCCTACTGAGATGAGAATACAACCGTCAGGCAAGCAACGATCGATCGGATCGAAGCATCGAAACAGGATAAACTAGAACGTGGTCGGTTCGACCATGTTCACTTCCTCATCAAATACCTGCGCGCCCCCTCCGTGCGCAGGTCGGCCACTGCATCGCACCGCTTTCCAACCCCTCCCTGTTGCGGTGCGGTGGCCTTACTCTCTTCGGATCCACGGCATCCCCGTGGTTTCCCTTGAAAGTTTCCGAGCGAGGTGTCCTTCAGGCGAAAGACCGACATGGCTGCTCAGCTTGCGAAACCATTGTTTCCCATTCTCTTGCTTGGACTGGCCGCATGCTCGCAGGAGCCTGCGCCACTGCCTCCTACCCCGGTTGCCTGGGTAAAGGCAGGACTACAGGATCAATCTGGAACTCGGACCTTCTCAGGCGCAGTCGGCGCAGGCGAACAGGTCGAGGTCGGTTTCGACGCTGCGGGCCGCATCGTGCGGATGGCGGTGGATGTGGGGGACGGGTTCAGGCGCGGGCAGACACTCGCGTGGCTCGACAGTCGCGACGAGGAACTGGCCATTTCCGAAGTGCGCACGCAGGTCGCGAGTGCCCAAGCCCGCCGGACCGAGGCATTGGCCAATCTGAACCGTGCAGCTGGTCTGGTCGAGAGTGGTGCGATCTCGCGCGCAGAATATGATGCGGCGTTGTCTGCAAGGCAGACCATCGACGCCGACATAGCCCGTCTGCAGGTGAACCTGTCATCCGCACAAAAGCGTCTTGCTGACCGCCGCATTCTTGCACCTTATTCAGGCACCGTCGTCGATAAGATAGCGAGCATCGCGCAGAACGTAGCCGCCAACGAGCCCGTCCTAGAAATTCAGAGCGTCGGCCAGGCACGCGAGATCGAGATCTCCGTGCCGGAAAATCTGATCGGCACGATGCGCGAAGGTTCGCCGGTGACTATCCGGTTCCCCGTCCTACCCGATGTGCTGGGCTCTGGACGGATCAGCAGGATCGGATCGCAGGCAGCTGCCAGAGGTGGTTTCCCGGTCACGATACAGCTCGCCGGCATGCCTGATGGGGTCGTGAATGGCATGACTGCGGAGGTCACTATTGAAATCCCTGAAGATCAGAACGAACCCGAATTGTCGCTACCGGGAACGGCGGTGCTCGTCGATAAAGGCGAAGAGCGCTTCGTCTACGTCATCGATCCCAAAAGCTCGATCGCACGTAAGCGCTCGGTTGCGATCGGTCCGGTCAGCGATGGCGGCGTGGCAATCCGTAAGGGTATCAGATCGGGTGAGGTCGTCGTCTCGAAAGGTGCCAACTTCCTGCGCGACGGACAGCAAGTGTCGCGCTTGGGTGTCGGCGCACGCAGGATTTCGGAATGAACACGCGCGCCGAAATTCCTTCCGCCCCGGAACAATGGCTGGTTGCCCTCAAGGTCTTCCTGTCGTTCCTGTTCTTCTGCTTCGGTCTCGCGAAATTAATGCGAGTCGAGGCGATGATGGATGCTTTCTCCATTCTAGCCATCGGCGATTGGTTCCGCCTCTTTTCGATCGGATGCGACTGGACAGCCGCTCTAGCGATCCTGACGCCCCGCACATCCGCGTTCGGCGCCTTTCTTATGGCTAGCATCGCGATCGGTGCCGTGATGACGCAGCTGATTCTCGTGAAAGGACCGATCACCTTCCCACTGATCCTGCTGTCGCTGTCTATAGCCGTTATCTGGAAGGAGTTCTGAGGCATGACTTTGGGCGAGCGGCTTATCGATCTCAAACCGGTCATCTTCCTGGCCGTCATCCTTTTGATGGCGACAGGAGCCTACAGCTATTTTAACCTGCCGGCGCGTGAAGACCCGGCGATCATCATCCGCACTGCAACGGTCACGACCGCAAATCCGGGCCTTTCGGCCGAGAAGATGGAGCTGCTGGTCACCAAGACGCTGGAAGAGGCGATCCGCGAACAGGGTGAGGTGGATGAGATCACGTCCACCACGCAGCCTGGCCTTGCAATCATAAAGATCGAAGTGAAGTCGCAATTTACCGAGCTCGAACAGATCTGGGACGATGTCCGCGACCGCTTGTCGGTCGCCTCGCGCGACCTGCCTGATGGAACGTCGCCGCCCGTGCTGAACGACGATTTCGGCAGCGTCGCGGCGGTCACGCTGGCGCTCCAGTCGGATTCATTTACGCCTGCAGAACAGTTCGATGTGGCGCAGCATCTGCGTGACCAGCTCTATTCGATTCCGAACACCAAGAGCGTGGACATCTTGGGAGCGCGTGCCGAGCGAATATACATCGAGATATCGAATGCGCGGCTTGCCGAACTAGGTATCTCCCCGTCCGAGTTCGCGCGTTCGCTGGCTGAACAGAACGTTGTCCGGGCTAGCGGCGAACTCGATAGCGGCGACCAGAGTTACAACATCGAGATATCCGGTAGTTTCGAAACGCTGGAGGACGTGCGCGACGCGTTGATCGTCCTGCGCGGATCGCCGACTCCTATCGCTGTCGGCGACATAGTCGAAGTGAAGAGAGGCTATGTCGACCCGCCATCGCGGCGTTCCTACTTTAACGGCAAGCCAGCCATTGTCCTTTCGATGACCATGATCCCCGACAACAGCGTGCTCGACTATGGTGAAGCGGCAAGGGAGCGCATCGACGAATTGCGGGCGCGGCTTCCGGCCGGCTACACTCTGGAAACCGCCACCTTCCAGGCCGACCAGGTTTCCGATGCCGTTTACGGAGTTACTACCAACGTCCTGCAGACACTTTTGATCGTGTTGGCCGTGGTGGTCTTCTTCCTTGGTCTTCGCACCGGACTGATCGTAGGGGCAATCGTGCCCAGCGTTATGCTGATCACTATCGCGGTTATGGGCTTTTACGGCATCAACCTTCAACGCATGAGCCTGGCTACGCTGGTCATATCTCTGGGCTTGCTCGTCGATAACGGCATTGTCGTAGCGGAGGATTTCAAGAATAGGCTGGACGAGGGTGTCGACCGCCTCGAAGCCATGTCGGGCACGATCAAGGAACTCGCTTTTCCGCTCCTATCCTCGACGCTCACCACCGTCCTCGTCTTCCTGCCATTGATGCTCGCGGCTCATCAGTCGGGCGAATACACCCGCTCGATCTCGCAGGTCGTGCTGATATCGCTGCTGGTTTCCTGGGTTTTGGCGATGACGTTGACGCCTTTAATGTGCACGATCTTCATTAGGGAGCCGAGCGAGCAGAAGGAGCCGGGACGCATCCGCCGGATTGGGACCGAAGGCTTCGAGAAGCTGAACGAATGGTATGCCGGCATCCTACACCGTCTGTTGAAAGTGCGCTGGCTGTTCCTTGGCGCGATGGCCGGATTGCTGGTGTTGGCGATCGGCTCGCTTCAATTGGTGCCCAACAAATTCTTCCCTGGTTCCGACCGTGCGCAGGTGCTGGTCTATTTCGACATGCCCGCCGGTGTCACCGAACGCACCACCGATATCGAGTTGCAAAAGGTGTTCGCCTATCTAGCTGACGAGGATGAATGGCCGCATGTCGAAAGCACGGCGGGTTATACCGGCTTCGGCGGCCCACGCTTCGTTCTTTCGTTGGCACCGATTGATCCGGCACCCAACCGGGGCTTTGCGGTCTTGAACATCGACGACATTGAGAATGTCGCCGACACGAAAGCGCAGCTGCGCACGCAGCTTGCCGAACGCTACCCCGAGGTGAAGGCGCAGGTTACGAACATGTTCCTTGGGCCGTCCGATCCAACACTTTTCGAGATCGAGGTCAGCGGACCTGATGCACAGGCTGTCTTTGAAGGTGCCAACCGCGTCGCCGGATTGCTGGCGCAGCAGGAAGGTGCGGTGGATATTCGGCACGACTGGGAAAACCGCGCTCTCGAGTTCGTCGTCGATGTGGATCAGGCCCGCGCAAGACGCGCCGGGGTCACCTCCGCGGATGTCGCACGATCGCTCCAACGTTATTTCTCAGGTGAAGAGTTGACGCAGTTCCGGGACGGAGACGAGATATACCCCGTCGTTCTTCGCGCGCCGGACGATGAACGCCGGAGTGTCGACAGATTGAATGGCGTCACAGTGTTCGCAGCCGCGAACGGAACGAGCGTTCCCTTGCTTCAAGTCGCCGACATAGAAACGCGTAACGCCTATCCACGGATCGCGCGCGTCGATCTCATGCGCACCGCGACCGTGGAAGCCCGCAATGATATCGTGACCCCGCAGGACTGGTCTGGTGAGATCGAGGAGTTGCTCGAACCTATCCGCGCGGACCTTCCGCCCGGGCATACCGCCGAGATTGCCGGGATCGTGACCGACAGCGCAGAAGGGCAGGCCGCACTTGCCGCCAACATTCCATTATGCGTAGCCGCCATCATCCTGCTGCTGGTCCTGCAGTTCAAGGGATATAAGCGACCGATCCTGATCCTCCTGACGCTGCCATTGATGATGATCGGTGCGGCGGCCGGTCTGCTCATCATGCGCGCCGACTTCGGTTTCATGGTGATCCTTGGCCTCTATGCGCTGCTTGGCATCATCATCAACAACGCCATCGTCCTGGTCGATCGCATCGATATCGAACGTGAGGATGATGACGGTATCGACGCGGTCATATCGGCTTCGGTGCGGAGGTTACGTCCAATTTTGATGACGACGGTGACAACCTTCCTCGGATTGCTGCCCCTCATCATCGCAGTCGACCCGCTATTCTACGGGCTGGCGGTTGTGATCGCGTTCGGCTTGGTGGTCGGCACCGTTCTTACACTTGGTGTCGTTCCAGTCCTCTACAGCCTGTTCTTCAAGATCGATCCGGATGGTGGGAATGACCCGTCCGAGAACGTTACCACTGAAGAAAGCGAACTCAGCGACCCGCCGCAGTTCGATCAGACGGCAGGTGATGATCAGGCGGACACATCGAAAGGACTGCCAGCATGACCAAGTTCGCTATTGCCTTCCTTGGCACCGTGGTCCTAGCTGGCTGCACGACCGTCGGTCCCGACTACAGCGCGCCGGACAAACCTGCGTTCGAGATCGAATGGACCGATTTCGCACAAGCCAACGCAAACACCTCTCGATCAGCCAGTCTTGATCCAGAGTGGTGGAACACTTTCGAGGATCCGAAACTGTCTGCGCTTGTCGCCGAAGCGTCCGCGGCGAATTACGATCTGCGGCAGGCGTTCCTGCGTATAGGTGAGACGAGAGCGGCCTACCGCGCACAGGTTGGCCGACGACTGCCTGAGATATCGGCTGACGGTTCGGCGCAGCGGCTGCGCACCAGCGAGAACGGCCAGATTCCGATCGGTCGACTTCCCGGAGCATCACCGGAAACGAACCTTTACGATCTCGGTGTCGGTGCCCGCTGGGAAGTCGATCTTTTTGGCCGCGTAAGCCGTGCCGTCGAGGCTGCTGGTGCTCGCGCCGATGTCGCAGCCGAACTCTATGATGGGGTATTGATCGCGGTGCAGGCGGACGTGGCGACCTCCTATCTGGAAATGCGCAGTCTGAACGCGCAGATCGAAGCAGTGCGCGATAGCATTGCTGCGAGGGAAAAGTCCGTCGAACTGGTTGCACAAAGAACGAGCATAGGCTCCGCTTCCGTATATGAACGCGTCCAAGCCGAAGCGGGCCTTAGAGAACTCGAGGCTACATTGCCGTTGCTAGAAAGCGACCGACGCAGGGCTGTCTACCGGATTGCAACACTGATAGGAACATCCCCCGCACAGATTGAGGATCGCTTCGAACGGGTGCAGCTTAATACCCTGCCTGATGTGCTGGTGCCGGTCGGGCTGCCATCGCGATTGATAGAGCGACGACCCGATATACGAGAAGCGGAACGGTTGCTAGCTGCGGAAACCGCCGAAATCGGTGTCGCACGTGGTAACCGCTTACCGAGCTTCGCGCTGACCGGCGGGATCGGGGTGCAGGCTACCGACTTCGCTGATGTCTTCTCCACGGACTCGCTGAACTGGTCCCTCGGGGGACTGTTCGACTTCACGTTGCCATTCATGGGTGGCGACCGATTGAATCAGGAGGTCATAATTGCCGAGAGCGAGGCCGCACGAGCTCAGCTGCGCTATGAACAGAGCGTCCTTACGGCACTGGAAGACGTCGAGGCGTCCCTTGTCCTGTATGTTGAACTGCGCCGTTCGGTCCATACGCTGCAGGATAGTCTAACGATCCAACGTCGTGCGACGAGATTGGCCAAGCAGCGATACGACAGTGGCTACTCGCGATTGTTCGAGTATCTCGAACAGCAGGAGCGTGAGGCGCAGTTGGACCGCCTCGTTGCCGAACGGAAGGGCAAGGTGGCAGCGTCAGTGGTCCAGATATATCGTGCGCTGGGTGGATCGTTGAACACCGGCGCATGAGCGCAACAAACGAGCACGCTCAGTTGTCTTGCTATGCTCACAGAAGCGCGTCAGACATCATAAGCTATCTCACGTAAAATAAACGCATTTCACTCGAGTGGGTTGCGACAGCCAGATTGATCACATGGCGATATCCTAGCGCCACGGATCCGGCAGCGACTGCAGCGCATGCGTTTCTCTACATGGGTAATACCAATGGGATGGCTTCTCTTGAAGCACCAGTCATAGACGCGTTTCGGATGCAGGATATGACTATGTCCGCATATACACGTGACCTTCAGCCACCGGTCCTGCCGCCAGTAATCGGATAAGGTATCGAGAGGTTTGTATCCCATCGCGTCATCAGAACAAACGCGGAACGTTAAGGGAAGTGCCCTTGTAATTTTTTAGCGGAAAGGTCTGGGGATAGACAGCCTATTCGCGCGGACGTCTCATCCGTTGCAGGCGCAACCCTTGGGTTTGGAACAGGCTTTGTCGCGTGCGATACAGCTATCGCCGCACGCTTTGCCTTTCTTGCAGGTTTTGCAGCAGCCTTCGGCGGCAAAAGCGGTCGAACAGATCGGTGCCGCAGATACCGAGATCGTCGTGCAAGCCAGAGCCAACGAAGTGAACAGTTTCTTCATCTGATTCCCCCCTCGTATATTGCGGTTCTGCCCGCGCAAATCTAACCTGGCAAGCATGCTTCTTCTTGTTCTTGCTACGATAGCAACCGTCCCTTCGGGTGTGACGTTCGATTGCACACCTATCGCAGTCTGGGATGGCGATGGTCCTTTATGGTGCGAAGAAGGACCACGAGTAAGGCTGTCGGGTGTTGCCGCACGCGAGATAGACGAGACCTGTTCGAAGGGGCACCCTTGTCCGAGCGCAACCGGCGCGCAAGCGAAGGCCGCCCTCGTAGACCTTGTGGGGAAGCCGGTTGGGCAAAGCCGGCATGGTCATACGCTAGTGGAAGGTCCGGCCATGCGCTGCCTGTCAGCCGGTGGCGCAGGCGGCAATCGGACGGCGGCTTGGTGCGTCAGTCCCAAAGGCGGCGATCTTAGTTGCGCGATGGTGCGCGGCGGCTGGGCCCTTCGCTGGGACCGCTATTGGAAAGGTCATCGCTGCTGATGTGCAACCTCTACAAGATGTCACATTCGGCCGCGGAGATCGCCCGATTGTTCAACGCCGAAAGTGCTACGAACGCGAACACGTTGACGATGATCTATCCTGCCTCGAACGGCTTGGTGGTTACCGACGGGGTGCGATCAATGGTTTGGGGCTTTCCTCTCGTCCTGCGTTCGAAGAAGACTGGCGAACCTGTGAAACCCAAACCGGTCAACAATGCGCGCACTGAGAAATTGGACGGTAGGTTCTGGAGCGCCAGTTTCCGAGAACGGCGATGTCTCATACCCGTAGAGGCGTTTGCCGAGGCCCAGGGTAAGCGCGGTAGTATGACCAGGACCTGGTTCTCCGATCCCGGCGCCGCGATGCTGACCTGCGCAGGTATTTGGCGCGATAGCGCCGAATGGGGTCCCGTCTATTCGATGATCATGACCGAAGCAAATGAGCAGGTCGCGCCAACCCACGACCGCATGCCGGTTTTGCTGTCGGATACCGACCGTGCGCGATATCTGTATGGTAGCGAGAATGACGCGAAGTCGCTTTGTCGGCCGTTCGCGGGCGAACTGTTGGTCGATGCAACGGATGAGCCATGGACGAAGCACTATTGACTAAGCGATCTTTCGGAGCGGGGCCCATCAACGTTCGAGGCTATCAAGGCTTCCGTCTTATCGACCAGACGAGTGTGGAGATGGCGGTGCACATGACGGCAAACGCCACGATCAATGCGGGGTCGATGACAATCATAGCCGTTCCTCTCATATTGCAAGACAACTAGTTGTTCACATTTTGTTCCGTGTAGGAAAGTGTTTTCAGTTCGCTGGCGCGTTCGGTTGTTTAAGGCGATCATAGCGCGTGGCCACTCCCAGCCACATGTCGATACCTTCGCGCTCGCCAGCGCGGGCCAGGCGCACGACTTGCTCCTGAATATGAGCGGAGCCATCATCGCCGTGAGTTCGGTCGACCCATAGCGCCATGCCCCAAAGTTCCTGATCACGCGTCAATATGCCCGCTACAAGAGCCAATGGATGATAGCTGCCAGCGCTACAATGCTCATCATGACCCCTATGAGCCACGCTTCGACGTGCATCCACTTGTCGCGTTCGTCATCGTCGTGGGCTCTCCAATCCTTCATGACTGTGAAATGTCACGGGGCGATGGTAAACGCTAGCTTATGACGGAGAAAAAGTGATTGCACGAACTGTTGTCATGGTTGCCATCGCAGTCATGACTTTGCCTGCACCGGCATGGGCGTGGGGACAGCTGGGACACCGTGTCATCGGCGAGCTGGCTGACGAACGGATAAGCGGCAGGACCCGCGCAGAGATCGAAATGATCTTGGGCGAGGAGGATTTGGCGCAAGCTTCGACATGGGCGGATGAGGAACGCTCCAACCCATCCGACTTCTGGCAGAAGGAAGCAGGGCCGTATCACTATGTCACCGTCCCTGACGGTAAAACCTACGACGACGTTGGCGCACCTGTTGAAGGCAATGCGCTGACGGCGCTGGAGCGGTTCGCGGAGACGGTTCGCGATCGGGAGGCACCACGGGCCGAACGCGCATTGGCTTTGAAGTTCATTGTCCACATCGTGGGTGATCTCCACCAGCCCCTGCATGTTGGTAACGGGACCGATCGTGGAGGCAATGATGTGAAGGTTCGATGGTTCGGCGATGACACCAATCTGCATTCCGTCTGGGACACGCAGCTGATTGGCAGCCGCACCCTCTCCTACACCGAATATGCCGAATGGTTGGGTCGGAGCATAGAGCCGTTCGTTACGATCGACTGGTAGGAAGACGATCCGGAGGTCTGGGTGGCGGAAAGCGCGGCGTTTCGGAACTCTGTCTATCCAGATCGCGCATGCGGTGACGAACCTGAGTTTCGCGTATCAATACGAGCTCCTTGGCGCCGCTGAAATGCGTTTGCGGCAAGGTGGTGTCAGGCTAGCGGCGTATCTAGATCAGCTATTTGTCGAACCACAATGATCGGGCTTTCACAGGAACATCGTAAGGTCCACAATTGGGGTGGGAAGCGGAATGGCGGCCATTGAGTTTTTTTTGGTCGGAGCGGTCATTGCGGCGTTTCAGTCGGCAACCGCTGAATGAACTGGATCAGGTTGCCTTCGGGATCTCGAACAAAAAAGAAAGCTACTCCTAAATCTGGATATCGTTGAAGTTCCCAAGCAAAAGCCGCTCCCCGACGCTGTAGTGTAGCATAGGCCGTGTCGATATCGGCAACCTCAAAAGCGAACTGTGACGCACCGAGAATGCCGGTATGCGAGGGCGGGTCAGACCGTATCGGCACAGCTACGGCTTTTTCATCCTGGATCAGTTCAACCCTGAAAGCACCATGCCTTAAAAACGCAAGCCGCGTTCCAAATTCAGGATACTCTTTTGTATTTTCTATCTGGAAACCCAATACGTCACGATACCATTTGGAAACATCTGCAATATTTGCGACCGACAATGTGACTGAATAAGGCGTCAATTCCAGCATTACGTCAGGTTCCAGTTCATGCGCTTGAGCATGGTTCGAAAAAGCCAAAACTATGGAAAGAGCGATGGCTCTAAGCATTTCGGATACCCTTAATCGTCCAGAATCATGTCAGTTATGTGTGTGCGAGTTTTTGGCTTCAATGTCTAATATTGGGTCGTAAATGAGCAAGCCGCTTTTGGGGTGCGGCTTACAGGGCGCGACGGCTAGAATTGGGTGAAAAGGAGAGCGGTGACATCCTATTGACCCAGCGATATCTGAATTGCCTTGTGGGTAGCTCGGTCTAAACAATAGCCTCGAAGTAGCCAGAATATTATCAAGGTTCCGATCGCCGGAACCAGTGCCATGATCGCTTTCATCGCTATCAGTGTATTAGCTGATTGGATCGTGTTTGCTTCGAACCCAATCATAGACAGCAGGCCTCCCAATATCAGCGCGTTGATGCCTACCGCCGCCTTTTGCGCAAAGGTGGCAATTCCGAATGTCCGTGCTTCGACGCGTTCACCAGTGATTGACTGCCCGTAATCGATCGTATCAGGGAGCATCGACCAGAACATAACCGGTAGAGCGGAAGTGCCAAGGCCTATCAGACCGATGGCGAGCAGCGATGTCGGAATGAAGTCCGACGGGTTCAGGAAGAATCCGAGATATCCGAGTAGCGCTATTCCCAAGCCGATCTGCAAGGTCCTGCTCTTCGACGTTCCTTTGGATAGCCAAACCCAAAAAGGAGTTGCAACTATCAATAGAAGAGCTGGAAGCAGGAGCGCGGTGGTAACGAGGTCCGGGCGATCCACATCGTATTTGAAATGATAAAGGACGTTTTTGCTAAACATACCCAAGCAAACCGTTCCGACTACGATTACACCAAACACTCGTAGAAGTTGCCCGTTTTTACGTATCAAACCATAACCCTGTGCCAGATCGCGCAAAAATGAATTGGATATCGAGGATGCTGGTGCGTTTGTAGGCTCGCGCATTGTGATGGAACAATAGAACAGTCCCATTGTGGCAAGCGTTCCGGCTACACATGCGGCCCAGAAGTAACCTCGCGCTTCGTTACCGTCCCCTATAGCTGCTACCAGTAACGGCGTCAGGACGACAACGAATAGCCCGCCGATCGCAGCTCCGATCATCCGAAATCCCGACAATGTTGTTCGCTCATCGCTGTCGCTGGTGAGCCGGGCCTGCATCGCGTTGAAGGGCATGGACACAACAGTGTAGGCAGTCCGCAGGACGATATGAGTCGATAACGCCCACACCCATGGAGCGAGCCAGTCTGCAGGTGAAGTCGAAAATGCCAGCATGTAGGACAAACCAAACGGTATCGCGCCCGCGAAAATCCAGGGACGGTATTTCCCCCATCGGGTCTGGGATCGCTCCGCCATGGTAGCTATGACAGGATCGGTAATCGCATCCCAAATCATAGCGGCTAGGTAGATTGCGCCAGCGATGAACGGGGAAATCGCTAACACATCGGTATAGAAATACATCAGGAACAGGGTAGTCCCCTGCCATACCATTACGAAGCCAAAGTCGCCGACACCGAACCCGATCCGCGTGGGTAGCGCGACTTGCCTGCGGGACAGTTGGGATCGAACCGAAGCGCTCATTAGCCCTGGACCTCTATTGTTGCAGAAAGCGGTAGGTCGCGCGAGCTCGTTCCTACCAACACGTGATAGAATCCTGGCGTGACCGCCCATTTCGATTCATCCACATCATACCAAGCGAAGGAACGTTCTTTGATGTGTAACTTCACAAGCTTGTCTTTGTTCGGTTTTAACTCGATTTTCGTAAACGCGGTAAGTGACCGCGGGACAGTGGTTTCAGGAGTGGCTGTATTCTCCAGATAAAGCTGAACGGTCTCGCTACCGACGGCATCTCCGGTATTCCGCAGTGTCACTTCAACGATAGCATCATTGCCTGCCAGGACCGTCGATGGGCACTTAAGGTCGCTCAGTTCAAACTGACTGTAGGACAACCCATGTCCGAACGGGAATAGCGGCTCGAGACCTGCCGCGTCGTAGTGACGGTATCCGATCAACAGCCCTTCGCCATAATCTACTTGGGAACCTCCCGGGTAATGAAGAGAGGTGGGGTTATCTTCGTAACGGCGGGGGAAGGTCGTCGGGAGTTTTCCGGATGGCGAATGGGCACCGCTAATGACGTCAGCGATCGCTAGACCACATTCCTGCCCTGGCAGCCACATTTGCAATACCGCCGATACATCGTCGACCCAAGGCATTTCCACAGGGCCTCCGCTGTTCACAATGACGACTGTGCGGGAACAGGTTCGGGCGACCTCGACGACCATCTTGTTTTGAGCGTCGGAAAGCCGAAGCGTTTCGCGATCCATTCCTTCGGTCTCACTTGTCGTTCCACCACCCACGAAGATCAGAGCGCAGTCCGAGGCTTTCGCTGCTGATATTGCTTCTTCGAGCACGGGAGACGGCTCGCGCAAACCCACGTTGAAGATGTTGAACGCTTTGATCGAACCTTCTTCAGGCTGTTCGTATTTGATGCTGATAGGATAGACTTTGCCGGCTTCCAGTTCGATCTCCGCCTTTCGGCGGTTCAACGGCAGGATCATGAAGAGCAGTTCAGTCTCGCGCATCGTATTCTTATCGATCAGCACCTCATCGCCGATCCGCAGTTCAATTTCAGGGTTTGAATGCTTCGCCGTAAACTGATGCGTTCCGGAATAACGCGGTTTTATGTAACCAGTCCACTCAACGCTGAACCCGGCGTTCCCCTGGGTTTGTGCCTGCGCGCCAAACCCCAATTTGGAGAACTGCCACTCGACATTCTCGTAGACAGACGTTCCCGCCATGCTGGGGTTGTCGAAGTAGCGAGCCAGCAGACCCTTTTCGCCACCTTCGGGCGTGACTGACAAAAGCCGACCATCCATCGTCGGCGGTTCCTTTTCATGATCGAATCCGCGTGCGAAGGTTAGGTGAGACTTTCCAGCGAACTCGGCCTGTAACCCTTCGAGAGGCGTCACGATGCGTTCGGGTGTCACTTGCGAACTGCCACCACCTTGGATGGTAGGATGATCAGCGATGGCACCTATGACAGCAATCGATTGCCCCCGATTGATCGGAAGAACGTTATCGTCGTTCTTCAGCAGGACTATGCATTCCGTCGCGGCCCGGCGCGATAGGGTGCGATGGCGATCTGAAGACAACTCGCCGCGCTTAGTTTTTGGGTTTCCATCGAGCAAGCCGCAACGAATAATAAGCCGCAAAATACGCGCTACATGCGCGTTAATCGTATCGAGATCGACATTGCCCTCCTTTACCGCTGCTACCAACGCTTCGCCGTAGAACCTGCCTGGTCCAGGCATTTCGATGTCGAGCCCGGCATTCGCCGAAGCGACAGTGGATTTCGCGGCACCCCAATCAGAGATCACCGCGCCTTCGAAACCCCATTCACCGCGAAGGACGCCGCTTAACATCCAGTCATGCTCGGACGCAAATACCCCGTTAATACGGTTGTAAGCGGACATGATGGTCCAGGGTTTTGCCTCCCGCACGATATGTTCGAAAGCGTGGAAATAGAGTTCACGTATCACCCGCTCGCCAACATTTGACGAACTGGTCATCCGGTTGTGCTCTTGATTGTTCAACGCAAAATGCTTTAGAGAGGTGCCCACCCCCTCGCTCTGTGTTCCGGCCACAAACGCGGTGCCGATTTCGGCAGTTAGGACGGGATCTTCAGAATAATACTCGAAATTTCGACCACCCAAAGGCGTGCGTTGCAGGTTCACTCCTGGTGCGAGGACGACATCGACACCGTAAGCGATAGCTTCGCGACCGATGGCGGCACCAATTTCCTGCACTAAGTCCGGGTTCCAAGTAGCTGCCAATGCCGTGCCGACAGGAAACACGGTTGCCGGATCCGAGTTTACGCTTCGGAGCCCAGTAGGCCCATCGGAAAACCTCAAAGACGGTATGGAATGTCGCTGTAGAGCTGGCAGGGTCCAGAAATCCTCGCCAGACATCAAAGCGATTTTCTCCTCCAAACTGAGATCATCAACGATTGACGCTATTCGTTCTTCGCTTTCGTCAAAATCATAAAAGGTGTCCAACTGTTCGACCATCGAATATCCTTACCAACGTCAATGCTACCCACAATAATCCTTCCACATGGAAAGTTTTTTTGCAATGGGGTTAGAAGGCGTCCGATAGCTTAGGACCGGAAGTGCATGACAATGGAAAAGAACAGAGCCGAGGATCTTCACGCGCACCGAACCCTAGCCCAGACGAGATCACGTAGGACGAGAGACAACATACTCCAAATTGCGAGAATACGGTTCGCGGCTCACGGTTTCGATGCTGCGAGCGTTCGAGACATCGCGAATGAGGCAGGGGTTACACATACGGTTATTCGGTATCATTTCGGTAGCAAAATGCAGTTGTGGAAGGATGTCGTCACGGGAATGTATGAGGAACTTGACACCGTTCTCGATCCAAGTTCCCTCGGCTTGGCGCAACTGCCAGCGGGGGACGGGTTAAGAGCTTGGTTACAACACTATATTCGTTATTGCGCGCATAACCCTGAGCACGCGCGGATCGTCATTCAAGAATCGCTTGTTTCGGGCGAACGGCAGGAATGGATGGACCAATATGTGCGCTCCAGCCATGAGCGCATGCTGCCCCTCTTCCAAACTCTGATCAGAACAAAAGACCTGCCAAATGTCTGGATCATATCGCTGTTCTATTCCATTTCGGCGATGTGCCAATTGCCGTTCGTCTTGTCGAACTCGGTCAAAGGGACATACGGCGTGGATATGAGAAATGAAGAAGCAATTGAAGCGCATGCGGATAGCGTGCTCGCCCTGCTTTTTCGTGATGTTCCGCCCTCACGATCTGCTTGGCCCGCTGTTGTAATTCCGGTTGGCGCTGGCACCAACAATGACTGAGATCGAACGGACACCGCTTCTGATCGCAGCTTGCTTTTTGGTATCGGTGTTGGCGGCTTGTAATGGTCCGGACGGCGGCGCGGAGCAACAAACCGCAATAAGCAATCGATTGTGCGTCCAACAATTTCAGTCTGCAGCGAAGCTGCCGGGCGGAATATTCATCATGGGCCAGAACGAGATCTATGCTGAGGAAGGACCGGTTCGTGAAACCCAGGTCACTGGGTTCTGGATTGATCGACATGAGATTACGAATTCCGAGTTCGCCCGTTTTGTGAGTGTAACTGGCCATGTCACGATTGCCGAGAAACCCGTCGATCCTGAAGTTTACGGTGTTCCAGTCGATCAGATCCCGGAGTTCATGCTGCTACCAGGGTCGGCGATGTTCGCAGCGCCGGACGTTCCATCAGTGCGTTACGGTGACTGGTGGCAATATGAGCCAGGGGCCAACTGGCGTAAGCCTTATGGTCCTGACGGGCCGGATGCTGCTCCGAACGAACCGGTCGTCCACCTTGGATGGGTTGATATGGACGCTTATGCGAAATGGCGAGGTGGACGTTTACCGACCGAAGCCGAATGGGAATATGCAGCGCTTGCCGATGGGCCGAAGACAGCGACGCAACCGTCAGGCAATGAAGCGAACACTTGGCAAGGCGTGTTTCCCGTCAACAACGAACGCAAGGATGGGTATATCGACATTGCGCCAGTGGGCTGCTTCGAACCAAACGGTTTTGGATTATACGACATGATCGGTAACGTTTGGGAAATGACCTCCGATCTCTACCGTCCTAGGCATGACCCTGGCAGCCGCAACGATCCTGCTGGGCCTAGTGAGAATGCAGCATATGATCCGTTAAACCCGGGCATTATCAGCCGGGTGGTTAAGGGCGGTTCGTATCTGTGTGCCCCGAACTACTGCCAGCGCTACCGTCCTGCTGCTAGGCAAGGCCGCGATCCCGGATTGGGCGCTAGCAATGTGGGTTTTCGTTTGGTCTACGACCGAAAGCCGAAAGCGCTGGCGTCACTCAAATGACGCGTCACAAACCAATGATGTTGGTCAATTGCTACGTCGATACGAGAACGGCCGATCCGATAGGACCAGCCGCTCTTTCGTAGATTGCGCATAAGCAAATTGATCAGCGAAAGCTTGCTCCAAGCGAAATGCCGATGACCCGTGCGTAGTCGTAAGGCAAAAACTGGTTCTGACCGCCGGGATCGGCAGAACCCTCTGAAGTCAGCGATAAGGTATACGGCTCGTTAAGCAAATTCTGGGCGTAAAACGATATGCGATACCTGTCGTCAGGAGCCTTGAAGCCGACAGAGGTATTCACTCTTGTATATGATGAGCCCCTCGTGACTGGATCCTGGTCTACCGAGAACTGCACATTGTCCTGAAAATAGATGTTCGCGTTGGCGAAGAAGTTCCATCCGGACGCTGTGATAGGTGCTTCGTAATTTGCAGCGATGTTATAGGCGAAATCCGGAGCGTTCTGCAGCGGGGCGCCGGCGAGGTTCTGAACGTCGGGAAGGTTCTGGGTCCCGCTATTGTCGACGTCGATGCAACCGTTGCCAGGTCCCTGACCAGGAAAGCAGGGTCCATTCGGGAACGATTTGTAGGTTGCATCTAGCAAGGTGAAACCACCGCTTAGCGAGAAAGTATCGGTGACAGCAGCATTAAAGTCCACCTCCAGACCCTTCGTTTCCAGATTCGCGGCGTTCCGCAGTCCGGACGAGTTTGTATCTGGATCAAAAACCGACAGCTGGTAATCCTCAAACTCGGTATAGAACAGCGTCGCATTCAATGTCAGACGCCGATCGAACAGCTGAGTGCGAGCCCCGATCTCGTAATTTGTAGGTATTTCAGCATCCACGACCTCGAGGTTGTTATCGACTTCGAACTGTGTAACGAAATTGTTTACGTTGACGCCTCTGCCCTTATATCCGCGACTGGCGGTGGCGTAGAACATATTGTCACCAGCGAAATATTGCAGACCCACCAGTCCAGAGAAGTTATCGTCTGATGTCGACCCCGCAAACGCAAGCGGTGGGACAAATCCAAAGAACCCGTCGGCTGCAACGCGCCGGTCGAAACTGTAGTTTAGATCCTCATTGGTATACCGACCGCCCAGTAACAGAACCAAGGAGTCGGTGAGCGAGTAATCGACTTGGCCGAACACTGCGAAGCTCTGCGTATCGACGCTGCGCGCGATGTCGTTACCGCCCGGAACGGGTGGTCCCGGACGCAACCGAACCAGAAGGCCGGTGGTCGCATCGACCGTCTGATCGAAAAAATAGACTCCGCCTACCGCGCTGAAAGGTCCAGAGCCATTCGTAGCCAGACGCACCTCTTGCGTAAACTGCTCTTGATCCAACTGCGCGTCGTTAATCAGGACATCGTTGCCAAATCCCGGAGGGTTGTTCTCAAACTCGTTATTGTCGTCGGTCGTGAATTTGCGCAGCGCCGTAATCGAGGTCAGCGTGACGGGTCCAAAATCCCAGTTCAGTTCTCCGCTAACGCCCCACTGCTCCTGATCCTGAAAATAGTTATCCTCGCGATCGATAAAGACATCGGTGTTGCGTGGACCGGGCGTAATCACGTCGAATGCCGGAATGTTGGAGTATGTCGTTCCATACCGCACAGTCGATGCGATGCAGCAATTCTGATCGCGGCGAGAATAGTCTCCTGCGAACAGCAGACTTATATCGTTCGTTGGTTCGATGAGTAGCTTCGCCCGGCCGCCATATTCCTTCTTATCATTAAAGGAATTGCCGGTGTTGACGTTGGTTAGATATCCTTCGCGGTCATTCAGGTAACCAGTTGCTCTAAAGCCGGCCAGACCGGGAACGATTGGTCCCGCAACAGTAGCGCCGAATTTTAGCGAGTCAGCATTATCCCTAGATTGGTGGCCATATTCAGCTCTTCCGTCAAATTCGAAGGAATTAAGGTTCGGAGCCTTGGTGACGATGTTGATGACACCCGCCGATGCATTTTTCCCGAACAGGGTGCTTTGTGGACCTCGAAGGACTTCGACACGCTCGATATCGATAAGATCATTGATACCCATCGCCTGGCGCCCAAGAACGACACCATCGATGTAGGTTGCCACGCTTGCCTCGACCCCGTCGCCGAAAAGGTTGGTTCCAACACCGCGGATGGTCGGGCCTCTGCCTCTCGAGTTCGCAGACTCATTAAAAGTAACGCCGGGAGTGACGAGTGAGAGATCCTCGATCGAGGTCACATTTGCGTTTTCCAAAGCTTCGCCAGTCGCGACTATAACGGAGAGCGGAACATCCTGCAGTGTTTCTTCGACCTTACGGGCAGTAACGATGATCAGGTTACCAGGGTTGCGATCTTCCTGGACCGTCTCTGCCCCAGCCTCTTGCGCAAGTGCCGGCACTGCGAGGAATACCGCTGGCATCAATGCGGTAGAGCATAGAGCTACACGAAACTTCAAGATACCCATTTTCAATCCCCTACAATCGCGGCCTTGCTGCCACTTGCAAGATTATTATTACTGCAATAATAACCGTTGGGCAAGTGTGATATGGTGTTGGCTTGCTCGATTGTGCATTCCGACCTCCCGTATTAGGTGATCATACGATGGCTAAACGTTCCTCTTCGAAGACGCTCCAGTCTGACGACGCCCAGTCTGCGAAAGGGCAAGAGACAAGACAGTCGCTCATTGAAGCAGCGATCCATTGTCTGAACGAATTCGGTTACTCTGCGACCACCATGCGCCGGGTCTCCGATGCAGCCGGTGTTACGCAGGGGCCTCGGCAATATTACTTCCCCGCCACTACGGACCTCTTCGCAGCGGTCGTCGATGAGATACATAGCGCTTCGACCTTGGATTATGGCAGCATTCGCGAGGATGCGGCACCAGCGTCCGAACGTGTTGTGAGAATGGTTCGTCACGGTTGCGAGAATTGCGGCAGCGCCAACCACAAAGCGATGCTGGAACTCAAATTAGCGTTGCGCGGCGACCCTGTTCTGCGAGCTGCCATTGGCGGCCGCATAAAGGCTTACGAAGCGAAAGCGGATGCGGACTGGGTTAAAATGCTTGCGGACACCGGGCTGCCCCGCGAAGGCGTGGTTTCGCTTCGTAATATGCTCGCTGCTACCTTGCGGGGCCTAGGGCTCGCTATGGCGTCCGATGCTGAACTGCCATCGATGGCCGATGTCGAACGCATACTCATAGATACCGTATTGCGAGAGATTGGCGTCGATGAGTTATGAAAGCTTCACTTCCGTTTGCGTTTCGTCGCAGGCGCGAGCCATCCGCGCGGATTGGCTATCGACGCCTCTCTGAACGATTTCAGCTTGGCTTCAAGTTCCCGTGCGGTTTCCGGATGGGTCAAAATCAAATTGTGGGTCTCGTTATCGTCGCGAAGATCGGTCAGCATGGGGTTGGTGAAGCCTACGATCGGCGTGAACGCGGGATACGCCACATGACTGGACTGTTTCTGAATACTGTCCATGAACTTGAACCTAGGTCCGCGGACCGCAGCTGGTTCGGCGCTCCAAGCTTGCAGGTAGTAAAGAAAATCGTGTGGACTTTCAGCGTCACCGCGCAGTAGCGGCAGAATGTTCTTGCCGTCGATAATTCGATCACCCGGCAAGGGAAGCCCAATAATATCTAATAAGGATGGCAGGATGTCGATATTCATCGCCATCCCCGCCCGTTCAGCGCCGGCCGGCAAATGCCCGGGCCAGCGGGCGATCATCGGGACGCGCATTCCTCCTTCGAATATCTCACCTTTGCGTCCGCGTAGATCACCGACCGAGGCGTGGAAGTCGCCACCATTGTCGCTCGTGATGATAACAAGCGTGTTATTGTCCAGCCCTCGGTCTTTCAAATGATTGAGAACGGCGCCTACACTACGATCAAGTTCTTCGACGACATCACCGTAAAGGCCTGCGGCCGATTGACCTGAAGTCTCCGGGTTCGCGTAGTGCGGCACATGCGGGAATGTATGCGCCATATACAGGAAGAACGGCGCATCCCCCGCGCTGTCGATGAACGATATCGCCTCGTCTGTGTATTTGCCGGTTAGGCGACCCTGCTGCACATCGGCCTGAGCTATCTTAACCGCCCCATCGCTGTATATTTCGAAAGGCTGCATATCGTTGGAGTATAGGGCTCCATAGAAGCGGCCGAAGCCAAAGTCGTTCGGGCGGTGCCCGGCTTCATCTCCAAGATGCCATTTTCCAATCAACGCCGTGTGGTAGCCGGCTTGTTCCAAAATTTCCGACACAAGTATCTCGTCGCGCGGCAACGCGTTCGCGAACCCTTGCGATTTACGCAGGGTTGCGATGGGGTTGCTCGTCGGGAAGAAAACATGGTTGGCCGCCAGTGCCCGGTTTGGGTAGCGACCGGAAAGTAGAGCGGCACGCGACGGGGTGCACACTGGCGAAGCCGAATAGAACTCCGTCATGCGCACCCCTTCGCGGGCAGCCTTGTCGATGTTCGGTGTTTTTATGAGCTTATTGCCATAGCTCGACAAGTCGCCATAACCAAGATCGTCGAAGAAGATGACCACCACGTTCGGCCGTTCGGTCGGGTGCGTTTTGCTGATGCTCGCAAGATAAGCTGCCTTCTGCGCTAATCTTGGTTCCGCGGGCGGGGTGTAAGACGCCGCAGCTTTCGCAAAAAAGGTATTTGGTCCAACTGTGACTGCCAAAGCTGGCAGGATACCCCCCCCGATATTGATCGGCACGATCTCTGTAGCCAAGCCGAAGCGGCGTATTTCCAAATTGTATTCGCCGTCTGGTAGCGCAGGAAGTTCGAATGACCCATCCGGTTTAGTCATTACCGCTATCCAGGTATCGAGAACTTCAACCGTAACACCCGGCACGGGTTGGCCTGCCTTATTTGTAACGATCCCACGGATCGACGAGGCCGAACTCGGAGAGTTGATGTCGCTTTGTGCATTGGCAGGTGCGATTGAGGGGATTGGAACGACTGCGGAAATAGCAGCGACTGCCATCATGACAGAACCAAATTTAAGCAAATTGCCTGACATTGTGCGCCTCCTGTTTGTTTCGATTGCAATGCGAGGATAACCATGCTTATTATTTTGTAAATAATAATTTGGGAGTGAGAGATGGTTAGAATCGGTAAACAGCGTGTTGAAGAGATTCTTGACGACAAACTTGGAGATCGTAGATCGAAGACATTAGGAACACGCAGTATCATCAGTTGCATCGCTGTTTTTTGCGTAGCAACCATTCCATCAACTGTGACTGCACAACCCGCTATGTCTAGCCAGCCAACAACTGAGCAAACCGACGATGCGATGATTGATGATCTGATCGAGAGAATGACACTCGAAGAGAAGGTCGGCCAGCTTAGCCTCTACCCCACCGGCTTTGAAATCCTTGACCCCAATCCGACTAATCCTGTCTTTAGGATGAAGCCGCCCGAAGCGCGGTTCGAAGATATACGAGCGGGATTGGTCACCGGTATCTTTAACGGGTTCGGTGCCGACTACATGATGACTATTCAGAAGATGGCGGTGGAAGAGAGCCGCCTTGGCATTCCGCTTATCATCGGAGCGGATGTAATACATGGTTTCCGGACCATTTTCCCGGTGCCTTTGGCAGAAACCGCCAGCTGGAACCCAGACCTGGCCTATCGCACCTCGCGAGTGGCAGCAGAAGAAGCGACTGCCGCCGGCATCAACTGGAACTTCGCGCCGATGGTCGATCTGGGGCGCGATGCCAGATGGGGTCGGATCGTCGAGACTGCGGGCGAAGATGTGTATCTTTCGACACGGTTCTCGGTCGCGCGAACGAAAGGTTTTCAAGGCGATAACCTGCTCAGCGCCGACACGATGATCGCAACACCAAAGCACTTTGCGGGCTACGGCGCGGGCGAAGGCGGGTTGGATTACAATTCGGCGGAACTCTCGGAGCGCACCATGCGCGAACAGCATCTGCCGCAATTCAAGGCGGCTTTCGAGGCTGGAGCGCTATCCACTATGAGCGCCTTTCAGGATAATTCTGGCGTGCCGGCGACCGCGGACGGTTTTTTGCTGACTGATATCCTGCGTGGTGAATGGGGTTTCGAAGGTTTTGTCGTTTCCGATTTTAATTCGGATATCGAACTCATTGCGCACGGTTTCGCAGCCGACGAACGTGACGCTGCCAGACTGGCGTTCATGGCGGGAACGGACATGAGCATGAACTCGGGTATCTATATGGAGCACCTCCCTGATCTCGTCCGCTCGGGCGAAGTTCCGATAGCGCGCATCGACCAGTCGGTCCGACGCATCCTCAATGCAAAAAGTAAGCTGGGCCTTTTTGAAGACCCCTATCGCTACATCGATGCGAACCGGGAACAAACGGAAATGCGTGCGCCGGATCATTTGGCACTCGCTCGAGAGGCTGCGCGGGAATCCATCGTGATGCTGAAGAACGACGGTAGTCTGCTGCCCCTGTCGAAGGACGTCGGAACCATAGCACTAATTGGACCCTTCGCTGGCGAACCCGGTAATCTGAACGGCGCGTGGTCTATCTTTGGTAAGAACGACGAGTCCGTTTCAGTTCATACGGGCATTACCGCAGCGCTTGAAAACCGCTCCCGCCTTCTGATCGCCCGAGGGTCGGACTATGACGCACCCATTGGTAACGGATTGGCAAATGCAATGGAGACCGCTGCGCAAGCTGATGTCGTGATCCTGATGCTTGGTGAGATCGAAGGGGGATCCGGCGAAGCTAAATCGAAAGCCTCGATTGCTCTTGCGCCAGCGCAGATCGCCTTGGCTCAAGCCATTGCGGAAACCGGCAAACCTACGATCATTATGCTGAAGACCGGCCGTCCGTTGGAGCTTCCCCAAGCCGTCCTGGATGCGGACGCATTGCTCGTGACCTGGTTCCTAGGGTCGGAGGAAGGTAATGCCGTGGCGGACGTTATATTTGGCGACTTCTCACCTTCGGGACGTTTGCCAGTCAGCTTTCCGGTGCTTGGCGGACAGGAGCCTTATTACTACAACCACAAGCCAACAGGGCGCGCAGATACCCCGGACCGGCAGGATCGGTTCTCAGCCAAATACCTCGATACGGCTCACGAGGCACAGTTCCCATTCGGTCACGGCTTGACCTATGGACAAGCTGACTATGGAACTGTCCGCATCCGCAACTCGGAAATGGCCTGGGATGGTTCGATCTCCATCGAAGCGCAGGTAACAAATTCCGGAAAGCGCGAAGCTGATGAAGTGGTGCAGCTTTATGTTCGCGACCGGGTGGCGAGCGTAACCCGGCCGGTCCGAGAGCTCAAACGGTTCGAAAAGATCACAATTGCTCCCGGCGAAACCCGGGCGGTATCGTTCACCTTGACCAGGGACGACCTGTTGTTTGTTGGGCGCGACAATAGCTGGCAGGTCGAACCCGGAGATTTCGATGTTTGGATAGCGCCGTCTGCGATCGCCGGCGAGAAGGCGCGATTCACATTGCTACCGCCCGAAGGAAAGTGAGCGGTCCGCCAATTGCATATATATCGACCCACACAGTTTATGGTGCTGGTAGCCGATATAGATAGTCAACCGCTGCCCAAACTGGGCCATCGATCATATCGTGAGGGAAGCTTAGTTTGGCACTAGCACCACAAGCGCCGACAGGCATGGATGCGGAACCGGTGCAGGATGCCGGAACAAAGATCGACGCGCCCGGCCTGCAATTCTTCGTCTTCGGTTTGTTCTTCATCTTCGGCGGAATCACCAGCCTGAATGACGTGATAATTCCAAAACTGAAGGAACTGTTCACCCTCAACTTCACTCAGGCGATGCTGGTGCAGTTCTGCTTCTTCGCGGCCTATTTCGTGATCGGCATTCCCGGTGCGAAATTAGTCAAGAAGATCGGTTATTTGCGCGGAGCGGTGGCCGGTTTGTTGCTCATGATGATAGGCTGCCTCCTGTTTATTCCCGCGAGCCAGACCGCGACGTATGGCCTGTTCCTGTTCGCTTTGTTCGTGCTGGCCAGCGGTGTGGTCATTGTGCAGGTCGTCGCCAATCCACTGATCAGTGTGCTCGGTCCCGCTCGGACGACGCATAGCCGCCTGACCTTCGCACAGGCGTTCAATTCGTTGGGCACTACCGTGTTTCCGATCGCAGGCTCGGTGCTGATCCTGGGTAGCCTTGCGACGATGTCTGCGGACCAGCTTTCCGGCGCGGAACTCGACGCCTATCGCACTGCAGAGAGCCAAGCAATCGTGAATGGTTATGTGGGTATTGCTATTGCATTGGCTATCGTGGGGGCAGTGGTCTGGGCGTTCCGCAACCGCCTTCAGGGTGAACGGCACGAAGCAAGTCAAGGGCTGGGCGGGTTCGATCTATTGAGACGCCCCCGTTTCGGCTACGGGGCGCTGTGCATCTTTTTGTATGTCGGCGCGGAAGTCGCCATCGGCTCCATCATCGTGAACTACTTGGTCGAGACCGGCATGACGGGTGCGGAGGGCATGCTGCTGACCGAGCGAGAAGCTGGTAGCCTTATTGGCCTCTACTGGGGAGGTGCGCTAATCGGCAGGTTCGTTGGCTCGGGATTGATGAGGTTGATCAGCCCCGGCAAGCTTCTGGCCTTCGTTAGTTGCGGAGCCATTGCGCTTATCCTCCTATCAGCGAACACCACGGGTAATCTGTCAGGATATTCGTTGCTTGCCATCGGACTAATGAATGCAATCATGTTCCCGACGATCTTCAGCCTCGCCTGTGAGCGGTTGGGATCCAGGGCTGCGGACGGATCAGGCATCATCAACGTTGCCATTTGCGGCGGTGCTATTGTGCCGCTTTTTGTAGGAATGTTAGCTGATGCCACTAGCAGCCTCGCGATTGCCTTGACCATCCCGGCGCTATGCTACGCAACCATTGCGGTATTTGGCATATATGCGCGCAAGCCTGCCTGAAATATCAAGAGCAAGTTAAAAGACTGGAGTAAGGAACTTTGAGAAAATCTGACAGCTTCTAAAAGCTTACTGTTGGTCTGAACTATCATAATTCTGGGTCGCGTGCCTGGAGTCCGCCAAGCATCGAAGTCCGCCCAGTTTCCCCTGCAGGCTCATTTGGCATCGTAGCTATTTGGAAAGCAACACCATGAGTTGCGTCCGCTCGCTTGCTATCGTCGCATCGCCGTTGCGGGCTCCCTCGATCTCATCGGCTGTGGAGGGCAAGCTCTGGCAACAATGAGTCAAGGTCTACCGGACTGCCAATCGTAGCCACTTCCGAAGTCCTTCACCAGACGGTTCACTAAGGCGCGGACACGCGCTGTTGAAGCCTTGCCCGGCGGCATCACCGCATGAAGTGCGATGGGTGAAAGCGACACTCCGTCAAGAATGGGGACCAACTCTCCGGTAGCAAGGGCGTCGCAAGCGATGAAATGGGGAAGGATGAGAATGCCTAGATCCGCTTTGGCGGCGGCAAGTAGCATATCGCCATTGTCAGCGCGCACATGCCCTTGAACGCTCACCGAATGAACTTTGCCATCCACCTTGAACTTCCATTGATCCGACGATCCAGCATTCGCATAGAGCAGTGCGTGATGTCGCGTTAGCTCGCCAACTTCGAAAGGGGCACCGTGCTGTGCAAGATATCCCGGGCTGGCGAACACCCCGCTACTGATGTCGCATATGCGCCGGGCTATCAGAGATGAATCTGCGAGATTGCCAATACGCACACCGATATCGAAACCACCGGCGATCAAATCGCTGAGACGGTCCTCGAATACGATATCTAGCTCCGTCTCGGGGTGATCGGCTGCGAAGCTCGCTAGGACTGGAGCGAGGTAGCGCGTTCCGAACGACAGTGGGGCTGCGATGCGGATCGGACCCGCCACGCTTTCGACGGATGATTTGACGTTCTCGCGGGCGCTTTCGAACAAGGCCACCGCTTGGCTTGCCTCGTCTCGATACGCTTGGCCGACTTCGGTAAGTTCCGCTCCGCGCGGGCCGCGGGTCACCAGCCGAGCATCGAGCGTTCGTTCCAAGGCCGCAAGCCTGCGACTGACTATGGATTTGGAAAGATCCAGTCTGGCGGCAGCCTTCGACAGGCTTCCGGTCTGCGCGATCGTTAGGAATACCTCCACGTCGGGCAGTGATACTTGTGAGTGTCGCATATTCTGCAACTCCATATTGACAGTAGGGTGCCTACCGCAACTTCGGTCGGACGCCTAGTTCGGTTCGCAAGATAAAGAAAGGACGTATCATGGCTTTTGCGACTACCGAAACAGGCGCCCGCACGATCATCCGCCGGACCACGGGAATAGTGACCAGTGACGGTGCTGGTGTCACTCTGATGCGATTGATCGGGACGCCGGATCTACCCGACTTCGACCCATTCCTCATGCTCGACGCGTTCGGGTCCGATGATCCGGACGGTTACATCGCTGGTTTCCCCGACCATCCACACAGGGGGTTCGAGACCGTGACCTATATGCTGGCAGGCAGGATGCGTCACCGCGACAGTCGCGGAAACGAGGGCCTTTTGGAAGCGGGATCGCTCCAATGGATGACCGCCGCGAGCGGGTTGGTGCATTCAGAAATGCCGGAGCAAACCGAGGGTCTGATGAGCGGCTTCCAGCTATGGATTAACCTGCCGGCCGCCGACAAGATGAAGACGCCGCGCTATCAGGACATGACTCCTGGCTTGCTGCCTATCGTCGAAGATGACGGTATTAGTATGAAAGTATTGGCGGGCCAATACCGGGATGTGTCCAGTCCGGTCGAAACCGGGGCGACCGAGCCTTTGTATCTCGATGTCACAATTAAGAAGAAGACCTCGTTCACCCTGGATTTGCCCCAAGGACATGCGGCTTTTCTCTATTGTCATGGTGGCGCACTTGAAGTCGACGGTCCTCATGGTGAGCAAGCCGAACCCCTGGCCAATGGCGAGATCGGCCTCCTTTCCAATGGGTCGAGCCTCAGCGTCACTGCAACCCAAGAACCTGCCCGCTTCCTGCTGGTGGTCGCCAAACCTCTTAACGAGCCGGTCGCGCGACGCGGTCCGTTCGTGATGAACACGCAGGTGGAACTGGAACAGGCGTTCGCCGACTACCGCTCGGGCAAGCTGAGTGCGGCCGCATGAGAAACTTGCTCGGCCTTTTCAGATCGACCGATCGAGCAACTCACATCAAAACACACGAAGGAACAAAACAGATGACCTCTCTCCTGCTACTCAACTCAAGTGCGTCCGGAGACCAATCGGTATCGGCGACGCTGACCCGCCACTTCGTGGATCGTCTCCGCGAGAGCGATGGAACCATCGAAGTGCGTGAACGTGATCTTGGAAACAATCCGATCCCGCACCTCGATCCACAGCGCCTGCCGGGCCTTGGCGGCAAGGAGGATACCAACGAAGCGCGCGAGACCCATACGACATCGAACAACCTCATCGCGGAGCTCAAGAAGGCGGACATCCTGGTCATCGGCGCACCGATGTATAATTTTGGCATTACCTCGACTTTAAAGGTGTGGTTCGATCACGTTCTGCGGGCTGGTATTACCTTCGGTTACACCGAAGATGGACCGCAAGGCTATGTCACAGGGAAGCGCGCGATCATCGTTGAAAGTCGAGGCGGTTTCTATTCGGAAGGGCCAGGCGCGGGAATGGATGCGCAGGAGCCCCATCTTCGCGCCATGCTGGGTCTGATCGGCATTACCGATGTGACCTTCGTCCATGCCGAACGCCTAGCGGTTGGCCCCGAAGTTCGGGAAGCTTCCATCGAACAGGCCAAAGCCGAGCTCGATTTGCTGGCCGAAGACGTTGGCGCCCAAACCATCGCGGCCTGAAGGAGCACCGTTACAGCTAAATTGCACTGACGCGCGACGTCTTTGCCATCATTTTCACCAAACGTTCAAAGGACCGATCCATGTCATTCACTAGAAAACATCTCTCCCTCGTAGCCGCAACCGCGATCTTTGGCTCGGCCTTCGGTCTCGCCGCTCAGGAAACTTCTTCACCAACCGGCAACGCCGTTTCTACTACGATGAACCTTCCTAGAAGCGGATCATATGAGATCGAGCCAACCCACTCGCGATTGAACTGGGCGACCTCGCATTTCGGCTATTCGACCTACACTGGCGGCTTCGATAAGGCCGACGCCCAATTGACATTGGACTCAGCCAACCCGGAGAATAGCAAGTTGGTCATGACGATCGACGTCAGCAGCGTGGATTCCAATTCCGAAGCGCTGGATGAACACCTTCTGTCAGCGGACTTCTTCGATGCGACGCTGTATCCGACCGCTCTGTTCCGTTCGACAAAAGTCATCCATACCAGTCCCGCTACCGCGACTATCGAGGGCAGCTTGACCCTGCATGGCGTTACACGAATCGTATCCTTCGATGTGCAGTTCAACAAAGCCGACGTGAACCCGGTGAGCAAGACATACACGGTGGGCTTTACCGCAACCGGCATCGTTAAGCGCACGGATTTCGGCATCGACACTTACGCGCCAGCCATCGGTGACGACGTGGCCCTAACGTTCAACGGCGAGTTCGTTCCAGCCTGAGGTCTGGCGTGTCGCGCTTAATCAGAAACGATGTAAGGACGCCTCGGATGCGAGACCATTCTGACGCATTCAAAGCGATGCTGATCGGTTTCACCGTCACCACGCTTTTCCTGTTGGCGCAGTTCGTAATCGCGCCAGCCGAAGCCGAAACATCATATGCCAGTGCGCAACTGGATAGGCGGTGAGCAGTTGTTTCTAATATTAGGATCTTTAGCCAGAATCGCGATGCCTAGATTGGGCGTCGCCATCCGGCTTTCCGCCTCAGGACATCCATCCGTTCTGTGCGGCTATTCAAAGCCCCATCGATCGCGTCGCGATCCCACCAATGACCCGCAACTATCGGGTCTAACGGCTTGCGTATCTGTTTCAAACCAACCACGGGGTAATGGACAGTCAGCACGTTGGCCGCTTCGTTGAACAGTAGAGCATCAAATCATAGGCGTGGACGTCTACTGATCTTCGATCATTGCCCCCAATTGTTCTGCAACCAGAGTAGCATCGAACGCTAGTATCTCACGACGGGTATTGCCGGCAACGCCTGCATAGAACGGCCAGGCCGCTTCCAGCGCGAACACCACTTCATCCCGATCGCCGGATGACAGGACGTTGTCGGTGATGCGCTCGGCGACGAGATCGCGCAGTGCGATAAGGTATCGACGCTGTTCGGAGATCTCCGATATATCGATGGGCGCGGGTCCATGCCCTTGATACAGTTGGGCCGTAGCGTAGAGCGCTTCCATTTCGGAAAGCTGTGATAGCCAGTTCTCGAGGCTTTCAAAGGGAACCGCCGGCACGCCGACATTGATAAGGTCTCCGACGAAGACCCGACCAGCGTTCTCGATTTCGATCAAGAGTGTGCTTTCCGCCTCGGACGGCCCAAACTCGCGCAGGGCGACCGCAGTCCCGTCAATAGCGAAGCGCTCGCCTGCTGCAACGACAGTCGCTTTCCGTAAGGATCCGTCAAGCGCCGATTGGGAGGCGAAGCGTTCGCCGTGTCGCTCGGCGCGCGCGGCATTGTAACCCTTGCTGTCTTCCCGGATCGAACGCAGAGTGACAGCTGTCGTGTAGATGCTGGCATTGGGGAACGCCTCGGTCCAGACGGGCAGCCCACCGTAATGATCGGTGTGGGGATGGGTCACGAAAATGGCGATTACCGGCTTGTTCGTCCTGGCCCGCAGATGAAGGAGGGCGCGTTCTGCTTCCGGCAGTATGCGTTGCGCATCGATCAGTATGACACCGTTATCGGTCTCGAACCAATGGCTGTTCACCGCGTCCACATCGTTAACCTGGCTGGCGTAGCTATGGACCTCACCAGCCAGCGCGGCTCCTGGTAGCGTAAAAGCGAGCAAGGCACCCAAGGTGGTTTTGATCATGGTTCAATCCTTTCTCGTATCGAGAGCGCGGTTCTTCTTAAGCAGATCGTCGAGGCCATTTGCGGCAATATGAGAGAACTTTACTAGCTGTTCGCCGGTCATGCCTGCGCGGGCACTGGACGAGAGACCTGCGAGAGCTATCATCACCAGTGCTGCTATCTCGGCACCATGGCCGGCGTGTTCGGCTTCGACATATTCGGAAATGAATGTCTCGGTCGCCGCCCGCTTATCGGCGCAGATGGCACGGGCGCCTTCGTCATGCGTGCCCTGCGCCCCTTCCATGATCAGACAACCGGCGCTTCCATCATTACGGCTATAAAGTTCGGCAGCTGTCACGAGCATCGAGCGCAGACCGGACGACACATCGTCGGCATTTTCGAAAGCTACAGCGATGAAGGCCCCGTCGCCTCCGGCATACCGATCCGTCACTGCTTCGAAGATACCGAGCTTATTTCCGAATGCGGCGTAGAGGCTCGGCTGTTCGATCCCGATCTCCTTGGCGAGGAGAACGACGCCGACATTGTCATAGCCGTGACTGTGGAACAGGCCCTGGGCGACCTCGACCGCTGCTTCCGGGTCGAACTTTCTGGGGCGACCACGCTTCGGAACGCTTTCTTTAGACATATCTACAAAAATACCTTGCAACCAAGTTTCAGCTATTTATGTAGAGGTCACTTGAAAAATAGCAAGGATCGATTATGACCGACTTCACAAGCAAGAACATTCTCGTCATGGGCGGAAGCCGCGGCATCGGCGCCGCCATAGTGCGGCGGCTCGCGAATGACGGGGCGAATGTCACCTTCACCTATTCCAGTTCCGCAGACGAGGCTCAAAAGCTCGCGGCTGAGACGGGAGCCAACACAATCAAGGCGGACAGTGCAAACCGTGTGTCGGTGGTTTCGGTGGTGAAAGACCAAGGTCCGCTCGACGCCATCATCGTGAACGCCGGCGTGTTGGTGATGGGCGATCCTCTCGAACTGGAAGCGGATGCGGTCGATCACATGATCGACGTGAACATTCGGGCACCCTATCATGCACTCGTAGAAGCCGGCCGGCAGATGAACGACAACGGACGGATGATCGTTATCGGGTCGGTAAACGCCGACAGCGTTCCTTTCCCGGGTGGCGCTGCATACGGAATGACCAAATCCGCGATGCAGGGCATGGTTCGCGGCCTCGCTCGCGATTTCGGCGATCGCGGGATTACCGTGAACGTCATCCAGCCTGGTCCGGTCGATACCGACATGAACCCTGCAGACGGTCCGATGAAAGACACTATGCACAGCTTCATGGCCATAAAGCGGCATGCGCGCGCCGACGAGATCGCTGGTATGGCGGCATATCTGGCTAGCGATGAGGCGGCTATCGTCACTGGCGCTTTCCACACCATCGATGGCGGGTTTGGAGCCTGATGTCATAGGTCGTGAGGAGTGAGCCGTTCCCGGTATTGCCTTGAGCAGGTCGGGGCGGTTCGTTCCAGAAATGGCTGACTAGGATCGCTGACGATCTTTTCGAGGAGCTGCGACTGCAGGCATCGTCGCTATCGCCACTGCACTTAGCGGAATGCAGATAGAACGTGATTTGGATTCTGCGACTCAACAGCTGGGGTTCCTTCTTGAGTTTCTCGCCCCCGACGACATCGGGTTGGTCTTCGCCATCGGCATCCTTAGCCAGGGTGGTGACGAGAAGATCGAGCAAGCCCTGACAATCGTGGCGTTAGGGAATGAGGAGACATCTGATGAGCGTAACCGGCAATTCTTGGAGGAACTCCAGACATGGGTATGGCAGGATCGCGCGGATGCTGCATTGGAGCGTGGCGGTGCTGTTTCTCGTCAGCTATGTCAGCGTGTATTATCGCAGATGGTTCACGGATGAGGGAGCGGCTGACAATCTCATCGCGTTACAACTCCATCTTTCGATCGGGGTCAGCATCGCGGCATTTGTGGTCTTGCGGGTGATAAACAGGTTTATGGACACCGGTCCGGATCACGTCGCCAGTTCGCCGCTGGAGATCGGCGCCGCGCGCATCGGCCATTTCGTTCTCTACGCGGTAATGATCGTGATGCCGGTCACCGGTTATTTAGGCACGGGCGTTGCGACCGACTTCTTCTGGTTGTTTGAGATTCCGAAATTCGCCGATACTTCTGCTTACCAGCTGTTCGTTACCGATCTGCTTGGTCTCACCTTCGAGCAGTTCGAAGCTCCGATCGACTTCGTGCATAAGAACGGCGGCGCCTATGTTGTTTGCGTGCTGATAGCAGGTCATGCGGCTGCCGCTCTCTACCATCAGTTCGTTCGCAAGGATGGCACGATTTCCAGAATGATCGGATTACCGCCGTCGCCCGATGGTTCTTGATCAACGCTCCTCTGGCAGATCTAATTCCAGCGATAATCACCTCGGATTGCCGGAGTTGATCCATCGTCGCTTATGGGTTGAAGGTGCCAGTCAAAGTTTTCTAAGGTTTGGCCTTAACATCCTCGTCATGGGTTCGCCTCCTCTGGTGGCGATTGGCGCTGACCTTATTTCCAGTTTCCCCGAATGACATCGATATGGCGGCACGCTCATTGGGGATTGCGAAGCCATTCCAGTATTTTGCCAGCCCGCCAGCCTACGGCGCGGCCAAAACCTATTGTCTCTGATTTCGGAAAGCGCCCTTTTTCCATTCGGCGGTAAATTTCGCTCTTTTTTAAGCCGACTTTCGCAATTACGTCATCGAGGCGAAGAAAGTTGTCGGTATCCGACACGCCTTGTATGCTTGCGACGAATTCGCCTGGCGTATTGCCGCCGGGCGGGGCCGGGGGAGGGGACGCAGTCTGTGCCCCTTCGCTGGTCTTGTGAGCGGTCGGTATTCCAGCCTTTTCGCGAAAGAGATCGTAGATCGATTCTTCCATGCGTTGCTCGGCAAATATCCAATGGGTGGGTTCGATATTTGGAACGAACGGCTGTAAAGCATCGAAACGACTTGTCGCGAACCGTTCTGTTGGATCGTCCAATTCCCAGCAGGTCGTAGGCATTTCGATCAATTCTCCCCCACCAATGGGTCTGCTCCAGGTCTTGAGTGTGCCGTTCATGAGTGGCTGGTGCAGAAGTCTGATCGCCTGGGCAAGACGCTCCTCGCCGCCTTCTTCACCATTGCCGTTTGCGGTGGCCACTATGTCTTCGCCGTTATCACCCCGGCTGAGCAACATGTAAATCAACAGACAGCCACTCAGCAGCGGCCCGACGCGGGAGACTGGCGGATCGTCGATGGTATGTATCGACCAATCGAGGCTTTTGATGGCGACGTTCATCGGCAAATTTCTCCATCCCTAATCGATCAAGCATTGGTTCCGGCATGCTTCATCATACCGAAGGTGCTTCATGTTCGCGGTGCTGCATTAACTTGCACGATCAATTCTAATCTGCGGTTAACTCAGAAGGCCGGTGCCACCGTCACCAAGGCAAGGAGCCAAAATTCGCGATGCGCACTAAAACGATTTGAATCCGGGATGTAGGTGTCGGCCGTCTTCGATGAACTCTGGACATTTAATCTGACGTATACTATAAAGTATACAAAGGAGTGTCGTGATGCAGTTTGAAAGAGATGTTGAGACGAAGGCGATGTGGGAAGGTTTTGCAGCGCTCAAGGAGCGCTGGCGTTTAACAAGTTACGAAATCGAGATGCTCGTCGGGCCGGAATGTGTGGCCGGGCTTTGCGCGGTCCGGCAAGCGATTGAAATGGAGAAATCCGCGCGCATCTTGCTGCTGATCGATTTTGAACTTCGCAAGGCGTTGGATGGCCTGGACGTAGTGCGATGGTTGCGGTCCGAAGACGATGATGGTGTCGATCCGCTTACGTTCATGGCCGAGGGGCCTGAAAACCGGTCCATGATGCTGCAAGCTGCTAGGGCGCGTGTCGATGCGTAATCGGCGACCGCAACGATCGAGGCCTGCTGACTACCACGATTGCGAGCGAACAGTTCGGCTTTTCTTTCTAATCCTACGCTGGTGCGGGAACGGTGGACGAGATCAGCTCTTTAGCGGACTTGCTGGTGTGTCCGAAATGGTCGGCGAATACGAGCGCCATTTCCTCATCCACTTCATTGTCGTGTGCGGCAAGTGTCTTTTCCGCGGCGGCGCGGAAGCGGAGGACGAAGTCGGCGGCGCCGATCACCATAACGGAAGTCTCAGCAGAGATCCGCTCGAGGTGCGTCGCGATGTCATCGAAGCGGCAGGCTTCGAAACGCGCCGCAGAACTGTCGTCTCGGTTGAGGCTATGGCCGGTTGCGAGAATGAACAGTTGGCTTGCATTCTGATCGTTTTGTTTGATGTGCCATGCCAGTGCGAGTATTCTTTCGATCTCGGGCCAAGCTTTAGTGACGTCGTTTATAACGGCAGCATTCGTAGCTCCAAAGCGCATGAGTTCGAAAGCCATGAACATCATAAGACCATCCCTGATGTCGAACGATGTGCGCTGCCCGTGGCCGGTTTCAAAATCGCGTGGGAAGCCGTTGCGCACGGAATACTTAACCCGGCTTTTGATCAAACCAGCATCTGCTTCAGGGTAGCTTTCCCGCAGCATCGCGACAATCTTGACCAACGGTATGAGCATTCTAGTCTTTCCACCGCGTATGAGATGAGTGATACCCGCCGGCTCGTGGAGCAGGTCTTGCCGCCTGAGCATAGTGGATGTTTCTGCTTCAGTCACCTTAGTCATAAGCTTTTTCCTTTCAAACTATTGATTCTATGTTATAAATTCCCCAAAAATGTTCGCTGGCCGATGTCATGAGGCTCGCCGTGCTGGACATCGAGACGGATATTTCGGATTTCGCCGTCGCAATTGTGGAACCACAAAACCCGGATATCCGCCGGGCAGCTCTTCAGGAACTTGTGGGTGCTTCGATCCTGTTGTTTCAAGTCGGCCCGGATACGACGTGTTCGGACTGGCAGCTTATGTCGGTGGACCGAGAGCTGGACGAGGCGGCGATGCTGTGCCGTTTGAACGACGTCCTCGCGCCTGTGTATGCAAGCGGTGGCACTCTTGTGACTTTCAATGGCGCGCATGACCTCTCGGTCCTGATCAGACGGTCATCACGCCACTGGCTGTTCGATAAGTTCAGGTTTGATCAGTGGGAACCATCCGGGTCAGCGCGGCATCTCGATATGATGAGGCTGGACCCAGCAGGGCAGACTGGCAGATGGCCCAGCCTTGTCGATGCCGCTGCCGGCTATGGGATCAATGCGGCCTGCAATGCCGCGACCGGAAAGAGCCTGCTAACGTTCAAAGCTGCACGAAAATCTCAGGTGGATGTCGTGGCTACGACGCTGCTGTATTTTCATCATGCTGCCCGTGTTGCCGGGTCAATCGCGCCTTTGGCTCACGGTTGGGAATCGTTAGCTTGCTGGCTTGCGCAAACTTACCCGCGGCACGACCATTTGAGCAATTTCTGGCAGCATCCGTTTGTCAAATCTGCAAAACGGTATTCAGCACTATCTTAGTTGATTTTTAGAGCCGGGGCCGCTCAGTTTGACCGTCATTGCCGCTTTTGAAAAACGGCAAAGTTCTGTGTTCCTGTAGACAACATTACTCCTGCCGTTTTCAGCTTTCTCATTGTGGGCGCATCGCCGTAAATCAGTCTGTTTCCATTTATCGAAAACGTAAAAACGGCAGTCCGGGTGCCATATCCGGGAGGCGATGGGCTCGGCGTTTCATTAACCATCAAAATGACAGGCGGTAACAGATAATAGTTGCACTGTTAGAAATATGCAGCTACCTTTCAGTTATTGAAAGGAGAAATACGATGACGATTCCTAAGTTTAAATTCCGTAAAACCAAACTGATGGGGGGCAGTTACATTCCCTACCTTGATGGTAAGCCTTACGAACCGATGATTGCAGCCGAACTGCTCGTCGCGGCTGGTTATACCGAGCAGCATTATCGTAACCACCGCACGGCTTTGACGCGCGCGATCAACCGTCCCGGCGGTCTCATCGAGACTGACGAAGGCTGGATGCCGTTTATGCTTCTCCTCAACGTATCCAGGGTTCGGTTGATTGCGGAACGTCTAATGCGCGAAGCCGGCGCCAAGCTCACCCGTGATAAGCAGCGCGGCGGGTTCATCGTGAAGCATGGCGCGCACCGCACGAGGATTGGCCGCGAGACCAATGCAATGCGCACACATCGAAACGCGCAGCGCAAGCTTTCCTTGATTGACGGGCAGAACCCTTTTGAGCTGGATGGTTACGACGACCTTCCCGATGCGGATCGCGCGGTTATGACAGCGCGCAGCAAGTTCCGCGCGGGAGGCGAGAAACGCGCGGACTTTCGCTACGATTCTGGTGCGCAATACCGTTTCGGCAGGACGCAGCATCGTTTGCGGACCGATCAGGTCAGGTCGCGTGCTGCTATGCTGGCGGCCGCAAAGGACCAGCCGTTGGTCGCACGCCTTATTTTGCAGTTAATTGCGGAACTCGCATTGCGCGCTGATCGTGAGGCTTGCGGGCTTACCATGTATTGCATTCACGTGGTGAGCGGCTTCGACAATCCTCGGTTGCGGGCTTTCAATAAGGGGGACGGACTGGAGCCCAGCAAAGACTGCGATCTGGCGATCGGCACTCGGGAGATGCTGCTCGGTTACATCGATGGCGACCGGCAGGCATATGATCGCAAGGGCCACGGTCTGGCCGATTACAAGGAGTTGAGTCGCCGGGCCCATCTGGGTGATGCCGAGGCGGAAAGGATCTTGCGCGCTGAGCCTGTCTTCCTGGTGCGCGGTGGCGGCAGGATGACCCGTGCCAACCTCATGAAATCCTATCTCGGGCCCGCTTTCGAAGCGGCGGGTGTTCCTGGTGGTCTCCACCGCCTTCGGCACGAATACGTCCACGACCGCCTGCGTGAGATCGAAGGCATGGGATTGACTGCCTCCGGTCTTGCCGCAGAAGAAACCAACTTGGCCAAGTTCATGGGGTGGTCCGGCACATCCATGCTCGCCGTCTATGATGCTTATGAGCGTTGGCGTCGTGCGCTGGAGGCAAATGCGGAGTTTCATGAGCGCCGGGAGCGCGGTGTCTTGATCGCGCAGAACACTCGTGTTTCCCCTATTGGGGTCGGCGATGTCGTTCCTTTCGGGGCAACCCGCTCCTCGGTGACGGGCACTTTTCTTAGCATCGGCGGTGGGATCGCGGCATGACCGGTATCATCCAGCTTTCGGCACCGCCGGCCAAATGGCCGGCGGGGTCCGCCGCCGCCCTCGCTACTGGAAGCCAAGACGACCTCGTGCGCCAGTTCTCGCTCGATCTTGAGGACACCCGCCATGCGATGGATGTCCTGCTTCCTCCCGGCTCCGTGCCGGGCGACCCGGCACGTATAAAGACTTTATGCGATCGCCTCGAGAGGTATTGTCCGAACCGCCACCCTCCGGCGTCGGAGATCAAGGCGTTTCTCCGTTGTTCTACAAGCGAGGCTGCTTTTGTGCGGTCCGCCATTACGAACGGCGGCACCGCTGGCGGTAAGCCGCAGATCGTCGCTACGCCTGATCTCTGCGACGATACCGCGGGCTGGTTGCGTGAATTGATGGACGCGGACATTGACTGGCCCGAAACGGCGCTCAGCGCCCAATACGGCGATTTGATGCATGCGGTGCCTGCGTGCGACGTTGCATCCGTAGCCGCTATGACCGGGCCGATATCGGCGAAAGCCGCCAAAACGGATTGCGTGCTCCTGCGGTGGCATCGCGCTGGGAAGGATGTGTCTTTCGATGCTTATGCCTGGAGCGCGATCGAGGACCTGGAGTTCGACATCATGGCCCATAGTGTTGAGGCAAAGGATTTTTATCGTGCCATTCCGGATTATCTCGCGGGCCGATTGTGCCAGCGGCATTCGGCCGGACTGAGGTTAAAGGTCGTGAAGCTGTTGTCGGCAGCCTGGGGGCGTGCAGAGGCGTATGCTTGGAACTTTCCCGAATTGCGTGAAGAGGTTCTGGGTTTCACCTTGCCGAAGCCCGATTATTCGCAATCCGAACTGGATGTCATCAAGGCGTTCAAGCGTGAAGGTGCCAGCAGGTCTCATCTCAATCGCAAGGAGGCTGCAGGGCCGTTCGCGGCGGATCTTGACCGTAATCTCGCGATCGCTCTCGCACTCGTCGAAAGCGCAGAGACCTTCAAGGAGATGGTCGACGACGCCGAGGACCATATGCGCAAGCACGGCATGGCAGTCCAGGACTTCTCCTATGAGACCCGTGGGATGGCGGAAGACGGAACCTTCCTCGCTTGTATCGTGTCCCATCATTTCCGCTTGTCGCAGCGAACCACCTTCGAAGCATCTCTACCGGACTTCAACCAAGCGCTGCCGCTGCCGCAAGATTCAGGCAATGGTGCTTCCGAGTTTGTCGCCGAGTTTCTGCATTCGCAATACATCGCGCATGACGATGTCGACTTAGACAAGTGGACCGGTCGGACTTGTCCGCTACCGGCATTCGCCCGGCATGCGCGCGATGGCGTTCTGCTCAATCCTAAGCATATACCCCGGCCCATGCTCGAAATGCGTTTCGCTGAGCTTGCTGGCACGGATATTCCGTTCGCCGGACGTTTTCCGGCTAGCCTGTGCGCTCCCGACAAAGCGTTGCGACCACTGATCGGATGTGCGTTGAGCGAGGGACGAATTATCGTCGATATCGTGCCTTACTTGCACGGCCTCCTTTTTGCGGCTGCTGCCTTGTTCTCGATCGGCATGAGTTTTTGTCGTGCGAGCGAGATGCGCCAGATGTTTCACGGTGGCGCCGGCTGGACCGATGTGGACGATGGCAACCGCAAAACCAGCGCTTTCTACGCCATTCCGAAATGCGGCGTCGAGCGCCAAAGTTTCGCATTGCCGTCCATGACCATGGAAATTCTTTCCAAACTCGTTGCGTTCACTTTGGAACGTGACGGTATCGATGCCGTGCAAATTTGCGCAGCGACGGCAGATTTGAAGGACAAGACGGAACCAAGCCCGTTCATCTTCGCCTTCCGGCGGCGCATGCTTTCAGTGGGCGACTTGAACGACCTGCTCGCGGTCTTGTTCGCAGGAATCGTATCGGTTCGCACTCATGACATCCGGCACGCGGTAGCGATGCGGGCTTGGAATGAGGGTTATTCGGTGGACACGATCAGTGCCTGGATGAAAGTTGCTGGCGGCTGCACACCCGATTACTGTGCAGATCCCATGGGCGTGATGCCTCGTTCACGCGGCGAAGCGGATGCGGATCTGGCGGCGCAGCTTGGCTTCACTGATACCAGAGCCGACCGTTTGGCGCTCTCATCCTATCGGTGGGGGGTGTCGAAATGATCGCGTCCTCGAATGCCAAGCCAGCTTCCAGTGCGCCGACGCTCGATCTCATTGAGGCGACGATATACAAGTCGATGCAGCGAGCGCATCTCTGGGAAGTTCGGCGTTATCGCCGGTTCGTCACCTTCCTCGCTTGTCATGAATTGAACAAGGGCCCCGAAGGTTCTCGGCACCGCACGCAAGATGCGGTTTGCAGGCGGGCAGGCGAGATCCACCGTCGCCACTTCCCGTTGGACGCCAACGTTTCTTTCAATCCGCGCACTTTGCGCGATGACGATCTGTGCAAGCGTCTTTGTCACCGGTTGCGCGGCTACAAGACGGCGAGCAAAAAATCGTCAAAGGAGTATGGGACGGGTTCGGGCCGTATGGTCTCGCAGTATGTCCACCGCATGGAGATCGAGCGCCGCAAGCGAGCAGAGGGCTCGGTCAGGGAGTTACGTGCGGAGCTTGCGGTCAAGTCCGCATTGTTGGCTATGGCCGAACGTCAAGGCATCGCGATTGATCCAAGCAAGGTTCCGCAGAACTGAGCTTCTCTTGGGTGTTCGGGACATCAAAGTTCCGGCAGTCATGTCGTAGTGTTTGTTTGGCGGAAATCGGTCGGAGGACCATTGGCGCACAATAAAACAACGCTGCGCTATTCACATATCGGTCTCGATCTGTGGACATTCCTGCAGCTGGCAGGCATTGCATTATGCTAGGGACGCGCCTCCGTGCGCAGGATGAACCGAGTAGGACCAAGGTCGTGCAACTTTAGCGTATGCGCTGTGACGGTTAGGACTGCTTGTGTCTCGTGTGGTCTGCCGAAGCGGGCCCGAGGTTGCGATAGGCTTGATCGACGATGCTCATGATTTTCGCGATTTGGCCGTCGTCGAGGAGCTTCGCTCGTAGTGCGAAGCACAGGCCGGACAATATCCGGCCGTTGGCAAGCGATGTCATCGAAGAGGTGGTCCGCTCGCTTTCCCATTGGCTGTCGCGAAGAGCAGGTGGCAGCGATCCGCTGGCGCAGGCATGGTCCCAGTCCTGTGCAGAAGAATAATAATTTGGACGGAGCCGATGTGAGCCGACTGCCTCGGGCACGAGGCGCACTTCACCTAAATGCGGCTGGCACTCATCGAACACCTTCAGGATAGCCGTCGGTAGCGCACTTTCCGCAAAATGGTTTGCGAGTATAGGGCCATTGTGACCAGGCCGCCATTCCAGGCGCCATTGACGCTTCTTAGGAGCTAGGGATGACGGTGTCCCGCTCACGGCAGCCGCACCTTGTAGCGTAGAACGAGTTCGGATCGGTTATGTCTGCATTCGTTATCGGCGGAAAGGATCGGCTCGTCAAAACCCGCGAGGAGGGTTGCTGCAACCACGTCGCAAATACGCCGATCGGGCAAAGTGGATAGGTAGGCACCACTCGTTAATGGTCCAGCCGTATTGGTCACGGCTGCATTATCGCGGCGGGCCGTGACGTGGATTTCATCATTTAGCCAGGCCTTAGCGGTAAACGCGTTTCCTTCGGGTTTGAGGGAGATCCTGCAGGCACCAGCTAAGAAGGTGGATAGCGGCTTTTGATCCTTCGCATCGCTGTCGTATCTTCCCCGCTTTGCGAGGCCGGCTTCGATCTCATCAATGAAGGTCTGGCGTTTTACGGGTTGCCCCAGCAGCAGTTTCTCGACGAACGAGGGAAGTCGCGCCGAGATCTGCTGGCGGGTCCATGTCATTGCCGCGCGATAGCAATCGGCTACTACCAAAACGTTTATTCGCGCTAAGGCAAAGGTATCGGTCATCCCGCACGCAGCACGGCGACAAGCGCCGACTATGCGATAGTGCGCCGGGAAATCCGCGAACGCAGACCGATTATGATGTATGGCGTTCCGCCGAATTTGTGCTGTCGCTTGGGTCACGACCGCGGTCCGTTTCTTTCGCCTTTTGATGGCGTGCGTTCATCGTCTTCATAGCCTAGCTTGTTTCCGAAGGGACGTTTGCTGTGCCCAATTAGGACAGGGCGCGGCATAGCGTGACGCGCAAAATCCCATTCGATCAGCTCGGCGACGTTCGTGAAGCACGAGGCCATCACCACCGGACCTTGGCGAAGCTCGACATACATGGCTTCTTCGTGCCGATGTCCGGCATGGTAGAGCATCGAGCGCACCTGGTCCGGATCTTCGGTTAGGTGGACTATAGTTTCACACAATGTAGCCACCTTCCAGCTGATCACTGGGAACATCGGTCCATCTGCCGTTCGCCGACGCATAGTGGGAACGCACCCGGGTTGGTCGCTATCGGAAGCATTCTCAGGTGCGCAGGTCGGTTGGTCATCGCTTTTCTTCATCATTTTGTCTTTCCGCCGTTTCCTGCATCAAAGGGCCAGAAAGGCAGTGAGGCGACCGTTATTTCCCGTTTGCCAAAGATGCCGCTTCGCAAGCTGCCGCCGAGTCCTTCCACTATTCCGGCTATCATATCGGCGTGGGGGTCCTTGCGGGGCCGGGGGTGATTTTCCCTCCCGTAGGAAATCGCCATAAGAATGCGACGCGGATAATTCTTGAGCCTAATCACGATGTCGGGGTCGGGGCCTTCGGTCATGTCGATGGCGCTCAGGAGTCCATGGTAGGCAAACGCCAAGATGTTACGCAACGTGGCTGGATCAGTTTGAAACTGGAACTTCTTGACCCTGATCTTCAACTGCCATTCTTCTCGCGATACCAGCAGCACGTGTGCAAGCCGAGCGAGCGCCTCGCACGCGTCTTCAGAAAAACCAGCCTCCGTATCAAGTATGCTGTCGGCAGCGACCTGTGCTTCCAGCTTGTGGATCGCCTGGTCCAGCATCCGCGATTTCGCTTCGCCGCGGATTTTCACTATCCGCAAGGTTGTCAGTGCTGCCGCGAGCTCCTCGGCATGCCGCTGCCGCATCTCGTCGATGATGGCTTTCAGATGCTGGGGATTGGAGCTATCGAAATCGGCAATACACATACCCGCTCTCCTCTCTTCCGTATACTATAAAGTATACATCGCGGATTGCAAGAGGGAAGTTGTTGGTTGTGGTTTTCTGCTGTCCTTCGCATCGAGGAAACCACCGGTCACGTGTGCTGGTTTGCAGGTTGCCGATCGCGGTAGGGTTCGATCAACCTCGATAAGGTGATTGGGATCTTTTCATTCGCACGTCGCCATGTCCGAAATGTCGCAGGGGGAATAATGCATTCCCAGGTCCGTTCTCGTTCCTTGGACCGAACCACAATTCGTTGATTGGGGAGTTATCTATTTGGCGTAGCGGCAAGTCGATATAGGAGATGATTGAAGGACCGTCTGCACGGTATCGAACTGGAACTGGCTCGACATTTTCACCCTCGGACACTCCGCCTTCATCAAATAGCGCCGGACCTTCGCCCTGCAGATTGACCCGAAGTTCGTGCAGCGCGCGAACTTCTTGCTCATCTTGGAACGAAGGGTGTTTGTAAGCTAGCATCATACTCGCGAACAAAGGAATATGCTTGGCAAGCTCGGAACTAGGATCCGTCGGCAATTGCTTGCAAAGCATAAATGCACCAGCCAGGAATTGCTCGACTTCAACGAGTTGCTGCTCCCGGTCGTAAAGCACTTCGAGCAGCATCACCGGTAAGGCCTGAAGCGCTTCCGCTCGAAAGCCTATCGCCCAGCCTTGTCCGTTATCGGCGTAGGCGCGCCACTGTCCAAGCACGTCCGGGTTCTTCGAAAAACAAGCCAGCACGGGATGGCCGTGTAGCTGTTTCGGGGATAGGTATTCGTCGACCTTGACGAAGAAGTCTACCGACAGGCCATCGAGGGCGGAGTTGGTTTCGGACCGCTTCAACAGTCGCTCGGCGGCTTCTTCGAATAATCCGTAGCCATACCTTCCCTCCTGACTGTCGTTCATCATGTTCGCATCGCTGAACCGTATCGTGTTCGTTTCCAGGATAGCGAGCAGTGTCTGCGCGTTGCAGTAATGGTAGAGGACAGGCGCGCTTTCCTTGGCGAAATGGTGGTCGAACGTTGTGACTGGTTTCGGTTCTGCGGTGTTAATCGGCATGAAATCGCCTTCGCCATCAGGTAGATAAATGAGCCCTGGACCAGGAAGGATGGCCGAAGGTCAGAATTTCTCCAGCCACGGCCGAACTTCGATTTCCGTCGACCACACCGAACGGTGTTGATCAATAAGGTTCATATAGGCCAAAGCGAGCTGGTCTGGGTCAAGCATGGCGTCTTCACCGTTTTGAGGGTCGATCCGACCAGATTGAGGCGTCCCGCCAATACCTCCATCAACGATAATATGACCCACATGCACGCCTTGGGGATGTAGTTCGCGGGCCAAGGATTGGCATAGTCCGCGAAGAGCGAACTTACCCATGGCGAACGGGGCGGAGGCCGGATAGCCTTTGACGCTGGCGGAAGCTCCGGTGAACAGCATCGTTCCTCGCCCAACCGAAATCATACGTTCTGCGGCCTGTTGAGCGGCGAGGAAGGCACCGAAAGCGCAAACCGCCAATGTGCGCTCGACGTCCATCGGTTCGAGCTCCGTGATGGGCCCTCGCGCTCTGGCGGCGGCGTTGTAGATTACGACTTCAAGCGGAAGGCCAATTTTGTCGACGACGTCGAATAATCGTTCTTGATCCTGGCTTTTGCTTGCATCCACGTCGACCAGAACCGCCCCGGTTCGACTGGAAATATCGGCAAGGTCCGATGTGTCGCGGGCAGCAAGCACCAAGCTGTGCCTCCGTTCGGATAGGGCTGTCGCTAGGGAAGAGGAAAGGCCTGGGCCGGCCCCTATGATCAATGCCGTGGTCTCATTCATTTGTATTCTCCAAGTTGGAACGCCGTTGACCAAGCGGGTCGTTCTCACATCCAATGACGGCCCGATCGACGAAATCCATGAGGCTTGCCAGTCGTTCACCGGCTCTCGCAAGTCCTGAGAGCGCGACCGTTTGGCCTATGACGAAACGAGTAAGTTCTTCCGGCTTCGCCGCACCCGCGGCAGACAGTGCACTTTCAAGGGCCACCGTGCTGCGCTTATTCAATCGGTCGATCGTTTCGCGCAGCGGACCGTCTGGAAGACTGGCGCATTCCGTTGTAGCGGTTGCGAGTAGGCAGCTAGGTGGAGTGCCCTCGGCCGCGAACCCCTCGACGACGGCCGTGAGGTAACGCCGGGCCACGTCGGCCGGTGAGCCACCCCCCGACATGGACTGCTCCAGCCGTTGCCCAGTGCCTTCATAATAGTGTTCGATCGCACTGGCGACGAGGTTGTCCTTGCCGCCAAAAGCGTTCGCCAGATTGGGCTTCGAATGTCCCGTTCTGCGAGCGATGTCGTTGAGCGACATGACATGCACTCCTTCGTTCCAAAGAAGGTTGGTGACATCACTCAGCGCTGCTTCCGCATCGAATGTTCTTGGTCTTCCTCGTGCCATGGACTCACTTTCCTACTAGTCGGTAGAAATAGCTTGCAATTAGGTTCCTGTCCACTTTATTACCGCTCGGTAGATAAATGGAGAATCAAATGGCGACGACCTTAGAAAACAAGACTGCGATTATCACCGGTGGCACTACGGGTATCGGCTACGCGGCTGCCAAAGCGATGGTCCGCGAAGGCGCGAGAGTCGTGATTACCGGTCAAGACGAGGCCAGAGTGGCGCAAGCGGCAGAATCACTCGCCGTGACCGGTGTGGTCGTCCCGTCGCAGGATTTGTCAAGCCTGGACCGACTTGTGGAAACCGTTGAATCGTTGGGAGGTGGGGTGGACATCGTGTTCGCCAATGCGGGTGTCACTTGGTCCGCGCCGTTCGATCAAGTCACTTCCGATGATCTTAATGGGCAGATGGCTATCAACTTCGCCGGCCCGTTCTTCCTCATTCAGAAGCTTTCGGGTCATCTGAACACAGGTGCGAGTGTCGTTTTCACAGCCTCGTGCCTCGACCAGCTCGGTATGTCTGGGATGAGTGTTTATTCCGCCTCGAAGGCCGCGTTGCGTTCGCTCGCACGATCGCTATCCGCTGAACTCAAGGATCGCGGCATTCGAGTGAATACTTTAGCACCGGGACCGGTTGAGACGCCGATCTATTCCAAGCTCGGTATGGACGAGCAGGATCTAGCCGCGATGGCCGAAGGCATTAAGTCGCAGGTTCCCTTGGGGCGCTTCGGTTCCGCCGAGGAGATCGCCGAGGTTGCATTGTTCCTTGCATCAGATGCATCCGGTTTCATGCTCGGCGAGGAGGTCACCGTTGATGGTGGCTGGAGCAATCTGTGATGCGATTTCTCGGTATGCTCGCTGCACTGTCAATGACGGGGTGCACGACCGTCGATGGTGCGCCTTCCGCTTCACTGGCTGGAGCTGAACGGTCTGATCGTGTGGTTGGGCCACCCCCAGTTCCCAAAACGGCCCTTGGTGTGCAGATAGATGCTGCAAAGGGTTATGTCGTCGAACCACTGGGATCGGGGCTCTATTGGCTTGGCAACGGAGCATACATGGTCATGTTCTTGGTGGGAGAGAAGGGCGTGGCTTTGGTCGACGCACCACCCGCCCTCGCCGGGGTCCTCAAGGCCGGCATCGCCGAAGTGACCGATCTTCCCGTTACCCATTTCATATATAGCCATGGTCATGGCGATCATGTCGGCGCGGCAGGAATGTTCGAAGATGCGACCTTTATAGGGCAGGCAGAAACTGTGCAGCAACTTAACCGGGGCGCCCCTTGCGTCGAAGAATGCTTGCCCGGCCTATCGGACCCCCGGCCCTTGCCCAGCGTAACGTTCGAAGATCGTCATACGGTCGATATGGGTGTCGTTGACGGAGAGCCTCGCCTGCTCGAGTTGGCTTACGAGGGTCCTAACCACCAACCCGGCAACATTCTAATCCACCATCCGGCCTCTCGAACTTTGATGATGGTCGATGTTGTCTATCCTGGTTGGGTTCCGTTCGACCTGCTTGCGGTATCTGCGGACATTCCCGGCTGGATCGCCGCATATGACGACATTTTGTCATACGATTTCGCCCGGTTCGTCGGTGGTCATCTTGGACGCACCGGAGATCGCGCAGATGTCGAACTCACCAAGCGGTTCCTTGACGACCTCATCGCCTCATCGACCGCCGCCCTGCACTCCAATCCGAGGGGTGCAGTCTATCCGCCGTTGATCGCGGAGTTTGGTCCGCAGAACGGATGGTGGCTCACCGATCAGCATACCAAAGCGGTTACTGACGATTGTGCCGCTCCGCTTATCGCGTCTTGGACCGGTCGCCTCGGCGGAGTGGAGACATTCGCAGACGACCTTTGTGAACGGATGGCCTTCAGCCTTCGTCTCGATTGAACGTTAAATAGGACGTATTTCTTATGTCGATCCAAGCCACCGTGGCCGCTTCGGCCGCACGCCCGAACCTTGCCTTGTGGTCACTCATGTTAGCGGCCTTTTCGATAGGCGTCGGCGAATTCGTAATCTTGGGTCTTCTACCGCAGATCGGGGAGGACTTCGGTGTTTCCTTAGTGGCGGCGTCTTGGTTGGTTACGGGATATGCGCTCGGTGTGGCCATCGGTGGTCCGCTTATGGCGATCGGCACTTTGAAGGTGCCGCGACGTAAGCTGCTCATAGGTTTGGTGGTTTTGTTCATTGCTGGAACGATTCTATGTGCATGGGCGCCGACATATTCGATCTTGATGTTTGGTAGGATTTTGGCGGCGTTATCACACGGTGCCTTCGTTGGAGCTGCAGTGGTCGTGGCCACCCGGCTGGTTTCCCCTGAACGTGAAGGAAGCGCTGTCGCTACCGTCATAGGCGGTTTCACGGTGGCGACCGTAATCGGTGTTCCGCTTGGAACATGGGTGGGTGTTGCATACGGGTGGCGAGCGGTCTTCCTCATCATCCTTGGTCTGAGCGCAATTTCTGCCTGCGGGTTGGTGGCATCGCTCCCAAAGGGCAACGGTTCGGCTGAGGACGCGCCCGATCTGGTTTCAGAATTCCGCGCTGTCTTACGTCCTCAGGTCGTTCTGGCTTTGCTGATCACCATGTTAGGGTTTGGCGGTCTCTTTGCCGCTTATACCTTTCTTGCTGCCTTTCTGACCGAGATCGTTGGGTTCGGAACGAGCATGGTTGCTCCGCTGCTCTTCTTGTTCGGTATAGGAGCGGTCGTCGGCAACCTTATCGGCGGGAAGGCTGCGAACCGGGCGCTGATGCCGACGATCATGGTTTTTGTCGGCGTTCTTGCGTGCACGCTTATCGCCCTTCCGTTGGTAGCCGGAAGCAAGTTGGCGGTGGCCGTGATACTCTTCCTGATGGGTGGTGCGGCCTTCGGAGCGACGCCCGGTTTCCAGCTCCGCGTGGTCGACAAGGCACGTGAAGCGCCTTTTCTGGCGTCGACACTGAACATCACCGCTTTCAATCTTGGAAATGCGCTGGGTGCGTTTCTTGGTGGTTTGGCGATTGTGAGCCCGTTGGGTCTTCCAGGCACATCCTGGGCAGGGGCGCTTTTAGCACTCTGCGGAGTGGCTTGCGTAGTGTGGTCACATAAGTTGGACAGCAAAATGCTGCGGCGCATCGATGACTGAGCAGTCGAATAAAGATGGCACTTTTTTTGTAATAAACGAACCCTGATCGACACAACGAAAAAGGGGAACGGCAAATACCGTGGCTAGCAGAAGCCCCCCTGAGTTCTTTTGATACGCCTATCGATCCGCCGGACCGCTGGAACATTCAAAGCAGATCATGGTCTCCGCCCCGGTCTATATATTCGTTCTGCAGATCATAGCAGATCTGAACAAACAGCTCGGGAATGGTGTAGCCTTGTAGCATCTCGATGTTTGAGGCAGCCTCGAGATCTTCGATGCCTTGGCCGATGCCATCCGTTAGATCATCAAACGCCCGCGCAGCTTTTCTCCATAGATCAAGTAGTTGTGATAGAGTGGGTTCGTAGTCGATATCGTGAGCCAGTTTGTTCCGCATGTTGTTAATGGTGGTGAGCACCGCGTGTTGCTCTGCGTCGATGGTTCCGATCTCGAAACTGAATGTGATCAATTGCGCATGGCGTAGCCTGTCGACCTGCTTTGTCAGTCTTAAATCGTATTGTTGTGCCAACTTGCGTAGTAGAAACTCGATCGCGAGATGGCCGGGCAGCAGGCTACCGATCAAGGGCCGATCTGACAGCATTCCTTGATAAAGGTCAGTAAAGCTTCTTGTTTTGTTGATCGCCTTTTTCATTCTTTGTTCCGTATCGTCGTGAATGTAGGTTGCTGGCAGGCCAGCTAAGGCGGGGTTACCGGACGTAACAAATACCTGTCGTTCACAACCTCGCAATAAACTACTTAAGACAAGATTCCGAGAGCGCGCACAGCCTGGCCCCTATTGCGGTAGTGGTCGTGATATTCTCGTGTGCATCAGCATCCAGTGGGATGGTTGCCGCAGAGTTCCGAACCGCAGTCGATCGCTTGCAGGCAGTTGATAACCCGTCCTTAGTTTCTTGTAGGGTAAGGAAACAACCTGAGGAGGTCGTCATGGCATTTACGAATCGCGAGAAGGAAGAGTGGCACGAGAATAGGAGGGCAGGAAGAGATCTCGAGGGACAGCATCTGATCGCAGAGTGCGCCCACTGCGGGGCTCCAATGGGAACTGAGTTTGCGCAATCCGAATTTCCGCTTTGCGACGCGTGCGATGACTGACTGGTAATAAGCGGTTTGGCTGCTCTCGCAAGGGAGTGAAACTTACGTTATCGGCGAATTGTCCGTGCGAGGGATCGTGATGCCTGTTCCAGGGGTGGGACGCGGCATCGCCGACGTCTGTGCATCCCAATGCGATATTTCGTGGACCAGCGTCACGCAAGTCGCAAAAACTCGGTCTTCATGTAGGACTTCGAGGGTAGCGATAGAGGCCGATGGCACCGCGCGCCGATCAATGAAGGCCTTGAGTTCGCCAACGGTTCGAAAGGATCGCTCGTCGATCGGACCGTCCGCTCCTCCCTCATATAAGATCATTCTAATGGTCATCGACATCTTCCTCTTCTTCGATGGTAATACGCAGGAAACTCTTGCATTCGCTCGGCCCAAAGGTGGCTGCGAAGCTCGCACGTCCGTCACTGTGGCTGCAAAGCAGGCCGCCGCCCAACCCATCGGCTATTGCCCCGACGATGTGCAGACCGCTTGAACCCGGCGCAGGCTGGTCAAATGGTTCACCGTCGTTGCTCACGATGACGGTGGTTGCACCATCTGCCTCTCCCATGATGATCTCTATGGGGTTGTCGGAAGTTCGCGCGTGCTTGACTGCATTGTTGACCAGTTCATAGGCGACCAGCAGGATCGGGCGCCGCAGATGTTCAGCCACTGGTAGCGCATCTACGGTAAGTTCGATGCCGATTTCGCAGGCATCCATCCGCGATTGCAGGATGCACTGGCACAGCCGTGCCAGTGCATCGTGAAGCGGTTGGTTGCCGGGGCTATCCAGGAGGACCAATTGAAGTTCAACTTGGTTCTCGACGCGCTCGAGTGCCTGATCGAGAAAATCGCTTTCGCCTACTCCCCGGGCCTTTAGTATCCTCAGGGTCGCCAAGGTTGCGGCGTATTCATTGGCCTGTCGGTGCAGCATCTCTTTGACAAGCAGCTCGCAAGCGATGTCGGGAATTGCGACGGTATCGGTCTTGGACAGCATTGGTTTCTCCTTGCGTATACCAAATAGTATACATCGAAGAATGACGCAAGTGGTTTCTGCCGTAGCTTGATTCGCGTCCGTTCACAGGCGATCGACATTGGATGTGACTGGAAACCTCTCATGGCCTATTGATGGCGGGTGACCGAATTGACCGATCCACTCGCACAAGCTTTTGGGCAACGCTTGGCGCTTCTGCGCGAAGAGGCAGGGCTCACCCAGAGCGAACTCGCACGTCGTGCGGATATGAAGCGCGCTTATATATGGCGTGTTGAAGACGGACGATCCCTGCCCAGTCTGAGAACGGCGGCGAAGATTGCCGAAGCACTCAAGACAACCGTATCGCGTTTGGTGGAAGGCATCTGACCATCCGGCGCACGCCTTATGGCATTTTCGGTAAAGGCGTCGACGGATCATACTTGGCTCATCTAAAGCTATACGTGCAGTTGACGTATACTAAATGAGTTACAATATTCGTGTCGTGCACGGGAAGTGCTGGTAGGATTGGCAGTGCGCCGGTCTCCTATGGAAATATCGACCGATGTTGAGCAAATCAGAATATCTTGAATACCGCGATTGCGCGAAATCGCTCTGGCTGAAGCGCAACCGCCCCGAAGCGATCACTTGGTCCGCGCCTACTCTATACGACCGCTTGCTGATGGCGCAGGGCTACGAGGTGGAGCGCGAGGCGGTCGAATACCTGCGGTCATTACCACACGGAAACCGTTTGCGTTTTCAGGTTGCGGCAATTGATCCGCAAGGTCTGACTATTCGTATCGATGCACTAGGCGAACGTAGTGACGGTTTGTTTGATCTGATTGAGATCAAGTCGTCTACGTCAATCAAGGAGCACCTGATCGACGTGTGTTTCCAAAAAATCATTGCTGAGCGCGCCGGACTTCGGATCGCCAGTGTTTCCATTTTGCATATCGACCGCGAGTATGTGCGCCAGGGCGCGTTGGCCGCATGCTCCCTCTTCACGACTGTTGACGTGACCGACGAGGTAGCGGCGCTGGAGGAGGAAGTTAGCGAAGATATCGATTGCGCTATGTCGTTCTTGGCACAGCGGAGCATTGATGAAGTCGGGTGTTCATGCCGGACGATCGGCAGAGCGCGGCATTGCCAAGCGTTCGCTCATTTCAATCATGATATTGGTGGTGCGACTGCCTACATGCTGCCGCGCATCAGTGCGTCCCGCCTTGAAAAGCTCGATAGCGAGGGACGGTTACATATCGACGATGTTACCCCCGACGACGTTACCGCGAAGCAGTTGCCCGTGCTGAATGCTCTGCAGAGCAGCACTCCCGTGATCAACAGTGAAGCGGTGCGCGCGTTCGTTTCGGGCCTGTCGTTCCCGCTCCATTTCTACGATTACGAAACGTTTGCATCTGCTATCCCAAAAGCGGATGGTTTGCGGCCTCATATGCCGATGCCCGTGCAGTTCTCCCTTCATGTGCTGGAGCAAGACGGCTCTCTGTCACACTACGAGCACTTGTCGGACGGGCATGATGGACATGAGCGCTTAGTGGACTGCCTGCGTGCCGGTTTCGCGGATGAAGGCCATGCCATTGTTTGGAACGAACCGTTCGAGAAAGGCTGCAACACACGGCTTGCGGACATGCTGCCCGCCCACTCCGATTTCCTACAGAACGTCAACGAACGAACTGTCGATTTAATGGTGCTGTTCAAGGAGGATTACGTCGATCCGGGTTTCGAGGGTTCGGTTTCCATCAAGAAGGTTCTGCCGATACTGTGCCCCGATCTCACATACGAAGATGGTGAGGTTTCGGACGGCGCCGGCGCAATGGCCGCTTTTACGGCGATGCTAGATACCGAATGTGGCGATCGGCGCGCGAAGATCCGCAAATCGTTGTTGGACTATTGCGAACTCGATACCTTGGCGATGGTTCGCATATTTCAGTTCTTGGCCAAAGAATGACAGTCGACGACGAACAAACAGTGACGCTTCTCAGTTTGATAATTTTCGATGCGATTTCTGGTTCGTCGAATGCAACTCATTCATCGCGAGTTGGGCAGAGCAGCCAGCGTTGACGTTTAAACCGGCTGTCCTGTCCTATCCGCGATGGTGTGCGTTAGCATTTAGGCTGTGGCCTCCGTAATACCCTGCCAATCGCGCGACAACCGCTCGATATCGGGACGCATTTTGGCATATCCTGCATCGAACTCTTCGATGTCGAGGAGGAGAGATGTGAAGGTAGTCATTTCGGACTCGTTTCGTGGATATCGAATGGTCAACATGGTTTCCAGCATATCACCGTCACCGACGTGCAGTTCATCGAAATAGACTTTTGCTTCTACCTTCAGACCCAGTTTACGGTCTCTCGCAACTTTGCGTTTAACGTGCGACCGCAAAGCCTTGAAGTCGTCCAGCTGCTCCTGTCCCTGCTCAAACGCCTCGTCAACGCAAACTGCCAGCTCCTCGGCGATCGTGGCAAATTCACCAAGGCCGCGCTCGACTTTTGATATGTGAGCTACGACCGGAACCGTGACGCCCTTTGTTACGGAGACGTCGGTCACAATTTTTTGGTGCAACGAGTGTTCGCCGACATCTTCGAAGCGGAGACTCGTTCGGGAAACTTGGGGCTGCGGGCTATCCATGTCTCGACGCGCGAACTCATACATCTGCTCCAGCAGATCCAGCTCATTCTTCGGATTCCAATGCATACTCATTTCAATTCCTTTCTTGCGGAGCGTAATTTTTCCAAAACCTTCAAGCTCCATACCGATCAAACCCCTTCAAATGACTTATCGGAACGTCGGTAAGCACAACTGGACTCGCAGCCGATCGCGGCCGACCGTTCATGCTTTCCATTATGTTCAAAGATGGCTGCCGCAGGCCGACTGACGAGGCTCGGAAACTCTGTCGCCATCAAAGGTCGGTAAGTATCCGGACGATGGTCTGATTTGTTTACTTGGATGATTTCTGTCGACAGCCGTCTAGAGCGCGTCGTCGCCTAGTCATGATGCTCGCGACCAGCACGACATTCCGAGCTAAATGAGCAAATCGGCCCAGGTTTGAGCCAGTTCGCGCCTGCGATCCATGAACTTTGCGCGGTTGTAGGCGAATTCATCGCTACTTGCTGCATCGGGGATGTGCGCAAGCATCAGGTCAATGACCAACCGATCCAGTGCGAGGCGTTCATCGCCGCCGCCATGTGCTATGCTACGCTCGTTCATGATCGTGCTGAAACATGCGCGCCAGCCGTGGGGAACGTGTTTACCTTTGTAACCCAGACGGCGGTAGAGCGAACTCAACGCGTTGTCCGACATCGGCGCGAGCATGTCACGTCCGTTCGGGAATACGTAGGGACCATTTCCGGTTAGCGGCCTGACGGCCTGAAGGATCTCGACTGACTGAGCCGCTAGTGGAACGGCGTGGTCCCATTCGTCTTCGCCGCGGCGGTCAAAATCCATCTTCATGTCTTCGCTGGGAATTACCCAGGTCGCATCTGCTGACTGATCAGGCGACTTGTTCCAGTCGATACCGTGCAGATTGTCCCACCGCATACCGTAAACCATACCCGGCCTCTGGGCGACGAGTGCGAGGAACCGGGAAGCCAGTCTCGTGATGGGCAGGCAATGCGAAAGCTCGACATTACGAACGAGCTCGCGCGCGTCTTCGATTTTGGAGAACGCAGGCCATTTCCGCTTCTTTTTCGCAGGCTTCATCGCTTCCTTCACGTCAGCGGCCGGATTGCTGACGACGGGTGCGCCCTTGGCCTTTGCGTATTTAAAGATGCGTTCCGCCCGCTGCCGCAGTCGCATTGCCGTTTCGATGGCACCGCGGTTCTCGACTTTCTGAAGCACAGGCAGGAGCAAAGGTGCGGTTATCTCGTGAATCGGGAAATCGCCGATTTCTGAGAAGACATCACGCTCAAGAGATGTGATCACATCGTTCGCGTGAACGTCCTTCCAGCGCGGTTTCTGCACTTCCCACCATTCCCGCGCGTATTTTTCGAAAGTCGCGTCCGCGAGTTCGCGGTTGGTCGCCTTGATACGGGCCAGTTCATGCTTGGGATTGCGTCCATCGCGCAGGACGAGCTTGGCCTTATCCCGGAGAGAGCGCGCTTCGGACAGGCGCATTTCCGGCATGGCACCAAGCATCAGCCGATGTTCCTTGCCGTCGCGAATGTATTTGAACCGCCAGGTCTTCCGGCCGGTCTTCGCGACGAAAAGTAGCAGCCCCGCCGAGTCGTTGATTTTGTAGTCTTTTTCCTTCGGTTTGGCCTGCTTGGCCGCGGCGTCTGTCAGCATGTCGTGCCCCTTGCGTGCCCCATGACCGCCGGGATATCGGCAAGCCCTTAAGGAACCGCGCCCCTGTTATCAGGAAGCCGGTGCCCCAATCGTGCCCCCGATTGGTTGGGGAAGACAAGGGACCCCCTGGGACGACTGTGGACTATCCTATGGACAATTTGTGGGAGTTTTCCGCCACTTGGGGACGGTAGGGGACCATATGGGAATCAATGATGGCGGAGACGGAGGGATTCGAACCCTCGATACCCGGTACGGGTATGGTTCCTTAGCAGGGAACTGGTTTCAGCCACTCACCCACGTCTCCCGGTCGCATCGGCTGCGAACGAAGGCAGGCCCATAACGGGTTCGGCCCGGCACGGCAAGCGATTGCGGGGTGGGCGTTGCAGCCATTTGGTCGCCCAAGAGACTCGGCTCGTCCCGTTGGTACAGCCTGCATACTGGCTTCATCCGGGCGGCAAGGTTTCGTTAACCATATGCCTTCATGTATGGTGCACGTAATGATTGGCGCGTGTGCAATGGGCATTGCGGCAGAAGCGGGACGGGATAAAAACGATGGCGGATTTTACGACACGAATGCGCGGCGGCGTTTTGGCCGTTCTGGTCGGAATGGCGATGGTGGCCGTGCCGCTGGCTACTCCCGCTGCGGCGCAAGGGGTGGAGACTATCGATCCCGATACGCAGATCGACGGCGATCTGGAAAGTCCGGGCGATGGGCCGGTTTATGGGGAGCCGGTCTATGGCGAACCCGACGAATATGACGCCGACGGCGTGCCGCGCAATGAGGCGAGGCCGAGCGTTGCGGAGGCGTTCCCTGCCGATAACGTCGCGCCCGAATGGTCCGATCCGGTGGTGACATCGCCCGACGCCTCCAGTGCGGCGGACCAAGCCGCAGGTGATCCAGCAATGGCTGCGGCGCAAGGCGATACTTACAAGGAAGACGATCTGATCGGCGCGGCAGAAGGCGTCTTCGGCAAGGGGGCGGAGGGTCTCGCGCGCTTGATCCAGAACGTGCTGGCGAAACAGGGCGAGCCCAACGCCTTCATCGTCGGGCGCGAGGCGGGCGGCGCCTTCATGTTGGGCGCGCGGTATGGTTCCGGCACGATGTATCACAAGGTGGAAGGGCAGCGGCCCGTTTACTGGACCGGCCCGTCGATCGGTTTCGATGTGGGCGCAAACACCGGCAATACGTTCGTGCTCGTTTACAATCTGTTCGATAGCGAGGATCTGTATCGCCGCTACCCCGCAGGCGAAGGGCAATTATACGCCATTGGCGGCATGAATGCGAGTTACATGCGGCGCGGCGACGTGGTGCTGATCCCGATCCGCGTCGGGGCCGGTTTGCGGGCGGGGGTCAATGCGGGGTACATGAAGTTTTCCCGCAAACAGCGGTGGTTGCCGTTCTGATCGGCAGATAAAGCGGGCTTTCAGGTTGCGGCTTTCCCACGGGCTGGGCATGGCGCACCCATGCTCGACAAACTTACCGCCCAATCCCCCGATGCGCTGCTGGCGCTGATCAAACTGTACGCCGCCGACGATCGGCCGGACAAGATCGATCTGGGCGTCGGCGTTTACCGCACCGATGATGGGGCCACCCCGGTTTTCGCCGCGATCAAGGGGGCGGAAGAACGGCTGCTGCGCGAACAGGACAGCAAGTCCTATCTGGGGCCGGAGGGAGATGTCGGCTTCGTCAACGCGCTGATGCCTTATATCTTCGGGTCGGACCCCACCCGTGGGGGGCGGATTGCTGGGATGCAGACACCGGGCGGCACGGGCGCGGTGCGGCTGGCGGTTGCGCTGGCGAAGGCGGCGGGGGTCACGAAGTTTCATCTGGGAATGCCCAGTTGGCCGAACCATGCCCAGATCCTGAACGATGTCGGGGTCGAGACAGTCCCGTTCGATCATGCCCATGCCGACGGCACGGCGAATGTCGACCCGTTATTGACCCTGATCGCCAATGCCGAACCCGGCGAGGCGGTGGTGTTGCACGCATGTTGCCACAACCCGACCGGGATCGATTACACCAACGAAGACTGGGATGCGATCGCGGACGCGTTGGCGAACAGCGCCGCCTTGCCCATTATCGACAGCGCGTATCAGGGTTTGGGGCTGGGGCTGGAAGAAGACGCCTATGGCCTGCGCCGGGTGATCGATGCCGTTCCCGAAGCGTTGATCTGTTATAGCTGCGACAAGAATTTCGGCCTTTACCGCGACCGCGTCGGCGCATTCTACGTCATGGCGCGCCCCGATGCTGAAACGGCATCCGGGTTGGACGCGATCATGTCCAACGCCAATGCGCTGGCGCGGGCGAACTGGTCCATGCCGCCCGACCACGGCGGCGCTGCGGTGCGGTTGGTGCTGCGCGATACGGAACTGACGCAGCAATGGCATGCGGAACTCGATACGATGCGCGCGCGGATGCGGCATGTGCGCGCGCAGCTGGCAGCGGCCGGCATGGCGGGCGGCGTCGATCTGACGGTGCTGGAACATCAGAACGGGCTGTTCGCGATGCTGCCGCTCGACACGGATCAGATCGGCACTCTGCGTGACGATCATGCGATTTACATGGCGGGATCGGGCCGGATCAACGTGGCCGGACTGCACGATGGCAATCTGAAAAAGTTCATCGATGCGGTCGCCGCCGTCAGCGCATAATCGTGCCTATGCCGCTGCGTGGGTCTGCATGCGTTTGAGATAGCGGGCGAGCACGTCGATCTCCAGATTGACGCCATCGCCGGGCGTCAGCGCACCCAAGGTGGTTGCGCCCCAAGTGTGGGGGATGATGTTCAACGTGAAATCGCATGCGCCGTCGGCCCGGTCTGCCGCGGTGTTTACGGTCAGCGACACGCCATCGACCGTCACGGATCCTTTCGCCGCGAGATAGGGTGCGATGGCGGCAGGGGCGCGGATGGTCAAAGTGTGCGAACCACCTGTCTCCTTCACACCGACCACATCGCCAACCGCATCGACATGGCCGGTCACGATATGCCCTCCCAATTCGTCGCCGACTTTCAGCGCGGTTTCGAGGTTCAGCCTGCGCCCGGCAGTCCATTGATCGGCCACCGTGCAGGCGATCGTTTCATCCGACACGTCCAGCGTGAACCATGCATCCCCCGCCGAACCGCCGCGTTCGGTGACCGTCAGGCACACCCCGGAACAGGCGATGGACGCGCCGATCGCGATGGTCGCGGGATCGAACGGAGCGTCCACGCGCAGCGATACGTCGCCGGAATCAGCGCGTTCGACGGTTGCGATGGTTCCGATCGCGGTGATTATTCCGGTAAACATGCATCAGTTCCTTCGCATGCGGTCATAGGCGGCGAACGCATCGCTGCCAAGCTGACGCCGCTCCGCCAAACGCCATCGCCCATGCGCGTCGGGCAGGGCGGCCAGCCCGATATCGCCCAGCGCGCGCAGGCCGTCGCCGATCAGAATGGGCGCGCGATAGATTTCCAGCCGGTCCACCCAATCGCCTGCCAGAAAAGCGGCGGCGGTATTCGCGCCCCCTTCGACATAGAGGTAGCCGACGCCTTCCATCGCCGCGATCCCGGCGGGGCCAGCAATAACGCGCGCGCCCCCGCCCCCTTCCCCGACCGCGCCCTGCCGCGTCAGCACCCAGCGTTCCGCGCTGCGACGTTCAAGGCCCGGCAGACGTACGTCGAGGCGCGGTCGGTCGGTGCGCCAAGTGCCCCCACCGACAAGAATGGCGTCGGCACGGGACCGTTGCAGATGGACATGCGCGCGGGCGAGGTCGCCGGTGATCCACCGGCTTTGTCCGTCCGCCATCGCGATGCAGCCATCGGCGGACATTGCGAGCTTCAAGGTCACATGCGGACGGCCAAGGTTCTGACGAGTCAGGAAGCCCTGCAAACTGGCGATACTGGCAGCGTTTTCCAAAACCTGCGTCGCCACTCCTGCTTTTTCCAACCGCGCCAGACCGGCCCCGGCAGTGCGCGGATCGGGATCGATCATCGCGAAGACGGTTCGCGCCAGACCCGATGCCGCCATCAGATCGGCGCAAGCGGGGCCGCGCTGCGACCGGTGGGCGCAGGGTTCCAGCGTTGAATAAAGTGTCGCGCCCGCTGCCAATTCGCCCGCCTGCTGCAACGCGACCGCCTCTGCATGGGGGCGACCGCCCGGCATGGTCCAGCCGCGCCCGACCACCCGGCCATCGCGCACGATGATCGCGCCGACGCATGGGTTGGGGCGGCTGCCTGGCCGCGCGCGAACTGCGAGCCGTGCGGCGACATCCAGCCAATCGCCATCGCTGAATTCGCCGACGCCGGACATCGGACGCGCTATTGCGGGGCGGGCGGGGATGGGGCGATATTCGCAGTCGATCCGCGCAGGGCCGCATCCGCAGCGGCTTCGCGGGCGTCCGCCTCCGCCGCCTCACGCTCTATGCGGTCCACATCGATGCCGGTCGCGCGGCCCAGGCTGCGATACATATCCTTGATCCGTTCGGCGCGTTCCTGCCGCAGCACTTCGCGTTCATCCTGCACCCGCTGGTTGGCGATGTTGCCGGCGATGATCTCTTCATCCGTGCGACCCGGTGCGAAGCTGTCGATATAGACGATGGTCGGCGGTTCGGGCGGGATCACCACGCGTTCCTGCGTAAAGAAATAGAACAGCGAGAACGATATTGCCGCCGCCCCGATCAGGCCGGGCCAGCGATAGGGCGTTTCCTTGGTAAACTCGCTCCAGAAATCCACCGCGCCTTCGGTGGGGTTCAATCGTTTCAATAAGGCCATGCGGTCAAGATAGGGGCGGAGCGAGTTCTACGCCAGACCCTTCGTCATGCGGCGCGCCTATGCAATCGGTTCAGGAATGGGGCGGCTCCAGTCGATACAGCGTGCGACCATGCCGTTTCAGCCAGCGATTGGCGTCGGCCAGATCGCCGTCGTACAGCTGCGCCAGAACCGCGTGGAATTGCGGCGAATGATCGAAATGAACCAGATGCGCGACTTCATGCGCCACGACCGAGCGGCGAACGTGGTCCGGCGCTTGCACCAGCCGCCAGTTCAGCCGCAGCACGCCTGCGCTGGAACAGCTGCCCCAGCGCCGCCGCGCACGCGACAGTTTGACCGGCGCGGGCGGCAAGTCGGCAGCGGTGCAATAATGCGCCGCATCCGTTTCGAACAGGCGCAACGCCTCGCCTTCCAGCCAGCGCCGGGTGCGTGCGGCAATCGTGTCCTTGGGCCCGCCCAGCATCAGCGTATCGCCCGCCAATTCGGGCCGGCGCGGCAGATGCGCGGACCATTCCACCATTAGTTGCGCGCCACGATAATGGGGAACCGGATCGGCGGGCGGCGGCTCTATCCGCGCGAGCTGGCGTTCGATCCATAGGGCGCGCTCGCGTGCGAAATCGATGGCATCGGCGTTCCGTCCCCAACGCGGCAGAGTGACTTTCACCGCGCTGCCGTCCGGGGCCAGCCGCAGGATCAGCCGCTTGGCCGTGGGATGGCGGCGCAGCACAATCGGCAGCGTGCGTCCGGCAATTTCGATAACCGGCGGGCTTTGCGTTCCGCGCGCCCGATCGGCGAACAGCCAGTCCATCATCTTTTGCCGGGGCGCGATTTGGGACGCCGTCATCCATCCGCCCATTCGACCATGTGGTGTTCCAGCGGTCCGGCGCGGTCTTCGCCGATGACGCGGCCCGCCACCGACACACCGCCGGCCACCGCGCCTTGCGGATCGCCCGACAGCAGCGGATGCCACGGACGCAGCGGTTTGCCCTCCGCCCGCAAGCGATAGGCGCAGCTGGGCGGTAACCACGGCACATCCTCCACGATCGCCAGCGTCAGGCGCAGGCATTCGGGCACGTAGGTTTTGCGATTGGCGTAATCCCGGCACCGTGCCGTGCCGGTGTCCAGCAATTTGCACGCGACGTTGGTGTCCTGGATCTCGCCGGTGTCGGGATCTTCGATCTTGTTGACGCAGCACCGCCCGCAGCCATCGCACAACGCCTCCCATTCAGGGCCGGTCAGGCTGGCGAGCGGCAGTTCCCAGAATGTGTCCCGCTTGGGCGTCACCGCACCCATTTCGCCAGTTCCGCCGCGACTGCTTCTGCGCCCTGATCGGTGGGCAAGGTTGCGATGGGTTCGCCCGATGGCCCGAACAGATAGGTGACGTTGGAATGATCCATCAGATAGCCGCCGCCCGGCGACGTTTCGCCCCGGGCATAGAACACTTTGAAATTGTCGGCAGCGGTTTTCAGCTGGTCCTGCGTACCGGTCAGCCCCAGCAGGCGCGGGTGGAAGCTGTCGGTAAACTCTGCCACGACTTCCGGGGTATCGCGATCGGGATCGACGGTGACGAACATCGGCTGCACTTTTGCCCCCAGTTCCGGCCGGTCCGCTTCGAACAGTTTCAACCCCGCCATCGCGCGCTGATTGTCGACCGGGCAGATATCGGGGCAATAGGCGTATCCGAAATAGACCGTGCGGTATTGCCCGTCGAAATCGGACCAGTTCACGGTTTCGCCAGTTTCCGATGTCAGCGTGAACGGCCCGCCGATAGTGGCACCCGCCAGCGGCGGTTCGTCCACCGGCCCGGCATTCGGGCTTCCGCAGGCGGCGAGCAGGGTCAGCCCGAAAATCAGGGCGGTCGTCAGGGCGGGGCGGCCGATGGCGGTTGCGATCGGGCAGCGGGGCGGGGCAGTCATGGCGCGATGGTTCATGGTCTGCTAATTACATGTTAGCAAGGGCAGCCCGCAAGGGGGCGGCGCGGCATTTGTGTCGCGCGCATCGAATTACGGAACGAAGGGTGAGACAGGTGGCAGGCGGATATTATCGGGGCATGGTGGCAGTGGCGGCGTTCGGTGCGGCTTTGTGGGCGACGACCATCGCGACGCCAGCGCACGCGCAGTTGAAATCGGACGGGTTCGTGTTCCTCGAAGCGGTGGAGGAACGCAATGGCGATGTCGTGACCGAAGCGTTGAACGAACCGGGCAAGGGCGATGTCCTCGTCAACACCCGCGACCGGCGATCGGGCGACACGGCCCTTCACATCGTGACCCGCCGCCGCGACGCATTGTGGATCACGTTCCTGACGTCGAAAGGCGGCAATCCCAACATCGCGAACCGCGAAGGGCTGACCCCTATTCAGATCGCCGCCAATCTCGGATTTATCGACGGGGTGGAGGCGTTGCTGAAAGGCGGCGCGCGCGCGGATGTCACCAACAATAGCGGGGAAACTCCGCTGATCGCCGCCGTGCATCGCCGCGATACCGCGCTGGTCAAGGTGCTGATGGCGAACGGCGCGAATGCCGATCACAACGACAATTCCGGCCGGTCCGCGCGCGATTATGCGCAATTGCAGGGCGCACGCAATCAATTGCTGGCCGAAATGGACGCGGCGGACGAAGCGCGCAAGGAAGCCGGGAACGGCAAGACCTACGGACCGTCTTTCTGATATGACAGACCTTTCCGCGCCCGCCCCTTCGACACCCCCTTCGACAGACTCTTCGACGGGCCATGCAACAGTCGACCACAGCCCGATGGGCGACCTTACCCTGGACGAGCTGCGGATCGCACTCGCGCCCGCCATTGCCGATGCTGCGATATTCGATGGCTGGACGGATGCGGCGCTGGTTGCCGGGGCGGAAATGGAAGGTGTGGATGTCGATGTCGCGCGCTTGGCCTATCCCGGCGGCGCGATGGACATGATCGGGGCGTGGATCGAAAATATCGATGCTGCGATGGCGGCGGCTCTGTCGCCCGAACATCTTGCCACCATGAAAGTCCGCGAACGCATCCGCGTGCTGATCCAGTTCCGGCTGGATGCGGTGGCGGGGCAGGAGGAGGCTTTGCGCCGCGCCATCGCGATCATGGCCATGCCGCAGAACGCACCCGCGACGCTGCGCCGGTCATGGCGCACGGCGGACATCATGTGGCGGCTGGCGGGCGACACCGCGACCGATTACAACCATTACACCAAACGCACGATCCTGGCGGGCATCTACGGCGCGACGCTGGCGTATTACGTCAATGACGATAGCGAGGACAAAGCCGCCAGCCGGACGTTTCTGGAACGCCGCATCGACGGGGTGATGCAGTTCGAAAAGGTGAAGGCGAAATTCACGCGAGGCGACCGCGACGGTTTCAGCCTGACGCGTTTTCTGGGCCGGTTGCGCTACCCCGCGCGATAACTCCCTCGGGTGCGGGCATCGGGCGCTCGAATCGGGCGAGCGCCTAATGATAATCAGTTGCAATTAGGGGTCGCCTCTGGCAGCGCGATGCCATGACTCTCGATACGCTTGCCCCCAACGAACAGGCCGTCGTCACCCATGTCGATTGGGATGCGTTGGTGGTCGAGGAAGGTAAGCGATTGCGAGCGCTGGGCATCGACGAGGGGGCAACCGTCTTCGTCGCCTATCGCGGCGTGTTCGGCGGGCGCGATCCGGTCGCGGTCGTGGTGGGCACCATGACCATTGCCGTGCGCCGCGCGCATGCCGCCGCCATTTCCATCGATCCGGCATGAACGATACGCTGACCGCTCTTCGGCCCAAACTGCGCCGCGTCGCGCTGGTCGGCAATCCCAATGCGGGCAAGAGCGCGCTGTTCAACGCCCTGACTGGCGCGCGGCAGAAAATCGCCAATTATTCGGGCGTCACGGTCGAACGCAAGACGGGGCAGCTGGCCCTGCCCGATGGCGATGCGGTCGAACTGATCGATCTGCCCGGCAGTTACAGCTTCGATGCGACCAGCCCGGACGAAGAAGTCACGCGCAAGCTGGTTCACGGCGAATTGGCGGGCGAGGATGCGCCCGATCTGATCGTGGCGGTGATCGACGCCGCCAATCTGGAACAGCATCTGGTTTTCGCGCAGGAGGTCGTTGCGCTGGGCCGCCCGGTCATCGTCGCGCTCAATATGATCGATCTGGCGGAACGGGACGGGCTGGTCATGGACCCTGCTGCATTGTCTCAGGCGCTGGGCGTGCCGGTCGTGCCCACCGTGGCCGTCCGTCGGCGCGGGCTGGAGGAATTGCGCGCCGCGATTGCGGATACGGAATTCGACGACGCGCTGCCGGTTTCGCAGACGCATCTGTCGTTGCCCGAACGCAGGCTGGCCGCCCGCAATATCGCAGGCGGCGCGATCCTGTCGAAAACCGTGCGGCATCAGCTGCATTCCAATGTCGATCGCGTGCTGCTGCATCCGTGGCTTGGCCCGGTCATCCTGTTCGCATTGCTGTTCGTAATGTTCCAGGCCGTGTTTGCCTGGGCCACCCCCTTCGCCGACGGGTTGGAAGCGATCGTCGGCGGACTGTCCGGCCTGGTCGAAGGGGCGTTGTCCGACGGCTACGTGCGCGATTTTCTGATCGAGGGGCTGCTGGCCGGCGTGGGCGCGGTGGTCGTGTTCCTGCCGCAGATCGTCATCCTGTTCGCATTCATTCTGGTGATGGAGGCAAGCGGTTACATGGCCCGCGCCGCGTTCCTGATGGACCGGATGATGGCCAGCGTCGGCCTGTCGGGGCGCAGTTTCATCCCGCTGCTGTCCAGTTTCGCCTGCGCTATTCCCGGCATCATGGCGACGCGCAGCATCGCCGATCCCAAGGACCGGCTGACCACCATCCTGATCGCCCCGCTGATGACCTGTTCCGCGCGCCTGCCGGTCTATGCCGTTATCATCGCCGCGTTCATTCCGGCGACCGGTGTGGGATTGGGGATCGGATTGGAAGTGGGGCTGCAGGGGCTGGTGCTGTTTGCACTGTATGTCGCGGGAATAGTGGGGGCGATGGTGGTCGCGCTGGTGCTGCGCCGGTCCGTCACGGCGGGCGTTGCGAGCGGGTTCATCATGGAAATGCCGCGTTACCAACTGCCGCGCCTGCGCGATCTGGCGATCGGCCTGTGGCAACGGGCATGGGTGTTCCTGCGGCGCGCGGGCACGATCATTTTTGCAGCGACGGTGGTGCTGTGGCTGCTGCTGACATTCCCGCAGGCCGGGCCGGGTGAAGATCAGGTGGATGCCTCGGCGGCGGGGCAGATTGCCAATGGCCTTGCCGTGGTGGTCGAACCGATCGGGTTCAACCGCGACATCGCGCTGGCGCTGATCCCGGCGATGGCCGCGCGCGAGGTGGCGGTTGCTTCCCTTGCCACGACATACGCCGTGGCCGCGGACGACGACGACGCGGTGGAAGAAGGGCTGGCCAGCCAGCTGGCTTCGAAATGGAGCTTGCCGACCGCGCTCGCCTTCCTCGCCTGGTTCGTGTTCGCGCCGCAATGCCTCAGCACGATCGCCGTGGCCAAGCGGGAAACGAATGGGTGGAAATGGCCGGTCTTCATGTTGGCTTACTTGTTCGCGCTCGCTTATATCGCGGCGGGAATCACTTATTGGACCGCCGTCTGGGCGGGTCTGTAACCAAGGACGATCACTATGGCGGGCAGCCTCAACAAGGTCATGATCATCGGCAATCTGGGCGCGGACCCCGAAGTCCGCAGTTTTCAGAACGGCGGCAAGGTCTGCAATCTGCGGATCGCGACATCCGAAAACTGGAAAGACAAAAACACCGGAGAGCGCAAGGAGAAGACCGAGTGGCACACGGTGTCGATCTTCAGCGAAGGGCTGGTCCGGGTTGCCGAAAGCTATCTGCGTAAAGGCAGCAAGGTTTTCATCGAGGGCAAATTGCAGACTCGCAAATGGCAGGATCAATCGGGCAACGACCGTTATTCCACCGAAGTCGTGCTGCAGGGATATGACGGCACGCTGACCATGCTCGACGGACGCGGCGAAGGCGGCGGCGGTGGTGGTGGCGGTGGTCAGGGCGGCGGCGGCAACCGTGGCGGCTATGGCGGGGGATCGGGTGGCGGTTCGGGCGGTGGCGCAGGCGGGGGCGGTTTCGGCGGACCCCAATCGGGCGGTTCGGGCGGTGGTTCTGGTGGTTCCAACTACGACGATCTGGACGACGACATTCCGTTTTGATGGCATGACCTGAATATCGGACCGCGCGCGCAAATCGCCTTTCTGCAACGCGCGCGTGCAATCCGTTCGAATGTAGGCTACACCCCGTTTCGCTTACGTCGCATGCGACGGATATATGGCGGCTTTGCTTCCTACTTGTCCTTTTCTAGCCACTGATAGCCGGGACGCACCGCTGTTGGTGCGGACCGATCTACTAGGAATCAAGGTTAAACCTATGACCATCGGAACTGTAAAATTCTTCAACGCCGACAAAGGCTACGGCTTCATCGCACCTGAAGGCGGCGGCGACGACGCATTCGTCCACATCTCCGCCGTGGAACGTGCCGGCATGACCACTTTGGACAAGGAACAGCGCGTTTCCTACGATCTGGAGCAGGATCAGCGCGGCAAGACTTCGGCCGTCAATCTGGCCGCTGCATAAACGCAGTCGCTTTTGAATGATGTGGGGGTGCGGGCGGCTTTCGGGCGGGCCGCACCCCTTTTCGTTGGTGCGTCTTATTTAGGTTTGAGCGCCGCCAGGGCCGCGAACGGGTTTTCGCGGGTCGGCTCTTTCAGATCGACTGCGTCGCGCGTTTCCGCCGCGCCGTCTCCGCTGGCATAGGGATCGATGGCCAGCCCCAGCGTCTGCGCGACCGCTTCGCCCAGGTCGAACGCGTCGCCGGTATATTCCACGACATCGCAATCCTCCGCCGTCAGCTCGATCTCCGCATCGCCGGTATCGGAATAATCGCGAGGCGGAGTGAAGATCAGCGTGAGTTCCTCTGCAATCGTCACGGGCAGATCGTCGCCCGATATCGCGCATTTCTGAACGATCGCGGCATTCACCGTGCCGCGCGCAATCACGTCCGCGCCCTCACGGTCCAACGCGATCAGCGCGTCGAGCGCATCGACCGCCACCAGATCGAACCGTGCCGCCAGCTTCGCGCGTTCCCTTTCATCGGCCGTGATCGCGACCGGTTCCTGCGGCAGATGGCGCGCCTTGACCGGGCGGGACAGTTCCAAGAGCGCCGTCATCGCGCAATCTCCGCACGCAGCAACTGTTCGTCGTCGATCTGCGCCAATTGCCCGGTGAGCGCCCTCAGGCCGTCGGCCACACATCGCGCTCCGCCCGCTTCCAATCCGCCATCGGCAAAGGTGACGTTGCGTTCCACCGCCTGCGCCAGCGACGGACCATCTTCGGCAAGTCCGGTGCGATAGGCGCCCAGCCGCCCGCCGACCATGCTCATCAATTTGCCCATATTCTTGCCCACGACCACATCGCCTACCCCGAATTCGCGCAATTGGCCGTCCATGTCATCGACGAACAATTCCGTCAGCAATGCCGATTTCGGGACCAGGCTCGCGCTGCGTTCCATTCGCAGGATGACGATCGCCAGCGCCGCGACCATCATCGCGAACCGACCATCGACCGTGTCCGCCACCTTGCAATCGGCATACCAGTGCGGTTCGCGCGCGATTTCGACGGTGCGATGCCACAGCGGGCGCAGTTCCTCCTTGGGGTCCGTGCCGAACCCCAGCAAGCGTTTGAGATAGGTGATCGGCATGGCGGCACTCTCTTTCGGGCAGTTGCGTCGGGGCGTGTTCGTTCACACGCAATTCAACGCTTTGCGATCAAACGCAAGCGAAGGCCGAACGGTCCGCCCGCGACCGCCAGACCATTTGGTTGCGCCCCATCGGTTGCGTGGGCGCGGCGCAACGAGTAACAGCGGCCCTGCAATCAGAGGAACCCCCGATGCGATCTTCCTATCCCATCCGTATCGCGCTTGCGACCGCGGCGTTGCTGGCCACCGGCGCGTGCACCTCCATCCGCGAAAGCCGCGGCTATATCACGGACAGCACGCTGGTCGCCGCAGTGCAGCCGGGCATCGACAATCAACGCAGCGTGGAAGCGACACTGGGTCGCCCCACCTTCGTCAGCCAGTTCGGCGATCCGACCTGGTATTACGTGTCGAGCGTGACGGGCCGCAAACCCTTCATCCGCCCGAAGATCGAGGAACATTCGGTGCTGGCGGTGAAATTCGACGCGGGCGGCAACGTCGTGGCGGCGGACACCAGCGGGCTGGACCAGGTCGCGTATCTGTCCCCCGATGGCGACAAGACCCCGACGCTGGGCCGCGAACGCAGCTTCCTGGAAGATCTGTTCGGCAATATCGGTCAGGTCGGCGCACCGGGCGCTGGGCGGCCAGCCGGGGCAATAGACGCCCATTGACCCGGCGTCGTTCGCCACCATATCCCCTGCCATGAACGACAGCATGAACAGCCACGGCCTGACGCAGTGGCATGGCACCACCATCATCGGCGTTAAGAAAGACGGCAAGACCGTGATTGCGGGCGACGGGCAGGTGTCGATGGGCAACACCGTGATGAAACCCAACGCGCGCAAGGTCCGCCGCATCGGCCAGCGACGCGGACGGCACGCAGAAAGTCATCGCCGGTTTTGCAGGCGCGACCGCCGATGCCTTCACTTTGTTCGAACGGCTGGAAAAAAAGCTGGAGGCGCATCGCGGCCAGTTGCTGCGCGCGGCGGTGGAACTGATGAAGGATTGGCGGACCGACAAATATCTTCGCAATCTGGAAGCGTTGATGATCGTCGCCGATGCCGATGTCATGCTGGTGCTGACCGGAAATGGCGACGTGCTGGAACCCGAAGGCGGCATCGCCGCGATCGGATCGGGCGGCAATTACGCCCTGAGCGCGGCCAAGGCGCTGGACGATTACGAGGACGATCCCGAAAAGATCGCGCGGCGCGCCATGCAGGTCGCCGCCGAAGTGTGCGTCTTTACCAACGACCGCGTCACCGTGGAAACGGTGTAATTCCCGTCATCCCAGCTTTCGCCGGGATGACGTATAATTTTGATGGCGAATTGAAACCATGATCGAAAACCTCACCCCGAAAGCCATCGTCGCCGCGCTTGACGAACATATTATCGGGCAGAAGGATGCCAAGCGCGCAGTCGCGGTCGCCCTTCGCAATCGCTGGCGGCGGCAGCGGCTGGGCGACGATCTGCGCGACGAGGTTACGCCCAAGAACATCCTGATGATCGGCCCCACCGGCTGCGGCAAGACCGAAATCAGCCGCCGTCTGGCGAAGCTGGCGGAAGCGCCCTTCGTCAAGATCGAGGCGACCAAGTTCACCGAGGTCGGCTATGTCGGGCGCGACGTGGAACAGATCGCGCGCGATCTGGCCGAAGAAGCGATCCGGCTGGAGAAGGACCGCCGGCGCGAAGCCGTGCGAGAGGCTGCCAGCGCGGCCGCGATGGACCGGCTGCTGAACGCTCTGGTCGGCGACGGCGCATCGGAAGCCACGCGCGAAAGTTTCCGCGCAGCGCATCGTCGACAATTCCATGAACGACACCGAAGTCGAAATCGAGGTGGCCGACACCCTGCCGCGCAGATGGACATACCCGGCATGCCCGGCGGCATGGGCATGATCGATCTCAGCGACATGATGGGCAAGGCGTTCGGCAAGACAACCGCGAAGCGCCGCAAGCTGAAAGTGCCCGAAGCGTGGGACAAGCTGGTCGATGAAGAAGCCGAAAAGCGCATGGATCAGGACGACGTCGCCCGTGTCGCGCTGGCCAATGCTGAAACCAACGGCATCGTGTTTCTGGACGAAATCGACAAGATCGCGGTCAGCGACGTGCGCGGCGGCTCTGTCAGCCGCGAAGGGGTCCAGCGCGATCTGCTGCCTTTGATCGAAGGGACGACCGTAGCGACCAAATACGGGCCGATGAAAACGGACCATATCCTGTTCATCGCCAGCGGCGCGTTCCACGTCTCCAAACCCAGCGACATGCTGCCCGAATTGCAGGGCCGCCTGCCGATCCGCGTCGAATTGCGCGCGCTGACGGAAGAGGATTTCGTCCGCATCCTGTCCGAAACGCGGGCCAATCTGGTCTCGCAATACATCGCGCTGCTGGGAACCGAGGAAGTCACGCTGGACATCCGGGACGAAGCGGTCGCCGAAATCGCCAAGATCGCCGCGCAGGTGAACGAAAGCGTCGAGAACATCGGCGCCCGCCGCCTGCAGACGGTGATGGAAAAACTGGTCGAGGATATCAGTTTCGAAGCGGAAGAGCATGTGGGCGAAACGATCACCATCGACGCAGCCTATGTGCGCGAACGCCTGACCCAACTGGCGCAGGACAGCGATCTGAGTAAGTATATTCTGTAGCCGCAGACTTGCCTTAATCCGCCGCGCTTGTTCTAACGGATCCCGAACAATCATCAGGGGACCGACATGCTCAAATCGTTACTGGCCACCGGCGCAGCCATCATCGCCCTTTCCACCGGTATGCCCGTTCTGGCGCAGGGCACGGAAGGGCAGACGGCAACGGCAACGGCGTCGGCCCCGGCGATCGATGTGCCCGAAATCGCATTCACTCAGTGGACACTGGCCAATGGTCTGACGGTCATCGCCATTCCCGACGACACCACCGCCACCGTCACCACATCGATGTGGTACGATGTCGGCAGCAAGCTGGACCCCGAAGGGCGCAGCGGTTTTGCCCACCTGTTCGAACATATTCTCAGCCGCAAGACGGAGAATATGCCGTACAACGAAATTGCCAGTCTGACGGCGGATATCGGCGGCACGCGCAACGCATCGAACAGCCCGGACCGCACCAATTATTTCGAACAGGTTCCCGCGCAATATCTCGAACGGATGCTGTGGACGCACAAGGAACGTATGGCGCTGCCCGTCGTCGATCAGGAAGTGTTCGACAACGAACGCAACGTGGTGAAGGAAGAATTGCGTCAGCGCGTTCTCGCACCCCCCTATGGCCGGTTCCAGCGCTTCGTGCTGGCGGAAAACAGTTACGACGTGTTGCCGCAACGCCGCCCCGGCATCGGTTCGATCGAAGAACTGGACGCTGCCACGCTGGATGATGCGCGCGCATTCCATCAGGCGTATTACGGGCCGGACACCGCCACGCTGATCGTTGCGGGCAATTTCGACACCGCCGATCTGCGCGCGTTGGTCGATAAGTATTTCGCCGCGATCCCGCCGCGCGAAAACCCCGTGCCGCTGGCGATTGCCGCGCGCGAACCTGCGCGCACGCAAGCCCGCTTCGTCGCCGCTACGGCGCCCAATGTGCCGCTGCCGCTGGTCGGCGCGACGTGGAAGACGCCGCCTGCCGGGGACCGCGATATGCCAGCGCTCGAAGTGCTGGATGCCATCATGTCGTCGGGTCAGAACAGCCGATTGCACGCGGCGCTGGTCCGCACGGGCAAGGCGGTTCAGGTCGCGCAGTTCATCAGCACCTAGCGAAGAGGGCGGCTCTTTCGCGCAGTTCGCCGTGATCAATCCGGCAGCGGATGTGGAAGAGGTGCAGAGCATCATGGCCGCCGAACGCGAACGGGTGCGGACGACACCCGTCACCGCCGCCGAACTGGCCGAAGCGAAAAACGAATTGTTCGCCGGCGTGCTAGACCGCCGCGAGACGGCGCGCGGTCGCGCGTTCGAACTGGGCGAGGCGTTGATGCTGACCGGCAATCCCCGATCCGCCGATGCGCGGCTGGCGGGATGGAAAGCGGTCACCATTGCCGACGTGCAGCGGGTGGCGCAAAATTACCTGGGTGAAAACCAGCGGGTTGCGCTCACCTATGTCGCCGGGGCGGACGATCCCGCCAGCTACGCCAATCCCGCACCGATGCCGACTTTCCGCAGCATTCCGATGGCCGTTGGCGAACCGCGCATGGTCAAGGCGGAAGGGGATCGCGAATTGCCGCCGGGCGCGGGCGCCGTTCCGACTGTCGCGGCAGCGGATATCGTCACGCGGACTCTGGCAAACGGGGTGGAGGTCGTCTCCACTCAGACCGGCAATGTGCCGATCGCCACCATGACGGTCGTGTTGCCCGGCGGCAGCGCCACCGATGCGCGCGACAAGGCGGGCGTTGCCGAACTGGCGGCGGCGCTGGCGGATAAAGGCACGGCAACCATGAGCGCGCCCGAAATCGCCGCCCGGCTGGAAAGTCTGGGCGCGTCGTTCGGCGGCACGGCGAGCGATGACGGCACGTATTTCAGCCTGACCGCACCGGTCGCGACGATTGGCGGAGGCGGGGCAGGTGCTGGCCGCGATCATTACCGATGCGGCCTACCCGGAAGAAGAGTTCCAGCGCGAACGCAAACGGTCCGTCGATGGGTTGCAGGTCGCGTTGAAAGACCCCGGCGCGCTGGCGCAGATGGTGGCCGCACCGGTCATGTACGGCACGGCTCCCTATGGCACGGTGGCCACGACGCAAAGCCTGGAAGCGATTACCGCGTCCGATCTAGTCGCGCATCGCAACGCCTATTGGCATCCCGCGCGGGCCAAAGTGATCGTGAGCGGCGGGATCGCCGCGAACGCTGCGCAGGAACTGGCTGAGACATTGCTGGGAGATTGGCAGGGAACGGGCACGCCGCCTGCGCCCATTGCCGATCCCGATGGCGCGGACCAGGCCCCGCGTACGATCGTGATCGACATGCCCGATGCAGGCCAGGCGGCAGTGATCGCGGGAATGCGGACATTGGGCCGCAGCGATGACGATTATTACCGTCTGATGCTGGCCAATGCGGTGTTGGGCGGCGGTTCCAACGGGCGCCTGTTCGAAGAAGTGCGGACCAAGCGTGCCTTGTCCTACGGCGCGTACAGTTCGTTGCCGAGCCGTTCGGGCGAAGCGGTCCTGACCGCCAGCGCGCAGACGAAGAACGAAACCGCCACCGAGGTTGCGGAAATCTTCCTGAACGAATTCGCGCGATTGGGTTCGGAAGATCTGACGGAGGAATTTCTGGAAACCCGTCGCCTCGATCTGGGCGGTTCCTATTCGCGGGCGCTGGAAACCAGTTCCGGTTTCAACGCCGTGGTCGCGGGCCTGATGTTGCAGGGGCTGGAACCTGCGGAAGCGGCGCGGCTTGCGGAACGGCTGTCGGGCGTGGGACCGGGCGACGCGACAGGTGTCGCAGGCAGGCTGGTCGATCCGGCGAATGCGTCGATCGTCATCGTCGGCGATGCCAAGCAGTTCATCGACAAATTGCGTGTTCTGCGCCCCGATGTCGAGGTTATCTCTGCCGACGAACTCGATCTGACCAAGGCCGATCTGCGCGCGGCCAGTTAAGGCATCCCATGGCTTGCTGGCGGCGCGCGGTTACTCCGCCGCCAGCATTTCGCCATCGTTCTGCTGGCGCGTCCACATTTCGGCATAAAGGCCGTCGCGCCGCAACAGTTCCGTATGGCTGCCGCGTTCGGCCAGCCGGCCCTGATCCAGCACCAGTATTTCGTCCGCATCGGCGATGGTGGACAGGCGGTGCGCGATGGAAATGCCGGTGCGGTGTTCCGATACGCGGCGCAAGGTGGCGAGGATGTCCTGTTCCGTCCGGGAATCGAGCGCGCTGGTGGCTTCGTCCAGGATCAGGATCGGCGGATCTTTCACCAAGGTGCGCGCGATGGCGACGCGCTGCTTTTCCCCGCCCGACAGTTTCAGCCCGCGTTCGCCGACCTCGGTATCGAACCCCTGGGGCAGACGTTCGATGAACGGCAGGATCGACGCGCCTTGCGCGGCGGCCTGCGACCGCCGCCTCGTCCGCGCCTTCGCGGCCATAGGCGATGTTGTAGCCGATCGTGTCGTTGAACAGCACGCTGTCCTGCGGCACGATCCCGATCGCGGCGCGCAGCGCTTTCCTGCGTGACCGTGGCGATATCCTGCCCGTCGATCAGGATGCGCCCGACTGCGGATCGTAGAAACGGAACAGCAGCCGCGCGATGGTGGATTTGCCCGCACCGGACGGGCCGACGATGGCGACGCTGCTTGCCGGCGGGAACCTCGAAGCTCAGACCGTGCAGGATGGTGCGCCCTCGTCGTAACCGAAGATGACATTGTCGAAGACCACGGTGGGCTGGCGATCCGCAGGGCCGGCGCGCCCGGTGCGTCCTCAACTTCCAGCGGGGTGTCCATCAGCTGGAACATTTCGGCCATGTCGATCAGCCCCTGCCGGATGATGCGATAGACCCAGCCCAGCATGTCGAGCGGCCGGAACAGCTGCAGCAGGTACGTGTTCACGAACACCAGATCGCCGACACGTCAGCCGCCCCTGGCTCCAGCCCCATACCGTCCAGCGCCATCGCGCCCGCCATCAGCCCGTTGGTAATCAGCGACTGCGTGATGTTGAGCAGGCCGAGCGAGTTTTCGGATTTGATCGCCGCTTCGGCATAGGCGCTGGCCGCGCCGGCGTAGCGCGCTTCTTCGCGCGGTTCGGCGCCGAAATATTTGACCGTTTCGTAATTGAGCAGCGAATCGACCGCGCGGTGGAGAGCGTTGCCATCCAGATCGTTCATTTCGCGCGCGCAGCTTGGTGCGCCATTCGGTGATCCAGCGGGTGATCGCGATATAGGCGACGACGGTCACGCCGGTCGCCGCCACCAGCTCCCACCCGAAATTGAGGTAGAAGATGACGCCGACCGCCACCAGTTCGATGATCGTCGGCGCGATGTTGAACAGCAGGAAATAGAGCATCGAATTGATGCTCTTGGTGCCGCGTTCGATGGTCTTGGTGACTTCTCCCGTGCGGCGCGACAGGTGGAACCGCAGCGACAGCCGGTGCAGGCGGTGGAACACATCGGTCGCCAGCGACCGGATCGCGTCCTGCCCCACCCGTTCGAACGCCATGTTGCGCAGATTGTCGAACGCAACGCCGGTAAAGCGGCCAAGTCCGTAGGCCAGCACCATCGCCAGCGCGACCATAGCCGCCTCGTTCGACGGGGTGGTCATCCCGTCGACCGCCGCGCGATAGGCGAAGGGCAGCGACAGCACGATCGCCTTAGCCGCCAGCACCAGCACCATCGCGATGACGATGCGCCGTTTCAGCGACGGTTGACCTTCGGCCAGAGATAGGGGAGGAACCGGTTCAGCGTCGTCCAGCTGTCTTGCGGCGGGCGTGGTCGGTTGCGGTATCGGGTGGCATCGTTGGGAAAGATGGTCGCTGGACACCCGATCCGCAATGGTTGGTTGCCCCATCGGGCAAGTTACCGCACGAACATTACCGCCCGATACGCCGGTTGCAGTTGCGATTTTTCTGCCATCCGTTGCCCGCAATATCGTCCGGCAGATCGAACAGCACCGAACGCGAGTCGAAATCGATCGCCACCCGGTCCAGTATCCGCAGGTTGTCCATGCCCAGAATCAGGGCCGGGCGGTTTTCCAGCCCCAGCGCGTCGAAGGCGGGACTGTCGGCGAAGGTTATCGGCACGCCTGCAATTCCAGCGATCCGATCTGCAACCGTTCGGCATAGTTCAGGCGACCCGTAATCGCTTCCCCCAGAACGTCTTTCGATACGACATGGTTGCGCTCGCCCGACGCGCGCCTGATCGCGGATCGTCTTCGCACGCTTTCGCAGGGCCAGCATTGCCCATGCTGACTTGCGCGCCGGTGTCGATGACGATCGCGATGCGCACCCGGTCGATCACTGCGTCGGTTATGATCATCTGGCCGAGCCGGCGGCGAGCGCGGACAACGATTTCAAACTCGCTGCTGTCGCTGCGGCGCGCAGGTTCCACCACGCTCAACCGGTTGTCCCGAAAATCGATGATCACCCGCAGATCCTGCAAACTGTCCAGCCCCAGTATGCCGTCCGCGCCCATATCGCGCGCCTCCAGGCGCGGGGCGGAAATGTCGCGAACACATTGCCGGCAAAGCCCAGTTCGCCGATCTCGACCAGATCGACCGGCGCGGTGCTGGCCATGCCGACCACGTGGCGTGTCCGACGATCGGCAGGCCGAGGCGATCGGACACGGC
>CAWFGS010000002.1:115000-482970 GCA_963815535.1 uncultured Alphaproteobacteria bacterium
CAGATCGCAACCGCATGGCCGTGCAGCAGGCCAGCTTCGATCTCGAAGCCCGGCGACCAAGTGTGGCCATAGGCGTGGGGGCGGCACTGGTGCGTTTCATAGAGGTTGTCGTATTCGGCCTCGACATATGTCCGCATGGCAGCGCCCAGGATCGCGTGGGCCTGATCGTGGATCGGATCGTCGTCCGCGCAATCGATCGTGCCGAAGCGGGTTTCGACCAGATTGCCGGTAGCGGCTTCGAGATTTTCGAACAGCTCCATATCCTTGACGACGGCCATTTTCACGATTTCGGCAATGCCGTGCCGCAACCATCCTTCGCGCAGCGAGCCGAAGAAATATCGGTCCGTCAGGCACAAAACGGGCGGGTGATACGCGCCCAGCAGGTTCTTGTATCCGAACCCGTCGCAGCAGGTGCGCGGACTTGGGCCCGCATCGATGCCCGTGACGATCGATGTGCCGACCATCACGTAGGGAGTATTGCGGCCATACAGCGCACACGCGAGACCGCCTGTATCGGCGAGCACGCCGCCGCCGATGATCAGCACGGGTTCGTTGCGCGATACGCCCAACCGTTTGAAATCACCCAGCATCCGTTCAACCGTACCCAAGCCCTTGTCGGCCTCCATCGCGCGATAGACCAATATCTCGATCGGAATGTCGTAATGCGCGAAATAGGCTGCCAGACGGTCTTCGTAATGGTCGTGGACGTTGCGATCGACCAAGCAGATGCAGCGGCCGAGCGGACGGTAGATATCGCGCAATTCGGTGCGATCGGTGGACAGGACGTGATCGACCATGCGGATCGATGCGAAGGTGGAAAAACCCATCACCGCATCTACGGACCGGTGGTCGTCGCTGCTGACGACTTTCCCGTCGCTCTGGCGATAGGGGGATGTCGGATAAAGCGCGTGCGGATTTTGCGTTACCAGCTTTTCCGCAATATCCCGCCAGCGTTCGTTCGCGGCGCTGTCGGGCAAGTGGTTCGTCAGATAATCGCGCAGGCGGATATCGGCAACGGCGCGGTTGCCGTTCACACGATCGGCGAATGCGGACCAGGCGGTCGCATTTGCGGTTTCGAAACCGCCGGCCATCTGCGCCAGCAATTGTGCCAGCTGCTCGATGGAAAGATTGAGCGCGCCGCGCATCATCCGGGCTGGCGCAATGGCGTCGAGCGCTTGCATCCCGGCAAACTCGTCGCCGAAAGTGTCGGCGAACACCGGTGCGTCGATCATTACCGGCAAGAGCGCTTGAAATCCCTCCCCACCGATCAAACGTTCCAGTTCGCGTTTCACATCATTGTCCTGCGAGGCAGCAAGATCGGCATCGTTCAGGAAATCGCGAAGGGCATTGGCAGGCGTCGGCATCGAATAAGCTCCGGGTATGAAATAGGGGCTAGACCGAACGGCCCAGCAGATCGGTCAGGGACTGGGCGAAAAAGGTCCGCAGCGAAACGCCGCCCGCCGCGCGCATCTTCACGATGACGCTGTCGGGGGAATACGAACAATAGGGGCCCGCTTCCAGGAACCAGACCTTTCCGGCGGTATCGACGCGGAAATCGAACAACGAATATTGCCGCATTCCCATCGCGCGGTGGCAGGCCAGAGCAGCTTCGTGAACGGCGGGTACGATCGGATCGCCGGGATCGACGATCCACGCTTCCGCGGGGTTGGTGGCCCCCAATGTCATCGCGCCACCATCGTCGCGCGGCAATTTATCGGCGCGTGTGCGAATGGCGCGATCGCCGCTGTCGATACGGTATTCTTCAAGCGGGAGGCATTCCAGTGCACCCCCGCGATCGATGACGCCGCAGCGAACTTCCCGGCCCGCCTCGACAAACGCCTCGACCAGGACCGCATCGCAGAACTTGCGTGCAGCGGCAATGGCGCGCGGCAGATCGGCAGCGTCGCGAACCAGTGCGATACCGTCCGAATTGTCGGCACTGTTGGGTTTGACGACTGCCGGTAGCGAGACGGTCGCCTCGTCACCGTCATGCAGCAACTGAGCGGCCGGGACGCGCACACTTGCGGCAGCCACCACCGCGCGGGTTTTCGCCTTGTCCGCTGCCAGCATCATTTGGAACGGTGAATTGCCGAGATACGGTATGCCCATCATATCGAGCATGGCGCGATATTGCCCAACGCCTGTGGGACAGAACATCTGCGGCAACGCGCAATCGATGTGCATGTCGGCCATCCATGCGATTGCGTCCGCAAACGAATGGCGTGCCGACGACGCGATCGTTTTCGCGTTAAGGTCCGCCGGGAAACACCATTGCCGATCCGGTCCGACATGGGCGAACGCGAAGCGATATTTCGGGTCCGTCAACGCAGCTGTCGCCGCGCGCGCATACAGCTCGGACAGTTCGCACATCGCCCGGTCCGTTGGCGATCCGACCAGTTGCAGGATGGTAACAGGTTCCATCGCTTCAATCGCCGCCCGTCTGAACCAGCTTGCCGATGTTGAAATCGATCCTCAGCCAGTCGCGACCATCGCGCAAAGTGCGAAGCAACAGGGCGGGAACATGCCAGTGATGCAACGCCAGAAAGGGAAGCGGATCGCGCCAGTCGAACACGGCATCCTTGCCGTGCAGGATCACCCGCAAACGAGCTTTCGCATGTTCGAATGACGGCATCCCCCGCACGATCCGCCAAATTTCATGAGCAAGCCAATAGGTCGGGCGGCTCGATGGCAGGGGTTCGATCGGGTCGCCTTCGGCACGCTCCCCCAGATAGGCGGCTGCCAGATCGGGATGGTTGTAGAACATCGTAATGGCCGAATGCGTGCGCGGATTGCATTCTATGGCGTAGATCGCACCATCGTCATCCGCCTCGATAAAGTCGAACGAGGCCTGCCCGGTCAACGCCAGTCCAGCCCCGAACTGCGTGACCCATTCAAGAATGTCGGGCCGATCGAAATGCGCGTAATTGACCTGAAAAGGCGATGACATACAGCAGGCATGCACCGTCAATCTGCCATCCCGGAACGTACCGTGCGTGCAATATTCCGTACCCGCGATGAATTCCTGCATGACCCACGGATTGTCCGGGCGGATCGGCAATGATTTGGCGTAAGCGGCGGTTTCGGCGGGGCTGGCAAGCGGCAACTGCGTCAGGTCGAGCCGGCGAACCGGATCGTACGCAATGCTCTTCAAGATATAGGGGCGATCTGCGGTGGAAAAATCGAACGCGGCAATTTGCGCGGGATCGGTGATGAGAACCGATTTGGGCACCCGCAGACCCAGTTTCGCTGCGGTTTCGGCGAATTTGTGTTTATCGTCGAGGAGCGTGATCGTATCCGGGTCGGCGTGGATCGTCTCGCAGGAGGCGGGCAGATGCGCCATAGCCGCTGAATCGTGCAAGCTGCCGACGGGGCTTGACACGGGAATGAAGACATTGATGCCTTCATCCGCGACCAGCTCGGCCAACGCATCGGCATAGCCGTCCGACCCGCTTTCGGGCAAAGTCGCGAACCGATCCACGGCGCGTGAATATCGATGGCCGGTCACCCAATAGGCCTCGCTTTCGGCCAGGACGACGCGATGCCCAGCCGCATCGAACGACCGCGCCAGCTGCAGCGCCTTGGTCATTTTGCCGCCATTGATCAGCACGGTTTTTGCATCGGCCATACTGGTTTTCGGCTTGGGCTTCGCCAATGTGCGGGCTATCAGCGCGCCGCCGACCACCGCTGCGGTTGCGGGAAAGAGAACTGTCAACCCGGCCAGAGTGGCCACGGTCCTGCCCACCGAACCCCTATTCATGGCAGACTGCATCTATCGGACGCACCGGATCAGCGTCACGCCGTCGCGAATGGGCAGCAGAACCTGTTCGAGACGATCATCATTCGCCACCGCCATATTGAACCGGGCGATCGCGCGTCCGTTATCGGTCCGGCCCCCATCCCGATACGGCTGTCCCTGCATCAGCGTATTGTCCACGCAAATCAGAGCGTTCGGCGTCAGCATCGCACGGTCGAGCAGAATGTCGAGATAGCCCTGATAACCGGCCTTGTCCGCGTCGATAAAAACGAAATCGAACGTCCGACCCTTGTCTGCCAAGGCGGTAAGGGTCTGCGCCGCCGGCCCGACCTCGACCGCGATCTTGTCGCCGTGATCCGACCGATCGAAATGCCCGCGCGCGAATTTGGCGGCATAGGGATCGATTTCACAAGCGGTCACGCTGCCGCCATCGGGCACAGCTTCCGCCATCGCCAGCGCGGAGTAGCCGGTGAACATGCCGATTTCCAGAACATCGCGCGCGCCGGTCGCGTGAATGAGCATTTTCAGAAACTGCCCCTCCACATGGCCGGACAGCATCTCCCCCTCCAGCGTCAGGGAGGTGGTTCCATCGGCATCCAATGCGCGCCAGTTTTCTTCCCGCGTACCGGTTTCGAGCGCGGTCAGCGCGGCGGATGGCGGCGACGTGCAGTGGGCGACGTAATCGTCCAGCCCGGCGGCAATAACGTTGGCTTCGTTCAGCAGCGCGCGAAATCGATCATCGAGGCCGAGCCCTTCGGCCATATCCATCATTTGCCGCAACCGGTCGGCCACTATCCCGCTGGGTGTGACAGGTCGCAGCGGAGGGTTCGGCAAATCATGTTCCTGCTTCAACGTCGCCGCGAGATGGAGGGCGCAGGGGTTGTGGTGTCATGGTAAAACCAACTCGATTACAACCGGTTCCAGGCAACATTTGTTGCCTTTGCGCGCGCGACCGCATTTTTCGTTAAACAAAGGATGGCAAAGGAACGGCACCGCGCACGCCGACATTTTATTACCTGTCGTATCCATCGGAAGGATCGACCGGTGGGAGTGTACTATGCATGTGATGGCCCTGGCCCTTGGGGGCTGCCTATCGGGAACGCCCAGCTACGGCGTTACGGAAGATACAGGCGGGCACATCACGTACATATTGGGCGCAATGCACGCGCTGGCCGAACGCGGCGACGTCGAAACGGCGGAAATCGTGACGCGGCTGTTCAATGCGCCGGAACTTGGCCCCGAACTCGATCGCATTCATTCCTGCGGGCACGAACCCCTGGGGCGCAAGTTGTTCATCACACGCATCGATAGCGGGCATCGTGCCTATCTGTCGAAAGAGGATCTGGCGCGCGACATACCGGCTTTCACGGCGGCGTTGATCGCGCAATTGCGCCAACGTGAGCGGCTGCCCGATATCATTCACGCCCATTTCGCCGACGCCGCCAAAGTGGCAAGCGATGTGCGCGACGCGCTTGGCATACCTTTCATTTACACCGCCCATTCGCTGGGTCATGACAAGGCGGCAACGTGCGCCGATGCGCGAGCGGGTTTGCGGGGGCGCATCGCTCAGGAAAATGCCGCGATCGGTGCGGCGGACGTGATCGTTGGATCGTCCCGCGACGAATGCGAACGGCAGCTGATGGCATATCCCGCCGCGCGGGAAGAACGCATCCATCGCGTGCGTCCCGGTATCGACCAGACCCAGGCCAGCGCCGCCGATATCGATGCCGCGCGCGCGCATCGATCGCACCGTTTCTTCGCCACCCCCATCGCCCCATCGTGCTGGCGATTGCACGGCCGGTGGCGAAGAAGAACCTACCCGGTCTCGTGCGCGCGTTCGGGGACCATCCACGACTGCGCGCGCAAGCCAATCTGGTGCATCCTGCCCGGGCTGCGGCAATCGATAGAGCGGGGCGAACCCGAACAGATCGCGGTCATGCGCGAGCTGGTCGATGCGGTGGATGCCGCCGATCTGCATGGTGTCGCCGCCTATCCCCGAACGCACACGCAGGCGCAAGTTCGCGGGCTGTATGCCCTGGCACGCGAATCCGGTGGGGTGTTCGTGAACCCGGCACTGACAGAGCCGTTCGGCCTGACCATTCTGGAGGCCGCCGTGCACGGGTTGCCGGTGGTCGCGACGCGGCATGGCGGTCCGGCGGACATTGTGGAGGAGATCGGTCACGGCCAGCTGGTCGATCCCAGCGACGGTGCGGACATCGCGTCGGCCATCGATGGCCTGCTGAACGACGAGGTCCGCTGGCGGCAGGCGTCCCGCAATGCCCGCAGCCGCATCAACGAGGTGCGCTGGAGCGGCTATGCCGCCGGCCTCGCACATATTGCGAAGGATATCGTCGGGCGAAGCGAAGGCAACGGTTCCGTCCCACCCATTCCAAGCGCAAGGCCGGGCAGTACGCTGCTGCTGTGCGATATCGACAATACGCTGACCGGGAACAGAGCGGCCGCCATGCGCTTCGCCGATGTCGTAAACGGTCGCAAGGATGTGGTGTTCGGCGTCGCGACCGGTCGGTCGTTGATCGAAGCCCGGCGGCTGGTTCGTGAATGGGGGCTGCCTCAGCCGCAGGTACTGGTCAGTTCCGTCGGCAGCGAAATACACTGGAACCAGGGGGGCATGCTGGTGCGCGACGAAGCATACAGCGCAATGATTGCCGAAGGGTGGAACGGCGATGCCGTTGCAAAAGTCTGCAAGGAATTTGCCGATATCACTTCGCAGGCCGGCGTCGATCAACGGGCCTTCAAACGCAGCTACTTCGCGCAGGACGCGCAGGTGTGCGAACGGATCGGGGAGGCGCTGCGGTCGGCCGGGTTGCGGGCAAACATCGTGCACAGCCACAGTCATCTGCTCGATATTCTGCCGGTAAAAGCCGGCAAAGGCGCGGCAATGCGCCATGTCGCTTCTAAATTGGCGATCGATCCGTGCAATATCGTGGCCGCCGGGGACAGCGGCAACGACATCGATATGCTGTCGGATTGCCGGAATGCGATCGTCGTGGCCAACCATGAACCGTCCTTGCGTTCGCTGCCTGCCGAAACGACATATTTCGCAAGCGAACCGAACGCGGACGGCGTGTTGCAGGGTCTTGCAGAGTATTACGGTCGAATCGAACTGGATCGGACGTTGGAGGAGGCGGCATGACCAGATCAGTGACAGGTACCGATCGCGGCGATGGCCCAATCGGCTATTTCGTGCACCATCAGGGTCGCGGCCATGCGGAACGTGCCGCAGCGGTCGCCAACGAACTTGCGCCCAAACGCGGCGTGACCTTGTTCTGCGCTCGGGACGATATTTTCCCGCCGCTTCATGCCGACGTTCGAATGGTCGAAATCCCTTCTTTGTTCGAACCGGCCGGCAATTCCGCACCGGCGATGGCGGACCATCCCACACCCGAAACGCTGCATTGCGCGCCCGTTGGGATGGGAAACGATTACGCAGGCGACCGGCGCGATCATGCAATGGTTCGTGGCAGAGCGGCCCGCTTTATTCGTAACCGACGTTTCGGCGGAACTGGGCGCAGTTGGCGCGGATCGCGTCGATCCCGCATGTCGCGGTATTGCAGCATGGCAACCGCAGCGATGCCGCCCACATGTCGTCCTATCGCAGCGCGGTCGGCCTGCTCGCCCCATACGCGGCGGAGCTGGAGCAGTCCGATCGGCCGCGCTGGATGCGGGACAAGACGATCTACGCGCCGGGCGCAGGCATCGACTGTTCCAAGCTGATGCCGCAGGCCGATGCCCGCGCGCGATTGGGGATCGATCCGGCGCAGCAACTGGTTGTCGTATTGGGCGGCGGCGGCGGGACCGGCCTGCCGTCCGCGCCGTTGACGCTGGGCGCGCGCGCCGATGCGGACGCACAATGGGTGACATTGGGCGCCATGCAGACCGAATGGCACGAAACGCCGCCCGGCAATCTGACCCATCTGGGCTGGGTGAACAATCCCGAAGACTGGATCTGCGCCGCCGATCGGGTCGTGTCGAGTTGCGGCAACACCACCGTCCATATGGTCGCGGCGGCGGGCAAGCCATGGATCGTGGTCCCCGAATGGCGCTATTTCTCCGAACAATATTGCAAGGCGGAAGCTCTGGACGCAGCCGGTATCGCAGCAACATCGCGGCAATGGCCCGCCAGTGCAGAGGAATGGCAGCGATTGTGGCGAGCGGCCACCGCGATCGACCCGCAGACGCAGCGCGCGCTGGTTCATAACGACGGAGCGGCAAGCTGCGGCGAAGGGTCTGAACGAACTGGCGCGCCGTATCTGGGCACCGAAAGAACCGATCTTGCGGGCGGTGTCCGACGCCCCGGCAGACGTTCGGGCATGAGCGTTTCGGTATGCACGCTGGCGCATGGCCGGGCGGGTCACATGCACAATCTGGTCGCAGCGCTGGCCTGAAGTGAAACTGCGCCGGACGAGCTGATAATCGCGGTTATGCAGCAGGAACCCTACGACCTGCCCGACACGCCGTTTCTCGTGCGGCAGATCATGCTCGGTACGTCCGGCATTCCGCTGGCAGCCGCCCGTAACCGCGCCGCCACGAAGCGACGGGCGAACTGCTGATATTCCTCGACGTCGATTGTATGCCGCATCCGGCTCTGGTCGGGGACTACATCGCCGCGAACCGTATGGCGAAAGGGTTGCTGATGGGGGAGGTAGGCTATCTGCCCAAATCCGCCCCGACCGACACTCTCGATTTTGCAGCCTTCGATCGGATGGCCGTGACGCATAGCGAACGCGCCGGTCCGCCGCTGACGCCCACCGCGACATGCCGGGACTACCGGTGTTTCTGGTCGCTCAATTTTGCAATCACGGCGCAGGATTTCGCGCGCAGCGGCGGCTTCGACGAACGCTTTGTCGGCTATGGCGGGGAAGATACCGATTTCGGGCGCAGTGTTGCCGCCGCCGGGATCGCAATTCACTGGGTGCGCGACGCGAAGGTTTACCATCAACATCACCCGCACCACATGCCGCCGGTTCACCATCTCGACAGCGTGATGGCCAACGCCGCGCAGTTTCAGGCGAAATGGGGGGAGCCGACGATGCAGCACTGGCTGCGCGCTTTCGTCTTGATGGGGCTGATCGAACGCGACGGCGACGACTGGCGCAAATTGCGCGATCCGGTGGAGGCCGACCTTGCCCTGACGCGTCAGCAGGCGGACCAACCCTATGCCAGCAGCGCCGCCGTTCTCGACATGTTGGAGGCGGAAGCGGCCCCTGCGATGGCTCGCTCGTAAGCGTCTTCGTAACCTGCGATCATCGCAGCGATGGAAAAATGATCCTGCACCCGCATTCGGCATTCCGATCGAGGGATGTCGGTCCATCTGCCCATCGCATTCGCCAATGCCGCAATATCGCCGGCAGGAACCAGAACGCCGCACGGTCCGACCACTTCGCGCAAAGCACCCCGGTCGAAACCGATGACCGGAACGCCGCTCGCCATCGCCTCGATCGCGACCAGACCGAAAGGTTCGTCCCACATCGGCGTCACGATGGCGGCCGCCGCGCCTGCAATCCGATTGCGTAGAGCATCGCCCGACAGATGCCCGCAATAGCGGATGGAGGCCGACAGATGGGGCGCGATCGCCTGGTGAAAATAGTCCGCATCTTCGATGTGGCCGATAATATCCAGCGCGGTATTGGCCATCACCGCAGCCGCGACCGCTTCGCGCGCGCCCTTGTTTTCCGTGATCCGCCCGAACCATACCAACCCTTCGCCCGGCTGTTCCCGCACCGGCCAGCATGCGACGTCGATACCGTTATGAACCACCGCGACGTTCGACGACGCGCCGCCCGTCCACAATCGTAACTGATCGGCGGACGTGACGGTGATCTGCTGCGAAGGGGCATCACGCACCGCCTCCACCGCGCGGCGCATTAGGGGGTAGGGCGGAACATGCTGCGACGTAACCATCGCGATGCCATCGCGCGCCGCCCAGTCCATCAAATCGGGAAACAGCGAATTGTTGTGCACCACATCGAAATCGCCCTTCAGGATCGCAGCCCACCCTGCTTCGAAAGCGCGCTGCTGATACGTGTAAAGCGCATCAGTCCCGCGCCACTGCGCCCACGGCAGCACCTGTTCGTAAGGCGCATCGCAGATCGGCACGCAATCGGGCAAATCGCTGCCCTTGGCTGCAAATGGCGTAACCCGATGGCCGCGAGCGCGCAGGCCCGCCACCAGCGCATGGCAATGCAATTCCATTCCACCCATGAACGGCGCAGCGATGGCATGGCGGATATGGCCGATAACGGCGATTTTAATGGCAAGGCCCCCGTTCGATTGTTCGAGTGTTCCGAGCCGTCCTATACAGCCCGATAGGCCGTTGGCATTATTTACAAAGATTAATCGCGGATCGACCAAGCGCGGCGGATCATTCCAAGCTCGATCGATGGCGTGCTGCGCTTCGGTATCCATTCGACAGGAACGGTTGGCGGAAATGCACTTTGCGGGGCGGTATCTATTTGTGGCGGGCCTCCACCGTACGGGGACCAGCTTGCTGACCAGACTGATGGCGAGGCATCCGGATGTTGCGGCCATCGAACGATCCCCCGCCCCGGAAAACGAAGGGTGCTATCTGCAAGGGGCCATCCCGCACACCGCTTTACACGGACGACCGGCCCATTATGCAACCGATCCGGCGCAGCATCTGGTCGAAGGGTGCGCGTATGACACGGCCGTCACGCGCGACCGGATGCGAAGCGATTGGGACCGTTGGTTCACGCCTGACGAAACCGCATGGCGGATAGAGAAATCGCCAGTTAATCTGACACGAATGCGCCTGTATCAGCAACTGTTCCCGATGGCGCAGTTCGTCGTCATCCTGCGCCATCCCGAAGCGATGGCGGCAGCGCTGGCGAAGTGGGTCGATCGGCCAGCGGCGCAAATCGTCGATTACGGTGTTGCCGCATATGACCGCATGGCGCGCGACCTTCCCTTTCTACACGCGGCGATCGTGGTCCGTTACGAAGATCTGGTTGCCGATCCGGGGAAGGTTCTGTCCTCTTTATGCACTTTCCTGCAGGTCGATGCCGGTCCGGTGCTGCAAGACGCCGCGTCGTGCGCCATTCGCGACGGCAATGCAGCGTATAGGGGCGCTCCCCGGATGACGGCTGCACAGGCCGCGCGCGCGGCGCGGTGGGGATACGCGCCCAGTCTGGTCTGTAACCCCTGGACTGCCGATATTCGCCACCCACTGCGCGCCGTTCGCGAAGGCTGAAGGTTCTTTTTGTAAAAACCATGACGGATCGAAGTCGCCGCGCTACCCTGATCGCGAACAGTTTCAGGAGAGCACGATGATCGCCCGCACCCCCTCCCGCACCAACCGCACCGGCGCACGGATGTCGGCCACTGCCGCCATGCTGTTGGTAAGCTCTGCCATTGCCGCGCCGCTGGCCGCGCAGGATTCGCAGGACACCCAGGCGTCGCAGGAAACTGCCGCGCCGCTGGAGCGGCAGCAGCAGGTCAACGCCCGCATCGACCCCGCAACGCCCGATGCGAATGCCGCGGACCCGGCGAAATGGGACGTCAACGCCCCCACCGGCTTCACTCTTGAACGAAGTGCCCATCCGTACGGACGAGGGAACCTGGATGGATGTGGATGTCAGCCCCGACGGTCGCCGCGTGGCATTCTCGTTGCTGGGGGATATCTACACGATGCCCATTACGGGCGGCACGCCGACGCGCATTGCGGACGGTATGGCGTGGGAAGTGCAGCCGCGCTTTTCGCCCGACGGGCGGCGCATCGCCTTCACATCCGATCGCGGCGGCGGCGACAATATCTGGGTGATGAACGCCGACGGCAGCGACAAGCGCGCGGTGACGAAGGAGAAGTTTCGCTTGCTGAACCAGCCGAGCTGGAGCCCGGACGGCGAATATCTCGTTGCGAAGAAGCATTTCACCACTGGGCGTTCGCTCGGCACCGGCGAAGTCTGGCTCTATCATGTGTCGGGCGGCGCAGGGGTGCAACTGGTCAAGCGCGCGAGCGAGGCGTTGCAAAAAGAGTTGGGCGAACCGACCTACGCGCCGGACGGGCAATCGATCTACTACACCCGCAACACCACCAGCGGCCCTATCTTCGAATACGCGCAGGATTCGGTCACCGGTATCTTCGACATCGAACGCTACGACCTTGCGACAGGAGAGGTCAGCACGGCCGTTGGCGGGTATGGCGGAGCGGTGCGGCCGACGCCGTCGCCCGATGGCCGGCGGATCGCTTTCGTGCGGCGGGACAAGGATCAGTCGCAATTGTGGGTCAAGGATCTGCGATCGGGCGAAGAGGTCATGGCATTCGCCGATCTCGACCGCGATGTGCAGGAAACCTGGGCAGTAACCGGCGTCTATCCGAACATGGCATGGACGCCGGACAGCGGATCGGTGGTGTTCTGGGCCGGGGGCAAGCTCAACCGCGTGAACGCCGATGGCGGCGGCGCGGCGCAGATACCGTTCGCAATTAACGACACCCGCGCGGTCGCGAACGCGCCGCATCCCGTCATCGATGTGTCGCCCGATACTTTCCAAAGCAACATGGTACGGTTCGCCGCCGTATCGCCGGATGGGCGCGATGTAGTTTATGAAACGCTGGGGAAATTGTACACCAAACCGGTGCGCGGCGGCACGGCGCGGCGGTTGACGCGCAGCGGCGGCGATGCGCTGGAAATGCAGCCGAGCTGGTCGCGCGACGGCCGCCGGATCGCCTATGTCCGGTGGACCGATGCCGATCTGGCGCAGATCGTGGTCAGCGATGCCGATGGCGGAAATGCACAGGTGGTCACATCGACGAAGGGGCATTATGCCAGCCCCCGCTTCGCGCCGGACGGCCGCAGCCTGGTGTTCGAAAAGATGGCCGGCGGCTATCTGACCGACCCCGAATTTTCCGAAAACCCCGGCACTTATCAAATTGCCGTGACCGGCGGCGAAGCGCGGCTGGTGACGAAGGATATGGGCAATCCGCAATTCGGCGCGGATGGTGAGCGTATCTTCATGTCGGCGCGCGGCGATGATGGGCTGCAACTGGTATCGACCGATCTCAACGGTCAGGCAAAACGCACCCATGCCAAAGGCGAGCTGATCACCGAATACGTCGTATCGCCCGATGGGCGCCATGTCGCGTTCCGCCAGAATTACGAGGCGTTCGTTGCGCCGTTGCTGCCCGGCGGGGCGACCGTGACCTTGGGCAAGGGAGCCGATGCTCTGCCGGTCACTGCCGTCAGCAGCGGCGGCGCGGATTTTCTCGGCTGGTCGGGCAATGGGTCGCAATTGAACTGGAGCATGGGGCCGGGCCTGTTCGGCGCCACCACCGCGCAGATGTTCACGACCGCCCCGGCAATAGACGGGGTCACGGGCTTTACGCCGCCGACGCAACCTGTTGCCTCGCTTGCCGCCACGCACCGTGCGGCGAAGCCCGATGGCGTCGTGGCGCTGGTCGGCGCGCGCATTCTGACGATGTCGGGGGAGGGCGATGGCGCGATCGCGGATGGCGTAGTCGTCATTCACGGCGATCGGATCGTCACGATCGGTACGCGCGCGAACACCCCCATTCCGTCAGGCGCGCGTGAAATCGATGTTAGCGGGCGGATCATCATGCCCGGCCTGGTCGATGCCCATGCACATGGCGCGCAAGGGACGGGCGATCTGATACCGCAGCAGAACTGGACGCTGGTGCAGAACCTTGCACTCGGCACGACCACGCTGCACGATCCATCGTCGCGCGCCAGCCTGATCTTCGCCGCAGCGGAACGGCAGCAGGCGGGAATGCTCTTGGCCCCGCGCATCTTTTCGACCGGAGAGATCATCTACGGTGCGAAAGCGCCGGGCGTTTACGCGCAGATCGAGAATTACGACGATGCGCTGGCGCATGTCCGCCGGATCAAGGCACAGGGCGGCGTATCGGTGAAGAACTACAACCAGCCAAGGCGCGAACAGCGACAGCAGGTCGTGCGCGCGGCAGCTGCGGAAAACATGCTGGTCGTGGCGGAAGGCGGATCGCTTTACGGTATGGACATGGCGCTGGTCGCGGACGGCAATTCGACGCTGGAACACAATATCCCGGTGGAGGTGCTGTATGACGATGCCTTGCAGATGTTCGGGCAAAGCCAGACGAATTACACCCCGACCCTGGTGGTGACGTATGGCGGGTTGGCGGGCGATCCGTATTGGCGGCAGGCGACCGATGTGTGGCGCAACCCGTTGCTCGTCCACACGCCCCCGCAGCGATTGCTGGCGGACAATGGCCGCCGGGTAAAGGCGCCCGATTGGGCGTTCGTCGACGATGAAGCCGCGCGTGAAGCGAAGAAACTGGCCGATGCGGGCGTGAAAGTATCGATCGGCGCGCATGGCCAGCAGGCGGGCATCGGCGCGCATTGGGAATTGTGGTCGTTCGTGCGCGGCGGGATGAGCCCGGTCGAGGCGTTGCGCGCCGGTACGATCGAATCCGCCCGATCGCTGGGCATGGAACGCGACATCGGCAGCCTCGAGGTCGGCAAGCTGGCCGATCTGATCGTGCTGACGGCGGACCCCAGCGCCGATATCACCAATTCGGACGACATCGCGCAGGTGATGCTGGGCGGGCGGCTATACGATGCGCGCACCATGAACGAGGTCGAGACGGGGACGGCAACGCGCCTGCCCTATTGGTGGGAATAGGCGCGCAGGCCGGTTTCGATCAGGCGAGCCGTCCGGCTGCGAACAGCACCTGTTTGCCGATGGTTTCCAGCTGGTCGCGGGCGCTTTCATCCACCAGCGCACCAGCCGGATCGAAACTGTCCGCTTCGGTGCGGATCGCCGCGCCCAGCGGGGTGGGCCAACCGCGCAGGGCATGCGTGATGGATCGCAGAGTCGCAAGCGTGCTGACTGCCGCCTGATGCCCGAACGCGGTCGCGATCAGCCCGACCGGGCGGCCATCGAAATAGACGCGCGCATCGCCCGACAGATCTTCGATATAATCGAGCGCGTTTTTCATCAGGCCCGATATCGTCCCATGATAGCCTGGACTGGCGATGAGAATCCCATCCGCCTCTCGCACGGCGGCGACCATTTCCGATCCCGTGCCGTCGATGTGGCCGACGCCGCCATAATAGGGCAGCTTGCTGATATAGGCCCCGCCGAAAGTCTGTACGCTGGCCCCTTGCGCGGCGGCGGCGGCGCTGGCGACGCCGAGCAGGCGTTCTGTGGAACTGTCGGGGCGGGGCGTTCCGCCGATCGCGACGATCTTCATAATGGGGTGTGGCTTTCGAATGCGGATGGCGCGATGCGTCCTTACGCCCTTACAAGCCAGCGGCGCGGCGCACCACACCCGTTATGCGGGCGGTCATGCAGCGGATGCATCCGCCTTTTCGACCCGGAACCTGCGCATGAACCGTTCGACCTGTTCGCGCAGTTCGCCCGATTGGGTTTCCAACTGCGTGGCGGAACCGAGCACTTGCGATGCCGCCGACCCGGTCGCCAGCGAGTTTTCGCGCACTTGCGTCACATGTCCCGAAATGTCGTCCGTGCTGCGTGCCGCCATGTCGATGTTCTGCGCCAGATCACGGCCCGCGACCGATTGCTGGTCCACGGCGGATGCGATGGAAATGGCGGTCGTTTCCAATTGATGCACATGATCGGAGATAGTGCGTAGCGCGCCGACGCTGGCCTGCGTGGAGCCTTGCATCCCGGCGATCTGTTCGGCGATTTCTTCGGTCGCGCGGCTGGTCTGCGCGGCCAGTTCCTTCACTTCGGATGCGACCACGGCGAAGCCGCGCCCAGCCTCCCCACCGCGAGCGGCCTCTATCGATGCGTTGAGGGCCAGCAGATTGGTGCGTTGAGCGATGGATTGGATCATCTGGACGATCTGCCCGACCTGCGTCGCGGAATCCGACAGCGCGGAAATCGTCGCGTCCGCATGTTCGGTGGAATCGTTGGCAAGCCGCGCCAATTGCGCCGACGATGCCGCCTGGCGGCTGATTTCGCCGATCGACATGGCGAATTCGTCGCTCGCCGCAGCTGCCGCAGTCACGCCGGACGATGCTTCCTCCATTGCGCTCGCGACCTGCGATGCCTGTTCGGAGGTCGTCTGCGCCATGCTTTCCATAGAGGTCGCGGTGTCTTTCAACTGGGCCGAAGCGGCGGCAACGCCGGTCACGATCTGGCCCACGGTCCGTTCGAACGCGGCGGCGAGTTCGTCCAGTTCCGCCGCGTGGCTGTCTTGCTGTTCGATGCGGTCACGCTCCCGCGCCTCCTGCAATTCGAGCTTCACCTTGCCGGCTTCGACCTGTTCGGCATACATTTTTTCCGCGCGTCCACCGACATAGCAGAAATATTTCATGGCATGGGCCATCGCGCCGATTTCGTCCTGGCGATCGCTGCCCGGAATGGGCGATGTGAAGTCCCCCTTCGATACGTCGTCCAGCCGACCGGTCATTATTCGTAAAGCGTCGCCGATGCTGCGGTCGAAAAAGCGTAGCACCAGCCATGACGACAGGCATGCGGCGATCGTCATAATGACGAGGATCACCAACGCGTATCCGATCGTGGACCGGATATCGTCCAGTGCGCTGCCGGCATACATCCGCGCATCCAGCCGCAATGCCGCGACTTTGCGCGACACGGCATCGACGCGCCGGGGCAGGTCCGCGGGCCGCGCATCGCGGCAGGCTGGCAAGATCGCGCTGAATGGTTTCGATCATCGGAACGGCCGATCGGCATCGACTGCGCGGCCAGTGCCGACATATCCGAAAGATCGCTGCTGATGGATGTCAAACCGATATCGGCCCGGACGATCGTATCGGCCGGCGCGGTGGTTTCCGCCTGAGCCAGAGCAAGTCGCAATTCGTCCAGTTCCAGCGCCATGTCCCCGGCCCTCAAGGCTATATTCTGCCGATCGGAAAGTTCGATATTGACTGTGCGGGCGGATCCACAGAGCGGACGCGACGATGATAGCGATCAGGAGTGCGAACAGGAGTGTTGCCGATGAATGTGACGCGCAGTTTCGTTTTGATGGACTGGCGCGCGAACCAGTTTCCAGGCGTTGGAGCTGCACCCGGCGCCTGCGGCGATGCAATCGTCTTCGCTTCGGATCGGTTTACGGCGTTGAAATCGTTCGTGACTTCACGCGCAATGGGGGTCATGTCGCTCATGTTGCAATCCGATTTGTGGGGATGGGCGTGGGCAGCAGTTCCGCGATCACGGGTTCGGGCAAGGGCGCACCCAGATGCTGCGCGATTTCACCGGGTGGCAGCGCCTTGAAATAAAGCCAACCCTGGATCTGGTCGCAACCGGCGGCGCGGACCATATCGGCCTGCCCTTGCGTTTCGACGCCTTCCGCGGTGACGTTCATCTTCATCGCGCGGGCCATCGAAATGCTCGACAGCATCATGGCGAGCGAGCTTTCGTCTCGCGCGGAATCGACGATCAGCGACCGGTCCAGCTTCAGTTTATGAAAACGGAACTGGCGCAGGAAACCGATGGAAGCATAGCCGGTCCCGAAATCGTCCAGCACCACGCTGATGCCGAATCCGCGAATGACGTCGAGACAGCGTTCGGCGATCACGGGATCGAGCACCAGACTGGTTTCGGTTATTTCCAGTTCCAACCGTTCTGCAGGAAAGCCGGTTTCTTCCAGTATCTGTCCCAGCAGGATCGGAAATTCCGGGTTACGCAACTGCGCGGCGGAAATGTTCACGCTCAATTTGATGTCGTTCCACGCCATCGCCTCGCGACATGACTGGCGCAGCACCCACAGGCCGATGGCATTGATCAGACCGGATTCTTCGGCGACCGGGATGAACACGTCCGGTCCGATGAACGTACCGTCGGGCCGGTCCCAACGCAGCAACGCCTCCACCGCCACGACCTCACGCGAATTGGCATCGACCAGAGGCTGGAACAGCAGGCGCAATTCGTCATGCGCCAGTGCGTGACGCAATTCGCCATCCATTTCGCGCAATGCCGCCCGGCTGCTGTCGAAATCTTCCTTGAACCAGGTGCAACGCATCTTGCCGCCGCTTTTGGATGCGTACATTGCGACGTCCGACCGGCGCAGCAATTCGGACGAACCCAGATCGTCCGCCCCGGCGCTGCGGGCCAGGCCGATGCTGGCGCCGATGGCGATATCGCGATCGTCGATGCGGATGGGTTTGTACAATCGTTCCAGAAAGGTGCGGCAGATCCCCTCCAATATCGTGCCGGCGACCGGACCGATCATGGTCAGCGCGAACTCGTCCCCTCCCAGCCGGTAACAGCGGGCCTCCGTCCCGCAGACATCGCGCAGGATGACGCTGCATTCGACGATGACGCGGTCACCGACGAAATGGCCGAAATGGTCGTTGACCAATTTGAATCCGTCGAGGTCGATCAGCGCCATCGCAACCTCGTCGCCGTTTTTGGCGTCGTGCTGCGTATCGATGTGCAAGGCGCGCCGATTGGGCAAACCGCTGAGGCTGTCCGTCATGCCCAGCTTTTCCAGCCGGTCGATGGCGGACATGCCGGTGCGCCCCAACATGCCGACGGCAAGGGAATAGGTAACCGCGCCCAGGCCCAGAACGACCACCGGCGATCCGAACGGCCCCGGCGCGCCGATCATTACGACGGCGGCGAAACCGCCGAAAATCGCAGTCAGCACGAAGATCGGCACGAACACGAACGCCCGGCTGGAAATGGCGTCATCTTTATTGAAAAGCAGTGCCATGATCCTCCGGGCGAAACGGCGTCTGATGCGACCGTTCCCGATATAGCGGCCATGCGCTAACGAACCGTAAACCTGGAATTTACCGCAACTTTTGCCGAATTGTTAACGCGCGAATACGCGGTTCGCGTAAGGCGAACGGCGCGCGTGGGGCGTCACGGTTTCGGCTTTATCGCCGTGCTTTCGCCTGTCCGCCCCAAACGAAACGGATTGGGCGTGGGAAGGCGTGTGCAGGCAGGAATTGAGCTTCGACCCTGCGAATTTGTCCGTATGGCCCAGCGCCGCTTCGCCTGCGCCCAGCATCAGCCAGCCATCGTCCGCCAGGCATTCGCGCAAATGATCGAACGCGACCAGTCGCTGCGCGCTCGCGAAATAGAGGATGACGTTGCGACACAGGATCAGATCGTATGATCGATTGCCGAGCGATGGGCGATCGAGCAGGTTGCGAACCTTGAACGACACCATCCGCCGCAGATGATCGCGTGCGGACCAATCGCCCGACACCTGATCGAAATGGTCGATCATCTGGCCCATCTGCAAACCGCGCTGGATTTCGAACTGGCTGTAGTGAAACCCTGCGCCTGCGTAACGGCGCGTCTGGACACGTCCGTCCCGTCGATCGTGATATGCCAGTCCGCCCATTGCGCCGGATCGCTGGCGAACATGATGGCAAGCGACAGCGCCTCCTGCCCCGTCGAACATCCGGCGGACCAGATCGACAGCCGCCGTGTGTCGGCACGCTTTGCGGCAAGGTCGGGCAGGACGTCGTTGGCCAACACCTCGTACATGCGCGGATCCCGGAAGAAATAGGTTTCGTTGTTCAGCAAAGCCTCGGCCGTTTGATGCGCGAGCGGATCGCTGTTGGATGCCGACAGTCGGGCGGCCAGTTCGTCGAGATCGGCCAGGCCGTTGCGGCGGATCAGTCCGCCAAGCGCGCTGTCCATGCGCCAGCGCCTGCTTTCCGACAGTTCCTGTCCAGTGTAGTCGGCCAGCACTTGCGCGATGATGCGGTGGCTTGCCTGTGTGTGATGTATCATGCGGTCACCCGCTGGCGAATGCGTGCATCGTTGGCATTGTCGGCATCGCCGCGTGCGAGGGGGTGAGGGTACAGGCGCGCGATCGTCTGGGCGAGCTGTGCCGGCGGCTGGGTCGCGCTGGACAGTCCGGCAGTGACGACCGCGCCGGGCATGCCCCACACCGCGGATGTTGCGGCATCCTGCGCGTAGATGCGCCCGCCCGCCGCGAAGATGTCGCGCGCGCCGCTGCAACCATCCCGTCCCATGCCCGACAGAACCACGCCGCCGGCCCGCTTGCCATAAACGGCGGCGATGGAAGCGAACATGGGATCGGCGGACGGCATGCAATTGCTGGCGACGGGCGTGCGGTCGATGGCGATGGCGACGCCCGAGCGCGTGTTCTCCACCACGGCATGGCCGCCCGCATCGGCGATGATGATGCGACCGGGCAGGACCGAGCTGCCCTGCGTTCCCAATAGGGTTTCACGGCCCGACAGCTGTCCGATCTGCTGCGCGAACACGTCCATGAAGTTTGCAGGCAGATGTTGGGTGATGATTATCGGCACATCCAGCCAGGCGGGCAAGTGGTTCAAGAACTGGCCGATCGCGTGAATGCCGCCCGTGGATGCGCCGATGGCGAGTATCGAAGGCGGCAGCGTGGATGGGTTCGCGGCGCGGTGCGGTTCGGGATCGGCTGGGGGCCTTACGCCCCGCACCGGACCAAGAGCGGTGATGCGCGCGATCAAAGTGTCGCGGTAATGATCGTCGAACGCGCCGGACACAGGTTTCGCCATAGTGTCGGCGGCCCCCATCGCCAGCGCCGTCAGGGTCTGCCGCGCCCCCTCTGCGGCGAGCGACGACACCACCAGAACTTGCGTGTCGGGCGCAAGCCGCTGGATGCGCGGCAGCGCCTCCAGCCCACCCATGCCGGGCATTTCCAGATCGAGCAGGATGACGTCGGCGGGGTTGGTGGCCAGTTCTTCCAACGCCCGTTCCGCCGTTCCCACGCTGGCCACGACCCGGCGGTGGACGGGGTCGTGGATCATGCGGGTAAAAGCGGTCCGGGCGACGATGGAATCGTCCACGATCATGACCCTGACGGGTCCGGTATGGTTGGACGCAAAGGACACGGCGCGGCGTTCCGGTGGCGTTTATTCGAAGCCGACCAGTTGCAGTTTTACCTGCAGGGTTTCGTGATCGAACGGTTTCATTATGTATTCGTCCGCGCCCGCACCGATCGCTTCTCTAATGTGGGACACGTCGTTTTCGGTTGTGCAGAACACCACTTTCGGCTTGTCGCCGCCCGGTGTCTGGCGCAGATGGACGATGAATTCGATGCCCGTCATCACCGGCATGTTCCAATCCAGCAAAATGACATCGGGCATCGCCTGCGCGCACGCCTCCAGCCCCAGCTGGCCGTTTTCCGCTTCCGACACATCGAACGCCAGCGATTCCAGAATGTGGCGCGACACTTTGCGGATGACGCGGGAATCATCGACGATCAGGCAGGTTTTCATAGGGTTACGTCCATCATGTTGGGGCGAAAGATTATGCCGTGTTACGGGAGTGATAGTAACTATCGGCTTAAAGATCGGGGCAGTATCGGATGCGTGTTTCTACGAACCCGCGGCTTGCATCGCAGGCAGCCGAACTGCGGCATTCGGCCCTTTCACCAGCGCGCGAATGTCGATCAGCAAGGCGGGGCCGAGATCGGTTTCGATCATGCCGTCCGTCACCCGGCGCCAGCCCGCGCCGATATCGCCCGCCATAGGTTGTGGACCGGCAAGGCACGGCACGGCATCGCGGACGCTGTCCACCAGCAGAGCGTGAGTGTGCCCATCCAGATCGACGACGATGGCCATCTGGTCGGCATCCTTTGCGCGATCATCCGCGCAACCGGTCGCGGCGGCGCAGTCGATGACGGTCATGGCTTTGCTGCGAAGGGCCGCCACGCCGCGAACATGCGGCTGCGTCAGGGGGACGGGCGTGATCGCGGGCCGTTCGATGACGGTCCGCACATCCGCCGCGCGGAACGCCGCCAAGTGCCCGGCGATATACGTCAGCAGGGCAAGTTCGCCGATCATGCGCGCCGCCGTTCCGGCGCTGCCAATGGCGATGCCGAGTACCGGGGCATCATTCACCAACGCGGCAGGATCGAGGATAACGGTCACTTCGCCATCCACGATGGCCATGCCTTCCGATCCCGCCAGTCCCGGTGTCCTGGTAACGGCGCCTGAAATGGCTGCGAAATCGCAGACCGTCGCGACGCAATAGGATACGTCCCCGTCCCCGCACGTCAGACGCAGACACCGCAATTTGTCCGGCAATGGACCCGGTGGCAGGCCGTGAAGCGCAACGATCCGGCCCCTGACGGACGCGAAATTGCCGTTCCCCATCCCGCCCTGCGCCATGTCCCGCGTCACCTCCGCTGCGGAAATCGTTTCGATGCGGTGCAAGTGCGTCATGCGGACGGCCACGCGCCGCCCGTCGAACCCGACGGCGACGATCACGCGATTTGCCGCGTCCGGCTGCGCCACGATATCGTCCGTAACGTCCCGGCGTGCGGAACGGATGGTGTTGACGTCCGCCAGGCCCAGCCGGTCGGCGATGGCGGGCATGTCCAGCATCAGCATCGGGCAGCCGTCCTCTCGTAAAGTCGTGCCGGCATAGATGCCTGCCTGCACCAAAGCGGGGGGCAAGGGTTTGATGACCAGATCGTCATGATCGAATACCGTATCGACCGTCATCGCGAAGATAGACCCGTCCGCCAGCCGGACCATCACGACGGTTTCACCGGGCGTCGCGCACTCTTCCACCGGATCGACCGTTAATCCCAGCAGATCGGCCAGGGACACCACCGGAACCCGTTTCCCGCGGAACATCGCCATCCGACTGTCCCCGACCCGAGTGAAAGCGCTCTCGTCCTCGTCGCCTGAGGAATGCTGGCGCAGTTCCTGAATGTAGGAGCGCGGAATGGCGAAGCGATGCGACCCGACGCCCACGGTCAGGGCGGTCACGATGCCCAGCGTCAACGGCACTTCCAGTGCGAACCGTGTGCCTTCGCCGGGGGCGCTGATGGTGCGGATCGAACCGCCGACCCGTTCCAGATTAGATCGCACCACGTCCATCCCCACGCCGCGCCCGGATATCGAATTGGCAACGGCTTTGGTGGTCAGGCCGGGTTCGAATATCAGCTGCAAAATATCATCGCGCGGCATCGCTTTTATGGCGTCGGCAGTCAGCATCCCGTTGGCGACCGCTTTGGCACCGATGGCATCTTCGTTCAGGCCGTGGCCGTCGTCGCTGACCATGATCGTGATCTTGTTGCCCGATTGCCAAGCGGAAATGGTCAACAGCCCTGCAGCCTGTTTGCCCGCTTTGACCCGGTCCGCAGGCATTTCGATGCCGTGATCGATCGCATTGCGAATGATATGCGTCAGCGGATCGCGAATGCTTTCGATCATTTCGCGATCCAGTTCGACATCGTCGCCGTTGATTTCCACCAGCACCCGCTTGTCGAGATCGGCGGAGAGATCGCGGACCAAACGGGGCAGGGCGCCGAACAGATGGCCGATCCGCTGCATCCGCATATTGGTGACCGCTTCGCGCACATCGGTCAGGATGCCGGTCAGATGATCGAATGCGTGCGCCATTGCGGCGGCGTGCGCGCCGCCGTCCCCCTCGCGCAGTCGGCGGGCCAGATCGTTGCGGGCAAGCACCATGTCGGACACGCCGTTCATCACGCGGTCCAGCAGATCGACCGGCAGCCGCACCGAACGGATGGCGGTCGGTGCGGCGGACGCATCCGTTTTTTCGGCAAGTTCCAGCAAGGGCGTTTTTGCGTGAGCGTTTGGATGCGTTTCCGGGGCGGATTGCGTATCGCTGGACCCCAGCGCGTCGAGCAGGGGCGAATCGTCGCTTGCCCCAAGAGCCAAGTCGTCGCCAGCCTCGATCATGTCGGCCAGCATGCCGATCCGGTCGATCACCGCCAGCACCGCATCGACCAGCGCCGCGTCGGCGCAGCGGCGTTCGCTGCGAATATCGGCCAATACGCTTTCGGCGGCGTGGCTCAAGGTTTCGAGGCGCGGGAAATCGAAGAAGCCGCAATTGCCCTTCACCGTGTGGACCATGCGGAATATGGCATCGAGGCGGGTATGATCGGATGGGTCGGCTTCCCACGCGATCAGTTCCGCCTGGCTCGCGGCGAGCATTTCGCGCGTTTCCGCAACGAATTCGGTCAGCAGATCATCCATCGCAAAGCCCATCGATCATCGGGTCGCTATGTCATGCGATAGTTAACAAACTTGCAGCGCAGCGGCAGGTGCAACGCCGCGCATCATTGTGTGGCGGCCCCGTCCCCTTGCGACCTGGCCGCATTTGTATTGGCTTTGGTGTTGGCGGCGGACAGCACGCGCAGCACGATGATCGCCGCGACCAGTCCACCCAGCACATTCGCAGCCAGTTCCGCCGTATAAATCGCGTCCGCGCCCAGAACGGACCGCAGCAGATAGGCAACGGGCAACATCACCACGAATACGCGCGCGACCGATTGCAGCAAGGCGGTGTTGCTGCGATCGACGGCGTTCAGTGCGCCGTTGCTGACGATCAACAGACCGAACCCGGCATAGCCCCAGGCGGCGATGGTCAGATAGTCGCGGAACTGGTCGATAATCTGCGGATCGTCCGAAAAGAACCCCGCGAACCAGCGCGCGCCCCAAACCAGCACCATGGCGATGGCGAGGCCGTATGCCAGGCAGAACCCGAACGCCCAGCGCACGGCCAGGCGGGACCGGTCCGGCAGGCCCGCGCCCCAATTTTGCCCCACGATCGCGCCGATCGATGCGGACAGGCCCAGCAGCGGCACGACGGCGAAACTTTGCAACCGGCCCGCCGCACCGAACCCCGCCACCGCCGCTTCGCCCTGCGTGGCGATCAGCGCGGTCAGCACGGCACAGCCCGATCGGATTGATGGCGTTGGAAAAGGCCGCCGGGGCCGCCACTGCGCCGATCGCGCGAATGGCCTGCACCACCTTCGCCATACCCAGCGCGCCCAAAGTCATCGGCTGGAACGGCAGATCGGTCCGGGCGAGCAGGACGAATCCCAGCACGCTCGCGATCGCCCATCCCGCGATCGTGGCATAGGCCGCGCCCGCAATGCCGAACCCTTCGAACCCGAATGCGCCGGTAATCAGGATCGGGTCCAGCGCCCAGTTCGCGGCGGCATAGGTGATCGAAACGATGGAAGTCAGTTTCGCCGCGCCCTGTCCGCGCAGCACTCCGTTCAGACCCATGATCGCCATCAGCAACGGGAACCCCAATGCGAAGGGCTGCATATAGATGCGGATGAAGCGCATTTGCCCCTCATCCGCCTGCATCAGCGCGAACAGAGGGTCGAGCAGGGCGTATAGCGCGATCGCGGCCAGCACGCCTGCCGCCAGGGCGAACAGCACACCGACATTGGCGCGCTGCACCGCCAGATCGTGATCGCCCGCGCCCAATGTTCGCGCGACGACGGAATTGATCCCCACCGAAATGCCGACGCCCAGACTGGTCAGCGACACGCTGATGGGAAAGATGAACGCGATCGCGGCCAGCTGCACCGGCGCCCAGCTGACCGATGAAATACGCATCGACCAGCCCGATCGACATGATCGCGGCCACGCCGATGATCATCGGCAGCGTTTGCGACACCAGATGCCCGCGGATGGATCCCCGCGTCAGTTTGGCAGTCCGGTTCATCCCCGCGCGGTAGCGGGCGGCGGCCATCATGGGAAGCGATGTCTTGCCCCCACCGGGGCAGCCGTGCGATACCGGTCGGACCGGGAATGCGAGGGAGACGATTATGGCGACGCAGCTAAAACCGGCCGATGGGCCGAACATCGATTGCACGGATGCCGAATGGCAGGCCCGGCTCGATCTCGCCGCATGTTATCGCATATTCGACCATCTCGGCTGGTCGGAATCGATCTACAACCATATTTCCGTGAAAGTGCCGGATGAAGACGACACGTTCCTGATCAATCCGTTCGGCCTGCTTTACGACGAGGTAACGGCATCGAACCTGGTGAAGATCGATGTCGAGGGAAACACCATCGGCAGTTCGAAATATATGGTCAACAAGGCGGGCTTCACCCAGCATGCCTATTTCCACGAACATCTCAGCCACGCCCACGCGATCTGCCATGTCCACACCACCGCCACGATGGCGGTATGCAGCAGCGAACAGGGGTTGCTGCCGACCAATTTCTACGCCTGCAATTTTGCAGGACAGATCGGCTATCACGATTTCGAAGGGGTCACGGTCCGGTCCGAAGAAGGCGAACGGCTGGTGAAAAATCTGGGCGACAAACGCATCCTTATGCTTCGCAATCACGGGCCGGTCGTAATCGGGCGCACGCTGCCTGAAATGTTCGTACAGATGTGGGCATTGCAGCGCGCCTGCGAAATACAGGTTGCGACCTTGGGCATGGGGCAGCCGCTGCACGTATCCGCAGGACGTGGTCGATGTGCATCAGCGCGATCTGTCGCAGATGACGTCGCAGGGCGGGGCGGGCCTGTTCGATTTCGAAGCGTGGAAGCGCCGGATCGACCGCATCGATACAAGCTGGCGCGACTGATCGGGCGGCCCCATGTCGCGCATGACCGTCAACGACCGTCCGGTCGAATTCGCGATGGACGACGGCCACGCCTTTGCTGTGGGCCCTGCGCGATGCCGCCAATCTGACCGGCACGAAATATGGCTGCGGCGTGGGCGATTGCGGGGCGTGCATGGTCATCGTCGATGGGGAGGCGCTGCGGTCCTGCCTGATCACCATCGCAGAGGCCGAAGGGCGCTTCGTCACGACGATCGAGGGGTTGGCGCGCGACCGGTCGCACCCGGTGCAGCAGGCGTTGGTGGCGCAGCAGGCGATCCAGTGCGGGTTCTGCACGCCGGGCATCGCGATTGCGGGCGCCGCTTTGCTGGCGAAGAACGCCAACCCGTCCGAAGCCGAAATTGCGGCGGCGATCCCCAATCTGTGCCGCTGCGGCGTCTATCCGCGGCTGGCTCGCGCCATTCAGCAGGCGGGGCGGGTTGCGCGGCGACAGGAAACGATCAGCGCCGCACCTGCGCCCGGCATCGATGCCGCCGATGCCGCCCGCGCGGTTCCGGCGATGCGTGATGCGGAATGATCCCTACAGGCTGAACCGCACGCCCACGCGCGCCGAAAACGGTTTGGCGGGCTGGATGTTGTTGTCCCCGTGGGCGCTGGGGAAATAGCTTTCGTCGAACAGGTTTTCGATGTTGAGCTGCACCGAAACCCGCTCGTTCACCTCGTAATACGCCGCTGCGTCGAACCGCCAGTACGACGGCAGCACGACTTCGTTGCTGAAGCTGGCGAATTGTTCGCCCTGATGGATGACGCCCAGCCCGATGCCGAACCGGTCCGTCAGATCGACGTGGTTCCAGGCCGCGATCTGGCTTTCGGGCAATTGCTGCAACCGGGTTCCCGCATCGGCGAACACGCTGTCGCTGGTGATCGATCCGTCCAGGAAGGTGTAGCCGATATTCGCTTCCCACCCCGGCAGGATTTCACCCGTCAGGCTCAGTTCGAACCCCTCCACCCGGCTTTCGCCCAGCAGCGTGGTCAGCCCGGTATTGGCAGGATCGGCCGCGCGGGTGTTGGTCCGATCCAGCCGGAACGCGGCGGCGGTGGCGAACAGTTGCGGCGTAATCAGCCATTTCGCACCGACCTCGTAATTGGTGAACCGCTCCGGCTCGAACGCGCTGGCGCCCGGCGACAGGATCAGAAACTGATCGCCCGCTTGCGGCAGGAAGCTTTGCGAATAGCTGGCGTAGAGCGACAGGTCCGGCATCGGCTTGACGATGATGCCGAACCGTGGGCTGACCTTTTCGTCCACCCGGCTGCCGTCGATGCCGGTCAAGAGATCGACAGTGTCGAGATCGAACCGGTCCCAGCGCAGCCCCGCGACGATCTCCAGATGGTCGCCGATCGCGATCTGATCCTGAATGTAAGCGGACAGCACGCCAAGTTCGCTGTCGCGGTTGCGGACCAGCGGAGTCAGGCCGACGGACGGAAACACGCTGTTGCGCGCGAGCGGTATGGCAGCGTCGCTCAACACCGCGTCGAACCGGCCGTTTTGCGTATCCTGCGTGCGTCGCTTCGAACCCGGCGAGCACGCGTGTGACCGATGGGGCCGGTGGCGAATTCGGCGATGAAATTGATCTGTCCGATTAGATTTTCGCGGTCCGTGAAATCTTCATACCCGCTGAGCGATACCGTGCTGCCGTCGGTTCCGCGCGGCAGGATGTTGGCGTAAACCTTGTCGTAATTGGCGTATTGCACGCTGGCATTGGCGGACAATGCGGCGGAGAAGCGATGGTCGATCCGGCTGCGAGCGATATGCACTTTGGACCGGGCATCGTTGAACCCCGGCACGCCGAAGAATGCTCGGTCGAACCCGCGCACCGGCTCTCCATCCAGCGCCGGAACGCCGCGATCGACCAACTCGGCTGTCATCGTCATAGGTATAATGCGCGGTGATGCGCGTATCGGGGCCGATCTGAGCGGTGACGGTGGGCGATATGCCGACGAAGCGCCCTTCGTAGAAGTCGCGATGGCTGTCGAATTCTTCGTACGTCGCGCTGATGCGGGCGGCGATACCATCGGTGAGCGGGGCGTTGGCATCGGCGGTCAGGGCGAACGCGCCGAAACTGTCCACCTGAGCATTGGCGTTCACCGACCGGCCGGCGAAATTGGCAGTCCGGCTGACCCGGTTGATGACCCCGCCGCCGCCGCCACGCCCGAAGATCAGCGCGTTGGCGCCTTTCAGAACCTCGATCCGTTCGACATTGTAAAGCGAACGGTAATATTGCGCGTCGTCCCGCAGACCGTCGAGGTAGAAATCGGCAGTGCTTTCCTGACCGCGAATGAACACCTCGTCGCGATGCCCTTCGCCCGTTTCCAGGCTGATGCCGGGGACGTAGCGCAACGCCTCGCCCAGTTGCGTGATGGATTGATCGGCCAGCTGATCGTCGGTGATGACGGCGACCGTTTGCGGCACGTCGATCAGGGGAGTGGGCGTTTTGGTGGCGGTGGACCCGTCCTGCATGGTGTAGCCGTTCCTGGCCCCGGTCACCACGATGTCACTTGGCAGATAGTCGCGGTCGGCATCGGCTTGCGAACTGGCACCGACATCGGACCCCGCATCGGTCGCGGAGGAAGCCGGGCAGGCGATCAGGGCGAATGCGGTCGTGCCAAGCAGGGGGGCAACGAAACGAAGGCGGCGAATCATGGAAGTCCGATCGGGCAAGCAGAAGAATGCCGATCCTCTATTGCGAACAATTCTCATTTGCAACAGCCGCGTCGAACTTTCCCGCGCCGCTATTGCCGATCCGGGTCAGCCGCTGCGATCGCGCGTCATCTGTTCGTCCGCCGTCAACTGTCGCCAGCCGATCGCGAACACCGCCGCGCACAACCCGCCCACCACGGCAAAGGCCAACCAGTCCGACGCGTTGTACAACAACACCCCCAGCGCCGGGGCGAACACGAAGGCCGCACCGGTAATGGATGCGACGATGCCGGACGCTTCGCCCTGTTCGGCGCGCGATCACCGCCAGCGATGCGCCTGCATTGAAACCGGGGCGGAACAGGCCGAAGCCCAGCGATGCGACGCGAGTACCCCAGTGCGATGGCATGCAGATCGTCGGCAAGCGCCCAACATCACCGTGCCCAGCGCGCCCAGCGCCACGCCCCACAAGATGGCGGCGCGCGGACCCAGATGCATACGCGGAATGACGCCCCATTGCGCCAGCAAAGTCGCGATCGCCCCGCACATCAGCACGATTCCGACCGGCCCGGCACCCGCCGCTGGGATCGGCCCGCAAATCCAGCCGGTCGAGCACCAGAAAGCCTGAAAAGCCCAGCACCATCGCATGGGCATGGCCACCCAGCAGGCCGGCGACCACCCAGCCGCGCAGGCGCGGTTCCAGCCAGTTGAGTTGCTTGGCAGGTTCGTCAGGCCTACCTCGCCCCCATTGTCACGGGCATCATCGCTAGCACTATCATGGGCATCATCACCGTGATCGGTATCGCGGTCGCGCGACCCCGAAGAACCGTAGGGCGCATCGTAGGCGGAGCCGCGCGCCGCGAATTGCGGCTCGTCGTTGGGCAGGCGAAGGCGCAGGGCGATCAGCGTCACCACGCCCAAGACCACGAAAGCCGCGAACGGACCGGTCAGGCCCAGGCCAGGAAACACCAGCAGCGGCGCCAGCGCCGGGCCGATCACCGTGCCCAGGCCGAAGCTGGATGCGATCAGCGACAGTGCCTGCGTGCGTTCCGCTGCGCGGCGTGCGCGACGCGACATAGGCCTGCACGGCGGGCGGCGCGGCGGAACCGAACCCGCCATACAGGCTGCGCGCAGCGGCAAACAGCAACAGAGTCCACAGGGCCGGGATCAGCCCCCTCAGCCCGAACCACAGCACGATCCCGCACAGCGCGAACGACACGATGAAACCGATCAGCCCCAGCGCCATCATCGCCTTGCGCCCGCGCCGGTCCGATCGCCGCGCCCAGATCGGCGCGCAAATGACCCACAGCAACGCCGACCAGGTGTAGGCCAGGCTGATCCACACGTCGTCGACCTGCAGCGCCGTGCCGATGGACGGCATGACCGATTGCATCGCGGTGTTGCCCGCCGCCGTCGTCAGCATCACCGCGAACAGCAGCCCCATCCGCCCGCGCGAAATCGTGCGCGGCGGTTTCACCGATGTCGGTTGGGCGGGGCGCGGACGGATCGGGATCGGGATGGAGCGGGCATGGAACGTCAGCCGCTAGGCCGATGCATCGCGACTTGCAATCCGCGCGAGGGTTGCGCCACCGCCATCGCTTCTATTGCGGCGATTGCGAACGACAGCGCCGAAGCCCGCTTGCGCGCCCCAACCCTTGCATCAGGACGACCCGTGCCCCAGTTCAGCAAATCCACCACGCCGCCGCGCAACGCGTCGATGCAGCGGGCAAGCCGGGCTCGCCGGCCAGATGGGCGTGTTCTTTCGCGGGTTCGTGCAACATCCCAAGAATGGTCGGGTCGATCATCCCATCGTCGCGTTTCACCATCGCGAAGATGCTGGCGCCCGGTCGATTGGGACGAATGCAAACTGTTCGTCGAATACGGACCCGGCGTCGGCACGTTCTGTTATCCGGTGCTGGAACGACTGCCGCAGGACGGCGCGTTGATCGTGATCGACACCAACCCGCTGTTTATCGATTATCTGAACCGAAACGATCACCGACAGCCGTTTCACCGCCGTCCTGGGATCCGCCGCCGATGTGGAACGTATCGTGCGGACGCATGGCTTCGCGACCATGCCGATTACGTTCTGTCGGGCCTGCCGTTTTCGACCTTGCCCGATGGCGTCGGACCGCAGATCGTCGCGGCGACCCATCGCATCCTGCGCCCCGGCGGCGCGTTTCTGGTCTATCAGTTCAGCGCCGCCGCGCGCGATTTCATGGCCAAGCATTTCGCCCGCATCGACAGCGGGTTCGAAGCGCTGAACATCCTGCCGTGCCAGCTGTTCTGGGGCTGGAAGGAACGGAGCGGTTATTCGAACGTTTCGCTGACCGGCGGACGATGGGCCGGCCAGCTGGCGATGCACCGCGCTCAACACGGCGATGAAGATCGCAGTCCATATCGCGCCCAGCAAACCGTTGATGATGCCCGTGACCATCGCGACGACCGTGCCCGGAGCCCAGCAGGCCGGTTATCAGAGTCGAGATCAAGCCGATCACCATCGCGACCACCAGCAACGCGATCACCAGCAGGACGAAAAACAGCAACAGACGCACGCTGTTGCCCTTGGTCAGCTTCCACGATCGGGTCAGCGCCTTGATCGGGTTGACGATCCCGTCGATCACGATGACCGGGGCCAGCAGCGACACCTTCACCATCAGATAGACGAACACGACGAAAGCGATCACGCCGACCAGCCCGGCAATCGCCGTCGATCCCGCATTCGCGAGCAATGCCACGGGAACCGCGAACGCCACGCCGATCACCGCGAAAAACAGGATATAGGCGAGGAAATAGGGGATCAGCGCCCGCAGCCCGCTGGCGATCGCATCACCGACGGTCGGGCGGCGTTCCGCAAACAGGGCGAACAGCGACAGCGTGCCGACCGCCTGGATAAACGAGGAAATGACGATCGCGACGCATATTTTCGGAATAGACGCTTCATCATCGGCGCGAACGGATCGGCAGGGTCCGCCTGCGTGTGGGTTCAGTTGCCGCCATTTCCGGCACGAACAACGGCGATGGCCAGGGTGGGCAGGAAGATGAAAATGCCCGCGATAATCACCAGCAGATCGCGATTGGCCGACATCATCGCCATCGCCTGCGACCAGGCCTGCCCCATATCGAATTTCATAAACCGTCCCTCATCCGCCGGGAAATTCCACCCAATGCCTGCCCAATCGGCACTTGATAACCGAACGCGGGCGCGCCACGCAATGGATATGATGCACCCATCCCCCGACGTGCGATATGCGGACACGCCGCTGCCGGCCCCTTTCGCGGATGTGGAATGGCGAGCGGAGCCGCGCCCGTTCCCTATCGCGATGCGCTGGCCACGCAGGAGCAGCGCAACCGCGCGATTGCGGCGGGACGGCGCGGCAGATTGATCTGGTCTGCTGGAACATCCGCCGGTTTATACTGCCGGAACCAGCGCGGCGGGCGGTGAACTGCTCGATCCGCGTTTCGATGTGGTGGAGGCGGGGCGCGGCGGCCGCTACACCTATCACGGGCCGGGGCAGCGGATCGGTTATGCGCTGCTCGACCTGACTCGCCATGCGCGCGACGTGCGCCGTTTCGTCCATGCGATGGAAGGCTGGGTGATCGATACGCTGGCCGATTTCGGCGTCGAAAGCTGGCGCGCGGCAGGGCGGATCGGCATCTGGACGCAGCGATATCGACGGGCGGGAGGCGAAGATCGGCGCGATCGGCGTGCGCGTCCGACGCTGGGTGACGATGCACGGCTTTTCGGTCAATCTCGATCCCGACCTGTCGCATTTCGATGGTATCGTGCCGTGCGGGATCGCGGAATACGGCGTCACCAGTCTGGCGCGGCTGGGCCACGATGTCGGCGCGGCGCAATGGGATGCGAAGCTGCACGCCCGCATCCGGCTTTTCTTGCCGCCTATCGGACGTAAAGGGCGGCGCATGACCATACGCCCGATCCTGCTGACTGCCGCCGCTCGCCCTCGTCCTCGCCAGTTGCAACGACGCGGACGAACCCGCCGCACAACCGGCGCGCAACGACACCAATGAAGCGATGGGCGAAGTGCTGGACGGATCGATCAGCGACGAGATGATCCCGCTGGATACTCTGACGTCGCAATCTCCGCGCAGAAATCATCCGTTGCCGATGAATGATGGTGATGGCGACGATGCAGGCAGAGTCCCCGGACAGCGCGTCACCCGACGGGGGTGAACAAGACGCCGAACAGGGTCAATCAAGGGGTCTACGCCGGTTCCTCTCGCCGGGGTAGGATAATCGATATACCCTTCCGCACCCGGCAGGTACCAGCTTTGCGGTACGTTCACATTGGGCGCAAACTCGGCGCGTCTGCGGCAATCCGCGCGGGCAGATCGGGGTTGGAAATGAACGGCCGGCCATAAGCGATGGCATCGCAGCGTTCCGGCCGCAACATCGCTTGCGCCACTCGCGGCATCGTAATCGCTGTTGAGCACCAGCGGTCCGGAATAGATGTCGCGGATCAGCGGGTTTTGCTTGGGCACGTCGGTCGCGCCGAACGTACCGTCCGGCCCCGGTTCTCGCAGTTCGAGGAATGCGAGGCCCAGATCTTCGCACCACCCGCGCCGCTTCGCCGAAAATTGCCGCAGGATCGCTGTCGTCGCACCCTTGCGTTTCGCCATTGGGGGACAGGCGAACAGCGATGCGGTCCGCGCCCCATTCGCCGATCAACGCTTCCAGCACTTCGCGCAGGAACCGCACGCGATGTTTCGGGCGGACCGCCATAGCGGTCATCGCGCAGATTGGTGGTTTCGCGCAGGAATTGATCGACCAGATAGCCATTCGCGCCATGCAGCTGAACCCCGTCGAAGCCCGCTTTCTTCGCGTTGGCGGCGGCGTGGCGATAATCCTCCACCACGCGCGCAATCTCGTCCGTCGGCAAAGCGCGCGCGGGCTGATAATCCTTGCGTCCGGCAAAGGTGTGGGCGTGCCCCGGCGCGGTCGTGGCGGAGGCGGAGACGGGCGCTTCGCCGTCCAGGAAATCGGGATGCACCAGCCGGCCCATATGCCACATCTGCAGCACGATCGTGCCGCCTTCGTCATGGACACCCCTGGTAATGGGCTTCCACGCCTTCGACCTGCTCGTCGCTCCAGATACCCGGCGCGGATGGCCAGCCGAGCCCTTCCACACTGATGCCGGTCGCCTCGCTGATGATCAGCCCGGCGCTGGCGCGCTGCCGGTAATAGGTCGCCATCATATCGTTGGGGATCGAACCGGGCGTGGTTGCACGGCCGCGAGTCAGCGGGGCCATCATGATACGGTTGCTGCGCATGGATCGCGCCGAGGTCGATGGGCTGAAATAGGGCGTCGTGCAAAGGGTATCTCCAAAACGGAACGGTGCTGTTCAAAACGTGCCGGTTGCGTAAGGCAGCGCAGTGGACAAGACAATCGCCAATCCCGCCGGTTCGCAGGCCGACACACCGGGCGCATCGAACACGCCGGGTGGGCAAGGGCCGCCGGCACGATGGCTGCTGCTGTCGGCGCTGATCGCGGGGAACGTGGCGCTCGCGCTGGGCCCGTGGTCGGTTCGGCTGGCCGATAGCGGCCCTGTTTCGGCGGCATTCTGGCGATTGTTTCTGGCTTTGCCGTTTCTGGCCCTGCTTGCCCGAACGAACTGGTCAGCCGCTGATGAAAATGGGGCGGCCGGTCCTATTCGCCGTGGCGCTGGCCGGGATCGCCTTCGCGCTCGATCTGGCGAGCTGGCACGTCGGCATCGGCACGACGCGGCTGGGCAATGCGACCCTGTTCGGCAATTCGGGCAGCCTGGTGCTAATGGTCTGGAGCTTCGTTCTATGGCGCAGATTGCCGCGCGGGATGGAATGGCTGGCGATCGGCAGCGCATTGGCGGGCGCGGCCATTCTGCTGGGTCGGTCGCTGGAGCTATCGACGGCGACGTTGGCGGGCGATCTGTTCTGCCTGTTGGCGGGCCTGTTCTACGCCGTGTATCTGCTGATCTTGCAAAAGGCGCGAGCCGGGCTGGGCAGCTGGGCGTTGCTGACCTGGGTATGCGCCGCCGGGTCGCCGGTTCTGCTGGCTATCGCAATAATACGCGGGGAACCGGTCATGACCGACCGACTGGACCCCGCTGATCGTGCTGGCGGGCCTCAGCCAGATCGTCGGGCAGGGGTTGCTGGTGTTTTCCCTGCGCCATTTTCCGCCGCTGATCATCGGGCTGGCCTTGCTGACACAGCCCGCGGTCGCGGCGCTGACCGGATGGTACGATTTCGGGGAGGCTTTGGGCGCGCTCGATATTCTGGGTATGGTCCTGCTTGGCACCGCGCTGGTGCTCGGTCGCCGGTTCAGCGCATCGCCGCGCTGAACGTGCGATACCGTTCTTCCGCCCGCTTTGCGTCGGGGCCGTTCAGAGCGAAGCGCGTTTGCTGGATGAGCCGTTCGCCTTCTTCGCATAGCAGAGCAATATGTTCCTTGCGTTCGATCAGGGCGGCGGCATTGCGTAGGCAGTCGAACATCACCATCGTCGCCATCGGACTGGTCGCGATGGCGCTTCGCATCGCGCCGAACCCGCGCGCCAGATAATGGGCGAAATCGTCGGGCAGGGGCACGATCGGGCAATCCTCCCCATCCTCGACCGTTCCGCAGACATCCTTTCGCAAATCGCGACGGCCCAGCTCTGCGGTGGCGGCGCCCAGCCAATGCATCGCCGTAATGGCGGTAAAGGGATCGTTGATGCCAGGGCTGAGCGCGCGCAGACCGATTTCCACCAGTTCGTCGATCAGAAATTCCGGATTCTGGTCCGGCGTTCGCAACGCCCCAATCGAAAAGGCGTCGAAGAACGACGTCATATCTTCGTCCGGCAATCGCTGCGTCAGCTCCGCCAGTTCCATGCCCTCGTGAATGAAATCGCCGGTACGCACTTTCAAGGCGATCCGGCAATCGTGATCGCGCGCGATCTTTTCCAGATCTTCGTAGTCGATCATCTCGACATAGCCGGTTTCTTTGACCAGCACGCGCAATCCCGTCGGCGGTTGCGGCGGATCGCGATATTCGTCGCGTATGGGATAGGTTTCCTCCACCATCTTCATCAGACGGCGGCCGATCTGCGCCAGCACCTTGTTGATGCGAATGCTGGAGGGGACGTGGTGCAGGAAAAAGACCAGCATCGCCACGCAGCCGACCAGCAACGCATAGGCGGTCAGCAAGGAGAGTTGCGGGGCGAAACCGGGTAGGGCAGTCGCCGCCGCTTCGGCCCCGCTGGACGGCGATTCATCTTCCGCGCGCACCGCGCGCAGCACCACCATCGCGTAAACGAAACTGCCGATGAACGTCGCCAGGCTCAGCTGATTGCCCCGATCCTCCATGAAATTGGTGAGCAGGCGCGGCCCGTAATTGCCGCTGGCATAAGTCACCGCGACCAATGTGATCGAAAACACGGTGGATGCGACGCCGATCATCGCCCCGGCCATGACGGTCAGCATGTTGGCCGCGCCGTTGGGTCGCGCCGGCACGATCCAGTTCACATCGTTCAGGAACGCAGCCAGTCCCGACCGGTCGAGCCAGATCATGACCAGCGCAAGGATGGCGGCCAGGATCGAAAACAGGGCGGGGTAGAACCAGTAATTCGCGTTAAGCCGTGCCCAGAACCAGCGGAACTCAGCCAGCATGGGGCGGCACGTCGCGGTAAGCTGGCAGGTTCATTCGCGTGCGCGCCTGGGCCGGGTCAGACACGCCCCAAATCGCCCATACCCACCGTACCGCTGGCCATTTCCAGCATCTTGTCGAGGCTTTTTTTCGCTTGCAGCCGCAGCCCCTCCTCGATTTCGATCCGCGGTTCGAGATCGCGCAGACAGGCGTAGAGTTTTTCCATCGTGTTGAGCGCCATATAGGGGCAGATGTTGCAGTTGCAGTTCCCGTCCGCGCCCGGTGCGCCGATGAAATTCTTGTCCGGCATCGCCTTTTCCATCTGGTGGATGATGTGCGGTTCCGTCGCGACGATCAGCGTATCGCCTTCGAAATCCTGCGCGAATTTCAGGATGCCGCTGGTCGATCCGACGTAATCCGCGTGATCGACGACATGGGGCGGGCATTCGGGATGCGCGGCCACGGGCGCGCCGGGATGCTGCTGCATCAGTTTCAGCAGTTCGCGCTCGCTGAACGCCTCGTGCACGATGCACACGCCGGGCCACAGCAGCATCTCGCGGTCGAATTTGCGGTTGAGGTAGCCACCCAGATGGCGGTCCGGGCCGAAAATGATCGGCTGATCGCGGGGGATCTGTTGCAGGATGGTTTCCGCGCTGGAACTGGTGACGATCACGTCGGACAGCGCCTTCACCTCGGTCGAACAGTTGATATATGTCAGCGCGATGTGATCGGGATGCGCCTCGCGGAAAGCTTTGAACTTTTCGGGCGGGCAGCTGTCTTCCAGGCTGCATCCCGCATCCATATCGGGCAGCACCACGATTTTGTCCGGGCTGAGTATTTTGGCCGTATCGGCCATGAACTTGACCCCGCAGAACGCGATCACGTCGGCATCGGTGTCGGCCGCCATCTGCGACAATTGCAGACTGTCGCCGACATAATCGGCCAGATCCTGTATTTCCGGCTTCTGGTAATAATGCGCCAGAATGACGGCGTTCTTGTCCTTGCGAAGCCGGTCGATCTCAGCGCGCAGATCGGTTCCGGTCAGGGGGTGGGACTGGTCGGTCATGCTGGTTCTTTCTCGCCGTCGAAACGGACATTTACGGTAACGTCGCCATATCCGGCGACTTGCAGGGGGATGGCGAGGTTCTGCCGGATTGCATCCTGGCCGCCGCGCGGGCCAGCGCCAGCACTTCGGGATTTCTCGCGAATGCTCCGGCACGGCGTTCGGCCTGCACGGAATTGTTGCGGCTGAGATCGGCGGAGGCATCGCGAGTAACGTAATTCCCTTCGGTATAGACCTTGGATTGCGCCTCATCCAGATTGGGTCTGGAAATCTTGAGGACGGGTAGGATCACATCGAGCGTTTCGGAACCTGCGTCCCACGCGAACCGATCGCGGTCCATCTGCGACAGATCGAGCGGTATTCGACCGTGGCGGGGATGATCGCGGCTTGCCGGCTTTTCAATATATCGACACCGAACACGCCGCGCTCGTCCTCGCTTTCGGCCACGACTTCGAAGCGGGAGGAGAACACGGTCAGCGAGTTCTGCTTTTCGAACGCCAGCATCGCGCTGCCGACCGGATCGCCTTCCTCTTGATAGAAGAATGCACGCCAGCCCAGCCAGGCCACTGCCGCCAACAGGACGATAACGATCAGCCACGGCACGGCCTGCACACGGGCAAGCGGCCTGGGTCGTTCCGCCTGCGGCACAAGCGTTTCGGCGCTGTCGTTCAGCGGTTTTCAGATCGTCTGCCATATTTCCCCATCACCGTCCGACCCCGAACGCGCAACCGTACCGCGCCGTTCCAGATCGAGCAGATGTGCCTTGACCGACATGCCCGCCGCCGGGATCAGTCGTGGGTCCAACCCCTTGTACATCTGCGGCACCAGGGCGTCGATCGTTTGCGGCTCGTCGTCCAGCAGCCGCATGATCTGCTCCTCACGCTGGCGGCGATGGCCGATCATGCCGCGCACCAATTGGCTGCGGTTTGTCGATCGCCGGGCCGTGGGCGGGGTAATAGATGCGGTCGTCGCGGGCGCTGCAATTTGTCGAGACTGGCCATATAGGCCGCCATTTCACCGTCGGGCGGCACGATGACGCTGGTGGACCAGCCCATGACATGATCGCCGGTAAACAGTGCGCCCGCTTCTTCCAGCGCGAAACACAGGTGGTTCGAAGTGTGGCCGGGCGTGTGTACGGCGGTCAGGGTCCAGCCATCGCCCGCCACGCTTTCGCCATCCGTCAACACGCGGTCGGGCGCGTAAGTCGCGATCGAACGGCGCGTCGGCGCGCGGCCCGTCATCCGCCAGCACCAACGGCGCGCAACCGATTATGGGCGCCCCGGTTCGTTGGGCGAGCGGTCCTGCCGCCGGGGAGTGATCGCGATGGGTGTGAGTGCAGAGGATCGCGGCCAGTTTCGCATCGCCCACCGCCTGCTATGATCGCATCGATATGCGCTTCGTCCGCCGGGCCGGGATCGATCACGGCGACATCCCTGCCATTGCCGACCAGATAGGTTTGCGTGCCGGTAAAGGTATAGGGCGATGGGTTGGGCGCGAGCACCCGCGCGACCAGCGGTTCGCAGCGTTCGACCAGCCCGGTCGGCCACGGCTTTTCCGGTATCTTTCCCATGTCCGCTATTATGGGTCCGCGCTTGTCGACTTGTCGAGGGCGATGGACGGCGGCAAGGTTGGCTGCATGACGCAAACCATTCTGGTTCTCGATGAAGGAACCACCTCCACCCGTGCGATGCTGTTCGCACTCGACGGCACATTGCGCGACAGCGCGGCGCGCGATCTGACTCAGCATTACCCGCGCGCCGGATGGGTCGAACATGATGCGACCGAAATATGGGAAAGCACGCTCGCCTGCGCGCGCGAAGTGGTCGAACGGGCGGGCGGCGCGGATGGTATCGCGGCCATCGGCATCACCAACCAGCGTGAAACGGTCGTCGCCTGGGACAAGGGCACGGGCGAACCGCTTGCCAACGCGATCGTATGGCAGGACCGCCGCACAGCCGATTTCTGCGAAGGATTGCGCGATGCCGGGCATGAGCGGATGGTGCAGGAACGGACCGGATTGCTGCTCGACCCGTATTTCTCCGGCCACCAAAATGCGCTGGCTGCTGGATAACGAGCCCCGCGTTCAAGCGGCGCAGGCGGAAGGAAGGCTGGCCTTCGGCACGATCGAAAGCTGGCTGGTGTTCAAACTGACGGGCGGGGCGCATCTGTCCGATGCGGGGAATGCCAGCCGCACGCAATTGATGGCGCTGGACGGCGGCGGGTTCGATCCCGAACTGTGCGAATTGATGGGCGTACCGCGCAATGCCTTGCCCGCAGATCGTCGATAGTGCGGGCGAGTTCGGCATGACCGCGGCGCATCTGCTGGGCGAATTGATCCCGATCACCGGGCTGGCGGGCGATCAGCAAGCGGCCACTATCGGGCAAGGATGTTTGAATGTCGGCGATGCCAAGGCGACTTACGGAACGGGCGCATTCATTCTGGCCAACAATGGGGCCGATATTCCGCAATCGGACAATCGCCTGCTTGGAACCGTTCTGTATCAGATTGCGGGCGAACGGATCTACGCATTGGAGGGGTCCGTCTTCGTCGCGGGCAGTCTGGTGCAGTGGCTGCGCGATGGGCTTGGCATCGTGGAGACGGCACGGCAGACGGAGGAGCTGGCGCGGTCCGTCGATGACAGTCGGCGGCGTAGTTATCGTTCCGGCCCTGTCGGGCCTGGGCGCGCCGCATTGGCGACCCGATGCGCGCGGGGCGATTACCGGCCTGACTTTTGCAAGCGACCACGCGCATATCGCCCGCGCCGCGCTGGAGGCGATGGCGCACCAGACGCACGATCTGGCCCGCGCCTTCGCTGCCGATGGCGCGCGCTGGACATCGCTGAAGATCGACGGCGGGATGAGCGCTAACGACTGGATGGCGCAGGATATCGCCGATGTGCTGGACTTACAGGTGGTGCGACCGGATTTCGTGGAAACGACGGCATTGGGGGCCGCGATGCTGGCCGGCGTCGGGGCAGGGCTGTTCGCCGATCTGCAGGAGGCGACGACGATTATGCGGGGGAATGGCCGAACTTTCGAACCCGCAATGTCATCGGAAACGCGCGCGAGGCGGGTCGCCAATTGGAACACGGCGCTTGGCAAGGTGTAATCGCCGGGCGCGCGTTCAAACGACCGCCAGTTTCAACCGTTCCTGCAACCGCGCGATCGCCGGTGGATGCATCACGAACCGTTCGCGCCATGCGCCATCCAGGCGGCTGACCCGGCTGTGCAGGGCAACGGTGCGTTCGACCAATGCCTGCGTCACCGGGGTCAGCATCGCCAGCTGTTCAGGGTCGGCTGGCCGGTCGTTCGGCAATACGCCATGTCGCCGCAGCTGAAATTCATTCAGATCGCCAGCAAAATAAGCGCGGTGGTTCAGCAGCCAGGCCAGTATATGCATCATGCGCGTGGTCGTTCGCAGCCCTTCCACCGACAGGGCGATGCGCGTCAGATCGGGCGGGCTGTCGCGCGTTGCGGGCGGGGTCAGTTCGAATGCGGCCCGCACGTCGTCCGCAATGCCCAGTGCCTGTTCGTACAGGCTTTCGATTACATAGCGGTTCATGTCGGAAGCTTCGGCCATCACCCCCGCTAACGCAGCGCGACTCGCAGCGCCAGTTGGGCCCGTGCCCGGATGTGTGTAAAACCTGCCTTGTCCCGAAGTGATACGGCAAACGGCCGCCGCGCGCGGGATGAACGTCAGGCGATGATATCGGGCGTCAGATTGTCTTCCAACAACAGGATGTGATCGCGCAGGCGCAGTTTGCGTTTTTTCAGCCGCGCGATCTGCATCTGGTCTGTCGATCCCGATTGCGTCAGCGCGCCGATCGCGGCATCCAGATCGCGGTGTTCGCTAACAAGCAGTTCCAGCCGCTTTCGCATTTCCGCTTCGCTCACGCACCACACCCTTCCACAGCTCGCCGCCGATATGCACCCCTGCAGCGAATAGAGAGTGGTTCCCCCTTCGCAAGCGGGAATTGTTGTGATTGTATGACGATCCGGCTGCCGCATCTAGCGCGAGTCGCCGATTGCAAAGGGAGAATGTTCGTATGAATTCGTCTCACGCCAGCGCCCTCACCACCAAACACGCCAACCTCGACGCACGATTGCACGAAGAGATGATCGCGCCCGCGACCCGATGCCGATGCGGTCAAACAGTTGAAGCGGCAAAAGCTGCGGATAAAGGAAGAGCTGACCGGCGACTGATGCGCCCAGCGCGAGGGCGCGGCTTCCCACCATTCGCTTTGCAGCGACGGCCATCTGCTCTAGCTTGCGCGCATGACCGCCGCCGCATCCGCCCGCCAGATATTGACCAGCCTGCACGAGGTCATGGCATCGCGGCTGCACCCGCAGGGCAAGCTCGATCAGGTGGTCGAAATCGTGGGCGAAAACCTCGATAGCGAGGTGTGCTCCGTCTATCTTCTGCGCGACGGCATGCTGGAACTGTTCGCCACGCGCGGGCTGAATGCGGCGGCCGTGCACGTAACGCGCATGGCCATCGGCGAAGGTTTGACGGGCACGATCGCCGCGCAGAACGAAACGCTCAATCTGGCGGAGGCGAAGGCGCATCCCGACTTCCAGTACCGCCCGGAAACCGGGGAGGAGAAGTTTCATTCCTTCGCCGGGGTGCCGATCATCTATCGCGAACGCGCGGTGGGGGTGCTGTGCGTCCAGCATGTCGATCCGCGTCGTTACGAAGAGGTGGAGATCGAGGCCCTGCAGACCACCGCGATGGTGATGTCCGAACTGATCGCCAACAATGAAATGGTGGACGAGGAGGAAGCGCTCGGCCTGACCGAAGCGATGACCGGTCCCGGCACGGTGAACGGCCTGACGTTGGTGAAAGGGCTGGGCGCGGGCCAGGCAGTCTATCATCAGCCGCGCGTCACCATCGATCAAGTCATGGCCGACGATATCGAGGCGGAGCGGCAACGGGTTTACGGCGCGTTCGACCGGATGCGCGATCAGATCGAACACATGACCTCGCAAGCCGAATTCGGCGCGGCGGGCGAACATGTCGAAGTTCTGAAAACCTACAAGATGTTCGCTTACGACGAAGGGTGGAGCCGCCGGATCAACGAAGCGATCGACAGCGGTCTGACCGCCGAAGCCGCGATCGAGCGGGTGCAGCAGCGCACGCGGATGCGGATGCGCGAAATCGACGACCCGCTGCTGGCGGACCGGATGCACGATCTGGAGGATCTGTCCAACCGGCTGCTGCGCATCGTGTCGGGGCAGCTGGGCACGGCGGCCAACACAGGGATTGCGGTGCGACACCATCCTGATCGCGCAGAATCTGGGCCCGGCGGAACTGCTGGAATACGACCGCCGCCGGTTGAAGGGGGTGGTGCTGGAAGAAGGGTCGCTGACGGCGCATGTCATCATCGTGGCGCGAGCGATGGGCGTGCCTGTGCTGGGCCGGGCACGCGGAGCGCGTGCGACCGTTCGCGAAGGGGACGAGGTGTTGCTGGATGCCGACGCCGGCGTGCTGACCGTGCGCCCGTCGCGCACTTTACGCGATGCGTTCGATGCGCGCTTCGCTATCAACCGCAAACGCCAGGCGGCCTATGCCAAATTGCGCGATGTGGAACCGTTCACGCGGTGCGGCACGCGCATCGACGTGATGATCAATGCCGGGTTGCGCGACGATATGGCGGCCCTGTCGTTGAGCGGGGCGGACGGCGTCGGCCTGTTCCGCACGGAGTTCCAGTTCCTGGTATCCGCCACCATGCCGCAGCGCGAACGCCAGACGCGCCTGTATCGCGACGTGCTGGACGCGGCGGGGGACAAGCCGGTGGTGTTTCGCACGGTCGATATCGGCGGGGACAAGCCGGTCCCCTATCTGCGGTCGGGCGACGCCGCCAATGACGAAAATCCGGCGATGGGCTGGCGCGCCCTGCGCCTGGCGCTGGAACGCGGCGGTTTGATGAAGGCGCAGGCGCGCGCCTTGCTGGAGGCGGCAGCGGGGCGCAATCTGTATGTCATGTTCCCGATGGTGTCCGAACCATGGGAATTCGATGCGGCGAAACAGGTGTTCGAACAGCAGGCGGCATTTCTGAAAAGCCGCCGTCACATACTGCCCGAAACGATCCGATTACGGCGCCATGCTGGAAGTGCCTGCATTGGCGGAAACGCTGGACGTGCTCGCGCCGAAGCTGTCGTTTCCTGTCGATCGGAACCAACGATCTGACGCAATTCCTGTTCGCCGCCGACCGCGCCAACCCGAAGCTGGCCGAACGTTACGATTGGCTGAGCCCCGCCATCCTGCGCTTCCTGCGCCGGATCGTCACCGCGACGGAAGGATATCCGATCGATCTGAGCGTATGCGGTGAAATGGGCGGCCGCCGGCTGGAAGCGCTGGCGCTGCTGGGTATCGGTTATCGCCGATTGTCGATCACCCCTGCTGCGGTCGGCCCGATCAAGGAACTGGTGCGCCGGATCGATCTGGGCGAGTTGCAGACGGCGATGACGGGCTGGCTTTCCCATCCCCCCGCCGACATGCGCGGGGCGATCGCGCAATGGGCGAGCGACCATGGGGTGGAAAGCGATTAAGCGGCGATGGATAGAAACCGTCGCGCGACGGGGCCGTTCTGCCTCAATAGCCTTACGACATCGCAATGCTCGCTTGACAGCACGCCTCCCTGCCTATTTTTGGGGCGCAGGCTGATCGGCGATGCAGTCACAGGGATCGAGCGGGACACCAAATGAGCGACGAATACCCTTCGGATGAAGGCGATATCGATACGGAAATGCCGGCAGACGCTCATGAAGCCTCCGGCGCCGGGCAGCTTTTGCGCGACGAGCGGGAACGCCAGAAACTGACCTTGGCGCAGGTCGCATCGGAAACGCGCATTCCGGAACGCCATCTGCTGGCGATCGAAAGCGGGGATTTCGACGGATTGCCCGCCCGCACCTATGCCATCGGATTTTCGCGCAGTTATGCCCGGATGCTGGGGCTGGACGAACGGGTGGTCGCACAGCAGGTTCGCGACGAGATGGGCCAAGCGGCGCCTGTGGACCGATCGCGGGCGGCGCAATTCGAACCCGGCGATCCGGCAAGAGTGCCGTCGCGCGGTCTGGCGTGGTTCGGGGTCTTTGCTGCGGTGTTGCTGATTGCAGGCGGGTTCGCCTTCTATCGCAGCTATTTCGCGCCCGGCTCCGGCCCGGCGGCGGCCACCGCGCCGATCCCGGACGATACCGCCGTTGCGATCGACGACGATACCGCGGATGCGGGGCCGCAGGACGATGGGCAGGTGGTGTTCACTGCGCTGGAAGAAGGCGTCTGGGTGCGTTTCTACGATGCGTCGGACAACGTTCTGTCGGAAGGGCAGATGGCGAAAGGCGCGACGTTCGCCGTGCCCAAGGATGCCGACAATCCGCAAATTCGCACCGGACGGCCCGACGCATTCGGCGTGACGATCGACGGTCGGTCGGTCGCGAAACTGTCGGAAGACGATTTCGTGATGAAGGACGTCGCGGTCGATGCCGCATCGTTGCTCGCACGCGGGCAGAGCGAAACGCCTGCGGCCCCCGCGACCTGATCGGGTCGATCGGCCAATGGGATTTAGCGGCGATCCTGCGGATAGGCATTCATGCGCTCTCGACATGGTTAACGCGCTGCGGCAGATCGGTTAAGGCAGATATTCAGCACGGGTTAGGGCGCAGCGCGGCAACACGCATGGCCCGACATTCGGCACGCATAGGAGTACTCACGATATGATCAGCCAGACGAGCCGCGCCCTGATCGGCGGATTGGCATTGTGCGCGATTGGGGGTGTGTCCGTCCCGGTGCTGGCCCAGGATGGCGGCGAGGAAGCGCGCTTGCGTAAAGTCGAGGCGGAGGTTCGCGCATTGCAGCGCAAGGTGTTCCCCGGCGGCGATGGCCGTTACTTCGAACCGCAGATCACAGCGCCCGCCGGCAACACTGCGACCGCGCCGACGGGATCGACCACGGCGTTGACGGATGTGCTTGCCCGGCTCGACGCGCTGGAAGGGCAGTTGCAGGGGCTGACCGCGCAGATCGAACTCAACGGCAATGCCATTCGCGGGATGGAAGCGAGACTGGCTGCCGTTGAAAATACGGAAAGTGGCCAGATCGTCCTGCCGGCCACGACCAGTACGACGACCACGACCACCCGCCCCACAACCGGCGGTCCAGCGCCGGCGGCCACCACACGCGACGACGGTGACCACCACCACCCGTACCGCGCCCAGCCCGCAACGGCTGGCCGCCGTGCAGGCGATTACCAAGCCGCAGACGGACGATGCGGGGGACGACGAATATTCCTATGGCTTCCGTTTGTGGGAAGCGGGCTTCTTCCCCGAAGCGCAGCAGCAATTAAGCGCGTTCGTCGATAAATATCCCAGCCACAGCCGCGCGACCTATGGCCGCAATCTGTTGGGCCGGGCCTATCTCGACGATGGCAAGCCCGGCGATGCCGCACCGTGGTTTCTGAAAAATTATCAGGACGACAAACAAGCTGCGCGCGCGCCCGACAGCCTGCTATATCTTGCGGACGCAATGATCGCGATGGACGATACCAACCGCGCCTGCATCGCACTGGCGGAATTCGGCGAGACATATCCCGCTGTCGCCGCCGGACGGTTGAGCAATCAGTACGAGGCGAACCGCAAGAAGGTTACCTGCAATTGATCTGATCCCAACCCCTGCGCCGCAGCTGCTCGATCGTTTTTCCGGCGACGCTGCCGGTTTGTGGCCCGATGGGAGAACGCTGGGGGTTGCAGTGTCGGGCGGCGCGGACAGCGTGGCTTTGCTGCTGCTGGCCAACGCCGCACGACCCGGTTTCGTCGAAGCCGCCACGGTCGATCATGGCCTGCGCGCGACCAGCGGCGACGAAGCCGCCTTCGTGGCGCGTTTGTGCGGTAAGTTGACCGTTCCCCACACGATTTTGACGGTAAAGGTGGGGGGCGGCAATCTGCAGGCTGCAGGCCAGGAACGCGCGCTACGCCGCTTTGGCGCATTGGATGACGGATCGCGATCTGTCTTTGCTCGCGACCGGCCATCATGCCGACGATCAGGCGGAAACCGTGCTGATGCGCCTCAACCGTGCGAGCGGTGTCGCAGGCTTGTCCGGTATTCGTGCGAATGGTGTTGTGCCGGGCACTCGACTTCCCGTGATCCGCCCGCTGTTGAACTGGCGACGCGCGATATTGAGCGAAAACCGTTGCCGATGCCGGTATCGTGCCTGTCGATGACCCCTCCAATCGCGATCGGGCATTCGATCGGGTCAGGGTCCGGGAAGCCTTGAAGGGCGCGGACTGGCTGGACACGCAAGCCATCGCGACAAGCGCCGGGAACCTCGCCGATGCCGAAGACGCCTTGATCTGGGCGACCGAACGCGAATGGCAAAATCGTGTCGAAATTACCGATGTGGCCACCAGCTACCGCCCATCCGCACCCCACGCAATCAGGTTGCGGGTGGTGACCCGGATCATCGCACGATGGGGCAGTACGCCCGATGGCGGCGGAGTCGCAAAGTTGATCGAAGTGCTGAACGAACGTGGCACGGCCAACCTTGCCGGGGTGATCGCGCGCGCATCGGGTGATGGGTGGCATTTCACTCGCGAACCACCTCGCAGGAATTAAAGGATCGCTTCCCCAACGCCCAGCGTTTCGCCGCGCGTTATGATGACCTTGTCGCCCTTCTTGGCGATGGCGAACAGCTTGGCTGCAAAATCGTTCGGTGTGCCCACGCAGCCGTGGCTGGCGAACCCGTTTTCGACTTCCGACCCGTGAATGGCGATCCCATCCCAGGTCAGCCGCAAGGTGTAAGGCATCGGTGCATTGTCGTATTTTTCCGACACATTGTCCTTCTCCTTGGTCAGGATGGGAAACGTGCCGAGCGGTGTGGGATGGTCCTGCGTCCCCAGCAAGACGGCCGCCGCGCCGATTTCGTATCCGCCGCGAAACACCGAAATAACGCGCGCGTTCAGATCCACCGTCATCACCAGCGGACCGGCCGGGACGCCTTCGTCGTCCCAATGCCATTCGCCGTATTTGATCGGCCCGTCGATCGGCAGCACGCGCTTGACGACGAACCCGCTATCGGCCGGTTTTGCCGCAGGCTTTCTGGTCGGCAGCTTGCATGGCGGCGCTGATCGGCTGGATCTGCGGCTGCGAGATCATCGTCGGTTCGCCGGCGTCCGATGTCGGCGAAGCGTGATCGGCGATTGCCGCCTCGTCCACGGGAATGGCATTGTCGAGCGATACCGCCGCCGCCTCCAGCCGTGGTTCGTCGTTCGCCAGCAGTTCGCCTGCAAACGTCGCACCGGCGAAGGCAAGCACGATTGCGGCTGTCGCGCCGCCTATCCATTTGGTCATTCTATCCATGCCTCCGATATTGTGCCGCATTGGGCTGGCATACCACATAGCATATTGCGCCGTCCCATGAAGAGACGCAGCGCGACCTGCATCTTAACCCCGTTTCCGCCGATGCCGGGCGAAGGCCGCGGCGGCGCCGAACAGGCCGGGTTCGGGGTGATCGATCATCTTCACCGGCACGGTTTGCATCAGTTGGGAAAAGCGTCCTTTGGCCGTGAATCGATCGGCAAATCCGCCGTTTTTCAAATGGTTGCGAAGGCGCTCGCCCAATCCGCCCGCAATCACGACCCCGCCGAAGCCGCCTTGCGCCAGCGCGATATCGCCAGCCACGCTGCCCAGTAACAGGCAAAAGCGATCGACCGCTGCAACCGCGATCGGGTCCGACCCCTCAAGGCCGGCGGACCAGATTGCGATTTCGCCATGTTGACCCATTATTGACCCTTCCTGTGCGGCGATTGCCCCATAGAGGTCTGTTATGGCGGGGCCGGAAACGGCGCGCTCCACGGAAACCCGATCGTACCGCATTCGCAATCGAGCGAGCAGGGCATCTTCGAACGCATCGAACGGTGCGAAGGCCATGTGCCCCCCTTCCGTTGCCTGAACGTGATATCCGTCGCGCGATCGCCGAATGTGGGACACGCCAAGGCCGGTGCCGGGGCCGACGATGCTTATGGTTCCGTTATCGGGGAGCGGGCGATCCGGCCCGGCAAGGTGGTGGAAGCTGCCCGCAGGCATACGGGCGACGGCGTGCCCGACCGCTTCGAAATCGTTGACGACGATGTGCTCTGCAATTCCCATTTCGCGGGGAATGGCGGCGAGGGGGATGGTCCAACTGTTGTTGGTGAAGCGAATGGCATCCCCGTCGATCGACCCGGCGATGGCGAGACTGAGCGAAGCGGGCAGCGCGCCGCCCCTTTCGCTGCGGAACCGCTGCCAAGCGGTCAGAAAGCTCTCATGTTCCGCAATCCGCACCACATACGCTTCGCCAAGCGTGATAGTGCCCGTAACGTCGATCCGGGCGATCGCGAAACGGGCATGTGTGCCGCCGATATCGACTGTCACCAAATCCATGAAACGCGCCCCTGCATAGCAGCGCGCACCCTACGCCGGTTGCGTATCGGCACAAGACCGGTCGGGTGCAATCAATCGCGGTGCAGGACTTCGACGTTGCTGTACTGAAAACTGTTCGCGCCGAAGCTGGTCAGGAAGCTGACATCGGCGGCGTCGCGCCCGATCCCGATCTTTGCGGTTTTCGCAGGGTCGGCCATCTTGGTCGCATCCACGATATGCCATGCACCGCCGCCTTCGATCGTGTCGTCCTGCAGGAAAACCTCGGCGACGGCGTGAAAATCCTGCGGCGTAACGCCTGGGGCATAGCAGCTGACATAGCGCGCCGGAATGGTCGAGGCGCGAGCGAGCGTAATCATCACATGCGCGTAATCGCGGCAGATACCGCGCCGTTCCACGAAAGTATCGAGCGCGGTCGTCGTCGCGGTGCTGGCGCCGGGGGTGTATTGGAAATTGTCCGCGATCCAGTCGCGAATGGCCAGCACCCGTTCGCCGCCATCGGTAGTGCCGAATTCGTCCTGCATGAAGGACTGGAACTTGTCCGCCATGCAATAGCGGGAATCGAACAGATATTGGACCGCTTCCCCCGGCATGTCGTGGGGGGCGAGGCGTTTGAGCGGCGCGATGTCGGGAACCAGCCGGTTGATCTGCGCGGTCGCCTTGTACTCGACTTCGAACCGGCCCTTCGCGCGGACCCAAATGCGTTCCCCGACTGCGTCCTGTGCCGGAACGCGGGCGATATGTTCCGCATCGGACATGGTGGTCTTCACATCGCTAATCGTCTGTTCGGGGATCATGGCCGCTTCGAATTGCAGCAGCACGTCGGTCGTGCGTTCGAGTTCGAACGCGAAGGATGATTTTATATCTATGGGCATGGTCGCCTAACGATGGGTGGGCGGCATTGTTTCAACGCGCGGAAAATATAACCGCCGGCGCATCGAACCGCTGCGCCGAAATCCCGCCGAATCAGGCGATGACACCGAACAGGTCGTGGGCGTCGGCGTCCTCGATGGCGACCTGGACGATATCGCCCACGCCGACCGTTGCCGCCACATCGCGCAGGTAGACCTGCCCGTCGATCTCCGGCGCATCCGCCTGACTGCGGCCGGTTGCGCCGATGTCGCCATCTTCGTCCGGCGCGCCCACCTCGTCGATGATGACGGGCAGAACGCGCCCGACCTTCGCGCCGAGTTTGGCGGCGCTGATGCGTTCGGTCACTTCCATCAACCGGGCATAGCGTTCTTCCTTCACCGCTTCGGGTACGGGATCGGGCAAGGCGTTCGCCTGCGCGCCCGCGACGGGTTCGAACCGGAACGCGCCGACGCGGTCGAGCTGCGCTTCTTCCAGCCAGTCCAGCAGATAGCGGAAATCGTCTGTCCGTCTCTCCGGGGAAACCGACCACGAAGCTGCTGCGGACGGCGATGTCCGGGCAGATGGCGCGCCAGTTCTTCAACCGTTCCAGCACTTTCGCCTCGTTCGCCGGACGCTTCATGGATTTCAGGATGCGCGGCGCGGCATGCTGAAACGGAATATCGAGATAGGGGGTCAGCAGCCCTTCGGCCATCAGCGGGATCACCGCATCGACATGGGGGTAGGGATAGACGTAATGCAGGCGTACCCACGGCGGCGTTCCGTTGCCCGTGTCCAACCCGCCCAGCTCGCGCGCGAGATCGGTCATGTGCGCGCGGACCTCGCGTCCCTTCCATTCGCGCGGATCATGCCGCGTGTCGACCCCGTAAGCCGACGTGTCCTGGCTGATGACCAGCAATTCGCGCGTGCCGGCGGCGACCAGCTTTTCGGCCTCTCGCAGAACGGCATCGATCCGGCGGCTGGCGAGTTTGCCGCGAATGTCGGGGATGATGCAGAAGGCGCAGGAATGGTTGCAGCCTTCCGATATCTTCAAATAGCTGTAATGGCGCGGGGTCAGCTTGATATCGACCAGCGCGTCCATTTGCGGGACCAGATCGACGAACGGACCCTGGCTGGGCGGGGCGGCGACATGCACCGCCTCCACCACCTGTTCGTATTGATGCGCGCCGGTTACGGCCAGAACCTGCGGATGGGCGGCGCGGATGGCGTCGGCATCCTCGCCCAGACAGCCGGTCACGATGACTCGCCCGTTTTCGGCAATCGCCTCGCCGATGGCGGCCAGGCTTTCCTCTTTCGCGCTGTCGAGGAAACCGCAGGTGTTCACCAGCACCACGTCCGCGCCTGCGTAATCGGCGCTCATCGCATATCCATCGGCGCGCAGGCGGGTCAGGATGCGTTCGGAATCGACCAGAGCTTTGGGACAGCCCAGGCTGACCATGCCGATCTTCTTGGCATCGGGCAGGACGGTCGGGGGCGTGAGTGTGGCGGATCGGGTCATGATGATGCGCGCCCTACACCGGGCACGGGCCGGACGCCATAGTCGCGCCGCGTTCGGCCTAGCCCCTTATGTCGGCAGCCTCGCGGTCGATGCTCCAAGCACGGTCGATTCCCTCCCGGTCGATACCATTATGACCGTCGCCGCGTTGCTGGCCGCTGGGTGTGGGTACGATTTCAACCACGATGTCGCCCGATTGCAGGTTCTGGCATTCATCCTCCCAGAAACCCAGCGGCTTGCCCGCGCGATAGATACGCAAGCCGCGCCCACCGGTTTTGAGGTCCGATATGGCGCAGCCGCATTCCTCCGCCGTGATCTCTCTTTCGACCAACTGGACGCGGCCCGTCACCGATGCCAGGTCGGCCAGATAATCGGCGATATGCGCGCCCTTGGCAGACCCTGCCAGCAACAGGCCGGTAAACCGCACCGGGTTGATGACGTTGTTCGCGCCCGCTTGCCTCGCCAGCGTTTCGTTGTCGTCGGCACGCACCACCACGCTAATCGGCACGTTGGGGGCCATGTGGCGCACCGTCAGAACGATCAGGATAGAGGTATCGTCGCGCCCTGCGGACACCAGCACGTTCTTCGCGCTGCCGATCCGCACCGCGCGCAAGGTCTGATCGCGAGTGGAATCCGCCGCCATGACGTTGCAGCCCAACTTCTCCGCTTCCGCAAGGCGATCCGCGCTGGGATCGACGACCACGATTTCGCTGGGATCCGTGCCACGCTCGATCAGTTCCGCGACCGATTCCGAGCCCGACACGCCGTATCCCAGCACGACGATATGCCCGGTCAGCTTTTCCTGAATACGCTTCATGCGAAAACTCTCCCAGCTGCGCTTGATAATGAAATTATAGGCTGTGCCCACGAAAATGAAGAACACTGCGAACCGGATCGGGGTGACGATGATCGCTTCGACCATGCGCGCCCGATCGCTGATGGGGGCGATATCGCCGAAGCCCGTCGTGGTGACGGAAATCATGGTGAAATAGACGACGTCGGAAAAACTGACCTCGCCATCGAGATTGTCGACCAGCCCTTCGCGATCCCACCAATGGATGGCGACCACGATGCCGAGCAGGAATATGGCGAGGCCCAGCCGAATGCCCAGATCGCCCCATACCGGCACGCGGGATGCGCGTTTCAGCGGTTGCCAGCTTGGCCCGCGCACCCGGCGGCCGCTGCCCGGCTCGCCGATCCGGTCGAGCTGCATTCCCGATCCGGGTCTAGCCACGGGGGGCGACGTGTTTTGCTGGGAAGATGGCGGTCGGCATCGGGGTCAGCGTTGGGGCAGCTTGCGCGCCGGGTCAATCCGCACATTGTTCCGCATGATTTCGAAATGCAGTTCGGGGCGGGTGGCGACGCCTGCCTGCCCCGCCGTGCCGATACGTTCACCGGTCTTGACCACTTCGCCCAGCTTTACGGTAATTGTGCCGAGATGGCCGTAACGGGTGCGCCAGCCATTGCCGTGATCGATGACGACCAGCCGCCCGAAACGCTTTGGCTCCCGATCGGCGAACACGACCGTTCCCGAAGCGGATGCGCGCACCATATCGCCCAGATTGGCGGCATAATCGATACCGTCATGCCCCCGGCCGTTCGCGCGCAGGGAATAGCCCGCCATCACGCGGCCATCGTGCGGGCGGCGGAAATAGGGTTCGGTGCGCGCCTTTTGCGGGCGATATTCCACTGCGGCCATGACAGCGGGAATGATCAGCCGCTGCCCGGTGCGAAGGGCGTATGGCGGCTTCAGAGCGTTGGCTACGGCAATATCGCGCAAGGGCACGCCGTAACGGTTGGCGATGCCCAGCCCCGTATCGCCCGCCTTCACGGTGTGGAACCGCTGGCGGGGGATTTGCAGCACGCGGCCTTTCTCCAGATCGTAAGGTTCGACCAGCCCGTTGGCAGCGGCAATCACGTTCTTGTCGACGCCGGTACGGTTCGCCACGCCGCCCAGCGTATCGCCCGCCTGCACTTCGTATTGGGTAGCGGTGGCCGGGTTCGATTGCGCGGTTGCGGGCGGGGCCAGCAGGGCGGGCAGAGCGAACAGCGCGGCCGATGCAACGATTGCCGGAATGAAGATCCTCATGCGCCATACCTTTGTGCCAGCGCATCCAGCGATGCGTGATGGGTCAGATCCAGTTGCAGCGGCGTGACCGATATGTACCCATCGTCGATGGCTTCCAGATCGGTCCCGTGATCGGCAGTGTGTTCGATGGGATGCAGGCCGAACCAGTAATAGCGAAGCCCGCGCGGGTCGCGCCCCTCCACCACGGAGCCGCGCGAATAATCGTGGAAGCCCTGCCGCGCGACGCGCATACCCCGGACCGCATCGGGTGCGATGGGCGGAAAATTTACATTGACGAGGGTGCGTTCGGGCAGCGGCAGGTCGAGCAGCGGGCGGATCGCGCGGACGCCCCATTCGCGCGCGGCGGCAAAGGCATCGGCGGCGTTCGCGTCCGCATTATCGGATCCATTGCGCCCATAGACCTGGCTCAACGCGATCGACCGGATGCCCGCCAGCGCCCCCTCCATCGCGGCGGACACCGTGCCGGAATAGGTGATGTCGTCGCCCAGATTGGCCCCGCGATTGACGCCCGACAGGATTAGGTCGGGCGCGCCATCCATTACGGTCCGCAGCGCCATCGTCACGCTGTCGGTCGGCGTGCCCGATACCGCAAACCGGCGGTTGTCGAATTTCTGCAAGCGGACGGGGCGGTTCAGCGTCAGCGAATGGCCCGCGCCCGATTGCTCCTCGCCCGGCGCGCAGACCCAGATGTCGTCGCTCAATTCGCGTGCGATGGCTTCCAGCACGGTCAGGCCGGGGGCATGAATGCCATCGTCGTTGGTGAGGAGGATTTTCACAAGGCTGGCTCCAACTTTGCGACACCGCCCATATAGGGCGCCAGCGCTTCGGGCACGATCACGCTGCCATCGGCCTGCTGATAATTTTCCAGCACCGCCACCAATGTCCGCCCGACGGCGAGACCCGAACCGTTCAGCGTGTGAACGAATTCGGTCTTCTTGCCGCCGCTTCATTTGCCGGCGGGCGATATCGCGCGTTCATCCGCCGCGCCTGAAAATCGCCGGTGTTGGAGATGGAGCTGATCTCGCGATAGGCGCTCTGGCCCGGCAGCCAGACTTCCAGATCGTAGGTCTTGCGCGCGCCGAAACCCATGTCGCCGGTGCACAGCAGCATCGTGCGATAGGGCAGGTCCAGTGCTTCGCAGCACGCCCTGCGCATGGCCGAGCATCCGTTCGTGTTCCGCTTCGCTGTCTTCGGGCGCGCACCACGCTGACCAGCTCGACCTTTTCGAACTGATGCTGCCGGATGAAGCCGCGCGTATCGCGCCCGGCGCTGCCCGCTTCGCTGCGGAAGCACAGCGTCAGCGCGGTCATCCGCATGGGCAGGGCATCAGCGGGGATGATCTTGCCGGCGACGGAGCTGGTCAGGCTGACCTCTGCCGTGGGGATCAGCCAGCGACCGTCCGTAGTGCGAAAACTGTCATCGGCGAATTTCGGCAGCTTGTCCGTGCCGTACATCGCATCGTCGTTCACCAGCACCGGCGGATTGCATTCGGTGTAGCCGTTGGCGCGCGTCTGACGGTCGAGCATGAATTGCCCGAGCGCGCGATGCAGCCGGGCCATGTCGCCGCGCAGAAAGGTAAAGCGCGCGCCCGAAATCGCCGCGCCGGTTTCGAAATCCATTCCCAGCGCCGGGCCGATATCGGCATGTTCGCGCGGATCGAAGGCGAATGTCGGCGCTGCGCCCCAACGCGCGACCTTCGACATTGGCATTGTCGTCCGCCCCATCGGGAACATCGGGCGCGGGGGTGTTGGGCAACGCCGAAAGCGTGGCCTGCAGATCGTCCGCCAGCGCGCGGTCCTGCGCTTCCAGATTCGGGCAAAGTGCGCTTCAATTCGGCAATTTCGGCCTTGAGCGTGTCTGCGGTTGCCGTGTCGCCCTGACCCATCGCCTTGCCGATCGCCTTGGACGCTTCGTTCCGGCGGCCTTGCGCGTCCTGCATTCGGGTGGAAACGTCGCGGCGGCGTCTGTCGAGCGCCAGCATCGCTTCCGCTGCGGACGGTGCGCCACGGCGAGCGAGAGCGGCATCGAAAGCGTCGGGGTCGTCCCGGATCAGGCGGATATCATGCATGGTGCTGCGCGCTATGGCGCGTTTTACAGGTGGCCTCAAGCGTGCGCGGCCCCCATCGTGCCGGGATGACGGTGCGCCTGACCCATTTCGTCGGCTTTCGCGGCGACAGATACTGGAACGCGGTGCGCGTGTTCGGGCCGCCCGACATGATCCACCGCGATTACGACATCTACGCCGCGAACGACATCGCGCCGGGCGATGTGGTCGTGTTCGCGCGCGGACCGGCGGATCAGCGTCCGCGCAGTTTCAGTGTGGAAGCGCAGGCCAATCGCCGGTCGAGAGACGCTGCGAGGAACCGGAACCCCGCCGTGCCGTTGGTTCGACAACGAGTTACCAAATCAGGAGAATGACATGATCGGCAAGATAATCGGCGCGATGATCGGCAAACAGGCTGCGAAACAAAGCAGCAAACTGGGCGGCACGACCGGGGCGGCACTCGGCTTCATCGCCCCGATGATACTGCGCCGCATCAGCTTCCCCGCGATGGCGGCCATGGCCGTGGGCGGTTATGCGATGAAGAAGCTGACCGACAAGGAATCGCCCAAAACCGATACGACCACTCCGCCCAACTGAGCGGTCGACCGATATACGAAAAAGGGGGCACAGCGATTGCGCCCCCTTTTTTTGCGTGGATCAGGCGATGCGACCTGCGGCCATGCGGTCCACCGCGTTGATCGTCGCAACCAGGACCACCGCATAAGGCACATGGGCGAACAGCGAGACGTAAGTGATGGGCGCCCAGTTCAGGGACCACGGATTGCCTGCGATCCACGGCCCGGCAATGATGCCGATGGCCAGCACGAACAGACCGAGTCCGTAAGCAACCGATGTCAGCGCAACCGGCAGGCTGGGCATGATTTTCAACTGCAACGGACGCGCCACGGCGAACCATCCGATGGGATAGGCGACGAGCCCGACCAGAAACAGATGCATGAACGATCCGGCGATCGGCGTGTCGATCCCCGTCAGCACCTTGACCGTCTGGGTTCCGAGCGCCACCGGCGACAGTTTGGGAAAGCCCAGGGCAGGGGAAATTACCGAGCCCCACAGATCGAATGCGATGGTCGCGACCGATCCTGCAATTATACTCAACAGTATAATCGAACCGATGCTGCGTTTTACTTGAACCGTTCCGTCGATATTTCCTGTGGTGTTCATTATGCCCTCCTGAAGTGATGAATTACCTACCAGTTCGCAAACGACGCTGGCAAAGTTACATTCAGGTTGGAATTGTGTCCAATCGAACCATCGAAAGATGGTGGGCGCGGCAAGGATTGAACTTGCGACCCCACCCGTGTGAAGGGTGTGCTCTACCACTGAGCTACGCGCCCTGCCGATGGCCCGTCATTGTTCGAACGGGCGGGACAGAGGCGCGCCTCTGCCATGTGCAACGCGTTTAATCAAGGCGAAGCGTATGACGGTTCGCAGCGCCGCCATACGCATCGATGTCAGTCGGTCCAGAATGCCGAGCCATCCGCGCCATCCAGCCATCATCGGCTGCCGGAACCGCGTCGCGCGTGGGCGTGGCGGGGCATTCGAGGCAATAGGCCTGCATCCCGCGCGTGCCCAGCAAACGGTCCAGGTCGGCCGCCATCCGTCCGCCCAGCGCCGATTGCTGGCGTGCGCGACCATTCCGAACATGTCGCCGGCGCGCCGCGCCTGTTCGATGCCGATCGTGCTTCGCCGCCCGACATCATGCCGCGCAAGATGGACTGATAGCGGATCGACATCGCCGCCCAGGAAACTGTGCGTGCCATTCGCCATCGGGCAGTTCGGCCTGCTCCGCCGCATAGGCCAGCGCATCGTCCAAGTCCGCCATACTGATCGACCAGTCCGATCTGGCGCGCCGTGCCGCCATCCCAGACGCGGCCCTGGCCCACGGCATCGACCTGCGCCGCAGTCATCTTGCGCGATGCGCCGACCCGGCCGATGAAATCGCGATAGCCGTCCTCGATGCCCGACTGCAGGATGCGTTCGATTTCCGGCGTGAAACCGCCGATCAGATCGGGTTGACCGGACAGCGGCGTGGTGCGCACGCCATCGGAATTGACGCCGTATTTCGCCGCGACCTGTTCGAAAGTCGGGATGACGGCGAAGATGCCGATGGACCCGGTGATCGTTTCGGGCTCTGCAAAGATGCGCGTCGGCCGGGGTCGATACCCAGTAACCGCCGCTGGCCGCGACATTGGCCATCGAAACGACGATCGGAATGCCTTTCGCCTTGTGCCGCAGGATGCCGCGGCGAATTTCTTCGGATGCCAGCACCGAACCGCCCGGCGAATCGACCCGTACGACCAGTGCGGCCAGATCGTCGTCCAGCGCATCGTCGAGAAGTTCGGCGATGCGCGTGCCGCCGGCCGTGCCCGGGCCGGCATCGCCATCGACGATCTCGCCGGCGATGGTCACCACGCCGATGGCCTTGCCCGGCGTGTCGTAGCCGATATCGGCCAGCCACGGTTCCAGATCGGTCGCGGCGAAGGTGCCCGGCGTTTCGTCCCAGCTGTGATCGCCCGCAATCTTCGCCACGGCGTCGCCGAATTCGGCGTAGCTGCCCAGCTTATCGACCAGACCCGGCGGCCGTGGCCGCCGGTGGCCAGATCGCCATTGGCCGCTTCGACCCATTCGACCGGGCTGTTGGTGACCAGATCGATGTTCGATCGCGGGCCGCGCCTTTTTGACATTGGCCTGCCATTCTTCCCACAGCGCGCCGTATAGGGCGGTGTAGTTTTCGCGCGCTTCGGGCGACATGTCGCTGCGGATGAAAGGTTCGACGGCGGATTTGTACTTGCCGACCCGGTAGACGCGCGCATTGACGTTCAGCTTGTCCAGCAGGCCCGCATAATAAAGCCGTTCGCCGCCCGGCCCGGCAATCACCGCGCCGCCCAGCGGATCGATCCAGACTTCGCTGGCATGGGCGGCCAGCATCATGCCGTCGTCGGCATAGCCCACGGCATAGGTCAGGACCGGCTTGTCGGCCGCGCGGAACCGGTCCATCGCCGCGCCGATATCCTGCAGATGCACTTGCCCGCCGCCCAGAAACTGCGTCAGGTCCAGCACGACCGCCTTGATCCGGTCGTCGCCCGCCGCCGCATCGATGGCGCGCACCAGATCGCGGGCCTGGTATTCGCCGACCGGGCGTCTGCTGCGACAGCAGCGCCTGAAACGGGATCGATTTCCGACTTTTCTTCCACCACGATGCCGTCGAGTTCCAGCAGCAGCGCGCCTTCGCGCACGGCGCCGGGTTGGGGCGGGCGGTCAGGATGCCGAACAGCAGGCGCGAAGAACAGCAGCAGGAACAACAGGCACCAGCCCGTCCTTGATGCCGACCAGCAACTGCCAGACCTTGCCTGCAAAACTCATGCGAACATCCCGTTAGTCCGTGTCGACCAGCGTGACGTAGCGTAGCCTGGGCCCGGCCATTCCAGCCGAAACCGCTTGAGCGTGCCATACCCGCTCGATTAAGGGCATGGCTTTAATGACATCGCCGCCAGACCAAACCAGCCCATGCGCGGCTTCGCAGCCGATGCGGCGCGATTATCCCGCCGGGCGGCTGGCATTCCCGCATCGCGACCTGCTGGGCATCGGCCAGCTGGAACGCCACGAAATCCTGTATCTGCTGGACGAGGCGGAGCAATGGGTCGCGCTTCAACCGGCAGCCCGCCAAACATACGGATGCGCTGGCGCGGCCTGACGATCATCAACGCATTCTTCGAAAATTCCACGCGCACGCTGCTCAGTTTCGAAATCGCGGGCAAGCGGCTGGGCGCGGATGTCGTCAATATGCACGCCGCGACCAGCAGCGTGAAGAAGGGCGAAACGCTGATCGATACGGCGATCACGCTGAACGCGATGCGCGCCGACGCCATCGTCATCCGCCATGGCAGCAGCGGCGCGGTGGATCTGATCGCCGGCAAGGTCGACTGCCCGGTGCTGAATGCGGGCGACGGCAGCCACGAACACCCGACGCAGGCGTTGCTCGACGCGCTGGCGCTGCGCCATGCGTTGCGTGAACGGGGGCAGGCGGCGGACGACTTCACCGGGCTGACGATTACGATCTGCGGCGATATCCTGCACAGCCGGGTCGCGCGCTCCAACATCCTGTGCCTGACCGCGCTGGGCGCGAATGTGCGCGTATGCGCGCCGCCCGCGCTGATGCCGCGACGGCATCGAAGCGATGGGCGCAGCGCCTTTCACGAATTTCGACGCCGCGCTGCGACGGGGCGGATGTGGTCATGATGCTGCGCCTGCAGACCGAACGGATGAGCGGGCAGTTCATCCCCTCCGCCGCGCGAATATCACCATCTGTTCGGGCTGACGCAGGCGCGGTTGGACGATGCCGCGCCCGATGCGCTGGTCATGCATCCCGGCCCGATGAACCGCGGGCGTGGAAATCGACAGCGAGGTGGCCGATATGCTCGACCGGTCGATCATCACGCGGCAGGTGGAAATGGGCGTCGCGATGCGCATGGCGGCGCTCGATGTGCTGACCCGCAGGGCGCGCGGCGTCGAGGGGTGGACGCGATGACGGCCAAGCGAGGCAGGGCAAGGCGCTGGACATGAAACAGACGCGGCCGCTGACCATCAGCAACGGCCTGCTGGTTCTGCCCGACGGCGTGCGACGGCGCAATCCGGCTGGTCGATGGCGCGCATCGCCGCGATCGGCGATGTCGCGCCGGGCGAGCGGTGACGAAGTGATCGACGCGAGCGGGCAGGCATATTGCGCCCGGCCTGATCGATTTCGGCGTGTTCGCGATCGACAAGCCGGCGTTCCATTTCGGCGGCATCACCCGCGCCGCGCTGATGCCGGACCAGTCCCCGCCGCTCGATCTGCCAAGCCGGGTCAGCTATATCGCGAAAAGCGGCAAGCCCGATCTGTGGGTCCACCCGCTCTGCGCCGCGACGCGCGAGCTGGCGGGCGAGCGAACTGGCCGAGATCGGCCTGATGCAAGAGGCCGGCGCGCGCGGTGTCGCGACCGGACGGCGCTGGATCGCCGATAGCGGCACGATGCTGCGGCTGCTGCAATATGCCGCGATGCTGGACCTGGTGGTGGTGTCCCATGCCGAAGATGGCGGTCTGACAGGGCAGGCGGCTGCGACGGCGGGTGAGATGGCGACCCGCTGGGCTTGCCCGCCGCCCCGGCCGAGGCCGAAGCGCTGGCGGTCGCGCGCGATATTGCGCTGGCGGAAATGGCCGGTGCGCGGCTGCATTTCCGGCAGGTGACGACCGCGCGCCGCGCTCGATCTGATACGGCGCGGCAAAGGCACGCGGCTGCCGTCACAGGCGGCGTTACGCCTGCGCATTTCATGCTGTCGGATCTTGCCACGCACGGGCTTTCGCACCTTCGCGCGCCTGTCGCCGCCCGTTGCGCAGCGAAGCGGACCGGCAAGGCGGTGCGCGGAGCGATTGCCGACGGAACGATCGATCGTCATCGCGTCGGGCCACGATCCGCGCGGGCCGGAAGACAAGCGGTTGCCGTTCGCCGATGCCGAACCGGGCATGGCGGGCGCCGAAACGCTGCTGGCGATGACGCTGACACTGGTGCGCGACGGGGTGATCGACCTGCCGCGCGCGTTTACCTTGCTGGCTGCGGCGCCGGCGCAGATTGCTGGGCGTGGATGCGGGCGCGCTGACCGTGGGTCACGGAAGCGGATCATGGCCATCATCGATCCCGACAAGCCCTGGATCGTCACGAGCGAACGCATGGCGGCCAGCGCCGGCAACACGCCGTTCGACGGCCAGCCGACGCAAGGCCGGGTCGACTGCCTTGTTCAAGGGCGGCGTGCAGGATCGACGGGCGCAGTGAAAACCCCTCCCGTTCGCGTACCGGAAGGGGCTCTCCGTCCGATTATCAGCGGGTTCTGCGTCGCCACCCGAATACCGTTATCGATTGCGCCGGGCAGCGGTTTGTTCCTTCGCCCAGGCGATGCAGCCATGACCGCGCGCTTTCACCGTGCCGCACAGGCTGCGCGCGCGCGCCGGCGAGGCCGCCTGCGCTGACGCGGAAATAGGTTTTGCCGCGCACGACGGCCTTGGTGATGACCATCTGCGTAATCGGCAAGATTGCCGAACCGGGCGGTGTAGATGCCCCAGGCCCGCGTCGGCCGCCTGTTCGCTGCTGAAGGAGCCGAGCTGGACCAGATGTGTGCCGGCACTGCCGGGAACGGCGCGAGCGGGTTTGGCGGCGGTTTGGCCGCGGCCGATGCGGTGCGCGGTGGTCGGACGACGGCGCCGTTGCTGCACAACGATCGCGCAGTGGACCATCGCCCGGATTGTACAGCGACAGGCGTTCGGCGAACGAATGCCGGGGTGAGGCGCACTTCGGGCGTGGACGGTGGCCGTGTTTCGGCCGAGGCGCACCGGTTGCTGCGGCGACGGATCGGGTGCGAGCCGCGACAGCGGTGCGAGCCGGCAGGGGGCAGCGAACGCGCGCGGCGCGGCTTCGGGCGGCAGGCGCGGTGCCGCGTTAAGCGGCCAGCGCGGGCAGTTCGCCGCCGCTGGTGCGGGACGGCACGGGCGGGCAATTGGCAGCAGCCTCCGCCGACCATCTGGTCGACGCCCGGATTGTTTTCCAGCGCAAGCTGTGCGGCTGCCCACCATCGGCGCGATCACGGGCACCTGCAGCAGGCGGCCACACGTTCGCGATGGCTGTTCGGGGCGGCGATGCGGCCCATTCGCGCCATGCCGTGCACCACTTGATCGCCCGGAATATCGTCCGCCGCCATGACCTGCGCCGCGTTCCAGTTGCCCTGCAATGCGTAGGCATAGGCAAGGTTCTGGCGCGCCTTGGGCGTGTTCGTGCCGGCGGACGGCGTTGGTCAGAATGTGACGCCGCGATCGGCCTCGCCCGCCAGCGCCAGCGCCAGACCCAGATCGACGGGATCGAGATCGCGCTGATACTCGCTCCAGCAGCGCCACGGCCTGCGGCTGCTCGCCCCAGTGCGACATGCGCCAGCGCCAGGCTGAGCGCGGTGCGCGGCGCTGTCGTCGCCCAAGGTGCGGGCATCGTCGAACGCTGCGGCGGCGGAAACGAAGCGGCCCTCTTCCATGTAGGCAGCGCCCAGCATCGCCCGGTACGCGGCGTCGCGCGGTGCGGCCAGCACGGCAGCTTCCGCAAGCTCGAGGGCCTTGTCGTGCTTACCCTTCGCCAGCGCGACCTGTGCCTGTGCTGGCCGACACCGAAGCGGGCGGCGCGGATTTGGTGGCGCAACCGGCCAGGGCGGGCTGGCCAGCGCGCCGACCGATCACCATCGCCGATCGATGCGCGTTTTCGGGTTGGCGTTGCTGTTGCTGGTTCATGGATATGTCCCCGTGTTCGTTCCGTGGCGCGGAGCGAATGGTGCGCAGGTCAATCGCGTTCATCTGGGCGGTGATCGTGTCCAGTTCGGGCATCGTGCCCAGCAGCTCATCGAGCGCTTCGTCACGAACGCTCTGCGCGCTGACCCGCGCACGGTGCGGCAAGACGCAGTTTCAGATGGCGGTCCGGGATCGAGGCGCAAGCGTGAATGCGGCCCGTTTGCCGCGCTGAAAGCGACCGCCGGTTTGCGGGTCGCGCGGCGTGACGGGTTTGCCGTCGAAGCCTGCGCGGCATCAGATCTGAATTCGGCCTGGTGCCGGCTCCGAGTTTCCATCGCTTGCGGGAGCCGTTCGTGCTGCACATGCGTTCCGGCGGCTGCGCGATCGCGTCCGCTGCGTTGGGCACGGCGAACCACTTGCGGCTCACGATCTGCTTCCGCGCCTTCGCGATCGGCGCGCTTCGGCTTCGCGGCGCGGTGGCGGTTCGTTGGCGGGTTCGGGCGTCAGGTCCGATGCACGAGGTGCTGAGCTCGTTCCGCCTTCGTCGCCCATGTCGTTCCAGCCCAGATCGTCCAGCGCCATCGTCTCGTCGGACGCGCTGGACTTGGTGGCGTCCATGCCGGAAAGGCCGCCATGCTGCGGACGCATGGCCGGTCGCGCGCCGCCCTTGCGGGCCAGCAGCGTCGGGCTGAGAGAGGCGAAGCTGTCGGTACGGTTTTCATGCTCTGCGCCGCGCTTACTGCGCGACGCGGCGACCGAAGCCTCCGCCTGCGGGACGATAACTGCCCGGCGCCTGCCGGCGCCAGTGCCCGGCGCTGCAAAGACGGTGCGGCGGAAATTCTTTTCCAGCCGGTCGGAAATGTAATTCCACACGCGCAGTCACCTCGGCGGCGCTGCGGCTGTCGGGATCGACTTCCATGACGGTGCGGCCATCGATCATCGAGGCGGCGAAATCGGTCCGGTGATGCAGCGTGATCGGGGCGACCGTGCCATGCTGGGATAGCGCGACGGCGGCTTCCGAAGTGATCTTGGCCCTCGGCGTTGCGCCGTTGACCACGAACATCAGCGGCTTGCCCGCACGTTCGCACAGATCGACGGTCGCGCCGACAGCGCGCAGATCGTGCGGGCTGGGGCGGGTCGGCACCACGATCAGTTCGGCCACGCGAGATCACGGACTGGATGGCCATCGTGATGGCAGGCGGCGTATCGATGACTGCCAGTTTGAAGCCCTGCTGGCGCAGCACCTGCAGGTCGGTGGCCAGCCGTGACACGGTGGTCTGCGCGAAAGCGGGATATTCCGCCTCCCGTTCGTTCCACCAATCGGCCAGCGACCCTTGCGGATCGATGTCGATCAGGACGACCGGCCCTGCGCCCGCGCGTTGCGCCTGAACGGCGAGATGCCCGACAAGGTCGTCTTGCCCGATCCGCCTTTTTGCGAAGCCATTGCCAATACACGCAAAGGACTGGTCCCCCTGATGTCCGTTCGCTGTGCCGCCGGCCCATCGCGAAGGTTCAGGGCAGGGAAATCGCAGCCTACCCCTAATTTTGGGTTAATGCGTGGCGGGCTGCGTAGTCGGGCGCGATCCGAGTTCGCGGCCGGCGATACGTTTTTGCGTGGCGGAAACTCTTTGCTAACGCCTATTCACTATGTCAGGTTCACGGCATGGCCGCGCTACACCGCCGCGGTCAGCGCCGGGAGCCAGCGGCGATTGCGAACGCCGATGACATGCGATCACACCGTTCGATGACGCACTCCTGACCGGCGCGCTGCCGCCGCCATGCTGTCGGCCGCGCCCGGCGCTGGCCGATGTGAAGGCCGGGGTCGATGCCTGGGCGGCGGGCGATTACGCCAGGCGGTTGCGCAATGGCGCGGCCCGGCGGCGCACGGCGATGCCGACGCGCAGTTCAACATGGCGCAGGCTTACCGGCTGGGCCGCGGGGTGACCGCGGATGCAGACGCAGGCGGAGGCGCTGTATGCGCAAGGCGGCGGCGCAGGGCCATCTGAAGGCGGCCGACAATTACGGCCTGCTGCTGTTTCAGGACGGCCGCCGCGAACAGGGTATGCCTTATATTCAGGCGGCGGCGGACCGCGGCGATCCGCGCGCGCAATATCTGCTCGGCATTGCGCATTTCAACGGCGATCTGGTGGCGAAGGACTGGGTGCGGGCCTACGCCTTGCTGACGCTCGCCAATTCCGCGCGGATTGCCGCAGGCGAGCCCGGCGATCAAACAGATGGACGATTTCATCCCGCTGGCGCAGCGCCAACAGGCGCAAAGCGTCGCACGCCAGATCAAGATGCAGGCGGACGCCAATCGCACGACGCAGCTGGCGGCGGCGGATCTGGGAAGCCGACGACGCGGCGAACGCAGGGTGCGCCCGCCCGCCCGAGGCTCGCGGTGGTCGCCAGCAATGGTATCGTCGATGGGGCCCGCCCCGTGCGATCGGTGCCACGCGCAATCGAAACCACCCCGGTCGTGCCATCGGTTGTCGCCGCGCGCGCTGCAGTGGAAGAGGCGATGCGCGTTACCGGCACGGACAGCCCGGCGAATGCAGGCGCCGATTTCGTATCGCGTGCCCGCACAGGCCGCAGCCGTTCCGGCACGACGCCACACGAACGGCGCGCGCGGCGGCTCCCTGCGCGATCGACCGGCCCCGCTGCAACCACGGAAAACACAGGTCCGTGGCGGGTGCAGCTCGGCGCGTTTTCGGTTCGGAGCAATGCGGATAATCTCTGGAACAAACTGTCGGGCAACGCGGCGCTCGCCGGCACGACGAAGCTGCTGGTCCCCGCCGGCCGCGTGACGCAGTTGCAGGCGGGCGGTTTCGCCAGTCGCGGGGCGGCGCAGACTGCATGTGCAGCGATCAAGCGCGGCGGGCAGGCCTGCCTCGTCACGAAATAAGGGGTATGGGTGATCGTGGCCATACCATGACCGGCGAACGCGCCGTGCCGGACCGGCCCCGACCGAATCGTCAGCCTCGATTTCATTCGCGGCATCGCGGTCATGGGTATATTGTGGGCCAATATCGCCACATTCGGCCAGCCGATGATGGCGTATATGTACGCCGACGCGTTCCTGGTGCCGCATGGCGAAGCGTCGGGTGCGTTGTGGCTGGTCCAATTCGTGCTGATCGACGGCAAAATGCGCGGATTGTTCACTGTGCTGTTCGGCGTCGGCCTGTATATTTTCATGGAACGCGCCTGGGAACGGGGTGCGGGGCGGTGGCTGCAATTCCGGCGACTGATCTGGCTGATGGCGTTCGGCGCGATCCATTACTTCCTGATCTGGCGCGGCGACATTCTGATGTCTTACGCCTTTTGCGGGTCGATCGCCCTTTTGTTTATGCGACTGCGCGCGAAGACGCAGTTGGTGCTGGGTCTGGTCGGTTATGTGCTCGGCGCGCTGCTGTTGCTGGCGACCATGGTTCCGCTGCATATCGTGGCGGAAACCGAATTTCGGCAACCAGCCCGCCTTTGCCGAAATGGCGCAGAGCCTGTCCGCCGACAAAGCGAGCGATCTGGCCGATGCCCGCATCGAAACCGCGATCATCCAGAACGGCAGCTATTCCGATTATGTCGCCCATTCCGTGGACGCGCACGGGGCGGAGCCGCTGTTCGCCATGGGCCTGTCGCTGTTCGAAACCCTGCCGCTGATCCTGATCGGCATGGCCTTGTATCGGTTCGGTATGTTCGGCGATGGGATCGCGCAGGCCAAACTGCGAAAATGGGGTTGGATCGGGGTGACGACCGGCATCGCCATGATGGTCCGATCGGATTGTGGAACCTTGCCAATGGCTTGCCCTATTACGGTACGCTGGCGTCGATCTTGGGGATTGGAAATCTGCCGCGTTTGCCGATGATCCTGGGGCTGCTCGCCCTGATGGCGAGTTACGGCCCGGCGATGACCGGCTGGCTGGGGCAACGCGTGTCCGCCGCCGGGCGCATCGCGTTCACCAATTATCTGGGCACGTCGGTGTTGATGATGCTGGTGTTCCACGGCTGGGCCGGCGGGCTGTTCGGGCAATTAAGCCGCGCCCAATTGCTGGTGGTGATGGTGCTGGCCTGGGCCGTCATGCTGGCATGGTCCAAACCGTGGCTCGACCGGTTTCGCTACGGCCCGCTGGAATGGCTGTGGCGCTGCCTGACTTACGGCAAGATCTTCGCATTCAAACGGTAGGTCGATGACCGAAGGCGCCGTTATTTCTTCTTGTCATAAGGGTTCGCCGTGCCTTTCAGATTGACCCGCACCGGCACCGCGTCGAAACCCAGTTCGCTTGCCGGATACCGTTCACCAGATACCGTTCGTAACTGGTCGGCAGCCTGATCCAGCCGATTGCCGAACACCACGAAACGCGGCGGGCGCGTGCTGGTCTGCGTGATGTAGCGCAGCTTGATCCGCTTGCCGCCGGGCGCGGGCGGCGGATTGGCGTTCAGCGCATCTTCGAACCAGCGGTTGAGCGCGGATGTCGGCACGCGTTTCGACCAGCTGCGGCGGATTTCGAATGCGGCGGACAGCATCGTGTCGAGCCCCTTGCCCGTTTTGGCGGACACCGCGAACAGGGGCACGCCGCGCACTTGCGCCAACCCGTCGTCCAGTGCGTGACGCACCCCGTTGAACAGGCCGCTGGCCTCTTCCGCGATGTCCCATTTGTTGATCGCGATCATCAATGCGCGGCCTTCTTCCAGCACCATCGACGCGATTTTCAGATCCTGATGCTCCAGTCCCTGCGTCGCGTCGAGCAACAGCACCACGACTTCGGCAAAATCGATCGCATGGCGGGCGTCCATCACGGCCAGCTTTTCCAGCTTTTCGGTGATGCGCGCTTTCTTGCGCATCCCGGCGGTGTCGATCAGCCGGATTTCGCGTACGTCGCCGGTGGCGGGGTCCGACCATTCCCAGTCGACGGCGATGGAATCGCGGGTGATGCCCGCTTCCGGCCCGGTCAGCAGGCGGTTTTCGCCCAGCAATCGGTTGATCAGCGTGGATTTACCCGCATTGGGCCGGCCGACGATGGCCAGTTTCAGCGGGCCGTCCGCTTCGGGTTCGATGTAATCCACGCCCGCCTCGTCGGCGGCGGCGATTGCCGCATCGCGGGCGAGGCGGTCGGCCTCTGCCTGATCGGCGTCTTCTTCCGCGATGCGTGCCTCGCTATCGCCGATCAGCGGCCACAATGCGCCGAACAGATCGGCGATACCTTCGCCATGTTCCGCCGATACGGGCACGGGATCGCCGAAACCCAAGGCGTAGCTTTCATAAATGCCGGGTTCGGCGGATTTCCCCTCCGCCTTGTTGGCGACCATGATGACCGGCACTTTTTGAGCGCGCAGCCACAGGGCGATTTCTTCATCCAGAGTGGTCACCCCGGCGCGCGCATCGATCACCATCATGGCAACATCCGCGCCGACCAGACTGATTTCCGTCTGCTGGCGCATCCGCCCCGGCAGCGTTTCGGGATCGTCATCTTCCCACCCGGCGGTATCGACGACGGTGAATTTCAGTCCGGCGATTTCCGCGTCCCCGCTGCGCCGGTCGCGCGTAACGCCGGGCTGGTCGTCCACCAGCGCCAGCCGTTTGCCGATCAGACGGTTGAACAGGGTGGACTTGCCCACATTGGGGCGGCCGATGATGATGACTTGCGGTAACATGATGTGCGCGCAAGTGGCGCCCTGGCGCAGATGTTGGCAAGGTGTGACAGTCGTAACCGCGCCGTTAACCATTCGCGGAAGGGGGGCGGCAACCGGTTTCCGACCCATTGCCGCGTCATGGCCCGAACACCTGCCTCCTGCTCGCCGCGTCTGATGACGGTATCCGCCGTCGCGATCGCCACACCCACCGCCGCAGCCGCTTCTGGCCCGGAGACGCGCCCCGCCAGCGGCAAGGAATTGCCGCCCTATCTGCAATGCGTACCCTATGCGCGCGAAATGTCGGGCATTGCCGATCTACGGCGACGCGCATACGTGGTGGGGCCAGGCGGAAGGGCGGTTCCAGCGCGACCGCACGCCGCAGGTCGGCGCAGTGATGGCGTTTCGGCCGCATCGCAAGATGAAGCTGGGCCATGTGGCCGCCGTCGGCCAGAATCATCGATTGCGCGCACGGTCCTGCTCAACCATTCCAACTGGTCGCCGATCAACGGGCGGCGCGGCCAGATCGAACGCAATGTGAAGGCGATCGACGTGTCGCCGGACAATGATTGGAGCAGCGTGCGGGTGTGGTATCATCCGTTGCAGGCATTCGGCAAAACCCGCTGGCCGGTGCATGGCTTCATCCATTCGGGCAAGCCAAGGGCAGGACAGGGCAACCGCTGGGCCGCCGCGCCGACAGCGAAGCCTATCTCGCCCAAGCCATCCAAACGGTTCGCCGGTGCGTTCCGGCATTTACCTACCGATGGTGCGAAGCGAACCCTTGCGGCCAATGTGGTGGACAAGGTGCGCCATGCGCCCGCGACATCTGTCCGCGCTGCCACCCCAGTCAGGGCTACTGCGAAGCGCGCTTCAGCCCGAACCCCGGCTTCCGCTCAAACCCAGACCGCCGGCGACCCGTTCGCATCGATACTGGCGAAATACGACTGAACCTAGCGCGGCGCAGCCGATGCGGCCAGGTCACTCCGCCTTGGCGACAGGCGGTTCGTCGCCCAGATCTTCGAACCATGCTTCGACCGGGCCGGACAGTTTCAGCGTCAGCGGATTGCCCTTCCGATCCATCGCGCGCCCGGCCTGCACCCGCACCCAACCTTCGGAAATGCAATATTCCTCGATATTGGTGCGGACGGTCCCCTTGAACCGGATGCCGACACCGCGGCGCAGCGCAGCTTCGTCGAATTGCGCGCTTTTCGGGTTTACCGACAGATGATCGGGCGGCAGTTTCGGGCCGGTCGAGTTCGTCTCGGCACCTTCTGCAACAAGGTCATCGCCGGAAGCGGATGGTATCTGAGTGTCATCGGTCATCGCATCGCCTTAGGCGGCGCACCGTTCGCTCGCAAGATCGGTGTCCGTCATTCAATCGGGCGGCAACAGCGTTTCGGGTGAAGTCGCATCCATGCCCTGTTCGCCCATACCATCGCGCGCATCGCGTTTGGCCAGCCGTTCATTCAGGGCGGTGCGCTCGGCGGCCTTCTTTTCACCGGCCAGTGTGGAACCGTCATGGTCGCTGTCGCCATCGTCCTGCGCCAGTTCGCGTGCATCGATCGGATCGACATCGGGGTCGATCACGGGCGGTGTAGCCGGCGGGACTTTGGGTGTGTCGTAATCGGACCTGTCCGTATCGGTTCTGTCCGTATCGGACTTGCTGTCATCGGCCATTGCATTTGCTCCTCGTTCGAATGGGTCAACGTTCGGGTGCGCCGTGGCGTTCCACCAATACTTGCCCTTTCGCGGCCCGTTCTTTAAGGGCGCAGCCTTGTCCTCGCGCCGGCTTCGGTCGTGCGCGCGGCATCGTATGGCACGCGGGGTATGGCACGCGGGCGTGGCGGAATTGGTAGACGCGCTGGTTTTAGGTACCAGTATCGTAAGATGTGGGGGTTCGAGTCCCTTCGCCCGCACCATCCGCCCCGGCGCGCCATGCGGCCCGTACTTGATTTTTCCCGCGCATCGAAGGCGCGACCGACCCGATTTTTGTAAAAGGCTGACCTTGCGCATCATGAACATCAAAGAAACCACCAATGACGGGCTGACGCGCGCATACGAACTGACCATTCCCGCTGCCGATATCGAAAGCAGGATCGATGCGGAGGTGAAGAAGGTCGCCCCGCAGGTGAAAATGCCCGGCTTCCGCCCCGGCAAGGTTCCGGCCAATCTGGTTCGCAAGATGCACGGCGAACAGATGCACGGGCAGGTGGTGAACGACACGATCCGCGAATTGGTGGATCAGTTGATGCAGGACAAGGAACTGCGCCCCGCCATGCAGCCGCAGATCGCGCTGGGCGACGGATACGATCAGGGCAAGGATGCCGTGGTCACCGTATCGCTGGAAGTGCTGCCGAAAATCGACACGCCGGAAACCGACGGGATCAAGCTGGAACGCCTGACCGTACCCGTGTCCGACGCGCAGGTGGACGAGGCGGTCGATAACATCGCCAATCAGCAGAAAAGCTACAAGGACGCGGCGAAAACGCGCAAGGCCAAGGATGGCGATCAGCTGATCATCGATTTCACCGGCAAGAAAGACGGCGTCGAATTCGATGGCGGCAAGGCCGAAGACGCGCCGCTGGTGCTGGGTTCGGGCCAGTTCATTCCCGGCTTCGAAGAACAGCTGACGGGCGCGAAAGCCGGCGATGAAAAGACGATCGACGTCACCTTCCCCGACGATTACCCGGCGGAAAACCTGAAAGGTCAGGCGGTCACGTTCGACATCGTGGTGAAGGCGGTGAAGGTCGAAGACGAAACCACCGTGGACGACGACTTCGCCAAAAGCCTGGGGCTGGACAGCCTCGACAAGCTGAAGGAATTGCTGCGCGGTCAGCTGGAACAGGAAACCAACGGCCTGACGCGCACCCAGATGAAGCGGCAGCTGCTCGATCAGCTGGCTTCGGGTCACGATTTCGCCGTGCCGCCGGCATGGTCGATGCCGAATTCGACCAGATCTGGTCGCAGCTTCAGACCGAAGCGGGCAAGGAAGACAATCCCGAAGAGGCGTTGAAGGAAATCGAGGCGGAGAAGGACGATTACCGCTCCATCGCCGAACGCCGCGTGCGGTTGGGCCTGTTGCTGTCCGAAATCGGCCAGGCGAACGGCGTCGAGGTGACGCAGCAGGAAATGCAGATGCTGATCCAGCAGGCGGCGCAGCAATATCGCGACGAGGACCGCGAACGGTTTCTGCAATATGTCCAGTCCGAACCGATGGCGGCCGCTCAGCTGCGCGCGCCGATGTACGAAGACAAGGTCGTCGATTTCCTGTTCGACAAGGCCGACGTGACCGAACGCGAAGTGACGCGCGAGGAATTGCAGGCCGCGATCGAAGCGGACGAGGAAGCCGAAACCAAACCGGTCAAGAAAGCTCCAGCGAAAAAAGCGGCCGCCAAAAAGCCCGCCGCCAAGAAGGCCCCGGCGAAGAAAACCGCCGCGAAGGGCGACGACGCGGCACGGCTGCGAAGCCTGCTGCCACGAAAGCCCCAGCGAAGAAGGATGCGCCGAAGAAGGACGCAGCCAAGAAGGTTGCAGCGAAGAAAGCCCCGGCCAAGAAACCTGCGGCGAAGAAGCCTGCTGCCAAAAAGGCGCCTGCCGCGAAGAAGTAATCCCTACCGACAAACGAAAAAGGCCGCGCTGGCGTCGTTCAGCGTGGCCTTTTTCGTAGGGCGGTCATTCCGCCGACCAGCGCTGGAAACTTGGGCTCGGCAGTTCCGCAGTTCGCGCGCGTTCATAGGCCGCCCCGGCCTTCAGAACCGCATGGTCGGACCATTGCCCGCCGATGATCGACAGGCCGACCGGCAATCGTTCCACCGCCCCCATCGGCACGGTCAGATGCGGATATCCTGCAATCGCTGCGGGCGCGCCGAAACCGATGCTGCCGTTGAAACTGTCGCCATTGACCAGATCGCTGATCCAGGCGGGCCCGCGGGTCGGCGCGACCAGAAATTCGACATCGTGCCTGGCCAGCAGCATGTCGATCGTCAGCGATCCCGCCAGACGCACCGCATCTTCGCGAGCGCTTTCATACACCGCGCGATCGGTCGCCTGTTCGGCCTGTTCGAATATGCTCTGTTTGAACCAGCGCATTTCCGTGTCGGCATTGGCCGTGTTGAATGCGATCAGGTCGGCCAGACTGCGCGGCATTTCGCGGACCGGGCAGGCTGGCCAGATATTTCCCCATTTCCTCGCGCAGTTCGAACAACAGCACGGCGTAGCTTTTGGCGTACATGTCCGGATTGGGTTCGAATTCGATATCGACCAGCACGGCCCCGGCGCGTTCCATGTCTTCGAGCGCGGCGTCCGAACACGGCGCCGCACATCGTCGTCGTTGCCGACCTGGCCGCGCATGACGCCGATCCGCACCCCGTCCAGCGAGGCATCGGCCAGCCCCTCCGTGTAATCCGCCACCCGGTTCGGCACGGTCGCCGTCACCGCATCCGCCGCATCGCGCCCGCCATCGCGCCCAGCAGCAATGCGGCGTCATAGACGCTGACCCTGCCATCGGCCCGGCCGTGTCCTGAGTGCTGGAAATCGGGCACGACATGCGTGCGGCTGATGACGCCGACGCTGGGCTTGAACCCGACCACGCCGTTGATGCTGGCGGGGCAAGTGATCGAACCGTTGGTTTCCGTGCCGATGGCCGCCCAGGCAAGGCCCGCCGCCACCGCCGCGCCGCTGCCCGAGGACGATCCGCACGAGTTGCGGTCGATCGCATGCGGGTTGCGCGTCAGCCCGCCGACCGCGCTCCATCCGCTGGTCGAATTGCCATCGCGGATATTCGCCCATTCGCTAAGGTTGGCCTTGCCCAGCACCACGCCGCCCGCGCGCCGCAGATTGGCGATCATCGGCGCGTCGCGATCCGGCATGTTGTTCGCCAGCGCCAGACTGCCTGCCGTCGTTGCGAAATCGCGCATGTCGATATTGTCCTTCACCAACACGGTCCGCCCCCGCAACGTGCCCGTTTGCGACAGGCGATCGGCCTGATCCTGAGCGATCGCGGGCATAGGCGATCGACGGCATTCAGCTGCGGCCCGTCATCGTCCAGCGCGGCGATCCGATCGAGATACGCCCCGGCCGCGTCGCGCGCACTCAGGCTGTCTGGCAGCTGTCGACAGGCTGCGCCGTTGCTGGAGCGTAAAGGGCGCAGGGTGAGGGCGGCTGTGCCGAGAAGTTTCGATTCGCATGCGCGGCAATGTGCCACGCCCGGCGCAGCGCGCCAAGCGTTCAGAAATTGCCGGCGATGGAAAAGCGGAAGATCGGCCCGACGCGCAGATTGCGATCTTCGAAGAACAGCACGTCGCCATCGGTGCGCGGCCCGTCGAACACGGTGCGCGAAAACCGGCTGCGTCCGCCGAAGACATTGCCGTAAGTCGCGCGCACGGTCAGTCCGAAGACGTCCTTGTTCTCCACGAAAAAGTCGATGAAAGTCGGGCCGTCGCTTTCCAGCGCGATTTCACTCAGGCGGAAGCCGGGCTGAAACCGGGTATATTGCAATCGCCCGCCATACGCCCAGTCGCCGCGCGGAATATCGTGGCGGTAATCGATCGTCGACCACCCGGTCCCGGTTGCCGGAAAAGGCGCGCGATATCCCGGTCAGCGGATCGTCCAGCCGATTGTTTTCATATTGCAGCTCGATTTCGAACTGCGCGCCGGGCATGCCCGCCGGGTCCAGTTTCAGCGTGGTGTTCAATTCCACTTCGAACGCGGTGGCGGATGGGATATTGCCTCGCGATTCGCCGCCGCCGGGCAGCGGGACGATGTCGATGAAATCTTCGATCCGCTGGCTTTCGACGGTCAGCGTGGTCGATCCCCATGCGCCCAGCGATTTGCTGATCTGCGCCAGCACGTCCCAGCTTTGTTGCGGGACCAGTTCGTTATTGCCGGAATTGGCGTTGCCATCGTCCAGGAACACGCGCGCCAGAAAATCGCCGAACGACAATTGCCCCACCGCCCGCGCGCAGTTCGATGCGAAAGGTCGAACCCCTTTTCGGGCTGCCATGCCAGCGAAAGGGAACCTTTCGGCCGTTGGAACTGGCGCGCATTGGCAGCGGCGCCGGTCTGTTTGATCTTCGAATATTCCGCGCCCAAGGTCGCCTGCAGCGCCAGTTTCGGGGTCAGCGCCCGGCTGTAACTGACGCTGGCGTCGAAGCGATCTTCGGTCACGCCGCCCGTTCCGGCGGGAAAGTCCAGTTCGATGAAATCGCCGTCGGGGGCAAGGTCGAACAGGCCCGACACCCGGTTCAGCCGATTGAATGCCGCTTCGCCGGCCACTTGCCAATCGGCGGACCATAGCGGGAAATTGTATTCGAACCGTCCGATCCGTTCGCCCTCTTCGCTGGCGCGTATGAACCTGCCACCGATCGGCCCGGTGGCGAAGCTGTCGATCAGCGTATCGGTAAAATCCTCGCTGTCGAAACTCTCCAGTCCGATCAGCTTCAGTGTGCCCGCACCCAACGGGAAGGCGACATCGCCGCTGATTTCGTATTCGTAACCATCCTCGCCCGTGATGACGCTGCGATCGAAATCGGCGATCGTATCGCCGAACGATGCCTCGATCGTGCGCCGGTCGAAATAGGACCGGGTGTAGCTCAGATTGAGATTGGCGACGACATCGGGATCGAAATCGTAGGCCAGGGCCGTGCTGATCGTCGGGCGGTCGAACGCACCCTCTTCGCCGCCATCGTCGGTCTGGAACAGCACGCCGTCGCCATCGGTGAAGAAGGTCAGCCCTTCGCTGCCGAAGCGGCGGTTGTTGTTGCTGAGCGCGACGGTGAACCCCAGCGCCCCGGTCGCGCCCGAAACGCTGATCTCGCCGCCATACAGTTCGGGATCGACGCGCGTGGTCCGCACCGCCCCTTCGTAATTGAACTGGCCCGAAAGGCCGCCGCGTTCCGCCACGATATTCGCGACTTGACCCGTCAGCCCCGGAATATCCAGTTTCGTGCCGTCCATCATTTCGATGCGCACCACCTTGTCGGCGGGAATGCGGCCCAGCTGATCGGCGGCGCTTTCCGATTTGCTGGAAAACCGTTTGCCGTTGATCAGCACGTTCTGGTCCGCCTGACCCAGCCCGCGCGCATCGCCGCCGCCCGATATGCTGAAGCCGGGTATTTCGCGCACCATGTCGAGCGCGTTGCGCGGTGCGAACCGTTCGAAATATTCCGGCAGATAGGTGTCGCGTTCGGCATCCGCCTTGCGCTCCGCAGGCAATTGATCCGATGGCGCCCCGCCCGATGCGGGCTCGTCCAATCGGGGCGGTGCATCCGGTTGCGCCCCGACCGGCGGCAGGCGGATCGTCTTGCGACCTGGGCATAAGCCGGCGCATTTAGCCCCAGCGCAGCCAGCGCCGCGCCCGTCGTCAGCCAGTGCAAATGGGGTCGTGCCATTGAAATGATTGATGTTCCCGCGTCTTGCGAAAACCCCTGCCGTGCGATGGCGCGCATGTCACCCTTGAACATCGCACCCTTTGTCGCGACATAGGCCCTTCGCATTAAAACGATGAGGCACTCCATGATCGATCTGCTTGGCAATTCCGGTGAAACCTACGGCGCGCAGGGGCAATTCACTCGCGACCCGCTGACCGGCGCGTTGGTGCCGATGGTGGTCGAACAGACCAGCCGTGGCGAACGCAGCTTCGACATTTTCAGCCGCCTGCTGCGCGAACGGATCGTGTTCGTGACGGGGCAGGTGGAAGACGGCATGGCATCGCTGATCACGGCGCAGTTGCTGTTCCTGGAATCCGAAAATCCGTCCAAGCCGATTTCGATGTACATCAATTCGCCCGGCGGCGTGGTGACGGCCGGCATGGCGATCCACGACACGATGCAGTACATCAAACCGCGCGTTTCCACCGTCTGCATGGGCCAGGCCGCATCGATGGGCAGCTTCCTGCTGGCAGCGGTGAGCCGGGCATGCGGATTGCGCTGCCGCAATGCGCGGATCATGGTGCACCAGCCATCGGGCGGCGCACGCGGCATGGCGTCCGATATCGAGATTCAGGCGCGCGAAATCCTGCGTATCCGCACCCGCATGAACGATCTTTACGCCAAATATACCGGCCGCACGCCTGAAAGAGATCGAAAAGGCGATGGACCGCGATACCTTCCTGGAAGCGGAAGAGGCGATGAAGTTCGGCGTGGTCGACAAGGTGTTCGAAACCCGCCCCGAAAACGGCGAGGACGAAGATGGCGCGGGCGATATCGGCGGACCAGCGACAAGGGAACCGGCGGCGCGCCCGAATAAGGCCGTTGCGCGATATGCTGCGGCATGCGGCGGAAATTGAACCGCCGCCGCAATCCGCAGCGCGCGCTACGGCGACCCTGTTGATTATTGATATTGCCGGCCTAAAGTCCGGCAAATCCGCCGCGCGTTACCTTGGCGCGGCGGGATTCGGGAACATGAAAGTATGACGAAATTGAGCGGAACCGATTCCAAAAGCACGCTGTATTGCAGCTTCTGCGGCAAATCCCAGCACGAGGTCCGCAAGCTGATCGCCGGACCCACCGTGTTCATCTGCGACGAATGCGTGGAATTGTGCAACGACATCATCCGCGAAGAAACCAAGGCCGGGCTGACGGGGCGCAAGGAAGGCGAAGTGCCCACGCCGCTGGACATCTTCACCACGCTGAACGATTACGTCATCGGTCAGGACCGCGCGAAACGCGTGCTGTCCGTGGCGGTGCACAACCATTACAAACGGTTGAAGCACGGCAGCAAGGCAGGCGATGTCGAACTGGCGAAATCCAACATTCTGCTGGTCGGCCCGACCGGCTGCGGCAAGACGCTGCTGGCGCAGACGCTGGCGCGCACGTTCGATGTGCCGTTCACGATGGCCGACGCCACCACGCTGACCGAAGCGGGTTATGTGGGTGAAGATGTCGAGAACATCATCCTGAAACTGCTGCAGGCAAGCGATTACAACGTCGACAAGGCGCAGCACGGCATCGTCTATATCGACGAGATCGACAAGATCACGCGCAAGGCGGAAAACCCCAGCATCACGCGCGACGTATCGGGCGAGGGGGTGCAGCAGGCGCTGTTGAAACTGATGGAAGGGACAACCGCGTCCGTTCCACCGCAGGGCGGGCGCAAGCATCCGCAGCAGGAATTCCTGCAGGTCGATACCACGAACATTCTGTTCATCTGCGGCGGCGCGTTCGCCGGGCTGGACAAGATCATCGCCGACCGACTGCAGAAACGCAGCATCGGTTTCGGCAATCATGTCGCCGATCCCGACAAGCGCCGGGTCGGCGAATTGCTGGAAAAAAGCGAACCGGAAGATCTGTTGAAATTCGGCCTGATCCCCGAATTCGTCGGCCGTCTGCCGGTGATCGCCACGCTGCAACGATCTGGATGTGGATGCGCTGGTCGAAATCTTGAGCGAACCGAAAAACGCGCTGACGAAACAATATGCCAAACTGTTCGAGCTGGAGGATGTCGAACTGACATTCCAGCAGGACGCGCTGGAGGTCATTGCCAAGAAAGCAATCAAACGCAAAACCGGTGCGCGTGGGTTGCGCTCCATCGTGGAGGGCATTCTGCTCGACACGATGTTCGATTTGCCCGACATGGACGGCGTCACGGAAATCGTCATCGACGAAGACGTGGTGGAAGGACGCAAGGATCCCGTCCGCGTGGTCGGTGGCGATGGCGAGAAGGAAGAAGCGGCCTGACAATGGGGTCGTGGTGGCCCGTGTTGGCGACTACACCCTTTATCGCCACGCTATTGGCGTCCGGAGTATGGGCAAACCTACGCTATGCCCGGTTCGACGCCTTACCCGGTAATTATGGTATTACAGGCCAACCGACCCGTATGGCTTCGCGCAGGGTCATGGTGTGGATGTTGCCGATAGCTCTGTCGGTTCTTTTACTGGTAATCACCGCTGCCAGCGTATTGATGCCGTTGGAAATGCAGAAGAACTCGCCGTGGGAAATGGCCTTGCTGGGCGGAGTTGCAGTGGTCGCCGCCCAGGCTTTGTTTTTTTGGCTAACCGAGCGATGGGCGCGGAAGCAATGATGGCACGTCCAAACAAAAACCCCGCCCGACCTTCGTTATGAAAGTCGAGCGGGGTTCCGTTTCCCGCGCGGAATTGGGGGACAACGCGCGGGAGAGCTGGTGAAACCTAGCCGGGCAGGAACACGCCATCGGTCACATGGACGATCCCGTTCGACTGAAACACATCGGCGGTCGTGACGTTGCTCGTACGGCCCGCGCCATCGGTCAGGGTGACGTTGTCGCCGACGCGCCGTGCGGTCAGCGTGCCGCCCTGCAATGTCGTGATGGAAGCGGACCCACCGCCTTCGCTGATCATCCGCACCAGATCGGCGGCAGTCACGCGGCCTGCAACGGTGTGATAAGTCAGCACGCCGGTCAGCATGGCCTTGTTTTCAGGACGCAGCGCGCTTTGGACGATCCCCGCCGGCAGCTTGTCGAAGGCGGCATTGGTCGGCGCGAACACCGTGAACGGGCCGGGGCTGGACAATGTACCCGCAAGGCCGGCGGCCTGAACCGCGCTGACCAGCGTCGTATGATCGGCCGAAAGCGAAGCGTTCTCGACGATATTGCGCGTCGGCAGCATCGTGGCCCCGCCGACCATCACGCCGACCGGTGCGGCGCTGGCGGATACGGTGTCGCCGGCCATATTGGTGCAGCCTGCCGTCAATGCGGCGGCGGCGGTGATGGCCAATGCAGTGCGGGTTGCGTTCTTGATCATGGTCGCTCCTTCAAATGGGGGCAGACCGGTCATGCGGGCTGCTGCCCTATCTACGCATGAAAGGCGGGAATGGGTGCAGCATCGTTCGTAAAATGTCGCATTCTATTCGTAAATGCAGCTGTCCAGCGCGTCGCGTTCGACCACACCCACCCGTGCTGCGACCGTATTGCCGTAACGTCGCAGCCAACCACCGGGGTTGGTGACCGATCGTTGTTTGGGCAAGGGAAGCGCAACCGCCATTCGCGCCGCTTCACTGGCGCTGAGCCGCGCGGCGGAGCGGCCGAAATAACGCTGCGCCCCCGCCTCCACACCGTACGTTCCGATGCCGGTTTCCGCGACGTTGAGATAGACTTCCATAATTCGCCGTTTGCCCCACAATTGTTCGATCAGAAAACCGAACCATGCCTCCAACCCCTTGCGGGCGTAGCCGCCACCTTGCCACAGAAACACGTTCTTCGCCGTCTGCTGGGTGATAGTGGAACCGCCCCGAATGCGCCCGCCTTGCGCGTTACGACGCATTGCGTTTTCGATCGCTTCCCTGTCGAACCCGTTATGGGAACAGAACTTGCCATCTTCCGCCGCGATGGCCGCACGCACCATGTTGCGATCGATATTGGACAACGGCTCCCAGTCTTTCGTCACACCGTTGGCATCCATCGCCATCGTCGCAGTGATCGGCGGGGGGACAAACCGGAACACCAGCACCAGCAGCAGGCTGATCCCGACGAACCACAGGACGAGCTTTGCGGCGAATTTGAACAACCAGATCATTCGCAATGTCTAGCGGGGGTTTCGCATGAACGGGAGTTTTAATTCCGGCAAAAGAAAACCCCGCCCGCATGTTTGCGAACGGGGTTTCGAAAGTTGGCCGGTCGATAAAAACTAGGCGGCGATCGGCATCAGCCGTTCGCTGGCGATGGTCTTCATCGCTTTTTGCAGTTTTTCGAACGCGCGCACTTCGATCTGGCGAATGCGTTCGCGGCTGACCGAATAGACTTGCGACAGTTCTTCCAGCGTTTGCGGTTTTTCCGTCAGACGACGTTCGGTTAGGATATGCTGTTCACGTTCGTTCAGCGATCCCATCGCTTCACCCAGCATGTCGTGACGCACCTGCGCTTCCTGAGCATCGGCGACGACCTTGTCCTGCAACGGGCGATCGTCCGTCAACCAGTCCTGCCATTGTCCCGCGCCGTCTTCATCGCCGCGCATCTGGACGTTGAGCGACGCATCGCCCCCCATCATCATGCGACGGTTCATGTTGATGACTTCCTGTTCGGCAACGCCCAGATCGGTTGCAATCTTGGTTACGTCATCGGGATGCATGTCGCTGTCTTCGTATGCTTCCAGCTGTTTTTTCATACGGCGCAAGTTGAAAAACAGCTTCTTCTGCGCGGCAGTGGTCCCCATCTTGACGAGGCTCCAACTGCGGAGGATGAACTCCTGCATACTCGCCTTGATCCACCACATGGCATAGGTTGCAAGGCGGAAGCCGCGATCGGGCTCGAACTTCTTCACGCCCTGCATCAGCCCGACATTCCCTTCGGAAATCAGATCGCTGACGGGCAGGCCATATCCGCGATAACCCATCGCGATCTTCGCCACCAACCGCAGATGCGACGTGACGAGTTGCGCCGCAGCTTCGGGATCTTCATGTTCCGCATACCGTTTGGCCAGCATGTATTCCTGTTCCGGCGCCAACACCGGGAACTTCTTGATTTCGGACAGATAGCGATTGAGGCTCTGTTCGCCGCCAAGTGCGGGGACGGATGGTTTTTTCGTATTGCTCACAGTGTGATAAACCTTTCCTGGCGTCGCTGCCGTGTGTCGGTGTCGAAGAGATATTCGTTCCACCGGATCATGTGGTTACATATACCACCGCCGGGCCGAAAATTGCAGTGACTTTCATCGATATCAACGAACGGTTCGGTCGATTAGTTCCTGCATATCGACCGGCATTTCCGCCGTAAAATCCATCGCCGCGCCCGATGCCGGATGCGTGAAGCCGAGTTGCGCCGCATGCAATGCCTGGCGAGTGAAATCGAGTGCATTCAAGGTCGCGCGCAACGGTGCCGGTGTTCGACCGTATATCGGATCCCCTAATAGGGAATGACCGATTGACGCGCAGTGAACACGTATCTGGTGGGTGCGCCCGGTTTCCAGCCGACAGGTCAGTAATGTGCAGTCGCGCAACTTTCGTGTCGTTTCGTAATGCGTCACTGCATGTTTTCCACGCTTCGCATCGTCCGAAAGCACCGCCATCTTCTTGCGGTTCGCGTCCGACCGGCCGATGCGTGTAGCGATGGTCCCATTGGCAGGGGAAGGGTGGCCGGCGCATATCGCCAGATAGCGGCGATGGATCGTGTGATCCGCGAATTGGGCCGCCAGCCCTTCATGGGCGGTGGCGGTTTTCGCTACCACCAACAGGCCCGACGTGTCCTTGTCGATGCGATGCACGATGCCGGGGCGGGCAACGCCGCCGATGCCGGACAATTGCCCGTTGCCGTCCTGTCCGCAATGATGAAGCAGTGCATTGACCAGCGTACCGTCCCGGTTCCCAGCGGCCGGATGCACCACCATACCGGCGGGTTTATCGACCACGATCAGGTCGCGATCTTCGAACACTATGGCCAACGGGATATCCTGCGGCCGGGCTTCGTCGGGGATTGCGGGCGGAACGGTGATGACGAAACGCGCGCCAGGCTGCATTCTGCCCGACGGATTGGTGGCGGTCGTCTTGCCGACGAGCACGGCGCCTTGCATCATCAGCGCCTTGACCCGTTCGCGCGACAGGCCCGTTTCCTGCGCCAACGCCCTGTCCAGTCGGGGCGCATCGGCGGGCAGCGTGCCGGTAATGATCGTTGGATCGCTCACGCGCCGCTGGCTATAAGATGGAACGGCGATGGACAAGGCGAACGCTGCGGGTCCGCCGGTGAAGGAGAATGCGAGCATGCCGTTTATCCTGGCCCGCGCCGCGCACGACGCGATGCTTGCCGCCGCCAAAGCGCAGCATCCGCGCGAGTGCTGCGGCATATTGCTGGGCGGTGCAGGGGCGGTCGATGCCGCTGTCGCGACGGGCAATGTCCATCCCGACCCGCATACGCATTTCGAAATCGATCCGATCGCACTGATCGCCGCGCATAAAGCCGCGCGCAACGGTGGGCCGGGCATCGTCGGCTATTACCATTCCCACCCTCACGGCCCCGCAGAACCGTCCGCCACGGACCGCAAGATGGCAGCGCATGATGGAATGGTGTGGGCCATCGCCGGGCAGGCGGGACTGCGATGCTGGCGCGACGATCCGGGTGGCTTCGTGCCGCTTCCCTATCGGCTGGTTTGCAGTTAGGACGCCGCAGCCCTTCGTCCACCCTTCGACAGCAAAAGCCCGAACGCCATGACAGCCCCAACCGATAGTCTTGCGAACACAACCGCCGCTTCCGTCGATCTTGCCAGCATGTTGTGTTCGCGTCTGTGCCACGATCTGCTCAGCCCGGTTGGCGCGCTGGCGAACGGGCTGGAGCTATTGGCCGACGAAACCGACCCGGAAATGCGCGCACGGTGTATGGAACTGTTGGATCAAAGCGCGCGGATCAGCACCGATAAGCTCAAATTCTTCCGTCTGGCATTCGGGGCCGCTGGCGGGTTCGGCGAAAACGTGTCGGTGGACGAGCCAAAAGCGTTGATTGCAGCGCTGGTCGGCGACAATGAACGCATCGCGGTGAACTGGACGTTGGCGTCGAACCATCTGCCGAAAGGCGCGGTGAAGGTGCTGCTCAACATGGCGCAGATTGCGCTGGATGCGCTGGTGCGCGGGGGAACCCTGGATATCGGCGCGGAAAGACGCGACGGCGCGACGGAAATCGTGGTGCGGGCGGCGGGCGCGAAAATCGCATTCGACGATACGATCGGCCGCGCGCTGGAAGGGGACTTGCCGGCTGGCGAATTGTCCAGCCGCACCGCGCCTGCCCATATGGTTCACTTGGTCGCCGCCAATGCGGGCGGTGCGCTGCAATACCACAAATCGGACGAAGCGCTGGTGCTGGGCGCCGTGCTGCCGCAACCCGATGGAATGATCGGATGAACGCGTGACGGACGAACTCGTTCATAAGGAGCGCTTGTCGCCGAACTTCAACGACCGCGACCTGCCGATCAGCATGGTCGTGATCCATTATACCGAAATGGGCAGCGCCGAAGATGCGCTGAACCGTCTGTGCGATGGGGACGCCGGGGTCAGCGCGCATTATCTGATCAGCGAAGCGGGGGAGGTCACCCGGCTTGTGCCCGACGACAAGCGGGCCTGGCACGCGGGCGTCAGCTTCTGGCGCGGCCATCGCGACGTCAATTCCGCCAGCATCGGGATCGAGCTGGATCATCCGGGCCACGCCTATGGCTATCGCCCGTTCGCCGAAGCCCAGATCGACGCGTTGGTCCCGCTACTGCATCGGTTGGTGAAGGAATACGACATTCCGCGTTCCAACATCGTGGGCCATTCGGACGTCGCGCCTGCGCGCAAAACCGATCCGGGCGAACTGTTTCCGTGGGATCGGCTGGCGGAATACCGGCTGGCGCTGCCCAAACCCACCATCGCGCTGGGCGACCCGTTCGACAATGACGGCGCATTCTATCTGGCGCTGGAACGGTTCGGGTACGACATCACCGACGGGCGCAAAGCGGTCGAGGCGTTTCAGCGCCGCTGGCGCCCGGAGCGAATCGACGGCGAAGTGGACGGGGAAATCCGCGCGATCGTGTTCCAGTTGCTGCTCGACCGGGACGAAGGGCGCACGCGGTAATCCGTAACCGTCACCCGGCGAGCACCGTCTGTACTTGGCTAACTTCGCGCGACCCGCTACGCCGCGCGTGCCAGGGGGCCGGGCAGCCGCGGTGGAGTTCGCTCCATCGAGGAAAGTCCGGGCTCCATGAAACGAGGGTGGCGGGTAACGCCCGCCGGGCTGCGATGCCGTCAAACGCAAAGCGGTTCAGGGACAGTGCCACAGAGAGGAAACCGCCGCGTCTCGGCGTGGTAAGGGTGAAAGGGTGCGGTAAGAGCGCACCGGCGGCGCGGCAACGCGGCGCGCATGGCAAACCCCACCCGGAGCAAGGCCGAATAGGGACGGCGCGTTACCGGTTTTCGGACCGGTGGCAGGGTGTTTCACCCCGATCGTCCGGGTTGGCTGCATGAGCGGTGGAGCGATCCATCGCCCAGATGAATGGCTGCCATCGGGGATACGGTCCGTGCCCGCCCCTTTGTCGGGGTGGGGAATGCGGATACCGTCTGCGATACAGAACCCGGCTTACAGGCCCCCTGGCATCGATAGAAGATCATTCGAACGGAACACGCACCCATGAATATCGACAACCCTCCGCCAGCCCAGCGTGCGTTTCTACAACGCGTCGGAATCGTCGTCGCGGTTGTGGTGCAGATCGGATCGACGGCGCTTCCGGCGCTTGGCATGGGGGAACCGATCGGCAGCCGGTCGGACGATGTCGGCACGCTGATCACGCCTGCGGGTTGGGCCTTCGCGATTTGGGGTCCGCTTTATCTAGGATCGGTCATATTCGCGATCTGGCAATTCCTGCCGGGGCAGCGCGACAATACGCTGCTGGACCGGATCGGATGGCCGGCGGCGGGAGTGTTCTTCGCGAATGGCGTGTGGGCCATCTATACGCAATCCGCCGCGCTTACCTTCATATCCGCGCTTATCATCATCACCGGGCTGGCTTGCGTGCTGACCGTACTGCGCCGTTTCGTCCATGCGGGTCGCCCGTTTACGAATGCGGAACGCTGGATTGCGGTGTTGCCTTTGAGTGCGTTGGCCGCCTGGCTGACGGCGGCGACCATCGTCAATATCTCCGCTGCGGTGCAATTCCACGGCATGTTGGACGACCCCGCGCAATATCCGATCATCGCCGCGGTTATGGTGGTGACGGGCGGCGTCATCGCCGCGGTGGCTGTGTTCAAAAGTCGCGGCAACCCGTGGTATGCGCTGGTGTTCGGATGGGCACTGACCGCGATACACGCCAAGGGCGGGCAGGTTCACGACGACATTGCGATGGCCACAATTCTGGCGGGCGTTCTGGTTGCGGCGGCAATGGCGGCGGGGCTGGCGAACAAGGGCAATCGCGCACATTGGTTGGGGTAGCGCCCCCGTCCGGTTCAGTCCCGCTCCACCACGATATCCCCATCCCGGTCCACGGCCCGAATGAACCGACGCGATGTGCCCTCCAGAACCAGCGCCGTCAGCCGCCCGGTGCGAAAGGCGCCGGTGTCGATCCCGATGCGATTGGCGCGTTCATCGACCTCTTCGGTAATCGTGTGGCCATGCACGACCATATGCGAATGCGCTTCGGTATGGGTCAGGAACCGATCGCGGATCCATAACAGGTCGCTGCGCTTCTGATCTTCCAGCGCACCATGCGGATCGATACCCGCATGCACGAAGACATAGTCCCCCTCGACGATCAGTTCTTCGAAACCGCCGATGAAATCGCGAATGTCTTGCGGGACGAGGTCGGGCAGCAACGCGTACAGTTCATCCAGCGATAAACGGTTATACGCCGTGCGCTCCAACCCGAAACTGAGCAGCGTCTCGCGCCCACCATGTTTCAGGAAATGACGCAGCACCTCCACGCTGTCGAACGCTTCCATGAACATGTCTTCGTGATTGCCGGCCAGAATGCGGACGTTGCGCGTGTCCTGCCATTTCCGGGCCAGGCGAAGGACGCCGGCGCTGTCTGCGCCGCGATCGACCAGATCGCCCAGTAGGATGACCGTCGTGTCCGCCGTCGCGGCATCACGGTCGTCATCATCGATGGCTGTCCGCAATACCTCGAACAGATCGCGCCGGCCATGGATATCGCCGATGCAATAGATGCGCGTACCGTCGGGAACGGCGGGCAGCGGCACGCCGGATTTCGGGCGAAACAGGGTTTTAATGGCGTTGATCATGGCGAAGGGTGCTGGCTCATAGGCAACCGGCCAATGCCCTGCAAGCGGTGTCCCTCATGTGAATATGCCAGTTCGGAACCACTTCTGCCGCGGGAATTAATGCAAAAAGCATCGCGATACAGGATCAACTCTTGTGCGCTGCAACATAGTATGGCAAGAATGTTTCACAACGCGAACAATCGGCACAACAAACGATGCCGATATCGCCATTTTGCAGGCGGGACATTCCATTCTCTTATTCGAGGAAGTTTGTCATGCCCCTATTTTGTCGATCCGCGACCGTTCGGCTTTCCGTTTTGATCGCGTTGGCATCCGCCATGCCTGCCGCAGCGCAGGAAGCGTCCGAAAAGAACCTGCCGTTAAGTTCTGATATCGGCGAGCCGACCCCAACCACAGGTCCGATCACCATTTCGGGCAATGTATCGGTGGTGTCGGATTACCGGTTTCGCGGTATATCGTTCAGTGGCGGCGACCCGGCGTTGCAAGGCGGCTTCGATATCGTTCACGAAAGCGGGGCGTATGTCGGAACGTGGGGATCGTCGCTCGATTCGGCAGGTGGCTTCGGTGAGCTGGAGCTGGACCTTTATGCCGGATATTCGGCAGAGGTTGCAGATGGCATCACTGTCGATGGCGGTTTGCTGTATTACGTCTATCCGACGGAGGATACCGGCGCGGATACGGACTATTTCGAACCCTATGCCTCCGTATCGGGAACGCTGGGCCCCGTTGGCGCGAAAATGGGCGTCGCTTATGCCTGGGAACAGGATTCGATCGGCGGCGAGGACAATCTCTATATCTACACCGATCTGTCGTCGGGAATTCCGAACACGCCGTTCACCGTGACCGCGCATCTGGGCTACACCGACGGGGTGTTCTCCGTGGATGAGGACGACACCTCGTGGGATTATTCGATCGGTGCATCGGCGACCGTGCTGGGCGGGCTGACGGCCGGAATCGCCTATGTCGGTGTGGAGGATGGAGGGGTGTCGCCGGTTTTCCGTAAGGATTTCACCGACGATACGGTGGTGTTTTCGATCGGTTACGAGTTCTGATGACATGGTGAGTGCAAGCTGACGGCACGGGCGCTTCCACGCGAGGCGCCCGTGCTGTAGGCTGCGTCGGCGTTTCCATTACGATCGGACCGGCGATGACCAAGTTTCTGCACACCATGATCCGCGTTTCCGATCCGGAAGCGACGATCGCGTTTTTCGAACTGATCGGGTTGGAAGAGGTGCGCCGCTTCGAAGTCGAGGCCGCGCGCTTTACGCTGATCTTCATGGCTGCGCCCGAACAGGACGGCGTGGCGGAAATCGAACTGACGTATAATTGGCCCTCCGCCGATGGATCGCCGGCGGAAGACTATACGAATGGGCGCAATTTCGGTCATTTGGCCTATCGTGTCGAAGATATCTACGAAACGTGTCGGCGTTTGATGGATGCCGGGGTCACGATCAACCGCCCGCCGCGCGATGGGCATATGGCGTTCGTAAAATCGCCGGACGGTATCTCCGTCGAATTGCTGCAGGATGGCGCGCTTCCGGCGGCCGAGCCGTGGGCGAGCATGGAAAATACCGGCGACTGGTAATTTCCGGCTAGACCGGGTTGGGCCGTGCCGACGTGTCCACGACGTGCGATGTCGTCATTCGCAATACGGCATAACCGAACACTGCCGACACGATCGATCCCGCCAGGATGCCGATCTTCGCTTCGTCGATCAGCAGACGATAGCCGGGGAAGGCCAGTTCGCCGATAAACAGCGACATGGTGAACCCGATCCCGCACAGCATCGAGATGCCCCAGATTTCCGCCCAGCTTGCATTCTTGGGTGGTTTGGCGAAGCCCAGCTTGGCCGCGATGAAGATGCAGCTGAATATGCCCACTTGCTTGCCGACGACGAGACCCGCCGCGACCGCCAATGGCAACGGCGCGAGCAGCCCGTCGAGGCCGACCCCGCTCAAATCCACACCCGCATTGGCAAAACCGAAGATAGGCACGATGGCATAGGCACTCCACGGCGCGAGATTATGTTCGACCCGTTCCAGCATGCTGTTGCCGTCCTTGCGGTGCATCGGGATGGTCAGCGCCGCAACGACGCCCGCGATCGTGGCGTGAACGCCGGTGTTGAGGACGCAGAACCACAGCACGAAGGCCATCAGGATATAGGGGGTGATGCGGCTGACATGCGCGCGGTTCATCGCCACCATGCCGCCGACGACAATGATGGACGCAACCAGCCAGATCAGTTTGATGCCACTGGTATAGAATGCCGCGATTACCAGCACCGCGCCGATATCGTCCACGATGGCGACCGTCAGCAGGAACAGGCGCAGGGACGCCGGCACGCGATTGCCCAGCAGGCCCAGCACACCCATTGCGAAGGCGATGTCGGTTGCCGCCGGAATGGCCCAACCATCGTATAGCCGCGGCTCGCCGCCGCCCATCATGATGACTGCGATATAGACCAGTGCCGGGAACCCCATGCCCGCAATCGCCGCCAGCACCGGCAAACGCCGTTGTTCCGGCGTGGCGAGCTGGCCGCAGATGATCTCGCGCTTCACTTCCAGCCCGACGACGAAGAAGAAGATCGCCATCAGCCCGTCATTGATGAGATAATGCAGCGAGCTGAGTTTGGGGTGGGGATACCAGGCGAACTTGTCGTAGAATAACGAGAAATATTCCGCCGACAGCGCCGAATTGGCAGCCAGCATGGCAGCGACGGCGACCAGTATCAGCAATATCCCCGCCGACGCATCGCCGACGAACAGTGCGCGCACCGGCGCGAACATGGAACGTAGCGGAAGTCGGGACGGTTTGTGCTGGTCGGCCATATCGGCAGGTTCTCTTGAACAAAGCTTGCCCCGTTGCAAGGCTTGTGAAGCCAAGCTAGGCGCATTCCTGCACAGGCAATAGGGCGCACGGGGGAGCTTGGCCTTGGCACTGATCGATTTTTCGGCATGGGAATGGCTGGTCCTGGTCAGCCGCGAATTGCTGTTGTTCGCCGGCATCTGCTTCCTGCTCGGAAGTTTCGATGAACTGGCGATCGACGTGATATGGCTATGGCTGCGCTTGACCGGGCGAGCCGACGATAAGGTCGTTTCGCAGGCTTTCGATCATTGCGCGCCGTTAACAGGCAAAGCGGCCGTCTTCGTTCCCGCCTGGCTTGAGGCGGAGGTTATCGGCGATACGTTGCACCGGATGGCAACCGTCTGGCCGCAGCGCGATCTGGCCATTTTCGTTGGCTGCTACCCAAATGATCCGGGCACCATCGCTGCCGTCGATAGCGTTTCTAAAAACGATCCGCGTATTCGCATGATCGTGAACGATCGCCCCGGCCCGACGACGAAGGCGGACTGCCTCAACCGGCTGTATCGTGCGATGTGCATGGAAGAAGCCGCGTCGGACGAACCCTATCGCATGGTGGTGTTGCACGATGCGGAAGATATGGTCGATCCGGCGGCGCTCACTGTGCTGGACCGCGCCATCGAACGTGCTGCATTCGTTCAATTGCCGGTTCTGCCGCTGCCCCAACCGCAATCGCCCTGGATCGGCAGCCATTATTGCGAAGAATTCGCCGAGGCGCATGGTAAGACGATGGTGGTCCGCGATCGTCTGGGTGTCGCCTTGCCCGGCGCAGGTGTCGGATGCGCCGTAGCGCGCGATATGTTGGCACGAATGGCCGACGGAGGGCGGCGGCGATGTGCCGTTTGCCTCCGATTGCCTGACCGAAGATTACGAATTGGGCCTCGACGTCGCGAGGTTGGGTGGGCGATGCCGTTTCGTCCGCGCGCGAACGCGGGACGGCCGTCTGATCGCGACCCGGGCTTATTTTCCCGACACGCTGATCGCTGCCGTCCGGCAGAAAACCCGCTGGTTGCAAGGCATTGCTTTCCACGGGTGGGACCGGATGGGTTGGGGGAGAGGCGGAGTGGAACGCTGGATGCGTTTTCGCGATCGGCGCGGGCCGTTCACCGCGCTGGTTCTGGCGATGGCGTATCTGTTGCTGATCCTGGGCGCGGCGGGCTGGGTCGCGATGTCGGCCGGTTCGGCGAACCGTTCGTGTTGGCTCTACCGCTTCAAGCGTTGATCTACGCCAATCTCGCAGCGTTCGCATGGCGCACGATCTGGCGGTTCGGATTTACGGCGACGGCGTACGGCGTTTGGGAAGGGTTGCGAGCGGTCCTTCGCATCCCGGTCGCGAACGTGATCGCCATCATGGCGGGGCGCAGGGCGCTGATGGCATACATTAGATCGCTGGGCGGGCGACCGGTCGTCTGGGACAAGACCGCGCATCGGCGCCACCCCGAAACCGACGAATTGACGGCGGACATGCGATGACGCGCAACGCCGTATCGCAAGCGTCGTCGCGCGTAGGGCAACCGTTGATAATACTCGCGCTGGTCGCGTTTGGCTGGATCGGTTTGCGCGCGGCTTTGTGGGTGTCGCCGTTTCCCATTGCTGCGTTGCCGTTCGATCTTGCGATACCCGATGTCGAAGCGCCGCAGCCGACTGTCCGGCCCGCGACAATCGCGCCGCCAATAGGCCGCGCGGCGTGGGGTGGGCCACGGTATCGCAGGTCGTCGCAACGCCTAGACACATCAATCCATCGGCAGTGGCGGCTGGCCGATCGCACCATTTTCGCCGGAGCCGACCTAGACCGCAATCGAACAACCCATGCGGGCGATGTATCGTCGCTTGCCAGCGCACCCAGCGCAGCCTCCGGGCAGCCTAGTCCAATCGTCACCGCAGCCCGTCTGCCCTCCGCCCTTTCGCCGCAGACCCCATCGCGGGATCGCTGGCGGTTGGACGCCTGGCTGTTGCTGCGTCCGGGCGACAACGTGCGCGACGACCGGAATACGGCCTGCAGGCTATGGTGCGAGCCAGACAGGGGCCGTGTTGTCCTATCGACTTGGCAACACTGGTCCGCGCGACGTCCGCATCTATGGCCGCGTGACCAAAGCGCTCGCCGGATCGCGGGAGTTCGATCTGGCGAGCGGCGTTTCCGTCGATCCGCTGCCCGGCATTCCCATCCGCGCCCACGCGGAAATGCGTGCCACGAGGATCTCCGGGCGAACATTGGTGCGACCCCAAGCATTCGTAACGGCGCAATTCGCCGAACCGCTGCCCTGGGGGGTCGAGGTCGCCGGATATGGTCAGGCGGGGTATGTCGGCGGAAAGTTCGCCACGGCCTTCGTCGATGGTCAACTCAAGATCGACCGGCCATTCGTCGATGCGCTGGGCATCGCGATCGCCGGGGGTGCGGGTGTATGGGGCGGGGCGCAGGACGATGCCGGGCGGCTCGATATCGGGCCGAGCGTTACCGGCAGTTTCGCCATTGCCGATACGCCCATCCGCATCGCCCTCGACTATCGGCAACGCATCGCGGGCAGCGCGGCGCCCGGATCGGGGCCGGCCCTGACGATCTCCGCCGGGTTCTAACCGCACCATAGCAGGCATGTCCACCAACGCATGTCCGTGCTTTTCGTAACGGCACAGGTGCGATAGGGAGCGGCGATGGACGTGTACCTTCCCATTGCAAACCTGTCGGTGAATGGGCTGGTCATCGTCGGGCTTGGCGCGATTACGGGTATCCTGTCCGGCCTGTTCGGCGTCGGCGGCGGGTTTCTGACCACGCCGCTGCTGATATTCTACGGCATTCCCCCGACTGTCGCCGCCGCATCCGCATCCACCCAGGTGACCGGGGCCAGCGTGTCGGGCGTGTTCGCCCATCGCAAACGGGGCGGGGTCGATTACCGCATGGGCGGGGTCATGGTGGTGGGCGGTGTGTTGGGCGCTGGCATCGGGGCGGTGCTTTTCCGCCTGCTGCAGGCGGCAGGGCAGATCGATACCATCATCAACATCCTTTATGTCGTGCTGCTGAGCCTGATCGGATCGTTGATGGCGAAGGAGGCATGGCAATCGATTTCCGCGCGCGGCAAACCGCAGGCCGTGGCGCGTCGGCGGCGGCACAACAAGTTCATCGCCGTCCTGCCGCTGCGGTGGCGGTTCTATGGTTCAGGCCTTTATATTTCCCCTCTCGCACCGCTGATATTGGGCACATTGGTAGGCATTCTGACCATGCTGATGGGCGTCGGCGGAGGTTTCATTCTGGTGCCTGCGATGCTGTATATTCTGGGCATGAGCGCCAATGTCGTGGTCGGCACGTCGCTGTTCCAGATCCTGTTCGTGACGATGGCGACGACCATGATGCATGCGCTGACGACCAAGGCGGTCGATATCATCCTGGCGGCGTTGCTGTTGATCGGATCGGTCAGCGGGGCGCAGATCGGCACGAAGATCGCGCAGAAGGTGAAGCCGGACATGCTGCGGCTGGTGCTGGCGGGCATCGTGTTGCTGGTCGCGGCGCGGATGCTGTTCGGGCTGGGCGTGCAGCCCGATGAAATCTACACGGTGTCGCCGTTGTGATCGGTGCGCCGCGTCTGATGGGGATCGTATTTCTGCTGCTCGGCGCCTTGATGGTATCGGGGCAGCGCGACCCGATACTCGTGCCCGAAATATCGCAGCACGACGTGCAGGTGCGCCAGGGTTTCGTCGGTACGGAACTGCTGCTGTTCGGCGCGCTGCTCGATCCGCGCGGCGTGCGGGCGGGCGGCGATTACGACATCGTGGTCGTGCTGAAAGGTCCGGCCGCCCCGATCCGCTTGCGGGAGAAGGAACAGATCGGCGGCATGTGGGTCAATGCACAAAGCAGCGACTTCCGCTCCGCGCCGTCGTTCTTCGCAGTCGCCGCGTCGCGCCCGGTGGATCAGATCGTCGATCCGCGCACGGCCGCGATATACGAATTGGGGACGCGGTTCATCCAGCTGTCGCCGACGGGGACGATCGACCCTGCGGAACAGCGCCGTTTCACTGCCGGGCTGGTCGATCTGAGAACGCGCAAAGGGCTGTACAATCAGAACATGACGGGCGTGACCGTCAGCGAAGGGGTGCTGTATCAGGCGCGGATAGCCCTGCCGTCCAACGTGCAGACCGGAACCTACACCGCCGAAACCTTCGCCATTACCGACGGGCGCGTGGTGGCCTCCGCCATATCCGAAGTTGCCGTGCGGAAGGTCGGCTTCGAACGGTTTATCGAAACGTCGTCGCAGGATCATTCGTTGCTGTACGGTTTGGCGGCGGTGCTGCTGTCCATCGCGATGGGCTGGGGTGCGGGGCGGTTGTTCGCGCTGGTTTAGGCCGCCTCTTGACGCAATCTTAACCGCGTTCCCTCGTAACGCCCATCGTAATCGGCAACAGGGTGGATACGTTTGTTATGACGGATATGGGAAACCAGCGGTTCAGGAATTACGAACCGCTGGACAGTGAAGCAGGCCAATCCCCTGCCGCCCAGGAAGGGGCGCAAACTGCGTCCACTCCGCAGCCTGTCGCCGCGCCTCCGCCGAAGCTCAACGCCGCGCCTACCCAGCCCGCACCCACCCCCGCGCGGCGACGGACCGATGGCGCGCCGCCGCCCGGCGCAGCCAAGCAGGACAAGCCGGTGGCGCAATCGCGCAACGCCGCGCAGCCGATCGGCGTCGTGCTCGAAATATCGGGCGCCGGATCGCAGATCGCGCTCGATCTGACGCGGATCAACGAATGCATGGCGGATGACGATCCCTCGATCGCCCTGGCCGGCCAGGTCGGCAGCCAGATCAAGATACGCGTCGGCGACAATTGGTTGCTCGCCAACGTCCGCAATCAACGCCGCGATCGCCGCGCCGAAGGCAGCATCATGGCCGACATCGACTTTCTGGGGGAAGGGCAGGAAGAAAAGCTGACCGGCAAGATCCACTCGTTCCGTCGCGGCGTCACCCGCTACCCCGTGCCCGGCGCGATGATCTACCCCGCGACCACCGGCGATCTGCGCCAGATCTACGCCAGCGACGGCCGCTCCAACATTCAGATCGGCACGGTGTACCCGACGAAGGATATTCGCGCCGGCGTGTATGTCGATGCCATGCTGGGCAAGCATTTCGCGCTGCTGGGATCGACCGGGACCGGCAAATCGACCAGCGCTGCCCTGATCCTGCACCGCATTTGCGAAGCCGCGCCCAAGGGTCACATCGTGATGATCGATCCGCACGGCGAATATTCCGCCGCGTTCAAGACGAACGGTCTGCTGCTGGACGTGTCGAACCTCAACATGCCCTACTGGCTGATGAATTTTTCCGAACATTGCGAGGTTCTGTGCAGCGGATCGGGCGACGAACGCCAGGCGCAGGTCGATATTCTGAACAAGTGCCTGTTGATCGCGCGCAGCAAGAACCGGCTGGCCGAAACCGTAGGCAAGATCACGGTCGATAGCCCGATCCCCTACCTTTTATCCGACCTGTCGGGCGAAATACAGAACCAGATGGGCAAGCTGGACAAGGCCAATTCCACTGCACCCTACACCCGCCTGAAAACCAAGCTGGACGAATTGAAGGGCGATCCGCGCTACCAGTTCATGTTCTCCGGCATGCTGGTCGGCGACACGATGGCGGAATTCATCGCCAAGATGTTCCGCATGCCGTCAGACGGCAAGCCGATTTCGATCGTCGATGTCTCCGGCGTGCCGTCCGATATCACTGCCACGGTGGTCGCCGTGCTCAGCCGGCTGGTGTTCGATTTCGCCATTTGGGGCCGGTCCGAAAAAACCTCCCCGATTCTGCTCGTTTGCGAAGAGGCGCACCGATATGTCCCGAACGAGGCGAATGCCGATGGCTCGTCGGTCGGCGACATTCTGGGACGCATCGCGAAGGAAGGGCGCAAATACGGCATTTCGCTGGGTCTGATCACGCAACGCCCGTCCGACCTGGCCGAAGGGGTGTTGTCGCAATGCGGAACGATCATTTCCATGCGCCTCAACAACGATCGCGATCAGGCGTTCGTGAAAGCCGCCATGCCGGAAGGGGCGCGGGGTTTCCTCGATTCCATTCCCGCCCTGCGGAACCGCGAATGTATCATCTGCGGTGAAGGTGTGGCCATTCCCATCCGGGTCAGCTTCGACAATCTGGAGGAAATCAAGCGGCCGGCGTCGGAAGATCCCAGCTTCGTCGAACTATGGCGCGAAAGCGGCGGCGAAGAAGAAGCCGTGCAGCGCACCGTGCAACGCTGGCGTACGCAAGGGTGCTGACCGCTTACCCAATCTTTCCCAAACCGGAAGTTTAGGAAAGTTTAGGCCAACGCACCGTTTGCTTTTGCACCCAAATCACCACGGCAATAATACAAAGTTACGTCCCTCTCGTATCACCGAACAGGTGGATATGAAGGCGGTCGGACATGCGGAAACCGTGGCGCAAGCAAAGCGGCACCAACCAGTCTTCCCGCGCGCGCAAGGTCGCGGAATCCGTCCCTTCGGGCATCAGGAACACGCGCGCGGGCGGCAGCGCATGGGCGCGAACCAATGCCGCCACTTCCACGACATCGGACGGTTGCGCGACCACGAATTTGAAGAATGCGCGCGGGTCCGCTGCATAGTGCCGCAGGCGTTCTGGGATCAGCGCCAATTCGCGCGCGTTCCCGCTATGCGCGAGTTTCGGGCTGACATTATATTGATCCACGCGAATGTCGAGCCGGGCGGGGGCGGCGGTGGTCCCGTTGGTTTCCACTTCCACGATCATGTCCGGCAGCAGTTCCAGCAGTTCCGCCAGCGCCGATGCCTGCAGCAACGGTTCACCGCCGGTAACGATCAGTCGGTTCTGGCCCAACTCCATAATACGTTCGGCAACATCGGCTTCGGGCAGCACCAACTGGTTCGGTTTGCGGGCGAACGTCCGGCCATCGCGGTGGTCGCGCTCGTCGCCATCGAAATGCCAGGTGTAGGCCGTGTCGCACCACACGCAGGCAAGGTTGCACCGTGACAGGCGAATGAAGGTGCAGGGCGCGCCCGCGCTCGGCCCTTCGCCCTGGACGGAGGCGAAAATCTCCGGTTCGCCCGGTGTGGTGGTGGCAAGGGTCAGCGGCATCAGGAACGGGCGCGTTTGAACGTCAACCCAGTCGCGACAGAGCGGCCTGCAGCCGTTCCACTTCCGCGCTGTGCATCGCGTGGTCGGCGCGCGCTTTCTCGACCGCTTCGGGTTTGGCCCGATCGACGAAATTCGCATTGCCGAGCCGCCCTTCGAGGGATTTCGCCTCTTTGCGAGAGGCCGTCAGAGCCTTGTCCAAACGCGCACGTTCGGCTTCGACATCGACCAGCCCTTCCAACGGAATGACGAAGCTGTCCGCGCCGACACCGATGGCAATGGCAGGTCCGGGCGGTGCATCGGCAAAATGGATCGTTTCGATACGCGCCACGCGTTCCAAAGCCGCCGCATTCGCCGATGCGGCCTGCCGCGCGGCATCGCTGGGCTGCGCGCAATAGGCGGTCAGCTTCATACCCGGCGCGATGCCGAGCTCGTTCTTCGCCCCGCGCACCGCGCCGGTCAGCGCGATCAGCCATTCGACTTCCGCCTTCGCATCGGCATCGACCGACGCGCCGGGTTCCGGCCAGCGCGCGGTGATAAGGGGGTAGTCGCCGCGGTCCCCCTGTTTCGACCATAGCTCTTCCGTCACGAAGGGCATGAAAGGGTGCAGCATGACCAGAATCTGGTCCAGCACCCAGCCGGCGACTTCTTTCGTCTCGTCGTCGAAATTGGTTTTGATCAGTTCGATATACCAGTCGCAGAACCGGTCCCACGCGAAGTGATAGATGGTGTTTGCCGCCGCATCGAACCGCAGATCGGCCAGTGCCGCATCCAGCTTGGCCTGCGTTTCCACGACCTCGCCGATGATCCAGCGATTGACCGCGCTTTTCGCGGATGGGGCCGCGATCGTCGTCGAGGCGGTGATGCCGTTTGCCTGACAGAACCGGGTCGCGTTCCATAATTTGGTCGCGAAATTGCGATATCCTTCGACCCGTGCGTCATCCATCTTGATGTCGCGGCCCTGGCTTTCCATCGCCGCCATGAAGAAGCGCAAGGCATCCGCGCCATACCGGTCGATCAGGCCGAGCGGATCGACCACGTTGCCCTTGGACTTGGACATCTTCGCCCCGTCCGCTGCGCGAACCAGACCATGCAGATACAGCTTGGGCCAGGGGTTCTGTCCGGTCAGATGCCGGCCCATCATCATCATCCGCGCATTCCAGAAAAACAGGATGTCGAAGCCGGATATCAGCAGGTCGTTGGGATAGTGTTTGGCGAGAAGCTTCTCCCCCTCTCCTTCAGGGGAGGGGGCCGGGGGGTGGGGGCTGCCTGATACAACGGCGCCTGCATCCCTCACCCCTTCCGCAGCTGGGCTGCTCCTTCCCCTCCCCTGAAGGAGAAGGGAGTCGTTCGGCCAGCCCAGCGTGGCGAACGGCCACAGCGCGCTGGAGAACCAGGTGTCGAGCACATCGTCGTCGCGTGCCAATTCCACATGGTCACCAGCTTGGGCTTGCGCCTCTTCGGCGGTCATCGCGACATAGGCTTTGCCGTCGGCATCGAACCAAGCCGGTATCCGGTGACCCCACCACAATTGGCGCGAAATGCACCAGGGCTGGATGTTCTCCATCCAGTTGAAGAACGTCTTCTCCCATGTCTTGGGCACGATTTCGACATCGCCGTTCTTCACCGCCGCGATGGGGTCCACCGCCAGCTTTTCCGCATCGACATACCATTGATCGGTCAGCCACGGTTCGATAACCACGCCGCCGCGATCGCCGAAAGGGGTGGGAATCGTGCGCGGTTCCGCGTCGTGTTCGACCGTCTCGCCCGATTTGTCTTTCGCAACGTGCGGGATCAGCAGGCCAAGCTCCTTCATCCGGGCGACCACCAGTTCGCGTGCGCCGTCCACCTTGTCGCGGCGGAAACGATGGAGACCGATGAACGCTTCGGGGATCATGCCATCGGCGGTCTGGCAAACGTCGCCTTCGCCATCCAGCATGTTGAGCATGTCCGCCGCCGCATGGCCCGCGCGCTTGCCGACTTCGAAATCGTTGAAATCATGGCCCGGCGTAATTTTCACCGCACCGCTGCCCAGTTCGGGATCGGCATGTTCGTCCGCAACGATCGGCACGCGGCGACCCGTGATCGGCAGCACGACATGCTTGCCCACGACGCTGGCATAGCGTTCGTCCGTCGGATGCACCGCCACTGCCATATCGGCCAGCATCGTTTCAGGCCGGGTCGTCGCGACTTCGATGTAATCGCGCCCGTCGGCCAGTTTTACCCCGTCCGCCAACGGATAGCGGAAATGCCAGAACGATCCGCGTACGTCGCGCGTTTCGACTTCCAGATCGCTGATCGCGGTTTTCAACGCCGGATCCCAGTTCACCAACCGCTTGTCGCGATAGATCAGCCCGTCATTGTAGAGATCGACGAAAGTTTTGGTCACGGCATCGCTGAAATGCGGGTCCATCGTAAACTGCTCGCGGCTCCAGTCCATCGAACAGCCCAGCCGCCGCAACTGGGTGGTTATCGTGCCGCCCGATTCCCGTTTCCAGTCCCACACCTTGTCGATGAAGTCTTCGCGGCTGTAATTGGTGCGTTTGTCGCCGGCTGCCTCCATCTGGCGTTCGACCACCATCTGCGTGGCGATGCCGGCATGGTCGGTCCCGACAACCCACAGCGCATCCTTGCCGCGCAGCCGTTCGTACCGGATCATGATGTCCTGCAACGTATTGTCGAGCGCATGGCCGATATGCAGCGAGCCTGTGACGTTGGGCGGCGGGTTCACGATGGTATAGGGCGCGGCGTCCGGGCGTTCCGGGCGGAACAGGCCGTTATCTTCCCAATGCGCGTACCAGCGTGCCTCGATCCCGGCCGGATCGAAAGTGGTGGCCAAGGCGTCCGCCTGATCGGAAGCGGTGGGTGCGGTATTTTCGGGTTCGTCTGACATGGGCGCGACCATTGCCAGCGGCGGCGCTGCGGCGCAACGCCGAACCGCCGCGTTCCGGCCCGCACCCCTCTTGCCCAACGGTTGTTTTGCCATCATAGCGCGGATTATGGATGATGGGGCGCATTATACGATACGCGACAGCGTCGATGGTGCGTCCGGCGGCCGGACGCTGGAATTGACCGGCCCTTATCTCGTGTCCAGCGTCGGCATGATCGAACGGGAATTGAAAGCGTTGCCCGGCCCGTTTTCGCATATCGATCTGACGCAGGTGACCGAAATCGACACGGTCGGCGCATGGGTCGCAACCTCCCTGGCGCGCGATCACGAATCGGAAATCATCGTACAGACCGACCGGGCGAAACGCCTGCTGGTGTCGGTCGGCGGTGCGGGCGGGGACGAACCGATCTGCCCCCCGCGCGAGGCGGTGTGGCAGCGCGTGCCGGATCGCGTCGGCGAGATCATGATCGATCTTGCGAGGGGTGCGCTGGCCGTGATCGCCTTTCTGGGCCGGATCATCACTGCATTCGGGCGCATCATCCGCCGCCCAAGCCGGTTTCGCGGGCGCGCCGTGGTGCGCCAGATGGAACTGGTCGGCGTCGCGTCGCTGCCGATCATCGGGTTGATGAGCTTCCTGATCGGGATCGTCATCGCACAGCAGGGCGCGTCGCAATTGGCGCAATTCGGCGCGGAAACGCTGACCGTCAATCTGGTGGGTCGGCTGACCTTGCGCGAATTGGGCGTGTTGATGACCGCGATTATGGTGGCGGGCCGTTCGGGCTCTGCCTTCGCCGCGCAGATCGGCACGATGAAACTGACCGAAGAAGTCGATGCGATGCGGACCATCGGCATTTCGCCGGTGGAGGCGCTGGTGATACCGCGCCTGCTCGCAGCCGTACTGATGATGCCGCTGTTGGGCTTTTACGCCTGCATGGTCGCGATCGTCGGCGGCGCAGTCATCGCAGACGTGTCGCTGGGCATTCCGTTTTTAAGCTTCCTCGCCCGGATCAAGGAAGTGGTCCCGACATACGATCTGTGGGTCGGCCTGATCAAAGCGCCGGTGTTCGGCCTGATCATCGCCCTGTCGGGCTGTTATCAGGGGATGCAGGTGCAGGGCAATTCGGAAGAGGTCGGCCTTCGCACGACGCAGGCGGTGGTCTATGCCATCTTCATGGTCATCGTGGTCGATGCGTTTTTCGCGGTGTTCTTCACCAATGTGGGGTGGCAGTGATGGCGGACGAAACCGGTTCCCATAACACCCCCGCCATCGTGACCGTTCCCGGCGCCGGTCCGACGCGGATGAGATGAGCCGGTATCGCCGATACCGCGGCGGCTCCCCGATCGTCATCACCGATCTGATCAACAAGTTCGGCGATTTCGCGGTTCACGAACATTTGTCGCTGACGGTCAATCGCGGGGAAATACTCGGCGTCGTCGGCGGGTCGGGCACGGGCAAATCCGTCCTGATGCGGTCCGTCATCGGGCTGCAGATCCCCAGCGAAGGCGACATATCCGTGTTCGGGCGGTCCATTACCGAAGCCGAACCCGACGAAGAGATCGGCGTGCGCCACCGTTGGGGCGTGCTGTTCCAGGGCGGGGCGCTGTTCTCCGATCTGACCGTGGGCGAAAACGTGGAAGTGCCGCTCAAGCAGTTCTATCCCGAACTCGAACCCGAATTGCGTAAGGAGATCGCGCTTTACAAGGTGATGCTGTCGGGCCTGCCGGCGGAAGCGGCCAGCAAATATCCATCCGAACTGTCCGGCGGAATGAAGAAACGCGCCGGTCTTGCGCGCGCGCTGGCGCTCGATCCCGAATTGCTGTTTCTCGACGAACCGACGGCGGGCCTCGATCCGATCGGCGCGGCGAAGTTCGATCAGCTGACTCGCGAATTGAAGGAAACGCTGGGTCTGACCGTGTTCCTCATCACGCACGACCTCGATACTCTGTATGAAATTTGCGACCGGGTGGCGGTGCTGGCGGACAAACAGGTTATCGCGGTGGGTACGATCGACGAATTGCTGGAAACCAACCATCCCTGGATACAGGAATATTTCAACGGCCCACGCGGACGGTCGGCCCAGGCCAGTCAGGACCGGGCGCATTCGCACAGTGGACATCACGGCGCAGGCCGGGGCATAGGAACCAGCCATGGAAACACGCGCAAATCATATCTGGGTCGGGGTGGTCACGCTTGCCCTGCTGGCGGGGCTGGCGGCGTTCATCGTATGGCTGGCGCAGCTGGGCAATGCCGATCGCAACGAATACGACATTTTCTTCAAACAGGATGTGTCGGGCCTCGCCAACGGTTCGCAAGTGTCCTTCGCCGGAGTTCCGGCGGGGCAGGTGTCGCAGATCGTGCTGTGGGACAAAGATCCCGAATTCGTGCGCGTCCGGATCAAGGTGGAAGACAGCGTGCCGATCCTGATCGGGACCACCGCCACGATACAGGGCTCCTTCACCGGCGTTTCGACTTTGCTGCTGGACGGCGCGCGCGCGGGGGCGGAACCCATCACCTGCGATGGGGCCGCCGGTGCTGATCTGTGCCCCGAAGGCGTGCCGGTCATTCCGACGAAGCCCGGCGGTTTGGGGCAAATCCTGGCCAACGCACCGCTGCTGCTGGAACGCTTGGCGACCCTGACCGAACGGCTGACGCAGGTGCTGTCGGACGACAACCAGTCCCAATTGAGCGGTATTCTTCGCAACACGAACGCCATTGCGGAGGATTTCTCCAAGGCCACTCCGGAAGTGCAGCGCACTCTGCAGGAATTTCAGATCACTCTGCGCGAAAGTTCCGAAGCGCTGGATGCGTTTCAGCAGGTCGCGCAGACCACCGACCGTCTGATCGTCGAGGAAGGGCAGGCATTGTCGGGCGAATTGCGGAAGACATTGGGTGCGGCGAACCAGGCCGCTGCCTCTCTGGCGCAGACGCTGGACAACACCGAACCATTGACTCGCCAGTTGAGCGAACAGACATTGCCCGCCGCACAAGCGACTTTGCGCGATGTTCAGGCAACCAGCAAAACCTTGCGCGGATTGACGGAAAAGCTCGAAAGCGAAGGGGCGACTTCGCTGCTCGGCCCCGGTCCTTTACCGGATTACGAACCATGAACGACGCTGCGTGCGGCATAATCGAATTGCGGGGCAGATGATGGCCATTATCGGATTCAACACGCGCGGGCTTTTGCTTGCCGCTGCCATGGCATTGGGCCTGTCGGGCTGCATCAGCCTGACGCCCGACCCGCCGCCGAGCCTGCTGGTTCTGACACCCACGGCTTCCGCGCCCGCTGGCGTTCTGGGCAACAACACACCGATCGCGATCGGCGAACCCGACGCGCCGGCGCGCCTGTCCGTCACGCGCGTTCCCGTGCAGGTCGACGACAGCAATATCGCATATCTGCAGGATGCCGTCTGGGTCGAACAGCCCGCACGCCTGTTTCGCCGGTTGCTTGCCGAAACCATTCGCGTACGCGGCAATCGCGTGGTGCTGGACGGCGGCGACCTGCCCCCTGCCGGTACTGCCGAACTGAACGGCATGTTGCGCGAATTCGGTTACGACGCGCGCACATCGTCCGCCATCGTGCGATACGACGCGACTCGCCGATTGGACGATGGAACGCTGCAATCGCGGCGGTTCGAAGCGAGCGTGCCGGGCGTTCTTCCCGAAGTCGGCCCGGTCGGCACGGCGCTGAACCAAGCCGCCAATCAGGTCGCGGTGGAAGTCGCCGATTGGGTGGGTTGAGCCAACCGGACGAATTGCAGCGCTGCCCGGAACTCTTCGCCGCGACGGGTCCGCAGCAATTCCGCATCGTCATCACGGCCCCATAGATCCGCCTGCCACTCCTCCTCCAAATTGGCTGCCGCCCATAGGCTAGCCGGTTCGGAACCCGGTTCCAGCACGCTCAAACCGACTGTCAGCGAAGCGGCCAGGGATGTCAGAACCTGCAATCCCGCCAGCGTGAAATCGTCAAGACCGGTCAGGCGAAGGCGCAAAGCGTCCATGGTCCGGGTCGGCTGATTACGATGGATGATGCCGCTGATGCGATGCAGAACGATTTTCTCGCGCGCTTCGAATGCGGTCAGAATCGGTTCCCAAACCTGCTGTTGCCGTTCGAACAGCGCATCGTCGGGATCGGCGCGGTAGCATAACGTGTCGGTTTCCGCGAAAGCCAGCAGCTTCCCGATTGCCTCGTCGCGGTCCGCGCGAACGATGTCGATGGTATAATCGGCATGATCGCGTAGCACGAAAGATGCAGGGTCGATCACATCGCCTTGCGCGTTCCATTCACCGGCCAGCATGTTCGCAAGATCGGCGTTGGGCACGATCTGCGCCGCGCCGTTGGCGGTTTTGACACCTTTGCCATCGAGCCGAACCTGCCAGCCTGCGCCCTCCTCAATCGCAATGGCTTCGCGGTAAAATCGTTTGATCACGGCCCCTTCGCCGTTTCGTCTTCGAGCGGGGTTCGCCAGCGGCGGGCCAGTATCTGCGGGAAGAAGAACAGATCGAACAGCCCGAATATCAGCAGCAGCGCCGCCCCCCAGTCGGGTATGGCAATCGCACCGGCCAAAGCCAGCAATCCGATGCCCGCAATGATGGCACCCACGATCCGCACCAGCGATATGATGAGAAATCGATTGCGGGCAGGATCCGTGGCGTCGTGCGTCATGCCAGCGCAGCTTTCAGTTCGTCCATCGTATCGACCACGCATTGCGCGCCGTGCGCCCGCAGTTCTTCGCTGGGGTGATAGCCCCACGCAACACCGACGGCCCGAACGCCCGCCGAAATTGCCATTTCCATATCGAAACTCGTATCGCCGATCATCACCGTGTCGGCGGCAGTGGCCTTCGCGTCCGTCATCGCTGCGATCAGCATGGCCGGATCGGGCTTCGACGGGTGCCGGTCCGCCGTCTGCAGGCTGACGAAGAGATCGCGCAAGCCATGCGTTTCGAGACAGTGATGCAGACCGCGATCGGACTTTCCCGTTGCGACAGCCAACTGCCAGCCTTCGTCGTGCAACGCGCGCAGGACACCGGCGATGCCGTCATACAGCGGTTCTTCCAAAGTCTGCGCTGCACGCGCTGCGCGATAGGCGTTCTTATATCCCGCCACGACGCGCGCCCTGGCCCCTTCCGAGGCGTCCGGCGTCAAGTGCCGGACGGCCTGTGGTAAACTCAGGCCCACGATACGGCGAATATCGTAACGCGGCGGCGGTTCCATGTCGGCATCGGTGAACGCGCGCTCCATCGCATCGCAGATCGCCGCTTGCCCATCGACCAGCGTTCCGTCGCAGTCGAACACCGCCAGCCGGACACCGCTCATGCGGATTGCCCCGCTGGAACCAGCGTCCGCATCAGGGTCGCCATCGCAGTCGATCCTTCCGCTTGCAGCCCGGCGACAAGGTGGTCACGCTCCGCATCGGACTTGTTCTGGCTCAACTTCACCGTATCGCGCCAGGCAGAAATCTCCATTTCGAAACCGACGATACTTTTCAGCATCTGCGTTTTTCGCTGCACGGACATCTTGGCCATCGTCCAGGGCTCGCCATGTTCAACTCGCGCCTCGTGCCGTTCGGTTAGCGCTTCGAGCAAAGCCCGGTCGCCATGTCGGAATGCGGGGGCGGGGTGCATTATCGACGGTTGCCGGTCTTACCGCCAGCAGGTTTCCGGTGGCCGATTTTGCTGCGCGTGCTTTTGCCCGATGTTTTCGCGGCGGGAGTTCGCTTTGCGGAAACCGGGCTGCCCTTACCCTTCTTCACGCCGCCCGATTTCTTCGGCCGCCCGATCGCCCGGTCGCGGCCGCCGGTTCCGGCATGGCCGCGCCGCCCGTCGCTGCGATCGTCGCGCCGTTCGCCCCGGCGTTCCTTGCGGATTTGTTTGGCATGCTGACGCGCGGCCTGTTTCTTCTCGATTTTCGTCGGGGCGGGGCGCGGCTTGGTCAGCGGTTCGGCATTGCTGGCGGATGGGTCGAAGCCGATCTGCGCCATGCTGCTCGCGAAATGTTCGGGCAAGTTCGCAGTCACGTCCAGCATGTCGCCATCGGGGTGATGCACGATCAGGCGGCGGGCGTGAAGGTGCATTTTCCGGCTGATGCTGCCGGTCAGAAACGCGTCCTGACCGCCATATTTGCCGTCGCCCACGATGGGATGACCGATCGCCGCCATATGCACGCGCAACTGATGCGTGCGGCCCGTCAACGGCTCCAACTCTACCCAGCTGCAGCGATTGCCGGCGCGTTCCACCACGCGGTAATTCGTTTTGGCGAACTGGCCGTTTTCCGCGTCCACGTGCATTTTTTCGCCGTGCGAGCCGGGCTGTTTGCAGATGGGGGCATCCACCGTGCCTTCCGCCAGATCGGGAACGCCGACGATCAACGCCCAATAGATCTTCTTCGCCTCCCGCCCGGCGAATTGCTTGGCGAAGAACGCCGCGCTGCCGGGGGTGCGCCCGACGAGCAGAACGCCGCTGGTATCTTTATCGAGGCGGTGGACGAGGCGGGGGCGGATGCGTTTGCCGTCCCCTGATACGTTTGCAAAGGCATCCAGCAGCAGATCGACATGGTGATGCGTGCCGGTACCGCCCTGCGTCGCGAGACCGGCCGGTTTGTTCAAAACTATCGCGGCGCGATCCTGTTCGATCAGCATGGCGTCGGCCTCGGCAATCTGGTCCGCCGTCAATTCGCGTCTGACGCGTCCGCCCTGATCGGGGCTGTCGCCGCCGGGTGGGACACGCAATATCTGACCGGTAGCCAGTCGGTCATCGACCTTCACCCGCGCACCATCGACTCGCAACTGCCCGGTGCGCGCCCAGCGCGAGACGGTCGCGAAGCCGATCTGCGCCAGATTGCGTTTGAACCAGCGATCGACACGAATGTCGTTGTCGTCGGCGCGCACGGTGAACTGGCGGACCTGATCGCTGGCATCGGTTTCGGTCTTGGTCATGCCAGTTCCCGCATGACGACCAGGCCGAGATACAGCCCCACCAGCCCCGCCATTATCGATAGCGCCCGCATATGTCATCGCGACGAGCGGCTGACCGCGTTCGATCAGGTCGATCATTTCCAGACCGAAGCTGGAAAATGTGGTGAACCCGCCCAGCAATCCGACGCCCAGCAACAGGCGCCAGTGCTCGTTCGCGCCTTCGCCCTGGGCGAGCCATCCGGCAAGCAAACCCATCGCGGTGCAGCCCAGCACGTTTACGGTCAGAGTGGCCCATGGGAAGGCATCGGCCTGCGGGCCTTGCCAACGCGCCATTCCGCGCCCGACCTGATGCCGCAACACGGCCCCGACCGCGCCGCCCGCCGCGACGTTCAACGTGGCCGCCAATGAAGACAGTTGGGGGGGAGCGAGGACATTCGCCGATCCTTAGCGGGACATTCCACGCGCGTCATCCCAAGGTAGCCAGAAAGTGGGTCCGCTCGCGCATGCGACCTCCCGCACGAAACGGTCCCTCCACGCCATCAAACCCTTGCCAAACCCGGCGCCATTGCATAACAGCACGCTGAACGCGGCCGGTCCGGAACGGATTCGGCCAGTTTTTCGTTGTTTACATATATCTACCGCCGCATCGCCGCGGCTTATACGCCATTCAGTTCGTAAGGTTTTTGAATTTATGCAGATCATGGTTCGCGATAACAATGTTGATCAGGCTCTCCGCGCGCTCAAGAAGAAGCTGCAGCGCGAAGGCGTCTATCGCGAAATGAAGCTGCGCCGCCATTACGAAAAGCCAAGCGAGAAGCGCGCCCGCGACAAGGCCGCTGCCGTCCGCCGCGCGCGCAAGATGGAACGCAAGCGCCTCGAACGCGACGGCTTGAGACTTCACGCCGTTCGCGAGTGGGCATGATTGTTCCCATACGCTTGAACGCCGCCGAAGCGTTGAGCCATCAGGGGCGCGGGGGTAAAACTCCGCGCCTTTCGTGTTAACGGGTCCGTCGGTATCTGCCGGACCACCAGACGCATCCGTGTTGTATTATCATAGGACATCCGTTCGCATGACCGAAATCACCCGCGTTCCCCTGCAACCGATTGCCAAGGGCTCGCTGTTGAAATTGTGGATCGGCATCGCCGTTGCCGTCCTGATCGGGGCGGGCATCGCCTGGGCCGCCATTCCCAAGGGTGTGACGGTGGACGTGGTGCAGGCCGGGTACGGGCGGCAGCCCCGGCGCGCAGGATGTCGTGTTCGTGAAATATGTCGGCAAGCTGGCCGACGGCACCGTGTTCGACGAATCGCAGGAAGTGCCGCTACCCGTCGACGGGTGTGTTCCCGGAAGGCAATCCACTGCCGCTGGAACGGATGATACCCGGCTTCCGCGAAGGGGCGATGCAGATGCAGAAGGGCGGGCAATACGTCATCAACATTCCTGCCGAACAGGGTTATGGCGCACAGGCCGAGACGAACCCGCAGACGGGCGAGGAGGTAATCCCCGCCAATTCCGATCTGACATTCGAGGTCGAGCTGATCGATTTCATGTCGCATGACCGATTTCGAAAGCCGGTTGCAGGCGCTTCAGCAGATGATGCAGATGCAGCAGGGCGCCGCGCCGTGGCGCAGGCCCCGGCAGCCCCCGCTGCCACCTGAGCGCAATAGGGCGCAGCGACATGTCCGTGGACAAGGCCACCGTCGCCAAGATCGCGTCGCTGGCGCGGATCGCGATGGGCGATGCGGAGCTGGAGCGTATGGTCCCGGAACTGTCACAACATCCTTGGGCTGGGTGGAACCACTGGGCGAGGTCGATTGTCAGCGATGTGGAACCGATGACGGCGGTCATCCCGAACACGCTGCGCCTGCGCGACGACGCGGTCAATGCCGATCCGCTGACCGGCGGCGACCGGCGCGACGAGATGCTGGCCAACGCTCCTGCTGCGCGAACACGGCTTCTTCGGCGTGCCCAAGGTGATCGAATAATGACCGACCTTACCGATCTGGGCGTTGCCGCCATCCGCGACGGAGTGCGCGCGGGCGATTTCACCGCGCGCGAAGTGGCCGAAGGCGTTCAACGCCAATGTCGCCGCCGGCGCGGCGCTCAACGCGTTCATCGTCGGCACGCCGGAAATCGCGCTTGCAAGCAGGCGGACCTGGTCGATGCCGACCGCGCTGCGGGCAAGGAACTCGGCAGCGATGGCCGGCGTGCCGATCGGCATGAAGGATCTGTTCTGCACGCGACGGCGTGCAGACCACCGCCGCCAGCCATATTCTGGAAGGGTTCGTGCCGCCATACGAAAGCACCGTCAGCCACAATCTGTGGAGCGCGGGCGCAGGCATGCTGGGCAAGCTCAACCTCGACCAGTTCGCGATGGGGTCCTCCAACGAAACCAGCCTATTTCGGCAATGTCATCTCGCCCTGGCGGCGACGGCGCGGATGGCGAACACGCCGATGTCTCCCGGCGGATCGTCGGGCGGCAGCGCGGCCAGCGTCGCGGCGCGGCTGGCCCCCGCCGCAACCGGCACCGACACCGGCGGCTCGATCCGCCAGCCCGCCGCCTTCACCGGCATTACCGGCATCAAGCCGACCTATGGCCGGTGCAGCCGCTGGGGCGTGGTGGCGTTCGCATCCTCGCTCGATCAGGCCGGGCCGATGGCGCATGACGTGCGCGATTGCGCGATCATGCTGGGCGCGATGGCGGGTTTCGATCCGAAGGATTCGACCAGCCTCGACCTGCCGGTGCCCGATTGGGAAGGGGCGCTGTCAGGCGATCTCACGGGCAAGAAAGTCGGCATTCCGCGCGAATATCGCATGGACGGCATGGACGCGCAGATCGTGGCAAGCTGGGAACAGGGCAAGGAATGGCTGCACGATGCAGGCGCCGAAGATCGTCGATATCAGCCTGCCGCACACGAAATACGCGCTGCCCGCCTATTACATCATCGCGCCCGCCGAAGCGTCCAGCAACCTCGCGCGCTATGACGGCGTGCGCTACGGTTTGCGCGATCTGCCGGAGGGCGCCGGCCTGCAGGACATGTACGCCGCCACCCGCGCCGCCGGGTTCGGGGACGAGGTCAAGCGCCGCATCCTGATCGGCACCTATGTGCTGAGCGCCGGCTTCTACGATGCCTATTACACGCAGGCGCAGAAGGTCCGCACGCTGGTCGCGCGCGATTTCGACGCGGCGTGGAGCGAATGCGACGTGATCCTGGCCCCGACGACGCCGACCGCCAGCTTCCCGCTCGGCGACAAGAGCGACGATCCGCTGGCGATGTATCTGAACGACGTGTTCGCCGTGCCCGCATCCCTGGCCGGACTTGCCCGCGATGAGCGTGCCGTGCGGCGCTGAACGGCGATGGCTTGCCGCTCGGTCTGCAGATCATCGGCAAGACGTTCGACGAACAGGGCGTGCTGAACGCCGGGCTGGCGATCGAGGAGCGCGCCGGGTTTACCGCGAAGCCGGAGAAGTGGTGGTGAGCTGAACGTTTCGGTCTGGCATGCATTCCCAGCCAGTGCTGGCGATCGCGCGATCGGTGCCGCATGCTGAACGATTCACTCAGCCTCGCTGGTATGCGGTCGGCGAGGTGTCGTATGAGCTATGTGAATGGCGCAAATACTGATGTCAGACGTTCGAATCTAACCTTGATTGGCGTAGGTCTATTCACATGTTGCTCTTGAAGCAGCCTGGTTTGACTGAGGAAGCTACGATGGCAAAGCTGATGACTGTTGGCAACATAGGATACAGAACATGACTAACTACCGCATCCAGGGCGCAACGGGCGAATGGGAGGTCGTGATCGGCCTCGAGGTCCACGCGCAGGTCACCAGCGCAGTCCAAGCTGTTCTCCGGCGCGGACACCGACTTTCGGGGCGGAGCCGAACACGCAGGTCAGCCTGGTCGATGCGGCGATGCCCGGGATGCTGCCGGTGCCCAATGCGCGAATGCGTCCGCCAGGCGGTGCGCACCGGCATGGCGATCGAGGCGCAGATCAACACCTATTCGCGGTTCGACCGGAAGAATTACTTCTACGCCGATCTGCCGCAGGGCTACCAGATTTCGCCAGCTCTACCACCCCATCGTGGGCGAGGGGCAGCTGACTGATCGAGGCGGACGAGAAGGCCGGCATTCCCGCCGACAAGATCATCGGGATCGAGCGCATCCATATCGAACAGGATGCGGGCAAGCTGATGCACGATCAGCATCCGACCATGTCCTATGTCGATCTCAACCGCTGCGGCGTGGCGCTGATGGAAATCGTTTCCAAGCCGGACATGACCTCGCCCGCGGAAGCCGGGGCCTATGTGCGCAAGCTGCGCTCGATCCTGCGCTATGTCGGATCGTGCGACGGCAATATGGAACAGGGCTCGATGCGCGCCGACGTCAACGTGTCGGTGCGCAAGGTCGGCGACACGGAACTGGGCACGCGCACCGAAACGAAGAACGTCAATTCGGTCCGCTTCGTCATGGCGGTGATCGAGCAGGAAGCGCGCCGCCAGGTCGATCTGATCGAGGATGGCGGCACCGTGGTTCAGGAAACGCGCCTGTACGATCCCGACCGCAACGAAACGCGGTCGATGCGGTCGCAAGGAAGACGCGCATGATTATCGCTATTTCCCCGATCCCGATCTGCTGCCGCTGGAACTGGAGGATGAGTTCCTGACGGAATGCCGCGCCAGCCTGCCCGAACTGCCCGATGCCAAGCGCGCGCGCTACACCGAGCGAGCTGGGCCTGACCGATTACAACGCCGCGCAGTCTGACGGCGGAGGTGGAAACCTTTGCGCCGGTTCGAAACGCTGCTGGCCGACACCGCCGAGCGCTCGGCAAACCGGAAGCGAAGGTCGCGACGCAGGTCGCCAACTGGACCATGTCCGATCGCGCCCGGCGTGATCAAATCGCTGGGCGACGAGGCGAAGCTGGAACACGCCACGGCCGAAGCGCAAGCCGCGATCCTGCAAATGCAGGGCGCGGCGAGATCTCCGGCAGCCAGGCCAAGGAAATCTACGAGATCGTCCTCAAGACCGGCCGCGATCCGGCGGAAATCGCCGAGACCGAAGGGCTGAAGCAGCAATCCGACACCGGCGCGATCGAAGCGGAGATCGACAAGGTCCTCGCCGCCAATCAGGACAAGGTCGAGCAGTATCGCGGCGGCAAGGACAAGCTGTTCGGCTTCTTCGTCGGCCAGACGATGAAGGCGATGCAGGGCAAGGCCAACCCGCAGGTGGTGAACGAATTGCTGAAGGCCAAGCTGGGCTGAACGCGCACCCGTCGGACCGAACGCCAAATGAAAAGGCCGCCGGAATCGCTTCCGGCGGCCCTTTCTTTAAGTCGGGACTGACGATCAGCCCTGACGTTCGCCGGTCATCGCCATCGAGCCGAACGCGCCGGCATTGACGTTGCCGGTCAGCTGGTCGCCGTCGACGGTCGCTTCGCAATCGAGCGTCATCGGCATGGGCACGGTCATGTTCATCTTCCAGCTCAGCTTGTCGCCGTCGATCGTTGCCGTTTTCGACTTCCATGCGAGCCCATCGATCCCTGGTTCGTGCCGGTGAAGGTCTTGCCATCGTCGCCGGGAACGACGGTGAAGGTGCTTTTCTGGTCGCCCATCGGGCTCTTGGTTACGCAATCATAGGTTCCAGCTACGGACATTCGTATTCTCCTTGAAAGTTTCGATATTCAGTTTGCGGATGCCGCCGCGTTCCTCCACGGGCAGGCCGAGCGCGTCAAGCTGTGGGCGCACTTTTTCGGCATCGCCGACGATGACCCACACGAACTCGTTCACATCGACTGCGGCCCGCACGGCTGCATCGAGGCTGTCTTGCGTCTGTGCGCGATACCGGTTGGCCAGCGTTTCGTAATAATCGTCGCCGCGTTCGAACAGGGCGTTGGTCTGCATCGCGCGCAGCACCGCAGCGGCGATGTTTCGAACTGGCCCGGCAATTCGCCGATTTCGGCAGTGACGATCCGTGTCAGTTCGTCCTGCTGTGACGCCGTTATCGCCCAGGAAGTCCGACGTTTCGCGGATCAGTTCGGCCAGCGCGTCGCCGGTCCGGTCGGCCTGAACCGGGGCCGCCACCTGATAGGCGACGGCGTTTTCGTTGATCGACGGACCACCGCGCACGCCGTAGCTCCAGCCCTTCGTTTCACGCAGATTCATGTTCAGTCGCGCGAGGAAATTGCCGCCCAGCGCATTGTTGGCGTTGGTCAGATCGATGATGGCATCGTCCTGTCCCCGTGCCGGTGTCAGCACTCCGCCCAGAATATAGGATTGCGGCGAATTGGGCCGGTTGATCAGAATGATCCGGCTGCTTTGCGGCGGCGTCGGCATCGCGGCGAAGTTCTTCACCCCCTTCGCCGTTGCGGGGCCTGCCAGTCGCCGAAACGTCGCGTTCAGCGCAGGCAGGAGTTCGGCCAGGCTGCGATCCGATACCACGAAGATTTCCGCCATTGTCGGGGCGGATCCAGCTGTCCTTGAACGCCGACGAGATCGTCGCGCGTGATGGCCGTCAGCGATTCGCACCGTCCCGCTCGACGGGCCGCCATAGGGCGTGGTTTCGCCGTAGATCAGCGGCGTCAGCGCACGCGCTGGCCGATGCTGGAGGGGGTCCGCAATTGCTGTTCCACGCCGGTTATCTGCTGCGCGCGAACCCGCTCGATCTCAGCCGGAGCCAAAGCGGGATTGCGGATGATGTCGGCCACCAGGTCCATCGACGGGGCCAGATTTGGCGGACAGTGCGGTCAGAGTGAAGGTCGAACGGTCGAGTGCCGCCGCCGGTGGTGATCGAAGCGCCCAGCCGTTCGCGCGTTTCGGCGATCTGTTGCGAGGTCAGCGTGGTCGTCCCTTCGTCGAACAGCCCCAGCGCCAATGATTCCAGGCCGCGTTTGTCCACCGGATCGGCAGCGGATCCGGCGTTGAAGGATACCGCCACGCGCGTCACCGGCACGGCATCGCGCTGCGCGTAATGGACCAGCATGCCGTTGTTCAGCGTCGTATGTTCGACGTCGGGAAAGTCCAGTTCCGCAGCCGACCGCGATGGGCGGGGCGGCGCGCTCTGTGGTTACGGTCAGCGCATCGTCCGCAGGCGCGTCATCGGCTGCAGCGCCCGCCGACCGATGCGGCTTCTTCGTAGGACGCGTCGCGTTCGCCCGGTTCCAGAACGATGGTCAGCGCAGGTTTGGTCATCCAGCGCTGCATGGCGGATTGCACGTCCGCGGGGGTCAGGGTGGCGAGCACTTCCAGCTGCTTGGCGTAGAAATCGGGATCGCCGGTAAAGACCTGCCCTTCCGCCAGGGTGACGGCCTTACCGCCGAAACCGCCGACCTGTTCCAGCCCGCGAATGGTGTCCGCCACCTGCTCGGTCGCGACGCGGCGCACTTCGTCCTGCGGTCGGACCTTGCGCGATATATTCCGCGATCAGTTCGTCGAGCCGCGCCTCCAGCACTGCCGGATCGACGCCCGGCGCGGCGGTGGCGCCGACGTTCAATATGCCGACCCGCTGGAACGCGAAGTTCCCCGCCGATACGCTGACGGCCAGTTTCTCGTCGCGAACCAGCGTCTGGTCGAGCCGGCTGGACGACAGGCCGCCCAGCGACGCTGGCGCCCACGGTCAGCGCCGTCAGTTCTTCGTCCAGAATGCCCGGCACGGACCAGTATTTGCTGAAATGTTCGTCGCCGCGACCTGATCGGTCATGACGGTCCGGACATCTTCCGCCAGTTCGGTTACCGGCGCGGCGGCGGGCGTGTTGACCGGACCGCGCGCGATTGCGCCGAAATAGCGTTCGACCAATGGCCGCGCTTCTGCGCGGAGAGATATCGCCGGCCAGCACCAGCGTCGCGTTGTTGGGGCCGTATTTGTCGCGGAACCAGCCGCGCACGTCGTCCATCGATGCCGCATCGAGATCGGCCATCGAACCGATCGGCGTGTGGTCGTATGGATGCCCTTCGGGATAGAGCGTTTTTACGATTTCGTAGAACACCAGTCCACCGGGCTGGTTGTCGCCCTGGCGCTTTTCGTTCTGGACCACGCCGCGCTGATTATCGAGCTTGCCCTGCGTGACCGCGCCCAGCAGGTAGCCCATACGGTCGCTTTCCAGCCACAGCGCCCGTTCCAGCGCGCCGCGCGGCACGGTCTGAAAATAATTGGTCCGGTCGAAATTGGTCGTGCCGTTGTAATCGGTCGCGCCCATTTCCTGCAGATATTGGAAGTAATCGTTCGGTGCGTTCTCGCTGCCGTTGAACATCAGATGTTCGAACAGATGGGCGAAGCCGGATTGCCCCTCCGGCTCGTCCTTGCTGCCGACATTGTACCACACGGCCACGCCGACGATCGGGGCCTTGCGATCGGTGTGGACGATGACGTTGAGGCCGTTGTCGAGCACGAACTGTTCGTATGGGATATCGACTTCATCGATCAGGGATGAAAGCTGCGCCGGTTCCACCGCCATCGCTTGCGTCGCCGCGTCGTTTGCCGATGCCACGCGTGACAGGTGCGGTCTGCGAACACGCCGCGAGGGCGAGGGCGGAAAGGCTGGTGGTCAAGGCCAATTGGAAACGCATGATAATCCCCTGATATTCAAACCGAATGCAGACGATATCTCACCGCCGCGCCCGTGCCTGTCAACAATCCATCAACGACTGCGGACGGTTTTTCGACCAACGGCGTTTCGCATCGCATCGGCGCGCCAGAAATGCACCGGTTTCAGCCGATGTTGGATGAACAGCGACGATTGGTCGGTATAATGCGGGCTGCGCGGTCGGGTCGTCGCAGCGCCGAAGGGTTGGATCGATTCGGACGTCACCCGCGCGCCCGGTTTCCATTCCACGAACTGCACGAAACTGTCGCCGTGGCGCACGGACAGGCGGCCGTCATCGTCGACGTCCCACAAGGTGGATGCGCGCAACGTGTCGCTGCCCCCGTCCAGCGGCAGATCGACGTCGCCCTGCCGCAACCGCAGCAGATTCGGACATCGGTGGGTTCAGCCGGCCGAAATGCGTCATCAGATGGTTTGCCGCCCCGGACAGTTCCACGGTCAGATCGGGATGCTTCGTGTTCTGGTAATCGCTGCCCATATAAGGCCGGATCATCAGCAATGCGAGCGCATCGGCCGGCCCGCGATTGTCGGCGGAAAAATCCCAGTCCGAGCAACAGCGAACGGGCGCGGTCGAGCAACGATCCTTCGCGGTATCGCGCCGCCTCGAGCTCGTCGAACAAAGTCGCGACGTAACCTTCGCGTTCATAGGCCGTGTCGTATTTGATCCGTTCCAACGTAGCGCGGTCGATGGTTTCTTCCGCCTCCATCAGTTTGACCGCGCGGCGCGACCGGTTGGTGGTTTTCATTTCCACCCCCATTTCGGCCGGCACGCTGTCGGGCGAAAGGTCGCTGCCCGTTCCGGCGGCGGAAAATGGCGTGTTGTTGGCATTGTACAGCCAGCCCGACGCGGGATTGACGAGCTTGGGAATGGCAGTCGAAATCGACCGGCCCGTTCCAAATCGCCGCGCTGGTATTGCCCGGCAAGATGCCGCGCCAGTCGAAACCCTTGGGCCGATCCGGGATGGCGGCGTTGTAGAACATGCCGATATTCCCTTCCCGATCGGCGTAGATGAAATTGGTGGAGGGGATGTCCATCCGCGCAAGGATGGCCTGAAATTCGTCCAGATTCTGCGCCTTGTTCAAACGGTAATAGGCATCGAGCTGGCCAAGATTGTCCATTCCGCCATAACGGATCGCGAAGAACCCGCGTTCGTTCTGGATTACCGGGCCATGTACGCTGCGATGCACGGTGCGGCGGATCGGCAGCACCAGCGGGCCGATCTTGACCGGCAGTGTTACGGTCTTGCTGGAGAGCGGCAACCATTCGCCATCCATCCGATACTGCGTGTCCGTATCGTCCATCTCCAGCCGATAGACATCGACCATGTCGGGACGGTTGACGGTGTTCGTCCAGCCGAGATTTTCGTTGTGGCCGAGGAAGGGAAACGGACTGCCGGGGAAATTTGCGCCCGCGTAATGCCAGCCTTCCCGGCTTTCCACGACCATTTCGTACCACGCCACACCGCCGCGCCACGGCTGGTGGCTGTTGGACACCAGCCGCGTGACACCGTCGCCCGATTTGGCCGGCGCGATGGCCCAGGCGTTCGATCCCGCAAAGGCGCCGTCCGTACCCATATGAATGGGAAGGGGCGTTGCAGGGGCTTCGTTCGCGGCGGTGGTGATATCGCTTGCCGGAATGGCGGGGCCGAATTCCGGGTTCAGATCCTCGCCCGCGACCAACGGTGCGATGACATTGTTCAGGCCGAAGAAGAACGGTTGGCGCAGGGAAAATCCGGCAGCGACATCCTTGCCATTGACGGGGAACAAACCGCCCAGCTTTATTTCGCCGGTATGCCCGGCGGCAAAATCGTTGAGACCGGTGGCGTATGCTTCGAACAAGGCGCGCGTGTCTTCGGGTAGACCGTCGTAATGCCGTTCCGCAACGTCGCGCGCGCCCAGCAGGTGATAGACGTAATCGACCTGCGCGCCTTCCTGCCCCGCGATCGCGCCATAACGGCCACGCGCCATGGCGATCACATCCTGCAAAGTGGAGAAATCATCTTCCGAATGGGCGATCGCCACACCGTAAGCGACATCGCGATCGCGCGCGCCGTAGATGTGCGGCACGCCGAACTGATCGCGCACGATTTCCGCCGAATACCCGCGACCGCTGAGATCGACGGGTGCATCCCCTTCGCGCGCGACCAGCGGTTCCCAGACCATCAGACCGATCAGCACGATGCCGATCAGCGCCAACACCGCGCCCGCGATACGTCCGAACCAGTTGCCGCCGATTGACTCGCTCATTCCTCACCCCTTTGCCGATCCTTACGGGTAACGCCTGCTTCCATCAGTGCAAGCCCGCCGCATGCTACCTCTCGACATCTTGTGTTGCGAAATGGCAACACTACATTGGCGAGGCAATCGAAAAGGACCGTCCATGAATCTGGAGAAATTCACCGACCGCGCGAAAGGTTTCCTGCAATCCGCGCAGACCGTCGCCATTCGCAACAATCACCAGCGCATCACGCCCGCGCATCTGTTGAAGGCATTGCTGGAAGATGACGAAGGTATGGCCGCCGGTCTTATCAAACGATCCGGTGGAGATGTTGCGGCAGCGCAGGATGGTGTGGACGCGGCTTTGGCCAAGATCGCGAGCGTATCGGGCGGCGGCGCGCAAGCGACTCCGGGATTGGACAACGACGCCGTGCGCGTGCTGGATCAGGCGGAACAGATCGCGGAAAAAGCCGACGACAGCTATGTCACGGTGGAACGGTTGCTGGTCGCGCTGGCGCTGGCGTCCACGACCTCCGCCGGGCAGGCGTTGCAGGCGGCGGGCGTCGATCCCAAGGCGTTGAACACCGCGATCGAGGAATTGCGCGGCGGGCGCCGGGCGGACAGCGCCAGCGCCGAAAACGCTTATGACGCGATGAAGAAATACGCCCGCGATCTGACGCAGGCGGCACGCGACGGGAAGCTGGACCCCGTCATCGGCCGCGACGAGGAAATCCGCCGCACGGTGCAAATCCTCGCTCGCCGCACCAAAAACAATCCCGCGCTGATCGGCGAACCCGGCACGGGCAAAACCGCCATTGCGGAAGGGCTGGCGCTGAGAATTGCGAATGGTGACGTGCCCGACAGTTTGAAGGGTCGCACGTTGATGTCGCTCGACCTCGGTTCCTTGATTGCGGGCGCGAAATACCGCGGCGAGTTCGAAGAACGGTTGAAAGCCGTGCTGGACGAGGTGAAGGGCGCGGACGGCCAGATCATCCTGTTCATCGACGAAATGCACACGTTGATCGGGGCGGGCGCGTCGGAAGGATCGATGGATGCGGGCAATCTGTTGAAGCCTGCCTTGTCGCGCGGCGAACTGCATTGCATCGGCGCGACCACGCTCGACGAATATCAGAAATATGTCGAGAAAGACCCCGCTCTGCAGCGGCGCTTCCAACCCGTCTATATCGAAGAGCCCAGCGTCGAGGATACGATCAGCATCCTGCGCGGGATCAAGGACAAGTACGAACTGCATCACGGCGTCCGCATCGCCGATGGCGCGATCGTGGCGGCGGCGCAGCTGTCCAATCGGTATATTCAGAACCGCTTCCTGCCGGACAAGGCCATCGATCTGATGGACGAAGCTGCCAGCCGCATTCGGATGGAAGTGGAATCGAAGCCCGAAGAGATCGAGGGACTGGACCGGCGCATTATCCAGCTCAAGATCGAAGAATCCGCGCTGTCGAAAGAAAGCGACACCGCATCACGGGATCGGCTCGCCGCCCTGCGCGACGAACTCGCCAATCTGGAACAGCAATCCGCCGAACTGACCACCCGCTGGCAGAACGAGCGCGACAAGATCGCCGCGGAAGGCAAGGTGAAGGAACGGCTCGACGCTGCCCGACTGGAACTGGAACAGGCGGAACGCGCCGGCGATCTGGCGAAGGCGGGCGAGCTTTCCTACGGCACGATCCCGCAATTGGAAAAGCAGCTGGCGGAGGCGGAGGGGCACAACGAAAACGCCATGCTGCGCGAGGAAGTGACGGAGGACGACATCGCCGGCGTCGTATCGCGCTGGACCGGGGTGCCGGTCGATCGGATGCTGGCGGGCGAACGCGACAAGCTGCTCGCGATGGAAGACACCATCGGCAAACGCGTCATCGGGCAGCGGCCCGCCATCGACGCCGTGTCGAAAGCCGTCCGCCGGTCGCGCGCCGGATTGCAGGATCCGGGACGGCCGCTGGGCTCCTTCATGTTCCTGGGCCCCACCGGCGTCGGCAAGACCGAACTGACCAAGGCGCTGGCCGCGTTCCTGTTCGATGACGACAGCGCAATGGTCCGCATCGATATGAGCGAGTTTATGGAGAAGCACGCCGTGGCCCGCCTGATCGGCGCGCCGCCAGGCTATGTCGGATATGAAGAAGGCGGCGTCTTGACCGAAGCCGTGCGCCGCCGCCCCTATCAGGTGATCCTGTTCGACGAGGTGGAAAAAGCGCACGCGGATGTTTTCAACGTGCTGCTGCAGGTGCTGGATGACGGCCGCTTGACCGACGGGCAGGGCCGTGTCGTGGATTTTTCCAACACGTTGATCATCCTGACCTCCAATCTCGGCAGCCAACATCTCGCCAATATGGAAGATGGGCAGGAAGTGTCCGATGTCGAGCCGCAGGTGATGGACGCCGTCCGCGCGCATTTCCGCCCGGAATTCCTGAACCGGCTGGACGAAATCATCCTGTTCCACCGTCTAGGCGTCGAACACATGGCCCCGATCGTGGAAATTCAGGTCGGCCGGGTGCAGAAATTGTTGAAGGACCGCAAGATTACGCTCGACTTGACCGACGCAGCGTTACGCTGGCTGGGGCGGGTCGGTTACGATCCGGTGTATGGCGCAAGACCGCTGAAACGCGCAGTGCAGCGTTATCTGCAAGACCCGCTGGCGGATATGCTGCTGCGCGGCGAGGTGGCCGATGGGGCGGTCGTGTCGATCGACGAGGGTGAGGGGGAGTTGAAATTCGCCACGTCCTGACCAACAACCGTTAACAAACAAAAGGGGGCGCAGAATGAACTGCACCCCCTTTTTTAACTTATCGTAGTGTTCAGCGGCGGATACGGAATCCGGCGAAGAAGTTACGACCAAAGTTATCGTAAATACCATCGTTTCCGCCGGTTCCGAGCAAACCGAGTGGTGGCAGTTCGTCGAACAGATTATCCACACCGGCAAAGAACGTAAATTCATCGTTCACGTCGTAGTCGATCCGGATGTCCTGATAAAAGACGTCGCCGTAGAATACCTGACCGAAGGCATTGGGATCCTGCGGAGGGTTGCCGTTAAACGCGAATTCGTCTTCGAATTCCTGTATCAACTGGCGTCCGATATAACGAAGATCGTATCCAATCGATACATCGCCGAAATCGTATGTCAGGCCGAAAACACCTGCGAAGGTTGGATCACCCAATTCGCTTTGAACACGATCAGGCTCATCCGGGTTCGCAATATCCAGAAAATTGACGTTACGCAGGATGTACGTGCCGCGACCCGTCAAATTGATTGCATGACCGTTATCAAAGGTCCGGCGATACGAAATATCGAGATCGAGCCCTTCGGTTTCCAACGCGGCGAAGTTGAACGATCCGCCGATAAGAACTGGGTCGGAGAAAAATCCATCATTGTCACGTGGGTTGATGGAAGGGCAGAAGTTATTGTTCGGAAAGTTACCTGGATCCGCGTCGAAACAGTTGTCCAAAACCGCTTGCGCACCCACCGCAGCAATCACGTTCTCGATTTTAATATTATAATAATCGAACGTTATCGCCAACCCTGGTACCGCGAGAGGCTGTGCAACGAAACCAAGCGTGTAGCTTTCCGATTCCTCTTCCTGAAGCAACGGATTGCCGCCGGTCAGGAAAGCAAGCGATTGAGCACGCGCGGGAACGTTAACGAATGCAGCATCCGGCCCCAGCCCGATCGAAGCACAGTTCACGGCACGGTTCGGATCGCCGACATTCACATTATTGATGTCGCACGGATCGGCGATGAATGCGAAGTTCTGCGATTGTGGTGAGAACAGATCGGCGGGGTTGGGCACCCGGATCGACCGAGAGAAGTTGCCCCGCAGACGCAAACCCTGAACTGGCGAATAGATCGCACCGGCGTTCCAGGTGAACACTTTATCCGCAGCCGTATTGTAATCGCTATATCGAGCCGCACCTTCAACCGTCAGTTCGTTGAAGAACTTTTGATCGGCCAACAAAGGTATGCGAAGTTCCCCATAGACACTTTTCTCTTCGAACTTAGGTGGATCGAAAGTGGGGATCTGGTTCAGGAACGTCGCCCCGGATTGGGTAATGGGATCAAAAGCTGAGAACGACGTTTCGGTGCGATACTCGGCACCGACGGCGAACGCCACGGGGCCACCCGGCAGTTCGAATGCCTGCGAAAGGTCACCGCTGACGAATGCCGAGACTACGAACTGTTCGGCTTCCTCTTCACGGGTCGAATCGAACGACACATAATCGATGGCCGCCTGGCTTGGGCTGCCGACACCAAATATGTTGATCGGCGTACAGGCCGCATCATCGTTGCCCGTGTCTGCATCGGTGTTGATACGACAAGCCAGATTACCGTTCCCGTCGAACACCGCATCGACTGCGTTTTCGAAGTTCTGGGTCAGGATTTGATTGCGCGACGTCAAGAAAGTGTCGAGGCGGCTGTAATTGACCGCAATCTCGTAATTCCAGTCGTCGTTGAAATCACCGCGAACACCGCCGACGATACGATATGTCTCGCGCTCGTTGATTTCCGAACGACCGCCAAGGTCGACGTTGAAGCGCGAATAGAAGAAGCCGGTTGATCCAGGACGCAGTTCGTCCTGGATGAACTGTGCATCGTCGGGGTTGAGGAAAGCATTATCGAACGTGATGAATTCGTCGAAGAAACGGAAGGTCGGCTGACCTTCTTGCAAGGCGTCAACCCGCTGATACTTCGCTTCGAGGAATACGCCGAAAGCATCAGAGAAGTCGTAATGTGCAAGGAGGTTGGCGTTGTAGCGATCAAGACCCGGAGCAAACTGGCCGGTATTACGCAAGGTTGAACCGATACCGCCGACAGTATTGTTGCTGCCGACGCGACGAAGGTCGATTTCAGGCTGGTTGCGAACCAGACGACCGTCGGCGCCGAAGCCGTAAAGGGCACCAGCGATGATAGGTGTGCCGTTTGCGCGAACGCCGGTCACGACCAGACCATTGCGATCGGTCGCACAGGAATCGGGATCGGGAATACCGGCAACGACACGGCAGTTGATCTGCAAAATGTTCGTGCCATCGGTAATATTGCCGTTACGAACACCATCGAAAAAGGCGAACGTATTGGGGCCGTTGCCACGTTGGTTGCGGTTGAACTGCGAACGGCCACTGAACGCGCCGGTCTGATCGTCACGCTCGTTAAAGAAAAGCGCATCGGAACGGCTGTATTCACCGGCAATGGCAATGTTGCCGCGACCATCTGCAAAGTTTGTACCTGCGGTGACCGAGATGAACTGCTGGTCGCGGTCGCCACGATCGGTGATGGAGCTTTGCCCTTCGATTTCGATTCCTTCGAAATCGTCGCGCAAGATGAAGTTGACGACGCCGGCAACAGCTTCGGAACCGTAAACGGCTGAGGAACCGCCGGTGATTACGTCCACACGTTCGAGCAGGCTATTTGGAATGGTATTCACGTCGAGACGAAAATCACCAGGGGAAGCGCCGACCTGGCGACGTCCGTTGATCAAAGTCAATGTGCGGTTCGTACCAAGACCACGAAGATCGAGGAAGTTCACGCCCGATGTACCGATGAAGCGGTTCGAGTTGGCTTGCGTGAATGTGGAACGAAGCGCTGGCAAATCGTTCAACGCGTCACCCAGGTTGACGTCACCGCCGTTCAGGATCTGGCCGGCGTCAACCGAAGTAATGGGCGATGTCGCATCCAGGTTGGGTCGAGCGATGCGCGAACCTGTGACCATGATCATGGACGAATTGCTCACCGGAGGTGCCGGCGTTTCGCCAACGGCCTCAACTTCGTCTTCGTCTTCGTCAACGACCTGTGCTGCAACAGGTGTGGCAAAGGCCGACAATGCAAGTGCAGCAACGCCAGCGCCAGTGAAAAGGCGAACCTTGCTGCCGATCAGATTGGATTTGGTCATGTGAAGCATTTCCCCTGAGTGGCGGCGGGCACGATCCCGTCACACCATAATGATTGGGCTAAGCGGTCCTCGAATATCCGGGAACCTTTTCGCATTGCTGGGATGCGGCAGCGTTCACCTTGGCGCAATATAAAATCCCATGGCGTTTGCAGAAACGACAATCGTGTTGCAGTTCTGTCACAAATTGCCATTTCAGCAAGACGGCACGCATACGAAAAGGGGCGCGGAGGATGTTACCTCCGCGCCCCAATCGCACATTACAAGTTGGTCAGATCAGAACTTGATCCGGCCCGTAACCGAGAACCGGCGACCGATCGGGTCATAGGTTGATGGGAAGATGTTCCCGCTGTTGAACGCCGTCTGGCCGATATTGCTGCCGACAATCTTTGGCTGATTGTCGAACAGGTTCAGGGCGGCAACCGTCAGCTGGAAGTTGTCGATGACGTCGAACCGTGCCGTGAGGTCGAAGTAATGTTCGGCATCGATCGATTCGAATTCATCGAGGAATGGCGCCTGGCCGGCCGCGTTGAAGTTCGAACGCTCCAGATCGACACCGTCGATGTAGCGCCACAGCAGCGACAGATCGACCCCGTCGAAGCCGAGGGTGGTCCGCTGGCTGAAGGAAAATTCAGGCAGGATCGAACCACAGTTGCTGCCGAAGAAACCGGCGCATTCGAAGATGATGTTGTCGGGATCGTTCTGGTTGGCATCGAACGTGTTGGAGTTCGTCCAGTTACCGGCGAAGTTAAGACCCAGCTTCGCAAGGCCGATATCACGCTGATAGTTGAACACCACGTCGATACCGTCGGTTTCGATGCGCCCCTGGTTCGTCAAAACCTGAGGAATGCCAGGTGTGGTTGCAACGCTACCGAACAGGTTGCCGGTTGCTGGATTACGACGGATCGAGGTACACGCTGCCGAGTTTGCCGATCCGACCGGGTTGGTACGGAAATCAGCGCCGAAGCAATTCGCGAACACATCATCAACAGTCGGGTTGGTGATCGCGTCAGTCAACACGATGTTGTAGTAATCCACGGTGATCGCCAGGCCGGGAATGAAGTCTGGCTGGAAGATTGCACCAACAGTGTAGGTTTCAGCGTCTTCCGCCCCCAGGAACGGGTTGCCGCCCCCGGTTACGTTGACCTGACCTGCCGGATCAACGATGATCGAACCCAAGCTGTTTTGAGGGGCGCCCTGCGCCAAACAAACGGCTGCCAGTGCAGCGTTGTTGAGCGGTGCAGCGCCGACACATGGATCGGTGTCGAAGTTGTCAAGTCCGGTTGTCTGCGGATCGAACAGTTCCAGGATATTCGGTGCGCGCGTCACCTTCTGGTAGTTGCCGCGAAGTTGCAGCCCGGGAACGACAGTCGCCGTCGCACCGATCTTGTAGGTGTATTCCGTACCGGTCGTCGAATAGTCGGACACACGGCCGCCCAGCAGCAGCGTGATATCCTGCACGAAGCTGTCTTCGAGAAGCGGGATGGCCAGTTCGCCGAACGCTTCCACGACGTCATACTGACCGAAGGAGTCAGGCGATGCCGCACCGTTGCCCAGCACTTCGCCGGGGGTCTGCGACAGCAGATCGGACGACGTGCCAGCTGTGTAGTCGCGATACTCGCCACCCAACACAATACTCACAGGGGTCACCGCCGATGGGAAGGCGAAACCGAAGTCACCGGAAATGAAGCCCTGGACCTGGGTCAACGACGTTTCCGTGCCGGAGCGGTTACCAACATCAAGGAAGTCTTGAACCGCTGGCGTCAAGCTGCCGATGGGACCGAACAGATTGATCGGCACACACCCGTTGGAAGGATCAAGACAAGATGTCGCGTTGGTCGACAGAACGGACTGCTGCAGGCGAGACAAAGTGCCATTGCCGCTTTGGGTCGAGGATACTTCACTCTCACCGTAGGCGCCGAACAGTTCGAACTGCAAACTGCTTGTCACATCACCGCGAACGCCGGCCTTGAATTGGAAAAGATCTGTCTCGTACTCGTTATTACGCGTTCCGAACTCGACGAACCGGCGACCGAAATCAAGACCGACCTGACGGTAGTTCGGATCGTTGGGATCAGTAGCAACCGCTGCTGCATCGCATTCGGCCTGAGTGAAACGACGTTGCACACCAGGGGTCGTGGCACTGGTATCGAGGCCGCAAATCTGATTGCGAATGCCCGCATTCAGGAACGGGTTGGACAACGGAGTTTGCAACACGTTACGGAACGTGCCCGATGGTGCGATGATCGTGGAGTTCGTGCTCTGGACGAACAGACCTTCGCCGAACAATTCGATGTTGTCAGCTACTTCGAAATTCGCAGCACCGAAGAAGCGATACTGTTCGAGCGGCAGCTGGAAAATGTTGAACGGGTTGAAGTTGAATGGACGGTTGAACGGAACCAGGCTTTGGCCGTCGGGCGCAATCTGCAGGGTTCCGCCGGTCGTCCCAGGGACGGTGATTACCGAGGGAACCGTGGTGGAGGAACCGCCGGGGTTGCCGGAAAACGAGCTCAGGTTGAACTGTGAAAATTCACGGTCGCCCTGAAAGACGGCATCACGGTTGGTGTAACCGATGCTAAACACCGCGTTACCACGCCCATCGTCGAAATTCGCACCAAGCGTGAGGTCGGTGCGGAAAATGTTCGCATCGCCCAGTTCGGAGATCTGCTGTGTCGCTGAAAGTTCGGCTCCCTCGAAATCGCGTTTCGTGATGAAGTTCACCACGCCCGAGATCGCATCGGCGCCGTAGGTTGCGCTGGCACCGCCGGTCAGCACGTCGACCCGGTCGAGCAGGGCAACGGGAATGACGTCAATGTTGGTGACCCCGGCAAGACCGGCAGGAACGACGCGCGTACCGTTCAGCAGGACCAGGTTCCGGTTAGGACCGATCGCGCGAAGGTTGACGAAGGTAGAACCACCGTTGCCGTTGTTCACCTGTGCGCCGACGTCAGGGGTAATACCCGGAATCTCGCGAAGGAAATCGTCGACCACGACTGCCTGACGCAAATTGATTTCTTCCGAAGTCACGACTGAAACCGGGCTGGACTGTTCCAGATTGGGGTTGGTGATACGCGAACCGGTCACGACGATCACGCCGCCGGGTGTCGGCGTCGCTTCGTTTTCGGCGGGGTTCTGTTCGCTGGGCTGGATCTGCGCCATGGCTGGGGTCGCCAGCATCGCGCTGACCGCGAACGATGCCGCGCCGAGCCGGAGTTGGGTTGCGATTTTCATCAATGTCATCCTTGGTTGCATATGATCTGGGCGAACATGCGGGGGAAGGGCGAGGTCGAAGCCGGGCAAACAACCGTGCGCTCCCCCACACGTCGTTGGTTGCGGTATGCAGACGGGTGACGGAAAGGGAAAGCGGCGGGGCGGTTCAATTTCAAATTCGATGGGAACTGTGTCTTGTGTGCAACATAAATGAAACATGAGCGTGCGGCTTGACCGGTTTTTCCCGTCCCCCTAACTCCGATGCGAAGGACAGCTTTTACGCGCGTCATCAGGGAGAGCCAGTATGGCAGCAGCTTATATCGTCGATGCCGTCAGAACCGCCGGGGGCAGACGCGGCGGGCGGTTGGCCGGGGTGCATCCGGTCGATCTGGCTGCGGCCTCGCTCGATGCGCTGGTGGAGCGGACCGGCATCGATCCCGGCAGTGTGGACGATGTCATCATGGGCTGCGTCAGCCAGGCCGGCGAACAATCCATGCAGGTCGGACGCAATGCGGTGCTCGCCAGCAAACATCTGCCGCAATCGACGCCCGCCGTCACGATCGACCGGCAATGCGGTTCGTCGCAGCAGGCGATCCAGTTCGCCGCGCAGGCCGTCATGTCGGGCACGCAGGATGTCGTGATCGCCAGCGGCGTCGAGAGCATGAGCCGGGTGCCGATGGGCTCCACCGCGACGCTGCATATGAAAGAGGGTCTGGGGATGTACAAATCGCCCGGACTTGGAGGCAAAATATCCCGGCATCATGTGGTCGCAATTCGCGGGCGCGGAAATGATCGTGAAGAAACACGGGCTGACCAAGGACGATCTCGACCGCTTCGCCTATGAAAGCCATCAGCGCGCGATCGCAGCGACGAAGGCCGGGCGCGTTCGATACCGAAATCGTGCCGATCGCCATCGAAACGCCCGATGGCGAGGAGCAGCACACGGTGGACGAGGGCATCCGTTTCGACGCGACACTCGAAAGCATCGCGGGCGTCAAGCTTCTGAGCGAGGATGGCACGATTACCGCCGCCAGCTCCAGCCAGATCTGCGACGGATCGAGTGCGGCGCTGATCGTTTCGGAGCAAGGTCTTGAAGGAGCAGGGCCTGACCCCGCTCGCGCGCATTCACCATCTGACCGTGACCGCTGGCGATCCGGTCATCATGCTGGAAGAACCGTTATTCGCGACCGACCGTGCGTTGAAGAGGGCGGGTATGGCTATCGGCGACATCGACCTCTTCGAAGTGAACGAGGCGTTCGCGCCCGTTCCGTTGGCATGGCTGAAACACACCGGCGCCGATCCCGAAAAGCTCAACGTGAATGGCGGGGCGATCGCGCTGGGCCATCCGCTGGGTGCGAGCGGGACCAAGCTGATGGCGACGTTGGTTCACGCGTTGAAAGCGCGCGGACTGAAATACGGATTGCAGACGATGTGCGAAGGCGGCGGCGTCGCCAATGTCACCATCGTCGAGGCGCTTTGATAAGCTTACACGAGGGAATAGAATATGGAAATCAGTGCAAACACTCCGGCCGTCGTTACCGGCGGCGGCATCCGGCCTCGGCGAAGCGACCGCGCGCGCTTTCGCAGCGAAAGGCGCGAAGGTCGCAATCTTCGATCTGCAGGAAGAAAAGGGCAAGGCGGTCGCGGCGGATATCGGCGGCATCTTCTGCGAAGTGAACGTGACGAGCGACGAAAGCGTCGATGCCGGTTTCGCCAAGGCACGCGAGGCGCATGGTCAGGAACGTATTCTGGTCAATTGCGCGGGTACGGGCAACGCGATCAAGACTGCCAGCCGCGACAAGCAGACGGGTCGAAATCAAGCATTTCCCGCTGGATGCGTTCAACTTGATGATCCAGATCAATCTGGTCGGCACGTTCCGCTGCATCGCCAAATCGGCCGCCGGGATGATGAGCGCCGATCCGCTTGACCGACGACGGCGACCGCGGGGCGATCGTCAACACCGCCAGCGTCGCCGCCGAAGATGGCCAGATCGGCCAGGCGGCCTATTCCGCATCGAAGGGCGGCGTGGTCGGCATGACCCTGCCGATCGCACGCGATCTGATGCGCGAGGGCATCCGGGTGAACACCATCCTGCCCGGCATCTTCAACACTCCGTTGATGAACGCCGCCCCGCCGCAGGTGAAGGAAGCGCTGGCCGCATCGGTGCCGTTCCCCAAACGGCTCGGCAATCCCGAAGAATACGCCCATCTCGCGCTGACGATGATCGAAAACGGGTACTTCAACGGCGAAGATGTCCGCATCGACGGCGCGATCCGCATGGCGCCCCGGTAACGGCGCGCGTCGTATTTCCTACTTGGATCGGGGCGGGTAAGGATGGCGTATGACCATCCGCCCGCCCCATTCGTATGAGCATAGTGCAGCACCGTCGCACCGCCCGGCTTTTTATCGCCAGGACCGTGTAACATGCGGTCCATGTCTCCGGCCTACGACTGAAAACAAAGGGAATTGTCCATGAGCGAGTACAGCCAGATCCTCTACGACGTGACCGACAAGATCGCGACCGTTACGCTCAATCGACCGGACAAGCTCAACGCCTACACCCGCACGATGATGGGCGAGATTTGCGACGTCAATGGACCGCATCGACGGCGACGACGGCGTGCGCGCGGTGATCTTTACCGGCGCAGGCGATCGGGCGTTCTGCGCCGGGGCCGATCTGACGCCGGAAGAAGGCAAGCCGTTTTCCACCGACGAGGCGATCGACGATCTGTCTGACGAACGGGTCAGGGATGGCGGCGGGCGGCTGACGCTGCGGTTCTTCCAGTCGAAGAAGCCGTTGATCTCCGCCTGCAACGGCGTGGCGGTCGGCGTCGGCGCGACGATGCAGCTGGCGATGGATATGCGGCTGGCATCGGACAATGCGCGCTACGGCTTCGTCTTCGCGCGGCGCGGCATCGTGCCCGAAGCCGCGTCGAGCTGGTTCCTGCCGCGTATCGTCGGCACGCCGCTGGCGCTGGAATGGTGCATGACGGGCCGTATCTTCGGCGCGGAGGAAGCGCTGGCGGGCGGGCTGGTCCGGTCGGTCCATCCGCAAGGCGAGCTGCTGGATGCGGCGAACGCGCTGGCGCGCGAGATTGCCGACAACACTTCCGCCATATCGGTCGCCATGTCCCGGCAGATGCTGTGGCGGCTTTCGGCGACCGAACATCCGATGATGGCCCACCGGGTGGACAGCCGCGCGATCTATCGCATGTCGAAAGCGGACGATGCGAAGGAGGGCATCGCCAGCTTCCTGGAAAAACGCGCGCCCGCAATATCCCGACGCGGTGTCCGCCGACATGCCCGACTTCTTCCCCTGGTGGGACGAGCCGGGATTTGAATAAGGATTGCCAGGCCGGCGAAAGCGCGAGCGATCTTGCCGGTTTCCTGCCGTATCAACTGTCGATCACGTCGAACGCCGTCAGCGCGCGGATCGCCGGAGCAGTATTACGCGCGAGTTCGGCCTGAAAATCCCCGAATGGCGAGTGATGGCGGTGCTCGGCGACGAGGCGGGCCGCGGACGGCAAGACGCAACGGGCCCTGACCGATGCGACGTTGATGGACAAGGTGGCGGTCAACCGGGCCTGCAAGACGTTGACCGGACGCGGGCTGGTCGAGCGGCGAGCCGAATGCCGCCGATGGACGGTCGCATCATCTGGCGCTGACCGAGGCGGGGCGCGACGTGCACGCCCGGATCATGCCGCTGGCCCGCGCGATGGAAGCGCGGCTGTTCGCGCATTTCTCGCTCGAGGAACGCGAACAGTTCGCCGATTGCTCGATCGCGCTGAAACGCGCGGACCGACGCCGCGGTCGAACGAAGCCGAACGCATGCGGGGGCCGATTCCGATCAGGACCGCCCCCGCATCGCTGCAGCGCCTTTAGTTGCTGCCCGGACCGTCCCCGGCAGAAGGCGTCGGAGATGGAGCAGGCCGCCGGGCCGAGGATCACGATGAACAGCACCGGCAGGATGAACAGGATCAGCGGAATGGTCATGATCGCGGGCAGGCGCGCGGCCTTTTCTTCGGCGCGCATCATCCGTTCGTTGCGGAATTCGGCCGACAGCACGCGCAGGGCCGACGCCAGCGGCGTACCGTATCGTTCGGTCTGGACCATCGTCGTCACCACGCCCTGCACCGATTCCAGATCGACGCGATAGGCGAGGTTGTTGAAGGCATCCTTGCGTTCGGTCAGGAAGCTGAGTTCGATCGCGGTCAGCGCGAATTCGTCGCCCAGTTCGGGGTAGGCGCGGCCCAGTTCCTTCGCCACGCGGTTGAAGGCGGCGTCGACCGTCAGACCGGCTTCGGCGCAGATGACCAGCAGATCGAGCGCGTCGGGCAGGCCCTTGCGGATTTCGGTCGGTGCGCTTGTTCGCCTTGTTCTTCAGGAAGATTTCCGGCCCCTTGTACCCGGCCAGCACCAGGAACGCGAACGCAGCGAACCGTTTGAAGCTGCCCCATTCGGGGAACACGTCGGAAATGTAGAACAGATAGACGCCGACCACACCCAGCACGATCGGCAGCACCATCCGCGCGCCCATGACGAACACGGCCAGTTCCTGTTGCGATAGCCGGCATGGGCCAGCTTCTGCTGAATGTCCTCGATCTGGCTCTCCTGCAGCACCTTCATGCCCGACAGCGTGTCCTTCACCTTGTCCGTCTTGTCGGTGTTGCGAAGCAGGCTGGCGCGCTTCTTGCCGGTGGACATGACGATGCCGGCCTTCAGCTCGTCGCGCCGTTCGTTCAGCGCCTTGACGCGCTTGGCCATCGGATCGCTGACGGTTACCGCGGCATAGATGGCCAGCACCACGGCGAAGGCGGCGATCGCCGGCCAGGATCGTGCCGACCAGGATGACGTCGAAGCCAAGCAGGGTCGGTCCGGGCTGTTGATTGAGCATCCTATGCCGTCCTCTCTCAGATTTCGAAGCTGACCATTTTGGCCATGATGAAGACGCCGATGGACATCCAGGACAGCCCGCCAAGACCGGTCGACGATCAGGCGATCGTCGGTGAAGAACCCGCCGATATAGTCGGGGTTGATCAAGTAGATCATGATGAACACGATGAAGGGCAGCGCGCCGACGATGTAGGCGGAGGCCTTGGATTCCGAACTCATCGCGCGGATCTTCAGCTTCATCTGGCCACGCTTGCGCAGCACGTCCGCCAGGTTCGACAGCGTTTCGGCCAGATTGCCGCCGGTTTCGCGCTGAATGGCCAGCGTGATGCAGAAGAAGTTGAATTCGGCGATGTCCAGCCGGTCGGCCGTTTCCTGCAGGGCTTCTTCCATCGTGCGGCCGATCTTGATGCGTTCGATCACGCCCTTGAATTCCACGCCGACAGGGCCGGGAACTTCTGCCGCGACGACGCCCAGCGTTTCGGTGACCGGCAGGCCGGAACGCAGGCCGCGCACCAGCAGTTCGATCGCGTCGGGAAATTTGGTGTTGAATTGGTTGGTGCGCTTCTTGATGAAGAAACCGACCACCATATGCGGCAGGCCCGCACCGACGAGCACACCGACGCCCAGCGACAGCAAGGGCGCGCCGGATTGCAGATAGATCAACACCGCAACGACCAGCCCGAGGCCGAGCGAGGTGTAAGCATATTGGCTAACGGTCCAGCCCTTGCCGGTGCGGTCCAGCCGCCCGGCCAGCGCCTCGATGCGCGATCCGGAACCGGCCTTGCGGAACTGTTTGGGTTTGCGCGCGGCGATCGCCTTTTTCAGCTGCGATTCGACCTTGGTGTCGGTGCTTTCGGAATGGCGAAAGCGGACGGCTTGCAACCGGCGCTGGCTTTCCTTCGCGGTGGACGGGCCGGCCATGACCATATAGCCGATGACGAGCAGCGACATGACGCCGCCCGCAAACAGCAAGAGCTGTAGGATATTCATGTCCGGTTCCCCATTCGTCGAAGTTCAGCGTCCATCATCGTCGCAATGCCGATCAGGCGCCGACGCCGTCCGCCATGGCAGCGGAGCCTGGCGCGGCGACGGGTTTCGCCTTTTTCGCCAGCAAGCGACTTCAGATCGAAGCTGCCGAGCAGCGATTTCTTGGCCGGTTCGCCTTCGCCCGGCTCCAGCTCGCTGCTGCCCATGACCTGCTGCGCCAGCTGGCGGATGACGCCGCTGGCTTTCGCGCTGCCGTTCGCATCCACGAAGGTCTGGCCCAGCTTGGCCGCATTCGCTGCGGCTTTCGATGTCGTAGGGGATCGTGAAGTCGATCTTGCGTTCGATGGATGCTTCGAAATCGGCCTTGCTGATTTCGGCGATGCCGGGCTGCACCTTGTTGGCGACCACCACGGGATGGACATGCGGGGCATTGGTTTTCAGCCAGGACAGGATGCGAATGCTGTCGCGGGCGGATGCCAGCGTCATTTCCGTGCCGAGCACCACGACGTTCACGTCGGCGAGCAGATGCGGAAAATTGATCAGCATGTTGCGCGGCAGATCGATCACCGTCATTTCGAACGCGGCGCGGAATTCCTCCTCCAGCTGAACGAAGGCGGAACCGTCGGTCATCAGCGGCGAACTGATCGGCGCTTCTGCCGACAGGATGGCGAGGTTTTCGTTCGCGCGGATCATGGCGCGTTCGATGAACAGTCCGTCGATCCGGCTTGGATTGTCGATCGCATCGGTCAGGCCGCGGCCCGGCTCCAGATCCAGCGCCAATGCGCCGGTGCCGAAATGCACGTCGAGGTCGAGCAATGCGGTCGGCATGCTCGTGGTCGGAACTGAACAGCCAGGCGAGCGATGTCGCCAGCGTCGATGCGCCCACGCCGCCGCGTGTGCCGACGACGGCGGTGGAAATGTGCTTCTTCGCCTGGTCGGGATCGGCCGATTTGGGTGCGGCGAACACAGCCTGCGCCTGATTGAGACAATCGCGCAGCTGACCGGCGGACAAGCGGTTTCAGCAGATAGTCGTGAATGCCGCTGGACAGCAGATCGCGGTACAGGCGCACATCGTTGACCTGGCCCACGGCGATCACCACCGTGCCCGGCTCGCACACTTCGGCCAGGGCGTTGATGTCGTTCAGCGGATCGCCGCTTTCCGACAGATCGACCATCAGGATGTTCGGGCTGGCGCTGACGGACAGGGACTGGACCGCGTTACGCAGCCCGCCCTTGTTGCATTTTTCCGGCTGCCAGCCGAGTTCGGCGACCACGGGTCGCAAGGCATCCAGCGCGGTTTCATCGCAGATATAGGCGGCGAAAGGATCGCGGCTGCCGCCGCTGCCCGGTTTCCAAGGTGCGTTCATGTCAAATTCCCCTTATTCGTCGGACGCGGTTTGCGGCAGGCCGCCTTCGCCGGTCGGCGCCTGCTGGCGATAGGCGTCGATCGCCTTGGTCGATGTGGCGACCACGGTTTCGCCCGTGCCGCGCTGCCCGTTGATCAGATCTTCGGGATTGGCGACCATCGCGGCCAGATTGCCGTTGACGCCGCAGCCGTAATTGGGGCGCGTGCCGTTGGCGTAATTGGTTTCGGATTTGATCGACCAGTTGGGGCAGCTGGGAACCGATGCGGTGGACCGGGTCAGCACGATGCGCGAATTGCCCGGAGCCACGAAGCCCGACGTGACCGGTGCGCCATCGCTGAGCAGGATGCCATAGCGTGCGGCCAACTGGCCGACCGCTTCGCGCGTGGCGCCGCTGGCCATTGGATCATCGATGGTCAGGCGATCGCCGTAACGAAGGTCCATCGCTTCGAACCAGTCGGCGATGCGCTGCTGCTGACCGATGGCGAGACCGCCCGAATTGCTGGGCACGTCGAGCGTGTAATTGGTGCGTTCGACCACTGGCTGGTTGACGCTGTAGAGGCTCTGATTGTCGGCCAGCGTGCCCGCGCCGCAACCGCTCAAGACGAGGCCGAGGGACAGGGCGGCCGCGCGGCCGCAATGACGTTTGGAAATAATCGACATGGGTGTGATCTTTCTCATTTGAAGCTGAAGCCGGGGGCGGGCGCATTGGCGGCAGACGCGGCGGCCTGCGCCTTGCGATCACGCTTGCGCTGCTTTTTCGATTTGGGCGCGGTCGCCGGTTGATCGGCAGCGGAAATACCGGGACGATCGCCCGGGCCGGGTTGCGTTTCGCCGCCCAGTGTCGGCATCGGCCGGGTTGGGGATACGGCAGGCGAACCGTTGCCCGATTCCCGGAACCCGATCAGCTGTTCCGCCGTGTCGGCTGCGAAATAGCCGTCGGTCGGCAATTTGATGTCGCGGGCATTGACCGGCTTCACCAGATAGGGCGTCACCACGATCACCAGCTCCGTTTCGCCTTTGCGAAATGCGGTGGAGCGGAACAGATTGCCCAGGATCGGCACGTCGCCAAGGCCGGGGGCCTTGTCGATCTTGGTCTGCGCGTTGTTGGACATCAGCCCGGCGATCATGAAGCTTTGCCCGGAACCAAGTTCGATGCTGGTTTCCGCGCGCCGGATCGTGAGGGCGGGGATCTGAAAGCCGTTCAGCGTGACCGAACCCTGGCTCGACAATTCGGATACTTCGGGCCGGACGCGCATCGAAATGCGGCCATTGGCAAGCACCGTCGGGGTGTAGGACAGGCTGACGCCGAACTTGCGATATTCGACGGTGGTGGTGCCCAGGCCCTGACTGATCGGGATGGGGAACTCGCCGCCGGCCAAGAACTCTGCCGTTTCGCCGGACAGGGCGGTCAGGTTCGGTTGCGACAGGGTCGTTACCAGTCCGCTGCGTTCCGCAAGGTCCAGCGTGCCGCCGATGTCGAGGCCGAACAGGCGGCCGAGCCCGGCAAGGGTGGAACCCGTGCCGTTGGTTCCGACGATCGACGTTCCCTCGTCGCCCGCCGTGACGTTGACGCCCACTGGCCCGCCGGGAGTGAACTGCGTCAGAGCGCCCCGGCCCGTGCCGACGCCGAACTGAAATCCACCGGTCGAATCGACGGTAGTCAGGTTCGCACCCAATTCGCGCACCAGCGACCGGCTGACTTCCGCGAACCGCACTTGCAGATTGACCTGCAACGGTGTGGACATTTTCAGGCGGCTGATGACGTTGGCCTCTTCACCCATGAATGCGACGACCAGCCGTTCGGCCTCCGCCGCGTCTTCGGGTGCGCTGACGGTTCCGGTCAGCAGGACGGTATTCGTGCCCATCGTGGACACCGAAATCTTGGCCTGCGGCATCGCGAGGGAAAGCATCTGATCGACGCTGTCGATGTTGGAACCGACGCGAATGTTCGCGGACCACACCACATCGCCCGCGGCGTTGCTGGCATAGACTGTGGTTTCGCCGCCGGCTTTCGCAAAAACGTACAGCTGGCTGCGCGATTTGACCTGCACATCGGCCACTTCTTCGTTGGCGACGAAAATGTCCGTCATCGCGCCCGGCACGTTGATCAGCTGACCGCGCCCGATCGACAGGACGATGTCCTGCGACGGGGAAATCATCGACTGCGCGTTGACGGCGCTGGCCGGAATGGCGGCCATGGGTGCTGCGGCCATGCTGGCGAGCAGGATTGAAGTCAGGCGGCGTTTCATAGTGGTGCCCCGTTGGTTCGGGCGGATCGTTCCGCCGATGGAATGGAATAATGCGGCCATGTCAGTTCTTCCCGACCGGAACTTCGACCGTGGCCTTGCCGCGCGTCACCCGGACGATGGGCCCGGTCGCGACCGGCGCTCCGGCGACGTTACGGGCTGGGACACCCACGGCGGCCGGCTGCGCGATGACCTGCTGCGGCTGGTTCGCCACATTGTTGTTGTTGCGGGCCGTATTACGGGGCGGCACGGTCCGACGCTGGAACCGCGATACGTCGCCACCCGTCTGATAGGTGGTGGCGCCGTCATTCGGACGGCTCATCGCGGCACGCAGCAGGCGTTCCTCTTCTGCCGGGGTGGCGTTTTCGGGCACGACGATATCGCCCGATGCCATCGCCCGTTCCAGCTCGCTCTGATTGTCGGCGATGGAACGCAGCGACAGGCTGAGCGTACCGACCGTCTGTGCGACTGCGACCTTTTCGGCGATCTTGGGCGTCACTTCCAACGTGACCGTGCGAACGGCGCGAACGACCGTCTTGCCTTCCACGGTTTCGGTGTCGGTCGCCTGATCGGTGGCGAGGACGCGCAGATTGCGAAGGATGGTTTCGGCGGCCTGCAGGGCGGTGTCCTCATCGCCCTTGACCGTCTGCGTCAGCATCAGATCGACCCGGTCGCCCGGAAATACGAACCCACCGACACCCGATATGGCGGACACCGGAACGGTCACGGCACGCATGCCGGGGCCGAGCGCCGCGGCAAGGAAGCCGCGATCGCCGGGGCTGACCAGCGACCCTTGCGTAACGGGTTCGCCGGCGGTCACGGGATAGCGGACGACAGTGCCCAGCAACTGGTTCATATCGGCCTCCCCATCCAGGAAGTAGGCGTCCTTCACCAGTTCTTCGGGCCAGAGCTGGAAACCCAGCGCATCGGCGGTGATGATGGTGCCGACGGGCAAGGCCCGCTGCGCCACCAGCACGCGTGGTCCGGTCGGAACGGGCGCGGCCGCTTCCGCTTGTGGCGCGGTGCCGCCTGCGAACATGCTTCGCGCCGCCAAGGCCGTGCCGACCGCAATGATCAGCGCCCCCAGCAACAATACCAGCTTCTTCCTATCCATGGCTTGTCAGCCCCCTGTTGGGCCCGTCTTCGATCTGCGGGCCGGTATGAATTTCGACGTGTAGGTCGCGAATGGTTAAAATCGGGTTCACCGCGACCGGATTGGATGCGGGATAATTCGGCGTGACGTTCATGCGGCCAGCGCACCTGTATCCTGCGCCATCGGCAGGTAACGCGCCGCGATGACCCACAGTCCGCCCGCCGCGATCGCGACGCCGTACGGTATCTTCAACCGATCCCGCTGCCGCCGGGCGACATGCCAGGCGCCCATGACGATGGTCAGCGCGCCGCCCGCGATAGCCATTACGACCAGCAATTGCAGAAACGTCGTGGGCGGTATCCACAGCGCCAGCGCGGTCAGCAGCTTCACATCGCCGCCGCCCATCGCGCCGACGGCGAACAGGCCCGCGAACACCGCGAACACTGCGGCTGCGGTTGCAATCTGAATGGCAAGGTCGGGCCACAGCGCCAGACCGCTCGCCCACCAGAACAGTGGCGCGCTGACGGCGATGGCGATATTCAGCCAGTTGTAGATCATGCGACTGCGAAGATCGGTGAATGCCGCAATCAGCAGCGCGATTGCCAATCCTGCCAGCAATGCATATTGAATCGTGTCGCCCGGCATGTACGGCCCCCGTTTGTCGTTCGTTTCAAACGGCGCTACACGGCCAGGCTTACCAAATAGTAACCATCACGGATAAGAGGGCGCGCGGCACGATGCTTGAACACGGGGCAGCAGCTTCTTCGCCGGAGGGTGCGGGTGACGGCGTGGCTTTCGACCGTCGCGCCATTCCCGGTTCTGCCACGGAAAGCATGTTCGCGCTGGCGGATGGGCACGAAATTCGCCGGATCGATTGGCCGAATGCCGATAATTCCGCGCGCGGATCGATCCTGTTTTTACCGGGGCGCGGCGACAATTACGAAAAATACCTCGAAACGCTGGATGGCTGGCACAAAGCGGGCTGGCGCGTCACCGGGGCCGATTGGCGCGGGCAGGCGGGCAGCGGGCGGCTGGGGACGGACGATGTCACCGGGCATATCGGCGACTTCGCCATCTGGATCGACGATCTGGCGCAGTTGTGGCGAGGATGGAAAGCTGCGACGCCGGCCCCGCATATTCTGGCCGGGCATTCCATGGGCGGACATCTGGTGATGCGGGCGCTGATCGAACGGGCCGTCGATCCCGATGCGGTGGTTCTATCCGCGCCGATGCTTGGATATTTCGGTACGGTGTTGCCGACATCGGTTATGCATGCCGGTGCGAAGCTGTTGAAATCGCTTGGTGCGCCGACCCGTCCGGCATGGAAGTGGAGCGAAAAACCGGGCGAGGTTCCGGTCGAACGCATGGCGTTGCTGACTCACGATGCCGATCGCTATGCGGACGAATTGTGGTGGCGCGATGCGCGTCCCGAACTCGTAATGGGGCCCGGCAGTTGGCAATGGGTGGAGCGGGGCTACGCCTCTATGCGGGTGCTGAACGCGCGGGGCGCGATGGAGGGGGTGGATACGCCCGTCCTGATGGTCGCAACCAGCGCCGACAAGCTGGTTGCGATCGACGCCATCCGCACTGCCGCAGGGCGGTTGCCGAACGGCGAACTGATCGAATTCGGCGAGGAAGCCGCGCATGAATTGCTGCGCGAACGCGATCCTGTGCGTGACCGGGCTTTGCAAGCGATCGACACGTTTTTGGCGCGGGTTGCGCCCGCACCATAGTCATGGCCGACGGCAGGTTTACGATTTCGCCATTGTCGGCGCGGGTATGGCTGGCGCGAGCATCGCTGCCGAACTGGCCCCCCATGCCAGCGTGGTGCTGCTGGAACGCGAGAGCCAGCCGGGCTATCACGCGACGGGCCGGTCGGCCGCATTCTGGGAGGAATGCTATGGCGGGCCGGACATTCGGCCACTGACGGTCGCATCTCACGAACCGTTGGCGCAGGGCGGCTTCCTGAACCGCACGCGGCGCGCTGTATGTCGGGCGGGACGATCAGCGCGAACTGATGGATGCCTTCATGGCCCGTTTCGCCGGAACCGGCGCGAAGATGCAGCGGGTCGGGCGCGGCGTATTGGAACGCAAGGTTCCGGGGTTGCGCCCCGGCTGGACCGACGGCGTATGGCTGACGGGTTGCGCCGACATCGACGTGGCGGCGCTGCATGCTCACTATCTGGCTCGTGCGCGCGGCGACGGGGCGGAATTGCGCGTCAATGCCGAGGTTGGGGCCATCGCGCGTAAGAACGACGAATGGATGATCGCCCTACCGGACGGCACCCTTACCGCGCGGGTGATCGTCAACGCTGCCGGGGCGTGGGCGGACGCGTGCGCGGTTGCAGCGGGGGCGGACCCCATCGGTATCGCGCCGATGCGTCGGACGGTCGTTCAGGTGCGGACGACGCCCGTTCAAGACGCCGCAATGCCGCTGGTGCTGGATATTGGTGGCGCGTTCTATTTCAAGCCCGGACTCAGGTGCGATCTGGCTCAGCCCGCATGACGAAACGCCGTCGCCGGCGTGCGATGCCGCGCCGGAAGAGCTGGATGTTGCGACCGCCATCCAGCGGCTGCAATCGGTGGTCGATTGGTCGGTCGATCGGGTCGAGCATCGCTGGGCGGGTCTGCGAAGTTTCGCCCCCGATCGCCGTCCGGTCTATGGTTACGATCCGCAGCAGGCGGGGTTGTTCTGGTTCGCCGGGCAGGGCGGTTTCGGCATCCAGACCGCGCCGGCCGCCGCGCGATTGGGCGCGCAATTGGCGTTGGGAAACGAGCCCGACGCAATGACGAAAGGGTTGCATGCCGCCTTTTACTCGCCTGCGCGGTTCACGCGTTGTTGACCCCCTATTGACCCCTATTGACCCTTAATCACCTACCGCGCGCGGCGTCGGCCTGATCGCTGGCGAGGCGATCGACGCGATCGTTTTCGGGATGGCCCGAATGCCCCTTCACCCAATGCCAGCTGGTATCGTGAATGCCCGCCGCCGCGATCAGTTCGTGCCACAGATCGGCGTTGCGGACCGGTTTCTTGCTGGCGGTGATCCAGCCGCGTTTCTTCCACCCTTCGATCCATTTGGTCATCCCGTCGAGCACGTATTTGCTGTCGGAATAGACCGCCACTTGACACGGTTCGACCAGAGCTTCCAACCCCTTGATAATGGCGGTCATTTCCATCCGGTTGTTGGTCGTGTCGGGCTCGTTGCCCGACAGTTCCTTCTCATGTTCGCCCAGCTGCAACAGCGCGCCCCAGCCGCCGGGGCCGGGATTGCCCTTGCACGCGCCGTCGGTGTAGAGTTTGACCTGTTTCATGGGCGGGGAATGCCATCGGCGGGCCGCGAAAGGAAGGGGGCGGCCCCTTCATGTGCATAAAAGCGCATTCGCCGCACGAAGGCCATCGGATCCTTGCGTTCGACCAGCGCACCGTCGGGCGTTTCGATCCAGTCCACGCATCGCGTCGCGACGAAGCGCATGGCCGCCCCGCGCGCCAGCAGCGGCAGCGCGCCGCGTTCCGCCACCGAGAGCGGCCGCACCCCTTCGTACCCCGTCATCAGCGCCGCCGCGATGGCGGGATCGAAATGTGCGCCATCGTTGGAAAAACACCATGCGGCATGGGTTACCGCCAGATCGTAAGCCGCGATGTCGCGGCAGGCGAAATAGAAATCGATCAGGCCGGTGACCCGATTGCCCAGCATCAGGACATTGTCGGGAAACAGATCGGCATGGATGATCGCGGTCGGCAGATCGTCCGGCCATTGCGCGCGCAATTCGGGCAGATATGTGGCGAGTGCGTCCGGCAGTTCCGGGTCGATCGCGGCAAGCTGCCGAGCCGAAAAATCCGCCAGCATCGCGGCCCAGTCGTCCGGGCGCAGATCGTTGGTGCGGGTGGCCGGGAAATCCGCCGAATCGCAGATGCAGCCGGGCCAGCGCCGCACCCACCGCATCGCGCCTGCGCGGCGGTCGGTCGGTCGATCGAGACACCGGGCAGAAATTCGATCAGCGCCACCGCCTTGCCGCCCACCATGCGCGAGGCATTGCCCGCGCGGTCGTGAATGGTGCGCGGTACCGGGCCGCCCTTGCGCGCCAGATGATCGAGCAGGCCGAGGAAGAACGGCAGCTGCGCGATGTCGATGCGCCGTTCGTACATGGTCAGGATGAAACGCGTGCCGCCCCCAGAGCTTCAGATTTCGCGCCTTCTTTCGCTCCGGTCGTTTCGACCAGCCAGTTGCTGTTCGAAACCCCTTCCGCGATGCCCTTCGCGCTGACCAGATCGCCGACGTCGTATTCGCCGATCAGTGCGGCAAGCTGGTCCGAGGTCAGATGGGTATAGACGGCCATGCGGAACCCGGCCCCTGTCGCCTTACTGCGTCAGCTGGCGCGGCAGTTTGAAGATCATCTTTTCCACCGCCGACACCAGCGTGTGTTCTTCCACCGTGCGCCACTGCGCCAACTGGTCCACGCATTCGCGCACCAGCGTTTCGGGGGCGGACGCGCCCGCGGTCAGGCCCAGCGTGCCGACCCCTTCGAGCCAGGCGGGATCGATATCGGCGGCGCGCTGGATCAGGCGGGCGGGCGTGCCGCAGCGTTCGGCAACTTCCACCAGCCGCACGGAATTGGAGCTGTTGGGCGCGCCGATCACCAGCACCAGATCGCTGCCGGGCGCGACTTGCTTGACCGCAGCTTGCCGGTTCGACGTGGCGTAGCAGATATCTTCCGCCTTCGGCCCGACGATCTGGGGATAGCGTTCGCGCAATGCCGCCACGATCTGCGCGGTGTCATCGACGGACAGCGTCGTCTGGGTCAGAAACGCCAGCGGTTCTTCCTGTGTAAACGGCAATGCAGCGACATCTTCCACCGTTTCGACCAGGCTCATGCCGCCATCGGGAACCTGCCCCATCGTGCCGATCACTTCGGGATGGCCGCGATGGCCGATGAACAGGATGTGCCGCTGCGCCTCGACCTGGCGTTCGGCCTGGCGATGCACCTTGCTGACCAGCGGACAGGTGGCATCGAGATAGTCCAGCCCGCGCCGGTCCGCCTCTGCCGGAACGGATTTGGGCACGCCATGCGCGCTGAACACCACCGGCGCATCGTCCGGAACCTCGTCCAGTTCCTCCACGAAAATCGCGCCCTTGTGCCGCAACTGATCGACGACGTATTTGTTGTGCACGATCTCGTGGCGGACATAGACCGGTGCGCCGTATCGTTCGATGGCGCGTTCCACGATTTCGATCGCGCGATCGACTCCGGCGCAAAAGCCGCGCGGGGCCGCGATCAACAAGGTCAGGCCCGGCAGGGCGCCATCGGCGTTCGGCGTCGAAACCGGTCGGGCGTCCTGGGCGTCGGTTTGAAAGGGAGCGTTCATGCACCAACCCCTAGCGCGTCGGCGTCCACCCCGCTAGGGCGCGCGTAAGGCAAAGTATCGATCCGGTCGGCCCGCAAACCCGGCCGACCAAGGCAACGAAGGAAGTTCGCACAATGGCCCCCACTCCCAAACTATTCGCCGCGCTGACGATGGCGGGCGCTCTGGCCGGATGCGCGGGCGCAGGCGATCTGGTCGTGGGCGAAGGGGTCGGCATCACCGCCATCCGTTCGACCTGCCCGGCGGTCGGCGTTCCCGATTTCACGGGCGATGTGACGACGTTCCGCACACCGAACGATCGCACCATCGGCAATCTGGACGTGACGGCGGCGATCACCAATCTTCGCAGCACCTGCAACGAAGTGGACACGCGCGTCTATACCGGCGCGACGTTCGACGTGGTGGCCCGCCGCAGCAATGTGCAGGGCGCGCGGTCCGTCGAACTGCCCTATTTCACCACCGTCCTTCGCGCGGGAAATTCCGTTGTGACGAAGCGGGTGGGTACGGTGACGATCAACTTCGCCGACGGCCAGGAACGCGCGCAGGCGAGCGGCACGGCGGGCGCCTATGTCGATCTGGCGCAAGCGACCCTGCCCGAAGACATTCGCGAACGGATCACCCGGAAGCGCAAGGCCGGCGACCCCGATGCGGCGCTGGACCCGCTGGCCGATCCCGAAGTGAAGGCGGCGTTGGCCCGCGCGACGTTCGAAATGCTGGTCGGTTTCCAACTGACGCAGGATCAGCTGGCCTACAACGCCACGCGATAGGGCCGCCGCCCCAGGGTGCGGACCCGTCTTGCGCTTTTGCGCCAGTCGGCTACCCGCGTTTCATGTCCGACACACCGACCCTGCACGCCGCCTTCGCCCAGCGGATCGACGCCGTTCTGACTGCGCTGGAGATGGAAGGGCATCTGCCGCCCGACACGTCCCACGCGAATGTCACGGTGGAACCGCCGCGCGATGCCGATCACGGCGATCTTGCCACCAATGCCGCGATGGTGCTGGCAAAGGCAGCTCGAACGAAGCCGCGCGATCTGGCGGAATTGATCGTCGAAAAACTCGCTCGCGATCCGATGATCGCAGCTGCCGATATCGCCGGCCCCGGCTTCATCAACATGCGGCTGTCGGACGATGCCTGGCGCGGTGAATTGGGCGCTATCGCTGCGCTGGGTGCGGATTACGGGCGATCCGGCACTGGGCGACGGGCAGACGGTCAATATCGAATATGTCAGCGCCAATCCGACCGGGCCGATGCATATGGGGCATTGCCGGGGCGCGGTGGTCGGCGATGCGCTGGCCGAACTGCTCGAATATTCGGGCCACCACGTGGTGCGCGAATATTACGTCAACGATGCAGGCGGACAGGTCGATATCCTCGCCCGGTCCGTGCATCTGCGGTATCGCGAGGCATTGGGGGAGGACATCGGCGCCATTCCCGAAGGGCTTTATCCCGGCGATTATCTGGTCCCCGTTGGCAACGCGTTGGCGAAGGAGCTGGGCGACAGGTTCCGGTCCGCGCCCGAAGCCGACTGGCTGCCGATCTTCCGCGCGCAGGCGGTGGAAAAGATGATGGAACTGATCAAGGCCGATCTGGCCCTGCTCGGCATTCGCCACGATGTCTTCGCATCGGAAGCTGCCTTGCAGGCGGCGGGAAAGCCCGAAGCCGCCGAGATATGGCTGCGCGAACACGATCTGGTCTATGACGGCATATTGGAAGCGCCCAAGGGCAAGGTGCTGGACGATTGGGAACCGGTCGAACTGCCGCTGTTCCGTTCCACCCGCTTCGGCGACGATCAGGACCGCCCGATCCGCAAATCCGATGGCGGCTGGACGTATTTCGGGGCTGACCTCGCCTATCACATGCAAAAGGCGGACGGCGCAGACGCGCTGATCGACATCTGGGGCGCGGACCATTCGGGCACGGTCAAACGGATCAAGGCCGCCGTCGCCGCACTGGCGCAAGGGCAGGACAAGACGATCCCGTTCGACGTGAAGCTGGTGCAGATGGTGCAGCTGATGCGTAATGGCGAACCGATCAAGATGTCCAAACGGTCGGGCAATTTCGTGACGTTGGCGCAGATGGTGGAGGAGGTCGGCCGCGACGTCGTGCGCTTCACCATGCTGACTCGCAAACCCGAAGCGCAGATGGAATTCGATTTTGCGAAAGTGGTCGAATCCAGCAAGGACAATCCGGTCTTCTACGTCCAATATGCCAATGCCCGCATCGCTTCCACTTTGCGGAAAGGGGCAGGCGAAGGCTTCGCGCCGTCGGCGGATAACGTCGCGATGCTGGGGGCGGACGATCTTAATCTGGTGCGGCAGGCGGCGCAATTCCCGCGCATCGTGGAGGCGGCGGCGCAGGCGCGCGAACCGCACCGGATCGCATTTTACCTTTACGAACTGGCGGGCGCTTTCCATGCCTATTGGAACATGGGCAACGATCGGCCGGAAAATCGCGTCATCGTGGCACATGATCCGCAATTGACCGCAGCCAGGCTTTTCCTGGTCGAACGGATCGGGCAGGTGATTCGCAATGGTCTGGCCCTGCTGGGGGTCGAGGCGGTCGAGGAGATGTGACGATGAGTGGTCCCGATGATCGGAACGGCGATTACGACAATGACGGTTTCGCGAATGATGATGCTGTTACCGACGGATACGATACCGCCGACCGCACACCCGAAGAACTGGCGCTGACGGACGAGGACGAGCCGCTGCCTTGGCTCGAATCCGCCGATTACGATACGGACAGCAGCGCGGATACCGGGCGGATCGTCGGCCTGCTTTTGATGGGCTTGCTGGTCGTGGGTGCGCTGGTCGCGGCGATTTGGCTGTTCACGCGCCCTTCCGGCGATCCCGATCTGGTCGCCGATGGCAGCCTGATTACTGCACCGGAAGGCGATTACAAGACCCGGCCCGACGATGCGGGCGGGACCGAGGTCGAGGGGACGGGCGACAACAGCTTCGCCGTGGGCGAGGGCGAAACGCGCGAAGGGCGTCTGGCCAATGGCGAAACCGTGCGGCCCAGCATCGCTGCGCGTTCGACGGATGAGGCGACGCCCGATACGGGCGACAAGCCGGCAGCCGCCGCTAATGCCGGCACGGCGGGCGCAACCGGCGGCGTCGGCGTTCAGGTCGGGGCCTACTCGACGAAGGAAACCGCCACTGCGGGTTGGGGCAAGCTGACCCGTCAGACCGACGCGCTCGATGGTGTGAAATACCGCGTCGTTCAGGGCGAAGCCGATATCGGCACGGTGTTCCGCCTGCAGGCCGTGGCGTCCGACAATGCGGCGGCGGACAAACTGTGCGCGGCGTTGAAAGCGGATGGGGTCGCCTGTCAGGTCAAGCGCTGATGGGCCCAAGCATGCTTGCATGACCGCGCCATAACTGCGACCTGACGCTGCATGAATACCACGATGACACCCGCGATATTCGGGTTCTCCGGCCCTGCGCTGACTGCGGATGAGAGGGCTTTCTTCGCCGAAGCGAACCCGGTCGGCTATATTCTGTTCGGGCGCAACTGCGTCGATCCCGAACAATTGCGCGCCCTGACCGACGATCTGCGCGCCTTGCACGGGCGCGACGGATTGTTGGTGTCGATCGATCAGGAGGGTGGCCGGGTCGCCCGCCTGCGTCCGCCGCACTGGATCGGCTTTCCCGCCAGCGCCGTGTTCGACGCGCTGTACCGCATCGCACCCGTCAGCGCGATCGAGGCGGCGCGAGTCAACGCCCATGCGCTGGCTTTGGAACTGGCCGCGATGGGCATCAATGTCGATTACCATCCCCCGCTCGACGTGCGCCAGGCGGATGCGGACGACGTCATCGGCGACCGCGCTTTGGGCGACGATCCGCTGCAAGTGGCGGCGCTGGGCCGTGCGATACTGGACGGGCTGGCGCGCGGCGGTGTCGCGGGGTGCATCAAACACATGCCCGGCCACGGCCGCACCACCACCGATACGCATCAGGCGATGCCGACCGTAACCGCCAGCGCGCCGGAACTGGAACAGGACATCGCCCCGTTCCGCACGCTCAATCGAACGCCCATCGGCATGACCGGACATCTGCTGTTCGAAGCGTGGGACAAATCCGCGCCCGCAACCCTGTCGGCCACGATTATTCACGACATCATTCGCGGCGAAATCGGCTTCGACGGTTTGTTGCTGACCGACGATATCGACATGAACGCGCTGGAGGGTCCCGTGCCCGATCGCGCCGCCGCCGCCATCGCCGCCGGGTGCGATGTGGTGCTGAACTGTTGGGGCACGATGGACGACATGGTGGGAATGGCGAACATTCTGCCGCCGCTGGCCGACGATGGGCATCGCCGCTCTGGCCGCCGCGCTCGGTTCCATCGTCACGCCCGAAACCACCATCGATCCGGCGGAATTGATCGCCAAGCGCGACGCGCTGCTGGTGGCGGCGGGGTTGCCCGCAGCGTAAGCGCGCAAACGCGGTTCACGCCCCGAAGGCTGGTTTAACGCGTCGGCATCGCCTATATGGGATGCGACTTACGCAAAGGAATCATCATGTCGCTCGGCCCCTGGCAGCTCATCATCATCGCCCTTGTCATCCTCGTCCTGTTCGGTCGCGGGCGGATATCCGAAATGATGGGCGATTTCGGAAAGGGCATCAAAAGCTTCAAGACCGGCATGAACGAAGATGTGGACGACGCGCCCGCCGCGACGAAGCCTGCGCCCCGTATCGAAGGACCGGCAGTGGACGCGAAAAGGGTTGAGCCCGCGCCGGTCGCCGACCCTGCCGACAAGTCCAAGTAAACCGGGAAGGCGCGCGCGGCCATGTTCGATATCGGCGCGACCGAACTGCTGGTAATCGCCATCGTCGCAATCCTGGTGATCGGGCCGAAAGACATGCCGATGGCGCTGCGAACCGCAGGCCGCTGGATCGGCAAAATCCGCCGTGTTTCCGCGCAGTTTCGCACCGGTATGGACGCCATGGTGCGCGAGGCGGAATTGCAGGACATGGACGATAAGTGGAAGAAGCAGAACGCCGAGATCATGGCGAAATATCCGGCCGACGCGGGCAACGGAACGGGCGAGTTGCCGAATGAAGGCGACGACGGTCCCCAGATGAAACCGCTCGCCGATAATAACGCAGTCCAGCCGCCGGAACCGCTGCCCGCCGCCGCCCCGATCAGCGCGGCCAGCGCCGAAGCCGCCGCCGCGACGTCCCCCGAAACCGACCGCAAAGCATAGCGGCGATGGCATTCAAACTGCCCGATCTGGACGACACGCAGGCCCCGCTGATGGACCACTTGATCGAATTGCGAACGCGGCTGGTCCGCTGCGTGGCGGCGTTGACGGTGACCTTCCTGATCTGCCTTTATTTCGCGGACGACATTTACGGCTTCCTCGTCCGTCCGTTGGAAGCGGCCTTCGGTCCGGGCGAAGGGCGGCTGATCTACACCCAATTGTACGAAGCGTTCTTCGTCGAGCTGAAAGTGTCCATTTTCGCGGCGTTCTTCGTCAGCTTCCCGATCATCGCCAACCAATTGTGGGCCTTCGTCGCGCCGGGCCTGTATGCGAAGGAAAAACGCGCTTTCTTTCCGTTCCTGCTGGCCACGCCGATCCTGTTTACCGGGGGCGGGGCGCTTGCCTATTTCGTGGTCATGCCCACTGCGTTCCGGTGGTTTTTGGGGTTCGAGGGAACCACCGGCGGCGTCGCGTTGGAGGCTTTGCCGGCGGCGGGCGAGTATCTGGCGCTGGTGATGCAGTTCATTCTGGCATTCGGAATCAGTTTCCTGCTGCCGGTGCTGCTGCTGCTGCTCCACCGGGCAGGAATAGTGCGGCGCGCGCAACTGGCGGGCGCACGGCGCTATGTCGTGGTTCTGGTGGTGGCCATCGCCGCCATCGTCACCCCGCCGGACCCCGGATCGCAGCTGATCCTGGCGGTTCCGCTGTTGCTGCTGTTCGAAGGGTCGCTGTTGATCATGCGTTTTACCGAACGCAAGGAAGCGGCGGAGGATACTGGCGACGAGAGCGCTGCAGAGAAGGAACCGCAGGCGGCGGAATAGCTTTTCCAAGGGGTGGCGGTCCGGGGCCGGCGCGCATATAGTCGGCGTCAGTTTTCCAACCTATCGGAGTTGCCGCGCCATGAAATTCTTCGTCGATACAGCCGACATCGATGACATCAAGGAAATGGCGGCGACCGGCCTGCTCGACGGCGTCACCACCAATCCCAGCCTGATCGCCAAATCCGGCCGGGACTTCATGGAAGTGACGAAAGAAATCTGCGCGTTGACCGATGGCCCCGTCAGCGCCGAAGTCGTCGCGCTGGATCACGCCATGATGATGCGCGAGGCGGAAATCCTTCGCAAGATCGCCGACAATGTCTGCATCAAGGTGCCGCTGACCGTGGACGGTCTGAAAACCTGCAAGGCTTTGGCGCAGGACGGTACGATGGTGAATGTCACCTTGTGCTTTTCCGCCAATCAGGCGCTGCTTGCGGCGAAGGCGGGCGCGGCGTTCATCTCGCCATTCGTCGGGCGGCACGATGACAATGGCGCGAACGGGATGGACCTGATCCGCGATATTCGCACCATTTACGACAATTACCTGTTCGACACCGAAATCCTGGTCGCCAGCGTTCGCCATCCGACCCATGTGCTGGAAAGCGCGCTGATCGGGGCCGATGTGGCGACCATGCCGCCCGCCGTGATCAAGGCATTGTTCAAGCATGTGTTGACGGACAAGGGCATCGAAGGGTTCACGGCGGATTGGAAAACCACCGGGCAAAGCATCGTCGCGGCGTAATCTTCGATGTCCGACGAAACGCCTCTCGACCAGTTCAAACGCGCCCTGACCGGTACGGCGCGGGCCTTGGCGCGCGAACCCGAAGTGGAGGTCGCGTGGAGCGCGGACAGCCCCGCCGCCGCCGGAAACAGTTTTCGCGTGCCGTTGCCCGGACGTACGCTGCCGCCCGAACAGGCGCAGGAGGCGCGCGGTTTCGCGGACAGTTTCGCGTTGCGTCTGCGGCATCATAGCGAAAGCATGCACGCCGCGGGCGCTCCGCCGGAACCCGTTGCCCGCGCCTGTTACGACGCGATCGAGCAGGTCCGGTACGAGGCGCTGGGCGTCAACAATTATCAGGGCATCCGCGACAATCTGGGTGCGGCGGTGGAGCTGCGGACGGCGAGCGACCCGATCGCGCGCGCGAAAACGGCTGACGACGTGCCGTTGCCCGCCGCCGTCGCGCTGATGCTGCGTGAGGCGCTGACAGGCGAAGCTGTGCCCGCCACTGCACGCGGCGGCGTCGATCTGATGCGCGACTGGATTGCGGAGCGGGTTGGCGGGGATATGGACGCGCTGGCCGCAACTCTGGACGATCAACGGTCATTCCAGACGCTTGCGCTCGACATGCTCCGCAACCTCGATCTGACGCGCGAGGAGGAAGCGGGCGAGGACGCCTCCGACGACGATGGCGAGGACGAAGACGGCCAGGACGATCAGGACGACGATGGGGAGCAGGACGACGGCGACGCCCAGCCCAACCCCACCGAAATGGCGGGCGAAGCCAGCGACAGCGACGACAGCGGCGATGGCGAAACCGAGCAATCCTCCGACGAGGAAATGAGCGATGGCGACCTGGGCGACGAGGGGCAGGAAGGCATGATGCCCGTTCGCCCCAATCGTCCGTGGACCGATCTGCCGGGCGATTTCGATTACAAGGTGTTCACCACCAGCCATGACGAGATTGTCGAAGCGACCGAGCTTTGCGATACCGAAGAATTGGACCGGCTGCGTCAATATCTCGACAGCCAGCTGACGGGTTTGCAATCCATCGTCACGAAACTGGCCAACCGCCTGCAACGCCGGTTGATGGCGCAGCAGAACCGCAGCTGGGATTTCGATCAGGAGGAAGGGCTGCTCGATGCCGCCCGCCTCGCGCGCGTGGTGACGATGCCGGGCCATTCCCTCAGTTATAAGATGGAGCGGGATCAGGAATTCAAGGATACGATCGTCACGCTGTTGATCGACAATTCCGGCTCCATGCGCGGGCGGCCGATCTCGATCGCCGCGATCAGCGCCGACATTCTTGCTCGCACGCTGGAACGGTGCGGGGTCAAGACGGAGATTCTGGGCTTCACCACCCGCGCGTGGAAAGGCGGGCAGGCGCGCGAAAGCTGGCTTGCCGACGGCAAACCACCTGCGCCGGGGCGTTTGAACGATTTGCGGCATATCATCTACAAGAAAGCGGACGAACCCTGGCGGCGGGCGCGGCGCAATCTGGGCCTGCTGATGCGCGACGGGTTGCTGAAGGAGAATATCGACGGCGAGGCTTTGCTATGGGCCCATTCCCGCCTGCTCGCCCGTCCCGAAGACCGCCGGATCATGATGGTTATTTCGGACGGCGCCCCGGTCGATGACAGCACGCTGAGCGTCAACAATGCAGGCTATCTGGAACAGCATCTGCGCCGGGTGATCGAATGGATCGAAAAGGCCAGCCCCGTACAGTTGGTCGCCATCGGCATCGGCCACGACGTGACACGCTATTACAAGCGCGCCGTCACGATCATGGATGTGGAGCAGCTGGGCGGAACGATCATCGAGCAGCTGGCGGGTCTGTTCGAGGTGGATGGGTAGAATGGCGTTTGAAGCTGCGACGATGAACCTGATCGATCCAGTCGGTGCAAGATCATGACCACCGAAGAGACGCTTCTACGCGTCAAGGCCGCGCAATCCATTTTGACCGGCATGGGCGTTCAAAGTCTGTCTTTATTCGGCTCGCGGGCGAACGGTTCTGCAACGGACGATTCCGATTTCGATTTCGCCGTGCGGCTCGATAAAGATCGCGGCATCGGACTGTTCGGATATCTCGATATCGTCGATGAATTGAAATCGCTGGCCGGAACATCGGTTGATGTGGTTGTGGAACCCGCTCGCAAACCCGCCATGCAAGAAGCCATCGATCGGGTCCGCCGCCATGTCTTCTGACAATGTGCGAAAACGGGTTAGGGACGTGATCGATAATGCCGAACGCGCGATGGAACATGTCGGCGATATGACGTTCGAACAGTCAGTCAAAACGCCTATGCTGTATGATGCGTGTGAACGATGCATCATGAGATTGTCGGAAGCGGCGATCAAGATAGGCGAAACAATTTTCGCCGAGATCGTACCGGACGTTCCGTTTCATAAATCAAGGGGTATGGGCAATGCCTTACGCCATGATTACGATCTGGTGGACGAAGCCGTAATATTTGCCACCGTGCAGAACGATCTGCCCCGTTTAGCCGATCAATGCCGGGCCTGGTTGCTTGCAAACGCGGATGACAATTCATGAACACATCAGAAGCCATTCGCACGCGTCGGTCCGTCCGTGCGTTCACCGATCAGCCGGTGGAGCGCGAGATATTGCAGCGTGTGCTCGACAAGGCGCAGCGCAGTCCCTCCGGCGGGAACACGCAGCCCTGGCACGCCGCCATTCTGACCGGCGAGCCGATGCAGCAATTGTTCCGCAGCGTCGCCGAAATTCTGCCGCAGGGCAAGGCGGCATATTCGCCCGAATACGACATCTACCCCAAGGGCCTCGATGGGGCGTATGAGGAACGGCGGCGCGGGGTGGGGGAAGATCTCTACACCTCGCTCGACATTGCGCGCGACAACAAGGCGGGGCGGCTGATGTGGTTCGCGAACAATTTTCGCGCCTTCGGTGCGCCCGTCCTGATGCTGGTCCACACGCCGAAATATATGGGCCCGCCGCAATGGTCCGATATCGGCATGTGGCTGCAGACGATCATGCTGCTGCTGCGCGAAGAGGGGCTGGACAGCTGCGCGCAGGAGGCATGGGCGATGTTTTCCAAACAGGTGCGCGCGGTGGCGGATATTCCCGGACGATCACATTTTCTTTTGCGGAATGGCGATCGGCCATCGCGACCCCGATGCGCCGGTGAACCAGTTCGACGTGAAGCGCGCTCATGCCGATGAAGCGGTGCGGTTCATCGGGTGGGACTGATGGCCGACACGCCGCTCCGGCTGTTCAACAGCCTTACCCGCAGCATCGAACGATTTGCGCCCGTTCATGCTGGCGAGGCGCGAGTCTACAGCTGCGGCCCGACCGTCTATAATTACGCCCATATCGGCAATATGCGCGCTTATGTCTTCGCCGATATTCTGGGGCGGACGCTGAGCTGGAAAGGCTACGCGCTCAATCACATCGTCAACATCACCGATGTCGGCCATTTGACGGACGATGGCGATGCGGGCGAAGACAAGCTGGAAAAGATGGCGGCGGGGCAGTCGCGATCCATCTGGGATATCGCCGCCTATTACACCGCCGCTTTCAAGGCCGATATCGCCGCGTTGAACATCCGCACGCCGACGCAGTGGTCGGTCGCGACGGACTACGTACCGCAGATGATCGCATTTGCTGAAAGCATTGCGGACAAGCATTGCTATCGGCTGGATAGCGGCCTTTATTTCGATACCTCCACCGTTGCGGATTACGGACGATTGGCGCGCACGGTGACGGACGAGGCGGAGGAGCGTGGCCGCATTCGGACAGTCGCGGGCAAGCGCCACGCCGCCGACTTCGCGATCTGGCGCACGACGCCACTGGGCGAAACGCGGCAGATGGAATGGGACAGTCCGTGGGGTAAAGGCGCGCCGGGCTGGCATCTGGAATGCAGCGTCATGGGGGAAAACCTGCTCGGCTTCCCGTTCGACATTCACACCGGCGGCATCGATCATCGCGAGATACACCATCCCAACGAGATCGCGCAGAACCAGGCGTTCTGCGGCTGCGGCAGCTTGACCGAAACGCGCAATTCCGGCGCGAATATCTGGATGCACAACAATTTTCTCGTCGCCAGAAATGAAGAGCGTTCGGGCAAGATGTCGAAATCGACCGGCGAGTTTCTCCGGCTGCAAACGCTTCTCGATCGCGGCTATCACCCGCTCGCCTATCGCATGATGTGCCTGCAGGCGCATTATCGCAGCGAACTGGAATTTTCGTGGGAGGGTTTGGGCGCCGCGCTGACCCGGTTGAAACGGATTTTAATGGGGGTCGAGAAACTGCGGCAGCGTATCGACGCAACTGCCGACGAGGCGGGGCGCGCGCCAACCGCATTCGGCGGCAAGCTTGCACCATTGCTCGAACGGTTCGATGCCGCGATATCGGACGATCTGAATACCCCCCAGGCATTGACGGTGCTGGAAGAGGCGTTGGCCATCAAAAAGGCGGATGGCGGACAGCAAATGCAACTGATCGAAAGAATGGATGCGGTGTTGGCCCTCGACCTCTTCGACACAAAGCGCGCGGACCTGCGAGTGCGACCGGCGAATGCGGTTATCGCACCAGCGGAAATCGAGGCCGCGATCGCGCGGAGGAAAGACGCGAAAGCCGCCAAGGACTACGCCGCGTCCGATGCCATTCGCGACGAACTTACGACCAAGGGTGTCGAATTGATGGACGGCGATCCACTGGGATGGGATTGGAAACTGTTCTAATGCGTCTTTGGCGGCTCACACGTGAACCGTTCGTCGCGTTGGATGGAATGGGCGCCGCTACCAAAGGCGCGCGATGGACTTCCCCGGGCCATCCGGTGGTCAACTTCACTGCCGATCCCGCATTGGCTGTTCTGATCGCTCTGCGTTATGTGCCGCAAGGATTGTCAGGAAGTGATAGCGATTATGTTCTGGGATGGACGCAGATCGATGCGGAACCCGAACGATTGCCGTTTGTGAAGCATCAGTCCGACAAGCGCGCGATCGGTGACGATTGGCTTCGTTCGGGCCGCTCGCTGCTTGCGATCGTGCAATCGGCGGTGCTGCCCGAATGCGACCTGGTTCTGATGAACCCGCGCCATCACGCCGCTGCAATCGTCAGACCTTTGACAACGCGGCCATTCGATTTCGCCCAATGCCTGCATCTTCCCGAAAGCGTATTATGACCAAAGCCGTCCTCAGCGCCCTGATCCGCCCCTTGGTCGAACCGCGTCTGCCCGATTGGGTGGAGCCGATCTGGTTCACCTCGGTCGAGGAACTGCATGCCCGCGCGCCGGAGGCGGAGATCGCCTGGTTCGATCTGAACGACAATGCGCCGATGGCCGAGGCGGTGCGGCTGGCGACCAAGTTGAAATGGCTCAATTCAATCTATTCCGGGCTGGATTTCCTGCCGTTGGACATTCTGGCGCAACGCAATGTGGCGATCACCAACGGCACGGGCATCAATGCGATCACGATCGCCGAATATGTCGTGATGGGCATGCTCAATATCGCGAAGGGCTATCGCGAAGTGGTCCACGCCCAGGACCGGCACGAATGGCTGATGGATTCGCCGGGCAAGCGCGAATTGCATGGCAGCAAGGCCTTGCTGTTGGGCTATGGCGCGATCGGGCGACTGATCGCAGAACGGTTGCGCGCGTTCGGGGTCGGGGTGACGGCAGTGCGGCGAACGCCGGGGGCCGATACGCTGGGCCCGGACGAATGGCGAGCGCAGTTGGGCGACTTCGACTGGATCATCCTGGCCGTGCCTGCCACGCCGGAAACGGACGGCATGATCGGGGCGGCGGAACTGGCCGCGATGAAAGCGGACGCCGTGCTGGTGAATATCGCGCGCGGGGCGGTGGTGGATCAGCCGGCGTTGCTGGCGGCCCTGCAGGACAAACGCATCGGGGGCGCGTTTCTGGACGTGACCACGCCGGAGCCGTTGCCCGCCGAACATCCCTTATGGGATTGCGACAACGCGCATATCTCGATGCATCTGTCCGGCCGAGCGCAGACGTTGATGTTCCAGCGTTCCGCCGATCGCTTCATCGAAAATCTGGCCCGATATCGCACCGGCGAACCGGTCGAGCCACGATTCGATCCGGTGCGCGGGTATTGATGGCGCGGGACGCGAACAGGTGGTTACGCATCGCGCAACAATAACAGCTCGGCGGTAACGAACAGGGTCGGTTCCGGCAGCAATTTCTCGTCAACCGCAACGATCGACGCATCGGCGACGATGATGCCTGGAATCGCAAATTCGAATTCCGCCAGTTCCGCGATGAAGGTTTCACCGGCGGCGATGGCGGGCGTTCCGATGAAAGCCAGATCGACGGTGTGCCGGTCGCCTTCGAAAGTGATGCTCGCCCACGGTTTCTCGCGATGCCGGGCCACGATGGCATGACCGTCTGCCAACCGATCCAGCGCGCACAACAGATGATCGGCGGGGCCGCGACGCTTGCGGTTCGAATTGGAAATGCCGCGATCCGACATCACGCGTCCCCAATAGAGGCGGGATAATCGGCGATGAACCGGCTGACTCTACGCTCCATAGCGCCACGTGGGATGCGGCCATTTCGCAAGTCGAGAACGAAGCGCGGATCGTGCGTGGCGAGGCGTCCGAACTTGGTGGCGGACATATTCCGTTCGCGCAGGAATTTTTCGATAGTGCGGATCAACATGGTGGTGGCTCCCGATGAGAACGATGGAATGGGCCGAATCGACGTTCCTTATTTGTTCCAATCGAAATCCTACTTGTCTAGGATAATTCCTTCGTCTATGTAATTTTCATGAGGAAAAATATTGAACAACCCGAAACGCCGCGCGAACGCCTGATGGATTTGGCCCGGCAGCGTGGGTCCAGTTTGACGAGCCTGTCGGAACTGATCGGCCGCAATGCCAGCTATCTGCAGCAATTCATCGCGCGCGGCAGTCCGAAGAAACTGGAAGAGCGGGATCGCCGCAAGCTGGCGGAGTTCTTCGGCGTGCCGGAAACGGAATTGGGCGGACCGCAGGATATTTCCTATGGCGTGTCGCAAAAACCGACGCAGCGCCAGTGGATTGAGGTGCCGCGCCTCGCGATCGGCGCATCCGCCGGGCCGGGTGCGACCGGCGATGACGAGGAACCGTTCGACAGCTTCCGTTTTTCCGCCCGGTGGTTGCGCGAACAGGGGCTGCAGGCCGCCAATCTGACATCCATCGTGGTGGAGGGCGATTCGATGGAGCCCATGCTGCGAAACGGCGATGAAATTCTGGTCGATCGCACCCCGCGCGCATTTCGCGATGGCGTCCATGTCGTGCGACTGGACGACACGCTGATGGTGAAGCGTCTCGCCTTCGCCGGGGCGGGGCGGATCACCCTGCTCAGCCGCAACGAAGCCTATCCCCCGATCGAGGTGTCCGTGGCGGAGCTGGAGATCGTCGGGCGCGTGGTGTGGAAATCGGGGCGGTTGTAGTTCGCGCAGCGCCCCTTGCAACCGGCGCGCCTTGCGGCCATTTCAGCCCTATGACCGAACCTGCCCAACCCCCGATGCGCGCGGCGATCCTGCCCGTCACCCCTTTGCAGCAAAATTGTTCCCTGATCTGGTGCACCGCCACCATGAAAGGCGCGCTGATCGACCCCGGCGGCGATCTGCCGATGTTGAAAGCCGCCGTTGCCAAAGCGGGCGTGACGTTGGAAAAAATCCTGATCACGCACGGCCATATCGACCATTGCGGCGAAGCGGGCCTGCTGGCGAAGGAACTGGGCCTTCCGATCGAGGGGCCGCAGGAAGCCGATCGGTTCTGGATTTCGCGTCTCGACGAAGACGGCAAGAAATATGGCATCAACGGGCAGGTGTTCGAACCCGATCGCTGGCTGGACGATGGCGACACGGTAACGGTGGGCGAACTGACCTTGGATGTCATTCATTGCCCCGGCCACACGCCCGGCCATGTCGTGTTCCATCATCGGCCCAGCCAGTTCGCGATCGTCGGCGACGTTCTGTTCCAGGGTTCCATCGGGCGCACCGATTTCCCGATGGGCAATCATCAGGATCTGCTCGATGCGATTACCCAGAAACTGTGGCCTTTGGGCGGCGATGTCACCTTCATTCCCGGCCACGGCCCGACCAGCACTTTCGGTCAGGAACGTAAGACCAATTCCTTCGTCAGCGATTATGCATTGGCCAACTAAGCTGGGCGCTTAAACACACTCCGGCGGCGACCAGCGCGGCGACGATGGCGAGGCCCAGCAGGGTCAGCATGGTGATGATCGTGCCCGCCATGCGCGCTTTCGATCCGGTTTCGGCATCCATCCCCATCGCATGCGCGATTCGCCCGACGATGAACACGGCAGCGACATAGGCCAGCCAGCCTTCGCCCCGACCGGACAGTTCGATAGCTGCGATCATCGCAAGCACGAACGGTGCGCTTTCCACGAAGTTTAACTGCGCGCGCATCCGCCGCGCCAAGGCAGGATTGCCCCCGTCTCCATGCCCGACGCCCGCGTTGCGCCTGATCTGTCCGATCCGCACCATCAGCCAGATCGTTAGGATTGCCGCTGCGGCGGTGGTGCATAGGGTTACGGGCAGAAGCATAGGATATCCTCGATTAAAGTCGTCGCCTGCTACCGCTCTGCAGGTCTGCTGACAATCGGCGTACGATATCCTTGCACCATTCGTTCATTGCGCTATACGCCGCCGCTTCCCGCGGATGGCCGGTGGCCGGGGTTTGCGCCTTGTGTGCGAACCGCGCTTCGCCTAAAGCGGCCGCAATCCGACGAAAATGTTCAGTGTAAGGTGCCGCAATGGCTGTCCCCAAAAGAAAAGTATCGCCCCACCGCCGTGGCAACCGCCGCGCCCATGATTCGCTGAAGCCGGAGGCGTTCCACGAATGTTCGAACTGCGGCGAATTGAAGCGACCGCATAATATGTGTGCCGCATGCGGCCACTACAACAACCGCGAGATCGTCGCAGTCGGCCTGTAATCGTCCGGTCCCGACGATCCGGGGTCAAACGGGGTCGCATTTAGGGAGAACACGCATGAGCCTGCCGCGTATCGCGATCGATGCGATGGGCGGAGACGAAGGCGTGCGGGTCATGGTGGAAGGCGCCGCGATCGCGCGCCGCGCCCATGACCGGTTCAAGTTTCTGTCTGGTCGGTGACCGCACCCGCATCGAAACGGCGCTTGGCGAACCATCCCGGCCTGCAGGACGCAGCGGAAATATTACATTGCGACGATGTGGTCGGCGGCGATGAAAAGCCGACCCAGGCTTTGCGCCGTGCCAAGACGACATCGATGGGCCTGGCTGTAAATGCCGTGAAGGCCGGCGATGCCGGCGCCGCCGTCAGCGCGGGCAATACGGGCGCGCTGATGGCGATGAGCCTGATGGCGCTTCGGACCATGCCCGGCATCGACCGCCCGGCCCTGTCCGCGCTGCTGCCGACCTTGGGCGATAACGACGTGGTCATGCTGGATCTGGGCGCGAACACCGAATGCGATGCGCGCAATCTGGTGCAGTTCGGGGTGATGGGCGCAGCCTATTCCCGGATCGTGACCGGGCGGGACGCACCGCGCGTCCGCCTGTTGAATATCGGCACCGAGGAGCAGAAAGGGACCGACGAACTGCGCGATGCCGCCAGCCAGCTGCGCGCAGCCAGTGGCCTCGCCATGCAATTCGACGGGTTCGTCGAGGCGGATAAGATCAATCGCGGCGAAGTGGACGTGGTGGTGTCCGATGGGTTTTCCGGCAATATCGCATTGAAAGCGATCGAAGGGGCGGCGCGGTTCGTGACCGATCTGCTCCGCAATGCATTCACCAGTTCCATCCGTTCCAAAATCGGCTTTCTGGTGTCCCGGCCCGCGACCGAATTGTTGCGCCATCACCTGGACCCCAACAACCACAACGGCGCGGTGTTTCTGGGGCTTAACGGCGTCGTCGTGAAAAGCCACGGCAGCGCAACCGCGCAAGGGGTGGCGAATGCGGTGATGGTCGCGGCCAGCCTGATCGAAAACAACATCACCGAACGCATCGCGGCGGATCTGGCGGCGCTGTCGTCGGCAGCGGAAGCATCGACCCAATGATCCGTTCGGTGGTGGTGGCGAGCGGTTCCGCCCTGCCGCGCCGCTGCGTAACCAACGCCGAACTGACGCAAACAGTCGATACCACGGAAGAATGGATCGACGGGCGGACCGGCATAAAACAGCGTTATATCGCGGGCGACGATGAAACCACCGGCACGCTGGCCACGGCCGCCGCCCGCAGCGCGCTCGATATGGCAGGGCTGACCGGGGGCGACATCGATCTGATCGTCCTGGCGACCGCGACGCCCGACCACACCTTCCCCGCCACCGCCACCAGCGTACAGCATGCGCTGGGTTGCCACGGCGGGATCGCGTTCGATGTCGGCGCGGTGTGTTCGGGCTTTCTATATGCGCTCGCCACCGCCGATTCGATGCTGCGGACCGGTATGGCCGAAGCGGGCGCTGGTGATCGGGGCGGAGACGTTCAGCCGCATCCTCGATTGGGACGACCGCACGACCTGCGTGCTGTTCGGCGACGGCGCGGGCGCACTGGTGCTGGAGGCGCGCGAAGCAGTCTCAGGATGCGGTGGCGGGCATCATCGCGAGCAAACTGCATGCCGATGGCCGCCATCACGACCTGCTCTATGTCGATGGCGGGCCGTCCACCACCGCAAACCGTCGGCAAACTGAGGATGAAGGGGCGCGAAGTGTTCCGCCATGCCGTGGTCAACCTGTCGTCGGTGTTGGAAGAGGTGCTGACCGACACCGGGCGTGACGGCGGCGCAGATCGACTGGATCGTGCCGCACCAGGCCAACGCCCGTATCCTGGACGCGACCGCGCGCAAACTGGGCCTGCCGCCGGAACGGGTGATCGTGACCGTCGATAGACATGCGAATACATCCGCCGCATCCGTTCCGCTGGCGTTCGACACGGCGCTGCGCGATGGCCGGATCAGGCCGGGGCAGCTGGTGATGCTGGAAGCGATGGGCGGCGGTTTTACCTGGGGCGCCAGCCTGATCCGCATGTAGATTTGCGCGCGGTTGCCGATGGACCTATATGGTGTGCGGATTATAACCTAGTGTCGCAACATATCGCATCTTTGGGGAGAATGGGAATGAATGGATCAGCGGGAACATTGACGCGGGCCGATCTGGCCGAAACGATCAACCGCAAGATGGGGTTTTCCCGTGCGGAGTCGCTCGATCTGGTGGAATCCATTCTCGGCCATATGTGCGAATCGATGTCGAAGGGTGAGAACGTGAAGATTTCAGGCTTCGGCAGCTTCGTCCTGCGCGACAAGGCGGAACGGATCGGCCGCAATCCCAAAACCGGGGTCGAGGTTCCCGATCAGTTCGCGCCGGGTGATGACGTTTCGCGCCAGCCAGGTGCTGAAAGACCGCGTCGCGCAATTGGGCGCGGCGTAATCACGGGGCAGGGGCGGCAGGCATGAGCGCGACTTTCGACGACGGCAAGGATGACGGCGCGCTTCGCACCATCGGCGAGGTTTGCAAATCGCTGGACCTGAAACCGCACGTCGTCCGCTATTGGGAGCAGCAATTTCCGATGCTCGACCCGTTGAAACGCAGCGGCGGTCGGCGATATTACCGGACTTCCGATGTGGCGATGGTCGAACGGATTGATCGTCTGGTCAATGGGGAAGGCTATACGCTGAAAGGCGCGCAGGCGTTGATTGAACAGGATGATGCGGGCGAAGGGGCGGCCCAACCGTCACAGGTGGCCGATCCGGTCGAAACCGATGCAGGCCGACGACCGTGGCCGGCGATAAAGCCGATGGAAGCGCGCGCGACCGGGGCGAGATTGTCGATCAGCTGACGGCGATACGCAACCGACTGGCCGAAGCTATCGCCTGACGCGCAACGGCGTACCTGTATTAGCGTGCCCCGGCGCGCTGCAGGATCGGTTCGACCCCCGCCCACGTCGTTTCCTGCAACCGTATTCCCGTTCAGAAAGAAGCTCGGCGTGCCCTGAACTTGCAGTTCATCGCCCTGTTGCTGGGATCGGGTGGCGATATCGGAAATCGCGTCGGTATCTGCAAGACAGGTTTTGGCCTGATCTTCGCTCAGACCCGCGTTCGGCGAAGAAATCCATCATGCCCGATCGTTCGCGCGATAGCGACGAAACGCTGATCTTCGGGCAAGTTGCGTCGCCTGCTGGATGGCCGCGCCGTTCTGCTGAGCGGTGGCCATGACATCGTCGAACGCGAGCCAGGCCTGATCGGCGCGCGGAATGAAGCTGGCGATGTCGCCGCACCGCGCCATCGCCGCGATCGTCAGATCCAGCGGATCGCGGACGAGATTACGCAATTCGTAGCTGACACGGCCGGTGTTGATGTAATTTTCGCGCAAGGGTTCCGACCCTTCCTTCGCGAAGTCGGCGCAAACGTGGCAAGTGTGGGATGCATATTCGACCAGTTTCAGCGGCGCGTCGGGGTTGCCGATCACGGCGCCACCTTCGGGGGAAAGCGATGTAACCTCCGCCCATTCCTGTCCCGCTCGGCGCCTCGACTGCCGCGATCGCATCGCCTTCCAGCGGATCCCGTTTCGGCTGCGCCATCGCCGCAGGATGCCAATGCCAGCGCGAGCGCGGGAGATTACGGCGGTTCGGACAGTCTGCGCGGCATGGTCATGCGAATGGAACTCCTTCGTTGAGATACCGCCCGACGCGTAGCGCAATGGGCGAGTGTCTGTAAAGATTTGCCGGTCAACCGCCGAGACGCGGTGGTCGTCGCAGCCCTGGCGGCTTTGATCCCGGCATCGAGTTCGGCTGTAGCGCTGGCCCAATCATGCACCCGGTCCAGCAGCGCACCGTTCAGGCGAAGCTGGGCGTGCCCTTGAACCTGTATTCTTCGTACGACGCGCTGCGTCGCATCGACCAGCCGTTGCGCCATCGCTTCGTCACCCAGACAGCGGTCGAGTTCCGACCGGCCATAGCCGCGCCGTTCCATGATATCATAGAAACCCAGATCGGACGCGATGGCGCGGGTGCGGGCGCGCCAGTCCGTTCCGTTCCATCGTGCTTTCTGTCCGGCAGTCGCTTTCGCAGCGACCTCCAGCCATTTGCGGCTGCGCCAGCATCATGGCGGTGTGGTTGGCCGCGAAAATTTGCCGGGTTCGCCGCAATTGGTCAGCATGGCGGCGGTGAAAGTCGAGCGAATCGCGCACGATATGGCGGATTTCCAACTGCAACCGTGCCGGGTGCGATATAGGCGATGTTCGAGCGCCGCATCGCCTTCATGCGAAAAAGTCGCGCAATGCGGGCAGGTGTAGCTGACGAATTCGATCGAGCGTCACGTCCGCATCGGGATTGCCGATCGTATGGCCCGATGGCGGTACGTTCGACAGCGGCGTTCGCAGTTGCCGGTTCGCCCCGATCAGTGACAGCGCCGATACTGCCAGCAATGCCGCCTTTTGCAGAACTTGCCCATCATTCGTCCCTGTCCTGCGCTGTCCGTCATGCTGCGCGCGAGCGATTCCAGCACCGTGCGCAGTTCCGGATCGCCGATATCGCGCAGGCTGTCCCCCAGTTCCATCGGGATGGGTTTCAGCGACGGCGCGCTTGCCGGTTTGCGCGTATCGGTCGGCGGCTTAACCACGCCTTGCCGGATTTTGACGCGGGCGACGGCTTGATATCCGAAGAAGCGGTTCACCCGTTCCATGATTTCGGGGATCACATGCTGGATCAGCGGGGCATGGGCGGGCAGCACGACCAGTTGCAGGATGCCTTCCGCCTTTTCACCCGGCGGGAACCGGATCGCTTCGGGCGCGCAGACGCGGGCGTGGATTTCGCCGACGATTTCGGGCCAGCGGGTGACGACGTTGGACTGGACGAAGCCGAACCGGCGAAAGGCCGTGCGCCCGATCTGCGGCATCAGATCGGCAATCGGTTTGGCCGCGCCGCCGCGCGGGCGTGTATATTGGCGCGGCCTTCGCCTTGCGCAGGCGCGCGTTTTTTCGCGGCCGGTTTTGCCTCGGTTTCTGGTTGTCCCGTTCCATTATGCCGCACGCCCATGCCATAGGCGCGGCGTGACCGCCAGCTCCGACACCGACATCTCCGCACAGTCGCCGCGATCTGCTGGACTGGTATGATCGCAACGCGCGCGATTTGCCGTGGCGCGCCCGCCCGGAACGCCCGCGCCCGACCCCTATCGCGTATGGCTGTCGGAAGTGATGCTGCAACAGACGACGACCGCGGCGGTCATCCCCTATTTCGAACGGTTCACCGCGCGCTGGCCCGATATTGACGCGCTGGCCGCGCGCATCCGAAGCTGACGTCATGGCCGCCTGGGCCGGGCTGGGCTATTATTCGCGCGCCCGCAATCTGCATGCCTGCGCGCGGCAGGTTGCGGCGATGGGCGGCATTTCCCGATACCGAGGCGGAGCTGCGCAAGCTGCCCGGTCTGGGCGCCTACACCGCGGCGGCGATCGCCGCGATTGCGTTCGGCCGGCGGGCGGTGGTGGTCGACGCCAATGTGGAACGGGTGGTGTCGCGGCTGTTCGCGATTGACCGAGCCGCTACCGGGATCGCGCAAGGCGATCCGCATTGCGACGGATACAATCACGCCGGACCTGCGCGCCGGCGATTTCGCGCAGGCGCATGATGGATCTGGGCGCGACGATCTGCACGAGCGCGCGCTCCGCAGCTGCCTGCTGTGCCCGGTTGCCGGACATTGCGCAGGGCGACGCGACCGGCGATCCCGAGCGATTGCCGGTCAAACCGCCCAGGAAGGCCAAACCGATCGTCAGGGCACGGCCTATCTGGATCGAGCGGGACGGAGCGGTCTGGCTGGTGACGCGGCGGGCACGGGAATGCTGGGCGGAATGCGCGCTTTGCCGGACGATGGCTGGACAGCGCGCGCCGATGGCGTTCGGGCAACCGCCGATCGAGGGCAAGTGGGCAGGAGCCGGGGCATGGTGCGCCACACCTTCACGCATTCGGCGCTGGAACTGACGGTTTGGCGCACGTAGCGGTAGCGACGCAATCGCGCTGCCGAAGGCGGCGAATGGTGGCCGATCGACCCGACTGGACGAGGCCGGACTGCCGACCCTGTTCGCCAAGGCCGCGCGCCTGGCGCAGTCGCTGTGCAGATCTAGATAATCCCGCCGCCAAGCGACAGGCGGAGCATCGCGATCACCAACACGACCAGGCAGAAATTGCGCCCCCCGTTGGATGACGACAGCGCGCCGATGCCAGCGCCCGAGCACGGCGATCGGCAACACGATCCAGTTGCCCCAGCCGAGCAACGGAATGGCGGACGGGATGGCGAGCACCAGGGCGACGATACCGATCAGGATGGAAAACAATATTGAGCATGTGTATTACATAGGTAACACACCTTGCATGCGCGCAAGTGATCGGTGTCCGAATGCCGGCAATTGACCGTTCAGTGCGAATATCCCCAACGACCGTGTCAAAACGAATTTCACAAAGGAACTGGTCGCATGGCATATCGCGAATTCGACGGATGCAGCTTTTTCCCGCCGGTCCCTGCTGCGCGGCGGTGCGTTGCTTGGGGCCGGTGCGGCGATGGCTGGCCTGCCGCTGGGCTCGGCAGCTTGGCGCAGAGGCAACGGCGCGCAGTGGACCAATGTTCGCGCGATGATCGACGAATTCGTGCCGACCGGCAAACTTGCCAACATGATCGCCACGCTCGGCTGGAACCAGGACGCGCCGACGATCATCGCCACGGGCACGCCAGACGCATCGGGCAGCCGACCAATGCCGACGTCAATTCGCCTGTACCGCATCTATTCCATGACCAAACCGATTACCGGCATGGCGGTGATGATGCTGATCGACGACGGCAAGCTCGGCCTCGATCAGCCGCTGGCAGAAATCCTGCCTGCTTTTGCCAATATGCAGGTGCAGGCGACGCCCGACGGTTCGCTGACCGATACCGTGCCGGCCATTCGCCCGATCACCATTCGGCACTTGCTGACCCACACCTCCGGCCTTGGTTACGGCATCGTCCAGAAAGGTCCGATCAAGGACGCTTACGAGGAAATGGGGCTGATCCCCGGACAGGTCAGCCGCTTGCCGATACCGGGCCTTGGCCGCGGGAAACCGGTCGAAAGCCTGGAACTGTTCGCGGACCGGCTGGCGACACTGCCGCTGGTCTACCAGCCGGGCACGCAGTGGAGCTATTCGGTCAGCCTCGACCTGCTCGGCCGCGTGATCGAGGTTGCATCGGGCATGGCGTTCGACCAATTCCTGGCAGAACGCATTTTCGACGCCCGCCGGAATGAACAGCACCTATTTCACGGTGCCCGAAAGCGGATCTCGGCCGATTGACCACCAATTACGGCGTGCTGGGCGGTCAGTTGCTGCCGATCGATCCGCCTGAAACCTCCATCTATCGCGACGCGCCCGCCTTCCCGTTCGGCGGGGCGGGGCTGGTGTCGAGCCCGCGCGATTACGACCGGTTCCTGCGGATGCTGCTGGGCTACGGCAAGATCGACGGAACGCGCGTGATGGGCGAACTGGCCGTGCGCGTCGGCACGTCCAACCTGCTGCCCGATACTGCGACGACCGATGGCAGCTGGGTCGCGGGCGAGGGCTTCGGCGCGGGCGGCCGCGTCGGCCTGGGCGATCGGCGGGCACTTATGGCTGGGGCGGGGCGGCCGGCACGGTCGCTTTCGTCGATATGAAACGCGGCCTGCGCGCCACGATGCACACCCAATATATGCCGTCCGAAGCCTATCCGATCCACGACCGTTTCCCCAAGGCGGTGGTGGCCGATCTGATGGCAATGGACCGCGGCGCTGAGGGTGACGCATGCGGATGATCACCGCCTTTGCCGGCAGCCCGCTCGACCGCGCCGATCATATCCGCGGTGATCCCGACGCGCTGGCCGGGCTGATGAATTGGCGCGCGCGGCTGCTCCATCTCGACGGGCTGAACCCGGTCATGGATGATGCGGGCGCATTGTCGTGGGGCAGTCTGGCCGATGCGCCGGACGATGCGGAACTGGTGTTTCTGGGCTTGATGGAAGGCAAGGCGTGCTTCGCCGCGGTGGAGGCGCAAGGCGCGACCGGACCCGCCTATGCCGATCCGCGCGTCTGGCAGGCGATGAGCGTGCTCAGCCCGCCGTGATCTCGCCATCTACGGCGCGGCGCGCAGTCTGGTCGATTGGCATGCGCGCCACCGGTTCTGCGCGCGTTGCGGGGCGCGCGACCGCAGCTGGCCAAGGGCGGCTGGCAGCGCGATTGCCCATCCTGCGAGGCGCAGCATTTCCCGCGCACCGATCCGGTCACGATCATGCTGGTCGAACATGACGGCAAGCTGCTGCTGGGCCGCCAGCCGCGCTTCCCGCCGCGCATGTATTCCGCGCTGGCAGGCTTCGTCGAACCGGGCGAAACCATCGAGGAAGCGGTCGCGCGCGAAGTGCACGAGGAGGCGGGGGTGCCGGTGCGCGATGTGACTATCATCGCCAGCCAGCCATGGCCGTTCCCCAGCCAGCTGATGATCGGCTGTCATGCGGTGGCGGAGGATGCGCGACTCACCATCGACCGCACCGAACTGGACGATGCGCGCTGGTTCACCCGCGAGGAATTGCAGGACTGCGCGTGGCGGCAGGCCGCGACGGGGACGGAGCTGCTGATCTTCCCGCCGCGAATTCGCGATCGCCCACAATCTGGTGACATGGTGGCTCGATCGATGAGACGCCGCAGTCGCATGCCGCAGCCTGACGATCGACATCTGGTCCGACGTGATGTGCCCGTGGTGCCTGATCGGATATGGTCAGTTGCAGAAGGGGCTGGCGCTGCTCGACGGCGAGATCGAGGCGGATATTCGCTGGCGACCGTTCGAACTCAATCCCGGACATGCCGGCGGAGGGGCAGGACCAGCAGGAACATATCGCGCACAAATACCGCCGCCCTCCCGAAGAGGCGCAGCGGTGCGCGCCCAGATGCGCCGCATTGCGGAGGATGCGGGGGTGTCGCTCGATTATTCTGGCGACGATGATCGGTCCTGCGATGATGTGGAACACGTTCGACGCGCACAAATTGCTGGGCTGGGCGCTGGAGAAGGCGGGGCGGACAAGCAGACCGAACTGAAGCTGGCCCTGTTCGCCGCGCATTTCGACCAGCGGCGCAATCATGGGCGACCACGAGGTGCTGCTGGATGATCGCAGACGAGCGTCGGACTGGATCGCGCCGCCGCCAGCGGCGCTCGACGATCCGGAACTTGCCGCTCACGTCCGCGCCGAACAGCGTCAGGCCATCGACATGAACGTCACCGGCGTTCCGGCGATGGTGGTGGAGGGCAAGTTCATGATTCCCGGCGCGCAGGAGCCGGAAATCTACGCCAATGCGCTGCGCCGGGTGGCGTCACGGGTTTAAAGTTCGCTGTCTGCTATCGACCCAATTTCAGTCATTCGCCTTAAGGTCTTTCGACGCTCAAAAGCGGTCATACCCCTTCTTGGTAAACCTGCGATCTTCGTAAGACCTACACGCAAAGCTGTTCAAAATTGAAAACTACGCTCGATCGGTCTGTAACAAAGGCTTTGAACATTTCAATCAATGCTTCCGGCTGTTCATCGATCAAAAAATGCGTTGCGCCGAGAAGTTCGCGCGTGGTCACGTTTGTAGCGACGCGCTGCAGGTTCTTACCAATTTCGGTGCCTTGCGACATTTCACCGCCAACCGCCAAGATAGGCGTGCCAACCTTTTCGTTCTCAAGTGCTGCGGTCTGGTCGATAGTAGCGAAGTACCTCTCTGTAGACACCAAACCAGCCATGGATCATCACGTGGACTGTTAAGATCGGGAGCAAATATTTGTCGCGCGCGTTCGGTCACTGCATCGTCTATCGCCGAACACTTGTCATAGAACCACGAGATGTAACCGAGTTCGTTTCCTAGGACCAATGTTTCGGTCATGGAGGGCGACTGGGCCATCATCCACCACCACAAGCCGCCCATGACCGTATTCTCGCGTGTCATCTTGATCTTGTTGGCAATGTTGTCCGGCAACATGGCCGGTTCTTCCAGATATGTCAGCGTCGTAACGCGGTCGGGATAATTTGCCGCAAGCAACAGCGCTGGGGGAGCACCCATATCATGGGCCATGACGTGATATGATGAATGACCCAGCCCTTCCATCAAGCTGGCGAAATCAGTGGCGAGTGTTTCGTCCATCGTAACCGTCATCGGTAATTTCGCTCCCGCCATAACCACGCATATCCGGCACAATAAGGTAGTAATCCTCCGCCAGTGTTTCGGCGACCTTACTCCAGCTGAAAGCGTTCCCAAGGAAGCCATGAATAAGCAGCAATCGCGGGCCGTTCGCGTTTCCGCCTGTGGCGACACTATACCGGACACCATTTGCTTCGACCTGTCGCAGATCGAAGCCTGATTGTTCGGCAAGATACGACGCGCCACCGCCGTCGGCAGAGTAGACATTTTGTTCAGCAACCTGCTGAGTAGGGTCCTGAGCTTGAGCAGTGAACGGGACTGTAACCATAATTAACGCAGCTAGCGTGAAAGTTGCCCACCGAGAAAAGTTGGCCGCGAAGAAATTTGTTCGTTCTATACCCATCGATTGTTCCTTCTGTGCTAAGTCTTAATACGAAACCATTCAGGATCATAGCGAGTTCCTAACGACTAGGGATTGTCAGCTATGCTTTTCTAAAACCGAACAGTCCACTTTCCACCCACGGTGGGCCATCACCGCAGCCCAATCAATCCAGCCCCAGCTTCCGCAGCTTGTTCATCAGCTTGCCCGGCAGCACGTCGCCCTGCTGCGCGTCTGCGGCCAGATCGGCGGGCGCTTTGTCCTCGGCCAGATATCGCCAGCCCTGATGCGCGCGTTTGTAGCGGGGTTCGACCAGGATCAGGCGCGGCTCCAGGCGGATGTTCCAGCGCCGGTCCTCGCGCTGTTCGAACGCCATGATCGGGCTGCGCGCGACGATGGCGTGGTCGTGTATCCAGTATAGCGAGCCGCCCGTCATCTCCTCGTGCCGTTTGGGCAGATACCGCGTCGTCATCAGCGCGCCGTCCGGCTGCCCCTCCACCCAGGCGCGCAGGGTGTGAATGCTCTCGCTGCGATAGGCGATCTTGGTCATCGACAGCGGCATCTATCCGACCACTCCGCTGGCGACCGCGAGCCCCAGAAATGCGAAGAAGCCCATCGAATCCGTAATCATCGTCACGAACACGCTGCTGGCGACGGCGGGATCCTGATCCAGCCGGTCGAAGATTACGGGCACCAGCACGCCGGCCAGTCCCGCGACGATGACGTTCACCACCATCGCGACGGCGATCACGGCGCCCAACATCGGTGTGAAGATCAACGCGGTCGCAATGCCGATCAGCACCGCGATGGTAATGCCGTTCAGCACCGCGACGCGCAGCTCGCGCAGCAATATGCGGCCCGTATTCGCCCGCGTCAGCTGGTTCATCGCCAGCGCGCGCACGCTGACCGCCATCGTTTGCGTACCGGCATTGCCGCCGATGCTGGCAACGATCGGCATCAGCACGGCCAGCGCCACCAGCTGTTCGATCGCCGCGCCGAATGCTGCGATGATCAGGCTGGCAACCAGCGCCGTGCCTAAATTCGCGATCAGCCAGCGAACGCGCGCGGAATAGGCTTCGCGGATGGGTTCGTTGATGTCGCCATCGCCCGCACCCGACAGCAGCAGCGCGTCCTCGCCCGCTTCTTCGGCGATGATGTGGACGATGTCGTCGGCAGTCAGCTGGCCGACCAGGCGACCGCTTTCATCGACCACGGCGGCGGAGATCAGGCCGTATTTCTGGAACATCAGCGCGACCTCTTCCTGATCGCTGGCGACCGGGATCAACGTCTGGTCGCGCTTCATGACATCGGTCAGCATAACGGATCGCGGGGTCAGCAGCACCCATGACAGCATGCATGTGCCGATCGGATGGTGCGCCTGATCGACCACGAACACTTCCAGGAAATCCTGCCCGACCTCGCCCGCTTCGCCGCGCAGCCGCAAATAGTCGATCAGATCGCCAACGGTCATGTGTCCCGGCACAGCCACGAAATCGCGGCCCATCAAACGCCCGGCGGTTTCTTCGGGATAAGCGAGCGCGCTTTCGATCGCGGCGCGGTCGTCGGGCTCCAGCTCCGCCAGAATGGCCTGCTGGTCCGCGTCGTCCAGATCTTCGATCAGCTGGACGGCGTCGTCGGTTTCCAATTGCTCGGCGATGGCGGCGACGGCATGGGCGGGCAGGGCCTCCATCATGTCTTCGCGCACGAAATCGTTGAGTTCGGCAACCACGTCGCTCGACATCAGATCGCCGATTGCGGCGGCCAGCATGACGCGATCGTTCCGGTCGAACAGTTCCAGCAAATCGGCGATGTCGGCGGGATGGAGCGGTTCGACCAGATCGTACACCGCATCGTCGTCATCCGCGCCAATCGCATCGCGAACCGCGCGGACGTAAGCGGGTTTCAGCCGGTTTTCCTCGTCCAGCCGTTCGTCGTCGATGCGATCGTCCGGGCGGGCGTCGGTATGCTCCTCGCCGCCATCGTCGGGCCCACCATCGCCGGACCGCGCGGCGATCAGCAATTCGCCGTCGTCGCCGGCTGGATCATGGGGGCGCGTCTCGTCCGTCATCGCCGTTGCATCTAGTCGCGGCGGGCGTGGCAGGCAAACGGATAGCGGGGATGACTTATCGGCCGTGCGCTCTATATCGGGCGTCAAACCAACAGGAGATCCATAGATGGCCGATCAGAAACTTACCCTATCTCTCGACAGCGGCGGCGATGTCGTCATCAAACTGCGCCCCGATCTCGCGCCAGGTCACGTCGAACGCATTACCGAACTTGCGGGCGAAGGCTTCTACGACGGCGTGGTGTTCCATCGCGTGATCCCCGGCTTCATGGCCCAGGGCGGCGATCCGACCGGCACGGGGATGAGCGGCAGCGACAAGCCCGATCTGAAGGCGGAGTTCAATTCCGAACCGCACACCCGCGGCACCTGCTCGATGGCCCGCACGCAAGCGCCCGACAGCGCGAACAGCCAGTTCTTCATCTGTTTCGACGACAGCCATTTCCTGGACGGGCAATACACCGTCTGGGGCCAGGTCGAATCGGGTATGGAACATGTCGATGCCCTGCCCAAGGGCGAACCGCCGGCGACTCCGGGCAAGATCGTCAAGGCGACCGTTTCCTGATGCGTCCGGCCCGGCCTCGCATCACAGCGCGCGCCGGGCCGAACCGCTTGCTAAGGCGCGCATTGCTGGCGTTGGGCGCACTGACGCTGGGCGGCTGCGTCCAGTCCTTCCCCGATCTGTCGCAGGCGCGCAGCCCGTGCCGGATGGAGCCGGGCGGCTGGTGCCAGTTCGTACGCGACACGGCGAAGCAAACGTATGGGTACGCCATGCTCAGTTCCAACGCCTACCTGGACGAGGACACCTATACGCAGCTGCCCCCGGCCTTCGTCGTTCGTGACAAGGCGGATAACGACGATAGCGGCCTCGCCTATTCGGTGTTCGACCGGTTCGCGGTAGGCGCGGATGGCAGCCAGGGTGCTTTAGAAGCGCATATCATCGCGTTTCGTGGGACCGAAGCGGGATCGACATCGGACATCTTTTCAGGATCGTTGGGCGATGCCCAGCGCGAAGGGGCGGCGATGGTCTATGCAGCCGAACGGGCGAAGCTGGATGCGCGCGGGCAATCCGCCGTCCCGATCGAAACCACCGGCCATTCGCTGGGCGGCGCGCTGGCCACGGAAATTTCGATCAACAATCCCGGCGTCAAGGCGTTCGTGTTCAACACGTCCCCTTTCTTTCGTGGCGATCCGATGGCGAACGACACGGACCGGGTGGCGGTGGCCGAACGGGGCGAGTTTCTGCGCGTACTCCGCCGGTACAAGGCATCGCCCGCTGCGGATGTGCTGACCATCAATTGTTCGCCATCGGCCAATGCCGGGGCCAAACATTCGATCCGGCGGCTGGGCGACTGCCTGACCTGGATCGCGGCCTATGGCGACCGTGCGGCGTTCGCGACGCTGGCCCCCAACGGCATCGCGAAGCCCGAAGTCGAATGCGGAGCGGACGACAAACGCCATCCCGGCACCGACGCCGTCATGCAAGAACCCTGCATTCATGCCGTGCGCCCCGAACCGCAGGACGGTTAGGGCGCGCTAAAGCTCCGCGTCCAGCATCCAGTCGTGGAATTGCCGCACGCTGCGTTCGCCCAACGCTTCGGGTTTGCACACGAACCAATAGCTGTAAGGGCTTTCGACTTCCAGATCGTATAGCTGCGTCAACCGCGTGTCGGCGGCGCGTTTCAGGTGATCGTCATGCATGATGGCGATCCCCAACCCTTGCGCTGCGGCTTCCAGTATCAGCTGCCCTGAATCGTAATGATCGATTGCGGCAGGCTCCAGCCCGTCGAGCTTCAGCGCCTCTTTCCAGGCGACGAAACTGGCGGGCAATTCGCTGTGGATCAGGAAAGTCTGCTTGCCCAACCGGTCGAGGTCGGGTTTCGGCCCGAGATATTCGGCCGTTTCCGTCGAACAGATCGCATGCACGCTGTTGTAATCCAGCCGCACGGAATGCAGCGCCGGGTTCGGCCCTTCCGACAGGATAATCGCCGCGTCCAGCGTATCGCCGACGCGATCTTCCAGATGCGGGCCGGTGTCGATATCGATGTGCAGGCGCGGATGCAGCTTGCGAAGGCCGGGCAGCTTGGGGAACAGCCGCTGACTGCCGAACAGGGGCAGGACGCCCAGATGCAGGCGTTGCAGCAGCGAGTTTTCCGACTGCCCTTCCACGGCCCGCGCCAACGCTTCGAATTCGGGATGAACCGCATCGTAGAACGCCTTGCCATCGTCGGTCAGCTGCATCGATTGGCGCGCGCGGGTGAACAGTTTCTTGCCGACGAATTCTTCCAGACTGACGATCCGGCGCGACAGGGCCGACGGGCTGAGGCCGAGTTCGTCGGCGGCGGCACGCGCACTGCCGAGGCGGACGGTCCGCATGAACGCCTCCAGCGCGCGGAGAGGGGGAAGTCGGCGAAGAGCCATGCATCATAGATGGGTGGCGCCCCCCCGATTGTCGAGGGATAAACCACCGCCCTACAAATGATATCCGGTCAGTCCGCAACCTCTTCCACAGGCACGACCGGCTGGTGCAGGCGCAGGCGCGTGACATGGGTGTCGTTGCCGTCCATCACCTCGATTTTCCAGCCGCTGGGATGTTCCACAACCGCGCCGACGGGCGGCACCTGTTCAGCCAGGACATAGGCGAGGCCGCCCAGCGTATCGACCAACTCTTCGACCTCCGCCAGATGCGGATCGACCAGTTTGGCCACGTCGTCCAGTTCCGCGCGCGCATCGCAATCCCACATGCCGTCGCCGATCGACACGATCAGTTCTTCGGGCGCATCGTCGTGCTCGTCTTCGATCGAACCGACGATTTCCTCCACCAGATCTTCGATCGTGATGATCCCGTCCGTGCCCGAATATTCGTCCAGCACCACCGCCAGATGCACCCGCCGCGCGCGCATGTCGGCCAGCACGTCCAGCGCGTTGCGCGATTGCGGGACGTAAAGGGGCTGGCGCATCAGGCCGGTCCAGTCCGATGGCGGTTCTTCCCCGGTGGCGAGGTACGGGAAGATGTCCTTGATATGCATCATGCCGATCACGTCATCCAGCGTATCGCGATAGACCGGCATCCGCGAATGACCGTGTTCGGCGAACGCAGCGACGATTTCCGCCCAGCTTTCCGCCGCGTTCAGCGCAATGATCTCCTTGCGCGGAATGGCCATGTCGTCCGCATCGTGTTCGCTGAAATGAAGAAGGTTGCGGAGCATCTGGCGTTCCACTCCGGACAGGTCGCCGCCGTCGGACGGGGTTTCGCCGGTATCGGGGTTTTCGCCCTCATGCTCGTCGATCGCTTCTTCCAGCTGCGCGCGCAGGGACCGTTCGCGCGCGGGGTCGAACAGGCGGCGTACCGCGCCCAGCAGGCCGGTGCTACTCTCCGCCTCTCCTGCGGTGGGGGCGGATTGGGTGTCGTTTTCGGGCATGGCCCTTATTGTGTATCCTCGTGATGATGGTCGTGAATGGCATATGGGTCGGGAAGGCCGATCTGTGCAAGCGCCTTTATCTCCAACGCCTCCATCGCATCGGCCTGCGCGGCGTTCGCCACATGGTCGTGCCCCGCCAGATGCAGCAGGCCGTGGATCAGCAGATGGGTGGCATGATCGGCCAGCGCAATGCGCTTTTCCGCCGCCTCGCGCTCGCATGTTTCGTAAGCCAGCGCGATATCGCCGAGCAGCACGGGCGGGCCGTCCGCGCCAAGGTCGCGCAATTCATCGGCGGTCTGCATCGGGAAGGACAGCACATTGGTCGGCCGATCGCGTGCACGCCATTCGCGGTTGAGCGCATGGACCTGCGCGTCGGTCGTGAACAGGACGCTGATGCAAAGGCGACCGTTCGCCAGCCCCGCCTCGACTGCGCTGGCGGCAAGGGCAGCGCGGTCCGCCAACCCCTGCCATTCGCCTGCCGGCCATCCTTCGACATCGCAATCGACAATCATCGAGCCATCGCAGCGCACTCGGTTCGTCGCTGCCTGGCAACACATGGACCGGATGTTACACGGTCCTGACGAAGAAACCGCCGCACCTCTCAGTCCATGCCTTCCTTGCGCGCACCCGTGATCATCGCGCGCGCGATGTCGCGCACCGCCGCATTGTCCTGCGTCCCGTCATCAGCCGGATCGCCCAGCATATCCAGGCTGCCTTCGAGGAAGTCGAGCAGGCCGGGATGCGCGTTCTCGACATATTCGATGGTCTTGAACAGCAAATGCTGTGTCGCGATCTCGCGGCGACGCGTTTCGATGGCGGTGGTGGAGGGGGTGTCGGTCATGAATGCTCCTTGGGTGCGATGTCCGATCTCGAATGCCGGACGATATGGCGGTTGCCCATAGCGAAATGGCACGGCGTAGGACAGGGGAAGGGATGGTTTGAAAACGTCGAAAGCGGTTGAATCGCTCCGGCTGCTTGTGGGGTGGAAAGCGGACGGACGACTTCTGACTGCTTCAGTCAATTGGCAGCGCCTTACGATGCAAGCCGCGACCACGAACGACCAAGTATTTCCAAAAAATCATCACAGGTGCCAGAACGGCTGTGGAGAGCGAGCCACACGAGCGGCGATCCCGACTGAAACTGAATGAGTAGAAATGCTGTGAGTGCAGCAATGGTGCCTCCCAGCATCCGCGAAATATGCGCGGCAATTCGATAGCGCCCCTTTAGGCCGGAACCAAAAGCTGCCCGCACGTCGATGACTGTATGCAATATGCCGATAGTTCCGAATACCGCCATTAAGATCCCGGCCCCATCTCCGGTAGTGAGCAGGTAGCCACCCGCGCCAGCCATCACGACGAAAGCCATAAAGAGAATCACGTAGATTGCTCGGTAAGAGCTTCCCTCAAGACCAGCGCGATCAACGGCGTAGCGATAGCCCATAACGGCAAGGTAAAGGACAAAGAACGCCAAGCTAAGAAAAAAGATGCTTTGTTCATGCCATGCTATGACTAAGCCGGTTGTCCCGACGCCGACCATCCCGAGAGTAAATAGCCGCCCGGACCAAATATGAATCGTATGTGGCGACGTAATTAACCGTGAAGAGACCGCAAGTATCGCCCCTAATATGCCAGCGAACCCAAAAGCTGCATGCGTCCAGACTATCGTATCATACATTTTTTGCCCCATTTCCCGCGATATCGGCACGAGCTGTGGGAAAGCACGCTACAACATCAATTAAACCTTCAAATTCGTGTGTCGCGTAATTCGATCAACAAGACAAGCCATCTAAAAGTGATGCCGCTATTAGCGTCCGCAATTGGGTCGCTAGCGGCCATAGTCAGCCCTCTCCCTCGTAAGCCTCCACGATGCGGCCCACGATCGGGTGGCGGACCACGTCGGCGCGGCTGAAGCGGGTTATGCCGATGGCTTCGACGCCCTCCAGCCGATCGACCGCATCGGCAAGGCCGCTCATCCGGTCGCCGCCGGGGATATCGACCTGTTTGGGGTCGCCGCACACCACCATGCGGCTGTTCTGGCCGAAGCGGGTCAGGAACATCTTCATCTGTTCGCGCGTGGTGTTCTGCGCCTCGTCCAGAATTACGAACGCATCGGCCAGCGTGCGCCCGCGCATGAAGGCGATGGGGGCAATCTCGATCTCTCCGCTGGCGATCCGGCGTTCCACCTGTTCGGGCGGCATGCAATCGTACAGCGCATCGTAGAGCGGGCGCAGATAGGGATCGACCTTCTCCTTCATATCGCCGGGCAGGAAGCCGAGCTTCTCGCCCGCCTCGACCGCCGGGCGCGACAGGATCAGGCGCTGCACGCTGCCCGTGATCAGCTGGCTGACCGCCTGCGCCACCGCGACATAGGTTTTGCCCGTGCCTGCCGGGCCGAGCGCGAAGATCACATCGTCCGTCACCAGTTGGCGCATATATCGGCCCTGCATTTCGGACCGGGGCACGATCGTCTTGCGCCGGGTGCGTATCGAAATGGCCGGGCCGTTTGCGCCGTTTCGAGCGCCGTCCTTCGACACGATGCCGTCGAATGTCGGTTCGTTCGACATGGCGATCACCGCCTCGATCGCGCCGCTGTCGATCTCCTGCCCGCTGGCGATCCGGTCGTACAGGGACTGCAGAACATCGCGCGCGCGCGCGGTCGCATCCTCCGGCCCTTCGATATGCAGCCGATCCCCGCGCGCCGAGATGAACACGCCGAGCCGGTTTTCCACCTGCACCAGATTGGCATCGAACTGCCCGAACAGGGGCACGAGCAGCGATTGATCGTCGAACCCCATATCGATCGCCACCCTGCGAACCGCGCGTCCCCCAAAATGGGCGGCTGGGGGGAAGGCGAAAACGCCACTGACGCGCCTTCCGATGTGATCGAAGCCGATTTTACGGAACGGGACTTACCCGGTTGGGATTTGCCGGGTGGGATTTTGGCGGGTTGGGTTTTGCCGGGTTGGGATTTTCTGGCCATGCGGTCCTTTCATACGATGTCATCGAAGATAGGCGCTGCAATGCGGGCGGCAAGCGGTATCGTCGTGAGCGGAGCGCAAAGGAACAACGACCGATCAAAGTTGTATCGGCGTTCGAGCTTCCCGTCAGCCATAGTCCCCGCGATCGAGACCTGCCCCGCTTCTTCTAGGCGCACGCGCACCATGTCGCCGATGGCGGCCTCGCCGATGAAGTGGACCGATTGCAGCCAAGGCGATTTGCCCAGCCATTGGCCGGGGAGCTTGCCGGGGCGTTCGACCAGCACGTCGCAGGTCTGGCCCAGGCTGGCCCGGTTGAACGCCTGTTGGTCGCGGCGCAAGCTGGCCTGCAGGCGTTGCAGGCGTTCGTCCATTATTTCAGGCGCGACCTGGCCGTCCATCGTGGCGGCAGGCGTGCCGGGGCGGGGCGAATATTTGAAGCTGTAGGCTTGCGCGTACCCCACCGCATCGACGATCCGCAAAGTGTCTTCGAACTCGGCATCGGTTTCGCCGGGAAAACCGACGATGAAATCGCCCGACAATCGCCAGATCGGGGCGTGCCGCGCGGAACCGTTCGAGCAGGCGCAGGTAGCTTTCGGCCGTGTGGCTGCGGTTCATCGCTTTCAACACGCGGTCGCTGCCCGATTGCACCGGCAGAGTGCAGATACGGCATCAGCTTGGCCACATCCCCATGCGCGGCGATCAGATCGTCGTCCATATCGGCGGGATGGCTGGTGGTGTAGCGGATGCGGACGCAATCGGGGATCGCCGCAACCGCGCGGATCAGGCCCGCCATGCCGACGGCGCGCCCGCGTTCGTCCTCGCCCGTCCAGGCGCTGACATTCTGGCCCAGCAGCGTAATCTCCTTCGCGCCCGCATCGACCAGCCGCTTCGCTTCTTCCACCAGATCGGTGAAGGGGCGGCTGATTTCCGCGCCGCGCGTATAGGGCACCACGCAATAGGTGCAGAATTTGTCGCACCCCTCCTGAATGGTCAGGAAAGCGGATGGCGGCGCTTTCCTGCGGCGGGGCAGGGCCGCGAATTTCGCATCGGCGGGCATATCCGTATCGGTGGAACGTTTGCCGTCCACCGCTGCATCGATCATGCCGGGCAGCCGGTGATAGGCCTGCGGGCCGACCACCATGCTGACGGCGGGGGCGCGCGCCATGATCTCGTCCCCTTCCGCCTGCGCGACGCAGCCGGCGACGGCGATCAACGGTTTGGTCCGTTCGTCCTTACCCTTCAGCAATCTGCCGATATCGGAATAGACTTTTTCCGCCGCCTTTTCGCGGATGTGGCAAGTGTTGAGCACGACCAGATCGGCATCTTCGCCATCCGCTGCGGGCGCGATGCCGCGTTCGGCCAGCATTTCGCCCATGCGTTCCCCGTCATAGACGTTCATCTGGCAGCCGAAGCTTTTGACCCGGAAGGTCTTGGGGGCGGTGGTTTTCTGCATGGGGCCGCATCTATGCGTTCGGCCCCCGTGGCGCAAGCGAGCTACCGGTTGGGCGGGTTGTAACGGACCGGCACGACATCGTGTTCGAAGGGCGGCAGGGGGCGGTCCAGCGTGGTCAGCAGCGCCGCCTCGATCGCATCGCGCGCGCGTGCGCCGATGGCCTTGCGATCGCCGAAATCTTCCGGGCTGAACGGCATCAGGAAATGCATCTTGAGTGGAAAAGTGCCGCGCCGGGATAGCAGGCGTTTGGCGTTGTTGAAGCCGCCTTCGTCGCCCGTCCAGCCGATATCGGCGGCAACCGCGCCGTAATCCATCACCACCGGCTGCACCATGATGCCGGGCGGCGGCGGTTCCAGCACGCCGAGCATGGCGGTCTTGAACGCCAGCAGCGATTGCCCGTCGGTGGTCGTCCCTTCGGGAAAGACCGTCACGCGATCGCCGCCCAGCAACGCATCGCGCAAGGTATCGACTTGCGCACCGACGGCGGAACGATCGCCGCGGCGCACGAATATCGTCCGGTTCATGCGCGCCATCGCGCCGATGACGGGCACCGTGCCGACTTCGTATTTCGCGACGAAAGCGGTCCCGGTCGCGCCCGCCAGCGCCAGAATATCGAGCCAGGAGATGTGGTTGGAAACGAACAGCACCTTGCCCGTCAGAGGCGCGCCGATCCGTTCCACTCGCGCGCCAGCGATGTGCGCGCTGTAGCGCAAAAACAGGCGGGGAATGGGGGAGGTGGGGCGAAACGCGCGCCACGCGTAATGCAGCGGCACGAACACCAGCAGCAATGCGATCAGGCAAAGCAGGCGCGTCGCAAACCGCAGCCAGCCGCCCGGGGTCAACGGCGTCGAATTCCCCGCGATCCGCAGCAATCCGCAGATCGGCGGGCGTACCGGGTTCGATCATTAACGGACCGTCATTGGGGGGCCGGTTCGGCGTCGCCGCCGGGTTTTGCATCCTGCGGCCGGTCCAGCTTCACCGCGTACAGTTCCATTCGGTGATCGACCAGACGATAGCCGAGCTTGTGCGCGATCTGTTTCTGCAACGCTTCCAGTTCGGGATCGACGAATTCCACCACCTTGCCGCTTTCGACGTCGATCAGATGGTCGTGATGCGCTTCGGGTGCGGCTTCGTAACGGGCGCGGCCATCGCCGAAATCGTGGCGGTCCAGATATGCCCGCTTCTTCGAACAGGCGCACCGTGCGGTAGACGGTGGCGATGGAGATTTTGGGATCGAGCGCGTTGGCGCGCGAATGCACGGATTCGACATCCGGGTGGTCGTCGCTTTCCGACAGAACCCGCGCGATGATGCGCCGCTGTTCGGTGATACGCAGCCCGCGATCGGCGCATAATTGTTCAAGATCGATGCGCTGTTGCAAATGAAACCCCGAATTGTGCCCGAACCATCAATACGCCGGGAAAAACGTGCGACATCCCTACATGGGATGCCGCACCTTCTCAAGCATCGAGGGTATGGCCAGCCCTATTATGTGTTCGTTTTGGCCGGGCGGCCGCGTTTCTGACCAGGCTTGCGACCCAGGCCGATCTTCTTCGCCAGTTCGCGGCGTTTTTCCGCGTAATCGGGGGCGACCATCGGGTAATCGGCGGGCAGGTTCCAGCGCGCGCGATACTCTTCCGGGCTCATGTCGTAATTGGTGCGAAGATAGCGTTTGAGCATTTTCAGCTTCTTGCCGTCTTCCAGACACACGATGTAATCGGGTTTCACAGACGCGCGAATGGACACCGCCGGATCGGGGCGTTCCTCTTCCACTTCCACCGGGTTGCCAAGTCCGGCCAACGCACTGTGAATGCTGGTGATCAGCATCGGCACGTCTTCGACATCGACGTTGTTGTTGCTGACATGCGCGGCCACGATGTCCGATGTCAGCGTGATGAGCATTTCATTGTTGTCGGTTTCGGTGTTGTCCATGATTTGTTCCGTTCGTAATCAGAATGTTCGGTCGGTCCGTCGCAACTGTGGCGACAACCATACACCTTTGTATAAAAGCTGGACCGGTAAATTACAATGCGAACAGGGACGATCGATTACATAAAAGTGCAAGCAGTCAAGCGCCGGGCATAACTTTACAGCGATTTGGCATAGGTAATGGCATCCAACCGCGAACCGTCCGACGTGGTGTAATAACGGGGCCGATGCCCGATCCGCGTAAAGCCGCAGCGCTCGTACAATGAAACCGCCGGATTGTTCTGCCGCATTTCGAGGAACAGCCTCACTGCCCCCCGTTCCCTAGCGTCATCGAACAATCGTTCCAGCAGCGCCGCACCAATACCGCGCCCGCGTTTCGCAGGCGTGACGCCGATCAGCAGCAGTTCTTCTTCACCTGCAACGAAGCGTGACAGGACGAACCCGTCGGCATCCGCCAGCCGGTAGAACGTGCCGGGAAACAACAGCGCATCCTCGATCTGTTTGCGCGTCCATGCCTCCCCCCAATGGGGATCGAAGGCGGCTTTCATGATTTCCATCAGCCGATCGATGTCGGCTTCGCCCCATGCGCCACGCCCTATATCGCCTTTGGCGCGTTCGGTTTGGCGATCGGTTTCGCGTCGGGTTCGCGGCCATAGATCGGCACGATGGTCTACATCAGCAGGCCGTGCGGGATCGCGATCGCGAACCGGGCATCGGGATGGGCGGGGTAAGCGACGCCGGATCGGCGCAGGTGCAACCAACTCGTGCGCGCGCGTGCCGACGACTTCGGGCCGGGCAACGCCGGCGGCATCGTCGGGCGATCGTGCGGAAAGGTCGGTCGCGGGCAAGCCGTCGCCGGTAAAATCCTGAACGAACCATTCGCCATGTCCGGCATTCATTGCGGCAGTCAGAGGGATGTCGTCGCCCAGACCGCTGTCGCGCCGCGCGGTCATCGCCACCAACGCCAAGGTCGGATAGCCGAACACTTGCGCCTGCCAGGCGACGGCCAGCGCGCGGGCGGCGGCGATGCCGATCCGCACCCCGGTAAAGCTGCCGGGACCAAGCGATACCAGAATGCGCGCCGCCTTACCGCGATCGGGCAGGGTGGCGATCATCGGGACCAGCCGTTCGGCATGGCCGCGACCCAGCACCTGATGCCGGTTTGCCAGCAGGTCGGGGCCGTCGAACAGCGCGACGCTGCACGCTTCGGTCGCGCATTCTATCGCCAGCGTTCGCATTGCGGACCGTGCGGGGGCGGAAAACGGGCGTCAGGCGAAGCTGTTGAAGCGTATCGAATTCGGGACGCGGGCTGCGATCGAACAGCGATTCTGGATCGCCATAGCCGATCGAACAGATCCAGTCGGCCTTGACGCGCGGCTGGTCGGCGAAGAACTCCTTGGTCACGGCGTCCAGATCAACGCCGGACATCGGCCCGCAATCGAGACCCACCGCGCGCGCGGCGATGATGAGATAGGCGCCCTGCAGGGCGGAATTGCGTTTCGCACTTTCGATCCGGCCCTCCTCGTCCCCTTCGAACCAGCTTTTCGCATCGGCATGGGGGAACAGCCAGGGCAGGTTTTCGTGAAAATCGATGTCGTAGCCCAGCACCGCCGTAACGGGCGCGGCCTTGATCTTGTCCTTGTTGCCGTCGGACGCGCAATCGACCAGCTTCGCGATGCCATCGTCGCTTTTCACCCACACGATGCGGATCGGCTGCTGGTTCGCGCTGGTCGGCCCCATCTTCGTCAGGTTCCAGATCGCATGCAGCTGTTCATCGCCGACAGGCTTGTCCAGCCAGCCATTGTAAGTGCGCGCTTCGTTGAAAATCTGGTCGAGCGCGGCATCGCCAAGGACATTGTCGTGAAATTGTTGGTCATGGTAACTCCGTAGAGAGAAATCGAGTTCAGGCGGCGCGAACTTCGGTCACTTCGGGAACATAATGTTTCAGCAAACCTTCGATCCCGTGTTTCAGCGTGGCGGAAGATGACGGGCAGCCCGAACATGCGCCCTGCAGGGTCAGATAGACGACGCCGTCCTTGAACCCGCGATAGGCGATGTCGCCGCCATCGCCGGCGACGGCCGGGCGCACGCGTTGTTCGAGCAGATCGTTGATCTGCGTCGATGATGTCGGCATCGGCGGGATCGTCTTCGACCACCATCGTCATCGGTTTCGGGCGGCACGGAAATCCCGCCCGCGCTGCCGCCTGCGAACAGGGGCGCCTGCGATACGAAATGGTCGAGCAGAATGGATACGACCTGCGGTTTCAATGCGGACCAGTCGGCGCCCGGCGCAGCAGTGACGGATACGAAATCCGCCCCGAAGAACACGTTCACGACCTCGCCTGTGTCGAAAATCGCTTCTGCCAGCGGGCTGGCCTCTGCCGCTTCGGGCGATGGCGAATTCGCGCGTGCTGGCAGTCATGACCGGGCGACCGGGCAGGAATTTCAGGCTGGCCGGGTTCGGGGTGGTTTCGGTTTCGATGAACATGATTGGGGATGTAGGGGCGATGGCATCGCGCAGCAAGGTGTCGCGGCGCGGCAGGGCTGGCGAAACGCTGCCGCGCTATTCACTGGTCCTTCAGGTCGGGACCCTATATCCCGCGCCATGACATCATTCCCGCGCGCCCTTCGCCGTCTCGCGCTCGTTCTTCCCTTGGCTCATGCTGGCCCCGCGCCGCCAGCGGCGCAGGAACCGGCATCGCTGCCGCCCGCCGCCGATTTGCAGACCGGCGATGAAACGCCGTGGATTTACGAAGGCAGCGATGTTCCGCGCGACGAGGAATGGCTGTTCGGCGAAATGGACAACGGCTTGCGCTATGCCGTCCGCAACAACCGCGTGCCGCCCGGCCAGGTGTCCATCCGCATCCGCATCGATGCAGGTTCGCTGCACGAAACGGAGGAGGAGCGCGGCTTCGCTCATTTTCTCGAACATCTGAGTTTCCGGGAAAGCAAATATCTGAAAGCGGGCGAGGCGATCCCCCGCTGGCAGCGGCTGGGCGCGACATTCGGCAGCGACACCAATGCGGAAACCAGCCCGACGCACACGGTTTACAAGCTCGACCTGCCCAATGCGACGCCTGCCAAGATTGCGGAAAGTTTCAAGCTGCTGTCCGGCATGATGCGCGCGCCCGTTCTGTCGAGCGCCAATCTGGCGGCGGAATTGCCGATCGTGCTGGCGGAAAAGCGCGAACGCGGCGGCGCGGCGCAGCGAGTGGGCGAACGCACACGCGAAGTGCTGTTTGCAGGACAGCGGCTGGCCACTCGGCTGCCGATCGGCACGGAAGAAACGCTGACCGGCGCGACGGCAGCGGCGATGCAGGCGTTTCACGATCGCTGGTATCGCCCCGAAAACACCGTCATCGCGATTGCCGGCGATGCCGATCCGCAATGATCTGGCGGCGTTGGTCGAAAAATGGTTCGGCGACTGGCAGGGCAAGGGCGCGCCGACGGCCGCGCCCGATTTCGGCGATCCGGTCGCGCCCGCCGGGGCGGACCCCGCCAATCCGGTCGGCGAAGCTGGACGTGCTGGTCGAACCCGATCTGCCGCGCAGCCTGACCTATGCCATCATGCGCCCGTGGCGCCCGGTCAACGACACGATCGTCTACAATGAAGGGCTGCTGATGGACGCGCTGGCGCAGTCGCTGATCAATCGCCGGCTGGAAGCGCGGGCGCGCGGCGGCGGCAGCTATCTTGTATGCCCAGGCGCAGCAGGACGATGTCAGCCGATCGACCGACGCGACTTTCGTCAGCTTGGCGCCGCTGGGCGATGACTGGCAGCACCGCGCTGACCGATGTGCGCGGCGTGATTGCCGATGCGCTGGACACGCCGCCCACGCCGGAGGAAATCGACGCGCGAAGTGGCCGAATTCGAGGTCGCTTTCGCCAGTTCCGTCGAACAGCGCAGCGTGCAGGCCGGATCGAAACTGGCCGACGACATCGTGCAGGCGGTCGATATTCGCGAAGCCGTGGCCGCGCCCGAAACGGTGCTGAACGTGTTCCAGGGCATGAAGTCGCGCATCACGCCCGAAATCGTGCTGGAACGCACGCGCGCTTTGTTCACCGGCGACGTCATCCGCGCCGTCTATGTCACGCCCGACGCTGCGGAGGCGGACGATGCCGCGCTTCGCACCGCATTGCGGCACCGCGTCACAGCCGATGGGTCGGCGCGGCTGGCCGCAAGCACGATCTCCTTCGACGAATTGCCGCCCGTCGGCGAACCCGGCACGGTGGCGCAGGCCGGCCCGCTCGGCGTGCTCGACATGGAACGCGTCGATTTCGACAATGGCGTGAAAGCGATCCTGTGGTCCAACAATGCCGAACCGGGCCGGGTCGCGGTCAAGGTGCGTTTCGGCGCCGGTCGCCGCGCGTTCGACGCCGATGAAATCGCCCTACATCGCGCTGGGCGAAACGGCGCTGGTCGGGTCCGGCCTAGGCGAATTGGGGCAGGAAGAGCTCGACCGTATTTCGACCGGACGCCAGATGGGCTTCGATTTCGGCATCGACGAGACGGCCTTCACCTTGTCGGCGCAGACCCGTGCGGCCGATCTGGCACGATCAGCTCTATCTGTTCGCGGCGAAGCTGGGCGATGCCGCGCTGGGATCCCAACCCGCGTCATCCGCGCCAAGGCGGCAGCGCAGCTGACGTACGAAAGTTACGCGACCAGTCCCGGCGGCGTGCTGGGCCGCGATCTCGATTACATCCTGCGCGGCGACGATGCGCGCTATGCCACGCCCGATCTCGACATGCTGGCGGACGTCACGCCGGAACGGTTTCCGCAAGGTCTGGGAACCGTTGCTGAAAGCAAGGCCCGGTCGAAGTGCTGATCTTCGGCGAGTTCGACCGCGACGCCACGGTCGAGGCGCTGCGGACCACATTCGGCGCACTGCCCCCGCGCGACGCCGATCGCGGCGGACGTCGCGGCGCGCACCCCGCCATTCCGCGCGCCGACCGAGCGACTATCGTCCTGCACCCATCGCGGCGATGCCAATCAGGCGGCAGCGGTGGTCGCATGGCCGACCGGCGGCGGCGTGGCCGGATTGCCGCGAATCGCGCCAGCTGGAAATACTGACCCAGTTGTTCAGCAATCGCTTGCTCGATGCAATGCGCGAACGGGCAGGCGCGAGCTATGCCCCGCAAGTCAGTTCGCAATGGCCGACCGATTTGGCGGAAGGGGGCACGATCCGCGCATTCGCCCAGCTGAAGCCCGAAGACGTGCCGACATTCTTCGCCGTGGCGAATGAAATCGCCGCCGATCTGGCGGCAAACCCACCGTCCGCGGACGAATTGGCGCGCGTAACCGAACCCTTGCGCCAGCTGGTGACCCGCGCATCGACCGGCAACGGCTTCTGGCTTTATACCGTGGAAGGGGCGACAGCCGATCCGCGCCGGTTGCGTTACGTCCGCAGTCTGCTGACCGATTATTCGCAAACCACGCCCGCCGCGATGCAGGCGCTGGCGAAGCGGTATCTGGCGGCGCGGCCCGGCGTGCAGGTGGCCGTCATTCCCGAAGGGCAGGTTTTGCCGAACCGAGTAGGCGCGATTCGCGACCGGCAGCGATGCGCGCCTATTTGCGTTTCGCGGCGCACCTTCCGTAAGCGCAGGGCTTACATTGCCGCGCCGCCAAGACGGTTGCGCGGCGCAATTCGAATGGACCCGACAGTGGCCCGAACTGGACTCCCGATAGCTGGCAAGCGCACGAGGCGCGGCATCTGCCCGATTACCTCGATCCGGCCGCCCTGCGCGAGGCGGAAGCACACGCTGGCGAATTATCCGCCGCTGGTGTTCGCCGGCGAAGCGCGCGCGCTGAAAGCGCGATCTGGCCGAGGTCGCGGCAGGGCGATGCGTTCCTGTTGCAAGGCGGCGATTGCGCGGAAAGCTTCGCCGAATTCCACCCCAACAATATCCGCGACACGTTCCGCGTCATTCTGCAGATGGCAGTCGTATTGACCTTCGCCAGCAAGCGTCCGGTGGTGAAAGTCGGCCGGATGGCGGGGCAGTTCGCCAAACCGCGCAGTTCGCCGACACGGAAACGCAAGGCGGCGTAACCCTGCCCAGCTATTTCGGCGACAACATCAACGGGATCGAATTCGACGCGGATGCGCGCAGTCAACGATCCGCAGCGCATGGTGCGCGCCTACAGCCAGGCGGCGGCTACGCTCAATCTGCTGCGTGCCTTCGCCAATGGCGGCTATGCCAATCTGCGGCAGGTTCACCAGTGGACGCTGGATTTCATGGGCCGCAGCCCGTGGGCGGACAAGTTCGCGGAGATGGCGGACCGGATCGGCGAATCGCTGGACTTCATGGAAGCGTGCGGCATCGATCCCGCAGACCATTCCGCAGCTTCAGGGAACGAGTTTCTACACCAGTCACGAGGCGCTGCTGCTGCCTTACGAACAGGCGATGACGCGGCAGGATTCCCTGACCGGCGATTGGTACGATACCAGCGCGCATATGGTGTGGATCGGCGACCGCACCCGGTTCGAGGGGAGCGCGCATATCGAATTCGCGCGCGGTATCGGCAATCCGCTGGGCATGAAATGCGGGCCGAGCATGGAACCCGATGCGCTGCTGCAACTGCTCGATACGCTGAACCCGGCGCGCGAGGCGGGGCGCATGACGCTGATCAGTCGGTTCGGTCACGACAAGGTCGAAGACGGTCTGCCGACACTGGTCCGCGCGGTCGAACGCGAAGGCCACCAGGTGGTCTGGTCGTGCGATCCGATGCACGGCAATGTGGTCAAATCCGACAGCGGATTGAAGACCCGGCCCTTCGACCGCATCTTGCGCGAAGTGAAAGGCTTCTTCGCGGTGCATCGCGCCGAGGGAACGCATCCCGGCGGCATCCATATCGAAATGACCGGGCAGGATGTGACCGAATGCGTCGGCGGCGCGGTGGCCATCACGGATGAAGGCTTGAAGGACCGTTATCACACCCATTGCGATCCGCGCCTCAACGCCGCGCAATCGCTGGAACTGGCGTTCCTGCTGGCGGAAATGCTGAACGACGCGGTGCAGGGCGGTCAACAGCGCGTGGCTGCCTGAGCGCCTGCGATGTGATGCGATCTGGCACGATTCGGGGCTATCGGTAGCAATACGTAGCGCGCGAATAGGCCACCTCTAAGCGTGCCAGCCTATTGGGGACACTCGAACAACGAGGTGTCCTTTGGCCAGCCGCAACAACATTGCAGAAATCGCCATCGTCGCCGTCAGCTGGTCGCTGGCGGCCATCGTCACATTCTATGCGATCCGCGTGCTGGGCGGCACGACGTTGATCTGGATCCCCGTCGGCATCGCCACAGCCGCTTTGTTCGGCATGCCCTATCGCCGATGGGCGCAGACGGTCGCGGTTCTGATCGCCTGCGCCGTGCCGATCCATCTGGTATTCGATTTCACCGTGGCAAAGGCAGTCGGCTATACTGCGGGCGGCATGCTGTGTTCGGTCGCCGGCGCCTATCTCGCGCGTGTGAGCTTGCGGAACCGCCGGCTCGACAATCTGGAGTTTCGCGACTTCCTGTTTCTGTCCCTGTCCGCCGGCGCGGGATCGCTGGCGGGCACGATCGTCGCCGGGTTCTTCTGGGACGAGGTCAGCTGGCTGTTGATCGGATGGTGGATGTTCGCGAACTGGCTGGGCATCATGCTGGTGTCGCCCACGGTCATCGCGGCGCGGGCGCGGTTTCACTGGAACCGCCATGCACGGTTGACGGTCATGCGGTTGGAATTGAGCGCCAGCCTGTTTTTCCTGTTCTGCCTCAGCGCCGCGATATCGTGGTGGGCGCTGCACGAAACGCGCGTGCCGCTGATGTTTCTGGTCGCGCTGGTGGTGGTGTTCGCATCGTCCCGGCACGGACAGCTCGGCACCACGGTCACGCTGTTCGCCTTCGCCCTGATCGGAACGGTCAGCAGCATCGTGATCGTGCCGATGACCCTGCTGGCGGAATTGCCCAGGCTGGATCGGGCCTTCGCCCTGCAAAGTTTCATGGGCATCGTTCTGGTCGTCGGGCTGCATCTGTCGCGGCGGTTGATGCAGGTCGATCGCCTGAGCGCTGGGTTCGAATCGCAGAATCGCATTCTGGCGCAGAACAACGCCATGTTCCGGCTGGCCGAACGGTTGAGCGGGGTGGGCCGTTGGCAATTCTTTCATAAGACCCGGCGGCAGATCTGGTCGCAGGAATTGTGCACGATGCACGGCCTGCCGCCCGGTTGCCGCCCCGATCGCGTGCTGCGAAGCAAGCTTTACCCCGACAGTCTGGAGGTTCTGCATGCCGGTATGAACCGCCACGCCGCCAGCCGCGAACCCTATCGCATCGAGCTCGACATGGTGCTGCCATCGGGCGAAGCGCGGGTGATGTGCCTGTTGGCGCAGAACGAATTCGCGCCCGACGGTTCGCTGGAAGAAACCTTCGCCGTGGTGTCCGACGTAACGGATCATTATCGCGAGGTGGAACAGCTGGCGCAGGAGAAGGGGCAGGCGCTGCAACAGGCAGAAGAAGCGCAGCAGCTGGCGTTGACCGATCCGCTGACCGGACTGCCCAACCGCCGCCGCGCGATGGCGGAAATCGACCGGACGATCATCAGATATGCGCGCGCGGGAAAGCCGCTGTCGCTGGTGGTATTCGACCTCGACCATTTCAAATCGGTCAACGACACATACGGCCATCAGGCAGGCGACAGCGTGCTGGTTCGCATCGCCCGCATCGCGACGGCGCAATGCCGCCCCAACGATCTGGTCGGGCGCATCGGGGGGGAAGAGTTCATCTGGGTGCTGCCCGGCGCCACCCCCGCCGTCGCGCGCAAGGCGGCGGAACGGCTGCGCGGCGCGATCGAGGAATACGCTGGCGATGGCCCGGAAATCACCGCCAGCGTCGGTTATGCCACCTGGGCGACGGGCGATAGCGGGCTGACCCTGTTCGCCCGCGCCGATGCGGCCTTGTACGATGCGAAGAATTCGGGCCGCAACGTCATCAAGATGGCCGCCTGACCCCCTTTCGCGAGGCGTAGGCACGCAAATCCCGCCATACCCCCTTTTCATGGGCGATAGCTTGCGCCATTGTCGCACTCGTTCGAATGCGGCGATCGCGCGCGCATGATGTCGATCCGGCGGGGAAAACGATCTTGGCTACCACTCCCCTGCAATCCGCGCCCGTGTCGGCTGGTGGGCTGGCCGGTGAATTGGCCGGTGAACTGGCCGATGCGTTTTACGCGACACGCGCTCGCACCGCATCGCTGGCGGCGCATCTGTCGGATGCCGATGCAACGGTGCAATCGATGGAAGATGCCAGCCCCGCCAAATGGCATTTGGCGCACACGACGTGGTTCTTCGAAACCTTCCTGTTGCGCGACCATTTGCCCGATTACACGCTGTTCGACGCGAAGTTTCCGTTCCTGTTCAATTCGTATTACGAGGCGGAAGGCGCGCGCATCGGGCGGTTCGCGCGCGGAATGCTGTCGCGGCCGACGCTGGCGCAAATCGGCGAATGGCGTGCTCATGTCGATGCGGCGATGGAACCGCTGCTGCACGATCCCGCGCTGGCGGATCTGATCGCGCTGGGCATCGCGCATGAGGAACAGCATACCGAATTGCTGCTGACCGATATCAAGCACGCATTGTTTCAGAACCCGCTCGGCCCCGCGATGTTCGCCGGCGCGCCCGACCTGGCTACCGACGCGGCGACCGAACCGCAGAGTGAAACGGGCTGGCACGATCATCCCGGCGGCATCGTGAAGATCGGGCATGACGGCGACGGTTTCGCCTACGACAATGAGGGGCCGCGCCATCGCACGTTGCTGGAACCTTTCGCCGTCGCGGACCGGCTGGTGACCAATCGCGAATGGGACGCCTTCATCGCCGATGGCGGTTATCGCGATGCCCGCTGGTGGCTGTCCGACGGGTGGGGCTGGATCAACGAAAACGCTATCGTCGCTCCGCTTTACTGGGGCGAAGGCGATACGGACGGGCAGGCGTTCAGCCATTATGGCTGGCAGCCCCGCGATCCCGGCGCGCCGGTCACGCATATTTCGTATTGGGAAGCCGATGCCTTCGCCAGCTGGGCGGGCCATCGCCTGCCAACGGAATTCGAATGGGAAACCATCGCCGCATCTGCCGATCGTCGCGGCGGCAATCAACTGGACGCCGAAGCCGCGCTGATCCCGCAAGGGGGCACGTGGATGTTCGGCGATTGCTGGCAGTTCACCCGCTCCGCCTATCTGCCCTACCCACGGTTCGAACCCGCAAAGGGCGCGGTTGGCGAATATAACGGCAAGTTCATGGCCGGGCAGGTGGTGTTGAAAGGCGCGAGCTGCGCCACCGTGCGCGGCCATTCGCGGGCATCGTACCGCAATTTCTTCTACCCCCATCAACGCTGGCAGTTCACCGGACTGCGTCTGGCGAAGGATCTGTAATCGACATGACGAACGAAGCGGGCGGGCTGGCCCTGGTGGACCGCGACGAAACCGGCGTGGACAAGGCGTTCCGGGCCGATGTGCTGGCGGGACTGCGCGGACGGGCGAAAGCGATCCCGGCGCGCTGGCTGTACGACAGCGCCGGGTCGCAGCTGTTCGAAGACATCACGCAGGTTCCCGAATACTATCCGACTCGCGCGGAAACGGAGATATTGCAGGATCGCGGGGCGGATTTCGCTCGCCTGATCGGCGCGGGCAGCGCGGTGGTGGAATTCGGCAGCGGCAGTTCGGTCAAGACGCCGTTGCTGCTCGATGCGATCGCACCTGCCGCTTACGTCCCGCTCGATATATCGGGCGAATTTCTGCGCGCCGCCGCCCGCGATCTGGGCGCGAAGTTCCCGCAATTGCCGATCCATCCGGTGGAAGCGGACTTCATGCGCGACGTCGCATTGCCGGGCGAGGTTGCCGATCAGCCGAAGCTGGGTTTCTTCCCCGGTTCCACGATCGGAAACATGGTCGCGCGCACGGCGGTCGATCTGCTGCGGTCGATGCGGCGCACTCTGGGGGAAGGGTCGCGTCTGCTGATCGGCATGGATCTGATCAAGGATGTCGGCGTTCTGCAAGCGGCTTACGACGATGCGGCAGGCGTCACCGCGCAGTTCAACCTGAACCTGGCGCGGCGGATCAACCGTGAATTGCTGGGCACGATCCCGATGGACAAGCTGGCGCACGAGGCGCGCTGGAACGACGAATATGCGCGCGTCGAAATGCATCTGGTCGCGCGCGAAGCCATCGCGTTCGAAGTGGCTGGCGAAGTGTTCGCAATGGACCGGGGCGAAACGATCCACACCGAAAACAGCCACAAGTTCAGCCGCCGCAGCGCCAACATGCTGCTGCTGGCGGGCGGCTGGACGCCGATCGAACGGTGGAAGGATCGGGACAAGCGTTTCTCGCTGATATTGGCGGAGGCGACGGAGGCGCGGAACGCACCGTGACGATACCGGCAGGCGCGACTGTCGGGATCATCGGCGCGGGCATGGCGGGGCTGGCCTGCGCGACGCGGCTGGCCGATGCCGGTTTCGCCGTGACCGCATTCGACAAGGGGCGCGGACCCGGCGGGCGCATGGCGACCCGGCGCGCGGAAGTGGAAGGCCGCACCGTCCGCTTCGATCACGGCGCGCAGTATTTTACCGCGCGCGATCCCGCATTCGCCGATCAGGTAACACGCTGGCAGGCGGACGGCATTGTGGCGCGGTGGCCGGCAGCGGGCGACGATGCCTGGGTCGGCACGCCGGGTATGAACGCACCCCTTGCGCGCGATGGCGGAACCGCTGGATGTACAGTGGGGCGCACGGGTCGATCGGGTGGTGCGCGAGGGTGAACGATGGGCGCTGCATGTTGACCGTTCGTTGCACCGTTTCGATGCGATTATCGTCGCCATACCGGCGGAACAGGTCGCCGTGCTGCTGGCCGGCGCCGCACCCGATATCGCAGCGCGCGCAGGCAAAATTCGCTCCGCCCCGTGCTGGACCGCGATGGCGTCCTTTGCCGAAAAATTGCCGCTGGACGATGCGCTGGTGGACAAAGACGCCGACATCAGCTGGGCGGCGCGCGACAGTGCCAAACCGGGGCGCGATGCAGGAATTCGCGGGGGCGAAAATTGGGTGATCCAGGGATCGCCCGATTTTTCGCGTACGATACTGGAATGCGACAAGGATGACGCGGCGGCCCGCCTGCTCGAACGGTTCTTTGCGGCGAACGATCTGTCCCCCATCGCGCCGGTCCACCTGGACGCCCATCGCTGGCGCTATGCGATGGTTCCGCGCGCCGGGGGCGGCAATGAACCCGCGATCTGGGATGCGGCAAACGCCATCGGCGCGGCGGGCGACTGGCTGTCCGGCCCGCGCGTGGAAAACGCCTGGACATCGGGCGTTGCGGCGGCGCGTTTGTTCATGGAATATACGGCTCCGATACCCTAAATAGGGGGCATGGATACCAAGCAGATATGGACGGACACCGCGCAGGCATTGCGCGAAATACCGATGGCCGAATTGCTGCTGATCGCGGTGCTGGCGATGGTGATCGGCTGGTTGGGCAGCGCGCTTGCCCGTCGCCGCTTGCCGATGGGTCGGTTCATGAGCGGGGTCAGCACTTTCGCGCTGGCGGGCGTGCTGCTGACCGTGGTGCTGCAAAGTTCGCAACTCGATCGCAGGCTCGATGTCGCGCTGACGGGCAGTTATGCACCCGAAGAGACGGTGGCGGGCGGGGAAACGCGCATTCCGCTGGCACCGGACGGGCATTTCTGGATCAATGCCACGATCAACGGGGTGGAGGGGGATTTTCTGGTCGATACCGGCGCGACATTCACTGCGGTTTCCGCGCCGCTGGCGGCCGAGGCGGGGCTGGATGCGCGGCGCGGCGGAATGCCGGTGCAGATCAACACCGCCAACGGCGCGATCGGCGCGCAGATGGTGGGCATCGACACCATGCAATTCGGCAATATCGAAGCGCGCGGGCTGGATGCCGTAACCTCGCCCGCATTCGGCGATACGAATGTGGTGGGCATGAACTTGCTGTCGAAGCTGGGCGGCTGGCGTGTCGAGGGGGAGACGCTGATCCTGACGCCCGCGAGTGAATAGCGACGAACTCGTTTGACCGCGCGGGGGGAGCGGTTAAGGCGTCCGCGATGAACGCGCGCGCCCCTTTGCCCCCACCCCCCTCGCTCGCCAGCCTGATGGCCGCAGGTCCGGTCGCGCTGTTCGTGGATTTCGACGGAACGCTGGTCGATTTGGCGGAAACGCCCGACGGCATCGTAGTGCCCGAAACCCTCAATCTGTCGCTGTGCGGTTTGCAGCATCGGCTGGACGGCAGGCTGGCGATCGTGACGGGCCGCGCGCTCGATGATCTGGAGGGGCATCTTGGTCCTTGTGAAATTGCAAGAGCCGGGTCGCATGGCGCGTATCGCATTGCAGCGAATGGCGAGCGGCTTGGCGATGCACCGCGTGAACTGCCTGCCGCCGTGATCGGCGCGATGCAGGATTACGCCGAAAAATATGCGCTGTTATACGAGGCAAAGCCGCATGGTGCGGCGCTGCATTATCGCGCCGACCCGGTGAAGGAAGGGGCGACCGTCGGCTTCGCCCAAGGGCTTGGCGACGCAGCACGATCTGGCGATCAAGACCGGCAAATGCGTGGTCGAACTGGTTCCGCACGGCGCAACAAGGCCGGCGCGGTCGAGGCGTTTTGCGCCATCGCCCGTTTCGCGGCGCAATGCCGGTATTCATCGGGGACGACGTGACGGACGAGGACGGCTTTCGCCGCCGCGAACGCCAAGGGCGGGTTCGGCATCGCCGTTGGGGACCGGCATCAGCGACGGCGCGCTCTATCATCTGGCGACGGTCGCGGAGGTTCACGCCTGGCTGGGGATCGTACGCAGACCGCCAGCCTGGAATTGTGGCCGATCGGCAATTGCCAGGTCAGCGGCCTGATCGATGCGGACGGCGCGCTGGTGTGGGGCTGCGTGCCGCGCGTCGATGGCGATCCGGTGTTCTGCGCGCTGCTGAACGGCGACAGCCGCGATAAGGGCGTCTGGCGGTTCGAGATGGAAGGGCAGGTGTCCGCGTACCCAGCGTTACGAACGCAACACGCCGACGCTGGTCACCCGGCTGGAAGCGGCCGATGGCAGCGCGCTCGAAATACACGATTTCTGCCCGCGGTTCGAACGTTCCGGGCCGGATGTATCGCCCGGTCGCCTTTGCGCGCATCGTCCGCCCGGTGGCAGGTACGCCGCGCCTGACCGTGACGTCTGGCGCCCGATGCGCGATTACGGGGCGCAGCATCGCGCCAACCACGCACGGGACCAACCATATCCGCTACGTGATCGGCGACGCAGGCGATGCGGCTCAGCACCGATGCGCCGGTCGGCTATATTCTGGACCGGCGCGCCTATCGCGTGGAAAGCGACCAGCATTTCTTCCTCGGGCCGGACGAACCGTTCGTCGGCAATGTGCGGTCCGAATTGCGGCGGATGGAGGCGGCGACGCTGCGATACTGGCAGCATTGGGTGCGCGGGCTGCATATCCCGCTGGAATGGCAGGACGAGGTCATCCGCTGCGCCATCACGCTGAAACTGTGCCAGCACGAGGAAACCGGCGCGATCGTGGCCGCGCTGACCACCTCCATCCCCGAAGCGCCGGGCAGCGAGCGCAACTGGGATTACCGCTTCTGCTGGATCCGCGATTCCTATTACACGGTGCAGGCGCTGAACCGGCTGGGCGCGCTGGATGTGCTGGAAAAATATCTCGGCTATCTGCGCAATATCGTGGACGCCGCGAAGGGCGGGCAGATCCAGCCGCTCTATTCCGTGATGGGCGAAGGCGAGCTGGATGAAAGCGTGGCCGCGCATCTGGCCGGATATCGCGGGATGGGGCCGGTGCGGCGTCGGCAATGCGGCGTATCATGCAGGTCCAGCACGATTGTTACGGCCAGATCGTGCTGCCGACGGCGCAGGGCGTTTTTCGACCGGCGTCTGCTGCGCATGGCCGACGACCGACGATTTTGCCAGCCTGGAAGAGGTCGGCGATATGGCCTGGACGATGCACGATCAGCCCGATGCCGGGTTGTGGGAGTTTCGCACCCGGCAGGAAGTGCACACCTATTCCGCCGTGATGTGCTGGGCCGCGTGCGACCGGCTGGCCAAGGTCGCAGGCACTCTTGGCAAGCGCGACCGGCAGAGCCATTGGGACCGAGCGCGCAGACGCCATCCGCGACCGCCATCGAAGACAGACGCCTGGGTGGAAGGCGAGATCGGCGAAGAGGGCGGCCATTACGGCGCATCGTTCCAAAGCGATTACCTCGATGCCAGCCTGCTGCAGATGGTGGAACTGCGCTTCCTCGCGCCGGACAATCCGCGCTTCCAATCCACCTTCGCCGCCATCGAAAAGACGCTGCGGCGCGGCGAACATATGCTGCGCTATGCCTCCGAAGACGATTTCGGCCTGCCCGAAACCGCGTTCAACGTCTGCACGTTCTGGCTGATCGAGGCGCTGCATCTGGCCGGCCGCGACGAGGAAGCGCGCGCCCTGTTCGAGACCATGCTGGGCCATACGACCCAAACCGGGCTGCTGTCCGAAGACCTCGATTTCGAAACCGGGGAGCTGTGGGGGAACTTCCCGCAAACCTATTCGCTGGTGGGGGTAATCAACTGCGCCGGCCTGCTGTCCCAGCCGTGGAGCGAAATTCGATAGGATGATGGATTGTCATGTCGCCTGGTGGTCATATCCAACCGCGTCGCCGTGCCCAAGGCGCGCGGCGCGGCCGGTGCGCAAGGGGGGCTGGCCGGCGCGCTCAATTCCGCGCTGAAGAAACATGGCGGCATCTGGTTCGGCTGGTCGGGCGACGAAATGGACGAGTTCACCGGCAATATCGATCTGCAGCGCAATGACGGCGTGACCACCGCGACGATCGATCTGGAACGCGCAGGACATCGACGAATATTACAACGGCTACGCCAATTCGACGCTGTGGCCGCTGTTCCATTACCGCATCGATCTGACCGAATATGAACGCGAATTCGGCAAGGGATATGAACGGGTCAACGAACGCTTCGCACAAAGCGTCGCCCCGCTGATCGAGCCCGACGATCTGGTCTGGGTGCACGATTACCATTTGCTGCCGCTGGGCGAACGGCTGCGCGCGCGCGGGATGAAGAACCGCATCGGCTTCTTCCTGCACATTCCCTGGCCGCCGACGCGGCTGTTCGTCTCGCTGCCGTTTCACGAACGGTTGGTGCGCACGATGCTGGATTACGATCGTGATCGGTTTCCAGACGAGCGAATGGCTGGAAAGTTTCCTGCATTATTGCCGCAAGGAATTGGGCGCGGAGGTCGACGAGGACACCGGGCGCATCACGCATCGACGGCCGGACCAGCTATGCCCGCGCCTATCCCATCGGGATCGACTACGAACATCTGGCACGCAGGCGGCGACCGGCGAAGCGCGGCAGGCCGGGCAGCGATTGCTTGCCAGCACGCGCCACCGGATCGCCATGATCGGGGTGGACCGGCTGGATTATTCCAAGGGACTGCCCGAACGGATCGACGGCATCGGCCGATTTTTCGACAATCATCCCGACCGCATTCGCGATCTCGTCTATATCCAGATCGCGCCGCCCAGCCGGGAGGATGTCGAATTCCTATCAGAACATTCGCGCCCTGCTGGAACAGAAGACCGGGCAGATCAACGGCGCACGGTCCGAAGTCGATCTGGTCCCCATCCGCTACGTGAACCAGGGCCATTCGCTGGCGGAATTATGCGGGTTCTATCGCGCGGCGAAGATCGGGCTGGTCACGCCGCTGCGCGATGGGATGAACCTGGTGGCGAAGGAGTATGTCGCGGCGCAGGATCCCGATGATCCCGGCGTGCTGATCCTGTCGCGGTTCGCCGGTGCGGCGCTGCAACTGACCGACGCGGTGCTGGTCAATCCGCACAGCCCCGACGATGTGAGCCCATGCGATCGACGAGGCGCTCGATATGAAATTGCCGGAACGCAAACGGCGTTGGGAAACGATGATGGCGACCGTGCGCGACGACGATGTGCACGACTGGACGCGCAAGTTTACCGACGATCTGGCAACGCCGCCGACCGGAAGATTAGCAGACGCGACGATGGCTTTCGCGTTCCGTCGCGGCGAAGCCCGATGTGCGTTCCAGCGCACGGCGCAGCGTTTCGTGCTTGGGCCGCTGCCGCCGCGCCTCCATCGCCTGATTGACACGCCAGATCAGGAAATTCGGGTCGAACGGTTTGCGGATGTAATCCTGCGCCCCATGATATCGGGCCTGTTGTTCGTCGTTCGCGCCCGTCATCGCGGTGAACATGATGACCGGCAGATCGTACAGATCTTCCGATGTCCGCAGTTTTCGCAGCAACTGCCCGCCGGTCAGGCCGGGCATGTCCTGATCGAGCAGCAGCAGGTCGGGCCGCCGCCATTTCAGCAGCGCCAGCGCCTGTTCGCCGTCCGTGACCCAACCGCAGGCGTGGCCTTCCCCGATCAGCACTTCGGATGCCATACCGGCGATCAGTTCGTCGTCATCGGCAATCAATATATGCGCCATCGGGTCGTCGCCTCCTCTGCTTCGGGCCGCTTGGGCCTAACGCAGTTCCGCCATAAACATCGGTAAGGCGGGGGTAGGGGGTTTTACGCAAGCTTGTGCACCGGCGCCGTGCGCTGGCAAGCGACCCCCCATGACACGAGGCATGACCCAACCCCGCACTTTGCCCCTGACCGGCATTCACAATTTTCGCGATTACGGCGGATATGCAGGGGCAGGCGGAATGGTAAAACGCGGCCTGCTGTGGCGGTCGGGCCAGCATGTCGATGCGAGCGACGCCGATCTGGCCGCGATTGCCGCCCTCGATCTGCGCCATGTGATCGATTTGCGCGGCGACAGCGAACGCGGCAACTATCCCTGCCGCCGCCCCGAAGGCTTCGACGCGGAAGTCATCTTCTACGCCGGGGAAACCGCCGCTCTCGCTCCGCATGTGGAAGCGGCGAAGAACGCGAAGGGCGGCACGTTCGATGCCGCGACGGCCCATGCGCGGATGGAAAAACTGTATGCCGATCTGCCCCATCGCCAGCCGCTGCTCAGCGTTCTGAAGCGTTATTTCGCAGTGCTGGCGCGCGGCGAAGGGGCCAGCCTGGTCCATTGTCTGGCGGGGAAGGACCGCACCGGTATGGCGGTGGCGCTGGTGCATCATGTGCTGGGCGTCAGCCGGGACGACGCGATGGCGGATTTCCTGCTCACCAACAGCGTCGGCAATATCGAAGCACGCATTGCGGCGGGCGGGGCGGCCATTCGCGAGAAATGGGGCGATATCGACGATGCCACCATCCGGGTGCTGATGGGGGTGGACGAACGATATCTGACGGCGTTCTATCGCGGGGTGGAAACGGAGCACGGCTCGCTCGATGATTTCCTGCGCGATGTGCTGGATGTGGACGACGCGCGCGCCGATGCCTTGCGCTTGCATTACATCGCACGCTAACCACCTTTGCTATGGAAGGCGGCTTTCGATCCGCCCATTTTGAACGCGAGACATTATGGCTACCCATCACACCCGCATGCTGATTATCGGGTCCGGCCCGGCAGGCTACAGCGCCGCGATCTACGGCGCGCGCGCGATGCTGGAACCCATCGTGGTGCAGGGCCTGCAACCCGGCGGACAGCTGACCATCACGACGGAAGTGGAAAACTATCCCGGTTTTCGCGACGTGGTGCAGGGGCCGTGGCTGATGGAGGAGATGAAGGCGCAGGCCGAACATGTCGGCACGCGCATGATGTGGGACACCATCGTCGATGTCGATATTGCCGGCGGCGCGCCGTTCCGCGCGGTCGGCGACAGCGGCGACATCTATATCGGCGAAACGCTGGTGATCGCCACTGGCGCGCAGGCGAAATGGCTGGGCGTGCCGGGCGAACAGGAACTGGGCGGCAAGGGGGTCAGCGCCTGCGCCACCTGCGACGGGTTCTTCTATCGCGGCAAGAAGGTGGTCGTGATCGGCGGCGGGAACACCGCCGTGGAAGAGGCGCTGTATCTGACCAACCATTCCGACGATGTGACCCTGATCCACCGCCGCGACGAATTGCGGGCGGAGAAAATCCTGCAGGAACGCGTGTTCGCGAGCGACAAGATTACCGTGCTGTGGAACAAGGCGGTCGAATCGGTTCGAAGCGGGCGATGGCGGGGCTTGCCTGACGCAGCTCGATCTGACCGACACCGTCACCGGCGAAAACAGCAAACTGGCCGCCGACGGCGCGTTCGTCGCGATCGGTCACGCGCCTGCGACGCGAGCTGTTCAAAGGCAAGCTGCCGATGGACGATGGCGGTTATCTGGAGGTGGAAGCGGGCACGCCCAAGACGATCATCCCCGGCGTGTTCGCGTGCGGGGATGTGATGGACCACACCTATCGTCAGGCCGTAACGGCGGCGGGCACGGGCTGCATGGCCGCGCTGGACGCGGAAAAGTTCCTGGCCACGATGGATTTTGCGAAGAACGAAATGCCGGCGGCCGAAGAACTGGAAGCGGCGGAGTAGATTGCCAAGGCCCCCCGCCTCTAAAGAGGGCGGGGAGTGCAAATCACCACACGACCACCGCCGCGTTCAAGATCAGTGCGATCAGCACCACGCTGCTCAGTGCGAACAGCACGAAGCGCACGATGACCTTGTTCGCAGTCACCTGCACCAGCGAATGGATGATCCGCAAACCGACATACATCCACGCCAGCAGCGCGTTCATCCCTTCGCCCTGACCCATCACGCCAACACGATCGCGACCGCGTAGAACACCGTCGGCGCTTCGTGCAGATGGTTGTAATTGTCCGCTTTCCAATTGACCCTGTCGGGCAATTGCGACCGCAGGCCGGCGCCGGTCGATCCCACCAATTTGTTCGCGTCGATGTTGGGATCGCGCTGCATCGCGGGGATGCGCGTCGCATACATCCACGCCCACATGATCATGGTCCAGATCGCCAGCACGATGATGGGTTTGAAGATCGTCGCCTCGACGAAACCCGATGCCAGCGTCGCCGGGAAGATAGCGGGATCGGCCATCAGATCAGCCCCGGATCGTCGAACAGGGTACGCCATGATCGCGCGCACGGCCAGCGCAGATCAGCGCGAGGGTCGACACCAGGAACAGCAGGAACCGCACCGTCAACCTGTGTTGACCGGTCGCCTGCCAGATCGAATGGACGATCCGCAACGCCGACATAGATCCAGGCGAGCAGCACATCGATGCCGTCCGCCCCCATCATCGCGAGGATGATGACGGCCGGATAGAAGATGGTCGGCTGTTCCATCAGATGGGTGTAATTGTGCGCTATCCAGTTGAGCGCGGTCGGCGATGTACGCCTTCGAGATCCTGTCCCCGACCGCCGGCTTCGCCTTGTCCGAGGCCGGCCACCATGCTTGCTTCATCGCCGGACAAGCGCGAGCCGCCATCCAGCACAGCATTACGATCAGCGACCACGACCACCAGCACGGCCGCCGGCGCGAGCATTTGGGCCTGCATTTCGAATATCCCCCCGTTTCGTTTCGCAACGGACTGCTACGCGCATCGGCGCGCGTCAAGTCAATCGCGACTCAGTCCTCGCTGCGCCAGAACTTTCGCGAAGGCCGCCGCATCGGTGTTGCCGCCGGTCAGCATGATTACGGTGCGATCGTCCAGCGCAACCTTGCCCGCCAGCGCCGCCGCCAGCGCGACCGCGCCGCCCGGTTCGACGACCAGCCGCAGATGGGCGAAGGCGAAACGCTGCGCGGCGCGCACTTCCGCCTCCGTCACGCGCGCCCAATCCTTGCATCGGTCGCGCAGGATGGCGAAGTTGATCGGGAAGGTCGCGAATGTCTGCAACGCGTCGCAGGCGGTGGCGGGCGGGTTCTCGACCGACCGTATCGCGCCCGCCTCCAGACTGCGGCAGACATCGTCCCACCCGGCGGGCTCCACCGGAACGATGGCGGTGTCGGGACAAGCCAGCGCCAGCCCTGCGGCCAGACCGCCGCCGCCGCAGCACGCCACGATGCGCGACGGCGCATGCCCCAGCTGCGCGGCGATTTCGATCCCGGCGGAACCCTGCCCTTCGATCATCCACGGATCGCCGAACGCATGGACATAGGCCGCGCCCGTTTCCTTCGCGATACCCAGCGCCAGTTCCTCCCGGTTCTGCGTCATCCGGTCATAGGTGACGATGTCCGCGCCCAGCTCGCGAGTGCGGCGCAGTTTCACTTCCGGCGCATCGGCGGGCATGACGATGGTTGCCGGCATGTCGAGCCGGCGCGCGGCCCAGGCCACCCCTTGCGCATGATTGCCGCTCGACACCGCGACGACCCCGCATGCGCGTTCCTGCGCCGAAAGGTCGGTCAGCCGATGCCACGCGCCGCGTATCTTGAACGCGCCGACGGGTTGCAGGCTTTCCGCCTTCACATGGCAATCGATCCCGCGCACGGTCACCGGCAACAGCGGCGTAGGCGGCAGGATACGCGCGATCTTCGCCGCTGCATCCATCACACCCGCCTGTGTCGGTGTCCGCATCGCTTGTCCCTCGTTCATGGGTGTTTATATGACGGTCAGACGATTTCGCCACAGGAGTTTGACGTGAGTACAGTTCTGGTAATCGGCGCGGGCGGGGTCAGCTCCGTCGCGGTGCACAAGATGGCGATGAATGCCGGGATATTTTCGCGACATCCACCTCGCCAGCCGGACGAAAGCCAAATGCGACGCCATCGCCGCCAGCGTGAAGGAGCGCACCGGGCGCGATGTCGCGACCTACGAGATCGACGCCGAAGAAGTGCCTGCGATGGTCAATCTGATCCGCAAGATCGGCCCGCGCTGGTCGTCAATCTGGCGCTGCCGTATCAGGATCTGCCGATCATGGATGCCTGTCTGGAGGCGGGGGTGCATTATCTCGACACCGCGAATTACGAACCGCAAGCGACGAAGCGAAGTTCGAATATCACTGGCAATGGGCCTATCACGACCGGTTCAAGGATGCCGGGCTGATGGCGCTGCTCGGCTCCGGGTTCGATCCCGGCGTGACCAGCGGTGTTCGCGATGTGGCTGAAGAAACACAAGCTGAAAACCATTCGCCAGCTCGACATCCTCGATTGCAATGGCGGCGATCACGGGCAGGCGTTCGCCACCAATTTCAACCCGGAAATCAACATTCGCGAAGTGACTGCGCCGGCCCGCCATTGGGAAAACGGCGAATGGGTCGAAACGCCGGCGATGCAGGTCAAGACCGACTTTCGATTTCGATCAGGTCGGCACGAAGCAACGTGTATCTGATGTATCACGAGGAGCTGGAAAGCCTCAGCAAGTTCATCCCCGAACTGCGAGCGCGCGCGATTCTGGATGACCTTCGGCGACGAATACATCAAACATCTGACCGTGCTGCAGAATGTCGGCATGACGGGCATCGAGCCGATCAAGTATCAGGGCCGCGATATCGTGCCGCTGCAATTCCTGGCCGCCGTTCTGCCCAAGCCGGAAACTCTGGGCGAAACCACCACGGGCAAGACCAATATCGGCGTCATCGCGACGGGCGAGGCGCTGGACGGTTCGGGCGAAAAGACGTTCTACATCAACAATATCTGCGATCACGAGGACGCCTATGCCGAAACCGGCAATCAGGCCGTCAGCTACACCACCGGCGTCCCCGCCATGATCGGCGCGGCGATGATGCTGACCGGCCGATGGGCGGGCGACGGGCGTGTTCAACATGGAACAGATGGACCCCGACCCGTTCATGGAAATGCTGAACGAGCATGGCCTGCCGTGGGATGTGAAAGAACTGGATGGGCCGGTTTCGTTTTGAGTTTTATTTCTCGCAGAGGCGCGGAGGTAAGAGGGACGCGGAGAGAAGAGTTTTGATGGAGATCGACGAATTATCGGGAATAGTCGTCAACGAATGTATCGCCATTCATCGCGAGTTGGGGCCGGGACTGTTTGAAAGTGTTTACGAAGCCGTCCTTGCAGGACGTCTTGAAAAAGGTGGTTTGAACGTGGCACGCCAAGTGCCGGTACCCATTACGTTCGACGGCCAGTTGTTCGATCCCGCTTTCCGTCTGGATATCTTGGTCGACGATAGACTCATCCTGGAAATCAAAGCGGTCGAACGTCTGACGCAAACGCACATCCGGCAGATGCTGACATATCTCCGTCTCCTTAAACAGCCCGTAGGGCTGCTTCTGAATTTCTCCCACGGCACGATGAAAGACGGCATCCGCCGGATCGCAAACGAATATAATTCGCGCTGACTTCCCAGCGTCTCTCTTTTCTCCGCGTCTCTGCGAGAAACCAACAGGAGCAATCGTCGAAATGGAAACCAAAGCCGGCGATCCGGGCGCGTTCGCGCAGTTCGATCTTTCGCGCGTGGACAGTCCCGCCTTCGTCGTGGATGCCGCGAAATTGCGTGCCAATCTGCAAGTGCTCGCCGATATTCGCGACGCGGCGGACATAAAGGTGCTGGGCGCGTTGAAGGCGTTTTCCATGTGGTCCGTCGCGCCGATCATGGGCGATTACCTGGACGGCGTGTGCACATCGGGCCTGTAGGAAGCGCGGCTCGCATCCGAGTATTACGATGGCGAAATCTCCACTTATTGCGCGGCGTACAAACCCGATGAACTGCAGGAAGTCTGCCGCCTGTCGGACCATGTCATCTTCAATTCCCCCGGCCAGATCGAACGCGCGGCGAATATTCTCGATGCGGCGCGGCGCACCGGCGGCGGGTTCGATATCGGGCTCAGGATCAATCCCCTGCATACAGAAGGGGACGTGCCGCGATACGATCCGTGCGCCCCGCATTCGCGGCTGGGCTTCCCGGTCGATCAGCTGGACGACGAACATGTCGAAGGGCTGGACGGCCTTCATTTCCACACCTTGTGCGAACAGGATCTGGAGCCGCTGAAACGGACTTGGGACGCCTTGCGCGACCATATCGAGCCGTGGTTCGGCCATTTCAAATGGATCAATCTGGGCGGCGGGCATCACATCACCCGCGCCGATTACGACCGCGACGGGCTGGTCGAATTTCTGCACGAGGTGAAGGAGGAAACCGGCGCGGAAATCTACCTCGAACCCGGCGAGGCGGTCGCGCTGGATGCAGGCATTCTGGTCGGCACGATACTGGACAGCCACTGGAACGGGATGCCGCTCGCGATAACGGACGTGTCCGCCACCTGCCACATGCCGGACGTGATCGAAGCGCCCTATCGCCCCGCCATGCTGCACGAGGATGTTGACGGTTCGGGCGACGCAGTGCGGTTGGGCGGCCCGTCCTGCCTGGCGGGCGACGTCATCGGCGATTACCGGTTGCCCGTGCCGTGCGAACCGGGCCAGCGCATCGCCTTTCTGGATCAGGCGCATTATTCGATGGTGAAGACCACCATGTTCAACGGCGTGCCGCTGCCGTCGATCTGGTTGTGGGACAGCAACAGCGACGCGCTCGAACAGATACGCGAGTTCGGTTATGGCGATTTCAAAGGCCGGTTGAGCTAGACGCCATACTCCTTTTCACTTGTCGTTCACGCGTTGCGAACTATATCCGCCGTTCGCCGAAATTCGCCTGACTTCATATTAACGGGGGGCCCTTGCGTTGCACGACCACAGCCTTGATGCCCGCCACGATTTCGGCGACGCTGCCGACGTAATCCGCGCGCTCCACCCGGACGAGCCGCTGATCCTGAACCGACCCGCCGCCGCAGCGCGCGCCGCGCGGTTCTTCGTCGAGAAGTTTCCCGGCAAATCGCTCTATGCGGTGAAAGCCAACCCATCGCCGGACCTGCTGCACATCCTGTGGGACAGCGGCATCACGCATTACGATGTCGCGTCGCTGGCCGAAGTGCGGCTGGTGCGCGCAACCCTGCCAGACGCGCATCTGTGCTTCATGCACCCGATCAAGACCCCGCGCGCCATTGCGGAGGCGTATCATCGGTACGGCGTCAAGACCTTCAGCCTGGACACTGCCGAAGAACTGACCAAGATCGTCAACGCCTGCCGCGACGATGCGGGCGAACCGGCGACCGATCTGCGCCTGTTGGTCCGCATTCGGGTGTCGAGCGAATACGCGCAACTGTCGCTCGCGGCGAAGTTCGGCGTCGATCTGACGGAGGCGGGCGCATTGCTGCAGGCCACCCGCCAGCATTGCGACTGGCTGGGCATCTGTTTCCATGTCGGCAGCCAGGCGATGACGCCGTTCGCCTATGTCCAGGCGCTGGAACGCGCGCGCGCGGCAATCGCGGATGCGGGCGTGGTGATCGATATGGTCGATGTCGGCGGCGGCTTCCCCAGCGTCTATCCCGACATGGAGCCCCCGCCGCTGGAAGATTATTTCGAAGTCATCCACCGCCATTTCTACGCTCTGCCGATCGCCTATAACGCGGAATTGTGGTGCGAGCCGGGACGCGCCCTGTGTGCGGAATACAGTTCGCTGCTGGTGCAGGTGGAAAAACGGCGCGGGACACGAACTTTACATCAATGACGGCGCGTATGGCGCGCTGTACGATGCGGCGCATGTCGGATGGCGTTTTCCAGTGGCCGTTCCCGGCGCGGACGAGGGCGCGCTGGTGGATTACAGCTTCTTCGGCCCGACCTGCGACGATGCCGACTATATGGCAGGGCCATTCGCGCTGCCCGCCGACATCGACAGCCGGCGACTATATCGAAATCGGTATGCTGGGCGCATATGGCGCGGCGATGAAAACCGGCTTCAACGGCTTCGGCACGGTCGGAGCGGTGACAGTGACCGACGAACCGATGGCCAGCCTGTATCGCGGCGACCGCGCCGATCCGCGCAAGGACGGGCGCCAAAGCGACAATGTGGTGAACCTTCGCTAGACGCGGGCGATGCGCGCCGACCGCTCAGGCGGCCTGCGCCCGCTTTTCGATGGCCTTTTCCGCCATTGCCAGCTGCATCGGGGAAATGCGGTGGCGGGTGCACAGCCCGCCGGCCCCATCGTTGACGAGCGGGGTTTCGAATTCGACCGCAAGCTTCGTCTTGCGAACGCTCCGCACCGTGCAGACCACCAATTGCCCGCCGCCCAGATCGATGACCATGCGATCGTCGAGCGCGGCATCCACTTGCCCCTCGATCACGGCGCCGGTCGTGGACAGGTCGCGCATGACGAAGCGATGCCGCAGGTCGCCGATGACGACGCCGACCTCGCGCAGAACCGATCGCCGTTCGGGCTGGTGGCGTTGGGGGCCGACGGGCAGCATGATGATCGCATCGTCTTCGACCAGTTTCATCACCGCGTCGAACCGCAGCGCCTTTGAATAGATCCACCCCTGGATATATTTCGCGCCCTTGCGGCAAACCACGTCGAACTGATCGAACGCCTCCACCCCCTCCACCGTGGTTTCCAGGCCGAGCGCTTCCGACAGGCCGAGAATGGCGGTGATGATCTTGGCGCTGTTGACGCCTTCTTCCGCGCAGGATTCGACGAAACTGCGATCGACCTTCAATTTGTCGAAGGGGGAGGATTTGAGGTAGCTGAGCGAGGAATAGCCGGTCCCGAAATCGTCGAGCGCCAGACGCACGCCCAGACCCTTCAACACCTTGAACGTCGCATCGACCGTTTCGCTGTCGCCGACGAAGACGCTTTCGGTCAGTTCCAGTTCCAGCCGCGCCGGGTCCAGTCCGCTGGCGGCCAGCGCGTTGGTCACTATCTGCGGGAAGCCGTGATTGATGAACTGCACTGCCGACACATTCACGGCGACGCTGATGGAGCTGGGCCAGTGCATCGCATCGGCGCAGGCCCGGCGCAGCGCCCATTCGCCCAACTGGTTGATCAGGTTCGATTCTTCGGCCAGGGGAATGAACACGTCGGGGCTGACCTGCCCGCGTTCGGGATGCTGCCACCGCATCAGCGCTTCCAGCCCGACGACGTAATTGTCCTCGTGCCGCACGACCGGTTGGTAGTGAAGCTCCAGCTGACCGTTCGACATTCCATCGCGCAGATCGTCCAGCAGAGTGCGCCGTTCCGCTTCCTCGTCCGTCATGTCGCTGGAATAGAACCGGTATTGTCCGCGCCCGTTCTTCTTCGCCGCATAGAGCGACAGATCGGCATTGCGGACCAGCAGGTCGCGTTCGTCCCCATCGAACGGGGATACGGCGATGCCCAGCGACGTGCCGATCACCGCGCGTTTGCCGTCGATGGGATAGGGTTGCGACACGATCTGGATGATGCGGTTCGCCAGCTGTCCCAACTCGCCGCGATCGGCCATGTCGGGCAGGATGATCTGAAACTCGTCGCCGCCCAGCCGCCCGACTTCCCCGCGCGCACCCACAACATCCTGCAACCGCTGCGCCACGGTGCACAGCAACTGGTCGCCGGCGGGATGGCCCATCGTATCGTTCACCTGCTTGAACCGATCGAGGTCCAGCATCATCAGGGTGCAGGACCGGTCGCTCTGCCGAAACCCGGCGAGGTAGCTGTCGATCCGCTGGTTCATCCGGTGTCGGTTGGCGACCCCGGTCAGGGAATCGAATGCGGCCAGTCGGGATTCCTCGATCTTGCGTTCATATTCGGTGGTGATGTCCTTCGCACTGCCGCGATAGCCGAGAAATTCGCCGTCGGCCGCAATCTTCGGTTTGCCGGAGATCGACCACCACAGGCGGCGCGCGCCGTCCTCCGGGCGATGCAGGGTGCACCGTACCGGTAGATCGATCAGGCGGTTGCGTGCGCTCAGCTGGAACCGCAGCGAACGATCGGACCGTTCGTTGGCGTTTTCGGAATCCGTGGCGAAAATCGCGTTGATGGGCTGACCGATCAGCGTGTCCACGCTTTGCCCCAACACCGTGCCCGCGCTGTCGGACATGTAGATCAGCCGCCCCTGCGCGTCGGCCGCCCACAGCCACCCGATCCCCGATTCCTCGAAATCGTCGAGCAGTGCCAACCGCGAGGGCGTTTCGACTGGCGCATCCGCCCCTCATGCCCCGTCGCCGCGCACCGCCCCCGCCGAACGGCCCGCCCCGGCATACAGAGTGTGGAGAAGTGATTTGACGGGCATGGGCCGGTAAACGATCCGTATCTTCGCAGGCTGGGGATAATACCGGGCAAGGGATAGGGCAGTTTGGTTACCAACCGTTGAAGAAACACGCCGGTTTGCGTGATATGTCAAAGAGATGGGATGGGTTACCGAGGTAACGCGGTTTGTCGATATCAGGAGACAGGCGGTTACCGAGGTCGCCGCCGACCGATCGTGTCGAGATGAAGATGAGCCAACGGGTGCGCGTCTGTTTGCGACCCAGTTGCAGAAGTGTCCTCCGCGGATTATTCTCGAGGCACAATATGATCAAAGCATGGAGCGTTTTGGATGAGTTTGTCGAAATTCGCGTTTATCGTCTTGCTATCATTTGCAGCCGCCTTCGGAATGAATTGGCTGGTCAACGGCGATCTAAAACCAATTGCCTCATCAATTGTTGCCATCGGGGTTGTTAGCGGTGTTTTGATCGGTGATTTTTATCGTAGGCACCATGGCATCAAGCAGAGCCGTGAAACGGGCAAATTTTCTGACCGATAGTGCGGTCCGCTAACCACCCCAGAAGCCGCCCTCAATCGAACCCCACGAACCGTGCGACGTCGTCCACCAAGCGCCGTTCGCTGACTACGCCGTTTGCGGGGAAGGCTTCGTCCGGCCATCCCATCGCGACGGCTTTCATGATTACCTGATCGTCCGGGATGCCGGCATGTTCGCGCACGACCGGGCTTTGCATGATGCCTTGCGAATTGATGACGCAGCCCAGCCCGCGGCTCCATGCGGCGTTGACCAGCGCCGTCGTCACCGCGCCGCAATCGAAGGCGGTGTCGTCGCTGCCCGACAATGCGCGGTCATAGGTGACGATGACGCAGACGGGCGCGTCGAACTGGCGGAAACCGCGCAGCACCCAGTCCTGCCGCGCGGCCTTGTCGTCGCGTTCGATGCCCATCGCGCCGAACAGCTGCTTTGCCACGCCGACCTGCCGGTCGCGATGCACGCCTGCGAACGCTTCGCCCCGGCGAAACTCGCGGGCATCAGGTTCGCCCGCCAGAATGCGTTCCGTGTTCCCGGTGCGGATGCGATCGAGCGCCGCGCCCGTGACGACGTGGAAATGCCACGGCTGCGTGTTCATGGATGTGGGCGACCGGATCGCGAGCGCCAGCACGTCTTCGATCAGGGCGCGCGGCACGGGTTTGTCCAGATAGCCGCGAATGGAGCGGCGGCCCGTTACGACTTCGTCATACGTCATTCGGCCCCGCTGCCGGTGTCATTGCCGGTGTCGTTGCCGGTGTAGATATTGCCGGCGGTTCGCGCCTGCTCCAGCGGCTCGGGCGTCCAGTTGTAGGATGCGACCGGTCCCGATGCGACTTCTAGTTCCAGAGCATAATCGACCGGCGGTGTTTCCACCGGCAGCGCGACGATCAAAGCGGGTATCAGGAACATCATGCGGGTTCTCCTGTCGGACGCCAAAGTGGCGGAACGGTACGCTCAAGGCAACGCGATAAAATGCGGGTTTAGGCGTCGATGCGCTCGTGGTCGGTTTCCTGTGCGATCAATTGCGGTTGCTTCCTCAACGGAATATCCAGCGTTACCGTTGTACCGCGCACGCCGCGCGTGATGTTCAGCCGCCCGTCCAGCCCCTGCACCAGCGCCTTCACGATGCGGCCGCCCAGATTGCCCCCTTCGGGCCATTCGCAATCGTCCGGCATACCGATCCCGTCATCCATGACGGTAATGCGCAACACGCCGTCCGCCAGCATTTTCGCGCGCGCTTCCACCACGCCGTTGCTGCGCCCGACGAATGCGTGCTGCAGCGCATTGGTGAGTATTTCGGACAGAATCAGCCCGGTGCGCGCCGCCGTTTCGACCGGCACGGCAACCGCATCGGCATCGATGATGACCCGGATGGATTCGCGCCCATCGATATGGCTGATGGCCGACGCGACACGGCTGAGATAGGCGCCAAGCGGTATTTCCTCGTCCGCGGTGGAGGCAGCGCCGGCCGTGCTCATTTCGCTGTAGAGCAGCTGCAGCGCCTCCACCCGGCGGGCCAGGCTGGCTGAAGGATTCGCGCGCGGTGGGTTTGCGCGCCTGCATGCGGATCATGCCGACCACCATCGACAGGTGGTTTTTCACCCGGTGCTGAATTTCCGACAGCATGTCGTCGGTGCTTTTTTCCCGCGCTTCCGCTTCGGGATCGCATTCGCGCTGGATGCCGACGAAGTACCGGACCTTACCATCGGAATCGAGCATGGGGCCGAGCATCAGGCGGTTCCAGAAGCCCGAACCATCGGCGCGGTAATTGTAGATATCGACCTCGACATCGCTGCCATCCGCAATGGCATCGCGCAGTTTCGCGATCGTATCGGGATCGGTCTTCTCGCCCTGAAGGAACCGGCAATTGCGGCCGATCACCGAACTGCGCGAATAGCCTGTCAGCCGTTCGAACGCATCGCTGACGAACACCAACGGCACATCTTCGACATGGGGATCGGCAATGGTTAGGGAGAAGGGCGAGAACCGGTCGATCGCGCCCGCCGTCAGTTCACCAACCATCGCGTCCGCCATCGTTTGCACCGTTCCTCGTTGAATTATAGGGTTTATGCCTGCCACATTGTCCGCATTTCGACAAGTGTGGCCCAAAACGGTCAGGTGAACGGGGGTCAGGTGAACGCAGGTCAGGCGGCCTGGCGCAATTCCATATCCATCCGATCCCACACTTCGACCAAAGCCTGCGTCAGTTCGTCCATCATGCTTTCGGTATGGGCGGGGCCGGGCGTGAAGCGCAACCGTTCCGTTCCGCGCGGCACGGTGGGGAAATTGATCGGCTGCACATAGGCGCCGTATTCCGCCAGCAGGATGTCGCTGATCTTCTTGGCGCGGACCGGATCGCCGACCATCAGCGGCACGATATGCGTTTGCGACGGCATCAGGGGCAGGCCGGCATCGGCGAATTTCGCCTTCAGCATTTCGGCATTCGCACGCTGCGCCTCGCGTTCCTCGCTGCTGTTTTTCAAATGTTTGACCGATGCCAGCACGCCAGCGGCCAACACCGGGCTGAGCGACGTGGTGAAGATGAAGCCGGGGGCGTAGCTGCGGATGCAATCCACGATCTTAGCATCCGCCGCGATATATCCGCCCATGACGCCGAACGCCTTGCCCAAAGTGCCTTCGATGATGTCGAGCCGGTCCGCCGCGCCGTCGCGTTCGCAAATGCCGCCGCCGCGTGGGCCGTACATGCCGACGGCGTGGACTTCATCGACATAGGTGAGCGCGTTGTATTTTTCCGCCAGATCGCAAATCGCATGGATCGGCGCGACATCGCCATCCATCGAATAGACGGATTCGAACGCGATCAGCTTGGGCGTGTCGGCGTCCGTTTCGGCCAGCAATTCTTCCAGATGCGCCAGATCGTTGTGACGGAACACCCGCTTCTCGCAGCCGGAATTGCGGATGCCTGCGATCATGCTGGCGTGGTTCAGCTCGTCCGAAAATATGATGCAGCCGGGCAGCAGTTTGGCGATGGTGGAAAGCGTCGCATCGTTGGACACATACCCGCTGGTGAACAGCAGCGCGCTTTGTTTGTCGTGCAGATCGGCCAGTTCCGCTTCCAGCTCGACATGGAAATGCGTGTTGCCACCGATATTGCGCGTGCCGCCCGAACCTGCGCCGACATCGTGCAGCGCATCTTCCATCGCGGCGATCACCTTGGGATGCTGGCCCATGGCGAGGTAATCGTTGGAACACCACACGGTGATCGGCTTGGGGCCGTTATGGCCATGAAAACAGCGCGCATTGGGGTAGGCGCCCTTGTTCCGCATGATGTCGATGAACACGCGGTAGCGGCCTTCGGAATGGAGCCGGTCGATCGCAGAGTCGAAGATCTGGTCGTAATTCAACGGAGTGCCGCCTGCATCTGCGCCGGAGCGATCCCGGCCGTTCGATGATCGTGATCTAGTGCGTAAACACGCCGATTTCCACCGCGATCTTTGCGAACGATTCGCGTTTAGCGTGCATTCAAAACGCCTCGATCCGGGTCAGGCCGTGCTGCGCCAAAGCGTCTTCCAGCTGGCGGAAGGATGCAAGGTCGCCGGTGGTGATCGCCCGGTCCGGTTCGGCGCGCACGAACGCCTGGCCCCGCGTCAGATGGGCGATGCGCCGGGCGATCCCGTCCGCGCCGTCGATGAAGCGAACGCCCGGTCCCGCCTCCATGCCTCGGCGCGAAGCTCGTCCACCAGCAGCGGGAAATGGGTGCAGGCGAGCACGATGGTATCGATGTCTTTCCCGCCCGGCTGTTCTCGCAACCCCGCCAGCGCCGCGGCGACGATCCGGCGGTCCGGCTGCCGGCCGCGCAGCTTCCCTTCCGCCGCATCGACCAGTTCGGGCGCGGCATGGCGGATCAGGCGCTTGCCTTGCGCGAACTCGGCCTCCAGCCGATCGACGTAACCCTGCCGGATGGTGGCCGCCGTGCCCAGCAGCCCGATCGCGCCCGTCTGGGTCATCGCGGCGGCCGGCTTGATCGCGGGAACCGTGCCGACGATCGGAACCTCCAGCACGTCGCGCACCATGCCCAGCGCGATGGTGGAGGCGGTGTTGCAGGCGATGCAGATCAGGCGCGGGCGATACCGTTCGCTCATCCGCCCCAACAGCCCCGCGACCCGCGCCGCAATCTCCGCCTCGCTCTTCGTGCCATAGGGCAGGCCCGCCTGATCGCTGGCGTAAACGACCGGCGCCTGCGGCAGCGCGGCGCGCAATTTCGCCAGCACCGACAGCCCGCCGACACCGGAATCGAACAGCAGGATCGGCGATTGCGGGGGGAAATCCATCGATGCAGCCGATCGTTTCAAGGGCGAGGCTGGGGCAGCATCGTTCGGGTTGGGCGGTCCGCAGGTATAAAGTCAACTTGCGCCCTTCGACAAGTCGTCCTTCGACAAGCGGGGGGCGAACGGTTATTGGCAAGTGGATGTACGCCATTCTCGCCGCCGTGATCGGTTTCGCATTCGGGTCCATCCCGTTCGGATTGTTGCTGACTCGCGCCGCCGGGCTGGGCGATGTGCGGCAGATCGGTTCGGGCAGCATCGGTGCGACCAACGTGCTTCGCACCGGAAACAAGGGGCTTGCGGCGGCGACGGTCCTGCTCGACGCGGCGAAGGGCGCGGTCCCGGTGCTGATCGCGGCACATTTCTGGCTGTTTTTCAGCGATGCGGGCGGCACGTCGGGTGCGATGATGCTGGCCGGGATCGCGGGCGTGGGTGCGGTCGCGGGGCATTGCTTTACCCCGTGGCTGGGTTTTCGCGGCGGCAAGGGATTTGCCACAGCAGCGGGCGTCTTGCTGGCGCTGGCTTGGCCCGCAATGCTGATCTGCGCGGCGATCTGGGCGGCGGTGCTGGCGGTCGGGCGCTATTCCTCCGTCGCGTCGTTGGTGACGGTTTGCGCGTCGCCGGTCGTGGCTTGGGCGATGGGCCATGCCGATGCGATCGCCCCGCTGATTGCCATCGCCGCAATCGTGGTGTTCCAGCACCGCGCCAACATCGCGCGGCTGAAAGCGGGGACGGAACCCAAAGTGGGCGCGGGCAAGTGACCCCGGTTGTGACCCTGTCGCAACCCGAAGCCTTCGCGCGCATCCGACTGCTGCGATCGCCCAATATCGGTCCGGTCAGCTACACCCAGTTGCTTGCCCGCTTCGGCACTGCGGCGGACGCGCTGCTGGCGCTGCCCGACATCGGCAAGAAGGGCGGCCGCCAATATCGCGCTGCGCCTGCCACTCGCATCGAAGCGGAGGTCGCCGCCACCAAACGCGCGGGCGCACGCTATCTGTTCCACGACCAGCCCGATTATCCCGCTCAGCTGAAACAGCTATCCAGCGCCCCGCCGATCATCACTTACCGCGGAAAGCTGGCGCTGGCATCCAAACCCTGCGTCGCGATGGTCGGCGCGCGCAACGCGTCGGCGGCAGCGGTGAAGATCGCCCGCGATTTCGCACAGGAATTGTCGGCAGCAGGTTTCGTCGTCGTGTCGGGGCTGGCGCGGGGGATCGACGGCGCCGCACATGAGGGCGCGTTGCGTCTCCACGGCAGGCGGCACGATCGGCGTGATCGCCAGCGGGATCGAGATCGCCTACCCGCCGCAGCATGCCGATCTGCAGGAACGCATCGCGACGGACGGTCTATTGATCGCCGAACAGCCGCCCGGAACCGAACCGCGCGGCAGCCACTTTCCCAGCCGCAACCGCATCATCGCGGGGCTCGCGAGCGGAACGCTGGTGGTGGAAGCCGCACCGAAATCCGGCTCCCTCATCACCGCACGGCTGGCGGGCGAAGCGGGGCGCGAGGTCATGGCGATCCCCGGCAGCCCGCTCGATGCACGATCGCAGGGCTGCAACCACCTGATCCGCGAAGGGGCCGTGCTGGTGCAGTCCCCCGAAGATGTCATGGAACTGCTGTCCGGTTTCGACGGAACGCCGCGTTCGACTTTCCGCGAAACCGGACAGGGGTTCGACCACGACGGTTACGCCGAAGAGGCGCTGGCCGACGCCGAACCTGCCGACATCGCCAGCCTGCTGACCACCGCGCCCGTGTCGGTCGATGAACTGATCCGTCAGTCCGGCGATAGCGCGGCGGCGGTGCAACTGGCGCTGCTGGAAATGGAAATCGCCGGGCGGCTGACGCGGCATGCGGCGGGCAGGGTGAGCCTCGCTTGATGGTGTGGGCCTGATGTGGTGGCGAAACCGCACTGCGAACCAGCGGCTGGCCTTGGTTATCGCCGCGACGACGATACTGTCGGCAGCGGGACTGTTTCTTATCGAACATACGGTATCGGGCGGGCGTGACGGGGGTAATGCGCTTGCGGCGGGGCTCCTTTACGCTCTCGCGATCGGCATTATCTACATACTGTTCACCATCGGCGCGATTTGGGCTGCCATCGTTTACAAAGAACCCGACACGACAGCGAGCAATCGCTTGTTGGACAGGTTCCTTCCGTTGCTGGTGCTGGGAAGCTTGTGCATCGGGCTGCTGATATTCGTGACGCTGGCAGAGCAGTGATCCGCAATTATGTATGGGGCCGAAGCCTGACGGCAGCGCCCGAACGACGAGATATTGAATGAACGCCTTATTGCCCTCTTGACCCCGCACCAAAACCGACCCCACCCTCGCGCACATACACACACGTAAGGATCAGACCCCACCGCCATGCAACTCGTCATCGTCGAATCCCCCGCCAAAGCCAAAACGATCGAGGGTTACCTCGGCAAGGATTTCAAGGTTCTGGCATCCTATGGCCATGTCCGCGACTTCCCCAAGAAGGACGACGCGGTGCGGCCCGACGAAGATTTCGCGATGAGCTGGGAAGTCTATCAGGACAAACGCAACAAGGAACAGGTGAAGGCCATCGTCGATGCGTCGAAAGCCGCAACGCGCCTCGTCCTCGCGACCGACCCCGATCGCGAGGGCGAAGCGATTTCATGGCACGTGCTGGAAGTGCTGAAGAAACGTAAAGCCGTGCCCGGAAGCGTCGACCGTGTGACATTCAATGCCATCACCAAGACCGCCGTCACCGAAGCGATGGGCAGACCGCGCCAGATCGACATGGATCTGGTCGATGCGTATCTGGGTCGCCGTGCGCTCGACCGACTGTTCGGTTTTACCCTCAGCCCGGTTCTGTGGCGCAAGCTGCCCGGTGCGAAATCGGCGGGGCGGGTGCAGTCGGTCGCGTTGCGGTTGATCGTCGATCGCGAACGCGAGATCGAGGCGTTTCGGGCGGACGAATATTGGTCCATCGTCGCGAAGATGGCGCATGACGGCACGGATTTCGACGCGCGGCTGGTGAAGTATGACGGCGCGAAGCTGGACAAGCTGACCATCGGCGCGGAAGGCGCCGCGCTGGAGGCGAAGGCGAAAATCGAAAACGCCCCCTTCACGATCGAGGCGGTCGATACCAAACCGTTGAAACGCAATCCCTCGCCGCCGTTCACGACATCGACATTGCAGCAGGAGGCGAGCCGCAAGCTGGGCTACAACGCCAGCCATACCATGCGGCTGGCGCAGGGTCTGTACGAGGCGGGCGACATCACCTACATGCGGACCGATGGCGTTCAGATGGATGCCAGCGCCATTTCCGCTGCGCGCAAAGCAATATCGCAGCGGTTCGACGGATCGTATATCCCCGATAAGCCGCGCCATTATTCGTCCAAGGCGAAAAACGCGCAGGAAGCGCACGAGGCGATCCGGCCCACCAGCTTCCTGAAAGACCGCGCCGGGCAGGGGGATGCGGCGAAGCTCTATTCTCTGATCTTCAAACGCGCGATGGCAAGCCAGATGGCTGCCGCCGCTTTGGAACGCACCACCATCACTTTGCGCGATCCCGCCGGCCTGCATGAATTGCGCGCGACGGGCCAGGTGGTGAAGTTCCCCGGATTTCTGGCGGTGTACGAGGAAGGGCGCGACGATCGGGCGGACGACGACGCCAACCTGCTCCCCATGATGCGACAGGGCGATACGCCCGCGAAGAAGGCGGTCGAGGCGAACCAGCATTTCACGCAGCCCCCGCCGCGTTTTTCGGAAGCTTCGCTGGTCAAACGGCTGGAAGAGCTGGGCATCGGGCGTCCCTCCACTTACGCCTCCACCATTCAGACCGTGCGCGATCGCGATTATGTGCGGGTGGAAAAAAACCGTTTCCATGCAGAGGAATCGGGCCGGTTGCTGACATCGTTTCTCGAACGGTTCTTCGAACGATATGTCGCCTATGATTTCACTGCCGGCATGGAAGACGAACTGGACGAGGTTTCCGGCGGGCGGGAGAAATACAAGGATCTGCTGGCCGCATTCTGGAAGGATTTCAAACCCAAGACGGACGAGGTGATGGAACGCCAACCGTCCGAAGTAACGGAAGTGCTGGACGAATATCTGTCCGAATATCTCTTCCCCGAACGCGCCGACGGCAAGGATGCGCGCTTCTGCCCCTTGTGCGAAAAGGAAGGTCGCGCCGATGGACGATTGGCGTTGCGCGGGGGCAAGTTCGGTGCATTCGTCGCATGCGCGAACTATCCCGAATGCAAATTCACTCGCCGTTTCGCGCAACCCGGCGCCGATGGAGAAGATGCCGCCGAAAACGAAGTGATGGGCGTCGATCCGGTCACCGATCTGCCGGTCGAACGCAAGACCGGGCGCTTCGGCCCCTACGTGCAATTGGGCGAAGGCAAAGAGGCGAAACGCGCCAGCATTCCCAAGGATCTGGACGAATTCGATCTGGAATGGGCGCTCAAGCTGCTCGCGCTGCCGCGTATCGTCGGCGAACATCCCGAAACGGGGAAGGAGATCGAAGCGGCGATCGGGCGTTACGGACCGTATCTGCGCCATGACGGCAAATATGCGAAACTGACGACCACACGCGATGTGTTCGACACCGGTATGAATGCAGCCGTGTCTTTGCTGGCCGAAGCGGCCAACCGCAAGGGGGGCGGTCGTGCCAAGGCCGAACCGATCAAGACGTTCAAGGAACATCCGACCAGCGGCGGCGAGATGAAAGTGTTGCCGGGCCGGTATGGCCCCTACGTCACGGATGGCACCAACAACGCCACTATCCCGCGCGACATGAAGCCCGAAGATGTGACCGAAGAACAGGCGATACAGCTGATCGACGACCGCATCGCGAAAGGCCCGCCGAAGAAAAAGACCAAGAAGAAAGCACCTGCCAAAAAGAAGGCGGCGGCCAAGAAGGCACCTGCCAAGAAAGCAGCTGCGAAAAAACCTGCGGCGAAGAAGAAACCCGCGGCAAAGAAGGCGGCGAGCTGATGGCGAAGGACAAATTCGAACGGCACAAACAACCGTGGACCGGCGAAGAGGCGGGCAAACTGAAACTCCTCGCCGGGAAGGGTCACGGGCTGAAAGCCATCGCCAAAGCGCTCAACCGCAGCGAGGAATCCACCAAGGATTTCGCGAAAAAGCATAAAATAGCAGTGGTGAAAAAGCGGTAGGATCGGTCCGTCATTCCCGCGAATGCTGCGAACGCTGTCATATGGACGGGGCGCTTATGGCACGCGACCCCAGCTTTCGCTGGAGTGACAGTCTATCGCGAGGAATGCAGGGATGAAAGGCGGTTACACTTACATTCTGACCAACAAACCTCACGGCGTTTTGTACATAGGCGTGACGTCCGACATTGCCGCGCGGATGATCCAGCATCGCAACGGCAGCGGTTCAACGTTCGCCCGCAAATACGGTTTGGACCGGCTGGTGCTGGTCGAACATCACAACTCGATCGAAGAAGCGATCACACGGGAGAAAGCCATGAAGGCGTGGAAGCGAAGCTGGAAGGTCGAACGGATCGAAGCCCGCAACCCCGAATGGCGCGATCTGTTCGACGACATCCTGGCGTGACATTGTCATCCCAGCGAAAGCTGGGATCGCTGTCATATGGACGGGGCGCTTATGGCAAGCGACCCCAGCTTTCGCTGGGGTAACGGTTGTAGTGAAAGGGCCATCTTACCGCCCGAATTCCAGCCCCATTTCCTCGAACACTTCCTTGTCGTCGGCCCAGTTTTCGCTGACTTTGACGTGCAGAAACAGATGCACGGTTACGCCCAGCACTTCGGCCAACTCCTTACGCGCGGCCTCGCCGATGGACTCTTAATCATGCTGCCGCCTTTGCCCAGCACGATCGGCTTCTGACTTTCGCGGCCGATCACGATTTGCTGGCGCACTTCGACGCTGCCGTCTTTGCGGTGGGTGTAGCTTTCGGGGCGTACCGCGCTGTCATACGGCAGTTCGTCGTGCAGCTGTTTGTACAGTTGTTCGCGCGTGATTTCGGCGGCGAGCAGGCGTTCGCTGGTGTCGGACACCTGATCTTCGGGGTAGTGCCACGCGCCGTCCGGCATCAGACCGACCAGGTGGTTCTTGAGTTCGGGAACGCCGTCACCGGTCAGCGCGGATACGAAAAACACCTCGTCGAATTGTGCCTTCTGCGTCAAATCCTGTGCCAGGGACAGCAGCGGTTCCTTCACCGCCTTATCGACCTTGTTCAGCACCAGCAGTTTTCGTTCCGGGCGTTTTGCGAGCGCTTCCACCAGCGGTTCCAACTCGTGCCGCCGTTGTTTGATCGGATCGACCAGCAAGATCACCGCATCGGCTTCGCTCGCGCCTTCCCATGCGGCGCTGACCATTGCGCGGTCCAGTCGGCGTTTGGGGGCAAAGATGCCGGGCGTATCGACCAGCAGCATCTGTGTGGCGGTATCGTCGGTACGGTCGAGCGCGATGCCGAGCATCCGCGCCCGCGTCGTCTGGGCCTTTGCGCTGGTGATCGCGACTTTCTGCCCGACCAACTGGTTCACCAGTGTCGATTTGCCCGCATTGGGCGCCCCGATGATGGCGACGACGCCGCATCTTTCCTGCATATCGGTCATCCGTACAATTCCATGAAACGCTTTGCTGCGGCCCGTTCCGCTGCGCTTTTGCTGGGGGCGACCGCTTCCGCCTCGCCGACGTTCAACACCGATACGCGCACGGTGAAGCTGGCCTTGTGATCGGGGCCGGAACGGTTGACGATCGCGTATTCGGGGCTTTTGCGCCGATTGCCCGCCGCCCATTCCTGCAACGCGCTTTTGGGGTGTTTGACCGTGCCCGCATCGCTGCTGACTGCATGGTCCCAGATCGTGCGGATGGTGGCGGCGGTCGCGTCGAAACCGCGTTCGATGAAACTGGCGCCGAGCAGGCTTTCCATCACGTCGCCCAGAATATTGTCGCTGTCCGCCCCGCCATCGTCGCGCGCCTGTTTGCCCAGCCGGACATGCGGCGGCACGCCGATGTCGCGTGCGATTGCGGCGCAGGTCCGACCGCTGACCAGCACGTTCAGCCGTTGCGACAGATTGCCTTCCGCGCCCGTCCCGCGTTCGTACAGCCAGTCCGCAATGGCGAGGCCGAGGACGCGGTCGCCCAAAAACTCCAGCCGCTCGTAATCGCGTTTCGCGCCGAAGCTGCCGTGAGTCAGCGCCATCAGCCACAATGCGTCGTCGCCCGGTTCGATGCCCAATCCAGCCAGCCAGGAGCGCGCCGGCGCAGGCAAAACATCGTTTGGCGAACCTTTGGTCAAAGAACGTCGCCGATCCTGCTGCCGCGCGCGGCGGTGAACCAGGTCCAGGGTTTTATCCATTCGGCCCCGCCATCGGTGGACCACATCAGCACCGTCGCGCGGCCGACCAGCAAGTCCATCGGGACCATACCGACGCCGCCATTCGCCTCTGCCGGGAAGCGGCTGTCCTGCGAATTGTCGCGGTTGTCGCCCATCACGAACATACGCCCTTCCGGCACGATGACCGGGCCGAAATCGTCCGCGTCGGATCGGCCCAGATCGATGATGTCGTAAGCGCGCCCGGACGGCAGGGTTTCGCGGTAACGGGGGTATCGGCAGGCCAGCGCATCTTCGCCAAGTTCGACCAGTTGCGCCAACGGATGGCAACTGGTGTTGGGCGACAGCGGAACGTCGATGTCCGCGATCCGTCGCCGGGGGATGACCGCGCCGTTCAAAATCAGCGTGCCATCCGCCACCTCCACCGTATCGCCGGGCAGCGCGATGGCGCGCTTGATATAATCGACCCCGTCGATGGGATGTTTGAAGATGACGATATCGCCGGGTTCCGGGGCGCTTGCGAAAATGCGTCCAGGTATGATCGGCACTTCGCCCGGAAGCGAATATTTGCTGATGCCATAGGGCCATTTCGCCGCAAGCAGATAGTCGCCGTTCATCAGTCGCGGCAGCATGCTTTCGCTGGGAATGGAGAACGGCGAAAAGATGAAACTGCGGAAGATCAGGACGATCAGCGCCAGCTTGACGACGAACATGACGAAGCTGCCGTCCTCTTTCTGGGCGTCTTTCTGCATGCCATTTTTCGCCTGGCGCTGTTCGTCGGGCGCGGGATCGACGATGGCGGTCACGCTTTTATACCGCATGATGCATCGCATGGCGTGGCGGCGCGTTTACCGAGGGAGCGGGGTTTGCAAACATCGCCCCAGCCTTTATCGCCTGCGCGCGCATCGGGGAAGAGCGCGGCCAAAGGATTTGTGTATGAACGATACGGTATCGGGCCTGTGGAATGATCTGCATGCGCTGCCCAAGCGGACCCTGCGCGATCTGTTCGGCGATGCGGGCCGCGTGGATGCCCTGTCCCACCGCCTGACATGGGCGGATGCAAGTGGGGCGGATGCAGAAGGGGCGGAAAACGGCATCCGTTTCGATTGGTCCAAGACCCATCTCGACGATGCGCTGCTGGACGGCTTCGAGCGTTTGGCCGACGCTTGCGAGTTTGCCCAAAAGCGTGCCGCTTTGCTCGATGGCGAACGTATCAACAACACTGAAGGGCGCAGCGCGCAGCATACCGCACAGCGCGGGATCGGCAGCCCGGCGGCAGTGGAAGAAGCGTCGGCACTGCACGCGCGAATGCGGATGCTGGTGGATGCGATCCATGACGGTTTGCTGGATAATGCGGCGGGGCCGGTCAAACATCTGATCCATATCGGCATTGGCGGCAGCGCGCTGGGCCCAGCGCTGGCGGTCGATGCCCTGACGCGCGATCTGGCGAAGATCGACGTGCATGTCGTCTCCAACATAGACGGTTTGGCGCTGGAGGCGGCCTTTGCTCGATGCGATCCCGCCGCGACCCTGATCGCGGTCGCGTCCAAGACCTTCACCACCGTCGAAACCATGACCAACGCGCGCAGTGCGCTGAAATGGCTGGAGGATAATGGCGTCGCCGATCCGATGGGGCGGGTTATCGCGCTGACCGCCAATCCCGATGCCGCAGTGGAATTCGGCGTGGACGAAACGCGTGTCCTGCCATTCAGCGAGACGGTGGGCGGGCGCTATTCGTTATGGTCCAGCATCGGTTTTCCCGTCGCGATGGCGATCGGGTGGGACGAGTTCGCGCAGTTTCTGGCCGGCGCGCGCGCGGTGGACGAACATTTCCGCGATACGGATGGGCGCGCCAATCTGCCCTTGCGCGCGGCCTTCGCCGATCAGTATTATGCGCGCATCAAGGGTTGCGAAACCCGCGCAGTGTTCGCTTACGACGAACGGCTGACCCTGTTTCCCGATTATCTGCAACAGCTGGAAATGGAAAGCAACGGCAAGAGCGTGACCGCGGATGGAACGCCTGTAACGGCGCCGACCGCGCCGGTGACCTGGGGCGGGGTGGGGACGGACGCGCAGCATGCCGTGTTCCAATTGCTGCACCAGGGCACGCATCTGATCCCGGTCGATTTCCTTGCCACCATCGCACCCGGAGACGATCTGGACCCGGCGCATCATCGCATCTTGTTGACCAATTGCTTCGCGCAAGGGGCAGCGTTGATGGCGGGGCAGGCGGACGCGGACGGGGCGCGCAATTTTCCGGGCGACCGGCCCAGCGCCACGATCCTGTGCGACGATCTGGACGCGGCCACGCTGGGCGCGCTGATCGCATTCCACGAACATCGCACATTCGCCAATGCCGTTCTGATGGGGGTCAATCCGTTCGATCAGTTCGGGGTCGAACTGGGCAAACAGGTCGCCAATCGGATCGAGGATGGCGGGGAGAGTTTCGATGCCAGCACCGACGCGTTGTTGGCGGCGGCAGGACTGCACCCGAACTAGATCGCGGCGGGCCTCGCAGGGCGAGTTAGTTTCGCAAAGGCGTTGTCGAATGCGGACAGATCGTGCACGTCGATCATCCGCGATCGCAGCGTGAACAGGTTCATTTCCCGCAAGTCCTTCAGCGATCGGCTGACGTGAATGGTGGAAATGCCGATGATGTTCGCCAGCTCTTTTTGCGACACGGGCAGGGCAAACCGCGTCCGGTCCGCACCCAACATGCCGAACGCAATCTGCCGCCGCCGGGTTTGCGCGACGAAATACAGCAGGGCATCGCGCGCACTCAACTGTGCGACCGCGCCGATGGCCTCGCGCAGCCAGTCGGCATCCGCGATCATGCGCTGGAATATGTCGAAGGCGAGTTTCGGCTCCGCCACGATCGCATCCTGCAATTGCCGCGTCGTGACGCAGATCAGTCTTGCGCGCGTCAGGCTCTGCAACCGACCCTGGGGCTGGTCTTCGCATAAAGTGTCGAGATTGATGATATCGCCCGGCATGTAAGTGGCGGTGACGGACTGGCGGCCGCCGACCGACAGATGCGACAGGGTGATCCAGCCTTCGGCCAGCAGATATACGGTCTTTTCCAGCTGCGCTTCGCCGATGGCCGCGCCGGCTGCGATGTCGATTACGCTGCCATTGTCCTGAAAGAACCGTCTGAGGCCGCATGGCGCGCGTGCGGTATCGGCCTGTGAAAATCGTTGTCCCATCGCTATCCCACTCCCTCGCAACCAGACGGCAAAAGCCTTAGTTTACAACGCGCGACGGTGTCAAATGCCGTGCGCCCTTGCGCGAAGCGACTGTTACGGCGGCGCAGCCATTGAATTGAAAGCGTCCGCGATACTATAGCGCACGTGCCACGACGGCGGACTAGGACACTTTATGCCAGATTACGATTACGACCTGTTCACCATCGGCGCAGGGTCGGGCGGAGTGCGCGCCAGCCGGGTTTCGTCGTCCTACGGCGCGCGGGTCGCCATTGCGGAGGAATACCGCGTCGGCGGAACCTGCGTGATCCGCGGCTGCGTGCCCAAGAAAATGCTGGTCTATGGCGCCCATTTCGCCGAAGATCTCGAAGACGCGCAATCGTTCGGCTGGACGGTCGAAAACGCCACTTTCGACTGGGCGAAACTGCGCGATCATGTGCAGAACGATATCACCCGTCTGAACGGCCTTTACACCGATACGCTGGAGAATAACGGCGTCACGGTGTACGGCGAACGTGCGACGGTGACCGGCCCGCACGAGGTTACTCTGGCCAGCGGCAAGACAATCACCGCCAAAACCATCCTGATCTGTACCGGGGCCCGCCCGCATGTGCCGCAATGCCCTGGTTCCGAACTGGGCATAACTTCGAACGAGGCGTTTCATCTCGATAGCTTGCCCAAAAGTATCCTGATTGCGGGCGGCGGCTATATCGCGAACGAGTTTGCCGGTATCTTCAACGAATTCGGCGTCGATGTGACGATTATCAATCGCGGCGATCAGATCCTGCGCGGCTATGACGAGGCGTTGCGCGATCGACTGCTGCAGATCAGCATGACCAAGGGCATCCAGTTCCGGTTCAACGCGCAGTTCCAATCGATTACCGAAACCGATGAAGGCTGCCTGCGCGTCGAAATGACCAATTACGACGCGATGGAGGTCGATTGCGTGATGTACGCGACCGGGCGTGTTCCCAATACGGAAGGTCTGGGACTGGCGCAACTGGGTATCGATCTGACCGATCGCGGTGCAATCCGTGTCGATGAATACAGCAAGACCAGCGTGGACAGCATTTACGCTGTGGGCGACGTGACGGACCGCGTACAACTGACCCCCGTTGCCATTCGCGAAGGGCAGGCATTCGCGGACACCCTGTTCGGCAACACCCCAACCACCGTCGATTACGACTGCATCCCCAGCGCCGTGTTCAGCCATCCGCCGATCGCCAGCGTCGGCATGACCGAAGGCGAAGCGCGCACGAAGCTCGGCTCCGTCCGCATCTACACCTCCGATTTTCGCGCGATGAAGAACGTGGTCGCCGGACGCAACGAACGCAGCCTCTACAAGATGATCTGCGACGGCGACAGCGGGCGCGTGGTCGGCCTGCACATGATCGGCCCCGAAGCGGCCGAGATCATGCAGGCCGCGGCGGTCGCAGTGAAGGCCGGACTGACGAAGCGGGATTTCGACAACACCGTGGCCGTTCACCCCACCATGTCCGAAGAACTCGTCCTGATGCGCTGATTTGCCGCCGGACCGTCCGCGCGCTACGCCCGGATCGAACGGGAGAATGATGATGGCGGGCACGGTTCTGGTAACGGGCGGCACGGGGTATATTGCAGGCGAGCTGATCGGACAGCTGCTGGAGAAAGGATGGCGCGTTCACACCACGGTTCGCGATTTGGCGAAGAGCGAGGCGGGGCTGCACGAACGGTTCGGCACGGCGCTCAAAGTGTTCGAGGCCGAACTGATGGACGATGCCGGATGGGCGGAGGCAAATGCCGGCTGCACCCACGTCGCGCATGTCGCCTCCCCCATCAGCGCCGCCACGCCCAAGGATGAAGACGAGATGGTCGTGCCTGCGCGCGAGGGAACCTTGCGTGCCCTGCGGTTTGCGAAAGAAGCGGGCGTCACCCGGTTCGTACAGACCAGTTCGATGGCGGCGGTCGCCTATGGCCGCAGCGAAACGGACTATACCGTCGATGAAAGCGACTGGACGGACATCCATCACCCCGACGTGTACCCTTACGTCAAATCCAAAACCATCGCGGAGGCTGCCGCGCGCGGCTGGATCGCCGATCACAGCGGTTCGGCAAACGGGGAAATGGAGTTCGTCAGCGTCAACCCGTCGATGGTGCTCGGCCCGGTGGACAATGCGAAATTTTCCGCTTCGGTGGAAGCGGTGAAGCAATTGATGGACGGGTCCATGCCGATGGCGCCCGATCTGGGTTTCGCCGTGGTCGATCTGCGCGATGTCGCCGATCTACATGTCCGCTGCCTCGAAGAACCGGACCTTGGCGGCGAACGTTTCCTGGCCGCAGGGCGGTTTATGAAAATGATCGAAATCGCCGAAGTGCTGCGTGCAGGTCTTCCGGCCGAACTCACTGGCAAAGTACCCAAAAAGATCATGCCCAACTGGATGGTGTCGATCGCCGGCGCCTTTAATGAAGGGGTCAAGACGATTAAGCCGGAACTGGGCAAGAGCCGCCATGTGGATGCCGGTCACGCGTTGGAGCGGCTGGGCTGGAAAACCCGTGCGGAGGAGGAAAGCATCCTCGATTGCGCGCGCGATCTGGTGGCGCTCGGCGTGGTGAAGGTCTGATATCTTGACCGTCCGCCGCGTGCGCGGCAATGCCGAATTCTGATATGAAAAGGGTCCGCCACTTGCCAGCCAACATCGCCGAAACGCCGCAGATCGCCGAAATGAAGCGCCGCCGGGAAGCCGCGCGGATGGGCGGCGGGCAAAAGCGCATCGATGCCCAGCACGCCAAGGGTAAGCTGACCGCGCGCGAACGGCTGGACGTGCTGCTGGACGAAGGCAGCTTCGAAGAACTCGACATGTATGTCGAACACGACTGCACCGATTTCGGCATGGGCGATCAGACATTCCCCGGCGATGGTGTCGTCACCGGCAGCGGCACGATCAACGGGCGGTTGGTCCATGTCTATTCGCAGGATTTCACCGTGTTCGGCGGATCGCTGTCGAAACGCCATGCGGAGAAAATCTGCAAGGTCATGGACAATGCGCTGAAAGTCGGCGCGCCGATCATCGGCCTCAATGACAGCGGCGGCGCGCGTATTCAGGAAGGGGTCGCCTCGCTGGGCGGTTATGCCGACGTGTTCCAGCGCAACGTGCTGGCCAGCGGCGTCGTGCCGCAGATCAGCCTCATCATGGGACCATGCGCGGGCGGGGCGGTGTACAGCCCGGCGATGACCGACTTCATCTTCATGGTGAAGGACAGCTCCTACATGTTCGTGACCGGGCCGGACGTGGTCAAGACAGTGACCAACGAGGTCGTCACGCAGGAGGAATTGGGCGGCGCGGTGACGCATACGACCAAGACCAGCGTGGCCGATCTGGCGTTCGAGAACGACATCGAAACCCTGCTGGCAACGCGCGATTTCTTCGACTTCCTGCCGCTTTCGAACCGTCAGGATGCGCCCGAACGGCCCACCGCCGACCCGTTCGACCGGGAGGAAGCCAGCCTCGATCTGCTGATCCCCGACAACGCCAACCAGCCTTACGATATGCACGAAGTGATCGCGAAAGTCCTGGACGAAGGGGATTTCTTCGAGGTCCAGCCCGCTCATGCCGGGAACATCCTGTGCGGGTTCGGCCGGATCGAGGGGCGCACGGTCGGCGTGGTCGCGAACCAGCCGATGGTGCTGGCGGGCGTGCTCGACATCAACGCATCGAAGAAAGCCGCGCGGTTCGTGCGGTTCTGCGATGCGTTCGATATCCCGATCCTGACTTTCGTGGATGTGCCCGGTTTCCTGCCCGGCACCGCGCAGGAGCATAACGGCATCATCAAACACGGCGCGAAACTGCTGTTCGCCTATGCCGAAGCGACCGTGCCGAAGATCACCGTCATCACACGCAAGGCGTATGGCGGCGCATATGACGTGATGGCATCGAAGCACCTGCGCGGCGATCTGAACTACGCCTGGCCGACCGCGGAAATCGCCGTGATGGGCGCGAAGGGCGCGGTGGAAATCATCTTCCGTTCAGACCGCGATGATCCCGACAAGATCGCCGAGAAAACGAAGGAATACGAAGACCGCTTCGCCAATCCATTCGTGGCGGCGCAACGCGGCTATATCGACGACGTGATCTACCCGCACTCGACAAGGCGGCGGATTGCGCTGGGGTTGCGGAAGCTACGCGGGAAGGTGTTGGAGAACCCGTGGAAGAAGCATGACAATATTCCGTTGTGATAAACCTTACCATATCTGTAGCTAGCTTAATTCTTAGTGTACTTGGTGTAGTTCTTGTTTTACATTTTAGTCGCCAGCGCTTTTTATGCTATGATATCATTTCTCGAAGTCAATTTGACTTAATTAAAAGAGATGATCGCATAACAGCAACCTTCGAGGGAAAAGACGTTAAGGGCGTAATTAAACATGTCATTTTTCTATGGAATCCTTCGGTATCAGAAATTGATTCGTCAAAGGTCAGTAGTAATGAGCCAGTAGCGATAAGATTTTCACTCGACTCAATAGTTCTTATCGAGAACGTTTCTATTGTCGGCGCCGTAGAAGGTGTGAGCGTAGAATTGTTGAAGCATGGAGAGGCTGTTTTAAATTTTGATAACTTCGATACGGCAAGTGCTATATGCGTCAATATAACTGAGCTCATAAAAACGAGGGGTGAGTTAGTCACACCAAAATTAAGCGGAAGAATTTATGGAGGCTACGATAAGATTATAAAAGCCCCCTCTAAGAATCCCTTTCGTATCTTAAATAGTGATTGGTCTTGGTTAATTTTTACTGTCATGGTGGCGTTCTTTTCATTCGCCAACATTATAGATCCACAAGAAGGTGCAGTATCAAAGTATGATGTGTATATGATCGTCATTCTCAACGCGACGGTTCTCGCTGCCTTCTTTTTGAACATAAAGCGGATTGTGTCGTATATTCGGTTTCGTCCGCCGGTAGGAATGTTGGATCAATGAAACTGGGCCGTCTCAATCACATCGGCGTTGCAACGCCCTCCATCGCGGATTCCATTGCTTATTACCGCGACACCATGGGTGCAGTTTGCATCCAAGAACCTTTCGACTTGCCGGAACAGGGTGTGTCGGTGTGCTTCGTCGATACGCCCGATGCGTCCGGTGAAGTGGGCAAAGGCACGCAGATCGAACTGATCGAGCCGCTCGGCGAAATGTCTGCCATTCGCACTTTCCTCGAAAGGAACCCGCTCGGTGGGCAGCACCATCTTTGTTACGAGGTGCCGGATATCCACGCCGCGCGCGAATGGTTCGAAGGGCTGGGCAAGCGTATCTTGGGCCCCACCCGCATCGGGGCGCATGGGACGCCGATCTTCTTCCTTCATCCCAAGGATATGATGGGCCAGCTGACCGAAATTATGGAAACGCCGCAAGTCGGTCGCTGAACCTTGCGACGTCCCGCATCGTAGCGGACTTGCCATCGCGCCCGCCACGTTGGTAGGCCAAACGCCGATAACCAGTTTGGGAGAGCGCACTTGTCCTACGAACACATTCTCGTCGAAATCGCGGACGATGTGACGACCATCACCCTCAACCGGCCCGACCGGTTGAACGCCTGCCCGCCCGATATGGCGGTCGAGATACGTGATGTATTGGCAGGGCCGGGCGACACGCGTGCCATCCTGATTACCGGGGCGGGCCGGGCGTTTTGTTCGGGCGCCGATCTTGCCCATAACTCTGGAAACGGGGCTAGCGGTTCGGCGACGGGCGGACGGCGCGCGTATGATTCGCTTAACCGCAGCTACAACCCGCTGATGATGGAATTCGCGCGATGCCCTGTGCCGATCATCACTGCTGTCAATGGCCCGGCGGCAGGCATCGGATGTTCCATCGCGCTGGCCAGCGATTTCGCGATCGCCGGGGCCAGCGCCTATTTCCTGCAGGCGTTCGTCAATATCGGCCTGGTCCCCGACGGCGGCGCGAGCTGGATGTTGCCACGCCTGGTGGGCAAGGCGCGCGCGACGCAGATGATGCTGTTGGGCGAGAAGATCCATGCGGATCAGGCGGCTGATTGGGGGCTGGTTTACAAGGCAGTTGCCGACAATGCGCTGATGGACGAAGCGAATGCGCTGGCGCAGCGACTGGCGAAGGGGCCGACCGTGGCGCTGGGCGTCATGCGCCAGAACATCGCCCGTGCACTCGATCTCGACTACGCGGGCGCGATGCGCGGCGAAGCCGAGGGACAGTGGAAAGCGGGGGACAGCAAGGACGCGATCGAGGGTGCGATGTCGTTCCTGCAAAAACGTAAAGCGGCGTTCCAGGGCAAGTGAAACCTGAATAAGAGAACCGTCATTCCCGCGCAGGCGGGAACCCAGTTTGAGGTGTTTCGCAAAGAAAGCTGGGTCCCCGCTTTCGCGGGGATGACGAACGATGTAACACGAACCCATGACCGACAAACCCACCCTTTCCGATTGGCAGGCGCTCGCGGACAAGGAGTCCAAGGGCCGCGATCTGACGACCGACCTGCCCGAAGGTTTCGCTATCAAGCCGCTTTATACCGCAGCGGATGCGCCCGATCCCGGCCTGCCCGGCTTCGCCCCGTTCACTCGCGGCGTGAAGGCCAGCATGTATGCGGGGCGCCCGTGGACCATCCGCCAATATGCGGGGTTTTCGACCGCCGAGGAATCCAACGCGTTCTATCGCCGCAATCTCGCCGCCGGGCAGAAGGGGCTGAGCGTCGCTTTCGATCTCGCGACCCATCGCGGTTACGACAGCGACCATCCGCGCGTCGTCGGCGATGTGGGCAAGGCGGGCGTCGCCATCGATACGGTGGCGGACATGCAGACCCTGTTCGACGGCATCCCGCTAGATACCATGTCGGTCAGCATGACCATGAACGGCGCGGTCATCCCGATCCTGGCGTTCTACATCGTCGCCGGCGAAGAACAGGGCGTCGGGCCGGAACAGCTAAGCGGCACAATCCAGAACGACATCCTGAAGGAGTTCATGGTCCGCAACACCTACATCTATCCCCCTGCGCCCAGCATGCGGATCGTGTCGGACATCATCGCCTATACCAGCGCGAACATGCCGCGGTTCAATTCGATTTCTATCAGCGGCTATCACATGCACGAAGCGGGCGCGACGGCGGTGCAGGAGCTGGCCTTCACCATCGCGGACGGCAAGGAATACGCGCAATCGGCGATGGATACCGGGCTGGATGTGGATGCGTTTGCGGGACGCCTCAGCTTCTTCTTCGGCATCGGCATGAACTTCTTCATGGAAATTGCGAAGCTGCGCGCCGCGCGGACGCTGTGGTATCGCGTGATGGACGGGTTGGGCGCGAAGGAAGAACGCAGCAAGATGCTTCGCACGCATTGCCAGACCAGCGGCGTGTCGCTGCAGGAGCAGGATCCCTACAACAACGTCATTCGCACCACGGTGGAAGCGATGGCGGCGACGTTGGGTGGCACGCAGAGCCTGCACACGAACGCGCTGGACGAAGCGATCGCGCTGCCCACCGATTTCAGCGCGCGGATTGCCCGCAACACGCAATTGGTGTTGCAAGAGGAAACCGGCATTACCGACGTCGTCGATCCCCTGGGCGGCAGTTTCTATATCGAGGCACTGACGGCCAAGCTGGTCGAGGAAGCGGAAACCATGATCGCCGAGGTCGATGCGGCGGGCGGCATGACCCGATATGTTGCGAGCGGCGCACCCAAGGCGGCCATCGAGCGCGCGGCGGCGGAAAAACAGGCCAGCGTCGATCGCGGCGAAACGGTGGTCGTGGGGGTCAACAAATACCGGCGCGAGGAGGAAGACGATCTGGACACACTGGATATCGACAACCACGCCGTACGCGAAGGGCAAATCGCCCGGTTGAAAGCGAACCGCGATGGTCGCGACGAGGCGGCATGCACGGCGGCGCTCGATGCGTTGCGCGCGGCGGCCGGCGGGAACGGCAATCTTCTGGAATTCGCCGTCGATGCGGCGCGCGCGCGCGCCACGCTGGGCGAAATATCGTCCGCGATGGAGGACGTGTTCGGACGTTACGACACCGTGCCGACCCCGGTGAAAGGCGTGTACAAGACCGCGTATGAATTCGACAGACGCTGGCAACAGGTGCTGGACGGGGTGCAGGCGGTGGGGCGGCGACTGGGACGCAAACCGAAACTGATGGTCGCGAAGATGGGGCAGGACGGCCATGATCGCGGCGCGAACGTCATCGCGTCGGCCTTCACCGATATGGGTTTCGACGTGGTCAGCGGGCCGCTGTTCCAGACGCCGGGAGAAGCCGCGACGATGGCGCTCGACAATGAGGTGGACGCGATCGGGGCCAGTTCCCTTGCAGCAGGCCACAAGACGCTGATCCCCGAACTGATCGACTCTGTTGCGGGTGCAGGGCGCGCGGACATCAAGGTCATCGCCGGCGGCGTGATCCCGCCGAAGGATTACGACTATCTCCGCGATGCCGGGGTACAAGGTATTTACGGGCCGGGCAGCAATGTGGTGGAATGCGGGGCCGACGTGCTGCGATTGCTGGGCCACAACATGCCGCCTGCGGGCGAGGAATTGGAGGCGGCGAAGTGAGCTTATTGATCGCTGGTGCGGATTTGGGCGAGATAGTTCCTACGTCGATTGTTTCAAACGGGATTTTGATGATAGCGGCATGGCGGGATGCGGCAATGTGAAGTGGATCAAGTTACTTTAGCTAATGGCAAATGCGAATAGCTTTGGCAGCCTCACTTGCTCGTGCTGAAATTGACGATGAGCGAAAACAGGACATTTATTCCGGAGATCTACAATGAAAGTTTCTCTTCGCAAGCTCATCTTTTATCAGCACAATCTGAGTCGGTTAAAATATCGCGAGCATACTTGCGAAGCTGAGTCACTAGGATTATTTCCCGGAAATGGAGCTGTCTCAGTGTATAACCGATGCATGCTCAAACTTACCAAGACTAGGCTTTCAGAATTATCGCTGTTTGCAGAGGGGGGAGAACCTTTATGACCCGTCCCCGCACCGACTGGACTCGCGACGAAATCGCGGTGCTGTTCGACCTTCCCTTCACCGAATTGCTGTTTCAGGCCGCGACCGTCCACCGCGCGAACCATCCGGCGGATCAGGTTCAGCTGTGCACACTGCTTTCGATCAAGACCGGCGGGTGTCCCGAAGATTGCGGCTATTGCAGCCAGTCCGTCCATGCCGACAGCGGGGTCAAGGCAACCAAGCTGATGGATGTGCGAGCCGTGCTGCAATCGGCCGCGCAGGCGAAGGACAATGGCAGTCAGCGGTTCTGCATGGGTGCCGCGTGGCGCAATCCCAAGGACCGCGATATGCTGGCGATCGTCGAGATCGTGAAGGGTGTGCGCGACGATGGGCATGGAAACCTGCATGACGTTGGGCATGTTGACTCCCAAACAGGCGGACATGCTGGCCGAAGCGGGGCTCGATTATTACAATCACAACATCGACAGCAGCCCGGAATATTACGAACGCGTGATCTCCACGCGTGGGTTCGACGAGCGGATCGAAACGCTCGACCATGTCCGCAATTCGGGCATCAATGTGTGCAGCGGCGGCATCGTGGGCATGGGCGAAACGCGCGCGGACCGCGTCGGCTTCGTCCACACGCTTGCCACTCTGCCGCAGCATCCCGAAAGCGTGCCGGTCAACGCGCTGGTTCCGGTCAAGGGGACCGTGCTGGGCGATATGCTGGCCGACACGCCGATGGCCAAGATCGACGATATCGAATTCGTCCGCACGGTCGCTGTGGCGCGCATCACCATGCCGTTGAGCATGGTCCGCCTGTCCGCAGGGCGCGAAAGCATGTCGGACGCCGCGCAGGCGCTGTGCTTCATGGCTGGGGCAAACAGTATCTTCACCGGCGATAAGCTGTTGACTGCCCCCAATGCAGGGGACGACAGCGACGGCGCTTTGTTCGCACGGCTGGGACTGACGCCACTGGCGGGCGAAGAGCCGATGCGCGCGGACCGGCCTATGGAACCAGCGGAATGAGCTTGGTACTGTCGCTCGTCATGCTGACGCAGGCGCTTCCGTATAACGGTGCAAAGTGCAATCAGGCGGAAGCCGACAGGGGCATTCAATTGGAAATGAATGTCTGTGCCGCCGAGCGATTTCGAGCCGCCGACCGTGAATTGAACGCGGCATGGGGTATGGCTGCCCATGTCGCCAAAGACCGCGAGGCTGAATTCGGTAGCCCGGACGAGCCTTCGTACTTTGCAATCCTGCTTGAGGCGCAGCGGGCCTGGCTGGTTTTCCGCGATGCGCATTGCAAGGTGGAAGCTGATCGGTATCGCGGTGGCTCGATCAGCCCGCTAATCTATTCCTCGTGCAAGGAAGGGCTGACCCGTCAACGCACGCAACAGCTCCGCGATTATCTCCGGGAAGGCTAACATGTTCAAGAAAATCCTGATCGCCAATCGCGGTGAGATCGCATGCCGGGTCATCAAGACCGCACGCCGGATGGGTATCGCCACCGTCGCCGTCTATTCCGATGCCGATGCGCGCGCGCCGTTCGTGCGGATGGCGGACGAGGCGGTGCATATCGGACCCGCAGCAGGCAGCGGAAAGCTACTTGCTGGCAGACAAGATCATTGCAGCGTGCGAACAAACGGGCGCGCAGGCGGTGCATCCAGGCTACGGTTTCCTGTCCGAACGGGCCAGTTTCGTCGAGGCGCTGGAAGCGGCGGGCATCGCCTTCATCGGCCCCCCGACCGGCGCCATCGCGGCGATGGGCGACAAGATCGAAAGCAAGAAACTGGCCAAGGCCGCCGGCGTCAACACCGTACCCGGCAGTCCCGAAGCGATCGACACCACGGCGGACGCGCTGAAATGGGCCAACGACATCGGCTACCCCGTGATGATGAAAGCCAGTGCGGGCGGCGGCGGCAAGGGGATGCGGCTTGCCTGGAACGATACCGACGTGCGAGGAAGGGTTCGAAGCGACCAAGCGCGAGGGGCTCAACAGCTTCGGCGACGACCGCGTCTTCATCGAAAAGTTCATCGAAGACCCGCGCCATATCGAAATTCAGGTGCTGGGCGACAAACACGGCAACGTCATCTATCTGAACGAACGCGAATGCAGCATTCAGCGCCGCCATCAAAAGGTCGTGGAAGAAGCGCCGTCGCCCTTCGTCACACCCGAAATGCGCCGCGCGATGGGTGAACAGGCGGTCGCTTTGTCCCAGGCGGTCGATTATCACAGCGCCGGGACGGTCGAACTGATCGTCAGCGGCGCGGACAGGACCGGGGCCAGTTTCTATTTCCTGGAAATGAACACTCGGCTGCAGGTCGAACATCCGGTTACCGAAGCCATCACCGGCGTCGATCTGGTGGAACAGATGATCCGCGTCGCCGCCGGGGAACGGCTGACGATGACGCAGGACGACGTCCGCATCGACGGGTGGGCGATGGAAAGCCGCGTCTATGCCGAAGACCCCTATCGCGGCTTCCTGCCCAGTACCGGGCGGTTGGTACGGTACGAACCGCCGGTCGAACCGTGGGCAGGCGATTTGCGCGGTCTGCCCCGGGACGGCGGCGGCATTCGTGTCGATGACGGTGTGCAGGAAGGCGGCGAAGTGTCGATGTTCTACGACCCGATGATCGCGAAGCTTATCACCTGGGGTGAAACCCGCGATGCGGCGGCAGCCTTGCAGGTGCGGGCGCTGGACGCATTTCGCATCGAGGGGTTGGGGCACAATGTCGATTTCCTGTCCGCCATTATGCAACATCCACGGTTTTTGAGCGGGAATATCACCACCGGCTTCATTGCGGAGGAATATCCGGACGGGTTCGAAGGGGCGGCGGCATCGCCCGAAACGAAACGCATCGTCGCAGCCATCGGCGGTGTCATCGCAACTATCGATGCGGACCGGGCGCGGCGGATCGATGGCCAGTTGAATGGCGCGACCCTGCCGACCGGAGACTGGTCGGTGCGGCTGGACGACACGGATTATCAGGTTCGCATGGAAGAAGACGCCATCACCGTCGATAGCGAAACGGTCGAACTGGAGATGGAATATACGCCGGGAAGTGAAGTCGTCGCGGTCGAAGCGGACGGCGATATGCTGACGGTGCAATTGAAGCGCACCAGGGCCGGTTACCGCATCACGACCCGCGGCGCGGCGCATTCTCTACGAATATTGCCCGCGCATGTCGCGCCGTTGGCAAGCCACATGATCGAGAAAATCCCGCCTGATCTCAGCAAGTTTCTGATTTGCCCGATGCCGGGCCTGCTCGTCAAACTGCACGTCGGCGAAGGCGAGGAGGTTCAGCCCGGCCAGCCGTTGGCGACGGTCGAGGCGATGAAAATGGAAAACATCCTGCGCGCGGAAAAGGCGGGAACCGTTGCGGCTATCAACGCGCAGCAGGGAGAGAGCCTGGCGGTGGATGCGGTAATCCTGGAACTGGAATAACCGCGTGCTTACGGCCCGATTACAGCCCGTCGGCAAGCTCGGCATCGAGAAATTCGCCGACATCCTTCAGCGAAACGTTGCGGTCGTAATAGGCGTGCCCAATGCCGTTGAGCAGGATGAAGGGCAAACGGCCCGCGTCCATCTTTTTGTCGTGCCGCATATGATCGACCAGCGTTGCGCCGTCGCATCCCAGTTTGAGCGCGCCAAGTGAGGCAGGCAGTCCGACGCTTTCAACGGCTTGGCCAATCCGTACCGCGTCCGCTTGCGAACATGATCCTTGCCGCGCGGAAAAGCGTGCGGCCAGCGCCATACCCAAACCTACCGCCTCGCCATGCAGCAATCGGTCCGAAAACCCCGTTTGCGCTTCCAATGCATGGCCGAACGTATGACCCAGGTTCAAAAGCGCCCTTACGCCGGTCGTTTCGCGTTCGTCCTGCGCAACGATGCGCGCTTTTGCCGCAACGCTATGGGTAACGGCGTAAGCCAACGCTTCAGCGTCGCCCGCAATGACTGCATGGCCGTTCGTTTCGCACCATCGGAAAAATTCCGCGTCGCCGAGCACACCGTATTTCAGGACCTCTGCAAATCCGGCACGCATTTCGCGCGGGGGTAGAGTGGACAGGGTTCGCGTGTCCGCCAGCACCAGAGACGGTTGGTGAAATGCACCGATCAGGTTCTTTCCCGCAGCGGTGTTGATCGCGGTTTTGCCGCCGACGCTGGAATCGACCTGCGCCAGCAATGTGGTCGGTATCTGGATAAAGCCGCAACCCCGTTTCAGAACGGCGCAGGCAAAGCCCGTCAGATCGCCTACGATACCGCCACCCAGGGCCAGCACCTGATCGCCCCGCTCGACCCCTTCTGCCAGCAGCCAATCGGTCACCGCGCGCAAACCGTCCCAGCTTTTCGATGCTTCGCCCGGTTCGACGATATGCCAGCAGGGTTCGTAATCGGCGGCATCCAGCGCCGCGCCCAATGCATTGCCCCAGGCGGCGCGCACGTTGCGATCGGTGACGATCGGAACTCGCCGTTTGCGAAGCAGCGGACCGACCTCCACCGCAATGTCATCGATCAAGCCGTGGCCGATGCGAACGTCATAGGATCTTACGCCCGATGCGCCGGTATGGACGGGGATTACAGCCACCGTTCGATCGCCTCCAATATCCGTATCGCGGTTTCGTTGTGCGGGGTATCGTCGCTGGAAATACGTATCGGCGCCTGGGCATAAAGGGGTGCGCGCCGTTCGTGCAGATCGGCCAGAATAGTGCGGGGATCGCCCTGCTGCAGCAACGGGCGGGAGTTTCGACGGGCGGTGCGCTGGACCAATACGTCGATGGAACAGTCGATCCACACGGCCAGACCTTTCTTCAGGATCAGCGCGCGCGTCTCTGCCTCGCAAAAAGCGCCCCCGCCCGTGGCGATGACGCCGCTTTCGCGGTCCATCAGGCGGGCCATGACGCGCCGTTCGCCATCGCGGAAATATCGTTCGCCATAGGTGTCGAACATCTCGCCGATCGACATCTGCGCGGCAGCCTGAATTTCATCGTCCGCATCGATGAAACCGACCTGCATCATCGCTGCGAGCCGCCGCCCGACTGTCGATTTGCCGGCCCCCATCAATCCGATCAGCACGATGGGTCGCCCGATACGGCGCACGATGCCGCCGATCTGTCCATCCGAAATGCTGGCGGCTGGCGCGCCCCCCTTGAATGCAGGCGAGCGCCGCGAGGAGGCTTCTGACGCAGGCGTTGTTTTGTGCTGGGTCATTGCCGCCCTGCCTATACATGGGTTAGGGCGGAGGCAAGAAAGCGGATCGCGGTCGTGTTGGGTTTCGAACGAAGCCCAGCGAACTTGCGCCGCAGCGAAGGATTGAGGCTTTGCCGCAAATTACAATGCAGTCATCGGACCGGAATGGCCGCGCATGGTCGAAAGGGCGGTCCATCAAAATCGTCGGGCTGACGCTGTTGATTGCGGCGCTGGTGACGATGGCGGCATATATCGACGGCGGCCTGCAACCTTTGCATCCAATCACTCAGGATATCGCAGTACCGGGGGCGGGCGAATGAAGCGCGTCGTGACCGGGGGTGCGGCGCTGACCGTATTGTGCTCGACCCTCGTCATGGCGCAGGACGCGCCTGCATCGCTGTTGCCGCCATCGCTGCAGGAACCTGCGCCCCGTCCGGCTGCTCGCCCAACCGCGCCCGCCGCGCCCTCTCCACCCTCACGTCCTGCGCCTGACCCATCCAACACTCCGCGCGCACCGGCGACCACTTCTACGCCGGTGGTGCAATCCGTTCCCGACAGCTCTTCCTCCGCGCGTGAACCTGCCGCGTCGCAGCGCAGTTCGCGCGCATCGCAGAACCCCAACCTGCCGACCTTGCGGCAGTTGGAGGCGATGTCGGTGGACGAATTGGACCAGTTGCTGGGGCTGCGTCCGAAATTCGACATTCCGCCCGGCGCACAACGCACGCTGACGCGTGTGGGTATTCTGGACGAAAGCGAGGGCGGTTTGCCGCCTGAATCTCTATCCGGCCAACCCGCCAGCATAGTTCGCGCCGCTCTCACTGGTTTACGCGGGCCGATGGTGTCGCGTTGGGGCCACATTTTGGCGCGGCGCGCGCTTGCCAGCCGGTTGGGCGCGCCCGCCGGGATGGACCCGGTCGATTTTGCGGCCTTGCGCGCCGCCGCTCTCAACACGATCGGCGAACATGCGATCGCTCGCGCCGTCGTGCAGGATGTGGGAACCGCTGATTGGAACGCGAACCTGACCGATGCGGGGCTGGCGGCCTATCTCGGCACTGCCGATCTGACCGGCGCGTGCCCGGTCATCAGCTTGCAGGGCCGGACTCGCGAGGATCCCGAATGGATATTGTGGCAGGGTATCTGTACCGCATTCGGCGGGGAAACGTCGCGTGCGCGTGCCAATCTCCAGCGCGCGCTACGCGGCGAAATCGCGCCCAATATCGACGTTCTGCTGGCCCAACGATATGCGGGCGCCGCGGGACAGGCGCGCAGCGCGGTCAACATCGAATGGGACGATGTCGATGGATTGACCCCCTGGCGGTTTGCCGCGGCGAACGCCTTGGGTGAAACGATCCCGGCCGGTTTGATGAGCGATGCGTCGGGCTATTACCTACGGTCAGCCGCGTTGTCGCCGGCATTGCCGTTGGAGCAGCGCGCGCCCGGCATCGCCCTTGCTGCGCGCGAAGGGCTGGTATCTTCATCCGCGATGGTGGATTTCTACGCCCAGTTACGCGCGGGCGGCGGGGCCGAGGCCGATCTGATGCAGACGGCCAACGATCTGCGCGCCGCCTACATCGCGGCGGACCCGGCGGAACGTGTGGCGGCGATACGTTCGATCTGGGGCGGGACCGATGCAATTCCGTACGACCGGCAGGTTCTGACCGCCTATGCCGCAGCGCGTATTCCCGTATCGCAAGCGCTTGCCGACGATGCGGGACCGCTGATCGCATCGATGCTGGCGGCGGGCCTGGAACGCGATGCCATGCGCTGGGCAAGTGTGGTGGTGGAAGGAAGCGCAGGCTGGTCGATGCTGGCGCTGGCGCAACCCGTGCGGGCAAACCCGGTCACATCCGGACAGTTCGATGATTTCGTGGACCAAGACGAGTCGCCGGGCCAGCGGCGGTCGGCTTTCCTGTTGGCGGGATTGAGCGGATTGGACAGGATGGATGCCGACACGGTTGCCGATTACGATGGCGACCTGTCCGCCGATCTTGCACGCGAAACCCGGTGGAGCAGATTGATTTCCGCTGCCGGGCGCGCGCGCAATCAGCCGATGGTGTCGTATCTGGCGGCGGTCGGAATGCAGGGGAGCGGCTGGGACAAGATGACCGCCCGGCATCTGTACCATATCGTGTCTGCGCTGAACGATTGCGGTTTGCAGGCCGAAGCGCGCATGATCGCGGCGGAGGCGATAGCGCGCGCCTGACGGTCCGCCGATCGCGCGCCCTGCCATGCCCACCCCACCCGTTAAATCGAGTTCCATCGACGGGTTTCTAGCCATGCTGGCGGCCGAACGCGGAGCGGCGGCGAATACCATCGCCGCCTATCGCCGCGATCTGACCGGGGCGCAGGAACTGCTGGGCGATCTGGTACAGGCGGATGCCACGGCCCTTGCATCATTGGGTGAAAGATGGGCGAGCCTGGCGGGGTCGAGCGTGGCGCGCAAAGTGTCCGCTCTGCGCCAGTTCTATGGGTTCTGCATCGATGAAGGCTTGCGCGGCGACGATCCGTCCGCCGCCTTGCCCCGGCCGGCCGCTCGCCGCCCCTTGCCGAAGATATTGTCGCACGACCAAGTTGAAAAACTGTTCGCCCGCGCGGAGCTCGAAGCGATTTCGGGTAAGCCTTTGCCGATGCGGCTGCTGGCCATGCTGGAGCTGCTATACGGGTCCGGCTTACGTGCAAGCGAACTGGTAGGCCTGCCGCTGTCCGCCGTGCCGCGCGATGCGCCGTTTCTGACCGTGTCGGGAAAGGGCGGGCAGTCCCGCATGGTTCCCGTCAGCCATCGGGCCATCGCTGCCCTGCAGGCGTGGTTGCCGCTACGAGAAAGCCTCGTGGACCGGGCGAACCCGTTCCTGTTTCCGTCGCGCGGCAAGCATCTGGGCCGTATCAGACTGTTCCAGATGCTGAAGGAATTGGCAGTTCGCGCCGATCTGCCCCCGGATCGGATCAGTCCGCATGTCCTGCGCCACGCTTTCGCAACCCACCTGCTGGAAGGCGGCGCGGATCTGCGCGTCTTGCAGACCATGCTGGGCCATGCGGATATCGCGACGACGCAGATTTACACCCATGTCGATAGTGCGCGACTGGTGGCGATCGTCAACGAACGCCACCCGCTGGCGCAAAACTCGCATGCGGCCGCGTCTTTTGCCCACACCTCTCTTGCCGATGGGCAGGCGACCGCGTAGCGCGGCGGCATGAAAACCTATCTCGAATTCGAGAAGCCGGTGGCCGAGCTGGAAGCCCGCATCGCCGATCTTCGCGCCGCGGGGGAGGGCGACGACGTCGATATCTCCAACGAATTGCAGCGCCTTGAACTCAAAAGCGCCGACCTGCTCGCATCCCTTTACGCAAAACCTGACCCCGTGGCAGAAAACGCAGGTTGCCCGCCATCCCTCGCGCCCGCATTTGTGCGATTTCGTGCAGCATGCGTTTCAGCGATTTCGTGCCGTTATGCGGCGATCGCAAGCTTGGCGAGGACGAGGCGATCATTGGCGGGTTCGCAACGCTGGAGGGGCGGCGGGTCATGCTGATCGGGCATGAGAAGGGACACGACACGGTGTCCCGCCTGAAGCACAATTTCGGCATGGGCAAGCCGGAGGGGTATCGCAAGGCGATCAGGCTGATGGAAATGGCCGACCGGTTCGGTCTGCCGGTGGTCACGCTGGTCGATACGTCCGGTGCTTTTCCCGGTGTCGAGGCGGAAGAACGCGGCCAGGCGGAAGCAATCGCGCGTTCGACGCAAGCGTGCCTGGCATTGCGGCGTTCCGATGGTCGCCAGCATCGTCGGCGAAGGGGGATCGGGCGGGCGCGGTCGCGCTGGCGAGCGCCGAACGCGTGCTGATGTTCGAACATGCCGTCTATTCGGTTATCTCGCCCGAAGGCTGCGCGTCGATCCTGTGGCGCACCGCGGAAAAGGCGCCGGACGCCGCCGAAGCGATGAAAGTCACCGCGCAGGATCTGCAACGGTTGAAGATCATCGATCGCATCGTGGCCGAACCCGTCGGCGGCGCGCACCGCGATGCGCGCGCCGCAATCGCGTTCGCTGACCGACGCGATCGGGGAAGAACTCGATGCGTTGGCAGGCCAGTCGCGCCGATGTGCGGCGAAACCGGCGCGAGGAGCGTTTTCTGCAAATCGGACGGTGATCCGGGCCTTGACAGGTTCACTATGCGGGAACCCGCGATGGGGCCGGGTGGTTGGGGCACTGAACCGGTTGGGGGTTCGGCATCGAACGGCGCACCGTGTCGATGCCCAATGGCAGCGGCAAACGCTCGCCATCATGGTCACAGGAGGTTTCATGACACATTTCAAAACGCTCGCACTCGCGACGACGGCATCGCTGACACTGGCGGGATGCGCGATGGGCGGACCGATCCCCAGCGCATCGACCCCGATCACGCAGTCGGAAGCGCAGCAGGGCGCACAGGCGCATCCCCAATTGCTGCAGGAATTCGGCGGCGCGATGACGACGCCGCAGGCCAATTACGTGGAGCAGATCGGCAAGAATATCGCCGTGCAGTCGGGATTGGGCGGGGCGCGGAACGATTTCACCGTTTCGCTGCTGAACAGTTCGGTCAACAACGCCTTCGCCATTCCGGGCGGCTATATCTACACGACGCGGCAGCTGGTCGCGCTGATGAACAACGAAGCGGAACTGGCCGGCGTATTGGGGCACGAGGTCGGCCATGTTGCCGCCCGTCATTCGCAGCGCCGCCAGCAGAACGCGCAGAAGAACCAGTTGCTGGGTGGATTGGGTGCGATCCTGTCCGGCGTGTTGCTTGGCGACAGCGGTCTGGGCAGCGAACTGAGCAGAGGTATCTTGCAGGGATCGCAGTTGCTGACATTGAAGTTCAGCCGCAGTCAGGAATTGGAAGCCGACGAGCTTGGTATTCAGTATCTGACGCGTGCCGGCTACGATCCGCGTGCGATGGGAACCGTGCTGGCCAGCCTGGCCGCGCAAAATTCGCTGGACGCGCAATTGAGCGGACGCGGCGATGCGACCATTCCCGCCTGGGCCAGCACGCACCCCGATCCCGCCAGCCGGGTGCAGGGCGCGCTTGCGAAAGCGCAAGGGCTTGGGAACCGGCGTCACGAATGCCGACAGCTTCCTGACCAAGATCGATGGGCTGGTTTACGGCGACGATCCATCGCAAGGCGTGATCGAGGGCAATCGGTTCATCCATCCCGATTTGCGCCTGTCTTTCAGCGCGCCGTCGGGATATTATATGGTGAACGGCACGCGGGCCGTGTCGATCAGCGGACAGACGGGCAAGGCGCAGATGAGCACCGGACCGTATAATGGCGACATGAATGCCTATATTCGCGGCGTGTTTCAGGCATTGGCAGGGCAGGGGCAGACACTCGCCCCGCAAAATCTACAACGCACAACCGTCAACGGTCTGCCTGCGACATACGGCACGGCGCGCGTGAACAGCGGTAACAGTCAGGTGGATGTCACGGTGTTCGCGTATGAGTTTTCGAACAGTCAGGCGTTCCATTTCCTCGCGATTGCGCCAGCGGGCCGGTCCGGGGTGTTCAATCCCATGTTTCAGTCCATGCGGCGCATTTCGCAGTCCGAAGCGAATGCGGTCGTGCCGCGCGTGATCGACGTCGTCACCGTTCGCAGCGGCGATACGGTTCAGTCGCTCGCCAATCGAATGGCATATGAAAACGGGAAGATCGAACGGTTTCGGGTGCTGAATGCGTTGTCGTCCACCGACGGCATTCGTGCTGGACAGAAAGTGAAGCTGGTCGTTCGCGGGCGATAATGGGGCCGCTGCGAAATCGGCTGATCATCGCACACGAAAAGGGCGGCAGAGTTTCCCCTGCCGCCCCTTCATCGTTAATCCAAAAGGATTAGTTCGCCATTGCGGTCGATACGTCGTTAAACGTGGTGCTCAGGTTCGTGCCCAGGCTGCTCATCGCGGTGATGGCGGCGACTGCGATCAGGGCAGCGATCAGACCGTATTCGATTGCGGTCGCGCCCTGTTCGTCCTGAGCCAATTTGTTGAAAAACTTCATGTGTATTCTCCTGGTTTCAGTCTTCGGTTCCCTACCCGCCGAATTAAACGGGCTTTGCACTCAATAACTGCGACGTGTTCACAAAACCCTAATTGAAATTACGATTGTTTTGCCTTCGCCGCAGTCCATTCGCTATCGATATTGTTCCATCCTGCGGCATTGTCGCCGCCCAAACTGGAAATTCCAGCGATGATGACCAACACCAGCAAGCTGATGATCAAGCCGTATTCGATAGCCGTGGCCCCGGTTTCGTCTTGGCGTAACGCCTTGAAGAAGTTGTCTGGTTTCACGTAATGCCCGTCCTTCGCGACTTGATGGATGTGTGATGGCGGTGGCCGGTTAAGAAAAGATTGATGGCGGTATCGAAAGTGGAAAATAATCCGACATGGATGCCGGTCGTGGCGGTGGCTTTGTTGGACCATGCCGGCCGTGTGCTGATGCAAAAACGGCCCGATGATGCGGAACATGGCGGTCTGTGGGAATTCCCCGGCGGCAAGGTCGAACGGGATGAAGTCCCTGAAAAGGCATTGATTCGCGAGGTTGCGGAGGAGCTGTCGATCGACATCGCGCCGCTCGATCCGCAGCCTGTTTCCTTCGCGCAGGGAACGTCGGCACTGTCGGGGCGGCACATTGTCATTTTGCTTTACACTCTCTCCCTTCCCACCGATCTGATCGCCGCGATACCTTCCGTCGGGCCAAGCGGTGAAAACGATTGGTTCGATGCCCGGCAGATCGCAAAGCTCGCAAAACCGCCACTGGATATCGCGCTGGCTGAAAATCTGTTCAGTCTTATCGGTGCAAAGGGATTGCCAAGTTCATAAGGGCTGCCTATGTGCCGCCCCTCAAGTGCGCCCGTAGCTCAGCTGGATAGAGTACCTGACTACGAATCAGGGGGCCGGAGGTTCGAATCCTTCCGGGCGCACCAACACAAAAGGCGTCCCGTGGGGGCGCCTTTTGCGTTTTCAGCTCACTCATCTACCGCCAATGACCGGCATCAGTTGATCGGGTCGGCGGTCCCGGCCAACGCGTCGTCTTTGGAGTGTCCGCGCGCCAGTTTGTGCGCTGCCCCTTCGACCTGGCGGCGGCGTTTCTTCGCCAGACTGTCGGCGGTGGGTGCCACGCTGACGGCGCTGTCCGCCAGCACCGCGCCGCGATCGCCCAATGGGCGTTCCGGCCCGATCGTGGTATCGGCATGCGTCTGCCGTTCGATTTCGGCATTCAGCAGCGCGCCAAGCAGGATCGAATAGCTGGTCAGGAAAAGCCACATCAAGAACACCACGATCGCCGATAGCGAACCATAGGTCGCGTTGTAATTGCTGACATACCGGACATACAGCGACAGACCGAACGATACACCGACCCATGCGAATGTCGCCAACAGCGATCCGGGCGACAGCCAACGCCATTTCGCCGCACGCCGATCCGGGCCGTACTTCATGATCAACCCGAACCCGACGCTGCCCAGCGCCATTGCCAGCGACCAGGTCAGCAATTTGTAAAAGCCTTCCGATACCGGACCCATGAACTGGCCGGTCTGCGATTGCAGCCATGCCATCACGCCGCCGCTGATCAATCCGGTCAGCGCGATCATGATGACGGCCAGCGTCAAACCGCCGGCGCGCATCGTCACCTTGATGATGCCGCGCGTTTCATGTTCGGAATTGATGATGTTGAGCGCGCCGATCAATCCTTTGGCCGCGCGCATTCCCCCATAAACCGCCAAGCTCAGAGACAGCGCCAGAGTCAGGCCCGCAACGCCCGCATTGGTGTTGACCACGGCGATCAACTGTTCCTCGATCACGCCTGCAACTTCCGGCGGCACGAATTCGACGATCTGCTGCATTTGCGCCTGCACCGTCGAAACGTCCCCGATCAGGCCGTAGGACATCACGGTGGCTGCGAGCAGCGGAGTGATGGCAAGAAACGCGAAAAACGCAGTCCCTGCCGCCAGTAACGACAAGTTGTGAAACCCGGACATTACGAAAATGCGTTTGGCAATCTGGATCCAGGCTTCGCGTGGCAGGTGGTGCGGATATGTCGCAGTTGCGCCGGGCGTGGAAGCGTTTATAGCTTCGCGCTTGTCGGAAGATGCGGAGGGATTGTCGGCGGGCTCTTCGCCGGTGTGGTCCGCAGACATTATTGGTTATGACGCAAGGCTGATGATCCGGGCGTTATGGTAAATATCGGGTTCGCATTCTTCATGTCAGCACTAACGTTCAAAGTCGCAAAACGGTCCCGCCCGGCCTCGCGCGCAATCATGCGTGCCATGTATGGCGCGACGGCGGCGAGTGCGCTGGCGATCGCGACCGGTGGGTTGGGCGCGCCGGCGGCTTTCGCGCAAGGGACCGCCGCGCCCGAAACCGGCGTGCCGAATGCAGTTCCGCAGGACGATTCCGTATTGATCGAGCCGGGCGTTCGCGCTGGCGAGCTGGACGTGCCAGCACCGCCTGCGGACGCTCAATTGCCTGCGGTCGAGCCGATCATCTTGGACGAAGAGTTCAACGAAGCCGTGCCGCCGTTGATCGACGATGATGCCGCGCTTGGCGACGAACTGGAATCGATCGCCGAATTCGAACGCCGCTTTGCCGCGGAAGACGCGCAAGCGGATGCCCAGGCGGATGCTCAGGTGGATGGGGAAGCAGCGGTGGAAGCGCCGCTTGGCCGCCCGGAACTTGCCGATGGCGATCCAGTCGAGGAAATTGCCGACGCACCTGTTCGCGACGCGGAACTGACTGCGCCGCTGTCTCCGCTGGAAGAATTCGAAACCCGCGAAGTCGAATTTGCAGAAGAAGCCAGCGACGAGGAAATCCTGGTCGTCAATTACGGCGTTCAGATCAATGGACTGGATGCCGCGGATGACGAAACCGACGTCGATCTTGCGGCCGTGTTCGACAATCTGTCCACGCTAGAAGATGCGGATGGCGAAGCAGCCAATATCGCCATGCTATCCGCCCGCGTCACGGAAGACAGCGCGCTGCTGCAACGCATATTACGGGCGGAAGGCTGGTATCAGGCGGCCGTCACCACCCGGATCGATCGGTCGGAAGCGGCCAATGGCCAGCCATTGCTCGCCGTGCTGGATGTGGCGGTAGGCGATCGTTACGTCTTTTCGGACATCGTCCTGGATGCACAGCCGACGCAGCCTGTCGATCTGATCGAACGCAATTTCGCGTTGAAAGTGGGTGAGCCGATCATCGCCGCGCGCGTACAGGGCGCGGAAGCGCAGGTCGCGGTCGCCTTGCCCGAACAGGGCTATCCCTTCGTCGATGTTGGCCAGCGGGACATTTTGCTCGATCCCGAAACGGCAGACGGGGTGTACACCTTGCCGATCGATACCGGACCGCGCGCCTTGTTCGGTGGGTTCACGACCTCCGGCAATCTGGCGTTCGATGCCGAACACGTCGATGTTCTCGCCCGGTTCGAACGCGGCGAATTGTACGACAGCCGCAAGGTGGACGATCTGCGACAGGCTTTGATCGCGACCGGACTGCTCAGCACCGTATCCGTCGTTCCCGAACGCACCGGCGAAGTCGCGGCGGTCGATGTCGACGGCATTCCGGTGGAAGGTACGCAATACGTCACCGTTGCGGTGGAACAGGAAGCGGGGCCACCGCGAACTATTGCAGGCAGCGCGGGTTTCGGCACGGGTCAGGGCGTGCGGCTGGAAGGCAGCTGGAGCCATCGCAACCTGTTTCCCCCCGAAGGCGCGCTGATCGGATCGGTCATCGCCGGGACGCAGGAACAGGGCGCCGGCGTTACCTTCCGGCGGTCGAATGCCGGACGGCGCGACCGTACGGTGGAAGCGGGCCTGAACGTGCTGCGCCAGCAATTCGATGCTTTCGATGCGTTGACGGGGCGCTTGGGCGGGCTGATAAGTTACAGCTCGACGCCGATCTGGCAGAAACGTTTCACCTATGCGTATGGCGCCGAAGTGCTTGCCTCCATCGAAGAGGATTTCGATCTGGCGTTGGGCGAACGGGTGGACCGCACCTATTTCATCGGCGCGCTGACCGGACAAGTCGGTTTCGACACGTCCGACAGCCTGCTGAACCCGACCGAAGGTTTTCGCATAACCGCACTGGTTCAGCCCGAAGGGTCGCTGCAGGACGGGTTCAGCCCCTATGTTCGCGGCGTGGTGAACGGGTCGGCTTATTTCCCGGTCGGCAATTCGCTGGTTCTGGCAGGCCGCGTTCGCGTGGGAACCGTGCAAGGCGTCGATCGCGAAGACATCGCGCCATCGCGCCGCTTCTACGCGGGCGGCGGCGGGTCCGTGCGCGGTTTCGGATTTCAGGATCTGGGGCCGCAAGTGCTGGAGCCGAACCCATCCTTCGATATTACCGATCCCGAAGAAACGGCGGATGAATTTCTGCTGCGACCGATCGGTGGGTTGAGCGTGAACGAACTGGCAGCGGAAGTCCGTTATCGCTTTGGCGATTTCGGCGTGGTCGGCTTCGTCGATGCGGGCCAGGTTTACGAAGGCAGCACGCCCGACTTTTCCGGCTTGCGTTACGGTGTGGGAGTCGGAGCGCGGTATTACACCAATTTCGGGCCGCTGCGGGTGGACATCGCCACACCGATCGACCGGCAAGAAGGTGAAAGCCTGATCAATCTGTACATCTCGATCGGGCAGGCGTTCTGATGGCCGACGATACGACCTTGGACGAAGCGCGCACGGACGAGCCGGAACGCGCCTACGACGTGGAAAGCGGCGCCCACGATGATGCGCCTGAGCGCGCCATAAGCGTGTGGCCGATGCGGATCGTGAAAATCGTTGCATCGGTGCTGCTAATCCTGGTCGCGCTGATCGCCCTGATCGTGTTCGGTATCAACACCGGGCCGGGCCGGGCTTTCGTTGCCGAGCAGATCGAAGCGCTGGAATTCGAAAACGGCATGGAAATCGGCATCGAAGCGATCGACGGGTCGCTTTACAGCGAGATGACCATTCGCGGCCTGACCATTTCCGACCCCAAAGGCGTATTTGCAAGTTCCCCTGCGATCGCGGTCGATTGGAATCCGTTCGCCTTCATCCGCAGCCACATCGATATCACCGCGCTGACGGCGGAAACCGTGGTGATGGAACGCGCGCCGGAACTGCTTGAAACCGAAGAGACGGACGATCCGCTTCTGCCGGATTACGACATCGATGTCGGCCTGTTGCAGATCGATCGCTTCGTGCTGGAAGCGCCGGTGACGGGCGAACGACGAGTTGCCAGTCTGACCGGTGACGTGAAGATCGCCGACGCCCGCGCGCAGGTGACTTTCAACGGCGCGACCCTTGGCGAAAACGGCAGTGCGGGCGGTGATCGTATCGCGCTGTTGCTCGACGCCGTGCCGGACGAAAACCGCCTCGACCTCAATCTCGATTTGAATGCGCCCGCAAACGGGGTGGTCGCATCCCTGGCCGGGTTGAGCGATCCGCTGGCTGTAAAGCTGTCGGGCAAGGGTGACTGGGCGCAATGGAACGGCCAGCTGAACGCCGATCTTGGCGGCGCCAGCCTCGCCGATCTTGCCATAAAAGCGCGCGACGGGGCGTTCACGTTGACCGGCCCGACGCGTATTGCCCGGTTCGCACCCGCCAGTACGGCGGCGTTGCTTGGCGAAGAGACCAATATCGACATCACAGGCACGCTGGGTGAGCGCGCGGCAACCATCGACGGGCGCGTGTTCAGCGATGCGTTCAACTTGACCGCGAATGGCGCGCTGGACCTGTCGGAAAACAGTTTCGACGATTTTCAGGCGGCGTTCGTATTGTTGCAACCCAGCGCACTCGCTCCCAATCTCAGCGGCCGTGGACTGCGCGCCGACCTTACTCTCGACGGCGCATTCGCGACCCCGATCGTGGATTACGACATTCGCGCGGCGCAGATCGTCGTGAACGACATCGGCGTGGAGAATCTGCGTGCGAGCGGGGAAACGCGAGTGAATGCCGCTAGTATGGTCGTCCCGGTTTCAGCGACAATCGGGCGTATCACCGGATTGGACGTGGCGGCGGGCGGAACCTTGCGCGACATTACGTTGAACGGCGATATCGCGATCGACGGTCCGCGCATTCTGTCCGACAATATGCGTATCCGGTCCGACCGTATCGACGCGACGCTGATCCTGGTCGCCGATACATCCACCGGCCTGTACACCGGTGCGGTCGATGGCCGGATCGACAATTATCGGCTGGAAAGCGTCGGCACGCTGAATATCGACACGGATATGGATCTGCGGGCGCGTGCCGATGGCACATTCGCGCTGGCGGGTAAGGTCAATGTCCGCACGACCAGTCTGTCGAATGACAGCGTGCGGGACTTTCTGGGTGGCAACGCGGTCGCTTCCACCGACATCGTCTATGGCAGTGACGGGGTGGCGCGGTTCAGCAATGTCCGTCTGAATGCGCCACAATTGCGAGTACTGGACGGGCGCGGCACATATTCCGCGGATGGGCGGATAGACGTGGTCGCCAGCGCGAATTCGACGCAATATGGCGCGGTCGGCCTGCAGGTGACCGGCACGATCGCCAATCCCCGCGCCACGATCAAGGCCAAGAACCCCGGCCTTGGTTTGGGGCTGGCCGATGTCAGAGCGACCATTCGCGGCGACAATGGCCGCTATCGCATCGATGCCACCGGGCAGAGCGATTACGGCGCTTTCTCCGCCGATGTCACGGTCGATGCGGGCAGCGGTCCGCTGGCATTGACGATCAATCGGGCGGACATCGGCGGCATCGGTCTGTCGGGCCGGGTCCGACAGAGCGCCGCAGGGCCGTTCGTGGGGCAACTGGATGCCAATGGTCGCGGACTTGGCGGCGTGGTGCGACTGGGCGCAGCCGGGCGCTATCAATCCGCGCTGGTCAATCTGCGGGCGCGCAACACCGTGCTGGGCGGACCGGCAAATGTCAGTGTCGGTTCGGCCATCGTCGATGCCCGGATCGTGCTTTACGAACAGCCCGAAGTGGTTGCCGACATACAGCTGGCCAACGCCAATTACGGCGAAACGAACATCAACGCGATGCGCGCGCTGATCGATTACCAGGGCGGTCGCGGTACTGCGAAAGTTCTGGCGGAAGGAACCAGCGGTGTGCCGTTCCGCGTTTCCGCCAATGCCGATTTGCAGCCCGATCTGTGGCGCGCCGCGTTGAAAGGCAAAGTGCGCGGGATCGATTTCAGCACCACCGCACCCGCACGCATCATTCCCGGCGACGGGACGTACCGCCTGCTGCCGACGCGGATCGATTTCGGGCGCGGCAATTTGCGCGTCGCGGGAAGCTACGGCGACGGGATCAAGGTTCAGTCGCGGCTCGATTCGCTCGATATGGGGATACTGAATGCCTTTTCGCCGGGCCTTGGCGTCAATGGGCGGGCCACCGGCAGCCTCGATTTCGCGCAAGCGAATCCGAACGCATTCCCCACCGCCGATGCGCGGATGTCCATTCGCGGATTTACCCGCACGACCGCCGTTTCGGTCAGTCAGCCTGTGGATGTGAACTTCGTCGGCCAGCTGCAAACCAATGGTGGCGATGCTCGCGCGGTCGTCCGGCGTCGCGGCACGGTCATCGGGCGCATGGTCGCCACGCTGACACCGCTGCCACCGGGCACAGGGCCGTGGACCGAGCGCCTGATGCGTGCGCCGCTGGGCGGTGGCATCCGCTATAACGGACCGGCCGACACGCTGTTCTCGCTGGCGGGGCAGCCCGATCAGCGGTTGAGCGGACCGCTTGGCGTCGCAGCGGATTTCGGCGGGCGAGTCGCCAACCCGACGCTGGCCGGCATCGTGCGCGGGCGTAACCTGACTTACGAAAACCAGACTTACGGCACGCGGTTGAGCAATATGGTCGTCCGCGCGCGCTTTACCGGCGATCGTCTGCAGATCGAGGAAATGAATGCGACTGCCGGCGACGGCACGGTGTCGGCGACCGGCTATGTCAGTCTGGCGGCAGAGGCAGGCTATCCGATGGATATCACCGCCACGCTCGACGATGCGCGTTTGGCGCAAAGCGAAGCGGTCAGCGCGACGGCGACCGGGTCGATCTCCTTCACCAAACGGGCCGGCCAAACGGCGCTGCTGTCGGGTCGCATCCTGCTGCCCGAAACACGCTATCAGATCGTTCAATCGGGCGCGGAAGAAATCCCCGAACTGACCGGCGTACGGTTCAAGCCCCCGGTCGGCCCGGTGCGGGTAACGGGCGACGAGCCTGCAACACCCGAACCCGGATTGCTGGAACTGGTGCGGCTCGACATCGATTTGGATGCGCCGGAAAAACTCTATGTCAGTGGCATGGGGCTGGAAAGCGAATGGACCGCCGATCTGAAAATTGCCGGAACCAGTGCCGCCCCGCGTATGTCGGGCAACGTCAATCTGGTGCGCGGCACGCTGGGCTTTGCCGGCAGATCGTTCGAATTGCAGGACGGGCGTATCGGTTTCACCGGCGGTCGCACGGTCAATCCGACCATCCGCCTGATCGCATCCGAAGATATCGAGGACGTGACGGTCAACGTGAACGTGACCGGCTTCGCCTTCGACCCGCAGATTGCGTTTTCCAGCGTTCCCGGACTGCCGCAGGACGAAATCGTGTCGCGCATCCTGTTCGGCAATTCGGTCGGCAACCTGTCGGCGATCCAGGCCGTGCAGCTGGCCGCATCGCTCAATTCCCTGCGCGGTTCGGGCGGCGGGCTCAATCCGCTGGGCAAACTGCGGTCTGCCACCGGGGTCGATCGGTTGCGTATCCTTGGCAGCGACGAAGCCAGCGGGCGCGGTACGGCATTGGCGGCGGGGCAGTATCTGACGGATGACATCTATATCGAGATCATCACCGATGCGCGCGGCTTCACTGCAACGCAGCTGGAAATCAGCCTGACGCCTGCCCTGTCCGTTCTGAGCCAGGCCGGCGGAACCACCGGCACCAATGTGAACGTGCAGTACAAGAAAAACTATTGATGCGGCCCGTCATCGTGCTCGGCATTCTGGCGGCGGCGCTGGCAGCGGTCATGGTCGATACCGCGAAAACCGCCAACAGCTTCGACGCGCGGTTCGATGCCGCACGCACATTGATCGAAGCCAAATCGCGCGACATCGACAGCGATCTGGCCGCCCGCGAAGCTGCCGAGACTGAAAGCGAATGAGCGCCGGGAAGCTTCCCCCATCCGGTGAACGAAACCGTGTGTGGCGTTACGTGAAAGCAAGCCGTGCGACCGTTATCATCGATGCGGACGATTATTTCCGGTTGATGCAGGATGCCATGCTGAAAGCGCGGCTGCGGATCCTGTTGATCGGATGGGATTTCGACACGCGCATCCATCTGAGCGACGGGCGGCGCTGGTATCAGAAAGGGCGGTCGAAGCAGCACCCGGTGCGTCTGGGCAGCTTCATCCTGTGGCTGACCCGCCATCGCAGCAATCTGGAAATCCGTATTCTGAAATGGAGTTACGGCACGTTCAAGATTGCCAAACGCGGATCGATGATGGTCGATCTGGCGCGCTGGGCGCCGAACGACCAGATCGATTTCAAGTTCGACACCGCGCATCCCGTCGGTTGCAGCCATCATCAAAAGATCGTCGTGCTCGACAATCACGTCGCGGTGTGCGGCGGGATCGACATGACCACCCATCGTTGGGACACCCGCGAACATCGCGAAAAAGAGCCGCGCCGCCGCCGCAATCGCGGGGCGTATTGGATGCCCTGGCACGACGCGACCATGATGGTGGAGGGGGAGGCCGCCCGCGCATTGGGCGAGCTGGGCGAGGAACGCTGGGAACATGCTGGCGGCGGAACGCTGTCACCGGTCAAGGCGGCGAAGCCCGACGTGTGGCCGGGCGATCTTCGCGCAACGTTCGAGAACGTAGAAATCGGCATTGCCCGGACATCGGCGGCGTATGACGGGCGCGATGCCGTGGACGAGATCGCACATCTGTTCGAACACCAGATCGCGAACGCCAAACGCTTCATTTACGCCGAAAGCCAGTATTTCGCATCGCGCCGGATTGCCGACGCCATTTGCAAACGGCTGGCGGAAGACGACCCGCCCGAAATCGTCATCGTACATCCCAAAAACGCCGATGGCTGGTTGGAGCAGCAGGCAATGGACCACACGCGCGCCGTGCTGGCGGAATTGTTGCGCGCCAACGATCCCAAATCGCGCTTTCATCTGTACGTGCCCTACACCGGCGATACGCCCATTTACGTCCATGCGAAAATCATGATTATCGACGATCGCGTGCTGCGGATCGGATCGGCCAATATGAACAATCGGTCGCTGGGTCTCGACAGCGAATGCGACATGTTCATCGATGCGGACCGCCCCGGCAACGAAAGTGCGGGCGATAATATTGCCGGGTTGCGATATTCGCTGCTGGCGGAGCATTGCGGGTTGGACGAACGGGCCGTTCCCGCATTGCTGGAACAGTACGGGTCGATGGCGGCAATGATCGAGAGTGAGGGGCAGAGCAATTCGCGCACTTTGCGGCGGTACGTTGCCCCCGAATTGAACCAGGTCGAACGCGAATTGGCGGAATCGCAGTTCCTCGACCCCGAACGTCCCGACGATATGTTCGAACCTTACGCCAAGGATGGCCTGTTCCGAAAACGCACTGCGCTATCGCGTGCGCGCGCGTTTCTAAGACGGAGAAGACGCAAATGACCGACGCTGCCCCGGACCCGTATCAGCCCAAGGCGAAACTGCCCGTTCCCGGCGACGTGCAGGACGCCATCCGCACTTTGATCGAATGGTCGGGCGACGATCCCGAGCGTGAGGGGCTGCTCGACACCCCCGCCCGCGTCGCTCGCGCATGGAAGGAATATTGCCAGGGTTACAGCGAAGACCCGGCCATCCATCTGTCGCGCGTGTTCGAGGAAGTCGGCGGGTACGAGGAAATCGTGCTGCTGAAAGATATTCCTTTCCATTCCCATTGCGAACACCACATGGCGCCGATCATCGGCAAGGCTGCCATCGCTTACCTTCCGACGGACCGTGTGGTCGGCATCAGCAAGCTGGCCCGCGTACTGCATGGCTATGCGCGCCGGTTGCAGATCCAGGAACGGCTGACGGCGGAGGTGGCGGAATGTATCTGGGAGCATCTGGAGCCGCGCGGCGTCGCGGTGGTGATCGATGCGACCCATGCCTGCATGACCGCGCGCGGCGTACGCACACCCGGCGTCAGCATGGTAACCAGCCGTATGATGGGTTGTTTCCTGGACGATCACCGCAGCCGGAAGGAAGTGCTGAGCCTGATGGGGTATTAGCGGCGGTGCGGAACAAAGTGGCAGGTCAAGCCGTTGATTTTGCAAGCGCACAAGCTGCGTATCAAAGCAAAGGAAACATTATGGACCGCCAACACGACATCACCGTCACCAACTCTCTTATCCAGACCACGCTCGACAGCATGAAGGGCTATCGCGAGGCGTCGGAAGATACCGACGGCCAGCGTGCTGCATTCTTCTGCGACATGGCGGACGAACGTAGCAAGGTCGCCTCGCAGCTTCAGGCGCATGTCGCGAAACTGGGTGGCGATCCCGAAGATGACAGCAGCGTCACCGCAAGCGCACATCGCGGTTTCATGAATTTGAAGCAGGCGGTGATGGGTTCGGACGAAAAGGCTGTCGTTCAGGAAGTCGAACGCGGCGAGGACTACATCAAGGAAAAGTACGAAACCGCGTTGCAGGACGGGGATCTAAGCGCCGAAACGCGACAGGAAATCCAGCAGTGTCAACAATCCGTGCAGCAGGGTCATTCCAAAGTCAGCGCGATGAAGGCGCAAATGTCCTAACCCACATCACCTTGCAATAAAAAGGGCGCCTTCGCCGGGCGCCCTTTTTTTGTCTATCGGAAACGCAGGTTACATCTGTTTCAACATGTGGTCCGCGCTGCTGACCGAAAAATCGCCGGGCTGTTCGACGTTCAACTGTTCGACGACGCCGTCGTTGACGATCATCGAATATCGCTGTGCGCGCTTGCCCATGCCGTATGCGGAAAAGTCGGCATCGAGGCCGATTGCGGCAGCGAAGTCCGCATTGCCGTCGGCCAGCATCGTGATGTCGGACGCATTGCTGTCTTTGCCCCACGCGCCCAGAACGAAGGCATCATTGACCGACGTGCATGCGATTTCGTCGATCCCCTGCGATTTCAACTCGGATGCCTTATCGACGAAGCCGGGCAGGTGTTTGGCAGAACAGGTCGGCGTGTAAGCGCCCGGCACGCTGAACAACGCAACCTTGCGCCCCGCGAAGAAATCCTGCGACTGGACTTGTTCCGGCCCTTCCGCAGTGGCTTTCGCCAGTTTTACGTCGGGCAGTTTGTCGCCAACTGAAATGGTCATGGGGTAATTTCCTTTCGCCGGAATGGTCGCTGAGGCTGCTATAGGATGTTCGACGGGGGCCACAACAAACAATCCGGGAAGGGTTCATATAAAGATATCTTTATATTTGATTTGACGATGCGCCATCGCTACATCGCAGCCGATGGGAAACCCGCACCAAGCGGTTCCGCACCGACAATGTTCAGGAGAACTCCGTGTCCGAATTTACCGATTACATCATCAAGGATCTGTCGCTGGCCGAATACGGTCATACCGAGATCAAGATCGCGGAAACCGAAATGCCCGGCCTGATGGCGTTGCGCGAAGAATATGGCGATGCGAAGCCGTTGAAGGGCGCGCGGATCACCGGTTCGCTGCATATGACGATCCAGACCGCCGTTCTGATCGAAACGCTGATCGCCCTGGGCGCGGACGTGCGCTGGGCCACCTGCAACATCTATTCGACGCAGGATCACGCGGCCGCTGCGATGGCCGACCAGAATATCCCGATCTTCGCCATCAAGGGTGAAAGCCTGGCCGATTACTGGGACTATGTCGGCAAGATCTTCGACTGGGCGACGCCTGAAGACGCAGATCGGACGGCCAATATCATCCTCGACGATGGCGGCGATGCGACCAGTTTCGCGCTTTGGGGTGCACGTTTGGAAGCGGGCGAGGAAATGCCCGAACCCGCCAATGCCGAAGAAATCGAAATGCAACGCGCGCTGAAAGCGTTCGTGAAGGCGCGGCCTGGCTATCTGACCAAATCGGTCGAAAACATTCGCGGCGTGTCGGAAGAAACCACCACCGGCGTTCATCGGCTGTATTCGCTGGCGAAGAACGGCAAGCTGCCTTTCCCCGCCATCAACGTCAATGACAGTGTGACGAAGTCCAAGTTCGACAATCTCTATGGCTGCCGTGAATCGCTGGTCGATGCCATTCGCCGCGCGACCGACGTGATGCTGTCGGGCAAGGTCGCCTGTGTCGCGGGCTTCGGCGATGTGGGCAAAGGCTCCGCCGACTCGCTTCGTCAGGGCGGCGCGCGGGTGATGGTGACCGAAATCGATCCGATCTGCGCGTTGCAGGCGGCGATGGAAGGTTACGAGGTCGTCACCATGGAAGAAGCGACCAAGCGTTGCGATATCTTCGTGACGACGACCGGAAACGAAGACGTCATCACTGCCGAGCACATGCAGGCGATGAAGAATATGGCGATCGTGTGCAATATCGGCCATTTCGACAGCGAGATCCAGATCGGCGCGCTCGACAATTACGACTGGAAGGAAGTGAAGCCGGGCACGGATCTGGTCACTTTCCCCGACGGCAAGCAGTTGATGATTCTGGCAAAGGGTCGGTTGGTCAATCTCGGCTGTGCCACCGGGCACCCAAGCTTCGTGATGAGCTGTTCCTTCACCAATCAGGTGCTGGCGCAGATGGAACTGTATCAAAAGCATGGTGAATATAAGAACGAAGTGTTCGTCCTGCCCAAGCATCTGGACGAGAAAGTCGCCGCGCTGCATCTGGAGAAGTTGGGCGTGCATCTGTCGCAATTGAGCCAGCGTCAGGCGGATTACATCGGCGTCCCCGTCGAAGGCCCATTCAAGCCCGAACATTACCGTTATTGATCGGTAATCCGCCCGGGCGGCGCGATGGCGGGGAAGGTGTCGAACCGCCTTGCATCGCGCTGCCCCGGCGCATAGCGAACGCGGCATGGAACTGTCCCCCACCGCGCTGGCGCTGATCGGCCTGTTGTTGGCCGTCTGGACCGCAGGCGCGGCGTGGATGGTCGTCCGGTTCGCTGGGAAAGCCGCGCGTGCGGATCAGGCCCGCCACACCGCCCGGCGGCTGACGCGTATGATCGACGAGGCACCGGCCATACCGATGCTGGTCCGTGTGGACGGGCGGGTCGAAGCCCCGGACCGGCTTGCAGCCTGGCTGGGACTGTCCGCCAGCCCCCGCTTCTTGACCGAATTGTCGGTCGATACCGCAGGGGAAGGCGCGCGCGAAGGTTTGTCGCGCGAACAGCTGGCCAATCTGACGGACCATATCGGCCGCGCGCAGAAAACCGCCGCCCCTTTTCGCATTGCGCTGACCTTGCCGGGATCGCAGCGTAGCCTGGCCTTGAAGGGCGCATTGGCCGATCCCCAGATATCGCCGGGCGGTGCGGTGTTGGTCTGGGTGTTCGATTTCAGCGACAGCGAAAGCGAATTGACCCGGCTGCGCGATGACAGCCATCGCGCAAAAGCGGATTTTGCCGCCCTGATCGGCCTGATAGAAGCGGCCCCGATGCCGATGTGGTTCCGCGGCGTCGATGGCAAGATCAGGCTGGTGAACGATGCGTTCGTCCGCGCGGTCGGCGGGCGAGATGCAGCCGGTGTGGTCGCCGATCAGGTCGAGCTGGTCGAACGCGTCGATGGGGCAAGCGCCGCCGACATTGCCCTGCAAGCTGCAGAACGCGGGCGACCCGTCGAACGGATCGTCACCGCCACCATCGGTGGGGAACGGCGCACTTTGCGTGTCAGCGATTTGCCGCTGGGCGATGATGGCGTGGCGGGTTACGCCATCGATATCGAGGATATGGAGGCGCAGGCCCGCCAGTTCCGCGCCTTTCGCGATGCCCAGCGTTCGATGCTCGATCAGCTGTCGAATGGGGTCGCCCAGTTCGACGCAGCGATGAAGCTGAAATTCGCCAATCAGCCGTTCCGGCGGATTTTCGCGATGACCGACGGCAAGGCCGTGCAGGACATCCCCTTCGATCGGTTGTTGACGCAGGCGCGGGAGGATCGGCGCCTTCCCGAAGTGCGCGACTTCCCCGCCTGGCGCGCCGAACGCGCCGCATGGTTCGCCGCCGACACCACTCAGGAGGAAGCATGGCCGCTGCCCGACGGGACGCATTTGCGGATCGTCGCACAACCGATGCCCGATGGCGGGTTGGTGATGATCGTGGAGGACCGGACCGAACAATTGGCCCTGTCCGCCACCCGCGATACATTGCTGCGGACCCGCACCGCCACGCTGGACAGTCTGTTCGAAGCATTGGCGGTGTTTGCGCCCGATGGGCGGATGCAGTTGTGGAACCGCCGATTTGCAGGCGTGTGGGGGTTGCGAAGCGAGCAGTTGGATGAAAACCCGATGGCGAAAAATCTGCTGTCGGCGATCGCGCCCAAGCTGGACAACCCGAAACAGGCCAAGGGAATCGAACAGATCATTCGCGCGGCCACGCTCGATCGCAAACAACAGGCCGGCAGGGTTGCCCTAAAGGATGGCCGAACGCTGGAAATCGCAGGCGTGCCTTTGCCCGATGGGAATGGGTTGTTGACCATCCTCGACATCACGGATTCGCAAAAAGCCGAGGACGCTTTGCGCGAACGCAACATTGCGCTGGAACAGGCGGATGGGGTCAAAACGCGTTTTCTCGCCAACATGTCATATGAATTTCGCACACCGCTGACGTCCATCGGGGGCTTCGCCGAATTGCTTCACAGCGGTGCGGCTGGCGAATTGTCCGATGCGGGCAAGGAATATGCGGACGCCATTCTGACATCGGTGGAACGGCTGACCGCGCAGGTCGAAGACGTTCTAAACCTCTCGCAGAGCGAGGCGGGTCTGTTGCCCCTGTCGAAACGGCGGATCGAACTGATGCCCTTCGTCACCGCGATCGTACGTTCGCGGGCGGAAGCGGTGGCCGAAGCGGGCATCGCGCTCGACTTGCGGGGAAATTCGACCGGCTTTCGTGTGGAGGCGGACGAACGGCAGCTGGCGCGCGCGGTGGAACACGTACTCGACAATGCGATCGCGGCGACGCCCGATGGGGGTAAGGTGCTGATGATGGTCGATCGTGCAGGCAAAATGGCGCGGATCGTGGTGTCGGATAACGGGCCGGGTATGACGAAGGCGGAACTTGGCCGCGCGCTCGACGGGATGCGTCACGGCGACAGCTCCGGCATGCAGCGTCGGCAGGGGCTGGGATTGCCTCTCGCGCGCCAGTTGGTGGAAGGGCACGGCGGTACGTTGAGCATCGAGAGCGAACCGGGCGAAGGCACGACGGTCGTGATCCTGTTGCCATGATCGCTCTTTGCGATCTCGCTGCGATGGAGGCGTTCGGCGCGCGGATTGCAGTCAGGCTGATGGCAGGCGATGTCGTCGCGCTGACCGGGACTTTGGGGGCGGGGAAGACGACCCTGGCGCGCGCGATACTGGCGGGGCTAGGCCATGCGGGAGAAGTGCCGTCACCGACCTTTACGATCCTCGAAACCTATGACGGGGCGGCCATGCGCCTGCCTGCCGTTCATGCGGATTTCTATCGGCTGGATAGCGCGGATCAGATGCGCGAACTGGGCCTCGACGAATATCGCGATGGCGGCGTCCTGATCGCGGAATGGCCGGACAAGGCGGGCGGTTTCGGGCATGAGGCGCAATGTCTGTCGATTACTCTGGAAACTGCGGATACGGGCCGTATCGCCATTGTCAGCCCGGGCGCAAACTGGGTATCGCGTTGGCCATGATGCGCGATGCGGAACAGACGATCGAACTGCCCGATGGGTTGCGGCCCTTTGTGGGCACGGCGGGATGGGGCGATGCCGCCATCGAACCTTTGCCCGGCGACGCATCCTTCCGCCGATATTTCCGCCTGAGAAAGCGTTCGGGCGAAACCGCGATGGTGATGCACGCCCCGCCGCCGCATGAAGACCCCGCACCGTTTCTTCACGTTGCCGGATGGCTTGGCGATAACGGAATGCGCGCGCCCGCGATTCTGGCGCAGGACGCCGGTAAAGGTTGGGTTCTGATCGAAGATTTCGGCGATGAACGCATGCGCGAATGGCTGGACGCCAATCCCGGTGCAGAAATCGCTACCTACACTCGCGCGATCGATACGCTGGCCACGCTGCATCGCAAACCGCCGGGCCCGTTCGCACCTTATGATAGGGCAACCTATCTGCGTGAAGCGGGTCTGTTCACACAATGGTATTGCCCGTCTGCGGCGCTTCGCATCGATACGACCGGCTACCTCGCGGCGTGGGAGGAGGCGCTTTCGCCAGTGATCGCCCGGCAATCGCCCGGCGTGACGGTATTGCGCGATTATCACGCCGAAAATATCATGCTGCCCGCGCCCGATGGCGCCGATTGCGGCGCACAGGGGCTGATCGATTTTCAGGATGCGCTGGTCGGCCACCAGGCTTACGATCTGGTGTCGCTGCTGCAGGATGCGCGCCGCGAGGTGTCGGCCGCGCTGGAGGCGACGATGCTCGATCATTACGACAATGCGGCCCGACCGGACGAGCATTTTCGCGCCGATTACGCCGTTCTGGGCGCGCAGCGAAATGCGAAGATCGTCGGCATCTTCACTCGGCTGAATGTGCGCGACGGCAAACCGCGCTATCTCGAACTGATCCCGCGCGTCTGGGCGGCGATGGAGCGCGATCTGGCGCATCCGGCTCTCGCGCCTGTGAACCGATGGTTCGACGCGAATATTCCCCGCAAGCTGCGTGATGCGAATGGGCGGTTGCAAAAATGACTGGCGGCCCTGTCCAGCTCGCATCGGGCACAGCCATGGTTCTCGCCGCAGGAATGGGCACGAGGATGCGCCCGCTGACCGACGATCGACCCAAACCGATGGTCGAGGTTGCGGGCAAACCGTTGATCGATCATGCGTTGGATCATCTGACAGCGGCGGGCGTTGCGAACGCGATCGTCAATGTGCATTACCGCGCCGACCAGCTGGAAGCGCATTTGACCGCTCGTGGAAAAGCGTCTGGCCCCGCCATTCGCATATCGGACGAACGCGCACAATTGCTGGAAACGGGCGGTGGGATGGTCGCGGCCCATGCTGCCGGGTTGCTGCCCGATCCGTTCTTTTGCCTGAATGCGGACAATGTCTGGATCGACGAGGGACGCAGCGTGTTTCACGAATTGTCCGCGGATTGGGATGCGGACCGGATGGATGCATTGTTGCTGCTGGTACCGCATGACCGCGCAGCGAATTTCACCGGCGATGGCGATTTTCACGCATCCGATAGTGGACAGGTTCGCCGCCGCATTTCCGGGCAGCGCGCGCCCTACATCTACAGCGGCATTCAGCTTGTGTCCCATCGCCTGCTGCGCGACGCGCCTGCGGGCAGGTTTTCGACCAACATCCTGTGGGACCGCGCGCTGGCGGAAGGTCGCCTGTTCGGCACACCGATGACCGGACGCTGGTTCGAAGTCGGTACGCCGCAATCGATCGCCCCGACCGAAGCTGCCCTGGCCGATGGCTGAACCGACCCGCGCGGCCCGGCCCGGCCCAGAGGTCTATTCCATCGCCGCCCATCGCGGCTTTGCCGACGCGTTGGTGGCGGGCCTGGTGCCGCGATACGCCGATGGCGATCTGGGGCTGGCCCAGCTGACCCTGTTGCTGCCGAGCACGCGGACGATACGTGCCGTGACGGAAGCTTTCGTTCGTCATGCGGGCAGCAGGGGGCAGACGGGTCTGTTGATGCCGCGCATGGCTGCGATCGGCGATCTGGATTTGGATGAAACGCTGGGCACGCTGCTCGACCCGCTGGGTGCGTCGGACATTCCGCCCGCCGTCGATCCGACGCAGCGGTGGCTGGCGACTGGCGCAATTGCTGACGCGGGAACTGGGCAAGGATGCGCCGACCGGGGCTGCGTTGATGCGGCTTTCGACGCAAACCGCCCTGACGATGGATCGTCTGCTGGTGGAGGATATCGGCCCCGAACGACATGTTCGAAGACGAGGTGCTGGACCAGCTGGGCAATCTTTCGGGCCATTGGCAGGACAGTCTGCGGCTGTTCATGCGCGTGCAGGCGCGTTGGCTCGATACCTGCGCGAACGCGGTGTCATCGATGCCAGCGCGCGGCGCAACCGCTTGTTCGATCTGGCCGCGCGCAATTGGCGCGATAATCCGCCCACCGGCCCGATCGTCGCAGCCGGTATCACCAGCGCCGCCCCATGCCTTGCCAAATTGCTGCGCGTCGTCGCCGACTTGCCCGATGGCGCGGTAATCCTGCCCGATTGCGATCTGGGTTTGAGCGACAGCGTATGGGACGAACTGGGCCGTGCCGGTGTGTCCGGCAATGTCGACGATCCGCCCTTCGCGCGCGGGGATGCGATCACCCATCCGCAATATCATCTGAAGCTGCTGCTGAACCGCATGGGCGTGGCGCGCGGCGAAGTGCGACAATGGCATCGGCGGGGCGAGGGCGCCGGTCCGCCCGAACGCAGTCATGCGATTTCCAATCTGTTCCTGCCCCCCGAAGCGAGCAAGGGCTGGGCCGAACTGCCGCCTGAAAAACGGCGTTTGGCAGGCGTCGAGTTGCTGGAAACGGCCAACCCCGAAGATGAAGCGCAGGCGATCGCGATCCTGATTCGCGCGTACGCTCGCGACGCCCGAAAAACGGGTCGCGCTGGTTACGCCCGATCGCGGGCTGGCCGCGCGGGTCGCGCATCATCTGCGCCGCTGGAATATCGCGGCGGACGACAGTGCGGGTTTGCCGCTGTCGCAGACCCCGGCGGGGCGGTTGTTGCTGCTGGCGGCGCAGGTGATGGCCGATGGGGCGGCCCCAGTGCCGCTGATGGCCCTGTTGGCGCACCCGCTGGTGACGTCGCGACGACGGACGCGGCGCATGGCTGGCCGCGTTGCGAAAGCTGGAATTGAAGCTGCGCGGCCCGCGCCCCGCACCGGGACTGGCGGCGATTGCGACCCTATGCGGCGAAGGCCGATGTGGCCGAATGGTGGCAAGGCGCATCGGCCATTCTCGCACCCTTGACCATTGCGGACGATACGTCACTGGCCGATCTGCTGGACGCTTTGTCGCAGCACGATCGAGGCGCTGGCGGGCGATCATGCCTGGGCACACGAAGATGGCCGGGCGCTGGCGCAATTCGTGGACGATCTGCGGCTGCACGCGCGCGATGTCGGCACGCATCGTCGCGCCTGCCGATGTCCACGCCATTTTGGCCGACGCGATGGAGGCGGTCGCGGTCCGTCCCCCCTATGGCGGGCATCCGCGCGTCGCGATCTACGGCCTGTTGGAAGCGCGCATGACCCGCGCCGATCTGGTTGTCTGCGCGGGCCTGAACGAAGGGGTGTGGCCCGCCACTCCCGCCGTCGATCCCCTGCTCGCACCGGCGATCATGCGGGCGTTGGGCGTTCCGGGCGCGGATTTCCGCATCGGCCTGTCGGCGCACGATCTGGCTGGAATGCTGGGCGCGCCGGAAGTCGTGCTGAGCCGGGCGCGCCGCGATGCCGCCGGACCGGCCATTCCGTCGCGTTTTCTGCTGCGGGTGAAGGCGCTGTTGGGTGGCAAGCTGACGAACAGTCATACGGACCGCACTACGCCCGCATTGGTGCGGCGATTGAGCCAACCGCCGCGCAACGCGGATGTCTATCCTACGCCGCGGCCCGATCCCGACGCCAGCCCAACGCGATGTGCCCATCGCCGTCACCGCTCTCGATCGGTTGCGCGGCGATCCCTATCAATTCTACGCCGGATCGATCCTGAAACTGCGCGCGCTGGACGCGCTCGATGCGGAACCGTCGCCCGCGTGGCAGGGGACCGTGGCCCATGCGATACTCGAACGGTGGCATCGGGAAGGCGGCGCGCTGGCCGATGTCGCCGATGCGGTGCTGGACGCGAACAACGCGCACCCGCTGATGCGCGGATTGTGGTTGCCGCGTTTGCTCGCCGCGCTGGAATGGGTGGAGCGGTCGCTCGCGGACGATCCCGAACGTACGATCGTCGCGGTGGAGCAAAGCGGGTCCATGCTGGTGGACGGCGTGAAGATCCACGGCCGCGCGGACCGGATCGACCGCATGGCGGACGGCACGCTGGCCATCGTCGATTACAAGACCGGGTCGCCGCCGTCGGCGCGGATGGTGGCGGAAGGGTTCGCGCTGCAACTGGGCCTGATCGGACTGATGGCGCAAAGCGGCGGGTTCGAAGGCGTTTCGGGTGAGCCGGGCCGGTTCGAATATTGGTCGATGGGCCGCAGCGACAAGAGCGATACGGGCTTCGGCTATATCGCGTCCCCTTTGAAACTGACCACGCGCCAATCGGGGCTGGAGCCGGACGAATTTCTGCCCGCTGCCAAGCGCGATCTGCACGATGCCATCGCCCGTTTCATCAAGGGGCGCGAACCGTTCGAGGCGAAGCTGAACCCCGATTATCCCGGCTACACCGATTACGACCAATTGATGCGGCTGGACGAATGGCAGGGCCAGCGCGACGGGGGAGGGATCGTGAGCGGCGCAGTCTATCCCCTTCACGGCAATCAGCGCGATGCGGTAAACCCGCGCGAATCGGTGTGGTTGTCGGCATCGGCGGGGACCGGCAAGACACAGGTTCTGTCCGCCCGCGTGCTGCGCCTGTTGCTGGAACCGGGCAACGACCCGTCGCAGATATTGTGTCTGACATTCACGAAGGCCGGCGCGGCGGAAATGGCGGAGCGGGTGAACGAGGTGCTCGCGCGGTGGGTCCGCCTGCCCGATGCGAAACTGGCCACGGAACTGGATCATGTCGGCGCGGCGACCGACCCCGCCACGGTGTCGCGCGCCCGATCGTTGTTCGCGCACGTCCTCGATACGCCGGGCGGTGGTTTGCGGATCGATACGATCCACGCCTTCGCCCAATGGCTGCTGGCGGCTTTCCCGCAGGAAGCCGGGATCGCGCCGGGGTCGAAGGCGATGGAGGATCGCGACCGCGACCTGCTGGCGCGCGAGGTTCTGTCGGACATGGTGCTGACCGCCCAGCGGCAGGGTGATGACCGCCACGCTGAATGCGATGGCGGACTTCGCGCGGCGCAAGGATGCCGACGCGTTGAAAGCGTGGTTGATGCGCTGCGGCGGCGCGGCGCAGTTGTGGACCGGGCGGGGCGGCTGGCAGGCCCCGATGCGCCCGCGCCTGTGTGCGATGCTGGGGCTGCCGGAAGACGCCGACGAACAAAGCGTGGCGCGAGCTGTGCGGCGACGATGCGTTTCCGGTAACGCAGCTGTCGCGGTGCGTGGCCGCGCTCGACCAGTGGGGGACGAAAACCGCGCTGACCGCAATCGACGCGATACGAACGTGGCGGGCCGGAAACGCTTCCGAACGCGGCGGCGAGCATCGACATATTTTACGGCACGCTGCTGACCAAGGATGGCGCACCCAAAGGTCTGAAGAGTGTGGAGAAGCACGATCCCCATTATGGCGACCATGTCGAAGCGGTTATCGACGCGCTGAATGCGATCCGGGAACGGTTGGCGCTGATCGACCTTGCCGATTTTCTCGCCCCCGCGCTGGAACTGGGGCGGCGGTTCTGGGAATTGTGGGATGCAGCCAAAGCGCGCGAGGGCTTCGTCGATTTCGACGATCAGATCCGCCGCGCGGCCGGACTGCTGGCCGATACCGACATGTCGGCGTGGATCCGATACAAGCTCGACCGGCAATTCGATCATATTCTGATCGACGAAGCTCAGGACACCAATGCCGCGCAATGGCAGATCATCGACGCGCTGATCGACGATTTCTTCAGCGGGGAGGGCGCGCGCGAAGGGGCGATGCGGACCATCTTCACCGTCGGCGATTACAAACAGGCGATTTTCCGGTTTCAGGGAACCAGCCCGGAAAACTTCGAAGCGGCCAAGGCGCGCGTGAAGGCGCAGATGGATGCGGTGGCCGGCAATGCGGAACGGGTTCGGGCCAGTTACCCGGTGCAGCGATTGCGCGAACTGGGCCTCGACCAGTCCTTTCGCACGGCCAGTCCGGTGCTGGGCTTTGTCGATCGGGCCATCGACGCCATCGGCTGGCAAGAGATCGGGCTGAAACAGGAACCCGCCCCGCATGAGGGGCAGGACCGCGCCGGGCAAGTCACCTTGTGGAAGATGGTCAGCGATCAGCGTGGCGAGGACGAACGAGAGGATGAAGGCGACGACTGGCTGGCGCGGCACGACCGGATGCTCGCCGACAGGATCGCCCGGCAAGTGCGCGAATGGATGCGATGACGGCTTCCCGTTGGTGAAGGGAACTACGCGCAATGCCGGGCCGGGCGATGTCATGGTGCTGGTCCGCAAGCGTAAGGAACTGGCCAGCCTGATCGTCGCGCGGCTGTACGCTGCGGGCGTGCCGGTGGCGGGGGTGGACCGTTTGCGGCTCGGCAACCCGCTGGGGGTCAAGGATCTGCTGGCGGCGTTGCGGTTCGCCGCGCAACCGCTGGACGATCTCGCTTGCGCCAATATGCTGGTATCGCCGCTGATCGGCTGGTCGCAGGACGATCTGCTGGCCCATGCCTATCGCGATAAGGGCGTGCCCCTATGGGATCATTTGCGCGCAAGTGCGAAGGCCGGATCGGATTCGTTGGTTGCCGCGACGGTGGCGAAATTGCGCGATCTGCTGGCGCTGGCGGATTTCGAACTGCCCCAGGCCATGCTGCGCTGGATATTGGTGGGCCCGTGGGATGGCAGGGCAAAACTGGTCGCGCGACTGGGGCACGAGGTAAACGATCCGATCGACGAATTGCTGAACGCCGCCCACGCCTACGCCGGATCGCATACGGCCAGCTTGCAGGGCTTCATTCAATGGTTCGATGCAGGCGACGGCGAATTGAAGCGGGAAGCCGGCGAAAGCGGCAACGTCGTGCGGGTGATGACGGTGCATGGGGCGAAAGGATTGCAGGCACCCATCGTGATTCTGGCCGATGCGGCGGGTAAGCCGAGTGGTTCGCCGACCCTGTCTCTGATCGAACAGGCAATCGGCGGGGGCAGGAACGGGCAGTACCCTTGCCCGCCCTCAACACCGATCAGCGGGTCGGCCCGGTGCTGGCCGCGCACGAGGCGGCGCTGGCGGAGGAATTGCAGGAACATTGGCGATTGCTTTACGTCGCGATGACTCGCGCGGAGGAGGCCTTGTTCATCGCCGGATCGCTCGGCCCGATGGAAAAGAAACGCGGCCCCCATGCGGACAGCTGGTATGCACGATTGCGGCCTTTGTTCGCGCAGGATGACGGGCTGGAGGACGACATCTGGGGCGCGCGCTGGGAAGTGGGGGAACGGCCCCCGCGTGTGGCGCAGAATGCGGCGAGCGTGCCGGATGCAAACGAACCCATGCCCGATTGGCTGATCGCCCCGGTCGGTCCGGAACCGCGCCCGCCGCGCCCTCTTGCGCCGAGCGGGCTGGGCGACGCGATCGGCGCGGACCCACCATTGCCGCCGGGCGAATTGCAAGCGGCGGCGCGCCGCGGCGTGCTGATGCATGCACTGCTGGAACGGCTGCCCGATCTGCCGGCGGCGGACCGCGCCGCTGCCGCGCAGACCTGGCTGGCGCGGCAAGCGGACGATCTGACGCAAAACGCACGCACGGATATGATCGATCAGGCGTTGGCCGTGCTGGCCGATCCCCAATTTGCGGACATTTTCGCGCCCGACGCTCTGGCCGAAGTTCCGCTTGCCGCGACGGTGGGGGGGCAAGTCGTGTCGGGAACCGTCGATCGGCTGCTGGTTGCCCCGGATGGGATTACGGTGGTGGATTTCAAGACCGCGCGCCGTCCGCCCGCGACGCTCGATGCGATCCCGGTGGGAACGCTGCAACAGATGGCAGCCTATGTCGCAGCATTGGAAACGATCTATCCCGGCCGCGCGGTGCAGGCGGCGGTGCTGTACACGCAGACACCGCAGTTGTTCGCGCTTCCGCCGGCGCTGATGGCCAAATACAAACCCGGCTTGTCCACACAGCAGGAAAGGTTTGCGCCGCCATCCGTTGAGTGAGGCCCGCCGCGCCCCTACATCGTGGTCAACCAATCAGGAGAATATTCATGGCGACGAAGAATGTCACCGATGCCAGCTGGCAATCCGACGTGCTCGACAGCGACAAGCCCGTGCTGGTCGATTTCTGGGCCGAATGGTGCGGCCCGTGCAAGATGATCGCGCCCGCGCTGGAGGAGATCAGCGAGGAATTGGGCGAGCAGGTGACGATCGCCAAAATGGATATCATGGAAAACACCGGCGTGCCGGGCGACATCGGCGTGCAGTCGATCCCGCTGATGATCCTGTTCAAGGATGGCAAGCCGGTCGCGCAGAAACTCGGCGCCGCGCCGAAGGGTCAGCTGAAAAGCTGGCTGGAAGGCGAACTCGCCTAGGTCGGTTCGATCGCCGCCAGACGGATGGCGAGATCGTCGAACAATCGAGAGCTGGCCGCACCGATCAGACCGGTGCGGCCATGTTCATCCACGCGATAGGGTGAACCGTCCGGGCGTGCGGCTTTACCGCCGGCCTCGTTCAGCCACAACACCCCCGCCGCGTGATCCCAGGGCAGCGTGCGTTCGAAGATCGATACGTCGTTCTGCCCAGCGCCAGCCGCGGATATTGCTCTGCGGCGCAGCGGGGAATGTCCACCAGATCGTAATGCGGCGCGATATGGCGCTTTGTCGCAGCGCGCTGGGCGCTGTCCATGAAGACCAGCGAGATGGCCGCAACGGGCGGTGTGTTTGCAGTGGAGCGCGCACGAATGCGTTCCCCATTCACGAATGCCCCACCACCGCGATGCGCCGCGCAAAACCGTCCGCTCAGGCAGTCGTAGATCCACCCGCCATGCGCTTCGCCCCCATCGGATAGCGCGATCAATATGCCGAAAGGCGGCTTCCCGGCGGCAAAATTGTTGGTCCCGTCGATCGGATCCACAATCCAGCATGCGCCGGACAGACGATCCAGTATGGCGGGGTCCGCATGGGCGGCTTCCTCGCCGACGATGGGCAGGCCGGGCATCAGTTTGGCCAACCCTTCCGCCAGCGCGTCCTCCGCCAACCGGTCCGCCACGGTCACGACATCGTCGGTGGCCTTTTCTTCGATCTGATCGCAGGTCAACGTCTGATAATGCGGCATGATCGCGGTCTGCGTCACTTCCCGCATCAGTTCCGCAATGGCGCTGTCCAGGGCTGCGTCGGTCACGACCGGTAATCGGCGTTGATATCGATGTAGCCATGCGTCAGGTCGCAGGTCCATACAGTGGCGCGGCCGTCACCCAGGCCCATTTCGACTTCGACCGTGATATCCGGTTCACGCAGATGCCGCGCCAGCGGCGCTTCGTCGTAATCGGCGATCGGCTGCCCGTCGCGGGCCGCCCAATGGCCACCGAAACCGATGGAGAGCGTGTCGCGATCGGCGGGTTCGCCCGCTTTGCCCACGGCCATCACCACGCGCCCCCAATTCGCATCGCCCCCGGCAATCGCGGTTTTGACCAGCGGCGAATTGGCAATGCTCATCGCGACGCGGCGGGCGCTGGCGTCGCTGATTGCACCCGATACGCCGACCGTGATGAACTTGCTCGCCCCCTCGCCATCGCGCACGACGGCATGGGCAAGCTGGCGGCAGACATCGTGGATGGCCGCGGCGAAGGCATCTGCGCCTTCATCGTCATATCCCGTCAGCGTATCGTTGCCCGCCGTGCCGGTCGCAAATGCCAGCACGGTGTCGCTGGTCGAGGTGTCGCTGTCCACAGTGATGCAGCTGAAAGTGCGAACGTTTGCGGCGTCGAGCACGTCCTGCAGGAATGCGGGCGCGACGGCGGCATCGGTGAAGATGTAACCCAGCATGGTTGCCATATCGGGCGCGATCATCCCGCTGCCCTTCACGATACCGCAAATATTGACGCGCCGCCCCGCGATCATCGCGCTGGCCGACGCGCCTTTTGCAAAAGTGTCGGTGGTCGCGATGGTGTCGGCGGCGGTTTCCCAGCCGACGCTGTCCGCTGCCAGTGCAGCTGCAATTCCAGTGGTGGCCTTGTCCTGCGGCAAAGGCACGCCGATTACGCCGGTGGACGACACGAAAACCTGCGAAAGCGGGCAATCCAGATGCCGCGCGACTTGCGCCATGATCCCTTCCACCGCCTCGCGTCCGCGATATCCGGTGAAGGCATTGGCGTTGCCGGCATTGACGATCAAAGCGCGCGCCGCGCCACCTTTCACGCCGACCCGGCCCATCTCCACTTCGGTAGAGGGGCATGCGCTTTTGGTGAAGACCCCGGCCACGCTGGTCCCTTCCGCCAGTTCCACATAGGTCAGGTCCGCGCGGTCCCAGTCCTTGTACCCAGCGCGCGCCACGCGGATCGTGACGCCGTCGATCGCTAGCATGTCGGGGAAGGGCAGGGCGAGCGGGGAGCGGGCGAGATCCATCGGCCCGCCTGTAACGGCGACGATGCGAAGTCACAAGCAGCGGGCAGGTGGACTATTCGTCGCGCGCGCCCTATCTGACAATGCAATGCTACGCCGTCTGCTTACCTGTCTGATGCTGATAACCGGGCTCGCCGCCACCGGCGCGCCGGTCAATGCGGCCATGCTGAGTGGGCCGAGCGGTCAGGTGATGGCCAGCGCACCGGAAATGGCGAGCGCGCAGGGGCATGAAATCAAAGGCTTCGTCGCCATCGTCCACACGGTCCGTGTCGGTGACAGGGACGGGAATGCTCTGACATTCGCGGCGGGCAGTTTCGCCCCGACGGTACATCTGCGGATCGACCGCGCACGCGAATAGGGCGTTCGCGCTTTCCCAAATCAGATCATCGCGCCCGGTGTATCGCCGCCGCCCGCGCATCCCCCTATTTCAGAACAAAGGCCGCATTCGGCATGATCAACACCCTTATCAAATCCGTTTTCGGCTCGTCCAACGACCGTTACGTCAAATCGATCGGCAAGATCGTCAACCAGGTGAACGCGCTGGAAGACCAGATCGCGGCCCTGTCCGATGCCGAATTGCAAGCGCAAACGCAGAAGTTTCGCGATCAGGTTGCCGGCGGCAAGACGCTGGACGACATCCTGCCCGAAGCGTTCGCCACCGTGCGCGAGGCGTCCAAGCGGGTGCTGGGCATGCGCCATTTCGACGTGCAGATGATTGGGCGGAACCGTGCTGCATCGCGGCGAGATTACCGAACATGCGCACGGGCGAGGGCAAGACGCTGGTCGCCACGCTCGCGACCTATCTCAACGCGATCGAGGGCAAGGGAGTCCATGTCGTCACCGTGAACGATTACCTCGCCAGCCGCGATGCGGAATGGATGGGCCAGCTTTATCGCTGGATGGGTCTGACGGTCGGGGTGATCGTCCCCAATCTCGGCGAATTCCAGCGCCGCGAGGCCTATGCCGCCGACATAACTTACGGCACGAACAACGAATTCGGGTTCGATTATCTGCGCGACAACATGAAACATTCGCGCGACCAGATGGTGCAGCGCCCGTTCAATTACGCGATCGTGGACGAGGTCGATTCCATCCTGATCGACGAGGCGCGCACGCCGCTGATCATCTCCGGCCCGACGGAGGACAAGGCTGAACTCTATGTCCAGATCGACACGATCGTGAAGGGTGTGGACGAGGATTTCTACGACGCGGACGAGAAAACCAAGAACATCACCTGGACCGAAGACGGTATCGAACGGGTGGAAGCGATGCTGATCGAGGCGGGTCTGCTCGAAACCGACAATCTCTACGATGTCGAAAACACGCAGGTCGTCCATCATCTGGATCAGGCGCTGAAAGCCATCAAGATGTTCAAGCTCGACACCGATTACATCGTGAAAGACGACAAGGTCGTTATCATCGACGAATTTACCGGCCGCATGATGGACGGTCGCCGCTGGTCCAACGGCTTGCATCAGGCGGTCGAGGCGAAGGAAGGCGTCGATATCGAGCCGGAAAACCAGACGATGGCCTCGATCACCTTCCAGAATTTCTTCCGCATGTATCCCAAACTGTCCGGCATGACCGGCACCGCCGCCACCGAAGCGGGCGAGTTCTGGGAGATCTACAAGATGAACGTGGTGGAAATCCCCACCAACGTTCCCGTCCAGCGCATCGACGAAGATGACGAATTCTACAAGAATACGCAGGACAAGTTCAAAGCCATCGCGAAGGCTATCGCGGAAAAATACGAATCCGGACAGCCGGTTCTGGTCGGCACGGTGTCGATCGAAAAATCCGAACTGCTCAGCCAGTTTCTGGATCAGGAGGGCGTCAAACACGCCGTCCTGAATGCGCGTTTCCATGAAAGCGAGGCGCACATCGTGGCGCAGGCCGGACGATTGGGCGCGGTGACCATCGCCACGAACATGGCAGGGCGCGGCACCGACATCCAGCTGGGCGGCAATGTCGAATTTCGCACCGGCGACGAACTGGCCGATATGCCCGAAGGGCGCGAACGCGATCAGGCGATCGAACGGATCGATGCGGAAGTCGCCGCCGAACGCGACAAGGTGCTGGCAGCGGGCGGCCTGTTCGTGCTGGGCACGGAACGCCATGAAAGCCGCCGCATCGACAACCAGTTGCGCGGCCGTTCCGGGCGGCAGGGCGATCCCGGCCTGTCGCGGTTCTATCTGTGTCTGGAGGACGATCTGCTGCGGATTTTCGGGCCGGACACTCTGTTCAGCCGGATGATGAATTCCAATCTGGAAGATGGCGAGGCCATCGGTTCCAAATGGCTGAGCAAGGCCATCGAAACCGCGCAGAAAAAGGTCGAGGCGCGCAATTACGACGTGCGTAAGCAGGTCGTCGAATATGATGACGTGATGAACGATCAGCGCAAGGTCATCTACGAACAGCGGTCCGAAATCATGGACAGCGAAACGGTGGACGAGGTGGTGCTCGATATGCGCCGCGATTCCATCAATGCGATGGTGACGCAGGCTTGCCCGCCCGGCTCCTATCCCGAACAATGGGACATCGCCACGTTGAAGGAACGGGTGGCCGAAACGCTGGGCATCGACGCGCCGATCGACGGAATGGATGGACGAAGATCAGGTCGAACCCGAACTGATCGAAGAGCGGCTGAGCAGTCGCGCGGATGAGATCATGGCGGCAAAAGCTGCCGGAACCGATGCATCCGTATGGCGGCAGATCGAAAAGAGCGTGTTGCTGGAACGGCTGGATTTCCATTGGAAGGAACATCTCGCCACGCTCGATGCGCTGCGTCAGGTGGTGTTCCTACGCGCCTACGCCCAGAAACAGCCGATCAACGAATATAAGCAGGAAGCGTTCGGGCTGTTCGAAAAAATGCTCGATACCCTGCGCGAAGATGTGACCAAGATACTGATAACCGCCGATATTCGAATGGAACCGATCGGCGAGAAAGCGCAAGGCGCGTTGCCCGATCTGCCGGATTTCCTGACCGGGCATATCGATCCGCTGACCGGCCTCGACAATTCGAACGATGGGGACGGGTCGGACGCGAACCCCGGCCTGTTCGGCTCGCTGGCGGGCAGCCCGCGCGCGGCGGCGAGTTCCGGCGGCGCGTCGGACAATCCGTTCGCGGGGCAGGAAATCAGCCGCAACGCACCGTGTCCGTGCGGATCCGGCAACAAGTACAAACATTGCCATGGCGCAGCGGGTGGCCGCATTTCGGCAGGCAAGTAACGCGTGACCGCCGCCGCGCTGGCGCTGGCGTTTTTCGCGACGGCGCTGCTCTATGCCTCCGTCGGGTATGGCGGCGGTTCGACCTACAGCGCGTTGCTGGCGCTGTCCGGCATGGATTATCGCGTCCTGCCGGTGCTGTCTCTGACTTGCAACATACTGGTGGTGACCGGCGCCAGCTGGCGGTTCGCGCGTGCGGGCATTACGCCGTGGCGCGGGGCGGCCGTGTTGACCGCTATCGCCGCGCCGGCCGCCTTCGTCGGTGGTCTGGTTCCGATCGGGCAGGGGGCGTTTCTACTGTTGCTGGGGGCGGCACTGCTGCTGACCGGACTGTGTCTGTTGTTGCCCAATACCAGCGAAACGCGGGCAGAACCCGACGCGCTTTGCCGCCTTGATGCCGTTGATCGCCGCACCGCTGGGGTTTCTGGCCGGGCTGGTCGGGATCGGCGGTGGCATTTTTCTGGCGCCCCTGCTGCACCTTACGCGGTGGAACGATGCCCGCGCGATCGCGGCCACTGCCAGCCTGTTCATTCTGGTCAATTCGCTATTCGGTCTGGCAGGGCAATTGGCCAAGGGCGGGACCGGGCGACTGGCCGACGCCGCAACGGCGGGCTTGCCGCTGTTCATCGCCGTCGTGATCGGAGGCCAGATCGGCAGTCTGCTGGCCGTACGGTTTCTGCCGCAAAGGCTGATCCGCTGGCTGACGGCGGCGCTGACGATATGGGTGGGGGCGCGATTGTTGCTGGGCTGAGCCGCAACAGCGCCGAGAGGCTGGCTCCCCGAGTTGGATTCGAACCAACGACCAAGTGATTAACAGTCACCTACTCTACCGCTGAGCTATCGGGGAACAGCCTCTCGGAAATGCGCCTATATTGGCCGTGCGCCGGTTTGGCAAGTATGCGTGGAAACGGTCAGGTGACGAATTGTTCGGCCACGATCCGTTCGTCCAGCGAATGGCCGGGATCGAACAGCAGGGTCAGCTCCCGCTCCCGCTCGATCGCCAGCGACACCTGTTCGATATCGCGAAGTTCCTTCTGATCGGCGACGGCGAGCAGGGGGCGCTTTTCCGCTTCCAGCACGCGGAATTCGATGGTGCTGCGGTCGGGCAGGATGGCACCGCGCCAGCGCCGGGGGCGAAACGCGCTGATCGGGGTGAGCGCCAGCAATTGCGAATCGAGCGGCAGGATCGGTCCGTTCGCGGACAGGTTGTAAGCGGTCGATCCGGCCGGTGTGGACAGCAGAACGCCGTCGCACACCAGTTCCTTGATCCGCACCTTGTTGTCGACTGTCACCTCGATCTTCGCGGTCTGGCGCGTTTCGCGCAGCAGCGACACCTCGTTGATGGCGCACAGCGAATGGCTTTGCCCATCGCTGGTGGTCGCCTGCATGCGTATGGGCGCGATGGCGATGCGCTTTGGCGCGCGCGATCCGGTTCATCAGATTCGCGCCGTTGCGAAACCGGTTCATCAGAAATCCGACCGTGCCCAGGTTCAGGCCGTAGGCAGGAATGACCCGCTCGCGTATCGAGCATACGGTGCAGGACATGCAGCATGAAACCATCGCCGCCCAGCACGACCACCGCATCCGCATCGGCCAGCGGCGATCCAATCGTGTTCGCGTCTCGAGCAGCGCCTTCGCGTCCTGCGCGCCGTCCATTTCCGCTGCGACCAGGGCCAGCTTTCCGAAGTCGTTGCGTATCAAGTGCGTAGCCTTGCGCGCTGCCGGTTCCTGTCACGCTTCCTATGGCCGGTCGTCCCATTTGGCAACGCGAGCGCATTCAATGGCGCTTCGATGTGCATGCACATGCGTATGGACAGCCGGAATGACGCCCAACGCCACGACCCTGACGACACCAGACCGCCGACGCGCGACAGCCTGACCGGGCTTGTACGACCGGGCGGAGGCGCATGATATCCTGGCGCAATGGCAGGCGGCCGGGCAGCGCGCCGTGTCGCCGCCGCCGATCCATGCCATGCTGTTGGAACTGGCACGGTTCGACACGGTGAATCTGGCTTACGGCATCGCCGCCGGGGACCACGCCTTGCGCGAGATCGGGCGGCGCATCCTGTTTTTCGCCAGCGACGAATTCGAAGGCGGGGATTGGCTGGTTGCGCGAATGGGCGGCGGGCAATTCCTGATCGCCGCTGCCGCGCCGTGCAGCCGCGACCGCTGGCAATGGCTGGCCGAGGCGTTGGGCGATGCAGTCGCGCATCCGGTTCATGCGACCGGCGCGGAGGGCGATCTGCGATTGTCGCCACGGCTCGCCTTGATGCGCGCGGGCGCGAATGACGGCGTCGACATGCTGTTCGAACGCCTGTCCGAAACGGCGCTGACGCTGCGCGAACGGCGCGAAGGGCGTATTCTGTGGGCCGACGGCAATGTGCCGGTTCCCGGACGGCGCGGCGCGTTGCTGGAGGCGGATTTGCTGTCGGCGCTCGACCGCGGGGAAATCGCCGTGCTGTTCCAACCGCAATATCGCATCGGTCGTGAATGGGCACGACACGATCGTCGGCGCGGAGGCATTGGCGCGGTGGCAGCATCCGACTTTGGGCCGGATCGGCGCCGGTACGCTGTTCGCGGTGGCGGAACGGGCCGACTATGTGGCGCAATTGTCGCGCCGGATTGCGGAAACCGCGCTGGCGCAGGCTGGCGAATGGGGTGGCGATGTCAGGCTGTCGCTCAATATCACGCCCGCCGATCTCGCAACCGGCAATTTTGCCGATGCGTTCGCATCGCTGCTGGCGCAAAGCGGCTTTCCCGCCGACCGGCTGACGCTGGAGATTACGGAACAGGTTCTGCTGTCCGATCTCGAGCCGGACGGCCGCGACGCTGACCGATCTGCAAGGCGCTGGGCCTGCAAATCGCGCTCGACGATTTCGGCGCGGGCTTCTGCAATTTCCGCTACCTCAAGATGCTGCCGCTCGATACGCTGAAACTGGACCGGACGATGGTGGACGGCATCGCCGCCGATCCCCGCGATCTGGCGGTGCTGCGCGGGATAATCGCGATGGCACGCGCGCTGGAACTGACGGTCGTGGTGGAAGGGGTGGAAACCGCAGCTCAGCGCGATCTGATCGCGGCGCGAAGGGTGCGATATCTATCAGGGGTTCCTGGCAGGCCCCGCCGATGGAGGCGGCGCGAATTCGCTGCACTGATCGCATGATCAGGCCGCTTTCTTCGCGCGCGCGGACCACGCCGCTCAACCCCTTGGTCAGCTGGAACAGGCCGTTCAGCTTCGATTCCGGGCTGCCCCAGGCGCGGTTGACGACCAGCTTCATGTCGGGCCGCAATTTTGCCGCGCCGTTCAAGCCGATCGACATAGGCGATCAGGCCGGGACCATCGGGGAAATCGTTTTCGTGGAAGGTGACCAGCGTGCCGCGCGCGCCGACGTCGATCTTGGCGATGTTGGCTTCGATCGCCTGATGCTTGATTTCGATCAGGCGCACCAGATTTGCGGTGGCATCGGGCAGCGGGCCGAACCGGTCGATCATTTCGGCCGCCATCGCCTTCGATCTCCGCCTTGTCCTTGGCATCGTTCAAACGGCGATAAAGCGCCATGCGGACGGCAAGGTCGGGAACGTAATCTTCGGGGATCATGATCGGCGCATCGACCGTGATCTGCGGGCTCAGACCGGTGTCGATCGCTGGCCAGCCCGGCATCGCCGGCCTTCGCCGCCAGAATCGCATCTTCCAGCATGGACTGATAGAGTTCGAAGCCGACTTCGCGAATATGACCCGATTGTTCGTCGCCCAGCAGATTGCCCGCGCCGCGAATGTCGAGGTCGTGGCTGGCAAGCTGGAACCCCGCGCCCAGCGAATCGAGATCGCCCAACACCTTCAGCCGCTTCTCCGCCACTTCGGACAGCGCCGTGTCGGCGGCGTGGTCAGATAGGCATAGGCGCGCAGTTTCGACCGGCCGACCCGCCCGCGAAGCTGATAGAGCTGCGCCAGGCCGAACCGGTCGGCACGGTGGATGATGATGGTGTTGGCGCTGGGAATATCGAGCCCGGACTTTCGACGATCGTGGTGCTGAGCAGCACCTCGTATTTCCCCTCGTAGAACGCGCCCATGCGTTCCTCCACCTCGGTCGGGCTCATCTGCCCATGCGCGGCGATTACCTTTACTTCCGGCACGTTGTCGCGCAGCCAGTCCTCCAACGGCTCCATGTCGGCGATGCGCGGCACGACGATGAAGCTTTGCCCGCCGCGATGATGTTCGCGCAGCAACGCCTCGCGCATGACCATATCGTCCCATTCCATGACATAGGTCCGCACGGCCAGCCGATCGACCGGCGGGGTCTGGATCGTGGACAGTTCGCGCAGGCCCGTCATCGCCATCTGCAATGTGCGCGGGATGGGCGTGGCGGTCAGCGTCAGCATGTGCACATCGGCGCGCAGGGTTTTCAGCCGCTCCTTATGCGTGACGCCGAACCGTTGTTCCTCGTCCACGATGACCAGGCCCAGATTGTCGAACGCGGTGGTTTTCGACAGGATCGCATGCGTGCCGATGACGATGTCCATCGTGCCGTCGGTCAGGGCTTCGCGCGTGGCCTTCGTTTCCTTTGCCGGGACGAGGCGCGACAGACGCCCGACCTTGAGCGGAAAGCCGGCGAACCGTTCGCACGAAATTGCTGTAATGCTGCCGCGCCAGCAGGGTCGTGGGCGCGACCATCGCGACCTGTTGCCCGTTCATGGCGGCGACGAATGCCGCGCGCAGGGCAACTTCGGTCTTGCCGAAACCGACATCGCCGCAGACCAGCCGGTCCATCGGCCGTCCGCTTTCCAGATCGCGCAGCACGTCGGCGATGGCGCGTTCCTGATCGTCCGTTTCGTCCCAGGGAAACTGGTCCACGAACTGGTTGTAGCTGTCGCCATCCGCTGCCAGCACCGGGGCCTGGCGCAGGGCGCGCGCGGCGGCGACTTTCATCAGATCGCCCGCGATAGCGCGGATGCGTTCCTTCAGCTGGGCGCGGCGGCGCTGCCACGCCTCGCCGCCCAGCCGGTCCAGCATCACTGCCTCTTCGGACGAGCCGTAGCGGGTCAGCACGTCGATATTCTCGACCGGAATGTACAGCTTGTCGCCGCCGCGATATTCCAGCATCACGCAATCATGCAGCGATTTGCCCGCCGAGACCGGTTCCAGCCCCAGATATTTGCCGATGCCGTGATCGGTGTGAACCACCAGATCGCCGCGTTCGAGGGCGGACAGTTCGGCCAGGAAGGCGTCGGCATCCTTCTTGCGCTTGCGCCGGCGGACCAGCCGGTCGCCCAGAATGTCCTGTTCGGTCAGCAGTTCGATGTCCGGTCCGGCAAACCCGGTGTCGAGCGGCAGGATCATCGCGACCGGTTTGCCCTTGGCCGATGCGCCCAGCGCTTCCTGCCAGCTTTCCGCCAGGGCGATGGCCGTGCCCGCTTCGCCCAGGATCGATGCGATCCGCGCGCGGCTGCCTTGCGAATAGGCGGCCAGGATCGGGCCGTTTGCCGGCCTTGCCGAGCTGCTTTCAGATAGCTTGCCGCCGCTTCGTAGACATTGTCACCGCGCGCGCGTTCGGGCGCGAAATCGCGGGCCGAAGCGAAGCCGAAATCGAGCGCATTCGCGCTATCCGGTTCGGCGAATATCTTGGTGCGATGGACCGGCCAGTTTGCCGAGCCGCTGCGTGAATTCCGCTTCGCCAAGGTACAACGCATCGGCGGGGAGCGGGCGATAGCTGCCCTTCTTCTGCCCCGCCGATTGAATGCGCGAATCTGTGATAATCGGCAATGTCGGACAGGCGTTCCTCGCCCGCCGGGATCGCCGCACTGTCGATCACGATCGACGTCTTCTGCATCGAAATGGTCGAACAGCGGTCGCCATGCGGTCTTCGAACAGCGGCAGCCAATGTTCCATCCCCGCCAGCCGCCGCCCATCGCTCACCGCTTCGTAAAGCGGGTCGCCGTCGCCACCGCGCCGAATATTTCACGATAGCGGGTGCGGAAACGCTTGATGCTGTCTTCGTCCAGCAACGCCTCGCGGCGGGCAACAGCAGAATGCGATCGAGCGTGCCGATCGTGCGCTGCGTCGCAGGATCGAACAGGCGCAGGCTTTCCAGCTCGTCGCCGAAGAAATCCAGCCGCAACCCGCCGTCGAGGCCGGAGGGATAGATGTCGAAGATCGACCCGCGCACTGCAAATTCGCCCGCATCGACGACGGTATCGGTGCGGCCGTAACCCTGCCGCTGCAGCAGGGCCGACAGGCTGTCATGCCCGATCTGGGTGCCCGGTTTGAATTCGCGGATCGATTCGCGGATGCGGAACGGGGTCAGCACGCGCTGCAAAACCGCATTGACGGTGGTGACGACCAGCTGCTTCGCCGGTCCGCGCGTTCTGCAACCGGTGGAGCGTGGACAAGCCGGGTCGCGCTGACCGACAGGGCCGGGCTGGACCGGTCGTAGGGCAGGCAATCCCAGGCGGGAAATTCCAGCACTTCCAGTTCGGGTGCGAAGAACTGCGCGGCTTCGGCCACGGCGTGCATCGCGTTGTCGTCGGGCGCGATGAACACGGCGCGCCCGCTTTTGCTGCCGCTGCGGCGCGCGCCAGATCGGCCATCACCAGCGGCTGGCTGCCCCGCGCGACGGAGGTCAAGGTCAGCGGCGCGCGCGCGGTCAGAATTCGGGATAAGATCGATCATCGTCGGTTCAGCGTGTCGGTCGCGTGCCGGGCGTTCCCGCGCGTCGGCAGCGTTCAACGCGGAATATCGACGTAATCGAGCTTCTGCATCGCCGTCGATCTGCGCGCCTGCAAGCTTGTCCGGCACGGGCTGCGTTTGCAGCGCCCACGCCATGACGTCGACATCGTCTTCGTCCAGCAGATGTTTCGAACCAGATCAGATCCGCTTCCGTCCAGCTCGGCGTGATAGCGATCGAAGAAATCCGCCGATCATGTAATCCGCTTCCCGCGTGCCGCGATGCCAGCTGCGGAATTTCGCGCGGGCGAGGCGGGTGGGGTCGATGGTGTCGTTCGCTACGTGGCATGGGGCTGGCATTGCAGCCCAGCGCAAGCCGGCTACGTCATCCCAGCGAAAGCTGGGATCGCCGACATGCGGCTACGACCGAAGCGATCCCGGCTTTCGCTGGAACGACGAGATCGGCTAGAGCAGGCGACCATGCGGCCCGACATCCTCAACCCCCTGTTCGTCGAAACCGACACGCTGGACGGGGTCGGGCCGAAACTGGACAAACCGCTGGCGAAGCTGGGCCTGACGCGGGTGCGCGATGTGGCGTATCACTTGCCCGAACGGTTCGTGACGCGCCGCGCGATCGACGAATCTGGACGAAGGCGAGCGAGGGCGAGCAGATCGTCGTCGCGCTGACCGCCGACGGAGCATCGCGGCAGCGCGAGCGGGCGCGGGCCATACCGCGTGCTGGCCGCCGACGCGGCGGGCAATATCTGCGCGATCACCTATTTCGGGCGCGCGTCCTATTCGGCGCAAGAAGCTGCTGCCCGTGGGGGAGAAACGCTGGGTCGCCGGGCGGCTCGACCGGTATGGCGAGATGCTGCAGATCGTGCATCCCGATCATGTGCGTGGAGGACAGCGCGGATACGCTGCACCGCCTGTGCGAGCCGGTGTATTCGCTGTCGGAAGGGCTGACGCAGCCCAAGGTCGCATCGCTGGTGGCGCAGTCGCTGGCGAAGCTGCCGGACCTGCCCGAATGGATCGAGCCGTCGCAATTGGCGGACAAGGACTGGCCCGGATTGGCGCGATGCGTTGCGATCGCGCATCGCGGCGAGCACGACGCGCGCGCGACCGGCTGGCTTATGACGAATTGCTCGCCAATCGCTGGCGCTGATGCTGGTCCGGGCGGACAATCGCGCGCGCAAGGGGCAGCCGTTGCACGGTGACGGGCGGCTGCGAGATCGACTGAAGCTGCCGTTCCCGCTGACCGGCGCGCAGACACGCTCCATTGCGGAGATCGAAGGCGATCTGCGCAGGAGGCGCCGATGCTGCGGCTGCTGCAGGGCGATGTCGGCGCGGGCAAGACCGTGGTCGCGCTGGAAGCGATGCTGATCGCGAACGAGGCAGGCGCGCAAGGCGGCGATGCTGGCCCCGACCGAGATTCTCGCGCGCCAGCATTTCGAAACGCTGCGACCATGCTCGCGCCCACCGGAGTGGAGGTTGCGCTGCTGACCGGCCGCGACAAGGGGCGGGCGCGTGAAAGCATCCTGATGGGGCTGCTGGATGGCAGCATCGACATCGTCGTCGGCACCCATGCGATCTTTCAGGACAGCGTGCGCTATCGCAATCTGGGGCTGGTGGTCATCGACGAGCAGCATCGGTTCGGCGTGGCGCAGCGGCTGATGCTGGCGAATAAGGGCAAACGCACGCCGCACACGCTGGCGATGACCGCGACGCCGATCCCGCGCACGCTGACCCTGGCGCAATATGGCGAGATGGATGTCAGCCGCCTCGACGAGCTGCCGCCGGGCCGCCAGGCGATCGATACGCGCGTGGTCGGCCGCAGGACCGGCTGGACGACGTGGTCGAGGGCGTGGCGCGCCATATCGCGAGCGGGCAGCAGGCCTATTGGGTGTGCCCGATGGTGCGCGAAAGCGAATTGCACACGGACGATATCGCCGCAGCGGAGGCGCGCTATGCCGGGCTTGCGGGAACGGTTCGGCGACGATGTCGTGCTGGTCCACGGCCAGCTCGCGCCCGAACTGAAGGACGCCGCGATGCAGCGGTTTGCCAGCGGCGAGGCCAAGTTGCTGGTGGCGACCACCGTGATCGAGGTCGGGGTCGATGTGCCTGCTGCCACGCTGATGGTGATCGAACAGGCGGAACGGTTCGGCCTTGCGCAGTTGCACCAGTTGCGCGGGCGGGTCGGGCGGGGCTCGGAAAAATCGGTGTGCCTGCTGCTGCGCGGCGACGCCTTGTCGGAAACCGGGCGCGAACGGCTGGCCCTGATGCGCGAGACGCAGGACGGGTTCCGTGCTGGCGGAAGAGGATCTGCGAACTGCGCGGCGGCGGCGAATTGCTCGGCACACGGCAATCGGGCGATACGCCGTTTCGCATCGCCAACGCTCGAACAGATCACCCGCCTGCTGCCCGCCGCCCATGCCGATGCGCGGCTGCTGATGGAACGCGATGGCGGGCTGACGGCGGACGCGGGGGAAGCGGCGCGGATCCTGCTCTATCTGTTCGAGCGCGACTGGGGCGTGCAGATGCTGCGCGGCGGGTGATCCGGCGCTGATTTCAGCTGTCGCCACCAGACAGCGCATTTGCGCAGCGGCTGACTTCGTCCCACGTACGGTCGAACTCGGCATCGTCACCGTAATAGGGGTCGGCGACGGACTGCCCCTCGCGCCCCGGCACGGCGTCCATCAGCAGCGCCCAGCCGGGCGCTGATCTCCGCCGGGCCGTATCGCCTCGATCGCAGCGAGATTGTCTTCGTCCAGCGCGAGGATATGCGTGAACCGCGTGAAGTCGCGCGTCTGCAACTGCCGCCCGCGATAATGTGCGATGTCGATGCCGTGTTTCGCCGCGACCGCGATGGCGCGCGGGTCGGGCGCTTTGCCGACATGGTAATCCGCCGTGCCGGCACGAACCGATATCGACGCATCCAGCCCGGCGTCGCTCGCCGCCTTGCGAAAGGCTGCCTCCGCCAGAGGGGAGCGGCAGATATTGCCGAGGCAGACGAACAGAATGGCGGGCGGGCTGGGGATGCGCTGGGGCGCGCGCTGGTGGATGGGCGGGACCGGAAATCATCCACCACCCCTACTGGACGGGCGCCGGGGCGCGCAATAGGATGGACGCATTCAGGAGATTTCACCGATGAAAACCATGCTCGCCGCGCTTGCCCTATCGACGGCAATTTCGACCGCCTTTGTCGCACCGCAAGCCGCGACGGCGCAGGATGGAACCGCAACGAATGCGGCGGAAACGGTCGAAGCGAAGGCGCGTTATACCGCCTTGCGCGAGGAGATCTGGCAATGGACGCTCGACAATTCGCCGAGCCTGGCGACCTCGATCGGGGATCGGCGCGGGGACGGCAAGCTCGGCCGATCTGTCGCTGGAAGGTTACGACCGGCAGATCGAACGCGTCTCGACAGTTCATCGCGCGACTGAACGGCATCGATGGGGACGCGCTGTCCGCCGGAACTTGCAAGTCGATCGGGCATATCTTGCGGCGCAGCTTGCAACGACGCCGATCGACCGGGTCGCGGTTCGATCAGGACCGCTACACCATCTTCACCAATCGTGGCGGCTGGTTCACCGGTTTCGCATCGCTGCCGAACAGTTCACCGCTTGTTCACTCTGGCGGATTATCGAAAGCTATGTGACGCGGCTGGAAGCCTATCCCGAACTGAACGCATCAGGGCATCGCCCGTTCGCGCGAGGCGGTGCGACGCGGGTTGACGCAGGCCTGCGAACCGATGGAAGGTTTCGCCGACCGCGATCGAAAGCCAGATTGCGGATGATTACGCGAAGCTCGCCCTTCTGGCAGCCCTTCGCGCAGCGGCCCGCCGCGATTTCCGATGCCGACTGGCAGACATTGCAGTCCCGCGCGCAGGCCGCGCTGACGAAAGGCGTGTTTCCCGCCTATCGCGAAGTTCGCGCAATTCTATCGCACCGAATATGCGCCCACATGCCGTACCGGCGCGCCGGGTATCGCGGCGACCCCGGACGGCGACGGCTATTATCGCTTATCGCGTCGGCCTGTTCACCACGACCGAGATGACCCCCGACGAGGTTCACGATTTGGGCCTGTCCGAAGTCGCCCGCATCCGCGCCGAGATGGTCGAGGTCGCCAGCGCAAGCAGGGTACGACACGCGCGAGGCGTTCATCGAACATCTTCGTACCGATCCGCAATATTACGCCGAAAACGCCCGAAGAACTGATGACGCGCGGCGCAGCGCGCTGGCCAAGGAGATCGACGGCTGGATGCCCAAACTGTTCGGCACCCTGCCGCGCCAGCCCTACACCGTCAGCCCGATCCCCGCCGCGCAGGCACCGGGCAACACCACCGCCTATTACGAGCCCGGCTCGCTGGAAACCGGGCAGGCGGGTATCTATCGCGTCAACACGACGGAGCTGGATCAGCGGCCCTTGTGGGAATTGCCCGCGCTCGGCGTGCACGAGGCGGTGCCGGGGCATCACCATCAGATCGCGTTGCAGCAGGAACTGGACATTCACCCGATCCGGCGCAACGGCACGTTCTTTACCGCTTTCGTGGAAGGGTGGGGTTTGTATTCCGAACGGCTCGGCATCGAAATGGGGCTGTACGACACGCCTGCCAAACAGATGGGCCGGTTGAGTTACGAAATGTGGCGCGCGACACGGCTGGTGGTCGATACGGGATTGCATTCCAAAGGCTGGACCAAGCAGCGCGCGGTCGATTTCATGCTCGACAACACGGCGCTGACGCCGGGCAATGTCGATGCGGAAGTCAACCGCTACATCACCTGGCCGGGGCAGGCGCTGGCTTACAAGATCGGCGAGCTGAAAATCCGCGAATTGCGTGGCCGGGCGGAAACATCGCTGGGCGCGAATTTCGATCTGCGTGCATTCCACGATACGGTGCTGGAAAACGGCGCGGTTCCGCTGGACGTGCTGGAAGCGCATGTCGATCGCTGGATTGCGGGCAGGGACATGGCCAACGACCGTGAAAGCTGACACTTGCGAACGATCCCAGCGTCCGCTGGGATGACGTGCGAAGTTCAATCGGCGGCAGGGTTCGCTGCCAAGGCTGTTCCACAACCGCGCGCACATCGACCACCGCGCCCAGCCGCGCGCCCAGCAGGGCGGTGCCGCTGACCTTGCGCTGCACGAACAGCGTTTCGGCGGGCGGCAGGTGCCATGCCGCGCGGTCTTTCGCGACGACCATACCTTCGTCGCGCAAGGCGGGGATGAAGGCTCGGTCGCCGAAATCGAACGGCCCCTCGCGGCCCATTTCCGTCACGACGATGTCGATCATGCGGTCGATCGCGGCGCGGTGGCGCTCGATCGCGGCGGGGTCGACGAAGCCTGCGACGACCGATTCTTCGCGCACCCGCGTCGCGATCCTCCGCCAGCCCGGCTTCGAGCAAATCGGCGATAGGAGCCGTGCGATATCGGCGCGACACCGCTCGCGACGCCCCGAAATCGAGCAGCACGATCTGTCCCGCGTATCGCGCTGAATAGCGATAATTGGCGAAATTGGGATCGGTCTGCATGATTCCGAATTCGAACAGTTCGCGCGCGACCAGGCGGATGAGCTGACCGAACACTTCGTTTCGCAATTCCTGCGGATCGTCCACCAGCGATTCGATCGCGAACGCCCGGTTCGTAAGACATCGCCAGAATGCGATCCCGCGTCAGTTCTTCGTGCAGAGTCGGCACGATGAATTGCGGTTGATCGGCCAGCAGAGTGCGGAACAGTTCCATCTGTTCCCCCTCGCGCCGGTAATCCGCTTCTTCGTGAAGCTGTTCCTTCGCCGCCGTCAGCAGGGGCGCGATATCGAGCTCCTTGGGCAAGCATTCCCGACACGCGCAGCAAGCGTGGCGACATTGTCCACATCGCTATCGATGCTGTCGCGAATGCCGGGATATTGCACCTTGATCGCCAGCGTTGCGCCCGTCGCGCGTTCAGCGCGCGATGGACCTGGCCGATGCTGGCGGCGGCGATGGGGCGCGGTTCGAAACGGCGGAACTGCTTGCGCCAGTCCTTCGCCCCATTCGGCGGCCAGCACGCCGTCGAGCTGGCGCGGCGGCATGAAATTCGCCCGATCGCGCAGTCCCGCCAGAATGGTCGCGAGTTCCGGCGGCAGCATGTCGCCCGCATCCATCGAAATCATCTGGCCCAGCTTCATCGCCGCACCGCGCAGATGGCTCAGCCGGTCGGCCAGCCGTTTCGCATTGCCGGGCGTCATGATCATGTCGTTCATGCGGGAACTTCGCCCGATGCGAGGCGGCGGCTGCCCTCTGCAATCATGCCGCCCGCGATCCCGCCCGCCAGCCGTCCGAAGCCCGACAGGCGGCCGAGGCGGGAACTGGGCACCGCGCGGTGGCGGCCGCGTTGTCGGACGGGTTTGCATTGTCATCATCGGCCATGCCCCGCATATGGGCGCGACGCCATACGCTAACAAGCTGGAACGAGCCGCGCCTTTGACAAAGACAGCCATCCGAAATTCGTGCCCGACCCTGCCCGCCGCCGCACATTGGCTCGGCTATGCCGGATTGCTGCCTGGTGCGGTGGCGGTCGGCCTCGCTTGGCTGGGCGGTCCGTGGGGCTGGATTTCGCAAGCCGCCGGGTTCGCCTATGCCGCGCTGATTTTCAGCTTCCTGGGCGGTGTGTGGTGGGGGCAGGCGATTGCTACGCCCGGCGCGCCGCGCTGGGTGCTGGTGGCCTCCGTCATGCCGAGCCTGCTGGGTGTGCTGTTGTTCCTGCCGTGGACATTGGGGTGGAGCTGGCCGGGGCCGTCGCTGATCTGGCTGGGCCTGCTGCTCGCGTTGTCGCCGCTGGTGGATCGCGCCATCGCACTGGGGGGAGGCGACTGGATGACCTTGCGCTGGCGATTGTCGCTGGGGCTGGGCTGCCTGACGATCGCGCTGGGGCTGATCGCGATGGAACCGGTGGCGCAGGCATGACGAAAGTCGCCCATCCCGAAGAGCAATATCTTTCCCTGATGCGTCAGGTCTGGGAAACGGGCAGCGAGCGGATCGATCGCACCGGCATCGGCACGCGGTCGATCTGCGGGGCGATGCTGCGATACGATCTGGCGGACGGCGCGATGCCGCTGCTGACGACCAAGCGCGTCTATTGGAAAACCGCCACGCGCGAGATGCTGTGGTTCCTGACCGGCAGCACCAATATCCGCCCGCTGGTGCTGCAGGGCGTGAAGATCTGGAACGAATGGCCGCACGCGCACTACGTTCGCGAGACGGGCGATGCGATCGCGCTCGATGATTTCGCAGCCCGGATCGCTGACGACGAAGCGTTTGCGGCGCAATGGGGCGAACTCGGCCCGGTCTATGGTAAACAATGGGTGAACTGGCCGACCTATGAACCCGACGGCAAAGGCGGTTTTCGCGCCGGGCCGGGGATCAATCAGATTGCCGCATGTGGTCCGATCCCTGCGCGACAATCCCGGCAGCCGCCGGCATATCGTCGAAGGCTGGAACGTCGCGGAACTGGACACGATGGCGCTGCCGCCATGCCACAAATCCTATCAGTTCCATGTCGCGGACGGACGATTGAACTGCGTGCTGTATCAGCGCAGCTGCGACGTCGCGCTGGGCCTGCCGTTCAATCTGTGGTCGGCGGCGCTGCTGCAACGGATGATCGCGCAGCAGACCGATCTGGAGCCGGGCGAATTGGTATGGATGGGCGGCGATGTGCATCTGTATCTGAACCATGACCAGCCTGGTGACGGAGCAACTTTCGCGCGAGCCGCGGCGTCGTTCCCCGGCTGACTATTGCGCGCAAACCGCCGGGCATCTTCGATTACGCGATCGAGGATTTCACCGTTACGGGGTACGATCCCGCGGCCCCCATAAAAGCGCCGGTCGCGGTGTAACACTGGCTGTTGACCGGGTGGGGCCGGTCAAATAAACCTGACGCGAAACAATATAAGCCAAATGCAAAAGATTGCGTCGCGCGCCCGTAACACCGGATGCGCGGGCGGGGAGAGAACGCGATGGCCGACCGGCCCGACGAAACCGCATCCGATAAAGGGGGGCAGCGCAGCAACAAGCCTGCCCTGTCTCTGCACGTTCCCGAACCCCATTATCGCCCCGGCGATGCGGTCGATTTTTCGCATATTGCCGTCAGCAAGGCGGGCGAACAGCCCGGCCCGACGAAAACTGCGATGCGAAAGACACGCTGCCGCTGTGTTACGATCTGGTCCGCGTGCTGGGCGACGACGACCGCGCGCATGGCCCGTGGGATCCCAAGCTGGACCCCGACACCTTGCGCGAAATGCTGCATCACTTCGCTCTCGTTCGCGCGTTCGACGGGCGGATGTATCGCGGGCAGCGGCAGGGCAAGACCAGCTTCTACATGAAATGCACGGGCGAGGAAGCGACCAGCATTTCCGCCGCGATGGCGCTGGCGTCCGACGATATGGTGTTCCCGTCCTACCGCCAGCAGGGCATCCTGCTCGCGCGCGGCTATCCGCTGGTCGAAATGATCAACCAGATCTATTCCAACCGCGGCGACAAGCTGAAGGGTCGGCAATTGCCGATCATGTATTCCAGCCGCGAACATTCCTTCTTCACCATCAGCGGCAATCTGGCGACGCAGACGCCGCAGGCGGTCGGCTGGGCGATGGCGAGCGCAATCAAGGGCGACAGCCGTATCGCCGCGACCTGGGTGGGGGAAGGGTCCACGGCGGAAGGGGACTTCCATTCCGCCTGCACCTTCGCCGCGGTCTATAATGCGCCGGTCATCATGAACGTCGTCAACAACCAATGGGCGATCAGCAGCTTTTCGGGCTTTGCCGGGGCCGAACGCACCACCTTCGCCGCGCGCGCGCTGGGATATGGCCTGGCGGGGATCCGCGTCGATGGCAACGATCCGCTGGCCGTCTATGCCGCCGAACGCTGGGCCGCCGATCGCGCGCGGTCCAATGGCGGGCCGACCCTGATCGAACATTTCACCTATCGCGCGGAAGGCCATTCGACTTCCGACGATCCATCCGCCTATCGCAGCGCGCATGAGGGGGAGGAATGGCCGCTGGGCGATCCCGTCAATCGCTTGAAGAAGCATCTGATCGCGCTGGGCGAATGGGACGAGGAGCGGCACGCCAAGATGGACGAGGACGCCGCGAACGAAGTGAAGCGCGCGACCAAGGAAGCCGAAGGCAACGGCATTCTGGGCCACGGCCTGCATCACCCGTTCCGCACCATGTTCGAAGACGTGTTCGAGGAACTGCCCTGGCATCTGAAAGAACAGAGCGAGCAGGCGATCAGCGAACGCAAGACGAAGTTTCCCGAAGGGCTGCCGAAATGAGCGTCAGACGGAAACGAGCGAACGCCGCCGCGACCGCAACGGGCGAACCGCCGCCTGAACATGATCGAAGCGATCAACGACGCGCTCGACATCATGCTGGAACGCGATCCCGATGTGGTCATCATGGGCGAGGATGTCGGCTATTTCGGCGGCGTCTTCCGCGCGACGGCGGGCTTGCAGGAAAAGCATGGCAAGACCCGCGTGTTCGACACGCCGATTTCGGAATGCGGCATCATCGGTGTGGCGGTGGGGATGGGCGCATACGGCCTGCGCCCCGTGCCGGAAATCCAGTTCGCGGATTATATCTATCCCGGCATGGACCAGCTGATTTCCGAAGCGGCGCGGCTGCGTTATCGTTCGGCAGGCGAGTATATCGCGCCGATGACGGTGCGTTCCCCCTTTGGCGGCGGCATCTTCGGCGGACAGACGCACAGCCAGTCGCCCGAAGCGATGTTCACCCACGTGTCGGGCCTGAAGACGGTGATCCCGGCCACGCCCTACGATGCCAAGGGGCTGCTGATTTCCTGCATCGAAGACAACGATCCGGTGCTGTTCTTCGAACCCAAGCGCATCTATAACGGCCCCTTCACCGGTTATTACGACAAGCCGGTCGAACCCTGGAAACGCCACGATGCGAGCGTCGTGCCCGAAGGGCATTACCGCATCCCGCTGGGCAAGGCGCGGATCGCGCGCGAGGGCGAGGCGCTGACCGTGCTGGCATACGGCACGATGGTCCACGTCGCGCAGGCGGTGTGCGAATTGAAGGGCGTGGATGCCGAAATCCTCGACCTGCGCACGCTGGTCCCGCTCGACATCGAGGCGATCGAGGCGTCGGTGAAGAAGACCGGACGCTGCCTGATCGTGCACGAGGCGACGCGCACATCGGGCTTCGGCGCGGAACTGTAGCGCGCTCGTCACGGAACGCTGTTTCTACCATCTGGAAGCCGCCGGTGGAACGCGTCACCGGCTTCGACACACCCTATCCGCACAGCCTGGAATGGGCATATTTCCCCGGCCCCGTCCGCATCGGCGAAGCGCTCGACACGATACTGAAGGATTGATTCGATGGCGAAGTTTACATTCAACCTGCCCGATATCGGCGAAGGCATTGCCGAGGCGGAGATCGTCGAATGGCATGTGAAGGTCGGCGATACGATCGAAGAAGACGCCGCGCTCGCCGACGTGATGACGGACAAGGCGACGATCGATCTGGAAAGCCCGGTGTCCGGTACGGTGCTGGAACTGGCGGGCGAAGCAGGCGACATCATCGCGGTTGGCGGCATGCTGGTCGTCGTCGAAGTCGAAGGCGAAGCGCCCGAACGAAAACGATGTCGCCGAACGCATCGAGGTCGAAAACCCCGACGCATCGGATGCCGACGATGCTGCGGCGGCGGTTGCGGAAGAAGACCCCTCTCTCCTTCAGGGGAGAGGCGGGAGCGACACAGTCGCGGAGGGAGTGGGGGATGCAAGCGCCACACCGTCCGACACCTCCCACCCCCCGGCCCCCTCCCCTGAAGGAGACGGGGGGAAGAAGGTCTGGCTTCCCCCGCCGTGCGCACGCGTGCGAAAGATCTCGGCATCGATCTCGGCGATGTCAAACCCGCCGAAGATGGACGCCTGCGCCACGCCGATCTCGACGCGTTCCTGTCCTACGGTTCGCCGAAGGGCTTCGTCGGCAATACGCGGCAAGCGCGATGACGAGGCGATCAAGGTCATCGGCCTGCGCCGCCGGATCGCCGAGAACATGTCCGCCGCCAAGCGCAACATTCCGCATTTCACCTATGTCGAGGAATGCGACGTCACCGACCTTGAATTGGCGCGCGCGCAACTGAACGATGCGCGCGGCGACCGGCCGAAACTGACCATGCTGCCGCTGATGATCGCCGCGATCTGCAAGCTGCTGCCGCGATACCCGATGATCAATGCGCGCTATGACGACGAGGCGAATGTGGTGACCCGGCACGGCGCGGTGCATCTGGGCATGGCGACGCAGACCGATGGCGGGCTGATGGTGCCGGTCATCCGCAACGCGCAGGCGCAGAGCCTGTGGCAGCTGGCGAGCGAAATCGCGCGGTTGGCGCAGGCCGCGCGCGACGGCTCGGCGAAGTCCGACGAACTGTCCGGCTCCACGCTGACCATAACCTCGCTCGGCCCGCTGGGCGGCGTGGCGACCACTCCGGTCATCAACCGCCCGGAAGTCGCGATCATCGGCCCGAACCGGATTATCGAACGCCCCATGTTCGTGCCCGATGCAAGCGGCGGCGAACGGATCGAGAAGCGCAAGCTGATGAACATTTCGATCAGTTGCGACCACCGTGTGGTCGATGGCTACGACGCGGCGAGCTTCATTCAGGAATTCAAGAAACTGGTCGAAGCGCCGGCGGTCCTGCTGGCGGACTGACGCACCCTATCGGCGCACCACCGCGCCGTAGGAGACGCGGCCCGATGGCCGGCCCGCCGCGATGCGCCAACGAATATGGGTGACGTCCTGCGCCACGGCCAGGCGCGATCGGACGCGCAACGTACCCAGTCGCCCCCAACTGCGCCCCCCATCGGCGGAGATCTGCGTTTCGGGGCCGCCGCTGGCGTAGGCCAGATGGTCGGGAACCGCGCTGGACAGGGTGAAGCCCCTGTCGCCCGTCGATGCCGCGCCATTCGCCCATTCCAGCATCAGCACCACCCGGTCGCCCGATCGCAGACGGTCCGCAGGTTCGATCGTGCGGGTGGCTGTGCCGGACGGGTGGGCGACGATCCGTTCCACGAAGACCGCGCGGCTGATCGCGACAGCGCCGCTTTGCCCCGATTGCGCGAAGCCAGCCGTGGCGATCGATGCGGCGCAAACCGTTGCAAGCCCCATTACGGCGCGCATGATGAATGGCATGGAATTGTCCCCCTGATTGAACGCGGCAATGACGCGAAGGGGGAAAAATATGGTTAACGCAGCGGCATTCGGCACGCTTATGTCGGGGTATTCCGCACGCGTGCATTCTAACGACGCATTCGCGGCGGATTCCCCGGCGAAGTGCGTTGACAGTGTCCGTATGCTGGCTTAGTGGCGCTGCTTCCCAAGCGGCAAACCCTTACCGGGCAAGCTTTAGCGGGTGTAGCTCAGTTGGTTAGAGCGCCGGCCTGTCACGCCGGAGGTCGCGGGTTCGAGTCCCGTCACTCGCGCCACTTGGCGGGTTTCCCCCAGCGCCGGGATTATTCTTCTGAACCGCCGGCGTCGCCGCCCGTCGCGGGCTTTCACACCCCAATCGCCGGTTTCCATCCAGATCAGAAAATTGCGTAACGGCAGCAGCCAGACCACGCCCAGCGCGCAATAGACGATCGTCTGGAACAGCGCGTGCCATCCTCCGATCAGTTCGGGCACGTAACGCGCGATGACCACGCCATAGACGGTCAGACCGACCACCAGCCCCAATATGCCCAGCGGAATGCGCGCGCTCGGTTCCCGGCGCATTACCATGGCCCGTAAGTGCGGGTTGGTGTGACCACTGCGGTCAGGGCGACATCATGCGGTTCATGCGGCAGCGTTTCGGCGATCTGGCAATCCCACGCCATTCCGATCGCCATCGTGCCGTCATGCGCGGCCAGCCAGCGATCGTAATATCCGCCGCCCTGGCCGAGCCTGTGCCCGTCGGCGGTAAAACCGATCAGCGGCACGAACAGCACATCGGGCGTCAGTTCCGGCAAATCTGCAGCGGGCTGCATCATGCCGAACGGGCCGGCCGTCAGGTCGCTGTCCGCGAACGGATCGGTCCACGCCGCAAAGTCCATGCGGCCATCCTCGTCCGTGATGCGGGGCAGGGCGATCGCATGGCCCGCCTCCTGAAAATACGCGGCATAGGCGCGCGTCGGCGCTTCGCTGCCGGTGGCATGATAAAGGCCGATGGTCGCATCCGGGGCAATCGCGGCCAATAGGGATGCCGGGGGCATGCGTGAACAGCAGCGCGCGGATATTCTCAGGCTGCGCGGCGACATGCGCCTTTCGCGCGGCTCTCAACTGCGCGCGCAGTTTCGTTTTCATATCGGACGCATCGATGGTGGGGAGTTGGGACAATCGCGCATGCTCCGGCAAAAAGGGTTCGTGTCGGCGGTTTCAAAAGCGGCGGTTGGCGGAACCACCATAGGTCGGTTGCCGGGAAATCCTCCGACGCGAAAACGTCAGGTGGGCGCCATATGCCCTAGGGCCCCGTGCGAAACGTTACCCAGGGACAGGGACAGCTCCCTTAGGATAGCTTATAGCCTCAGGGATTTTCATGCAGCATCGTGCCGGGCAGTCCCGCCATCCCCTATGTAGGATGCGTGCGCCCGCCTCTCAAGCGATCATTGCGAAACCGCTACGGCGCGGCAGGTTTCGCTTTCGCTTCCAGCTTGTTCGCGCATTCTTCCAGCAGAGTGGCGAAACGTTCCAGCGACGGGGCAAGTTCGGGATCGGTGGATGCTGCGATCTGCGGCGGCATCGTGCCTGCGTTTTCCTGTCGCGATGCTTCGGCGGCCTGCGCCGACTGGCTCGATTGCAGCCCTTCCAAATGCGCTTCGAGATCGGCGATACGCGCAGTGTTGGGCGTCGTGCTGCCCCTTCGCCGTGTCCACGGCACGTTCCAGATCGCCGCGTTCGGTCGCGAATTCCGCTTCCGCGCGGTCGAGCGCGTCCCGCCCGGCGGCAAGTTTGGCCGTGTTGTCATGCAACTCGTCCGCCAGCAGCAACGCTGCGAACAGCAGGTTCTGCGAATCCTGCGGCGAGCGGTTGTCGCCCAGCTGGCTTACCTTCGCGTCGATCGCGGCGGCCAGCGTGCGGACATGCGCCTCTTCCCCCGGCGAACAGGCGACGGTGTAATTGCGACCGCCGATGGTCAGGCCCACCTGGCTCATTTCTGCAGCCTTTCGATCAGCGTATCGAGTTCGGTCAGGCTGGCGGCGACGGTGTCGCGCAGATCCTCGTGCCGAATGACGAGGTTGGATACCGCGACGGGGTCTTTGGCAGGTGCATTCGCAGGCGGCGGTGATGGGGCCAATGATGGGGCCGGCGCATCGGCCTGAACGGCGATCCGTGCGAGCGCGGTTTCGATGCGCTTCACGGCATCTTCGGTTCGGTTGCTGGTCATCGCTGGCGATTTATCAATCTTGTGCGCCGCTGCATAGTGGCGCGTTGTCGCCGCCGCCGGGGGCGACCGGTCCGCCGAACTTGACCTTGCCACCCCGCTCCGCGAAGGCGGTGTCCACGCGAATCGCGGGGCATCGTCGGCCTCGCGGCGCACCCGATCTTACCCGGAGCACCCTCCCGCGTTGACCAGCACCGACACGATTTCGCCCGCACGCATGACCCAGATGGCGAACGCGATCCGCGCTTTGTCGATGGACGCGTGTCGAGGCGGCCAATTCGGGCCATCCGGGGATGCCGATGGGCATGGCGGATGTCGCCACCGTGTTGTGGTCGAAATATCTGAAATACGATGCCGCCGCGCCGGATTGGGCCGATCGCGACCGGTTCATCCTGAGCGCCGGGCACGGATCGATGCTGATCTATTCGCTGCTGCATCTGGCGGGATACGCCGCGCCGACGATGGACGATATCCGCAATTTCCGTGCAGCTGGGCAGCCCGTGCGCCGGACATCCGGAAAACTTCCTGCTCGACGGCGTCGAATGCACCACCGGACCGTTGGGGCAGGGGTTGGCGATGGGGGTCGGCTTCGCGATGGCGGAACGGCATCTGAACGCGCAGTTCGGGGATGATCTGGTCGATCATCGCACCTGGGTCGTCGCGGGCGACGGGTGTCTGATGGAAGGCATCAACCACGAGGCGATCGGCCTGGCCGGCCATTTACGGCTGGGCAGCATGAACGTGCTGTGGGACGATAACGACATCACGATCGACGGCGGCACGGATCTGTCCACCAGCGAAGACGTGATGGCCCGCTTCCAATCGCGCGAACTGGCACACGGTGCGCTGCGACGGGCACGATATGAACGATATCGCCCGCGCGATCGACGAAGCGATTGCGGACGACCGCCCGTCGCTGGTCGCGTGCAAGACGATCATCGGCAAGGGCGCACCGACCAAGCAGGGCACGAGCGCGGCGCACGGTGCGCCGCTTGGCCGGGAAGAAATGGCCGCCGCGCGCGAAAGCTTCGGCTGGACGGCGGAGCCGTTCGTCATTCCCGATGCGATCGAGGCCGATTGGCGGCAAGCGGGCGCGCGTGGAAACGCGGCGCATAAGGCGTGGCGCGCACGGTTGGATGCTTCCGACAGGCGCGCCGCTTTCGAAACGCGCATGGCGCCTTTGTCGCCGCAGCGGATCGACGATGCCATCCGCGACTACATCCGCGATCTGGCAGGCGATGCCGCCGAAGGTCGCGACGCGCAAGGCATCCGAAATGGCGCTGGGCCCGCTGACCGAAAACCTGCCGCAACTGATCGGCGGGTCCGCCGATCTGACCGGGTCCAACAACACCAAAACGCCCGCGACCGCGCCGTATCAGGCAGACAGCTACGACGGGCGCTACGTCTATTACGGCATCCGCGAATTCGGCATGGCGGCGGCGATGAACGGGATGGCGCTGCATGGCGGCGTGATCCCCTATGGCGGCACGTTCCTGATCTTCAGCGACTATGCCCGCAACGCCATCCGGTTGAGCGCATTGCAGCAGGCGCGCGTGGTCTATGTGATGACGCATGACAGCATCGGGTTGGGCGAAGACGGTCCGACGCATCAGCCGGTCGAACAGGTGATGAGCTTGCGTCTGATCCCCAACCTCAACGTCTATCGCCCGTGCGACGCGATCGAAACCGCAGAATGCTGGGCGCTGGCGCTGGCAAGCGCACGAGACGCCATCGGTGCTGGCGCTGACGCGGCAGGGTCTGCCGCAGATGCGGGGGGATGGCGACGCGGAATGGTCGGGCGAAACCAACCGCAGCGCGCGCGGCGCCTATCGCTTGAAAGCCGCCGATGCGGTGCGCCGGGTGATGCTGATCGCAACCGGATCGGAAGTGCATCTGGCCATGGATGTCGCAGCCAGGCTGGAGGAGGAAGGCATCGGCGCGGATGTGATTTCAATGCCTTGCATGGAACTGTTCGACGGGCAGGACGATGCCTATCGCGCCGATCTGCTGCCCGGCGATGCGCTGACCGTATCGATCGAGGCGGGCACCACGCTTGGCTGGGAACGCTATACCGGCCGCCGGGGCCTGACCATCGGGCTCGACCGTTTCGGCGCATCGGCGCCTGCGGCCGATCTGTTCGCGAAATTCGGTTTCACCGCGGACGCCATCGTCCCGCAAATCATCGACAAATTGAACCAGTAGAGCAGGAGCATTATCATGGCGACGAAAGTTGCAATCAACGGTTTCGGACGCATCGGACGGCTGGTCGCGCGCGCCATTCTGGAACGCGGCGATCACGATCTGGAACTGGTCGCGATCAACGATCTGGCCGATGCGAAAGCGAACGCGCTGCTGTTCCAGTACGATTCCACGCATGGCCGCTTTCCCGGCGAAGTCAGCGTCCGACGGCAGCAGCATCACCGTCAACGGCAAGGCATATCGCGGTCACGTCCGAACGCGATCCGGGCAAGCTGCCGCACAAGGATATGGGCATCGATATCGTGCTGGAATGCACCGGCTTCTTCCAGTCGCACGCCGCCGCGCAGCCGCATCTGGATGCAGGCGCGAAACGCGTGCTGATCTCCGCACCGGCAAAGAATGTCAGCGCCACGATCGTTTATGGCGTGAATCACGATATGCTGACCGCCGATGACGTTATCGTGTCCAACGCCAGCTGCACCACCAACTGCCTGGCCCCGGTGGCCAAGGTGCTGAACGACACGGTCGGGATCGAGCGCGGTTTCATGACCACGATCCACAGCTACACCAACGATCAGCGGATGCTCGACCAGATGCATTCCGATATGCGCCGGGCGCGCGGCGGGGCGCAGAACATGATCCCGACCACGACCGGTGCGGCGCGCGCGGTCGGGCTGGTGCTGCCCGAACTGAATGGCAAGCTGGACGGGTCCAGCGTGCGCGTGCCGACGCCCAATGTCAGCCTGGTCGATCTGGTGTTCACGCCGGGCCGCGATACCAGCGTCGAAGAACTGAACACCGCGTTGAAAGCGGCGGCGGACGGTCCGATGAAGGGCGTGCTGGATTACACCGACGCAGCCGCTGGTCAGCAGCGATTTCAACCATTATCCCGCCAGCTCCACCGTCGACAGCCTGGAAACCAGCGTCATGGAAGGCAAGCTGGCCCGCGTGGTCAGCTGGTACGACAATGAATGGGGCTTTTCCAACCGCATGATCGACACCGCCGGCGTGATGGCGAAGCTGATCTAGAGCCGATCGGCACGTACTGCCCACCCCACTGCGACTAGCGCGCTCCGCTCGCAAGTCTCGCTGCCCCTCCCGCAAGCGGGAGAGGCAGCGGAGCTTGACGATCATCGGCGAGGTCAGCGCGAACCGGGTGGGCAACGCCGACCTATCGAAGGAACACACCATGCCAGCCTTCAAAACGCTCGACGATCTGCATACCGCGATGCCCGACCTGACGGGCAAGGTCGCGCTGGTGCGGGTCGATCTGAACCTGCCGATGCACGGCGGATCGGCCACCGACGTTACGCGCGTGCAGGCATCCGCGCCGACGATCCTGGAACTGGCGGACGCGGGCGCGAAAGTGCTGTTGCTGGCGCATTTCGGGCGGCCGGGCGGGCAGCGCAATTCCACCATGTCCACCAGCTTCGTTCAGGATGCGGTCGAGGATGTGCTGGGCCGCGAAGTGATGTTCATTCCCGAATTGAGCGGCCGGTCGTCACACATCAGCGATCGGCATCTTGCGCGATGGCGATATCGGCCTGCTCGAAAACACGCGCTTCTGGCCGGGCGAGGAAGCCAACGATCCCGATTTCGCGCAAGAACGTCGCGGCGCATGGCGACTTCTACGTCAACGATGCATTCTCCGCCGCCCATCGCGCCCACGCCAGCACGGAAGGGTTGGCGCATCTGTTGCCCGCCTATGCCGGGCGCGCGATGGAAGCGGAACTGGAGGCGCTGCAATGCCGCTTGGGCACGCCCGAAACGCCGGTCGCGGCGGTGGTCGGCGGCGCGAAGGTTTCGACCAAGCTGGCCGTGTTGGAAAATCTGGTCGGGCAGGTGCAGCATCTGATCATCGGCGGCGGCATGGCCAACACGTTCCTGGCCGCGCGCGGCGTCGATGTCGGCAAATCGCTGTGCGAACACGACCTGACGGACACCGCCAATGCGATCATGGACCGCGCCGACCATGCCGGGTGCACGGTGCATTTGCCGTATGACGTGGTGGTGGCGAAGGAGTTTGCCGCCAATCCGGAAACCTTGCGAATCTGCAACGTGCACGAAGTTGCGGCGGACGAGATGATCCTCGACATCGGGCCGCAAGCGGTCGAAGCGCTGGCCGATGTGCTGAAGACCTGCCGAACCTTGGTGTGGAACGGGCCGCTGGGCGCATTCGAGACGGAGCCTTTCGATGCGGCGACCGTCGCGCTGGCGCGCACGGCTGCGGCATTGACGCATGAGGGTTCGCTGGTGTCGGTCGCGGGCGGCGGCGATACGGTGGCCGCGCTCAATCATGCGGGCGTGGCGGACGATTTCTCCTACGTTTCGACGGCGGGCGGGGCGTTTCTGGAATGGATGGAGGGCAAGGCGCTGCCCGGCGTTGCGGCCCTGACGAAATAACGGACGCTACCGATATTCGGGGTTGGGCGCATCGAATGTCGTGCCCGCATCCCAATCGTCTGCGGAATTGCCATAGGCGGGAATACCGCCGGCATCCTTCAGCATGCGCGCCAGATGCAGCATGTTCCATGTCACGAAAGTGGTGTTGCGCCGGGTGAAGTCGTTGTCCGTACCGACCGGCGGGCCGTTCTCCGCCTCGTCCCCATAGGACGGCCCCGGTCCCGCTTCCCCGATCCAGCCGGCATCGGCCTGCGGCGGGATGGTGAAGCCGATATGCTGCAACGAATATAGCACGCCCATCGCGACATGTTTGATGCCGTCTTCATTGCCGGTCACGATGCAGCCCCCGACCTTGCCGTAAAAGATGTATTGTCCCTTATCGTTGGTCTGGCCGGAATGGGCATAGAGCCGTTCGATCACCCGCTGACAGACGGAGCTTTTCTCCCCCAGCCAGATCGGGGTGGCGAGGATGAGAATGTCGCACGCTGCAACCTTCTCCCATATGGCCGGCCAATCGTCGCGCGCCGCACCGTGCTCGGTCATATCGGGCTGGACGCCGGGCGCGATGGTGTGATCGACCGCGCGGACCACATCGACGCCGACATCGTTTTCACGCATGATCGTGGTCACGATGTCCAGCAGCGTGTCGGTATGGGATGTTTCGGGCGAGGGTTTCAGCGTGCAATTGACGATGACCGCGCGCAGATCGCTGAAATCGGTGACGTGTTTTTGGGGCATGGGTGGTTTTTCCGCGGTGATGAAAGGGCCAGCTTACGCTGCGGGAAAACCGATCGCGTCGCAAGTTTCACCCGATCTGCGCGGTGGTGTGTGGGGTGATGCGCGGGGTGATGCACGGGGCGATGTTGCAGGGGTGGCGGGGACTGGCTAAGGCCCGGTCACACAACACTTACAGCCGTAAATAGCCGTATGAAGCGGCATCCATCCGCAGGGGAAAACACCATGACTTACGACGAAATGAAACAGCGCATGGCCACGGGCAGTGGCTTCATCGCCGCGCTCGATCAGACCGGCGGCTCCACACCCAAGGCGTTGCAGGCGTATGGCGTCGACGATGCGGAATGGTCTGGCGACGAGGAAATGTTCGCCAAAATCCACGCAATGCGTTGCCGCATCGTCAATTCCCCCAGCTTCACGGGCGGAAAAGTGCTGGGCGCGATCCTGTTCGAAAACACGATGGAAGGCTGCGACCCCAGCGGCACGGCGATCCCCAAACGGCTGTCCGATGGCGGCGTGGTCCCGTTCCTGAAAGTCGACAAGGGCATGCATGACGAAGCGGACGGCGCGCAGTTGATGAAGCCGATGCCGGAACTTGACGCCATGTGCGCGCGGGCGAAGGAACTGGGCGTGTTCGGCACCAAGATGCGTTCCGTCATCCATTCCGCGAACGAAGCCGGGGTCAAGGCGATTGTCGCGCAGCAGATGGATTTCGGCTTGCAGATTCTGGGCAACGGTCTGATGCCGATCATCGAACCCGAAGTGTCGCTGGGCAGCGACAGCCGCGCCGAGGCGGAGGGGCTTCTGCTGCCCGCGCTGCTCGATCAGCTGGACCGGCTGGAGGGGGATCAGCAGGTGATGCTGAAACTGACCATTCCCACAGCCGCCAATCTTTATCGCCCGCTGATCGATCACCCCAAGGTGCTGCGCGTCGTGGCGCTTTCGGGCGGCTATTCACGCGAAGACGCCTGCCGGGAACTGGCGAAGAACGACGGTATGATCGCCAGTTTCAGCAGGGCGTTGCTCGAAGTGTTGCAGGCGGACATGGACGACGCGCAATTCGACGCGGCCTTGGGTGAAGCGATCGACCAGATCGCGTCCGCCAGCTGCTGATCCGATGGCCGCGCAAGCCCGCCCAAGCCCGCCTGAGCAACCCGCCGTGCAACTCTATCTGATATCGCCGCTGGAAACCGGCGGCGATTTCCCGGACCGACTGGAACGCGCATTGTCGGTTTTGGGCGAGGGCAATCCCGTCGCCGCGTTCCAGTTCCGGGTGAAGGGTCTGGATCAGCATCGGGCGGCGGAACTGGCCGAACCGTTGCAAGCCATCTGCGCGGCCCATGACGTCGCGTTCATCGTCAATGACGACGCCGCGCTGGCGAAACGGTTGGGGGCGGATGGCGTGCATCTGGGCCAATCCGACGGCAGCGTGGCCGATGCCCGCGACATGCTGGGCCCGGACGCGCAGATCGGCGTGACTTGCCATGCCAGCCGCCATCTGGCGATGGAAGCGGGGGAGGCGAATGCCGATTACGTGGCGTTCGGCGCGTTCTTCCCCAGCACGACGAAGGACGCAGCCCATGTCGCGGAACCGGAGCTGATCGCGTTCTGGACCGAGTTGTTCGAAATACCCTGCGTTGCGATCGGCGGAATTACGCCTGAAAACTGCGGCCCGCTGGTGGCGGCCGGTGCGGATTTCGTGGCGGTGTCGGGTGCAGTGTGGAACGGGGACGAGGCGGCGGTGGTGACGGCGTTTGCCGAACGGTTCGCAGCGAACGCCGGTTAGCTTTGCGGCAAATTGTCGCCGGCGATGGTGATTTTGCGGCGAACCGTGTATGCTCGCCCCCAAGATGCCCATGAACGTTACCGACCGGATATTGACCATCGTCGCGACCGTCACTCTGACGTCGGCGGCGTGGATCATGGTTGGGGGCAGTCTGATCGAGAATGCGAGCGACCTGCCGGACGAACAATCGGTTCGCCCCGCCGTCGCCGCGCCCAGTCCGACGCCCGCATCCAGCGCCACATCGGTGTCGGATCCGAGTGCCGCGGCAGAGAACGATCTGACCGTACCGGGCGAAATCGCCGCTCCGCTGGACCGTGGCGGCGCTTCCCAACCGGACGAGCGGGCGGCGAACGAGCTGATGATACCGGTGAAGAATGTGCGCCCCGCCGATCTGACCAACACATTCTCCGATTCGCGCAGTGGAGAGGAACGCCTGCACGAAGCGCTCGACATCATGGCGCCGAAGGGCACGTCCGTGGTCGCTGCGGGGCCGGGCACGATCGAACGGCTGTTCGCATCGAAGGCAGGCGGCAACACGATCTACATCCGCACGCCGGACGGTGAAACGATCCACTATTACGCCCATCTGGACGCCTATGCGAAAGGGTTGCAGGAAGGGCAGCGGGTCCGCCGGGGGCAACGGCTGGGCACGGTCGGCACGTCGGGCAAGGCCAAACGCGATACGCCGCATCTGCATTTCGCCATCCTGCGGACCACCGCCGATGCGGAATGGTGGGAACCGGCGAACCCGGTCAATCCGTATCGCCTGTTCGTGAAGTAACCGAGGCCCCGGTGCCGGGCTCTATCGTTCGACGGGGTCTATCGTTCCGACGTGGTCATCGTGCAGCGCAGCCGCGTCTGCTTCCCATCCGCACCCAATTCGCGCAACGATGCCGGCCCGGTCCGCCGATAGCGATCGCCCTGCATCGGCCCGCGCGTGACCACCAGCTTGTCGCCGGTCAAAAGATACGTGCCGTTCCCCATCTTCGATTCGTAACGTGAGGCGCTGGCGATGCGGAAGGTGCGGTTCGGCTGCACGACATAGGCCGCACCGGTCGCGGTGCCGGGCAGGGCGCATTCATATGTGCCGAGCGGAATGGTCCCCAACCGCCCGCCGTTCGATCGGGCGTCGCTCGATTGCGAATTGCCGGATTGCGCGGCGGCCCCGCCGTGCGCCAGCATGGCTGCCGCGATAATGGCCGCGAAACCTGCGCGATGTGCTTTCATGATCATTTCGCTCCTATAGCACGACTTGCATGAGCCGTCGATTTACGAGCGGGCGTCCCCACGCCGCCCCCGCTTTCCTTGCTAGGGCACGGCCCATCCGCTAGGCGCGCACCCAACAGACAGTGGGACGACACGATATGAAGATCAGCGGCGTGGACATCCGTCCCGGCAACATCATCGAATACGAACAGGGCATCTGGAAAGTCGGCAAAATCCAGCACACCCAGCCGGGCAAGGGCGGGGCGTATATGCAGGTCGAGATGAAAAACCTGGTCGATGGGCGCAAGACCAACGTCCGCTATCGCAGCGCCGATACGGTGGAGCGGGTGCGGCTCGACACCAAGGATTTCCAGTACCTCTATGCCGATGACGACATGCTGGTGTTCATGGACAAGGATACGTACGAACAGATCAACCTGCCGCTGGACCTGTTGGGCGATGCGGCGGCGTTTCTGGATGACGGCATGGACGTGACGCTGGAACTGTACGATGAAAAACCGATCAGCGTCGCTCTGCCCGATCAGGTGGAGGCGGTGATCGCGGAGGCCGACGGCGTGGTGAAGGGGCAGACGGCCAGCTCGTCCTACAAACCCGCCGTCCTGGAAAACGGCGTGCGCGTCATGGTCCCGCCGTTCATCGAATCCGGTACGCGCATCGTGGTGGACGTGTACGAGCGCACTTATGTCGGGAAGGCCAGCTAACCGACATGGCCGCATTATCGGGACTGATCCGCGTGATGGAACGCGCCGCGCGCAAGGCGGGTGCGCGGCTGCGGCGCGACTTCGGCGAAATCGAACATCTGCAGGTCAGCCGCAAGGGACCGGCGGATTTCGTGTCCAAGGCCGACATGCGGTCCGAACGCATCCTTTATGACGAACTGCTCGCCGCGCGGCCCGATTGGGGCTTCGTCATGGAAGAAGCGGGCACGATCGAGGGCGCGCCCGACATGCCGCGCTGGATCGTCGATCCGCTGGATGGAACCACCAATTTCCTGCACGGCATCCCGCATTATGCAATCAGCATCGCGGCACAGGAACCGTCGCTGGACGGGCGCGGCTGGGGCGAAGTCATCGCCGGGGTCGTGTACAACCCCACCACGGACGAGACGTTCTGGGCGGAAAAATCGCGCGGTGCGTGGTTGCAGGATGCGCGCCTGCGCGTTTCGTCGCGCCGCAACCTGTCCGACGCGCTGATCAGCACCGGCATCCCGTTTCAGGGCCACGGCGATTTCGCCCAATGGATGAAGATATTCAATGCGATCGGGCCGCAGATCGCGGGCATCCGGCGCAATGGCGCGGCCTCGCTCGATCTCGCCTGGCTGGCGGCGGGCCGGTATGACGGGTTCTGGGAATCGAGCTTGTCCGATTGGGACACGGCGGCGGGTTGCCTGCTGGTGCGCGAGGCGGGCGGGTTCGTCAGCGATTTTCGCGGGGCGTCGCAGCCGATCCATTCGGCGCAGGTGCTGGCCGCGAACGACGCCCTGCATTCCAAGCTGCACAAATTGCTGGCCGGTGCGATCAAGAAGCCGCGCCCGCAGCTTTCATGAACGCTTGATCAAAAGGCGCGGCACGGCTAGGGCGCGCACCTGCCAGACGACGAGTGCCCTCGTGGTGGAATTGGTAGACGCGCTCGACTCAAAATCGAGTTCCTAACGGAGTGCCGGTTCGATTCCGGCCGAGGGCACCAAATTTCATAGAGATTTGGTTTTGTTTGTCGTGTGTTCGCTCGCGCTCACCCCTCAAACGCCCGGCGCAGGGCATCCGCCCTGCCTGGCTTCGCGCTACCGCGCGGCGCACGGTCGTGCGCTGGCTGCCGCGATCAAGAAAGGCATTCCATCAGTGTCGCGCTAATTCGGTCCGCGACCAGCGGACCGCAAGGGCGACCGCCCGCCCGAGCTTATGCGAGGAGGCAGCGAGCAGTGAGCGCGGTCGATCCGCGCCCGCAGGGCGAAACATACCACGCGCCCGCAGGGCGAAACAAACAACGCGCCCGCAGGGCCAAACGAAAAACGCGTCAGCGAACACAAGAAAACCAACTCAAACCACCTCGAACGACCTCCCCACCACAAACCGCTTGCAACGCGCCCGCCTTGTGGCATCGCGGCGATCATGGAAATCGGTATCCCGTCCTATCACGCGATGGCCGCAATGGCCGTTACCGTTGCGATGTTCGTCGGCTTCGTCGGGGCCGCATGTCGATCGAGATCGTGTCGCTGCTGACCATCGCGGTCATCGCGGTCGGGCCTCTATTTCTTTCCCATCGACGGGCACTGCGCCGACCGACGGGCTGGCGCTCGCATTCGGGGGGTTCGGGCATTATGCGCTGATCACGATCTGCGCGCTGATGGTGATGGGGCGCGGGCTGGTGGTGACCGGCGCGCTGGAACCTGCGGCGCAGTTTCTGGAACGTGTGTTCAAGATCAATCTGCAGCTTGGCCTGCTGTTTTCGCTCGTCATCACGTTCTTTCTGTCGATGGGGGTCAACAACACGCCGGTTCTGGTGCTGCTGATCCCGATTTTCGTGGCGCTGGCACAGCGCGGCGCTTTGCCCGCGTCCAAGACGCTGATCCCGCTGAACGCGTCGTCCCTGCTCGGCGGATTGGCGACCACCATCGGCACGTCCACCAACATTCTGGTGGTTTCGATTGCCGTCGATCTGGGGCTGGAGCCTATGGGCGTGTTTCATTTCACCCCCATCGTGCTGGCCGCATCGTTGGTCGCGCTGCCCTATATCTGGTTGGTCATGCCGCGTTTGCTGAACGACAATCGGGTGGACGATCCGCATGAAACGCGCCGCTTCCACGCGCGGTTGCGATTGTCCGCCGACAGCGATCTGGTCGGCCGCGAGCTGTCCGAGATCGCCGCGATGCTGCCGGACGAAACGCAGTTTCACAACCCACCGACGGGCGCGCTGACCGCACAGGACCGCTTGCATATTTCCGGCACGCATGAATCGCTGGAAGATGCCATGCGCGTGCTGAAGGGGGAGGTTGCGCCGGGCTGGGTGCTCGAACGCATCACGCCGCGCATCGTCCAACAGCGGCACCGATGCGGTGGTGCGCGAAATGGCGGTCACCGTGGATAGCCGGCTGATCGGGCGCACATTGCCGACGTCGGGCGTGGCCGATCTGTATGGCGTGGCGATGTTGGGAATCCACCGCCCGCAACGCCTGATCGGGCGCAAGCAGGAGGTCAGCCGCGTCGGCGATCAGCGCATCGCGGAAGGGGACGTGCTGCTCGTCATCGGCCTGCCCGACGATCTGCAGAACTTCGCGCAGACCGACAGCCTGCTGATGCTGGAGGGCGCGCGCGAAGTCCCGCGCCGGGCAAAGGCGGTGCTGGCCGCCACCATCATGGGCGTTTTCCGTCGGTTGCCGCCTCCATCGGCTTGTTGCCGATCGCCATTTCGGCGCTGGCGGGCGCGATCCTGATGTTCGTGACCGGCTGCGTGAAGTTCGACCGGGTCGGCCGCGCGCTGTCGGGGCAGGTCATCGTGCTGGTCGCCGCCAGCATCGCCATCGGGCGGGTGATATTGGAAAGCGGCGCGGCGGAATGGCTGGGGCTGGTGCTGTCGTCGGGGCTGCAATATCTGCCGCCCGCCGGGATCATCGCGGCGATCATGCTGTTCGTCACGGTGCTGACCAACTTCGCATCGAACGCGACGGCGGCGACGGTCGGAACCCCGATCGCCTTCGCCATCGCGGCGCAGTTGAACCTGCCGGCCGAACCGCTGGTGCTGGCCGTGCTGTTCGGGTGCAATCTGTGTTACGCCACGCCGATCGCCTATCAGACCAACATGCTGATCATGGCGGAGGGGAGTTACGAGTTCAAAGATTACATCCGAACCGGCGTGCCGCTGGTGGTGATCATGGTCGCCTCGCTCTCGTTCCTGCTGGTGATGTTCTACGGCATCGGCTGATCGGCCCTGCCGCTGTCCTACAGCACGGGGCCGTGTCATAGGCAGGCGATGGGACGCATAAATTCTTCCTACATTACAAGCCGATACCGGCGATTTGCAGCCATGCGCTTTTTTGGTCTAGAACCGTGTAACACCCGGTCCATGTCTCGGAGTTTCCCATGCCCAAACTGATCAAACCGCTCCTCCTCGCCGCCACCATGTTCGGCCTGTCCGCCGCGCCTGCGAACGCCAACGAACTGCGTGAAGGGCTGGCGGCGGACATGCCCGGCCTGATGGAATTGTATCGCGACCTGCACGCCAATCCCGAACTCGCTTTCGAAGAAGTCGAAACCGCGGCCAAGCTGTCGGCGCGCATGCGCGATCTGGGATTTACGGTCACGGAACAGGTTGGGCGCACGGGTGTGGTTGCCGTGATGGAAAACGGCGACGGGCCGACGGTCATGCTGCGCGCGGATAGCGACGGGTTGCCGCTGGTCGAAAAGACGGGGCTGCCCTTCGCCTCCCAACGCACGGCGACCCCGGCATCGGGCGTGACCACCGGCGTGATGCATGCCTGCGGTCATGACACGCATATGACCGCATGGGTCGGCGCGGCGCAATTGCTGGTCGAACGGAAAGGCGATTGGTCCGGCACGCTGGTCATGATCCTGCAACCGGCGGAAGAAACCGGGGAAGGCGCGGTGGCCATGTTGGCGGACGGTCTGTTCACGCGCTTCCCCAAACCCGATTACGCGCTGGCGTTTCACGATGCGGCGCAGTTTCCGGCCGGCATGATCGGCTATTCTCCCGGTTTCGCGCTCGCCAATGTGGACAGCGTGGATATCACCATTCCGGGCATTGGCGGGCATGGCGCCTATCCCCACACGACCAAAGACCCGGTGGTGCTGGCAAGCGCGATCGTGATGAAGCTGCAAACGCTGGTCAGCCGGGAATCGAGCCCGCTCGATCCCGCCGTGGTCACGGTCGGCAGCTTCCATTCGGGAACGGTCCACAACATCATTTCGGACGAGGCGCGATTGCAGCTGACCGTCCGCAGCTACACCGACGAATCGCGCAAATTGCTGCTCGACGGCATTGCCCGCATCGCACGCGGGGAAGCCATCGCGGCGGGGATGCCGGACGACCGGATGCCGACCGTGGCGGTGCTGGAAAACTACACGCCTGCGACATACAACACGCCCGAACTGACGACCCGCGTCATGGCGGGTTTCCGCGAACGGTTCGGCCCCGATCGCGTGATGCAGGTTCCATCGGTCATGGGCGGGGAGGATTTCGGGCAGTTCCTGCGCGCCGATCCCGACGGGTTGCAATCGCTGATCTTCTGGGTCGGCGGAGTGCCGCAGGCGGACTTCGCAGCCAGCGCAAGCAGGAGGGCGGACCGGACTTGCCATCGCTGCACAGCCCGTTCTGGGCGCCCGATGCGGAAAAGGTGATCGCAACGGCCGCAGAAGGGCTGGCAAGCGCGACGATGGAACTGATGCCGCCGCGCGCGGGAGGATAGGCGCCCGTCAGTAAGCGGCAACCGGAGTGGCCGTGCCGGACCGTGCGCGCGACTTTGCGATCATGGCCCGGTCCACCGCCGACGACCGGCCATAACGTTCGTTCAACAGGCGTTGCAGGAACGCGGCGCGTTCTTCCGGGCTTAGCGAGGCGATCTCCTCGTCCGAAATGCCGAAATCGGACAGCGTGCGTTCGCGCGCCGTGCCGGTTACGGCGCTGACCCGGCCGGACCCGCTGCCGGACTGGCTGGAGGCGACGCCGCCCCGGCTTGGGTTGAGAGTCGGTTGGCCGAACGTGGTTTGCCCTGTTCCGAAACTGTCGCGAGCTTGGGCGCGTTTGGGCTTTTCGACGATCAGCTTAGGCGCGCCGAACCTGTCCGCATTCGCCTCGCGCGCTGCGGGCTTCCTGTCGCGTTCCGCCACCTCGTCCGCGATGGCTTGCCTGCTTTCCCCATCGGCGAATATCGCGATGGTCAAGGTGATGGCGACGGTCACCGCGGCAAACTGGCGGTACAGTTTTGGGGATATCGTCTGCTGTTTCGCGCGCCGGGCCATGACGCTTCATACCGCCGCGCCCTTTAACGATCGGCGCGCTTTCGTGGTTAGCGTAACGCTAACAGCCGCCGAAACCCATGGGGGCTCGGCGGCTGTCAATGGCTCGCAAACCTGTAGCTTGCCTGTCAGCTATAGGTGCCCAGCCGATGGTGCAGCGCGTTGATCTTGGCCAGTTCCTCACGATCTTCGGTCGCGCGGGCATGGCTGGTCAGGGCGGCGCGCAGCAATTTGAAATCGGCCGTGGAAAACAGCGCACGGGCTCGGCCCGGCTCGGTCGGCTTGTTGTCAGAATCGGACATAATCGCGTTCCTTTCGTGTCGCGGATCGACCTTACGCCGCTGCGAACTGATTCATAGTGTTGTCCTTGCCACCGGCCTTCAGCGCGGCTTCCCCGGCGAAGGCTTCCTTGTGATCGTCGCCGATGTCGGAACCGGACATGTTCTGATGCTTCACGCAAGCGATGCCTTCGCGGATTTCCTTGCGCTGGACGCCCTTGACGTAGCCCAGCATGCCTTCTTCCCCGAAATAGGTTTTGGCGAGGTTGTCGGTGCTCAGCGCCGCCGTGTGATAGGTCGGCAGAGTGATCAGATGGTGGAAAATGCCCGCCCGCTTCGCGGCGTCGGCCTGGAAAGTGCGAATGCGTTCGTCGGCTTCGGTCGCGAGATCGCTGTCGTCGTAATCGACGCTCATCAGCTTCGCCCGGTCGAATGCGGACACATCGCGCCCGTCGGCTTCCCACGCGTCGAACACCTGCTGGCGGAAATTCAGCGTCCAGTTGAAACTGGGCGAATTGTTGTAAACCAGTTTCGCATTGGGGACGACTTCGCGGATGCGATCGACCATGCCGGCGATCTGTTCGACATGCGGCTTTTCCGTTTCGATCCACAACAGATCGGCCCCGTTCTGCAGCGACGTGATCGAATCGAGCACGCAGCGATCTTCGCCGGTCCCCTCGCGGAAACGGAACAGGTTGGACGGCAGACGCTTGGGGCGCAGCAACTTGCCTTCGCGGCTCAGGAAAACGTCGCCGTTCTGGATCGCGGCGGGATCGACCTCTTCGCAATCGATGAAGCTGTTATACTGGTCGCCCAGATCGCCCTCTTCCTTGGTGTAGGCGATCTGTTTCGTCAGTCCTGCACCCAGCGAATCGGTGCGCGCCACGATGATGCCGTCTTCGACACCCATTTCCAGGAATGCGTAACGGATGGCGCGGATTTTTTGCAGGAAATCTTCATGCGGGACGGTGACTTTGCCGTCCTGATGGCCGCACTGCTTTTCATCCGAAACCTGGTTTTCGATCTGCAGAGCGCATGCGCCCGCTTCGATCATCTTCTTGGCGAGGAGGTAGGTTGCTTCCGCATTGCCGAAGCCTGCGTCGATATCGGCGATGATCGGCACGACATGGGTTTCGTAATTGTCGATGGCGGTCTGAATGCGCTTGGCTTCGACCTCGTCGCCTTTTTCGCGCGCCGCGTCCAGATCGCGGAACATGCCGCCCAGTTCGCGCGCATCGGCTTGCTTCAGGAAGGTGTAGCAGTTCTTCGATCACGGCGGGCACGCTGGTCTTTTCGTGCATGGACTGATCGGGCAGGGGGCCGAATTCGCGACCGCAGGGCGGCGACCATCCAGCCCGACAGATACAGATAACGCTGCTTCGTTCCGCCGAAATGCTTCTTGATCGCAATCATCTTCTGCTGAGCGATGAACCCATGCCAGCAGCCGAGCGATTGCGTGTAATTGGCAGGGTCCGCATCGTAGGCGTCCATATCGGCGCGCATGATTTTCGCCGTGTATTTCGCGATATCGAGGCCGGTATGGAAGCGGTTCTGCAATTGCATCCGCGCGGCGGTTTCGCCGTCGATGGCGTTCCACGGCGCGCCGCCTGCGGAAATGGTCTCGCTGACCTCGTCGATGCTTTGCTGATATGTCATGTGCTTGCTCCTGATGAGTTGGCAGCAATGGCCTTGCATCCTCGGTATCACCTGTGCGCGGCTATAATGACAGGAAAACTTACAAACTAACTTGTCAAAGGGCGCAATATGCGCCAGTTCACCGTGTAAAGTTGTAAAGAAAGTTACAATATGGCGGATGGAGCCCTGTTTGCCGGCGCGGCCATGCGTCGGTTGCGTAAACGCGAAGGACTGACGCAGGCCGCTATGGCCGCGTAGGCTGTCCATCTCCGCCAGCTATCTCAACCTGATCGAGCGCAACCAGCGACCTTTGACCGCACGGGTCATGGTGCAGGTGGTCGATCAGTTCGATTTCGATCCGCGTTCCCTGCGCGAAGATGAGGCGATCGGCGGACTGGACGGTCTGGTCCGCCGTTTCGCCGACGAACGCTTCGCCGATCTGGGCATCGATCGCGATGAACTGGCGGAATTGCTGGCCGCGCGCCCCGCGCGCAGCGTCCGCTTTCGCGCGATTATACGACAATACGCACACCGCCGCGCGCGTGCAGACCGGACCGATGGAGGCGACCCGGCGTGAGATCGAACGTTGGCGCAATCATTTTGCCGATCTGGATCATGCCGCCGAAACGATGGCCGATGAAATGCGCCTCAGTCCCGCGGGGAAATTGGCGCGGCGCTGACCGAACGGTTGCGCGATCGGCATCAATTGTCGGTCCGCATTCTGCCGCAGGATGTCATCGCCGGGAAGCTGCGTCGCCTCGATCTGCATGCGCGCCAGTTGCAACTGTCCGAAGCGTTGAGCGCTCAATTCGCGCAACTTCCAGGTCGCGCAGCAACTGGCCGCGCTCGAACATCGGGCGGCGATCGATGCGCTGTGCGATGGGGCCAGTTTCGTCGATCCGGTGTCGGCGCAGTCCTTCGAACGGCATCTGACCGCTTATTTCGCGGCGGCGATCGTCATGCCGTACAGCCGGTTCGTGCGCGCGTGCGAGGCAACCGGCTACGATCTGCCGGTGCTGCAATGCGCGGTTCGGGGTGAGGTTCGAACAGCTCGCCCATCGGCTGACCACCTTGCAACGCGTCGGCCAGCGCGGTCTGCCGTTCTTCATGGCTGCGGGTGGACCGGGCGGGGCAGGTGTCCAAACGCTATGCCGGGGCGAGCGGGGCGACTTTGGTCGATGCTGCGGGAACGTGCCCCTTGTGGCACGCCCATGCCGTGTTCGAACGCCCGCTGGCGATGATGACGCAAACGATCGTGCTGGAAGATGGCGGCGCGGCCCCGGCGCATTGGTTCACGATTTCCGCCGCGATTGCGGGGTCCGGCCATGCGGAGGCACGGTTCGGGATAAGCTTGGGGCTGGAGGCTCGGCTGGCTGCCGATCTGGCGCAAGCGCGCGGCATGTCGCTGGACCCGGCAGACGCCACGGAGATCGGGCCGGGATGCCGGAATTGCCGCCGGCCCGATTGCCGCCAGCGGTCCCTGCCGCCGGACAATGCCCGCATCCGTTTCGACCCGACCGAACGCAGGGTGTCGCCCTATGTTCTGGCAGCGGGCGATTGACGGTTCGGGGCGACTGTAAAGTTTACCGACAATTCACGCTTTGAACCTACTGCATGGAGCACAACCCCGACATTGGGGGTCCATTCGCAGGATAATTGCCGGTCGATGATCCGTTTGTTCAAACATTACATTCCCCATGCGGTGATGCTGCTGGGTCTGTTCGATCTGGCGCTGCTGATTGTGGCGGGTGAAATTGCGTGGCATCTGCGTGCCGGACAGATCGGAATGGATCCCGGATCGATGCTGGACCGGATCGGTTCGCTGTTCGGCGCAGCGATGGTGGTGTGGATCGCGATGATTTCCGTCGGCGTTTACGGGGCGGAGGCGCTGCGATCGATGCGCTATGCCTTTGCGCGGTTGCTGGTCGCCATCAGCATGGCGGTGATCGCGCTGTCGGTGATCGATTTCATCCTGCCCGGCCATACGTTCTGGCGATCCACCCTGCTATACGCAATGGGCCTGAGCATTCTGGTGCTGGTTCTGGATCGCCTGTTGCTGAACGGCCTGCTCGGCACGTCGGCGTTTCGGCGACGCGTGATGGTGCTGGGGGCGGGCGATCGCGCGGCGCGGCTGCACAAATTGAGCGCCAAGCGCGAAGCGGGTTTCGCCATCGTATCCTACATCTGCATGAACGACGCCGAACGCGTGGTGGAAGAAGCCATCCCGCGCGCCGCAATCCACGATCTGGGCCGGTTCGTGGGCAATCTCGATGTCAGCGAAGTGGTTCTGGCCTTGCAGGAACGACGCAATGCGCTGCCGCTGAAAGACCTGCTGCGGATGAAGACGATGGGCATCCATATCAACGATTTTTCCAGCTTCCTGGAACGCGAAACCGGCCGGGTCGATCTCGATACGGTCAATCCCAGCTGGCTGATTTTTTCGGACGGGTTTTCGTCGGGCCGTATGGTGTCGAGCGCGGCGAAGCGGGTGTTCGACGTCATCGCCAGCCTGATCCTGCTGCTGATCTCCGCCCCGCTGGTGCTGATATTCGCCGTTCTGGTGAAGCTCGACAGCAGGGGTCCGGCATTCTTTCGCCAGACGCGGATCGGGCTGTACGGCCAGCAATTCGACCTCGTCAAATTGCGTTCCATGCGAACCGATGCGGAGAAGGACGGCGCGAAATGGGCGGAGGAAAACGATCCGCGCATCACCCGGCTGGGGCGTTTCATGCGAAAGGTCCGCATCGATGAACTGCCGCAGGTTTGGACCGTGCTGAAAGGGCATATGAGCTTCGTCGGGCCGCGCCCCGAAGTGCCCAGCTTCGTCGCCGATCTGGAAGACAAGATGCCGTTCTATGCCGAACGCCATATGGTGAAACCGGGCATCACCGGGTGGGCGCAGATCAATTACCCCTATGGCGCGTCGATCGAGGATTCCCGGCACAAGCTGGAATACGATCTGTACTATGCGAAGAATTACACCCCCTTCCTCGACCTGCTGATCCTGTTGCAGACTTTGCGCGTCGTGCTGTGGCCCGAAGGGGCGCGATGATGCTGGCGGGCGGGATCGAACATACGGCGGATGCGGCGTTGCACATGGCGGCGGCGGCCGCGTGTGGCTTCGCGATGATCTGGATCGCGCGCCGGGGCGACACCGCGCGCCCGGACCGCCCCGCCATCATGAGCGCGCTGGCGGTGACGGCGGTGTGGGCCATCGCCCACGCTGCATTCGGACCGCTTGCCCTGGGCACGCAGACCGGGGAAATTGCGCGCAATCTGGCATGGATATTCGCAACCTATCGCCTGTTCGCGAATGATGGGCGGGACCGCAATCTTGCGCCGATCCGGCCCGTCGTCATTGCGCTGGCATTTCTGGAAATGTTGCAGATTCCCCTGATCCTGGTCGCTTTCCGGTTCGGCGATCTGCCGGAGATTGCTGCCCTGACCGGACAGATCACCTTGCTGTTCCGCATCCTGCTGGCGGTGGGGGCGGTGGTGCTGCTGCACAATTTGTATGCAGGCGCCGGGCGGGCCGGGCGCGAGGCATTGCGGTGGAGCGTGCTGTCGCTGGCGGGCGTGTGGGTGTACGAATTGAACTACCACACGGTTGCCTATCTGGGCGGCGCCCCGTCAGCCGGGCTGGGCCTGATGCGGCCGGCCCTTTTCGTTGCCGTGGCGATGCTGCTGGCTGCGGGAAGCAGACCGGCGACAGGGTCGCGGCGTTTCAAACCATCGCGAGCGGTGACGTTCCAGTTCCTGTCGCTGATCGTCATCGGGGCGTATCTGCTGGTCATGGTCGCGGTCGCCCAATCGATCGACATGCTGGGCGGCGGCGGGGGAAGCGGCGGGGGAAGTGGCGGGGAAAACGGTGCGGCGCGGCTGTCGCAGGTCGGCTTCGTCATTCTGGCCAGCGCGTTCGCGATGTGGTGGCTGCCGTCCAAGCGATTGCGCGGCTGGCTGCGAGTGACGGCGGTGAAGCACCTGTTCCAGCATCGCTACGACTATCGCGCGGAATGGCTGCGGTTCACCGATACGATCGGCCGCGCGGACGGGTCCGCCCCCCCGCTGCAGGAACGCGCGGTGCAGGCGATGGCGGACATTGCGGACAGCCCGTCCGGCCTGCTGCTGACCCCGGACGAGACGGGCGGGCTGACGCTGGCCGCGCGTTGGAACTGGCCAGGCATCGCGGTTCCGGCGCGCGCGGCACAGGCGGGTCTGGCGGCCATGATGGAACGGCAGGATTACATCCTCGACCTCGACGATATGCGCGGCGGACGCGGGCCGCATGCGGGAACGATGCCACTGCCGGACTGGTTGACCGGCGATCCGCGCGCCTGGGCGATGATACCGCTGCTGCATTTCGGCCAGCTGGTGGGCGTGGTCGTTCTCGCCCGTCCGGCGGACCGGCGGCGACTGGATTGGGAAGATTTCGATCTGCTGCAAGATCGGCGGGCGGCAGCTTGCAAGCTACCTCGCCGAACAGGCCGGGCAGACCGCGCTGATGGAAGCGGGACAGTTCGACGATTTCAACCGCCGCATCGCTTTCGTCATGCACGACATCAAGAATTTGGCGAGCCAGATCGCCCTGCTGTCCGACAATGCGGAAAAGCACGCCGACAATCCCGACTTCCGCGCCGACATGCTGATTACCTTGCGAAACAGCGCGGAAAAACTGACCGCGCTGCTGGCCCGTCTGGGCCGCTATGGCGCGAATGGCGGGGAGGCGGTGCGCGCGATCGATCCGTGCTGACATCCTGCGCCGCATCGCTGCGGGATATGACGGCATCCATCCGGTCATCGTCGGCCATTGCGATCCGTGTGCAATCACGGCCGACCCCGCCGCGTTGGAACAGGCGCTGGCGCATCTGATACAGAACGCGGTCGATGCAAGCGACCGGCACGCCAGCGTCAATATCGATGCGACTGCGCGCGAAGGGTTCGCCCATCTTACGATTGCCGATTCGGGCTGCGGGATGTCGCCGCATTTCGTCAGCCACGGCCTGTTCAAACCGTTCGTTTCATCCAAGGATGGCGGGTTCGGGATCGGCGCGCTGGAAGCGCGCGAGTTGGTCCGCGCGATGGATGGCTGGCTGGATGTCGAATCGCGCGAAGGGCTGGGCACGCGGTTCGTCGTACGCCTGCCGCTGACCGATCCCGCCGCCCACACATCGTCGACGCCGAAACCGCCGGGTCCGGACCGGCAATGGAAAGAGGTTGCCTGATGGCCGATACCAAACCCAGATTGTTGATCGTGGAAGACGATGCCGGCCTGCAGGCGCAGATGAAGTGGGCCTACGACGATTTCGCCGTTACCATCGTCGGCGACCGTGCGGCGGCGCTGGCGGCAGTGCGGGCGGAGGAGCCCGCCGTCGTCACGCTCGATCTGGGATTGCCGCCGGACCCCGATGGGACCAGCGAAGGTTTCGCCACGTTGCGCGAAATCATGGCGATCAAACCCGATACCAAGATCATCATCGCATCGGGCCACGGCGCGCGCGAAAGTGCGTTGCAGGCGATCGAAATGGGCGCGTATGATTTCTATCAGAAGCCGATCGACATCGCCGCGCTGGGCCTGATCGTCGGGCGGGCGTTCAATTTGCACCGGATCGAACGGGAGAACGAACGACTGGCCACAAAGGTCGGCGACGATCGAACCGTGCTGGGCACTCTGATTACGGCGGCGCCCGAAATGGTCAAGGTGGCGCGGACCATCGAACGGGTTGCCGATACCAACGCGTCCGTCGTGCTGCTGGGCGCGAGCGGGACCGGTAAGGAGTTGCTGGCGCGCGGGCTGCACGATGCCAGCAATCGTGCGGAGCGCGGCTTTGTCGCCATAAACTGCGCCGCCATTCCCGAAAACCTGCTGGAAAGCGAATTGTTCGGCCATGAAAAGGGCGCGTTTACCGGCGCGGTCAAAACGACGGAAGGCAAGATCGAACAGGCCGATGGCGGCACTTTGTTCCTGGACGAAGTTGGCGATATACCTTTGCCGTTGCAGGTGAAATTGCTGCGGTTCTTGCAGGAACGCACGATCGAACGGATCGGTGGGCGCAAACAGATCGCCGTCGACACGCGCATCGTATGTGCGACCCATCAGAATTTGGAAGCGATGATCCAGGACGGGGCGTTTCGCGAAGATCTGTTCTATCGCTTGGCGGAAATCGTGGTGAACATTCCCGCCTTGTCGGCACGGCCCGGCGATGCGACCATCCTTGCGAAAGTGTTCCTGGCCCGCTTCGCGCGCGAAATGAACCCGCAAGTTCGCGGGTTCGCAGCCGATGCGCTGGCCGCGATCGACGCGTGGCACTGGCCCGGCAACGTCCGCGAGCTGGAAAACCGGGTCAAGCGGGCGGTCATCATGGCCGATGGTAAGCTGGTCCATGCGGGCGATCTGGATCTGTCCGATGGCGATGACGGCGACGCGACCGCGCTCAATCTGAAGGCCGCTCGCGAACGATCCGACCGCAAGTTGATCCGCCATGCCTTGGCGCGCAGTGACGGCAATATCTCCAACACGGCGAAGCTGCTGGGGGTCAGCAGGCCGACTTTGTACGATCTGCTGAAGCAGTATGATCTGCAAAACTAACCTTGCGATGCGGGGCGCGGTGGCGCTGTTCGCGGCCCTGACGATCGGTGGGTGCGACGACGAACCCGCAGCCGAAACTCCGATCGAACAGGCGCGAAGCTATCTCTCGCAAGGCGACGGGTTGGCAGCAGAGGTCGCGCTGCGCGAGGCACTGGCGGCGGGTTCGCCCCGTGCGGACCTTGCCGCCTATCTGGGGGAGGCGGAATTGCAGCAGGGCCAGCTGGCGGAAGCGGGGCGTTGGCTTCGGCCGGGCGATTTCAGCACAGCAACAACGGGCCGTGGGTTCCACGTGCTGGGCCGCCTGGAAATGCGGGAGGGCAATCTGCCCGCCGCCGGGCAAGCGTTCGACCGCGCCTATGCGGTTCAGCCCGAAGATCCCGAATTGTGGGTCGATATCGGCCGCCTGCGCTATCGCGGGGGTGAACAATTGCAAGCGGTGGAGGCGAGCGAACGCGCCGTGCAATACGGCCCGCAGAACCCCGCTGCCCTGCTGTTCCGCGCGCAATTGGTGCGCGATTCGCGCGGGTTTGCAGAAGGGCTGGTCTGGTTCGAGCGTGCCCTGGCGGTGAACCCGGACGACATCGATCTGCTGGAAGATTACGCCGCGACGTTGGGCGAACTGGGCGAAGCGACTGCCATGTTGGCAACCGTCCGCACGATCATGGAACGCGATCCCGGCAATTCGCAAGGGTTCTATCTGCAGGCCGTGCTGGCCGCACGCGCCGGGCATAACGATCTGGCGCGATCGCTGCTGCTGCGAAGCAACATGCTGGAACGCGACGTTCCTGCTGCATTGCTGCTGTCGGGCATCGTCGATCTGCGGAGCGGCAATTACGCGAGCGCGGCGCAGACGCTGGATCAGCTGGCCCTCGTCGCGCCGAACAATCGCCGCGTCGCGCATTTGCTGGCGCGTGCCCTGCTGCTGTCGGGCGCAGCGAAGGAATTGCTGTTCCGGTTTGCCGATGCAGCCGAACTGCCCGGCGCGTCCCCCTATCTACAAACGACCGTCGCCCGCGGGTATGAAACGATCGGCGATCGTGTGGAGGCGGCGCGGATGTTGCACCTGGCGAGCCGCCCGCGCGACGGCACTCTGATCGCGCTGCGCGCCGCGCAACCCATCGATGTCGCACGCATCGGGCGCGACGGTGCGGCGGGCGACACGCTGTCGCGCGTGCGAAACGCGGTCACCGGCGGCAATTCCGATGCGGCGGTCGCAATCGCGGACGGCGTGGCCAAACGCCTGCCCGGTTCCGCCGATGCGCTGGGCTTGTTCGGCGATACTCTTTACGCAAATGGCGATCGTCGCGGCGCTCTGGCCCGATATTCCGATGCCGCCCGCGTCAGGCAACCGTGGCTGCTGACGCGGCGGATGGTGGCCGCCGCCCAGGGCATAGGGGACGCAGCGCGGGCGCAGGCTTTGCTGGACGCCACCATACAAGGCGGCGACGGGCAATATCGCGGCGTTGCGCCTGCGCGCCGACCTTGCGATGCGCGAAGGGGACTGGCCGCGCGCGCAAAGGGTGCTGGACAACGCCCTGCGCCACGGCGGAAACAGAGATCCGATAGTGCTGGCCTTGCGTGCGGAAATTGCGCTGAAATTGGGGGATGGGGCAGCGGCATCGGACGCAGCGCGGCGGGCCTATCGATTGCAGCCCACCAATCCTGCGGCCATCGATGCGATGATGGCTTCGAGCGACGCGATGCGCCCCGTTCTCCAAGCGAAGGCGCGCCAATACCGATAATGCGCGCGGCGGGTTACGCGCCGACTGGCCCCTCGCGCCGATTGTGCCGGACCGACCACCACAGCGATATGCCGATCAACGTCGCGCCGATCAGGCCGGTGATCGTTTCGGGGATATGGAACACCACCGACGTCAGCATGATCGCACCCAGCGCGATGATCGCCCAGAACGCGCCGTGTTCCAGATAGCGATATTGCGCCAAAGTGCCCAGCTCCACAAGATGGATGGTCATCGACCGCACGAACATCGCGCCGATGGACAGGCCCAGCGCGATCACGATCATGTTGTTGGACAGGGCGAAGGCGCCGATCACGCCGTCGAAACTGAACGATGCATCCAGCACTTCCAGATACAGAAACCCGCCCAGCCCGGACCGCACGATCAAACCCTGCGCCCGCTTCGCCTCTTCGCGCTGTTCGATAATCGCGCCCAGCGCGTGGACGGCGATGAAGGTGATGACGCCCAGCACTCCTGCGGTCAGGAACGTATTCGCCTCGATCGGGCCGAGCATCGTCGATATGCCGTAAATCGCCAGCAGGACGATGCCGATTTCGACCGCTGGAACGCTGGAGAACCGCGCGATGGCACGTTCGACCGCGCCGATCCAATGCACGTCCTTCTCGCAATCGAAGAAGAAGGTCAGCCCCACCATCGACAGGAACGCGCCGCCGAATCCGGCAATGCCGACATGCGCGTCCGACACGATGCGTTCGTATTCCCGCGGCGAATTCAGCGACAGGTCGATGGCCGCGACCGGCCCCAGATCGGCGGCGATGGCGACGATGGCGATGGGAAAGACGATCCGCATCCCGAACACCGCGATCAAAATGCCCCAGGTCAGGAACCGCTTCTGCCAGACCGGGTCCATCTCGCGCAACACGGTCGCGTTGACGACGGCATTGTCGAAACTGAGCGATACCTCCAGCACGGACAGCACCGCGACGATCCATAAGATGCCCAGCGCGCCGATGATCGTCCCGGTGCTTTCCCAACCATACCATACGCCCAGCGCCAGACAGACCGCAGTGAAGGCCAACGAGAAGGTGTAGAAGCGCGTAAGAGTGGCCATGGTGTACCGGGTTCAGTCTTTCGGCTGGTACGTCTGGTCCGCGCCCGGAAAGCTGCGGTCGCGCACTTCGGCGGCGTAGGTTTCGACGGTGCGTGTAATGATGCCCGCCATATCCTCGTACCGTTTGACGAAACGCGGCACCCGTTCGAACATGCCCAGCATGTCTTCGGTCACCAGCACCTGCCCATCGCATTGCGCCGATGCGCCGATCCCGATGACGGGGATATCGACCGTGTGCGTCAGAGCGACGGCGATGGGTTCGATCACTCCTTCTGCCACCAGAGCGAACGCGCCGGCCTGCGCCACGGCTTCCCCGTCGGCGATGATCTTGGCATGTTCTTCCTGGCTGCGGCCCCGCGCGCCATACCCGCCCAGCACGTTCACCGCCTGCGGTGTCAGGCCGACATGCGCCATCACGGGAATGCCCCGCGCGGTCAGGAATGCGATCGTTTCCGCCATCGCCACGCCGCCTTCCAGCTTGACCGCCGCCGCGCCGGTTTCCGCCATGATCCGCGCCGCGGCATCGAACGCCGCCTGCGGCGATCGTTCGTAGGAACCGAACGGCATATCGACCACCACCAGCGAATGATGGCTGCCGCGCACCACGGCCGCGCCATGCGCGCACATCATATCGAGCGTGACCGGAAGGGTGGAGGGCAGGCCGTAGATCACCTGCCCCAGCGAATCCCCGACCAGCAGCATGTCGCAATGCGGATCGAGCAATTGCGCCTGCCGCGCGGTGTATGCGGTCAGCATCACCAGCGGCTGCGCCGTAACACGGTCCACCTTGCGGGCGCGTATCTTCGGCACGGTCAGGCGTTTCATCGGTGCGGGCGTTGGCGTTGCGCGGCTGGTGGCGGTGTCGATCTGAAAAGTCGTGGACATGATGCGCGCGATAGCGAAGCGGGGGACGGCCCGCAATTGCCGCCTCGACGCGCGCGCGATTTCATTGCAGAAGGCCGCATCGCACCAGGCGATCGGAAACGATGCCGACGCATCGCGAGGGGATAGTAACGATATGGCGGCAGTTGGCGGAACGGGCGGCGGAATTGATAGCACGGGCGGCACGGGCGGCACGGGCAAACGGGACGGCTGGTCGTCCCGGTCGGGCTTCATTCTGGCAGCGGTCGGTGCAGCGGTCGGCCTGGGCAATCTGGTTCGTTTCCCGGCGGAAGCGGCGGCCAATGGCGGCGGCGCGTTCGTGTTGTTCTACATCTTCTGCATCGCGCTGATCGGTCTGCCCGTTTTGTTGAGCGAAACGCTGATCGGTCGCCACGGTCAGGCATCCGCCACTGAAAGCGTCCGCAAGATGGCGGCGGAATCGGGCGCATCGGGCGCGTGGAGCGGGCTGGCCGGCCTCGGCGTTCTGTCGGCATTCCTGATCCTGGCGTTTTACTGCGTAATCGGCGGATGGGTTCTTTATTACATCGGCATTTTCGTGGGCGACATGTTTTCCAGCGGGATCACCGGCGGCGCGTTGGAGGGGATGACGGCGGACCAGATCAAGGAAATCTTCCCCGCCCTGCAGCAAAACGGCACGACGATGGCGCTGCTGGATCTCGTATTCGTGGGCATCACCGTCTATTTCGTGGCGCGCGGCGTTTCGGGCGGGATCGAACTGGTTTCGACCTGGCTGATGCCGGCATTCTTCGTGCTGATCGTGGGGATTACCGTTTATGGCGCGTTCACCGGCGCTTTTGCGGAAGCGGTCGCGTATCTGTTCACCATCGATTTCACGAAGCTGACCGGGCCGGTCATGCTGGCGGCGGTGGGCCAGGCGTTCTTCTCCCTGTCATTGGGGGTCGCGGGCATGATAACCTACGGCTCCTATGTCGGGCGCGACGTCAATCTGGGCGGGACATCCGCGATCATCAGCTTCGCCGACACGATGGTCGCGCTGATCGCGGGCCTGTGCATCTTCCCGATCGTGCTGGCGGCGGGGCTGGATTCCGATGGCGGCCTGGGCCTGATGTTCGACACGTTGCCCCATGCGTTCCAGTCGATGCCAGCAGGATCCGTAATCGGCCTGGCGTTTTTCATCATGGTCGGGTTCGCCGCGCTGACCAGCTCGATATCGCTGATGGAAGTTCCCACCGCGTGGGCGATGGGTGTGCTGAAAACGCCCCGCGTGCCCACGGCACTGGGTATCGCGCTGCTGGCGGCATTGCTGGGCGCGGCGTCGGCCTATTCCTTCAACGCGATCGCGGATTTCCATCCGCTCGGCTTCGTGCCCCTGTTCGAAGGGGAAGGCGTGTTTGCCGTGCTCGACAGCGTCACCGCGAAACTGTTCATGCCGATCGGTGCGCTGCTGACTGCGGTGTTCATCGGCTGGGTCGCGAACAAGCGACTGGTGGATGGCGAAAACGGCCTGTCGGGGGGAATGCACAAACTGTTCATGTTCCTGGTGCGCTGGCTGTGCCCTCTGGCCCTGAGCGCCATTCTGCTCGTTGGTATCTTCCCCTCGATCCTCGGCCAATAGATCGCGGCCCAATAGATCGCGGCGCAATAGATCGCAATGAAAAAAGGGGCCGCTCACTTCGATGAGTGCGGCCCCTTTTTGGTGCAAATCGTTCTGCGTTACAGTTTCGTTTCGACGTGCTGCTTTTCGGCTTCGGGTTCGACATAGACGCCCATCGCCATTTTCGCCGTATCCATTATGCCCAAATCCGCGTTCCAGATTTCGGCGTCGCCCAGATCCATTCGCAGGAACAGGATGTCGGGGTCTTCCTTGCCGCCATCATACCATGCCTCCACAAAATTGTTCCAGAACTGGTCGAACCGTTCGCGGCTGGTTTCCACTGTCAGATTGCCCCCGAACCGGGCGAACATATCGTGGCCTTTCCCGGTAAAGGTTGCGGTGGCCGCGCCAAGCTGCGCAAAATCGCTGTTCTTGTGCGTGAAGAACCAGATCGCGCTGTCGGCGTCCTTGTCCAAATTGGCGCTCATCGGGACGGCGGTGGCAGGGTCCGCATCCCGTTGCAGGAACAGAAACGATGAATTGGCCATCGCCGTCCAGAATTTCGCCTTCAAATCGTCTGCCTTGCCGTCACGATATTTCATGATTTTCTCCTGTTCGATACAATCATGGAAACCGAACGCGGCGGCGAATGGTTCCTGTATCGCGGCGGTGGATAAGCCGTGGACCAAACAAAGGTTTGTCTGGAAATGCGTTCGATGGGAACATAGATAGAACGTATGGGCCGGCAAAGCACTTTGGAAAAATTGGGCATTCTGGCCGACGCCGCCAAATACGATGCGTCCTGCGCGTCGTCCGGTACGGCGAAGAAAAATTCCACCGATGGCAAGGGGATCGGCTCGACGGAAGGGATGGGCATCTGTCATGCCTATGCCCCGGACGGGCGGTGTATTTCGCTGCTGAAAATCCTGCTGACGAACCACTGCATTTTCGATTGCCATTATTGCATCAATCGCAAGAGTTCCAACGTCGCCCGCGCGAAGTTCACGCCGCAGGAAGTGGTCGATCTGACGCTGAGTTTCTATCGTCGCAATTATATCGAGGGGCTGTTTCTATCCTCCGGCATCGTCAAAAGCTCCAACCATACGATGGATCAGATGGTGGAGGTTGCCCGCATCTTACGCGAAGAGCATGATTTTCGCGGGTATATCCATCTGAAAACCATTCCTGAAGCGGACCCGGAACTGGTGCATCAGGCGGGGCTTTATGCCGACCGCGTATCGATCAACGTCGAATTGCCGACCGATGCCGGCCTGACCCGGCTGGCCCCCGACAAGAATGCCGCCCAGATCGAAGGGGCGATGACCGGGGTGAAGGCCTCGATCGTTCAGGCGAAGGATGAACGCAAACGGTTCAAACATGCGCCCCGCTTCGCACCCGCCGGGCAATCCACGCAAATGATCGTCGGCGCGGACGCCGCCACCGATGCGGACATCGTGGGCAAGGCGAGCCGGTTGTATGACGGGTTCGGATTGCGGCGCGTCTATTATTCCGCATTCAGCCCCATTCCCGATGCCAGCGCAGTGCTGCCGTTGAAACGCCCGCCGTTGATCCGCGAACATCGCCTGTATCAGTCGGACTGGTTGATGCGGTTCTACGGCTATCAGGCGCGCGAGGTGATGCAGGCGACGGAAGATGACGGCAATCTGCCGCTCGATATCGATCCCAAGCTGGCCTGGGCTTTGAAGTTCCGCGACAATTTCCCGGTCGATGTCAATCGCGCGCCGAAGGAAATGTTGCTGCGCGTGCCGGGGCTGGGCGTGCGTTCGGTCCAGCATATCCTGTCCGCTCGCCGCCATCGGACCTTGCGGCTGGACGATGTTGCCAAGATGACCGTCTCGATCACCAAATTGCGGCCTTTCATTGTTGCGAGCGACTGGCGGCCCACGATGCTGACCGATCGCGCCGATTTGCGTACCTTGTTGGCGCCCCGGACCGAACAGCTCGAACTGTTCGCCGCCTGACGGTGGATGCTGCGTCGCGTTTCACCGTGCGTATGCCGGAGCCCGACGATTTCGCGTTCTGGCGCGACCGGGCGCGCGAACTGGTGCAATGCGGCGATATCCCCCGATCGCGTGACATGGCTGGAACCCGGCGCGGCAGGCGATCTGTTCGCCGTCGGCGCTGACGGGGAACACCCGCTGCCTGCGCCCCCCGCCGACGCGCCGCAGCCGCGTGCCAGCAAACGGTTCGTGTCGCTGGCGAAGAACGCGGCGTTGCATTCCGACCCCGAACGGTTCGCGCTCCTCTATCGCCTGCTGTGGCAGCACCAGACCAACCCCCGCATCATGGAAGATCTGGCAGACGACGATGTCCGGCGCGCGATCGAACTCGACAAGGCCGTCCGGCGCGACAGCCACAAGATGCACGCATTCGTGCGGTTCCGCGTGATCGAGGATGACAGGCGCGGAAGGGTCGGGGGATGAACATTACGTCGCCTGGTTCGAACCCGATCACCACATCGTGCGCGCCAATGCCGGGTTCTTCCGCCGCCGGTTCGCCAACATGAACTGGTCGATCCTGACCCCGCGCGGCTGCCTTCATTGGGACCGCACGACCATGCGCGAAGGGCCACCGGCGGCGAAGGGCGATGCGCCGGCGGAAGACGCGACGGAGGAATTGTGGCTCAAATATTACGCATCCATTTTCAATCCCGCGCGTTTGAAAGTGGGCGCGATGACGAAGGAAATGCCCAAGCGGTACTGGAAGAACATGCCCGAAGCGGCGCTGATCCCCGATCTCATCGCGGGGGCACAAGGAAGGGAAGCGAATATGGTTGCGGCAGGGGAACTGGATTTCGAAGAACGGCCCGAAACGCTCGAAGCCATCGACAAGGCCATTCACGCCTGCGTCAAATGCCCGATCGGCACGCTCGACAACCATGCGGTGATGGGGGAGGGGCCGCCCGACGCGCCGCTGATGATCGTCGGCGAACAGCCCGGCGATAACGAGGATCTGGCCGGTCGCCCCTTCATCGGCCCCGCCGGGCAATTGCTCGACACCTATCTCGAACGCGCGCAGATCCGCCGCAGCGATGCCTACCTCACCAACACGGTCAAACATTTCAAATACGTCCAGCGCGGCAAACGGCGCATCCACCAATCGCCCGGCGCGAAGGAGATCGACACCTGCCGCTGGTGGATCGAGGCGGAGCGGGCAATCGTGAAGCCGAAACTGGTGCTGGCCCTAGGCGCCAGCGCGGCACGCGGCATGTTGGGCAAGACCGTCAGCATCACGAAAGCGCGCGGCATGCCGCATCCGCTGGACGACGGCAGCGAATTGTGGATCACCGCGCACCCGTCCTATCTGCTGCGGCTGGATGGCGAAGCGCGTGAAAAGCAGGCGGCGTTGTTCGATGCCGATCTGGCAGCGGTGGCGGAGCGGCTGGCGGAACTGACCTAGCCGCGCTTGCCGCATGGGACGATCATCGTTCCGGCGGTTGCAATTCCGCGTTGATGGCGTCGATTTCCTGCTGCGTCAGCAGCTTTTGCGCGACGAGCTCTTCCTGCCGGGCGGCCGCCTCGTTCACGCGCACGATCAGCTGGCTCATGGCCTCCATCCGCTCGCGATCGCCCTCGCTCCCCTCGCGGTCGTATTGCGCGATGATCTCCGCCTTGAGCCGTTCGTAGGTCGGGCTGCCTTCGCGCAGTTTGGGAATATCGGTCGCCCAGCGATGCCGCCGCCGCTGCGTCAGCACGAACCGCAACAAGGCGTTGTCGTGCCGCTGATATGTGCCCAGCAGCTTGCCGCCCGAAACGATCGGCCGTTCCTCCCCCACCATCGCACGTTCGAGCGCGCAATCCTCCAACCGGTCGATGCCGCGTTCGATGGCCTGATCCCAGGCCTCGCGAAATTCGTCCGCGCCGGGCCGCTGCCGCAGTTTGTAGATCGCCTCCATCGATTTGCCGATATGACGCGCGGCCTGAGTCACGATGCCGGTCGCCGCGAGATGGGCGATGAACTTGCGCTGCAATCGGGGCGTGATTGAATTGCGCCGCAGCTGGACATGGGGGACGGGCGCGAAATCGAGCAGCGGATCGTCCTCCTCCGGCTCCACCCGATGATACGCGACGGAGGAGGTCGCCTGACGCGGCGTCGCCCGCTTGCAGATCGGCGCGGGATCGGGATCGAGGTCGGGGCCGGGTGTCGCGCGATGCGAACGGTCCGGTCGCTCGGCCTCACGCGAAGGTTCATGCGGCGGCGCACCGTCATCGCGATTGCGGTCGTCGTGGTGGAAATGTCGGAGAAGCGGTGCGGGGGAGGGGTGCGATTGGTCATAACCCGAACGCAGATTGCAGAATGCGGGCGTGTAGGAAAATAGTTTTTTGTTTTGCGCGAGCGCATCCGCGCTCGCGTCCTCGGAGCTGTTCCCTCCGCTACGCTGCGGGGCACCTGCGGGCGGGCGGACGCCCTTGCGACGCTTCGCGTCGTGGTCCGCCATAGGGTAGAGGGTGGGCCAAGACTTTTGGACCAAGCCAATACCCTAAACCGTCATCCCCGCGAAGGCGGGGACCCAGAGCCAAACAGACCACCGTGGCCAAACTGGTTGTCCCGCCCCGACGTTTTGGCGAAGAATGACGAGACATCGGTCCGCGCCCAGCCGACCGCAAGGCCGACCGAGCGCTCGAGCTTATGCGAGGAAGCAAGCGGGGCGGATGCCTCACGCCCGCATGGTTCAAAACAAAATTATTTCTTAGCATTGTGAAAGCGTGATAACTGACGCGGAGAGCCTTGGCATATCTCATTTTGGCTTACGAAATGACGGTGGCGACCTTGTGATGCAGTATGTGTGGAATTGGAAACATCTCATGCTAAAGTACTTTTGACGCAGGCTAAATTTTGTTGCGACAGAACAATGTTCTCACTATGTTCTGTGGTAGAGATAAGGGAGTTCGATAAAGAAATCGTATCATGCCAATAATTTATCGCAGAACAAATATCTTCAAGTCACCAGCGCAAACTTTAGTGAATACCGTCAATTGTGTAGGAGTGATGGGAAAAGGTCTCGCTAAGGAATTTAAATCTCGAAATCCAGCGATGTTTCGAGTGTACAAGCGGCTGTGCGATGAAAACGCAATCAAGCCTGGCGTCTTATGGCTTTGGCGGGAGGGTTCGCAATGGACTTTAAATTTTCCAACGAAAAAGCATTGGAGAGGTCCTTCAAAACTAGAATGGATTGAGGCAGGTCTCGAAAAGTTCGTGGATCGATACGAAGCGGAAGGGATAAAGGAGGTATCATTCCCACGCCTAGGTTGTGGTAACGGTGACCTCGATTGGGCGGACGTCCGGCCTCTAATGGAGCGATATCTCTCAAAAGTCCGTATCTCGGTGTTCATCCACGATTACGTAAAAGATATCGGCTTGCCTGAGCACGTCGATCATGCGGTAGAAGCGCTGAGCGAACGTACAAGTTTTGTTAGCAATTTCCCGGAGTTTATCGATTATCTCCGCGCTGCGTGTTCCCTAACCGAAGGGAGGTTTACTCTATTGGGTAAAGATGAAATTTTCCGGGCTGATTTTGGGAACGATGATCGGTTGGGCATTTTAACTGATGGTAAGTTCACTTGGTTCGATGAGGAAGAACTGCGAGGCGTATGGGTGTCTCTACAGAGTGGGCTCTTGACTACCAAGAATGCGGAGTGGTCAGAAAAAGGGGTCGGGTCTCATTTAATTTCTCTGGCTAGCTTGGTTCCTAATTTTAGGGCTATCGAAATTCAAAGAATGGGTTCCAAAGTCGCCGAAATAGCGATCGAAAAGTGTCCGGAAATTGGTTTAGAAGCAGTGCTAGAAGGGCACACTGATCAACGTGATTTCGCGTGGGCTTAACTTCGGCAAGCGCGAGGGCGCACATTGGTAAATGGCAGGCCGAGCTGCACAAGAATTATTATGCTTGGCGACGCCACTGGCCAACTCGGTTATTCCATCATTCACCCCTTGAGAATGCTATAGCCATTCTAAGAGACGGGCACCTCCGAGCTCGGAATGATAATTGTAATGCACTTCCGGCCGACATCGCTGCGCCGGGTGTCATCGATAATCGTGTTGATGCTCATAACCGAGTGCGACTGTACTTCCGCCCAAAGACACCAACCCAGTGGCACGTTGAAGGCGTTCGCAAGCTAGGTGAATGCCAATATGGTGATCAAGCTCACGCGCCTATTCTCTATATGTTTGCTCTCGATGCATTGCAGGTCTTAACACTAGACGACGTTTGGTTCTCCAATAAAAATATGCAATTAGATGGTGTCCAGTGGGGACCATCTGAAAGCTTCTTCGACGCTATACCTTTTGATAAGGTTTATTCTGAAGGTGGAACCGGTGGTGATCGAAGCATTACAGATGCACGTTGTGCCGAAGTTCTGCCAGCCACACCGTTAGTTCTCAAAGACTGCCTTCGAGAGATTTTTTGTCGCTCGGATCCAGAAAGGGATACTCTGCTATACAGCTTGGAGGACGCAGGCGAAAAATGGGCTGAAAGATGCCTAGTTTCTGACAATCTCAAAGTTTTCCAAAAAGACTACGCGTTCGTTCAAATGGCCATGCTGAAGCAAGATGGGTTTGTGTTTCGTTTGAGCCCACGCCGTGATTACCGTGAAATTCACGTACGGCTCAATGTCAGGAAGGAGGATACAGGCGCAACTGTTCTGCAATATGAAGGAAGTATTCGAAACAAGCCAGAACAAGCGAGCAACTGGATAATTCGTGGTGATCTTGAACCCGGGTCATACCTTTGCAGAGTATTCCTTGAGCGCCACCTTGCATTTGCCGACCGAAGGATAGTCGGTGCTGCACTTTTGTAACTTGACCGTTCACCAAATCCAACATAGAGGGTCCTTCATCCGATGTCCGATCCTTAACAGGCGCGGGCAAACGGACAGATAGAGCTGAACATTGCCGGTTATGTCCCGGGAGCCTGCTGCCTTGCGCATCTGGGCTCTTTTCTATTGAGGCGTTTCCTGTTTCGCTGGCTCCTCGCTTTACGCGGGGACGCACGGTGGAAAGGATCGCTTCGGGGCAACCGTCAAAGTAACCCGGTGGCCGTGTGGGCTGCTTGGTGGAGTGTTTCAGGCTTGTGCCATACGGCAGGGTGGACGCGCGGCGCGCGGCTTCGTGTCCCAGCTGGACCCCGGATCAAGTCCGGGGTGACGGTTAAAGGGCGCAGTCCTCAGACACATCATCGGGCATCCCGCTAGTCGCCATCATCACAACGGTGAAGCGAGATAACTATGCCGACGATCAACCAGCTGGTCCGCAAGGGCCGCGAACCGCAGAAGACCAAATCCAAGGTTCCTGCGATGGAAGCCAACCCGCAGAAACGCGGCGTTTGCACGCGCGTCTATACCACGACGCCGAAAAAGCCGAACTCCGCATTGCGTAAGGTTGCCAAGGTGCGCCTGACCAACCAGCGCGAGGTCATCACCTACATCCCCGGCGAAGGGCACAATCTGCAGGAACACAGCGTCGTGCTGATCCGCGGCGGCCGTGTGCGCGATCTGCCCGGCGTGCGCTATCACGTGCTGCGCGGCGTGCTCGACACGCAAGGGGTCAAGGACCGCAAGCAGAGCCGTTCGAAGTACGGGGCAAAACGCCCGAAGTAGAGTTTAGCGCGGGGGCGGCGCGCTCCCCCTCCCAACCATCCGATACCCTTGCGGTATGTTGATCGGGTGGTTGGGAGGGGGAGTGGGCCGGCACCGCAAGGGCGGGGCAGATGCCCCGACCGCACTCCAGAGGAGTCACATAATATGTCACGTCGTCGTCGTCCCGAAAAGCGGGTCATCCTGCCCGATCCCAAGTACAAGGATCAGATCCTGTCGAAGTTCATGAACAACCTCATGCTCGACGGTAAGAAATCCACTGCCGAACGCATCGTTTACGGCGCGCTGGAAACGGTGGAGGGGAAGGCCAAGTCCGATCCCATCGCCATGTTCCACGACGCGCTGACCAACATCGCGCCCCAGGTCGAGGTCCGCAGCCGCCGCGTCGGCGGTGCGACCTATCAGGTGCCGGTGGAGGTTCGCCCCGAACGCGCCCAGGCGCTGGCCATTCGCTGGCTGATCGGTGCGGCACGCGGTCGCCCCGAAACCACCATGTCCGCGCGTCTTTCAGGCGAGCTGATGGATGCGGCGAACAATCGCGGCAATGCGGTGAAGAAGCGCGAAGACACGCACCGCATGGCCGATGCCAACCGGGCATTCAGCCACTATCGCTGGTAGGCCTGGGCGCTTTATCCGGTGGCATCTTTAACCGGTAACAATTGCAACTATATGGGGAAGCGGGCCGCATCGGGCGGCCCCTCCCACAAACCCTTGAGGTAATATCATGGCCCGCGAATATCCGCTGGAACGCTACCGCAATATCGGAATCATGGCGCATATCGACGCCGGCAAGACGACGACGACCGAGCGGATTCTCTATTACACCGGCAAATCCTACAAGATCGGCGAAGTGCATGACGGCGCGGCGACGATGGACTGGATGGAGCAGGAGCAGGAACGCGGCATCACGATCACGTCCGCCGCCACCACCACGTTCTGGGCCAATGACGATGGCAAGGGTGAAAAGCACCGGATCAACATCATCGATACGCCGGGCCATGTGGATTTCACCATCGAAGTCGAACGCTCCTTGCGCGTGCTCGATGGTGCGGTCGCCGTGTTCGATGGTGTGGCCGGGGTCGAGCCTCAGTCCGAAACGGTCTGGCGCCAGGCCGACAAGTACAAAGTGCCGCGGATGTGCTTCATCAACAAGCTGGACCGCACGGGCGCCGATTTCTACTACTGCGTGGACAGCATCGTGGAACGCCTCGGCGCGACGCCGCTGGTGCTGTACCTGCCGATCGGTATCGAAGGCGGCCTGAAAGGCGTGGTCGATCTGGTCAACAATCGCGGCATCGTGTGGGAAGATGAATCGCTGGGTGCGACGTTCAACTACACCGACATTCCCGAAGACATGGCCGACAAGGCCGCCGAATATCGCGAATTGCTGATCGAAAAAGTCGTGGAGCAGGACGACGCGATCATGGAAAGCTACCTCGAAGGGAACATCCCCGACGCGGCCACGCTAAAGAAACTGATCCGCAAGGGAACGCTGGAACAGGCATTCGTGCCCGTGCTGTGCGGTTCCGCGTTCAAGAATAAGGGCGTCCAGCCTTTGCTCGATGCGGTGGTCGATTACATGCCCGCGCCGACCGATGTGGAATCGATCACGGGCATCCTTCCCGACACCGATCAGGAAGAAAAGCGCCCGTCGCGCGACGATGCGCCGTTCTCCGCGCTGGCGTTCAAGATCATGAACGATCCGTTCGTGGGATCGTTGACCTTCACGCGTATCTATTCCGGTATGCTGTCGAAAGGCGGCGTTCTGAACTCCGTGAAGGAGAAGAAGGAAAAGATTGGCCGTATGCTGCTGATGCATTCCAACAATCGGGAAGATATCGAAGAAGCCTTCGCTGGCGATATCGTCGCGATCGCGGGTTTGAAGGATACGACCACGGGCGACACCCTGTGCGACCCCGCACATCCGATCATTCTGGAGCGGATGGAGTTCCCCGAACCCGTCATCGAGTTGAGCGTCGAGCCGAAAACCAAGGCCGACCAGGAGAAGATGGGCGTCGCGCTCAATCGCCTGTCCGCCGAAGATCCGTCTTTCCGCGTCACCACCGATCATGAATTGGGCCAGACGATCATCAAGGGCATGGGCGAGCTTCACCTCGACATTCTGGTCGATCGGATGAAGCGCGAATTCAAGGTGGAAGCCAATGTCGGCGCGCCGCAGGTTGCCTATCGCGAATCGCTGGGCCGTCAGATCGATGTGGATTACACGCATAAGAAACAGTCGGGCGGTTCGGGCCAGTTCGCTCGTGCGAAAGCGACGTTCATTCCCGGCGAACGCGGTCAGGGCATCGTGTTCGAAGACAGCATCAAGGGCGGCAATATTCCTCGCGAATACATTCCGTCGCTGGAAAAAGGGATGCGCGAGCAGGCCGAAAGCGGCTATCTCATCGGCTTCCCGATCATCGATTTCACCATCCAGCTGACCGACGGCGCCTATCACGACGTCGATTCGAGCACGGTGGCGTTCGAAATCTGTGGCCGTGGCGCGATGCGCGAAGCTGCCGATCGTGGCGGTATCAAACTGCTCGAACCGGTGATGAAAGTCGAAGTGATTACGCCGGAAGATTATCTCGGCGACGTCATCGGCGATCTCAATTCACGGCGCGGACAGATCCAGGGGACCGACACGCGCGGCAACGCGCAAGCGGTCGAGGCGATGGTGCCGCTGGCCAATATGTTCGGCTACGTGAATGAATTGCGGTCGTTCTCGCAAGGTCGCGCGCAATATTCGATGCAGTTCTCCCATTACGAAGAAGTGCCCGCGAATGTCGCTGCCGAGGTCAAGGAGAAGCTTGCCTAAGCACGACCGACCGTTTATGGGCGGCGCCTGACACTCAGGGGCCGACCCCATTCCCCCGTATCATTACAGTTCAAGACACTAGAGGTTATACGAAATGGCGAAAGCAAAGTTCGAGCGGAACAAGCCGCACTGCAACATCGGTACCATCGGTCACGTCGATCATGGTAAGACGACCCTGACCGCTGCAATCACGAAAGTGATGGCGGAAGCGAATGGCGGCGCGGCCGTCGATTTCGCAAACATCGACAAGGCCCCGGAAGAGCGCGAGCGTGGGATCACGATTTCGACCGCACACGTCGAATACGAAACCGAAGCGCGTCACTACGCACACGTCGATTGCCCGGGCCACGCCGATTATGTGAAGAACATGATCACCGGTGCGGCGCAGATGGACGGCGCAATTCTGGTGGTGAACGCCGCCGACGGTCCGATGCCACAGACTCGTGAGCACATCCTGCTCGCCCGTCAGGTCGGCGTGCCTGCGCTGGTCGTTTACATGAATAAGGTCGATCAGGTCGATGACGAGGAAATCCTCGAACTGGTCGAACTGGAAGTGCGCGAGCTGCTGTCCAGCTACGATTTCGACGGCGACAACATCGCCATTGTCAAGGGTTCGGCGCTGGCCGCACTCGAAGGCCGCGACGACAATATCGGCAAGGAATCCATCATGGAATTGATGAAGGCCGTGGATGAGCACATCCCGCAGCCCGATCGTCCGGTGGACAAGCCATTCCTGATGCCGATCGAAGACGTCTTCTCGATCTCCGGTCGCGGTACCGTTGTGACCGGCCGTATCGAAACGGGCATCGTGAACGTCGGTGACGAAGTTGAGATCGTGGGCATCCGCGACACTTCCAAAACGACGGTGACCGGTGTGGAAATGTTCCGCAAGCTGCTCGATCGTGGTGAAGCGGGCGACAATGTCGGCGCGCTGGTTCGCGGCGTGGGCCGTGAAGATGTCGAGCGCGGTCAGGTTCTGGCCAAGCCCGGCTCGGTCAACCCGCACACCGAATTCAGCGCCGAGGTTTACGTTCTGTCGAAGGACGAAGGTGGTCGTCACACGCCATTCTTCGCCAACTACCGCCCGCAGTTCTACTTCCGGACCACGGACGTTACCGGCGAAGTGGTTCTGCCCGAAGGTACGGAAATGGTCATGCCCGGCGACAACGTGACGATCGACGTCAAGCTGATCGCGCCGATCGCCATGGACCAGGGCCTGCGTTTCGCTATTCGCGAAGGTGGACGGACCGTCGGTTCCGGGGTTGTCGGATCGATCAAGAAGTAATATAGGCTTTCCAACGGACGGGGATTCGTCTCCGTCCTTGGAAATTCATTTTTAGCGATCGCCCCATTCTCCCTGGAGACGGGAAGGGTGGGGCGATCGTTCGTTGTTTGCTCTTTCTCATTGGTAATCGGTTATGGAAGCCCAGAATATTCGCATTCGCCTCAAGGCGTTCGACCATCGCGTTCTCGATCAGGCAACTGGCGAAATCGCGGAAACGGCCCGCCGTACAGGCGCGCTTATTCGTGGCCCCATTCCGATGCCGACGAGAATTGAAAAGTTCACCGTGAACCGTGGTCCGCACATCGACAAGAAGTCGCGGGAACAGTTCGAGGTTCGGACATTCAAACGGTTGCTGGACATCGTGCAGCCGAACGCCCAGACGGTCGATGCGCTGATGAAGCTCGATCTGGCTGCCGGCGTCAATGTAGAGATCAAGCTGGCCTGATCGGTCGGCTGCGTTCCCCAGCTTCGGCCGGGTCGCGCAATAATTGGGATACCTCCGGCGCGTATTCGTACGCAAGCCGGGCAAGCGTCCCCCGTCTCGCCGGTTCGCAAGGATCGGCATTATCAGCCCGGACGGGGTGATGCTTCTTTTTTGGGTTGGCACGCTTGGCGGAATCCTCCGGCAAGCCTCTGTGTAAGGAGCATGCATCATGCGTACCGGCGTGATAGCGAAAAAAGTCGGGATGACCCGCCTCTTTCAGGAGGACGGACGGCATGTGCCCGTAACCGTCATGGCCCTGGAAGATTGCCAGATTATTTCCCACCGCACCCAGGATCGCGACGGTTATTTCGCGTTGCAGGTCGGTTCGGGCGAGGCGAAGCAGAAGAACGTCAACAAGCCGCAGCGCGAACATTTCGCGAAGGCCGAAGTCGGTCTTAAACGCCGCGTCGCGGAATTCCGCCTCGACGGTGAAGATGGCCTGTTGCCCGTCGGCGCGACAATCAGCGCCGATCACTTCGTGGCCGGCCAGAAGGTCGATGTTACGGGCCACACCCAGGGTAAGGGCTTTGCAGGGGCCATGAAGCGTTGGGGCTTCGGCGGTCTGCGTGCCACTCATGGTGTGTCCGTGTCGCACCGTTCGCATGGCTCGACGGGTAACCGTCAGGATCCCGGCCGCGTGTTCAAGGGCAAGAAGATGGCCGGCCATATGGGCGACCGTCAGCGCACTCAGCAGAACCTCGAAATCGTTCGCACGGATGCCGATCGCGGGTTGATCTTCGTGAAGGGTTCCGTGCCAGGAACGAAGAACAGCTGGATGCTGATCCGCGATGCGGTCAAAATCGATCACAAGGATCTGCCGTTCCCCGGTGTGATGCGTCGGAACCAGAGCGAGTTTGCGTCCGACGATGCGACGCCCGGTCTGGTCGAAAGTGCCGCCGAGCACGAGGTCGTGCCCGAAGTCAACGCCGAGCAGCAGGCCGAAAAGCTGAAGGAGCAGGAAGCCGGCGCGGATACCGCGACGACGCTTGCCAACGAAGCCGACAATTCCACAGATATCGATGCGGTCGAAACCGCGTCCGATGATTCGAACAAGGAGGGCTGATCCATGAAGGTGAAGGTCCAGACGATCGATGGAACTGCCGGTGGCAGCGATATCGAATTGAACGATGCCGTATTCGGCATTGAACCGCGTGCGGATATTCTGCACCGCGTGGTGACCTGGCAGCGCGAAAATGCGCGTGGCACGGCTCGTGCGGCGCAGGAGCGTTCCGACGTGAACCGCACGGGTAAGAAATTCGGCAAGCAGAAAGGTGGCGGCGTTGCCCGTCACGGCGATCGCGCAGCACCGATCTTCATCGGCGGTGGTAAGGCTCACGGCCCGCGCAAGCGCGATTTCGATCAGTCGTTGAACAAGAAAATTCGCGCATTGGGCTTGAAGATGGCGCTGTCTTCCAAAGCGAAGGACGGTTTGGTGGTCGTCGACAGCCTCGAAACCACCGATGCCAAGACCAAGGCGATGGCTGCCGATTTCGGCAAAGCCGGCTATCACGGCAAGGTGCTGGTGATCGACGGTGACAGCGTGCATGACGGCTTCCGCAAGGCAGTCGGCAACCTGCCCGGCATCAACGTGCTGCCGGCTATCGGCGCCAATGTGTACGATATTTTGAACCACGACACGCTGATCCTTACGCGGGATGCAGTCGCAAAGCTGGAGGCGCGTTTCGATGGCTAAATCCGACAAGGCCGATATCCGTCATTACGACGTGGTGCTGGCCCCGCACATCACCGAGAAAGCCACTTTGTTGTCCGAGAACAACGCCGTCGTGTTCAAGGTTGCGAACACCGCGACCAAGCCCGAAATCAAGGCCGCCGTCGAAGCGTTGTTCGGCGTGACGGTGAAGGGTGTGAATACGCTGGTTCAGAAGGGCAAGACGAAACGCTGGCGTGGTCGCCCTTACAAGCGGTCCGACATGAAGAAGGCAATTGTCACGCTGGCCGATGGCCAGTCGATCGACATCACCGAAGGCGTCCAAGGGTAAACCGATGGCACTCAAGAATTACAAACCAACCAGCCCCGCCCGCCGCGCGCTGATCCTGGTCGACAAGTCCGGCTTGTATAAAGGCAAGCCGCTCAAGTCGTTGACCGAGGGTAAGCGCAAATCCGGTGGCCGCAACAATAAGGGCCACGTCACGTCCCGCGGGATCGGCGGCGGTCACAAGCAGAAGTACCGCTTCATCGACTTCAAGCGTCGCAAATGGGATATGCCCGCGACGGTGGAACGGATCGAATACGATCCCAACCGTACGGCGTTCATTGCGTTGCTGAAATACGAAGACGGCGAGCAGACCTACATCATCGCCCCGCAGCGTATGGCGGTCGGCGACACCGTTGTTGCCGGCGAGAAAGTCGATACCAAGCCGGGCAATGCGATGTTGCTGGCCCAAATGCCGGTCGGGACGATTTGCCACAACATCGAAATGAAACCGATGAAGGGTGGCCAGATCGCACGCAGTGCCGGCGCTTACGCGCAACTGGTCGGTCGCGATCGCGGCATGGTCATCGTGCGGCTGAATTCCGGCGAGCAGCGTTACATCCGTGGCGATTGCATGGGAACGGTTGGCGCGGTGTCGAACCCCGACAACCAGAACCAGAATCTCGGCAAGGCTGGCCGCAAGCGTTGGATGGGCGTAAAGCCACTGACGCGCGGCGTCGCCAAGAACCCCGTCGATCACCCGCATGGTGGTGGTGAAGGCCGGACCTCCGGCGGTCGCCATCCGGTCACTCCGTGGGGCAAGCCGACCAAGGGCGCCCGCACTCGCAAGAACAAGCAGACGGATAAGATGATCATCCGTTCGCGTCACGCCAAGAAAAAGAGGTAACGGATAATGGCTCGTTCCGTTTGGAAAGGTCCGTTCGTAGACCTCCATCTGCTGAAAAAAGCAGAAGAAGCGCAGGACAGTGGCGCGCGCGCACCGATCAAGACCTGGTCGCGTCGTTCCACCGTGTTGCCTCAGTTCGTCGGCCTGACGTTCAACGTCTATAATGGCCGAAAGTTCATTCCCGTCTCCGTCAGCGAAGACATGGTCGGGCACAAGCTGGGTGAATTTTCGCCCACGCGGACCTTTCCAGGGCACGCGTCCGACAAGAAGGGCAAACGGTAATGGGCAAGGCGAAATCCCCCCGTCGCGTCGGTGAGAATGAAGCGCTGGCCGTTGGCACCACCATTCGCGGCTCGGCGCAGAAGCTGAACCTCGTCGCGCAGCTCATCCGCGGCAAGAAGGCCGAAGATGCGTTGAACATTCTGTCGTTTTCGAAGAAGTCGATGGCGCGCGATGCATCCAAGGTGCTGTCGTCCGCGATCGCCAATGCGGAAAACAATCACGACCTCGATGTCGATGCGCTGATCGTGTCGGAAGCGAGCGTCGGCAAGGCGATCACGATGAAGCGGTTCCATACGCGCGGTCGCGGCAAGAGCACGCGCATCTTGAAGCCGTTCAGCCGTCTGCGGATCGTCGTGCGCGAGCATGAAGAAGAGGAAGAGGCGTAAGTCATGGGTCAGAAAAGCAACCCGATCGGTCTGCGCCTGCAGATCAACCGCACCTGGGACAGCCGCTGGTATGCCGAAGGCGCCAATTACGCGCAGCTGTTGAAAGAAGATATCGCGATCCGCAAGCACATCATCGATACGCTGCCGCAGGCTGCGATTTCGAAAGTTGTGATCGAACGCCCCGCGAAATTGTGCCGCATCTCGATCTACGCTGCACGGCCCGGCGTGATCATCGGCAAGAAAGGCGCGGATATCGAAAAGCTGCGCGCGAAACTTGCAAGCATGACCGCGAGCGACGTGAAGCTGAATATTGTCGAAATCCGCAAGCCGGAAGTCGATGCCAAACTGGTCGCGCAGGGAATTGCCGACCAGCTTATCCGCCGCGTCGCTTTCCGCCGTGCGATGAAGCGCGCCATGCAATCCGCAATGCGCCTGGGGGCCGAAGGGATCAAGATCGTCTGCGGCGGCCGATTGGGCGGCGCGGAGATTGCGCGGGTCGAACAGTATCGCGAAGGCCGCGTGCCGTTGCACACCCTGCGCGCCAATATCGATTATGCAGAGGCCGAGGCACTGACCGCCTATGGCATCATCGGCATCAAGGTGTGGGTGTTCAAGGGTGAAATCCTGGGTCACGATCCGACCGCGCAGGACCGTTTGATGATGGAAGCGCAGACTTCCGGCGTCCGTCCCGCTCGCTGATCCGGCATAGTAAGACAGTTCGAAAGATAGCATCATGCTGCAACCGAAAAAGCATAAATATCGCAAGGCTTTCAAGGGCCGTATCAAGGGTGATTCCCGTGGGGGCACCACGCTCAATTTCGGGTCTTACGGCCTGAAAGCGTTGGAGCCGGAGCGTATTACCGCGCGTCAGATCGAGGCTGCCCGGCGCGCGATTACGCGCCACATCAAACGCCAGGGCCGGTTGTGGATCCGGATTTTCCCGGATGTGCCCGTGTCCAAGAAACCTGCCGAAGTGCGTCAGGGTAAGGGCAAGGGTTCGGTTGAATACTGGGCGGCGCGGGTGAAGCCTGGCCGCATCATGTTCGAACTGGACGGCGTGCCCGGACCATTGGCTGCCGTCGCATTTTCGCGCGCTGCCATGAAGTTGCCGGTGAAGACGAAAGTCGTCGCGCGTCTTGGCGATACCTCGCATCTGGGAGCGGAAGGATGAGCAAGATCGAAGACCTTCGCGCCAAGAGCGACGATCAGTTGACCGAAGAGCTGGGCGAATTGAAGCGCGAGCAGTTCAATCTCCGGTTCCAGTCCGCGACCAATCAGTTGGAACGTCCGGCACGGGTCAAGGAAGTTCGTCGTGCGATCGCCATGATTAAGACGTTGCAGGCCGAACGCACACTCAAAGCAAAGACCGCATCTGCGGTTACGGCGTAAGGAGGCCGATATGCCCAAACGTATTCTGATCGGGACTATCACCTCCGACAAGGCGGATAAGACCGTGACCGTGAAGGTCGAACGCAAGATCAAGCATCCATTGTATGGCAAGATCATGCGTCGTTCGAAGAAATATCACGCGCACGATGCGGACAATGCCTTCAAAGAGGGCGATACGGTTCGCATTGAGGAAACCAAACCCATATCGAAGAGCAAGACCTGGCGCGTGCTGGATCAGGTTCATGCCGGTAAGGGCAAGGCCGTTGAAGCCGATATCGAAGTCGAGGCCGCAGCAGGCAGCACGACGTAAGAGTTTTGGAACTGCCAGACTGGTTCTGGCAAGCCGGATAAAAAGGAACTGAATCCATGATTCAGATGCAATCTAACCTGGATGTCGCCGATAATAGCGGTGCCAAACGGGTGCAATGTATCAAAGTGCTGGGCGGATCGAAACGCCGCACCGCCAGCGTGGGCGACGTGATCGTCGTGTCCGTGAAGGAAGCGCAGCCGCGCGCCAAGGTCAAGAAGGGCGACGTTCACCGTGCTGTGATCGTTCGCACTCGCAAGGATGTGCGCCGTCCCGATGGCAGCGTCATCCGGTTCGACGGCAATGCCGCCGTGCTGGTGAACAAGAACGAGGAGCCGATCGGCACTCGTATCTTCGGCCCCGTGGTTCGCGAATTGCGCGGTCGCGGTTTCATGAAGATCATTTCGCTTGCGCCGGAGGTGATCTGATGGCTTCCGCACGTATCAAAAAAGGCGACAATGTCGTCGTTTTGTCCGGCAAGGACAAAGGGCAGACCGGCACGGTGACGAAAGTCATGCCGAAAGAGGGCAAGCTCATCGTCGGCGGCGTGAACATCGCCGCGCGGCATCGCAAGCCCAGCCAGGAAAATCCACAAGGCGGCATCGACCGGTTCGAAGCGCCCATGCATATCGCCAAGGTCGCGGTTGCCGATCCCAAGGACGGCAAACCCACCCGCGTTCGTTTCGAAGAACGCGATGGCAAGAAGGTCCGCGTCGCGGTCAAATCGGGAGAGACGATCGATGGCTGATTATACCCCCCGCATGAAGCAGCGCTATAACGAGACGATCGTTGCGGCGATGACGGAAAAGTTTGGTTACAAGAACCGGATGGAAGTGCCCAAGATCGATAAGATCGTGCTCAATATGGGTGTCGGCGAAGCAAGCCAGGACAAGAAGAAGGTCCAGACCGCTGCCGAGGAGATGGCGCTGATCGCTGGTCAGAAGCCCGTGATTACCAAGGCCAAGAAGTCCATCGCGCAGTTTAAATTGCGTGAAGGCATGCCGATCGGAACGAAGGTCACCCTTCGCAAGGAACGCATGTTCGAATTTCTCGACCGGCTGATTACCATTGCAATGCCCCGCATTCGCGACTTTCGCGGTGTGAACCCGAAGAGTTTCGACGGGCGCGGCAATTACGCGATGGGGCTGAAGGAACAGATCGTGTTCCCCGAAATCAGCTATGACAAAATCGATGTGGTTCGTGGGATGGACATTATCGTCACCACGACCGCCAACACCGACGATGAAGCGCGCGAGTTGCTGCGTCTGTTCGGATTCCCATTCCCACGTACCGAAGAAGCGTCGGACGCGTCGGACAAGAAAGAAGCCGCGTAAGCGGTTATAGGAGAGCTTAAGTCCAATGGCGAAACTGAGTTCCGTTAACAAAAACGAGCGTCGCAAGAAGCTCGTCGTGAAATATGCAACGAAATATGCGCGCTTGAAGGCGATTGCCGACGACAAGTCGCTCGACGAAGGCGAACGTCTGATGGCGCGCCTGAAGATGGCGGAGATTCCCCGAAACGGAAATCCGACGCGCGTTCGCAATCGTTGCACCACCACCGGCCGGCCACGCGGGTATTACCGCAAGTTCGGTATCAATCGGATCGAATTGCGGAATCTGGGCAATAAGGGCCTGATCCCCGGTCTGACGAAGTCGAGCTGGTAAGGAATTATTAGATGGCTATGACAGATCCCTTGGGTGACATGCTCACCCGCATCCGCAACGGTCAGCAGGCGAAGAAGGATTCGGTCCTGTCCCCTGCGTCGAAATTGCGTGCCAACGTGCTGGAAGTGCTCCAGCGCGAAGGATACATTCGCGGGTTTTCGCAGGACGATACCGGCAAACATCCCGCGTTGCGTATCGAACTGAAATATTTCGAAGGCGAACCGGCGATCAAGTCCGTGTCCCGCGTATCGAAGCCCGGCCGCCGCGTCTATTCGGGTTCGAAAGAACTTCCGATCATCCGCAATGGGCTGGGCATTACGATCGTATCGACGCCGCGCGGGGTGCTGTCCGACAATGAAGCGCGCGACGGCAACGTCGGCGGTGAAGTCCTGGCGGAGGTATTCTGATGAGCCGGATCGGTAAACGCGCGGTCGCCATCCCCGGCGGCGTAACCGCGAACATCGCAAACAACGTATTAAGCGTGAAAGGCCCCAAGGGCACGCTGACGCTGAGCCTTTCGGAAGACATCGATTACAAGGTGGAAGGCGACGAAATTCGCGTGACACCCGCCAACGACAGCAAGCAGGCCCGGTCTTTCTGGGGCATGCAGCGTACGCTGGTGTCCAATCTGGTCGAAGGTGTTACCGATGGTTTCACCAAGGTTCTGGAAATTAACGGTGTCGGTTATCGTGCGGCGGCCAAGGGCAAGACCCTGAACCTGCAGCTAGGCTACAGCCACGACGTCGATATCGCGATCCCGGAAGGCATCGAGGTGAAAACGCCAGATCAGACCACCGTGGAAATCAGCGGTTCCGACAAGCAGGCCGTGGGCCAGCTCGCCGCCGAGATCCGACGCTGGCGCAAGCCCGAACCCTATAAGGGCAAGGGGATCAAATATCGCGGCGAGTATATCTTCCGCAAGGAAGGGAAGAAGAAGTAAAATGGCAAAACTTTCCCTTTTCGAGCGCCGCCGTCGCCGGGTTCGGACCTCGCTCCGCAATCGTGCGGGCGATCGCCCCCGTCTGTCCGTTCACCGCACGGGCCGCCATATCTACGCGCAGATCATCGACGACGTTGCGGGCAAAACGGTTGCCGCATCGTCCACACTGGGCGTGAAGGCGTCCGGCGCGAATATCGATGCCGCCGCGCAGGTCGGCAAGAACATCGCGGACGCCGCCAAAAAAGCCGGCGTGACGACGGTCGTGTTCGATCGTGGCGGATTTCTGTTTCATGGCCGCGTCAAGGCGCTGGCCGATGCCGCTCGCGAAGGCGGGCTGGAGTTTTAATTATGGCCGACGAAACCAAACCAGACGTAACGCCGGAACAGGCAGCGAAAATCGAAACCAAACCGGAGGTTGCGACGCCGCCGGTGGTCGATAATGCCGGAAGCACGCCGACAGCCAATCTCGGCTCCACCGTGGCGGCGGAAACGCAATCCACCACCAGTGGCGATGCAAACCGTCCGCGTGGCCGTGGACGCGGCGGCGACAATCGCGGCGGTCCCGGTGGGCCGAACCGTGGTGGTCGTGGCGGGCGCGACAATCGCCGGGGCGGGCGGGACGAACCCGATGATGGGATCGTCGAAAAGCTGGTTCACATCAATCGCGTTTCCAAAACGGTGAAGGGCGGTAAGCGGTTTGGCTTCGCTGCACTGGTCGTGGTGGGTGACGGGTCCGGCCGGGTCGGCTTCGGCAAGGGCAAGGCACGCGAAGTGCCTGAAGCGATTACCAAAGCGACCGCCGCCGCACGCAAGAAGATGGTTCGTGTCGCCCTGAAAGAAGGCCGCACGCTCCACCACGATGCCAAGGGTCGCTTCGGCGCCGGCAAGGTTACCATCCGCACCGCACCTGCGGGAACCGGCATCATCGCCGGTGGTCCGATGCGCGCCGTGTTCGAAAGCCTGGGCGTGGCGGATGTCGTGACCAAATCGGTCGGCTCCTCCAACCCTTACAACATGATCCGCGCGACGTTCGATGCGCTGGTCAATCAGACGTCGCCGAAATCCGTGGCGCAGCGGCGCGGCAAGAAAGTTGCCGACCTGCTGGGCCGTGGTGGATCGAGCGAAGCGGAAGCGCAGGCCGACGCTGCGGCAGTGACGGAGTAATCGATCATGGCTACCATCAAACTCAAACAGATCGGTTCCCCCATCCGCCGCCCCGATAAACAGCGGCAGATGCTGATCGGCCTCGGCCTCAACAAGATGCACAAGATCGTCGAACTGCAGGACACGCCGGAAATTCGCGGTGCGATCGCGAAGCTGCCGCATATGGTGGCGATCGTCGATTAAGCCATCGACCGTCCGGTATAATTATTGACGCGATGGGGCCGGTCCGATACCGGCCCCATTCCATTTAACGCGCGAACAAAAGCGAAAGCGAGTGCAGATCATGAAACTGAACGAACTTCACGACAATCCCGGCGCCCGCAAGGGCCGTATGCGCGTTGGGCGCGGCATCGGATCGGGCAAGGGCAAGACCGCCGGCCGTGGTCAGAAGGGCCAGAAGAGCCGGTCCGGCGTCGCGGTCAAGGGTTTCGAAGGTGGTCAGATGCCGCTCCACATGCGGATCCCGAAGCGTGGCTTCAACAATCCGTTCGGCAAGGATTATGCCGAGGTCAATCTGGGTATGGTTCAGAAATTCATCGACGCGGGTAAGCTCGATGGGTCCAAGCTGGTCGATCACGATGCCTTGCGCGCCGCCGGACTGGGGCGCGGCGGCAAGGATGGCGTGCGGCTGCTGGGCAAGGGCGAATTGACCACCAAGGTCCAGTTCAAGGTTGCCGGCGCGTCGAAGGGCGCGAAGGAAGCGGTCGAAAAGGCCGGCGGATCGGTCGAACTGCTGCCCGTAAAGCCCAAGCCCGAAGGCGCAACGCCTCGCAAGAAAGCGTTCAAGACCGCCTGATCGGTGGATAGCCGGCGCATGGGTTCGACAATCGAACCCGCGCTGCCTATATACGTTCTTCGACCAATTCCGGTGCGTAACCGGCCAATCAACGGGATCGATGGTTCATAATGGCATCACGCGCCGATAATATTGCGAGCAATCTCAGCCTCGCGAATTTCTCAAAAGCGTCCGAGCTGAAAAGCCGCATCTGGTTCACGATCGGCGCGCTGGTGGTGTTCCGCTTCCTCAGTTTCGTTCCGTTGCCGGGCGTCAATCCGCTGGTTCTGGAAACGCTGTACGACCAGACGCGCGGCGGCATCCTCGATCTGTTCAACACGTTTTCGGGCGGCAGTCTGGAGCGCATGAGCCTGATCGCGCTCGGCGTGATGCCTTACATCACGGCATCCATCGTGATTCAGCTTGCCTCGTCCCTGCACCCGTCGCTGGCTGCGATCAAGAAAGAGGGCGCAAGCGGGCGACAGAAGTTGAACCAGTACACCCGTTACGGCACGGTTTTCCTGTGCGCCATTCAGGGTTGGTTCCTTGCCGCCGGCCTCGAAAGCTTCGGCGCGCAAAGCGGGCTACAGGCCGTGGTCGAGCCGGGTTACACCTTTCGCATCGGCGCCGTCATCAGTCTGGTCGGGGGCACGATGTTCCTGCTGTGGCTGGGCGAACAGATTACCAGTCGCGGGATCGGCAACGGTGTGTCGCTGATCATCATGGCCGGGATCGTCGCGCAGTTCCCGACCTTCACCAGCAATCTGTTCGAAGGCGGGCGGACCGGATCGATTTCCCCCGTCGTGATCGGAGGCTTCCTGATCATGGTGGTCGTGCTGATCCTGTTTATCTGTTTTATGGAACGGGCACAGCGCCGCCTGCTAATCCAATATCCGAAACGCGCAACGGCACGCGGCGGAATGCAGGCCGATCGCAGCCATTTGCCGCTGAAGGTGAACACTGCTGGTGTGATCCCGCCGATCTTCGCCAGTTCGCTGCTGCTGCTGCCGCTCACGATCAGTCAGTTCGCGGGCAATTCGGTGGATTCGGGCAGCACCTTCGGCAGCGCGATCCAATCGCTCAATTTCTATCTCGCACACGGGCAGCCGATCTACATGCTGCTCTATGCGATCGGGATCATCTTCTTCTGCTTCTTCTACACTGCGGTGGTATTCAACCCCGAAGAAACGGCGGAGAACCTGAAGAAGAACGGCGGGTTCATTCCCGGCATCCGGCCAGGAAAGCGAACGGCGGATTATCTCGATTATGTGCTGACGCGCATTACGGTGGTGGGTGCGATCTATCTCACGCTGGTCTGCGTCATCCCGGAATATATGATCGCGCAGACCGGAATTCCGCTGTTCCTTGGGGGAACCAGTCTGCTGATCGTGGTCAACGTCACGGTCGATACCATCAGCCAGGTGCAATCCCATCTGCTGGCGCATCAATATGGCGATCTGATCAAGAAGGCCAAATTGAAAGGCCGCATGCGCTAGGCAACATGCGCTAGACAGGGGGCATCGCCCGGCGATACAACCGCATGAGTGAAACTGGGGAACGCGCGTCGATGAATATCATTCTTCTGGGCCCCCCCGGTGCGGGCAAGGGCACGCAAGCGACGCGGCTCGTCGATACTTACGGAATGCGCCAACTGTCCACCGGCGATATGCTTCGCGCCGCGGTGAAAGCAGAGACCAAAGTCGGCCTCGAAGCCAAGGGAGTGATGGATCGCGGCGAGCTGGTGTCCGATGATATCGTGTCCGCCCTGATCGATGACGAGTTGGCCGCGATGAACGCCGACACCGGCGCGATTTTCGATGGCTACCCACGCACAGCCGCTCAGGCCACTTCACTCGACGCCATTCTCGCCCGGCACGATCGCACACTGCATCATGTGATCGAACTGGGGGTTGACGAGGACGCGCTGGTGGACCGCATTACGGGCCGCTTCACCTGTGCCAATTGCGGTGCGGGGTATCACGACCGGCATGCCAAACCCGCTGTGGCACATATCTGCGACAAATGCGGCAGCACGCAGTTCAAGCGCCGCCCGGACGATACCGAAGAAACCGTGCGTAAGAGAATGCAGGACTATCGTGCGAAAACGGCGCCGATCCTGCCGGTGTACGACAAGCGCGATATCGTCACGCGGATCGATGGCATGGCGAGCATAGATGCCGTTGCCGCAGCGATCGATTCCGTGCTGAAATGACGGTTGCGCTTCGGGTGATTGGCACCATGGTCCTTTCACCGTTTATGCGCCATCGATAAAGGGAGCTGTCATGAAATCGCTCGTTCTCGCTGCATTGACCGTGGCCGCTGCCGGGATGGCTTCCCCGGCGCATGCGGAAATTCTGGAAGCGAACGAGCGCGGATTCGTCACGCGCGACACCGCAACCGTATCGGCCACGCCGATGGAAACGTGGATCGCACTGATTTCGCCAGCGAAATGGTGGAGTTCCGAGCATAGCTGGTCCGGCGATGCCGCGAACATGACCCTGATACCGCAAGGCGGCGGCTGTTTTTGCGAAACCATACCAGGCGACCCCGATCCCGAAGCGATCAGCCTGGCGGGCAGCGCGCATCATATGACCGTGCTGCAAGCTGCACCGTTGAAAGTACTTCGTATGCGTGGCGGATTGGGGCCGTTGCAGGGCGAACCCGTGGACGGAGTGCTGACCATCACGCTGACACCGATCGATGGCGGCACGCGGGTGTTATGGGAATATGTCGTTGGCGGTTACATGCGGTACGAGGTCGGGCCGGTCTCTCGCTCGATCGATGCCGTGCTGAGCGAGCAATTGAACGGACTGGTTGCGCTGTTGGGCGCTGGCCCCGACGACGTGCAGGCCGATGATCTGCAAGTCGAACCTTCTGAGACCGACCCCGCGCAGACGGCCCCGCGCAGGAGGACTCCGCGCAATCCGCCCCCGATCCCTAGAGCGGGTATGAACCGGACCGTGCGGTATCGGTTCGAATAGTATACAGGTCCAGTCATACGCACCAAGGGGCACGTTATGGCAGTTTCCAACCACGTCGATTTCAAAACATTCATGGAAGGCGTCGAAAAGCGCAATCCGGGCCAGCCCGAATTCGTACAGGCCGTGCATGAAGTGGCCCAGGACATCTTCGATTTCATCGACGACAAGGAAGAATACCACTCCGCCCAGATCTTGCGCCGGATTGCAGAGCCCGACCGGATCGTGTCGTTCCGCGTCTGTTGGGAAGACGACAATCACAACATACGCGTTCAACGCGGATGGCGGGTGCAGAACAACAACGCCATCGGACCGTATAAAGGCGGCTTGCGCTTTCACGCCAGCGTCACGGAAAGCGTGCTGAAATTTCTCGCTTTCGAACAGACGTTCAAAAACTCGCTGACCGGCCTACCGATGGGCGGCGGCAAGGGCGGGGCGAATTTCAACCCGAAGGGCAAAAGCGATGGCGAAGTCATGCGGTTCTGCCAGTCCTTCATGACGGAACTCTATCGCCATATCGGCCCAAGCGTCGATGTGCCCGCGGGCGATATCGGGGTGGGCGCGCGCGAAATCGGTTACCTGTTCGGGCAGTACAAACGCATCACCGGCCAGTGGGAAGGGGTGCTGACCGGCAAGGCGCTGGAATATGGCGGCTCCCAGATGCGGCCCGAAGCGACCGGATACGGCGCGGTCTATTTCCTGCAGAACATGCTGAAGGAACGCGACGCCGAAATCGACGGCAAGACGGCGATCATTTCGGGTTCCGGCAATGTCGCGATCCACGCGGCGGAGAAGATCACGCAACTGGGCGGTAAAGTGCTGACCCTATCGGATTCGGGCGGCTTCGTGCATGATCCCGATGGCTTCGATGCGGACAAGATCGCTTGGGTCAAGGAATTGAAGAACGAACGGCGCGGACGGATCAGCGAATATGTCGATGAGTTCGGCAATGCGACTTTTCACGGCGATGGGGCGAAGCCGTGGGACGTATCCGCCGACATCGCGCTGCCCTGCGCCACGCAGAACGAGATTTGCGAAGACGACGCGCGGTCGCTGGTCGATAACGGGATCGAGGCCGTGGTCGAAGGGGCGAACATGCCGACCGTGTTGGAAGGCGTCAAAATCCTGCATGACGCCAAAATCCTGTACGCGCCCGGTAAGGCCGCAAATGCCGGCGGCGTGGCGGTTTCGGGCCTCGAAATGAGCCAGAATGCCGAACGGATCAGCTGGAACAACGAACGGCTCGATACGATGCTGACCGAATTGATGCAGGACGTGCATGGGAAATGCGTCGAATACGGCAAGGACGGCGACGGTCATGTAAATTACGTGAAAGGCGCGAACATTGCCGGGTTCAAGAAAGTTGCCGATGCGATGCTGGCCTTCGGCGTGGTGTAGCGCGTCGCCAGCCGATCGACCGGTGTTGACGACGCGCGCGAATCTCTTTAAGCGCGCGGTTCATTCGGCATTCTTTTTCAATTGTTGGTCACCGGGTCCGGGTTGCGAGGTTCTTGCATTCCGGCAACTGCATTGTTCGACGATCGAGGAAAGAATGGCGGTTGTTTGACGCTATGAGATGGAAGTCGCGCGCTTGCGCCATGACTTTCGTGGAGCTTTTGGAGAATTAAGTGGCTCGTATTGCCGGGGTAAACATCCCCACCAACAAGCGTGTTATTATCGCGCTCACCTATATTCACGGTATCGGCCGGACGTCGGCCGTTCGCATCGCCGATCGCCTCGGCATCGATCATGCCGCCCGCGTCCAGGACCTGTCCGATGCGGAAATCCTGCAGATTCGTGAAACCATCGATGCCGATTTCCCGGTCGAAGGCGATCTGCGCCGATCCACCGCGATGAATATCAAGCGGTTGATGGATCTTCGGTCCTATCGCGGCCTGCGCCATCGGTCCGGCCTGCCCGTTCGCGGCCAGCGCACGCACACCAACGCCCGTACCCGCAAGGGCAAGGCAAAGCCCATCGCGGGCAAGAAGAAGTAAGCCACGGTTCACGCCGACTTACCCCTTCGCCAAACACAGGATTTTCATCACATGGCACGCGAACCAAGCCGCATTAAAAAGCGGGAACGCAAAAACATTTCAAGCGGTGTTGCCCATATCAACGCCAGCTTCAACAACACGATGATCACCATCACCGACGCGCAAGGCAATGCGATCAGCTGGTCCAGCGCGGGTACGATGGGGTTCAAGGGCAGCCGGAAATCGACCCCCTATGCGGCGCAGGTCGCGGCGGACGATGCCGGCAAGAAAGCTGCCGAGCACGGCGTGCGTACGCTGGAAGTGGAAGTGAAGGGCCCGGGGTCCGGCCGGGAAAGCGCATTGCGCGGCCTGGCGGCGGTCGGGTTCACCATCACCTCCATCCGTGATGTGACCTCCATCCCGCATAATGGCGTGCGCCCGTCCAAGCGCCGCCGCGTCTGATCCGTCGTTTGTCTGCGGGCCGAAATGCGGCCCGTGTCTATCCGAAGGTCGGGCGCGCTGCGAGAAGCGGCGCACCGGCCTCATCCGAACACGCTACCACAGCGATTTAGGGGAAATCCATGTCCGTCAATACCAAGAACTGGCAGGAATTGAAGAAACCCAATGGCCTCGACATCAAGGCCGGCGCCGATGCCAAACGCAAGGCGACTTTCGTGGCCGAGCCGCTGGAGCGCGGTTTCGGCCTGACGCTCGGCAATGCTTTGCGCCGGGTGCTGCTGTCCAGCCTGCAGGGCGCGGCGATCACGTCGATCAAGATCGAAAACGTGCTGCATGAATTCAGCAGCCTGGCCGGCGTGCGCGAAGACGTTACCGACATCGTCCTGAACGTGAAGCAGATCGCGCTCAAGATGGAAGGCGAAGGGCCGAAACGCCTGCAGCTTTCCGCCACCGGCCCCGCCGTCGTGAAAGCGGGCGATATTGCAGTGTCCGGCGATATCGAGATCACCAACAAGGCGCTCGTCATTTGCCATCTGGACGAAGGCGCGACGCTGAACATGGAACTGACTGCGGATATCGGCAAGGGTTACGTTCCCGCCGTTCAGAACCGCCCCGCCGACGCGCCGATCGGTCTCATTCCCGTGGATTCGCTGTATTCGCCGGTGCGTCAGGTCAGTTACAAGGTCGATAACGCTCGCGTTGGGCAGGAACTCGATTACGATAAGCTGTCCCTGACCGTCGAAACGGATGGCACGGTGTCGCCCGAAGATGCCGTGGCCTATTCCGCGCGCATCCTGCAGGATCAGCTGGCGCTGTTCGTCCACTTCGAAGATGGCGTGCCGCAAGCACCCAGCGCGATGATCGGCGTGGCTGCACAGCCGGAAGAAAGCGACGCGAACCAGCTCAACCGTTATCTGCTGAAGAAGGTGGACGAGCTGGAATTGAGCGTGCGATCTGCCAATTGCCTGAAGAACGACAACATCATCTATATCGGCGATCTGGTCCAGAAAACCGAAGCGGAGATGCTGCGGACGCCGAATTTCGGTCGCAAGTCGCTGAACGAAATCAAGGAAGTGCTGTCGAGCATGGGTCTGCGCCTCGGCATGGATATTCCAGGCTGGCCGCCTGAGAACATCGAAGAAATGGCCAAGAAGCTGGAGCAGGAACTGCTCGGCTGATCGGCGACGGGGTTCTGGCGGCGCACCCTGAGCGCCGCCGGCTACGAGCTACCTGATACGGGCTCTTAACGAACGAGGATTACAATTATGCGCCACGGACTTTCACAACGCAAACTGTCCCGCAAATCGGGCCACCGCAAGGCATTGTTCCGCAACATGTCGGCGGCCCTGATCAAGCATGAGCAGATTTTGACGACTCTGCCCAAGGCGAAGGAACTGCGCCCCTATGTCGAAAAACTGATTACGCTGGCGAAGCGCGGCGGCCTCAGCAATCGCCGTCTGGCGCAGGCGCGTTTGCTGGACGAAACGCAGTTGAAGAAACTGTTCGACACGCTGGCGGATCGTTATTCCGATCGCAGCGGCGGATACACACGTATCATCAAAGCTGGCTATCGCGGCAGCGACGCGGCGCAAATGGCGATTATCGAATTCGTCGATCGCGATGTCGATGCGAAGGGTCAGGACAGCGGCCCCGTGATGAATGCGGACGAGGAAGAGTTCGCGGACGCGTAAGCGCCGGAATTTCGAGAGATCACCAGATGGGGCCGGAGGGGAAACCTTCCGGCCCTTTTCTTTTGAGTGACGCTGACGCATTGTCGCGACCATGATCCGCACTCTCCTTCTTTCCGCGATGGTTCTGACATCGGCCAACGCGTCCGCTCAATCGGCCCAACAACAGCTCGATGCCCGATACGACCGCGCTTTGGCGGCGGGATACAAGGCGTTGATGCTGTGTAGCGGGATCGCGAATGCGGAACGGGTGGGTGAGAGCCGCACAGCGCAAAGCATTCATGAATGGGAATTGACCGGGATCTACCCAACGCTCGATCCCATCGTGCGCGATTTGCGCGCGGAAATAGTGCGCGCGCCCCCGGTCAAGTTCGTCAGTCCGCAGGAGGGATTCATCCGGCACGTTGCGGTCCACTGGGCGGACGATATGCCACCGCGTGTTGCCCGGTATGCCGGGAAAGAAGGCTGCGCGGTGCTGCCTATCGGCACGGACCCTGACACGCTCGAAGTCGGGCCCTCGAATGATCGTCCACGGGCATCGGTTCTGGCGCCATCCGTTAATCGGAGCAACGCTGCTCTTCAAGCCATCGGGCAGTCCGCATTCGAAGGGCGTTACGGTGACGGAACCCGAACGACCGGCGTCCTGGTCGCCCGGAACGACCGCGAACTGGTCGCGGAATTCGCGGACGGTTTCACTCGCAACACTCCGCAACGCACATGGTCCGTCGCGAAAAGCATTGCCGCCACCCTGGTTGGAATGGCGGTTCGCGATGGGGCGGTGACCACCGATCAAACCGCCGGTATCTCCGTTGGACCGAACGATCCGCGTGGCGCGATATCCATCGACCATATGCTTCGGATGGCATCCGGGCGGTATTCCGATACGCCCGGCAACCGGACCGATCCCGTTTATTGGGGCGGTGCGACGGTCGATGAGCGGGCACGGACCTGGCCCCTCCTGTACACTCCGGGAAGCGTCTATCGCTACGCCAATAACGACACGCTGATGGCGATCGAGGCCATTCAGCCGTGGCTCGATGGGCAGAATATCGAACGTCTTACCGATCAAATGGGGATGTTCGATGCGACGATAGAAGCCGACTGGACCGGCAATCGCATCCTTTCCAGCCAGGTCTGGGCGTCGTCCGCCGATCTGATGGCGCTGGGTCAATTGTATCTCGACGATGGCGTTCAGTTTTCCCGACCGGCGCATTCTGCCCGAAGGGTGGGTGCAGTACGTTTCCGCCCCTTCCGGCCCACAGCCCGACGGGGCGTTCGGGTACGGCGCGGGGTTCTGGCTGATGAACGACAGCGACGGCGTGCCGACCGACACATTTGCGGGGTTCGGCAATCGCGGGCAGTATCTCGTCATCGTGCCGAGCCGCAATGTGGTGATCGTCCGGCGCGGGGAGGATCCGGTCGGCAGCCGGTTCGACATCGCCGCATTCACGCGCGACGTGCTGGCCGCCTTGCCGCAATAGGGCGCGCCGGACGCACCGTTCGCCTTTGCATCCGGCGGTCGCAATGCCTATCGTCGCATCAACCCAAAACACCGGAGTCACATTATGATCTATCGCATCGCGGCCTCCCTGATGACTGCCACCGCCACCGTCGCGCTTGCCGCCGGAACGGCCACCGCGCACACCGCCCAAGCCAAGGACACCGCCATCGCCACCACCGCAATCGCCCCAACCGCAATCGAATATCCCGATACCCGCGCCGACGGGCCCACCGAAACCCTCTTCGGACAAGAGATCGCCGATCCCTATCGCTGGCTGGAAGACGATGTGCGCGTCAATGCGGACGTCGCCAGCTGGGTCGAGCGGCAGAACAGCCTGACCGATGCATTCCTGGGTCAGTTGCCGGGCCGCGAAGCCTATGAGGCGCGGATCAAGGAACTGTACGATTACGAACGCGTCGGCGTGCCGGTGGAAAAGGGCGGGCGGTATTTCTACACCCGCAACGACGGGTTGCAGAACCAGTCGGTGCTGTATGTGCGCGAAGGGCTGGAGGGCAGCCCGCGCGAACTGATCGACCCCAATCTGTGGGCGGCGGACGGCGCAACGGCGCTGGCGGGTTGGGTTCCGAGCGAAGACGGCGCGTATATTCTTTACGGCATTCAGGACGGCGGCAGCGACTGGCGCACGGCGAAGGTGCTGGACGTCGCGACCGGCACGGTCATGGAAGACACGGTGGAATGGATCAAGTTCTCCGGCCTGGAATGGGCGAAGGACGGCAGCGGGTTCTATTACAGCCGCTTCCCGGTGACGAAGGATGGCGAGACGTTCCAGGCGCTCAACACCAATCAGAAAGTCTATTTCCACAAAATCGGCACGCCGCAATCCGACGATGTCGTGCTGTTCGAAACGCCGGACCGCCCCGATCTCAACAATGTCGCGGAATTGAGCGACGATGGCCGGTATCTCATCACCTATTCCACCAGCGGAACCGACGACCGATCCGAAGTGGGCCTGATCGATCTGACTGCCGACACGCCCGAACGGCGCGTGATCGTGCCGGGTTTCGAAAGCAGTTTCAATTACCTCGGCAACGAGGGAACGCGGTTCGTATTCCAGACGAACGAGGGCGCACCGCTCGAAAAGGTGGTGGCGATCGACATCGCCGACCCGACGCTCGCCCGCACGACGATATTGGCCGAACGCGAAACGAAGCTCGACAGCGTGTCGATGGTCGGCGGCAAGCTGGTGGCGCAATATCTGGTCGATGCCAAAAGCGAGGTCGGCGTGTACGATCTGACCGGCGAATTGGTGCGGCAAGTGAGTTTGCCCGGCATCGGCAGCGCCGGCGGGTTCGGCGGGGATGCGGACGATGCACAGGTGTTCTACGCCTTTTCCAGTTTCAACCGACCTACCACCGTTTACGCCTATGATCTGGCGAGCGGGGACAGCAGCGTCTGGGCGCAGCCCGAAGTCGCATTCGATCCCGAAGACTACCGCGTGGAGCAGCAATTCTTCACATCGAAGGATGGCACGCGCGTTCCGATGTTCATCGTGCGACGCGCGGATGTCGCGGCGGCGGGTGAAGCGGTTCCCACGCTCCTATACGCCTATGGTGGGTTCAACATATCCCTCACCCCCGGTTTCAGCCCGTCGCGCATTGCCTGGCTGGATGCGGGCGGGGCCTATGCGCTCGCCAACATTCGCGGCGGCGGCGAATATGGCAAGGCATGGCACGATGGCGGTCGCCGCGCGAACAAGCAGAACGTGTTCGACGATTTCATCGCGGCAGGCGAATATCTGAAATCCAGCGGGATCACCACGGCGGATGGATTGGCAGTCGAGGGCGGATCGAATGGCGGCCTGCTGGTGGGCGCAGTGGTCAATCAGCGGCCCGATCTGATTGCGGCGGCGCATCCTGCCGTCGGCGTCATGGATATGCTGCGTTTCGACCGATTCACTGCCGGGCGGTATTGGGTGGACGATTACGGCTATCCCGATCGGGAAGAAGATTTCGCCCTGCTGCGCGCCTATTCCCCCTATCACAACATCCGCAGCGGTACGGATTATCCGGCGGTGTTGGTGACGACGGCCGATACGGACGACCGCGTGGTGCCGGGCCACAGCTTCAAATACACCGCCGCCTTGCAGGCAGCCGAACTGGGCGAACGCCCGCAGCTGATCCGTATCGAAACCCGCGCCGGCCACGGATCGGGCAAGCCCACGGACAAGGCGATCGAGGAAGCGGCGGATGTCGGGGCGTTCCTGGCCTACTTCACCGGTCTGGACCTGACTGCGAGCGAGTAATAGAGTCGTTCAGATAAGTCTGGCTTTATATGAACGGTAACTGCCAGGCGAGTTCAGTGTCACCTCACGCATGGTGATCCATAAGAGTGTTGAAGCCGGGACATGATGTTCCGGTTCCAACCGAGGGATCGAACGATGCAGACACTACCCAAAGCCCCGATGAAGGCGTTTTTCACCAGCCTTGCCGCAGGCGCGATGGCGGTGACTGCGATCGTACCGGCGCAGGCCCAGGCGCAGACCTATTCACGCGATCGCGGCTATGATCGCGGCAATGGGATCGGTGCGGGCGAAATCATTGCCGGGGCCGTCATTCTGGGGGGCCTTGCCGCCGTGCTCAGTTCCAATGGGAAACGCGATCGCTATCGCTACGACGACCGTGGCTATCGCGGCGACCGGCGCGGGTATCGCAACAACGCCCGTCGCGGCAACCCGCAGCGCGCGATCGAACGCTGCATCCGCGCCACCGAACGCTATGCCAACCGGGCGAGTTACGGCCGCGCGAACGTGACCAACGTGTACGATGTCGATCGCCGCAACAATGGCTGGCGGATCAAGGGGAATATCGTGCTGGAGGAACAGCGCCGCGGATATCGCAATCGCGGTTATCGCGGGCGGAACAACGGGTTCGATCGCGGACGTTTCTCCTGCCGCATTCGCAATGGCCGGATTTCCGATATCGATGTGGACGGCATCCGCGGATTGTAATCGGCGCATAAAAGGATTGGGCGGTTCAGGCATATGCAAGCTTGGACCGCCCATTCCCTATGCAAGATAGAATGGAACAACGGGGCGAGGGCGATGATTGGGATGAAGAGTTCACTGGCGGCAATCGGGGCGGGACTGTGCGCCATCGCAGCACCCGTTTCGGCGGCGGAAATGCCCACGCCCGTCGCAGCATTCGAACCGCCGGCGGCACTCACGTTCGGTGGATGGCAGAACGATAGCACGACGGTCGCGCATCATCGCGGGCGTCACGGCTATCGGGGGTATCGCGGGGGCTACCGTGGTCATCGCGGGGGGTATCGCCGCAACCGCACCAGTGTCGGCGATGTCATCGCCGGTGTCGCAATTATCGGTGGGATCGCCGCGATCGTGAATGCCGCCACGCGCAAAGATCGGGATCGCCCGGTTCGCTATGACAGCCGCTACGACGATCGAACTTCCCGCGACGCAAGCAATCGCTCCGGGCTGGACAACGCGGCGGCGCTTTGCATTCGCGAAATCGAACGCGACCGCCGGGTGGAACGGATCGACAGCATCGATCGCACCGCCGGGGGGTGGCGCGTGGCGGGATCGCTGTATGACGGCGGCGGGTTCACCTGCACTCTTGGCCCGAATGGCCGCGTCGATCGGATCGATTACGGCAGCGGTTTCGTTAACGCCGCCGATGCGGTCGATCGCCAATATGGCGACGACCGCTATGCCGCAGCGTGGCGACGGCAGGATGGCGCACCCTACGAAACAACCGTTGCGGGACCGCAGCCTGCCTACCCGGGCGGACCGTTGCCTGGCGATTGAGCATCGTCGGCGGCGCGGGGCAGATCTTTGGTATAGGCCGGGATCGCCAGTTTGAACCGGATCGCCGCTGCGCGCAGAATGAACCCCGACGCGGTCGCGACTGCGAATACGGCGGGGCGGTTCAGTTCCAGCAACAGCCCGCCCGCGCAGATTGCGGCGGATAGAGCCGCTGCCGTGACGTAGAGTTCGGGCTTCATCAAGATGGACGGCCGCCCCGCGATCACGTCGCGTATGATCCCGCCGACGCAGCCCGTGATGACGCCCAGCAGCATGGCGGGAACGGGCGCAACGCCGAATGACAGCGCCTTGGCGGTGCCGATCGCGGCGTAACCGGTCAGCCCGAACCCGTCGGCCAGTTCCAGCACGCGCCCTTCCCACCATCGGCTGGGCGTGAACCATGCGAGCAGCGCCATGCCCAGGCAGATCGGCGCGATCAGCGGGTCGTGCACCCAGAATGCCGGAATGCCGATCACCATATCGCGCACCGTGCCGCCGCCGACACCGGTAATCAGCGCGAAGAACGCCATCGTCACGAAGGTCTGCTTCTCCCGAGCGGCGATCAGCGCGCCGGACAGAGCGAAGACGGCGACCCCCGCCAGATCGAGAAAGCCGAGCAGCGGCGTAATGACGACATCGGGGTCGATGGACAGCGGAACGCGTTCGAACATAGGAAACTCTAACAGGTCTGGTGAACGATTACGCGCGGCGCGCGCGGCGGCGGCGGCGGAACATCAGAATGGTTCCGAGCAACGCGCCGATCAGGCTCAATGCGGCGAACACGATCAGCGTGGGGTGCGAGGTGTCCTCCCGCTCGCCCAAGTCCATGATATGCAGTCCCCACATGAAATCGAACACGCGCCAATACCGGGTGCGGATGGCTGCGATTTCGCCGGTGTCGCGGTTCACATAGACATTCGCGCCGTTCGCCAGCGCGACTTGCCATACGGGCTCGGCACGGCGAAAATCGAACGGCACGTCGTCGGCGTCGAACGCGGTGACGGCGCGCACCCGATCGCCGCCAACGATGCGTTCCTGTACCAAGGCGCGCGCATAGCTGTCATCGAGAACGGGCAACGGTTCCGGGTTTAGATCCGCTTTCACCCGTTCCACGCTGCCGTCTGTGCGCGTCAACAGCCAGACGCTGCGTCCGTCTTGCCGGATTACGCGCATCTGCGAATAGGTATGCCCCGGTTCCAGTGTAAAATCGATCGGAATAGGGTCGTCGGGCGGCAGGGTTTCTTCCGCGACCGGCAACCGCAAATGCTCGCCGCGCACTTCTTCGATCGGTCGGGCCACCATGACCAGACCGGTCAACAGCCACATCACGATCGGCACACCGACCAGCCAGCCCAGCCAGATGTGCCAGCGCGCGAACCGGCGCATCCAGCGATTGCCGCTCATCGAATGTACGCGCGCCGCGTCAGATGTGGATCGGTTTGCCCGTGACCGCCATCGCCGCTTCCTTGATGGCTTCGGAATGGGTCGGATGGGCGTGACAGGTATAGGCGATGTCCTCGCTCGTCGCGCCGAATTCCATCGCCAGCGCAGCCTGCGCGATCATCGTGCCCGCCAGGCTGGATACGATATGCACGCCGATCACACGGTCGGTGTCCTTGTCCGCGATGATCTTCACGAAACCGTCCGTGTCGCGGTTCGCTTTCGCGCGGCTGTTGGCCATCATCGGGAACTTGCCGACATTGTAATCGTGGCCCGCATCCTTCGCTTCTTCTTCGGTCAGGCCGACGCCTGCGAATTCGGGCATGGTGTAGACGACGCCGGGAATGACCGCATGGTTCACGATCCCCGTCTGCCCGGCGATGTTTTCGGCAACGGCGATGCCTTCGTCTTCGGCCTTGTGCGCCAGCATCGGGCCGGGCACGACATCGCCGATGGCCCAGACGCCGTCGACCGAGGTGCGGAAATCGTCGTCCGATTTCGATCTGCCCGCGCTTGTTGGTTTCAAGGCCGATCGCATCCAGCCCCAGCTTGTCGGTATTGGCGCGCCGCCCGATTGCGACCAGCACATGGCTCGCCTGCAATTCGGTCGCGTCGCCGCCATCGGCGGGTTCCAGCGTCAGCGTCACGCCGTCCTTGCCCTTCCGCCGCGCCCGTCACTTTCGTGCCCATGCATCAGGTCCATGCCCTGTTTCTTGAACAGTTTGCCCGCTTCCTTGCGAACGTCGCCGTCCATGCCGGGCAGCAATTTGTCGAGATATTCGACCACGGTCACTTTCGCGCCGAGCCGCCGCCAGACGGAGCCGAGCTCCAGCCCGATCACGCCGCCGCCGATCACCACCAGATGTTCGGGCACTTTGTCCAGTTTCAGCGCGCCGGTGGAATCGACGATCGTGCCCTTGTCGTTATCGACGGTAACGTTGGGCAGGGGGGTCACGCTCGACCCGGTGGCGATCACGATGTCCTTCGCCGTGACGGTTTCGTCGCCGACGGTAACCGTGTGCGCGTCGGTAAAGGTCGCATGGCCTTTTACCCAGGTAACCTTGTTCTTCTTGAACAGAAATTCGATTCCGCCAGTCAATTCGCCGACGGCCTTGTCCTTTTCCGCCATCATCACGGGCAGGTCCAGTTTCACCTTCGGCGCGACGACGCCCCATTTGGCCAGTACGCCGTCTTCGGCTTCTTCGAACAGTTCGGAGCCGTGCAGCAAAGCCTTGGACGGGATGCATCCGACATTGAGGCAGGTTCCGCCCAGCGTCGAATGGCTTTCAGCGCAAGCGGTTTTCAGACCCAGCTGCGCTGCGCGAATGGCCGCGACATAGCCACCGGGGCCAGAACCTATTACAAGAACGTCGTAATCGTAATTATGGTCAGCCACCGGCCGCCTCCATTGTATCTGCGCCCGCATCCTGCGCGCATTGGCGCACGATTTCGGCAATGCGCGACTGATCGATATCGGCGATATCCTGCGCGTTCTTTTCCATGAATGTATCGGCGGTGCATTCGCATACCGGCGCGACGAGACTTTCACCGATCCCGAAGCTTTCGCTGGTTTGCAGACATTGTTCGACCACCGCCATGCGGACCTGCCCGCCGACCTGCTCCATCGCCGCGTCGCAGGATATCAGCGCGGGCGCCGCCATCAGGGGAAGCGCTATCTTCAGTTTCATGATCATTATCCCCGCCACCTACAGATCGATCAGCATCCGCGTGGGATCTTCGATCGCATCCTTGATGATTTTCAACGCCGTCACCGCCTCGCGCCCGTCGATCAGGCGGTGGTCGTAGCTCAATGCGATATACATCATCGGGCGCACCACGATCTCGCCGTCTACGACGACTGCGCGATCTTCGATACGATGGAGGCCCAGAACCGCGCTTTGCGGTGGGTTGATGATCGGCGTGGACATCAGCGATCCGAACACGCCGCCGTTGGAAATGGTGAAGGTTCCGCCCTTCATGTCGTCCATCGTCAGCGTGCCGTCCTTGGCCGCCTTGCCGTAATTGGCGATGTCCTGTTCGATCTGGGCGAAGCCTTTCTTGTCGGCGTCGCGGATAACCGGGACGACCAACCCGTTGGGTGCGCTGACGGCGACGGAGATATCGACGTAATCGTGATAGACGATCTCGTCCCCGTCGATCTGGCCGTTGACGCTGGGCACGTCTTTCAGCGCCAGACACGATGCCTTGGCGAAAAAGCCCATGAAACCCAGCTTGATGTCGTGTTTCTTGGCGAACAGATCTTTATACTTGGTGCGCGCTTCGATGACGGCGGTCATATCGACATCGTTGAACGTCGTCAGCAGCGCGGCCTCTTCCTGCGCGCCCTTCAACCGTTTGGCGATGGTCTGGCGCAGACGTGTCATGCGGACGCGTTCTTCGCCGCGCTCGGGGCCTTGCGACACTGTGCCCGAACCGGTCGATGCGCTGGCGGTCTTGGCAGCGTCGCCGCCGCCGTCGCGTTTGGATTTGGCGGCGGCCAGCACGTCCTCTTTCGTCAGGCGGCCGTCCTTGCCCGTGCCCTTGACGGTGGAGGGATCGATGCCGTTTTCCAGCACAGCCCGGCGCACGGCGGGGGACAGGGTTTGCGCGCCATCGCCGCCTTCGCTCGCACCGCCGCTGCCACCCTCGGTCGCCTCGGCCTTCTCGCTCCGCAATTCCTTGCCGTCTTCGCGCTGTTCCTGCGCGCGGGCCGCTTCCTTGCCGGTTGCGGCGGGGGCGGCACCTTCCTCGACGGTGGCGATGACTGCGCCCACTTCGACCGTATCGCCGACCTCGGCTTTCAATTCGCCGATGACGCCTGCAACCAGCGATGGCACTTCGATCGCGACCTTGTCGGTTTCAAGGCTGGCGATCGGCTCGTCCACGGCCACCGCGTCGCCCGGCTTCTTCAGCCATTCGCTGATCGTACCTTCGGTGACGGATTCGCCCAGAGTGGGAACTTTGATTTCGCTCGACATGGTTTCAGTTTCCTTCGGCCTTGCCGGCCAGTTGTTTGCGTTGCGCTGCGCCGCCATCGTTCAGGCCCAGCGCGATCTGCACCAGTGAATCCTGCTGCGCCTTGTGACGGCTGGCGAACCCGGTGGCGGGCGATGCGGCCACTTCGCGCCCGGCATAGAAGGGGCGGACGGTTTTGCCTGCGGCGGTGGCGGCTTCCTCGATCAGACGATCCACGAAGAACCAGGCGCCGTTGTTCTTCGGTTCTTCCTGACACCAGACGATGTCCTGCAGGTTGGTCATGCGCGCGATGCGTTTGGCCAGCGGTTCGCCGGGGAAGGGGTAAAGCTGTTCGATCCGCACCACGGTAACGTCGTCCAGCCCCTCCTCGTCACGCTTCTGCAGCAGATCGTAAGCGACCTTGCCCGAACATAGGACCAGACGGCGCACCTTCTCGTCGGCGATGTCGGTCGTGTCGCTGACGATGCGGCGAAAATGGCTGTCGCCCAGAAACTCTTCCGCGCCGCTTTTTGCGAGGGGATGACGCAGCAGCGATTTGGGCGTCATGATGACCATCGGTTTGCGGAACGGACGCAGCATCTGCCGCCGCAAAACGTGAAAATAATTGGACGGCACGGTAATATTCAGCACCTGAATATTGTCGTTCGCGCACAGTTGCAGGAACCGTTCGAGGCGGGCGCTGGAATGTTCCGGCCCCTGCCCTTCATACCCATGCGGCAACAGCATCACGAGGCCGTTGGCGCGCAGCCATTTGACTTCGCCCGCGGCGATGAACTGATCGATGATGATCTGCGCGCCATTGGCGAAATCGCCGAACTGCGCTTCCCACAGGACCAGTGTCTTGGGGTCCGCCAGGGCGAAACCGTATTCGAAGCCCAGCACGCCGTATTCCGACAGGATGCTGTCATACACCTCGAACTTGCCGTGGGGCAGGGTGGTCAGCGGGATGTATTTGTTTTCGTTGGTCTGATCGACCCAGACGGCATGGCGCTGGCTGAACGTGCCGCGCCCACTATCCTGGCCCGACAGACGGACGCCGAACCCTTCGGTGACGAGGCTGCCATAGGCGAGAGCTTCCGCCGTCGCCCAGTCGAATTCGCCGCCCTCTTCGAACATGGCGCGTTTGGCGTCGAGCACGCGGCCCAGCGTTTTGTGGATCGTCAGATCGTCCGGCACGGTGGTCAGCGTGCGGCCCAGACTGTCGAACAGTTTGCGTTCGATCGCGGTGTCGACGTTGCGCCGCGCGCTTTCCGCATCGGCGGGTTTGTGCAGCCCGCTCCACCGCCCGGTGAACCAGTCGGCTTCGTTGGGTTTGTAGCTTTTGGACGCTTCGAATTCTTCTTCCAGCTGCGCCACGAACTCGTCGGTCAGCTGCTTGGCATAGCCTTCTTCGATCTCCCCTTCGGCGACGAGCTGTTTCTGGTAGCCGTCGCTGACCTTGGGATGTTTGCGAATTTCGTCATACATCAGCGGCTGGGTGAATTTGGGTTCGTCGCCCTCGTTATGGCCGAACCGGCGATAGCACCACATGTCGATCACGATGTCGCGGTGGAATTTCTGGCGGTACTCGATCGCCATCTTGCAAGCGAACGTCACCGCTTCGGGATCGTCGCCATTGACGTGCAGGATCGGCGCCTGAACGCCCTTCGCCACGTCGGACGGGTAGGGGCTGGACCGTGCGAATTTCGGGCTGGTGGTGAAACCGATCTGGTTGTTGATGATGAAATGCACGCAGCCGCCGGTGTCGTATCCGCCGACGCCCGACATGCCGAGGCATTCCCACACCACGCCTTGCCCTGCGAACGCCGCATCGCCGTGGATCAGCACGGGCAGCACGGTGTCGTGATCGTCCAGATCGTCGCGCCCCGCCTGCTGCGCGCGCGTCTTGCCGAGCACCACGGGATTGACCGCTTCGAGATGGCTGGGATTGGGGACGAGCGACATATGCACCTCTATCCCGTCGAAATCGCGATCCGTGCTGGTGCCCAGATGGTATTTGACGTCGCCCGATCCGCCGACATCGTCGGGGTTGGCGCTGCCGCCGGAAAATTCGTGGAAGATGACCTTGTAAGGTTTCGCCATGACGTTGGCGAGCACGTTCAGCCGCCCGCGATGCGCCATCCCGTAGATGATTTCGCGCACGCCCATCTGGCCGCCATATTTGATGACCGCTTCCAGCGCCGGGATCATGCTTTCCCCGCCATCGAGGCCGAACCGCTTGGTCCCGACATATTTCTTGCCGAGAAACGCCTCGTATTGTTCGCCGCGAATGACGGCGGCCAGGATGGCTTTCTTGCCTTCGGGCGTGAACTGGATGACCTTGTCGGGAACTTCGATCCGTTCCTGGATAAACCGGCGTTCCTCCACATCGGCGATGTGCATGTATTCGAAGCCGATTTCGGTGCAGTACGTATCGCGCAACGCCGCCACCAGCTCGCGCACGGTGGACCATTCCAGGCCCAGCGTGCCGCCGAGATAGACTGGCCGGTCCAGCGCATCGCCGGTGAAGCCGTGCCATTCGGGCTTCAGATCTTCGGGCAGCGCGCGATCGGACAGATCGAGCGGGTCGAGATTGGCCGCCATGTGCCCGCGCACGCGGTAAGTGCGGATCAGCAGCATGGCGCGGATGGAATCGCCCGCCGCCTGCTCGATCGCGGCATCGTCCATCACCTTGCCCGACGATTGGGCCAACGATTTCGCCGCCGCCGCGACGGCCAGCTTCATCGCCATCGGGTCCAGCGCCTGGACCAGTTCGTCTTCGCTTTCCCCACCGACGAGCGGCCATTTCGGGTTCGCCCAGGACGGGCCGGCCTGCGCGCTATCCTGCGGATCGCCCCGGTCGGGGACGTCGCTGGTGAAATCGTGGCTTTCGTTACCCATCGTCGGCGACCCTTCGTGGTGTCGTTGGTGCGATTGCGTCGTGGCGCGCATTCCCATGCGTCATGTCATGGGGTGCGCGCAGCGATTACGCCATCTCTTTCAGCATGGCGTCCAGCGTCGTGCCCAGTTCGCTGGGGCTGGGGGAGACGCGGATGCCCGCATCTTCCATCGCCGCGATCTTGTCGTCCGCGCCGCCCTTGCCGCCCGAAACGATGGCGCCCGCATGGCCCATCCGCCGTCCGGGAGGGGCAGTGCGGCCCGCGATGAAACCGACGGTCGGTTTGCTGCGACCCTTCGCGGCTTCCTGTTTGAGATATTCCGCCGCTTCTTCTTCCGCGCTGCCGCCGATTTCGCCGATCATGATGATCGATTTGGTGTCGTCGTCATCCAGGAACAGGTCCAGCACGTCGATGAAATTGGTCCCGTTGACGGGATCGCCGCCGATGCCGACGGCCGTGGTCTGGCCCAGGCCGACCATCGTGGTCTGATGCACGGCTTCGTAGGTCAAAGTGCCCGAACGCGACACGACGCCGACGCTGCCCTTCTTGAAGATGGAGCCGGGCATGATGCCGATCTTGCATTCTTCGGGCGTCAGCACGCCGGGGCAGTTGGGACCGATCAGGCGGGACTTGGAACCTTCCAGCGCGGCCTTCGCGCGCACCATGTCGAGCACCGGAATGCCTTCGGTGATGCAGATGATCAGCTCGATCTCCGCATCGATCGCCTCGCAGATCGCGTCGGCGGCGAATGGCGGCGGCACGTAGATGCACGATGCGGTCGCGCCGGTTTCGGCTTTCGCTTCGCGCACGGTGTTGAAATTGGGCAGGCCGATATGCGTGCTGCCGCCTTTGCCGGGCGTAACGCCCGCCACCATCTGCGTCCCGTAATCGAGCGCCTGCTGCGTGTGGAAAGTGCCGGTGTCGCCGGTCATGCCTTGGGTGATGACCTTGGTGGATTTGTTTACGAGGATGGACATCTATTTGTCTCCGATTCGAGTTGGCGCGGCCACGACTGATGGCGCGCGCTAAAATGATTAAAGATGGCAAGCGCAGTCCGAGTGCAACTGCTATAAAACCGATAAGAGGCACGAAGATTACCAGCGCGCCCGTTGGCCTGCTCCAAACGCAAAAGCGAAAGCAATAATGTGGCCGAACCGCCACGCAACCGACGATTAGCAGCCATTTGGCTACCGAATAGCCAAAGGTGTGCTGCAGACTATATCACGCCAGCGAGCTATCCAGCCCCTTGCACGCCTCAAGCAGTTCCTCGACCGCGTCGGTGCTGACCTTGAGGTTGCTGCGCTCCTCGTCCGACAGTTCGATTTCGATCACGTCTTCCGTGCCGCCCGCGCCCAGCATTGTGGGCACGCCGACATACATTCCGTCGAGGCCGTATTTCCCCTCGACATAGCTGGCGCAGGGCAGGATGCGTTTCTGGTCGCCCAGATACGCCTCGGCCATGGAAATGGCGCTGGTGGCGGGGGCGTAATAGGCGGAGCCGTTGCCCAGCAGCTTCACGATTTCGCCGCCGCCCGCGCGCGTGCGTTTGACGATTTCGTCGAGGCGGTCTTCCGACACGCCCTTGATCTTCGCCATGTCCTTCACCGGAATGCCGTTGATCGTGGAGTAGCTGAGGACGGGAACCATCGTATCGCCGTGGCCGCCCAGCACGAAGGCGTTGACGTCCTTCACGCTGCAATCGAACTCCCAGGCGAGGAATGTCGCGAAGCGCGCGCTGTCGAGCACGCCCGCCATGCCGACCACCTTGTTGTGCGGCAGGCCGGAAAATTCGCGCAGCGCCCAGACCATCGCGTCCAGCGGGTTGGTGATGCAGATCACGAAAGCGTCGGGCGCGTTGTTCTTGATGCCTTCGCCGACCGCTTTCATCACTTTCAGATTGATGCCCAGCAGATCGTCGCGGCTCATGCCGGGTTTGCGCGGGACACCGGCGGTCACGATGATCACATCCGCACCCGGCAATGTCGGCATAGTCGTTGGTGCCGGTGATCTTCGCATCGAACCCTTCGACCGGGCCGCATTGCGACAGGTCCAGCGCCTTGCCCTGCGGCATCCCCTCGGCGATGTCGAACAGGACGATGTCGCCCATTTCCTTCTTCGCGGCGAGATGGGCGAGCGTGCCGCCGATCATGCCGGAGCCGATAAGCGCGATTTTGTTGCGTGCCTGGCGCTTGGCCATGAATTGCGTCCTTCCAACATTGCGGGACGGGAAACGGAATGGCGCGAAAGCCGATATCGTTGGGTGCGCCCGTCGTCCCGCGAAAGCCGCACCGTAATCGCCACCGGACCTAATGCGGGGCGGGGGCGAAAGCAACCATCAAAGCTGTTGGAAAGTCGGGCGCTTCTTGCAACCAATTCGCATGAGCAACAACCGTGTTTGACGTGATCAGGGTCGCCCGGCAAGTTCGGTGGACGCGTTGCGGGGCGGGCGGCCCCGGCGACCGAGGCGATCAGGATCGGCGGCTGAGCAATCCGGCGATCGACAGCCAATGCGCCTCCGCCTCCCGGTCACCCGTGTCGCAGGCGGCTGCCGCGTTCGCCGCAGCTGCTTCGGCGGCGCGCAATCCATGCGCCGCAAAGTGACGCAGCGCCGCCGTTACCAGCTGGTCGTGTTCCGAACCTGTCGAATTGTCGTTCGCAGCGAACGGCGCGGCGAACCGCCGGTCGATAAGGGGTGATGGCATCGAATGAACGGCTCCGCACGGCAGAGAAGCGCCGCCCGTTCCCGATAGGCCTCCGTGGTAAAGCCTGAGTGTTTCAGCAGGGTTTATAACGCGTTAAGTGCGATTTGGACGGGTTGTGCAAAAGCACGTCCGGCCCGATCAGTCGGGCTGTTTCAGCCATTTGCCGCTGTTGGCATATCGCGGTTTGACGGTCCCGCTCTGCGGCAGCTTGTCGGCCTTGAACAGGGCATCGCCGCCCCGCGCCTCGACTGCCGGAGTATAATTGGGCGGCGGCGCGGCGGCGCCCGCAGCGACCGCAGTTGCCGCGCCAGCCTGGGCGGTGGCGCGTGCTTCGTCGAACACGCGGACAGGTCGCTGTTGTTGGACGACACGGGAACGGCATCCGCGACCGGCAGCGCCGGATTGGGGCGCGGCAACGGCTCGCCCCCGCGATAGGATGCGCGGAACGATCCGCGCTGGCCCGCTGCGCCTTTCATGCGATAAAATCGATGCGCACCGATCGTGCCGATGTGGTGAAGCGTCGGTGCCCAATAGGGGTTGACCCAATTGGTATGGTAATGCGTCGCCATGCCGACCTGCCCGAACACCTGACCCGACAGCGCTTCGTTTGCCAGCCGTTGCGCCGTCGCCCAGCTCGCCCCGCCGGTCCGCCGCCGCATCGATCCGTCGCAGGTGAAGCTGAACTGGCAGCCGGTCTTGCGCTGCGGATCCCTGATAGACGACGCCGCACACGCTGCCGGGATAGCTGACATGCGCCACGCGGTTCAGCACCACCTCGCCACGGCGCGCTGTCCTGCGATGCTCTCGGTCGCGGCTCCTTACCGGATCGCCTGCG